>NZ_JAACFS010000029.1 GCF_029051645.1 Bradyrhizobium sp. CSA112
CGTCGATGCGGTGACGCTGGAGGATGCCAGGAAGGCGGCGCAGCGGCTGTGGGGCCAGGGTCTGCTCACCGTCATCGTCGGCAGCTCCCCACTGGCCGCAGCCCAGTCGACCACCGCGCCATCGGCCACGACGCCGCCGCCAGCGGCAGTACAGCCAGGCGCCGCGCCATCCGCCGCAACGCCGGCAACACCCAATTAACTTTGTGTTCGTGAGGTGACATGCGCTCTGAACTTCTTTTTTGCGGCCGCGACAGCTGCGGTCGCGGCAAGCGATGCCGTCAATGCGACGGAACGTCCGCAGGAGGTGTTTTCAAAAACCTCTGCCGGTTGGGAACCGCAAGCTTGCGGGGATATCTGCGTCGTCTCAGCCAGGATATCCTGTCCGCGCCGACTGCCTGACCAGATCTCTTAAAGTGACACATAATTAATTGACCGCGTACAATCATCTTGGCGCGAGGCCAACATAGCCTAGCCAAGATAATCGACGCCGGCACAGAAGGGACGCCGCCAAGTGCTCCTGCCACCGGCGGCATCCCAAAGGTCTGTTTCAGCGGGGAGGGGCATGGCTCTGCCGCAAGCTGGGCTGTGGAAACGCCTACCCGGTGGGGGAATCCTCACCCGAGTATCCAGGCCAGAGGCTAGGGTCAAGCGACGGGTTGAGACGAACAAAATCCTCTTCTCGCCACTCGGCTGTGTGGGGCACAGCTAGGATAGAGAAGGTTGTCGGTGAGTCCTCGCTCGGCATGAGTCCGACGGTTCTTAGCACGTTGAGCTGGGCGTTCGAGGCCGTTTGGGGACAGAAGACCCAGTACTCGCTGGCGCGACGTCCGTTTTCCATGACGAAATTTCCGAGTTCCAGTGGCGCATCCCCCGTGGACGACGATGGCCCGGCTTGTGATGGCGCGGCAGGCGATGGCTCGGCCTGTAGCAGCCTGGGTTCGAGCTCCTCCCAAACCGGGTCCTTATCGCGGGCTTCCGCCAGCGACTGAGCAGGCGGCTGCTGCGAGCTGGGCCCGTTCGCCGGCGGCCGAGGATGGCTCGGCTTGCATCGGACCGGGTTCGACCTTCTGCCAAATCAAGTCCTGATCGAAATCTGGGGCTTCCGCCAGCGATGGAGCAATCGTCTGCTGCGAGCTGGGCCGCAGCAAACTTTCGCCGGCGGCCGGTAATGGCCCAGGGGGGCCGCAGCCGGCGTACGCAGATCATCGTCCCAACTCAAATGTGACGAATAGGGATGCTCGGCCTCCAAATGTGGCGAATAGGCTTCCCCCTGCGGCACTGGCGACCACGCAGCATATGGCGGGGGACTATCTTGCAACTCGCTCAGCTGGTGCTCAAAGCCCGTTGGATCCTCGGGCGGTGGCGGTGAGGCGGGCTGTGGGTCCGTGTTCAGTGGGTCGATTGAGTTGAAATCCATCCTGTTCCTCCTTCACATGGAGCGGCTCGAGCCATTCTTTGAAGAAGGCCACTTGCATCGCGACTACGGAGAACCACTGAGAACTCTCGCCTTGAGCTGCAGCCTCCAATCTGCCGGCAACAATGGCGCCAACCAGGTTTGCGGTTATTCCGAGCATCGGGTGCCCCGACGTTGCATGACGGTGGATAGACGGCATCGCCGTCGAGACATCCGCGCTCTCATGCTAGGAGGGTGAGCTTTCGAGAAGCTGACGAGCATCAGAAGGATTCAAAATGAGCCAATGGAGACGGCATTGACTTCCGCCGAAAGCTGCCGCGCATTCTAAATTTCATCTCTGGCCCGGCGCAGGCTCGCGCACGATGCTGTCCTGACGCGGCGCGTCGGAAGAATAGGGGGCTTCCGGTCGTCCATCGCGAACGACCGTGGTTGAGGAGCCACGAAATAACTTCAGCACCGATTCCCGCGACTGCTTTTCGACCGCAGCGTGCGGCCGCGCCTGCGCCTCCGCTACAAGGCCGTTGAGCGTTTGGTCCAAGAGCGCGATGAAGCGTGGTGGACCAGAAACCAGGACGAGGCCATCTCCTGGTGCCGGTCTCACAAGATAGCGCTCGTCGGAGATATTGAGTGCATCGAGGGCCGCTTTGAATGCATCGAAGCTGATCGGCTTCAACACAAGCAGACGACTTTGCGCCTCATTTGCAGCAGATACATACAGCACGAGCCCATCGTAGTACCATTGAAGATTGTAGAGATTGGTCAAACGGTCCAGGAACTCGCGCGGTGGCAGATCTGGCATGCGCCCGCGAATCCGACCCTTCACCTCCGCGCTGACGTTCACTCTGATATTGAGGTTGTTACCGAATTCCAGCAGTGCGGCAGACAGGTCCTGATCCAGAACCGTGTAGCTATAAGGTGCCGAAGGCAGCGAGAGCGGAGCCCCAAACGCCGTGAGTACCCCGGAGCAAAGGAAAACTCCTGCGCCCGCAACTCGGTTCAAAATGTTCAGGATCGTGCGTCGGCTTAGCATTCCCAAGTCCCTTCGACCTGAGAACAAGTATTAAGACTTCGCCCAAATTGGAAGCCAAGCGTGATCTTTAAAATGGCCTTATGGCTCGCATGTTCGTCAGCTTGCGGTCAGCTGGCCTCTTTACGGTATTGACCATCAATTCTTAACAAGGGCGATGTCTCATCGCAGCCCAAACCAATGACACCTTCGATCATGCTAGGCGCTACGCCGATCTCTCTGAAGCCTGCCGACGGTCTGTCCGGGCTCTGCCAGCCGGCAGCCATCGGCCAGCAGAGCCAGTTTCAGCAGACTCTTCTGCACGTCGCTTCGACATCAGACGCTGCCTCCTCAGTTACCGATAGAGCAGCGTCCGTTCCTGCGGTGTCAGAGGTTCAGCGTGCAGCAGTGCAGGCGAGCCCGCCTGGCGAGCGCGTGCTCCAGGCTCTCTCTTCGATGTATCGGAGCAATCCCATTCCTTCTGCAACGAGCGGCGGTGTGACCGCCATTTCGAAGACTGTTCAACCTGGGCCGGCCGCTCAGCCGCTTTCGCGGTCGCAGCTAGTCGGGGCGAGCCCCGCGGGCAAGCCGGAAGGGGTGCTCGACTTCGACGCGATGGTTGCGGGTCTGCGGGACGTTTACAAGGGTGTCGTGGAGGTTTCGCTTGTGTCCAAGAGCACCAGCGCCGTCAGCTCATCTTTGAACAAATTGCTATCGGCGGGCTGAGTTCGTTGACGTCTGCTTTCATCTATGGACAAAACGGCCATGCCCGCCTAGCCGGTCAGTGGTTGCGTGTTTTTGCCGTGCTGTCGCTTCTCCTCCCCTTGATTGGCTGTAAGGCCGATCTCTACACCAAAGTGCAGGAGCGCGAGGCCAATGAGATGCTTGCTCTCCTGCTTAGCAAGGGCGCCGATGCGGTCCGTGTTACTGCCAAGGATGGGACCAGCACGATCCAGGTCGAAGAGAAGCAGCTAGCCTTTTCGATTGAGCTGCTAAATCTCGAAGGGTTGCCGCGCCACCCTTTCAAGAACCTCGGCGAGGTGTTCAAGGGATCGGGCCTGGTTGCCTCGCCGATCGAGGAGCGCGCCCGCTACGTTTATGCCCTGAGCGAAGAATTGTCGCGCACGATTAGCGATATCGACGGCGTCATATCCGCGCGTGTCCACGTTGTTTTGCCAAAAAATGATCTATTGCGCCAGGACACGATGCCATCCTCAGCGTCGGTGTTCATTCGACATAACTCCAATGCAAAGCTCTCGCTCCTGCAACCGCAGATCAAGATGCTGGTCGCCAACAGCATCGAGGGCCTATCCTATGACAAGGTGGTGGTGGTCTTTGTGCCGGTTGAGCGGGCTCCGCTTGAGCAGCCTGCCCCGCGAGCTGCGTCCGCTCAGTCGACCAAATCCATTTCAGACCCGCTACTTGCGGCCGGTATCGGAGGAGGCGGCGCTGCGATTGGCCTTCTGTGCTACATATTCCTGGGCTCTCGTATGCATCAGCGCGCCCAGCCGTCGCGCGCGCGATCCAGACTTGGCAACCGTTCGAACACGCCCGCTATCCCGCCTCCCGGTAAAAAGATCACCTCCGACAAGGCATAGGAGTGCGCAGATGCCCATACCGCTGCCATCCTCCGGTTCTCATACGTGGTCCGAATCGACCTCTGAGGGGCTGCGCGAGCTTGCTGCCTCGACCCATCTGACCCGATTTGCTGCCCGTCTTGACGGGCGGCTGTCGGCTTCGACTTTGGTCCGGCTACAGAAGAGCTCAAGGCTGCAGGTAAGACTTGCTGAAATGCTGCTTGGTAATGAAATGGACTCCAACGGCTGTAACTGGGGAACTGATCTTCTGCTCGGCCATGATCCGAATAGGGCTGCTTTGCTTGCCGGCAGTATCTGGCATGCTCGCTCGCTCCTAAAGCTCGTCTCAAAGCAGCATCTCGCGATTCTGCTCGGGCGTATCGGGGCAGAAGCGCACGCTTTCGGTATCCGGAACTTGGCCAGCGCGGTCGCAATCACCGCTACCGCTGATCCGGAGCAACTTTCGCAACAGATTGAACACGATGGCCATGCCTGCCTAGGTGCTTGGCTCGACGAAGCCTCGGCACTTGATCGCACGCGCGTGCTGTTACGCTTGCCCATGGGCACTGCTGCCGAGAATCCAGCGGCCGAACACCGCAATGCCGCGGGCCCAGTGCTTTCCTTGGTGATCGCACATTTGTCGAGGGAGACGCCACGGCATGACAGCTGATGACCCGGGACTGCCGGTGGCTCCCGAGATACGGCCGCTCGGGCCTCTCATATCGGCGGCCGAGATCGGGATCTGGTGCGATGCCGTAGAAGCGCGCGCGGCTGCCGAGCGGCATCTGCAACGCGTTCGCGGCTGGGGACGGACAGCTTATGAGCGGGAGCGGGCGCGTGGCCGTGCGGATGGCTTCAAGAGCGGCGCCGAGGAAATGTCTCGGCTGATTGCGCAGGCTGCTTCCGCACTTGCGCAGCGAAAAGCCATTCTGGAGCAGGAGTTGCCGCAGCTCGTCATGGAAATCGTGAGCGATCTGCTGGGCGCGTTTGATCCAGGCGAGATGCTGGTGAGGACCGTTCGTCACGCGATCGAGCAAAAATATGGTAGCGCGGAAATTTGCCTTCATGTCTCTCCTCTGAAAACCGATGCGCTAGCGCGCGAGTTCGCTACGTACGATGGACAGGAGGGCCGGCCGAAAGTGCGGGTTGCTCCGGATCCGGCTCTAACGACAGAGCAGTGCGTGTTGTGGAGCGAATTTGGCAATGTGGACATTGGAGTTGCCGCGCAGCTGCGGGCTCTACGCCTTGGCCTGGATTTGCCATCAAAGGAAGACGGGCCATGACCACATCAGCGACCGATGCGGCGGGAGAGAGGAATCTGCACGCCGCGCTATCGTCTCTGAAATCTACAGCAAAGCATATCGACACGCGTGCTGTACGAGGGCGGATCACACGGGCGGTCGGCACCTTGCTCCATGCCGTCTTGCCAGAGGCGCGTATAGGGGAGCTTTGCCTGTTGCAGGATCCCCGCACCGGATGGTCGCTCGAGGCCGAGGTGATCGGCCTATCGCAAGATGGGGTATTGCTCACTCCCATTGGTGACATGGCGGGCTTATCCAGCCGAGCAGAAGTGGTCGCGACCGGACGAATGCATGAAGTTCCGGTCGGCCCCGATTTGCTTGGCCGGGTGATCGACAGCTTCGGCCGTCCGATCGACGGAAAGGGTCCAATCAACGCCGCTCAAACTCGTCCGCTGCGCGGCAAGGCCCCCAACCCCATGACAAGGCGCGGTATCGAGCGAACATTCCCACTCGGCGTCCGTGTCTTGGATGGGCTTCTAACATGTGGCGAGGGGCAGCGGATCGGCATCTACGGAGACCCAGGGTGCGGTAAGTCGACGCTCCTGTCGCAGATCGTAAAAGGCGCGGCTGCCGACGCCACCATAGTCGCGTTGATCGGTGAGCGCGGTCGTGAAGTGCGGGAATTCATCGAGCAGCACCTTGATGAGGCAGCGCTTCGACGCACCGTCGTTGTCGTTGAGACCTCCGATCGTTCGGCAATGGAACGAGCGCAATGCGCTCACATGGCGACGGCAGTCGCCGAATATTTTCGTGATGAAGGACTTCGCGTCGTCCTGATGATGGACTCATTGACGCGCTTTAGCCGCGCCATGCGCGAAATTGGCCTTGCGGCAGGAGAGCCGCCGACGCGGCGCGGCTTTCCGCCATCGGTTTTTGCGATGCTTCCTGGCCTGTTGGAGCGTGCCGGCATGGGCGAGCGCGGCTCGATCACGGCCTTCTATACTGTGCTTGTCGAAGGCGACGGCTCGGGTGATCCAATCGCCGAAGAATCACGAGGCATTCTTGATGGCCACGTTGTTCTCTCACGCCTTTTGGCTGCGCGCGAGCATTTTCCAGCTATTGACGTATTGTCAAGCCGCAGCCGCGTGATGAATGCGGTCGTCTCTGTGTCGCATCGAAAGGCGGCTTCCTTCTTCCGTGATCTGCTCTCCCGCTACGCCGAGGCCGAGTTCTTGGTGAAGGTTGGCGAATATAAGCAAGGCAGTGATCCTCTGACAGACCGGGCAATTAATTCGATCGAGGAGTTGCGGAAATTCCTGCGTCAGGGCGGAGACGAGGCGTCAAGCTTTGAGGAGACGGTCACATGGATGTCGCGTCTGACCGCGTGAATCGCGTCCATGCCTCGAAATTGCGGCTAGTGAAGGACATGAGACAGCGGAGCGCCCTTCGTGAGGTGTACAACATGGAAGCCAAGCGCCGCACCGCGTTTCAAGCGGTGGAACAAGCTGTCCGGGATCTTGCAACGGCCGAGAAAAACCAAGCGGCGCTCGAAGCGGAGCTTTACCGAGAACTGGCATCTTTTGATTCGCTATCTGTCGAAGAGCTCGATCGTCGCTGTCACATCGTCATTGGACGGCTCAAAACTGAGATCGCAGGAGCACGCCGAACGCTTGAGGAAGCGCGCGCCGCTCAAGAGCGGGCCGAGACGGCGGTCTTCGAGGCGCGGACCACTTTGACCAAGTGCTCGGCGGCGAGTCACAAATGGCAGAAAATTGAAGGCGACGTTCAGCGCGCGAGTGATGCCCATTCAGAGGCGGAAGCCGAGATGGAGGCGGATGATGAGGTTTTGCTTCGGTATCGCAGTGGTTCGCGTACTCACACGGCTAGCTACTGAATCTGATGGCTTCTTCTATGCTAGGGAAAGCGCCTTGTCTTGTAGACGCGCCTGTGACCATGGCTACGGGTGAACAATCGGGATTTAAACCGGCGCTAACCCTGTCCCCTGCGGTCGTCTCTTGGCTCAACGAGATCGCTGCTGCCCGCAAGCCTCTGCAAAGCCGTCTCCGCGATAAGCCGCTATCCGTACGGATGGAACGGCTTGTCTGGGAGCCGGAGCCGTGTGCCGTATCGATGCTCGACTGCGTTTGGGCCATCGGACATGAAACAATCATCTTATCGTTGGCCCGTCCGGTTGTAGAAGGGCTGATCGCGACGGTGCAAAGTGAGCTTGGCCTACCTGCCGAGCCCACTCGTTCGCTCCTCGTCGAATTTGCACTCGATCCGTTGCTCGATCAACTAGAGGGTCTGACACAACAGAAGTTGCAGCTGATCTGTTTGAGCGAAGCAACGGCTCGGGGTCCTTATCTGGAGCTCGAAATCACCTACCGCCCATTCAAGGGAAAAGCGCGCCTGCTCCTGTTCTCACCTCTCGATGGTTCAGTTCCACCCGCGTTTCGGGCGTTAGGCGGACTGCTCAGGCAGCTGCCGCGAGAGGCACGCCAGCTTCCCCCAGAATTGCCTGTCATCGTTAAGGGAGAGATCGGCTCTCTCCGTGCGACGGTTGCGCTGCTAGGGAAAGCAAATGCAGGAGACGCTCTATTGCCGGACGTAATACCCTTGGCCCGTGGCCAAGCCATCCTCAACGCGGGAACCTTATGGGCTCCGGCACATGTTGCAGAGGATCGCTTGATCGTGCGAGGGGCATTCCGCCTCCAACCACATCCCCTGGAGTGTGCACATATGATGACTCAATCCGAAAAACCCCGGCCGCCATCTGAAAGTGATCTCGACAACATCGAGATTACTCTTGTTTTCGAATGCGGCCGCTGGACTGTCGCACTCGGAGCCTTGAGGGATATCAGCGAGGGACATGTGTTCGAACTTGGCCGGCCGCTCGACGGACCGGTTGATATCCTTGCTAACGGCCGCCGCATAGGCCGCGGGGACATCGTAAGCATCGGCGGGGAGCTTGGCGTCAGGTTGCGGGGCAGGTTGGCCGTCAATGACTGACATTCAACCGGGAATTCTTGGACTCCTTGCGCTCACAGCCGGCCTTGGCCTGCTGGCGTTCCTAGTCGTAACAAGCACTGCGTTCATAAAGGTGTCCGTCGTGCTCTTCCTCGTTCGCAACGCGCTCGGGACTCAATCTATCCCACCGAACCTCGTTCTATATGGCGCGGCGCTGATCCTGACAGTTTTCATTAGCGCGCCAGTGATTGAACAGACCTATAATCGCCTTTCTGCGCCACAACTCCGCTACCAAACAGTCGATGATTGGCTGAGCGCTGCAAAGGAGGCGCAGGAGCCGCTGCGCGGGCATCTGAAGAAGTTCACCGCTGACGAGCAGCGCCGTTTCTTCTTGGCTTCAACCGAACAGGTCTGGCCCGAGGACATGCGCGGCAACGTGAGCGCCGATGACCTGGTCATTCTGGTGCCATCTTTCCTAATTTCAGAACTCAAGCGTGGCTTCGAAATTGGGTTTCTTCTCTATCTGCCCTTTATCACCATCGATCTGATTGTAACGACCATCTTGATGGCCATGGGTATGTCGATGGTTTCGCCAACGGTGATATCCGTGCCTTTTAAGCTGTTTCTATTCGTCTCAATCGACGGCTGGTCGCGGCTCATGCACGGGCTGGTGCTCAGCTACACAACGCCGGGAGGTTGAGCATGGATGAGGCAAGCATTCTCACTCATATGAGCCGGTCACTTGTGCTCTTTATGATCTGGGTTCTGCCACCGCTTATCGCGGCGGTCGTTGTCGGCTTAGTTGTCGGCATCATGCAGGCGGCAACGCAGCTTCAGGATCAAACTTTGCCACTGACTGTGAAGCTTCTGGTCGTTGTCGCGGTGATCGCTTTGTTCTCTCCAGTGCTCAGCGCCGCGCTGATCAAGGAAGCAGAGCAGGTATTTACCGACTTTCCCGCACTCACAGCAAGTATTAGCCGACGTTAGATGAACGTCCCCTCATTCACCGAGACGCAAACTCTGATCCAGGAGGCGATCGAACTCGTGCTCGCAGCCGGGCTCGCGGCAGCCCGCGCCCTTGGCATTATGTTGGTCCTTCCCGTGTTTACGCTGCCGCGCATTAGGGGGCTGATCCGCGGCTGCGTGACCTTTGCGATGGGACTGCCATGCCTGTTGCAGATCAGGCTCGGCTTGCAGTCGCTGGATGAGGGCTCACGACTGATCAGTGTCACGCTACTCGGTTTGAAGGAGGTGTTCGTCGGCCTGCTCATCGGCTTTTTGCTCAGTATTCCGTTATGGAGCATCCAGGCAGTGGGTGAGATCATCGATACCCAAAGGGGGATTACGAACCCTGTTGCTTCCGATGATCCAGCCACGCGTGGCCAGGCTTCGGCGACGGCGGTTTTACTCGGTACCACTGCGATTTCGATTTTCGTTCTAGCCGGGGGATTGGAGAATATGATTAGGGGCCTTTATGGCAGCTATTTGATCTGGCCCGTGTATCGGCTGATGCCTAGCTTGACCGTGCAAGGCGCGATGGCATTTCTGGGGCTTCTCGGTCACATCATGTATACGGCGCTACTGGTCTCTGGCCCCGTGTTGGCATTCCTGCTGCTACTCGATGTATCGGTCATGATACTCGGGCGGTTTGCGCCGCAACTCAAACTGAACGATGTCTCTCCCACCATGAAGAATCTGGCGTATGGGATAATCATGGTAAGTTACGCCACCTTCCTCGTCGAATATATGGGATCGGAGATCAGTCAGTCCAACACCGTGCTCGAGTTGTTCAAGAACCTCCTTAAATGAGTGGCTCGAGCGAAGAGAAGAACCTCCCCCCCACTCCCAAGAAGCTAAAAGATGCGCGCAAGAAAGGGCAGAGTCCGCGCAGCACCGATTTGGTCAGCGCAGTCAGTGTGTGCGCCGGTTTCGGCTGCCTCTGGTTAAGAGCGGGCCTCATTGAGACCAAGTGGTATGAAACGGTACGGCTAATCGACAAACTGCAGGGGCAGCCGTTCACAAGCGCGGTCCAGCAGGCGCTGGGCGGCTTGATCGAACTGTTTCTTGCGGCCGTTGGTCCATTCCTCGGGGCCGGTGTTGCCGCTGGTATTCTAGCAGGGGTCCTTGCCAATGGTGGATTAAACGTCTCTTTCGAGTCCTTAAAGCCGAAATTCGAGAAATTGGATCCCATGAAGGGGCTCAAGCGGATTGCGTCTAAGCGGTCGCTCATTGAACTCTCGAAGTCGCTTCTTAAGGTGTGCGTTCTCGGCGCAAGCTTGCTACTCACGGTTATCGCAAGTTGGAAGGCGCTGGTATACTTGCCAACCTGCGGTAGGGGGTGTCTCAACTTCGTGTTCATTGAGATCAAATTGCTGACCGAAATTGCTGCCGGTGCTTTTCTGATCGCCGGATTGGCCGATCTTCTGATCCAGCGCTGGTTGTTTTTACAGGACATGCGCATGACGGAGACTGAGGCCAAACGCGAGTCCAAAGAACAGCAGGGCAATCCGCAGGTCAAACGAGAACACCGTCGCCTTCGTCAGGAGACGGCGAACGAGCCTCCGCTTGGCGTCCATCGCGCTACATTGATAGTGACAGGACAAGCGATCTTGATTGGGCTTCGCTACATTCGTGGCGAGACCGGCGTGCCGATCGTGGTTTGCCGTGGTGAGGGCGAACTTGCCTCACGACTGCTTTCTGAGGCGCAGTCGCTGCGCCTCAGCATTGTCCAGGATCCAGCCCTGGCGCGGCAGCTCATCCGGAATGCCAGGCTGGGCAACGTCGTTCCTGGGAAGTACTTTGAAGGGGTTGCGAGAGCACTCTATTCCGCCGGGCTGGTCTAGACATTGCTTATGGCAGCAATGATTGCGCCATCCGGCGCGCTATCGAGGCGACTGTATATCCCTCATCGCCGTTGATCCGGCTTCTGGCGAGGACCTGTTGCCAATTCCATCTTCCAAGTCGCTCTTGTTGCGTCGCCCCATGGACCCATATGTGGCAACAGGAATGGCGGCACGATCACCTTTTGTTGCCATGACTGCTCTATTGTCCAGCAGGTCGCTCGGATCGTTGACCATGACGCCCAGATTGTTGCGGATTGAGCAGCCTAGCGTCTGGTCGAACGAATTATCGTTAACCGAAGGACCAATGATCGAAAGGGACGGACATACGGGAGGACGTGCTTCATAGACAATGGCCTCGATTCGCACCGCGAAGCCGACAGGCCGGTCGATGCGAGGGCCGAACAGGCGGACGTTGTAAGGCGTGACGCCCATTGCGCGGGCCTCGCTGGCTACCTGCGCGGCGAGCCGGGGCGAGCCGGTGATATCGAGATGGAGCGCATCAAACCGACCGTGACTGGCGCCGGCAATTAAATCCCTCAGTCGATACCGCTCGAGGCCACGAAGGCTCTGCAGCACCAAGACACTGTTCTGCTGCTGCACCATGCTTGGTTGTTCAGCCGGCCCCGTGTTGATCAGAGCAGTGCTTGTGCAGCCGCCTAGGCTCGCCATCAGAACGAACAGATGGGGCAGGGCTCGTAAAGTCATTCGACGATCCTCATTCGATAACAAAGCCGGCGCCGCCTGTCGCGCCTGGTACACTGGTGCGTGGAGCGTCGCGGCCTCGCGGCGGGCTTGCCAACGTGTTCGTCAAGGCGCGCCCCATATCTGAGGGCGGTCCGATGCGGTCGGCGGGGGCGCTCATCCGGTTCGGGTTCGATGCTGGCCGCACGATGTAAGGCGTGACAATAATAACGAGCTCCGTCTCCTGCTTTTGAAAGGACGAAGAGCGAAACAGTGCACCGAGAATGGGCAGGTCGCCTAACCAAGGAAAAGTACTGATATCCGTGCTGAAGTTACGCCTGATTAGCCCCCCTATTGCGAAGCTTTGTCCGCTCCCAAGCTCGATAACGGTCTCCGCACGCCTCGTAGAGAGGGCAGGCACGGCCATACCGTTCACTTGGACCTCACCTACTTTCGAAATCTCGCTGACCTCAGGTTTCACGCGGACATTGATTTGATTGTTGTTAAGAACAGTCGGGACGAAGTCGAGGCTCACTCCAAAGTGACGAAATTGGATCGAAACCTGTCGGTTGTCCTGCATGACCGGAATTGGAAATTCGCCGCCCGCCAGGAAGCTCGCGGACTCACCGGACATTGCGGTGAGATTCGGTTCAGCCAGTACGGAAGCGAGGTGCTCGCTGGCGAGCGCGTCGAGAACAGCGCCGACGTTGATAGTACCGGCGCTGAAGCCGATACCTACCTTGCCGCCGCCGCTAGCCGTGCCGGAACCAGCACCTTTACCGCTGCTAAAGAAAAAAGTGCCATTCTGACCCAAAGCGGAGAGGTTGATGCCGAGCTCCTTCATGGCGCTGCGTGAGACCTCCGCTACGCGAACGCTCAGATTGACCTGTAACGATCCGGCGACCTGAATTTTATTGAAGACCAGCGCACCCGGACCGAGAAACTGCTCTGTGACCCTCACGGCAGTGGCGACGACATCGGCATTGGGAGCCGTACCGTTAAGGATCGCGCCGCGGGGGGTATAGCTGACTTGGATCGGATAGTCGCCGACCTGGGCCTTCAGCATGGCACGCAGATCCTCGATCGGTTGCGTGACGACAACACGCAACTCGGCGAGAGCTTCCCCATTGGCGTTCAAAGCGAACAGGCTGGTCCGTCCGGACTTCTTGCCAAAGACGAAGATGGTCGTGTTCGATGGCGCTTGATAATCCGCGATCGTGGGGTCGGCAACAAAGATGCTCGCCGCCGGCCCGGGCAGATGAATTGTCTTGCCGAGCGAGGAGGAAAGGTCCAGCGTCCCATTGATGCTGCTAGGAGCCGCGCGCGGCGGCCCCCCTCTAGCGTCGCGCGTCGTCTGAGCTGCGGCAGTTAGTGGCGATAGCAAAGCGACCGCGCACAGGAGGTGGGAAAGAGAAGGACAAACGGCAGACCACAGGGCGCTAGCGACGATCGAGCGTCGATCGCTGCCACCTTCATTATCAAGAGCGATCTTCAAGGTAGTCTTTGCTTTCAAGTTCGATCGACTACGCGGCCGATGCCGCGCTGTTCAATTCAAGGATATAGCCGACGCCGCGTGCGGTTGTGATCCGTAGCGTCGCACCAGACTGATTCAAATGACCGCGCAAGCGATAGATTGCGACTTCAAGTGCATTGGTAGAGACCTCGTTGTCAAACGCATAGAGGCTATCCTCCAGCGACGCGCGTGGCACGGCGCGGCCTGCGCGGCTGAGCAGATGCTCAAGAATGCACACTTCGCGGCGTGCAATCTTTAGGGGCCGACCACCAACTGAAACTTGCCGGGCGATCGGATCGAATTTTAGATTACCAAACACAACGACGGGGGCTGTCATTTGCGTTGATCGCCTCAGAATGGCTCGCATCCGAGCGATGAGTTCATCAGTAGACACGGGCTTGGGCAGAAAATCGTCTGCACCACCATTGAAAATGGCGATCCGCCTACCGAGATCATTGCGGCTGCTCATCACCATGGCAGGCATCAAATGTCCGTCGCGTCTCAACCGCTTCAGCCAGTCCAGGCCGTTTCCATCCGGTAGGGCCAACTCGAGCAGGAGAATGTCGTACTTGGCGTAGTCGAGAGCGGTCGCCGCCTCATCCAGCGTGCCCGCCACATCAACGGCGAAACCGCAATCCGAGAGCGCTCCTTGCACAGCGCGCGCAAGGTCCGCATCATGATCAACCAGTAGCGTTCGCATTTCATTGCCTCTTCATGCCAAAACTACCAAGCAGATCACCGTCGACCATGAAGTCGGGCGAAATTGAGTTCTCCAGCTTCAACGTAAACGTCGGGAGACGGTACCGACTAAGAAGAGCAATGTTGCCAACGGCCAACATCGCTCCGCCCATTGCCTGCCGATTAGCAATTTCGGCCGTTTGCTGTGGATCGCATGCGTCCTTGACAGTCAACGTGGTCTTGATGTCGGGAACCAGGCCAGAATCAGCCAGAGCATTGAGCGCTGTGGCAGGACCCTCGTGCATCTTCGCGCCAATCTCGGCAGTGCTTCCGGTCATCGGCTCGGCGAGCGCATTGCCAGCACGCGCAATCGAAACCAAAGCACAAGAGAGAATGGCTGGATTGGCATCCGAACTGATACGAGACATTTGGAAGCTCCCCATGTTGCCCTGACTCTGCGGTGAGTCTTGCTATGCCATCGACCTGTGAGGTCGTTTGGTCATAGCAAATGCAACCTTGAACGCGTGAAGACAGATCGCACCCCCGCAGCGGGCCGATGCTCTAGATGCCGCTAACGTGGGACGAAACAACCAATGCGCCGCGGGCTATGAAAGATTGTCTCGGTGGGCGGTGACGTGCATCGGGAGCACGAGAAAACCCGGCATTTAGACAGATCCAACGCGCCCGCTTGGCTGTGGCCCATCTGGCACACCGAAGAATGGCGAGTCCGTCCCCGCAGCGGCGTTATCAAGCATGTGGTTCGGGTGGTTCCGCCGCCTGCATTCCACCTCTCGGGACGAACGGCGGCGGATACCGAACTTGGACTCAACTTCATTTCCCCTCCGACAACGGGAACGCGACGACAGCGAGTACTGCTCTTGAGCTCCTCGTGCTGTTGCAGCCTCAACTTGGCCGGCGCGGGTACCCCGTCCGGCGCGTAGGCTACGTTGCCAACAGGCTTTCGAGTGGACTGATCGAGGAGCGTGACGGGGTCGAGCGGTGTGGCCCTACGGGTTGGAGACATTCGCAATTCTTGCTACCTGTCAGGAAGTGTTGCGCGCGACGCATTGTCGCGACTGGTGTCTGAAACCCTACAATCTGACGCTACGTGCGATTCAAGTCCCTTCGAGAGCTCGTTGCATGAGTATTCTAAAAATCGCAGGCTTGCTGAGGCAGCCACCATGGGAAATCGGATAAAAAGCACCGCGACGCATCAAAACAGCAAATCATCTTACGCGAACCAGAGGGCCTTCGCTGGCGCCGAGACTCATCATTCGTGGTTATCTGGACGGAAAATCGATGCCTGTCATTCGGGTTTGAGACATTTCGCGCTTTTTGCTATCTGTCAGGAAGTATTGTCGCGACCTGTGTCGGAAACATTACAATCTTACGCTGCATACGATTCAAGTCCTCCGAGAGCTCGTTGCGTGAAGATAAGCGGCCAAACCCCCTGACGCTCGATTCATACTCTCGTCCGACGTTTGCCGTCTTATATCCGGTGACGTCGTTCGTGCACCGACGAAAATTGATAAGCCCGTTCGCATGGGTGAGAGTTGCATCACTTCACCCGAGATAAGCAAGGGGCGCGACGTTCCCTGACAGCTCACCACCATGTGTCCGAGCTATGGGCTCAATCGGTGCCCGGCATAGTTCTTTATGGCTCGCATTTCCCAAAGCGCGTCGGTTACGCGCTTGACGGTGCGCTCTTCATCGGTGGCAATTGTCGAGGATCGTGGTTCCGCCCCTAGGCCCGTTCGAGCTGATTCAGGATCGGGGCTGATTAGGAAGCTGCGGATGCCAGAGCCAGCCATGAAGGCAGGCCGCCTCTCAAGAAGAGCGGCCAAGGTGCTGCGAGCTCATCAAAGTCATCACAATGAGTTTCTGGCGAGGGTGGTTGCGAACGATGGGCGCCACAACGAGATAGAGTGACACGGGTTTAGGTCCATCGACGCGGGTACAACCACGGCGCAGCCTGCGCATCGCAGTCGCGCGCGTCCCAGCCCAGAGATCGGCGGGTCAGAGGGAAAGGCCGCGTTTGTGCCCAAGGCTCAACGCTGCCGGGACCGGCTATGCCGCTCACGTAGTTGCTCAATTCGCGCTCGAGCGAAGGGCAGGGCACGAGCTGAAACCGAGAATGATGCCATCATGGCAAAGCGCCCCGAGGCGATCGACAATCTTCGGCGATAGATCCCCCGCAATCTACCCACCTGCATCAGCGGGCAATACGCAAGGCCCATTTCCTCGGCGAGACGGCTTCCGGTGTCGAGCTCACGGCGGCGCGGGCGCTCAATCAGGTTGAGGCCAAGCCGGACCTTGTCGCCGTGGCGGTGGGCAAGTCCAAGGTCTGCCAGCACATCGATCAGCCGCTCGAGTGCCGCGCGGACCTTGGCAATAAGTAAGTTGAATTTCGCGATCGCCATTTCCTTTTATCCAAACGCTCATATTGCGCAGCGCATTTCCCGTTGGTGCCCCTGGTGCGAGCAAGCCTATGCCGCCGGGTGTGCGGTAAAACTTCCCCCCATGCGCCGCCCCGCTGACCCGAGATTGCAGCCCAAGCGCGTTCTTCAACCAGCTTCAGGATAAACACGAACGCGTGAGCCGCCGTCCGTTTCCAGCAACTCGGCCCTGTAAGGCACGCCGCGGATGTTGATATACGTCGGGCGCCCCGCTTCCGGCATGAGGTGCTCCCCCTCTAGTGCACGGACAAGGTAAGGCGGAAGCCAGCGTTCGCGGTGCTGCCATCCCCCGCGGATAAGAAACCCAAGATCAGCTATGGGCTGCCGCGATGGCCCAGCTTCATTCATCGGCCTCGCGCGAGGATGATGGATGAGACGAACGTCCCTGTGCTCTCCCGGCCCAAACGTGGCCGAGTAATGCTCACCGTTGATCGCGAACTGGCTTGGGCCGAACTGGTTCGGCATGAGATTGATGTTACTCAGTACATCGATCAGGACGTCCGAGGCCGGTTGGGAGCCGTGGTGCCAGCCCTCGCCGACGATAGATCCGATATCCAGCCGCTCCTGAGGGGCCCCTGATGGCCCAACGAACGACGGCGGTCTGGCGAGGTCAGGCGCCGGCACAGAGTGAGCGTCGTCACGCAATTCATACGGTGTGGGCGGATTCAAATTAACCAGCGGCTCAAGACCGCCGTAGACGTCTGACGAGGGACGCCTCGCAGATGATAGTGACGCGGGTTCTTGCATCTGCTCTCTAAACCAATCCCAAGCGCCCGCGCTCGGGGTGGCTGGCGTTGCCGGAAGCTCCTGAAGCGAGCGCGGTTGCGGGCCGCGGTGCGGTGTGAACGAGGATGACGCGGGTTCTTGCATCTGCTCCCTAAACCAGTCCCAAGCTCCCGCGCTCGGGGTGGCTGGCGTTGCCGGAAGCTCCTGAAGCGAGCTCGGCTGCGGGCCATGGTGCGGTGTGAATGTGGACGACGCGGGCTCTTGCATCTGATTCCTAAACCAATCCCAAGCTCCCTCGCTCGGGGTAGCTGGCGTTGCGGGAAGCTCCTGCGGCGACCCGGGCTGCCGAGCGCCTTCCCCGGCGAGCGGACGCGCGCTCTCAGGAGGAGGTAGCCCCAGCGCTCTGTTCGCCTCGCGGACTTGCTGGTAGCGCCGAAGCCTGAGCAAATCGGCGTTAATTTTGGTGTCCGCGGTTTGGTTCCTATACTCCTCAACATCTTGGGCCAGCCCATTGTCATTCAGTCGGCCAGCCATGGCCCCTTTTTCGCGCGTTTGCAGCCAATCGCTCAACCTGGAAAGGCGGCGAGCCTGTCTATCGACAGTCTCCGGCTCAATCCTGCGTGTCGCCTTTTCCGCCGCGGTCCACATGTCGATGAGGGTTGCGTCTGCCGGATAAGGAGCCAAGCGCCGGATATCGGCTGACAAGGCCTTTCCGGCGCCGACGTCCCGGAGCTTTTTCAATGCCGCTTTGATGCGCCCGCTGCGATCCTTCGCATAGGTTTCCACATCGTCATCCAACCCAGCTTCCAGCTCAGGGTTGCCAATTCGATCCGCGATTGATGGCCTCCCGTTCTGGCTAAGTCGGCCGCTCAAATGGCGCAGATCGGCTATCGCATTTTTGATGGTGCCGTCGCCCAGTACTTTGCCGGTGCCGTCGTCCCGGGTGACCTTGGCTTTGCTTTTGAAGTCCTCAAACAGCTCCTCGTCCTCCTCAGGGACCCCGCGTGTTCGGCCGGGCTGCTTGGCGTAATCCACGCGAAACTTCGTTGAAAAGACCTCTTGCTGAGCCGTGGAGCCGGACGGCTTTTCGCTGCGACTCGTCCCAAACGCCTTTCCGACACCTGACTTGATACGCGACCACAGTCCGCGATCCTTGCTGTTCTTCGTCTGAATCGCGGGCCGCTCCTCAGATGGCAAAGTGTAGCGCGCACTGCTGAACATATCATCCCGCAAATTGGACTGCGGCGGTACTTGGGCCGAATCTCGAAAGTGAGCTCGGGGGATGTCTACGCTGTGGCGCGTGCTGCTGAACGAGGTGTCCCTCAGCCGGGAGTGTGGCGGCATCCGCACCGAACCGCCGAAGTCAGTGCGCCGGATTCCTCCATCGCCCTTTGCGGGACTCTCATCAGGCGAACTAGACCTTGCGGAGCTCTCATCAGACGAGTTGAGTTGTAACTCGTTCATCTGCTGCTCAAAGCTAGCTTGCTCCCTCGTGTTGCCCGATTGCTGCCCCGCGCGCGACTGTTGATAGTACGCTTGTGCGAACCCTTCCACATCAAAATCAAACAGGTTAAAATTGTTATTCGTTCGCTCCATGGCACCTCACATCCCACAGCAAAGCTCGTATCTGGCGCACGGTAGGGTGATCGAGTGAAAGCGGTGGAGCCTTCGGCCGAGATTCCGACTGTCGAAGCCTGAAGACAACTGACAATCAACAATCGTTTGCCGCGACCGAGACCGCCGCCACGCCCCTCCGATTCCGAGATCAAGCAATCGGGTGTTCATTTCCTGATGACGTCGCCGTCTAGATATCGAGGTTCTCATGCTAGGAGAGTTACCTGATGAGAAGCTGACGAGTCTCAGAAGGCCACAATGAGCTAATGGCGACCGCGTTGATTTCTCCAGAAATCTGCCGCGTACCCGCCATGTGATTTTTTGGCCCAAGCCACGCACGAGGCCGTCCCGACACGAAGCGAGCAAACAGCCTCGCCAACCGCTCGGGCATTATGTCTGCAAGCAATACGATCAACGTGAAGAACTCCGTATCGGGGGAATTCTCCCCATGTGGAGCCCGACTCAAGACGACGGCTGTGGCATCGCCATCAATTCGAGATCGCGGAACATGATGTAATTCTGCCGGATCCACTGATGCAACTCGGTGGAGGAATCCTTCTCGTTGCGCAGATATCCCGTGAACGAAAAGCTCAGTCGGTCGACCTAAGTCTTTAGAAATACCGGTAGCGCCGAAAACCGGAGTACGCGCGCGCCATCCATGGCTTCAGGTAACTCGCCGCGCAGCATGAATTCATTGTGGACGGTGACCAGCGCCCCGGCGGAATCCGCCACCGCAGCATCTCATGGCTGCGCGAGGAGACGCGGTCGGTGCCGGCGACGAATAGGATGATGGGGGCAACACGGCGGCGGAGCGCCTCCTTGATGAAGCCGATCTCCTCGCACATCTTGAAAAATTCATCAAAGGCATGGAAGCCGAGGTCGATTACCTTGGCCACCCGGTCGTGCAGGATAAGCCGGTCCATCAGCTGCATCTTGCCGTAGGTGTCGATCACATCCGCCGTCTCAGGTGATGTTAGGGAGGTAATCGACCAGTGACGGCTCCTTCAGGTTGATGTCGAACGAGAGCGCAGTGCCGTTCTTCAGCAGCAAGAACTCGCTCATGAGGCGAGAGACGAGGGTCTTGCCGACCTGCGGGATAGGAGAGCAGATGATGTAAACGGGCGTGGCTAACATTGCCAGTAATATCAAGCGAACTTCGTACGTGGTTCAGTTCTTCAATCGCCGAACGAGCGACTATTTTTCGCCGCCGCGGGTCACTGACTTGGCGCCGGCCAAGTCGGTCAAGTTAATGCGATCATATTCGCGCCAGACATTTGCGAGCCAGTGCCGAACATAGCCGCGCAGCACGAAGGGGTGGTTCGCGAGATCGTCGTGCCGACCCTTGTTGGCTACGAAGTTGACGAACGGGACGGAAGCAACTTCGACCTGCTCATAGGCCATCTCATTGAGCTTAGGGATCGTCAGCTCGGTCGCGTTCTTGATACGGTGGAACTAGGAGTTGTAGGTTGACTCGTCCCACTGGAAGAATTGAGTGTCGTTCATGAAGTTCTTGACCAGAAAATACGTTGCACCAGTCATGAAACTGGCGGTCTCGGCGATCTCGTCCCGGGAAGCGATGGATGATCCCAAGATGTGGAATACGGCAAAGGTGATCTGGCCGGACCGCGCGGCATCCAAAAAAAGCCGATGTCGCGCAAGGATGCCAGCGCCGGAGACAGCAAGCCTGCGCGGGCGTCGATCACCGTGACGGATAACCCTGAGTTAAGTGTGTCGAAGATCTTCATCTGATCCGCAGTCGTGGTCATGTCGACGATCTCGGTTATCTCGGGGTGGAAGCGCTTCAACGTTCCTCGCGGTGACTCAGTATTGAATGCGCGTGTCTGCACGTTAGTGGTATGAAATAGTCCAGAAGCGTTCGGGATAGCGTTCGGGATACGGTCGTCTTGCCAACCCCACCCTTGTCCGCACCCACCACAATCACAACTGGCTTTGTCATGGAATCCCCTTAAAGCACTCGCTACCGCCGACCGCGACGTGTGCAATCAGCAAATCTCTGCTTTGGATGCGAAGATGGCAGAAACAAGGGATAGTGGAATCTTTGACGCGTCACCAACGCGATTGGTGGGGATTTCTTGATGCGAGGCCATCAGTGACGTTGGGATACGGACGACTAGTTGCTGTGAGCGGTGTTCCACGTCAGGTTTGTGAACATGCGAACGAGCCGTTCTCGGAAAAGCCGACTGCGGCGATGATCACCGCGACCACCATCAGCAGTACGTCGCCGTATATGGATGAGCATCAAACAGCTTGAATCTCACGTAGCGTCAGGTTGTAGGCTTGGAAGAACGATGACCAAGGCTACCACGCAGGCGTCCATGGCTCATTTGAGAAATCAATTCGAGCGGCATGCTTGCGAGGTCGACCTTCTCGCTTGCGGATGATGACCGATCATTCAGGTACATCTTGTACCAGGATGGGAAGCGCTCTCGCCGGTTATTGGAATGACACTGAAAGCGGGCAAAGTCGCATGTGGCCTGGGGAGTGTCGGATGATACGAATGCTGAATGCTTGGTGATGTAAGTTGCAATTGCGCAGGTCGCGCACCGCCCGCGCTGCGATCAAGCTACCAGAAGCTCGCGAAGAGACGCGCTCCCGCTGCATAGGCAGTTGTGTCCGGCCGGGGTGTCGGCGTGGACCAGGCAACGTTCCTGTAAAAGGCCGCCGCAGATACTAACTGAGATTCGTGCCATGCTTCGAAGAAGACATCCGCGCCGGGATATCGCGCCACGACATGCAACGCGGTGAGCCAGCAGGCCTGAGGTCAGGCAGGTATCGAAGCGTGCGAGCGCATAGCTGCATGTATGTTGCGGCTTGATAACGCTCTGATTAGGAAGTCGGGCTCAGAGCCCTTTCGTTCTTCGCATCATCATTCGGTCGACACTTCAACGATGGACGAATGCCGTAATGCAACGATCAGAATGGCCGAATGTTCGGGCGATGAAAGCGGAGCGCTTCAGGAGTTTAACAGCCAAAGTCTAGCATCGCTGGTGAACGGTTTCAGCAAGTGGCCGGAAGAGGCGGCCTCTCGCCAAGCCACGATCGCAATAAACCGGCAAGCATCGGTGATGCGGCAGCCTGTACGGCCAACGCCAGCACCACTGGATGCCCCCGCCGCAAATTGCCAGATACCAGATCATGCTGCGATGCCGAGCGCCCTGGCCGTGAAGTCGCCAGAGGCAAGATGATCCCCGAGCAGGCATTCGAGTTCGGCACGAGACCCAGGGTCGTCGTTTAACGCACGTGTTGTCGTGGTCGGCCGTGTCCGGTTGAAGACGTAATTTCCAGGCCCGACACTACGCAGCTAGTAGCCCGCCGGCGTGACGCGAAGCACATGGTGTTTCTTCTTCAAGCAGCCTCGCACAAAAGGTCTTGTGGCACGCCGATTGCTGGGAGACGGTGAAGAATCCGTCACGACAATGGCGGTATCGCAGGCACCGGCCCGGGAGTTTAGATGAGACTTGCTCAGTTGATCCAAATCAATGCCATCACTGCTGCACTGTTGAGTGCTGTACCGCCGATTGAAGCCACATCCGTCGTGGTGCCCCTGTCATTAGGCCAGCAGCGGCATTGGTCCTATCGCGTCTGATCGTCGGCAGAGAGGCACATCCAGATCGCGCCTCGGTCGCGGCGAGCTGGGAGCGCCCGCCCTTCAGTGGCTTCGGAATTGGTCGCGAATGAGGCGCTGTGCACTACCTTCGTGGAGGGGGCGGCGAGCCGTTCCAGCAGATCGGGCGGCTGGAGTTAAGAGAGAGCTCGATTGGCGCGCAAGAGCTTTGAACCGAGAGAACGAAGTACATTTGCTGGCCGCGGCGCAGAACCACCCTGCGGCACTGGGCTGGGCACCATGTCTGAAGCGGCTCGGTGACCATCGTACCCCAGGAGAAAAAGGATGAAGGTTGGACTGTTTTATGAACACCAGTTGCCGCGTCCTTGGGAGGACGGCAGCGAGCGAAAATTGTTCAGTGATGCGCTGGAGCAGATCGAACTGGCCGATCGGCTCCGATTCGATCACATGTGGGAGGTTGAGCATCATTTCCTCGAGGAGTACTCCCACTCATCCGCACCCGAGGTCTTTCTGGGGGCTGTCTCCCAGCGTACAAAGACTATTCGCATTGGTCACGGCATTTGCCTGTCCTCCCCGAATTACAACCATCCGGCACGGGTGGCGGAGCGTCTGGCGACGCTCGATTTGATCTCTGGGGGGCGCGCCGAGTGGGGGACCGGAGAATCCGCGTCGCTGATCGAGATGCATGGCTTTGGGATCGAGCCCGAGCAGAAAAGTGCCATGTGGCGGGAAGGGGTCGAGCAGACCGCCAATATGATGACGATGCAGCCGTATCCCGGATACGACGGGCAATTCTTCACAATGCCGACCCGTAACATCGTGCCAAAGCCGGTCCAGAAGCCGCACCCACCGATCTGGATGGCGTGTTCACGGCGCGACAGTATTTTGCGTGCCGCGCGTTACGGGGTAGGGGCGCTGGTTTTTGGATTTGTGGAGGCGTCGCAAGCGAAAGTGTGGCGCGACGAGTATTATCAGATCATCAAGTCCAATGAGTGCGTGCCCATTGGGCATTCGGTAAACGCCAACATCGCCACTCTCAACGGTATGATGGTTCATGAGAACGCCGAAGAAGCGATGCGTCGAGGACTCGATGGTTTCAAGTTCTTCGGTTATTCGATCGCGCATTATGCTGTATTTGGCGAACACCGCCCTGGGCGCACGAACTTGTGGCGGCGCTTCCAAGCGATCAAGGACGAGATGAAGGAGACGCCAGGCTCAGGCAGCATCGGACAGCCCAGGAGTGTTCGCGAGCATCTCATGGGGTATGCTGATGTCGGTATCGACCAGATGATCTTTATCCAGCAGTGCGGCATGAATAAGCACGAGCATATCTGTGAGGCACTTGAGCTGTTCGCCAAAGAGGTCATGCCTGCTCTGAAAGAGCGGGAAGACGAGCGCGTCCGACGTAAAGAAGAGGAGCTGGCTCCCTACGTAGAGGCGGCACTTGCCCGCAAGTCCTCGATGCCCGAGCTGCACGAGTCGGACATCCCGAATGTCGAGGCGATTGGCATCGTCCTTGAGCGTTGTACAGGTAAGGACTACGCCTCGGCCGGTGGCACCTTCGCGGACCCGACCCGCGGAGGCGCCATTCCGATGGCTTCACGCGAGTCCTTCGCCAAGTCGGCCAAGGTCGACTGACGCGAGGGCCGCGATGGGATCTGGCCGAGTTCATGGGCGGGTGCCCTCAGTGGCCGGCAACGGCCGAGGAAATCGGCCACGCATCGCTCACAGTCCTAAGAAGCTTGTGTGCTGGCCGCGCCAATCCTACAATTGATTTCTCTGCGAAGCTGGGAACGCGGAGTCGAACCCAAAGCTATGCGTCTAAGTTTTCTGGGTGACTACGTTGATCGGGGTAGATGCCGAATGCACCCCCTGAATCCAATTGCCCCTTTAGCTGATGGATGCCCCAATCCATACGCGAAATCATGGGTACTACTCAGTTATCCGAACTGGGCTGAGCATTGAAATCCTATAAGCATCTGCGCATTCGATGAAGATATCCCAAGCCTTTTGAAACGGCTCACCGGCTCCCGAACGTGCCGCCCACACATAGGTGCAGCCGCGTGCACGGCCATTCCTATAGGGTCGAGGTGCAACTCGATGGACCAGGGATCCTGTCACCGGATTCGTCGTAGACTTTTCTGACCTAGATCATCAGTGCACTTGATCATTGATGCCTAAACGAAGTCGAGGGATTGGAGAATCCTACGGCAGAGAACATTGCCGTTTTGATCTTGGAGAGATTGAAGCACAAGCTTCATCAAATATTATCCGTTCGAGCCTACGAAACCTCCGATTGTTGGGCTGAATATGATGGACGATGACAAGAAAAGCAGCTTGTTTGGCCTGCTTCTCGTCGTCGAATTTGCAATCCTTCGAGCCCTAAAGCTTAAAAAAAGGCGTGCATCTAAAACCCCTTCTGCCCGAACCATCGATTCCCGCTCAAGCGCTAGGAGATTCTTCACAGGCCGATTGCTTATGGGTCCCGGATCACGCTCGCTTGTCCGGCACGCGGAGGACTACTCTGCCGCGACCAGTGGCTCTCGTTGAGATATGCTCGGTACGCCAACGCAATTCCCTCCCTCAGCGAGGTGCGGGCTCGCCAGCCGAGCGCGGTGAGGTGGCAGACATCGAGCAGCTTGCGCGGCGTGCCGTCGGGGCGCGAGGTGTCAAAGCTGATCTCGCCGGTATAGCCGACAGTTGCGGCCACGACACGGGCGAATTCGGCAATCGTGATGTCCTCGCCGGTGCCGATATTGACCAGTTCGCTATCCGAATAGATCTTCATCAGATGGATGCAGGCATCCGCGAGATCGTCGACATAGAGGAATTCGCGCCGTGGCGTGCCGGTGCCCCAGACCACGACCTCGCTGGCGCCGGATGCCTTCGCCTCATGGAAACGGCGGATCAACGCAGCCACGACGTGGCTATATTCGGGATGATAATTGTCTCCGGGGCCATAGAGATTGGTCGGCATCACATTGATGAAGTCGGCGCCATACTGTCTCCGATAGGCCTCCACCATCTTGATCCCGGCGATCTTCGCAATCGCATATGGCTCGTTGGTCGGCTCCAGTGGGCCGGTCAACATGGAATCCTCGCGCAGCGGCTGCGGCGCCAGCTTGGGGTAGATGCAGGAGGAGCCGAGGAACATCAGCTTCTCGGCTCCGTTGACATGCGCCGCATGGATCACATTCGTCGCGATCGCTAGGTTGTCGTAGAGGAATTCGGCGCGAAGCGAGTTGTTGGCGACGATGCCGCCGACCTTGGCGGCAGCGAGAAACACCACCTGCGGACGTCTGGCGGCGAACCATTGGTTGACTACCCCCTGATCACGCAGATCGACTTCATTGCGGGTCGTTGTCAGCAGTTCGACATCTTCACGCCCCAGCCGGCGCGCCAGTGCGGAACCGACGATGCCGCGATGGCCGGCGACGTAGACCGTCTTGCCTTTCAGCTCAAACGGAAGGCTTGCCATTGGCCACCTCCCGCCTTGCGTCATGGAGATC
This sequence comes from Bradyrhizobium sp. CSA112, assembly GCF_029051645.1. Classification (GTDB taxonomy): domain Bacteria; phylum Pseudomonadota; class Alphaproteobacteria; order Rhizobiales; family Xanthobacteraceae; genus Bradyrhizobium. The sequence continues at coordinate 25,812 of NZ_JAACFS010000029.1, forward strand.
GCTTGCGACCATTTCCTTGACCAGTTGGGCGAACGACGTCCTGGGCTTCCAGCCGAGCTTCTCGCGCGCCTTGCTGGCATCGCCGACCAGGAGATCGACTTCGGTCGGCCGGAAATAGACCGGATCGATGCGCAGGACCGTCTTGCCGGACTTGGCGTCGACGCCGGTTTCCTCGACGCCCTTGCCGCGCCATTCGATGCGGCGGCCGACTTCGGCAAACGCCAGCTCGACGAATTCGCGCACCGAACGGGTTTCGCCGGTCGCGAGCACGAAATCGTCGGGCACATCGGCCTGCAGGATCCTGTGCATGCCCTCGACATAATCCCGCGCATGGCCCCAGTCGCGCTTGGCTTCGAGATTGCCGAGATAGAGCACCTCTTCCAGGCCGGTCTCAATGCGGGCGACGCTGCGCGTGATCTTGCGGGTGACAAACGTCTCGCCGCGGATCGGGCTCTCATGGTTGAACAGGATACCGTTCGAGGCAAACATGCCATAGGCCTCGCGGTAATTCACCGTGATCCAGTAGCCGTACAGCTTGGCGACGCCGTAAGGCGAACGCGGGTAGAACGGCGTGGATTCCCTCTGCGGCACCTCCTGGACGAGGCCGTAGAGTTCGGAGGTCGACGCCTGATAGAACCGCGTCTCCTTTTCCATGCCGAGGATCCGGATCGCTTCCAGCAGCCGCAGCACGCCAATGCCGTCGGCGTTGGCGGTATATTCCGGGCTCTCAAAACTGACGCCGACATGGCTCTGGGCAGCGAGGTTGTAGATCTCGGTCGGCCTGATCTGCTGCATCAGCCGGATCAAATTGGTCGAGTCGGTCATGTCACCGTAATGCAGCAGGAACGGCACATTGCGGGAATGCGGATCCTGGTAGAGGTGATCGATGCGCGCGGTGTTGAATGAGGACGACCGCCGCTTGATGCCGTGGACCTCATAGCCGAGGCCGAGCAGATATTCGGCAAGATAGGCCCCGTCCTGGCCGGTGACGCCGGTGATCAGCGCCACGCGCCGCTGTGAATCCTGAGCCGTCATTCTCTCTCCGGTTATGCGCAAGGGAAGGCCGTCATTTGCGAAGTCTAACTGAAAGTCGATTCAAATCAGGCGGTTAGGCCGCCGAGTCAGCATCGGCCGGGGCAATGAAAGCTGGAGCCCGCCCTTTGCCTTGTGCTGTGGTGCGATTGTGACGAGCTACTTTGCAATTCGACAGCAATGACATGGTACGACGCGCCTATTGAAGAGCCCGAAATACGCTGGCGACGCATCCTAAAAGCCACGAGTTGATCGAGAGGCGCGCATAATCCATCCGCTTTATCGTCAGGCCGGCGCATACACTATATATACATTGATATACATTGCGCAGGAAGGGGGTGCGTGTAATCGAGAATTCAAGGACAAAGTTCAACGGACCTCCGCGAGGCCCTGTAAGTAGGCAGCTGCCGAGCGCTCCAAAAGTTCTCGACAGGACTGCTGGCTAGGCTTCGGCAGGCCTTTTTCTAAGAGGCCGCATATTTCCATGGAACCCACATCATCCTTAACAGTACATCGGCAGATTGCTTCTCTTCTTCCAAAAGCCGGATCGCGTTATCTTGGACATCGGCTGCAACGACGGAACCGATACGCGAAAGTTTCTCGAGCTCTGCCCGCAGGCTCAGCTCTACTGCTTTGAGCCAGATCCCCGAGCGGCTGCTCGCTTCAAGAAAAACATGGATCTGTACCTCGACAAAGTGAAGCTATTCGAGATCGCGGTCAGTGACCGAAATGGCAGGGTCGATTTCCATCCAAGCAATGGAAATGGAGATGCGAAGGAATGGGATCTCTCTGGCTCAATACGCCGACCCAAGAATCATCTCGTGGAACATGACTGGGTTCGGTTTGATCATCCCATCTCAGTTGAAACTCGACGGTTGGATGATTGGTGCAGTGAGGCGAACTTAAAACGCATCGATTTCATCTGGATGGACGTGCAGGGAGCCGAGTCCGATGTGATCGCTGGCGGCAGGAATACCTTGAGCAACACGCGCTTCGTCTACACGGAATGCAGCGACCAGGAGCTCTATGAAGGGCAGTAGTCCCTGCAAGCCAATCTTGACCTGTTACCTTCGTTCGTCCGGCGATGAACCCTCACTCGCCTGCGACCAGCTCTTCGATAAGAACTCGCAAGTACCCAAATCCCGAAAAGCCGCAGGCCCAACAAAAACAGCTTGAATCTCACGTAGCGTCAGGTTGTAGGCTTGAAAAAATGCTGACTAAAGCCATCATTAGCAACTCAAACGAGTGCCACGCAACGTTCCCATTGAGGGATTCGTGTCTTCTCGAGCATCCTCGTGACGCTTTCATTCAGTGTGCTTCGAGAGGCTGAGTCACTTCGCGTGTTGGCAGGCAGAAACAGATCGGAGTCAAGGAAAGATCCACAAATCCAAGAGGGCTCGTAAGAGGGCTCGTAGTGGTGCGACGTGGGAGGTAGATCAGTCCGTGCAAGCGCTTCGGAGGGCCGGCCACCCTTAGGCAGAGTCACCCATGTGGGTGAGGCGTGCGCCGCATTGGCTGGGCCGCGTGGCACGTTGCGATCTTCTCAGCCGATCTTGATATGCAGGTGGCGAGGGCGCCGTATTCTTTAGGAAGTGCGGTATCGCTGCGAAGGAGCTGAACTACTGTGATGCTTGCTGCCTTCTCCTCGTTTCGTGGAGCATGTTGGGAAACCTCAGTCCGCTGCTCACCGGGGGCCGGCGGTTGCGCCGGCATGGTCATCATGGTCGTGTAATTTCGGACTCCCGCCATGCGTGCAGAAGTCGACGTCGCCGCTTTGGAGGTCGTGTCACGGCGAAGCGCCCCAATGGGTGAGGCTGCGGATCCGGCAGACGTCTCGAACTTCCGAGATCGTATGCGCAGGGTCGTCTTTGAGCCTTACTCTGCTTACCGCAGCCCCAGAAGTAGAGTCTAGAAGTCGACGGAAGCTGTTTCGCCCAAGTTTCCTGAGCCCGCATGATGTGACCGTCGTGGCAACACAGGCGCGGAGGCGGAGCGGCTTTGGCCGGTCTTTCAACGGCGACCACAACTTCGCCGACAGGCGAGCCAACATTCAGAAAGGAAGCATGTCTTGACTCAGGCCGAAAAAGACGTGGTCGAGCACATGCTCGCATCATTAGCGATCAGCTCGCTGCAAAGTGGCATTGCACCTACCAACGAACAGGTTGCGCATCATTTTGAGCTATCATGCGAGGAGGTTGGACTTGTCGTCACGCTTGAATCTGCGACCCGAATCTTCAATTGCTTCGCACGCGAGATCCACAAGGCGCAGTCGGTGCTCGAGTTCATCGGTCGCGCCACGGATCAAATGCAGTGAGCGAACGGAATGGAGCTCCCCGCACGAGCGCGCAGCACAAAGTCGCCCTCGTTGGTCCGGCATCATAATGGAGGGTAGGACCGACAGGTTAGGTTCCACATAGACTGCATAATTCTGCTCGACGTCCACAAGCAGGGTACCAATCCGCCCCGACCTCTGCCTCACCGGAATTGTTGAAGGCCGTACCCGTCCACTCTGAGCACTCTGCGACAGCTCCGACAACGGTGATGCAATTCGGCCAGCCAGGTGTGGCGCGAGGGCTGTCGATCTCGAAAGCGGGTCGCGTCAGCGCAGAGCTCGTCCGATGCACGCTCGATCGGTCCGATCCTGCCGTCGAAATATCGAGCGTCGCAGAGCATGACTTCGTCTCGGATGCTGCGGGCCTTGAGCGGCCTGCGATCTCAGGCTAGCTAACGTAAAGCGAGCTCAGATCTGCAGCTTCACATTGTTCCAGAACAAAGGTTGGTCCAACCTATGAAAACGCTAACGACGTTAGGGGCTGCTATCGGCGCAGCTTTGGCAAATGACATCAGCTTTTCCGGCGGATCGATATGTGACCCGGTCCCCCTCCCATTTCCGGCCGAAGACGACATGTTGGGGAACGTCTCGCTTCGTCGTCGGCGTGAGTTCGCCTGGGGACGGCATCACGCTCATGAGGTCTTGCGCAAATTGGGTTTCGCTCCTGTTCCGATTTTGTCGAGAGTGGATCGGGCTCCTCTTTGGCCTTCGGGAGTCGTCGGCAGCATTTCCCACTCTTCGTCTGATTGCGGAGCTGTTGCTGGAAAGTCCAACACTGTGCTCGCTCTGGGGTTGGACATTGAAGATCAAGAACCGCTAGGAGCGGACCTTTTGCCGCTCGTGTGCACCTCCGAGGAAATCGAGCGTAAGGAGTGGTCCAGCAGTCGCTTCGGCCCGAAATTGTTCTTCGCAATAAAGGAAGCCGTATACAAATCATATGCGCCGGCAACTGGTGAATTCTTGGATTTTCAAGATGTCAGTGTCAGGACGAATGATCAGAGCGGGGTCTTCGAGGCTGAGATTGTCAACCCGGAAAAGCCTACTAGTTTCGGCAGTCGAACCATAAATGGAATCTATCGTCCATTTGTTGGAGGAATTCTAGCACTAGCCGTGCGATTTCGAGGCGCGTGATGCATCTCGTCAGCTAAATGCTGGAAGGCCAAACGAGACCTCATCGAGGTTGCCTTGCAATTGAAGAATATTCTTCTGTTCTAGTAGCGAGTGGGCGCTTTGACTCCGATAAGAAGCTTAATGTCTATGACTCCGTAGCGCCCCGCTGCCCTCTCCGCGATCCGACCAGACAAGGTCCTTCACCGAGCCCTTTCTGATCGAACGTGAGCTGAGATGCCGGTCATCATGTGGGTCTCTCAATCAGGAAACCGTGAAAAGGGAGCGCCTGATAGGTCACGACTAGCTGCCGTTATCCGGGTTTCGCGCGATGATGCCCACGCTCGCAATAGCGATGGCGCCGTTAGATCCAACATCGAACAAGCTATGTAAACTGCCGGATACGCAACGTGGTGAGAGCGACGCCGCAAGCAACAGCCAAGCCAGAGATGATCGAGGCGGTGGGCGCCCGTCGGGCTGCCGAGTCGCAATTCGCCTTGGCCTGCGCGCGCGCTTCCGTACGAAAGCAAACGCGCCTCTTGTCTAGAAGCCGCCAAGCTGTTGCGAATGCGACATCGCGAGCGAAAAAAACAGCCAATTTGCGGTTGCGTCGCAGTGGCTCAAATCCTGCACCGCGCCAGGTGGCAGTAGGGCCAAGCCGGTCGCAGAAGTCCGAAGTTGCAATTGAAGGGGAATCGCGAGCTGCGGAGCATTGGGAGCTTTTTGGGTTTCTAAGCCTCTCAACGCATTTCCGCTGTGCTTCGTTACGCTTGCGGACCGGTGCTGTTCGCACGGTTCTCGACATAGGTGTAATGATGAAATCCGCGTCTAGTGAGAACGAATCGATCAAGACCGTCGCCCCTGAGAGCCAATCGAGTGTCAACGCCATTCTGACGACGGCTTTTACAATGTGCCCCTTATCTAGGTGGCTCTATCCGGAGCCGGAGCGCTACTTGCGCCATTCAGCGGGTTCATCGAGCATTACTGCGGCGATCCATACACCAATCGAAGCGGCATATTTCGATAACGGCGACAAAGGCGCGCTTCTGTGGCAGACCGACAAAATGCATCGGAACGACGCGCGGATGATGAAGTTCCTGCTCGGGAGCGTTCCAGAGTACAGGCGAGCGGAAACCGAAAGGGTACCCCGATTGTTCTCTGGTATGCGATCCGCAGCCTAGGTATCGGAGGGATCAAGCGAACCTTCCGTCAATGTGAGCAACTCGCGGCCTACGCAGCCGAAGAGCTAAATGCCCATGGCGTGAGAGCGTGGCGCAATCCCGATGCGCTGACCGTGGTCTTCCCTCCCGTTGGAGAATGCATCAAGACCAAGTGGTAGATTGCGACGCAGGACGTCAGCCACCTGGTCGTCACGCCGGGCACGACCAAGCACCAGATCGATGCGCTAATCGAAGCTATGACGACGAGAAGGCTGGGGCTCGAGGAATCGGACATTCGTGATGGCTGCGTGTGGCACGCTTAACCCCCTAACATCGGAGTAGGTGAGGTGCGTCGAGTGTCTACTCCGCTTGCTCTCGAAGGAGATGAATGTTGCAATCACATTGATCGAGCACCGCATCATGACATTCGAAGGGTTGTCGGGCCTTAGTAGTCTCGCATTCGTTGCCGGAACGGCCTATCGTACCGAGCCAAACATGGTGCGGTCCTCTCGGTCGGATCCGTCACCTTTGGCTAAGGACTGCCGATAAAAATTTCGATGAACGTTTCTGGAGCTTCGGGCGAATGTCCTCGACGCGATCTCAAGCCGGAGCACTGTTGTGGATCGGCGAGGAGAACCAATGGCGACAAACGAGCGTTGCTAGTCGCGAAGCGTCTAGCCGTCAAATCTTGTGCAAGCAATTTCTGCGGGGGACGCCGAGTTGGGTAAGTCAAGCGAGCGGATTGGAAGCGCCCGAGTAAGCTTAAGAAGGAAGCGTGCCGGAGCGGCTTCCGCCTACCGCTGCGCGACCGCAAAGGCGCCGATCGATGAGAAGGGGGGCTGCCATTCGGCGTGCCCGGCTCGAGAGCGGGCTTACGCTTGGCGATGGTGCATCGGCAGCATGTATTTCAGTCCGGATGATCAGTCGGTTCGAAACGAGGCAATCGACCGTCAGCATTGTGCTGCTTGAAAGTTTCTGCGCGAGATTAGGTAATGACCTCGGCGTTTTTCCGTGAAGTTGAACGACGGGAGAGGCTCAACTCAAAGGCGCTGATCAAAGTGGAGGTCGTCCGCTCAGCTGGCAGGTACGGCACACCTATCGCTTGCTGTCGCACCGAAAGGGAGCACGGAAGCTTTTCGAACCCTGAGCTGGGCCCGGTTGTCTGAACAGATTTTCCGCATCGATAAGTGGAGCCTCTGCCGAGGTTAGGCTGCCAAGCGGAGAGGCAGCGTGGTGAAGTAAGCTTGATCGGGCGTCGCGCCGTCAAGGCTCCGATCGAAGCACGGGCCTCGCTGACGCTGTCGTAGCCGGCAGATACACCTCCTCGTACTTGACGCTGCGCCAAGGCGCTCGACGAACACGTTGTCACGCCAGGCACCCCGGCCGTCCATGCTGATGGCGACGCCGTTGTCGGCGAGCACGCCGGTGAATGCCGCGCCCGTGAACTGCGAGCCCTGATCGGTGTTGAATATCTCCGGCTTGCCGTGACGCGCCAAAGCATCCTCCAGCGTCTCGACGCAGAATGCCGCTTCCATTGTGATCGACAGCCGCCACGACAGAACCCGGCGGGTCGCCCAATCCAGCACGACAGCGAGATACACAAAGCCACGCGCCATCGGGATGTACGTGATGTCCATCGCCCAGACCTGGTTCGGCCGCGTGATCTCCATGCCGCGCAGCAGATATGGATAGATCTTGTGGCCGGGCTCGGGCTTGGTGGTGCGCGGACGGCGGTAGAGCGCCTCTATCCCCATCTGCCGCATCAGCGTTTTGACATGCCGGCGGTCGATCTTGCACCCCTCGGCAGCCAGCAGGCCTCGCAACATTCGCGAACCGGCGAAAGGAAACTCCAGATGCAGCCGGTCGAGCCGTCGCATGATCGCGAGGTCGTCGGACGACACCGGGCGCGGCAGATAATAGACGCTGCCGCGGCTGATGTTCAGAGCTTCCGCTTGCCGGGTGATCGGCAGATCGTGCGCACGGTCAATCATCGCTTTGCGCTCAGCAATCCCGCCTTAGTGAGCGCTCCTTCTAAAAAACTGATCTCGGCGCTGCACGCCCCCTGTGGGATAGAAACGGGTTGGCGATAGACTGCGTTCGGAAGGGAGCGGCCGATACGATTTTGGTGGCATTTAACCCCGTCAAAAAACCTGGTCCATGAGCTGTTGCGGACTTGAGAGTGGTGACGCCGCATAGGCGATCCCGTTTAGGAATCTGATCAATTGCGCAGCTCAGCCCTTCCGCCCTGTCAGCAGGAGGATTGGAGATGAACCGAGAAATCGAAGTCCAAGGTCGACCGTACCATGCCCATGGTGCACCCGAACGCGGCTGCCATCGATGTTGGTGCGACTATGCACATGGCTGCCGTAGGAGCGGATCGCGTACTGGAGCCAGTACGCAGTTTTGGCACCTTCACGGCCGATCTCGATCAACTAGTAAAGTGGTTTGTGGAATGCGGCGTCGAGACCGTCGTCATGGAATCAACCAGCGTCTATTGGATTCCGATCTTTGAGCTTCTCGATGCACGAGGATTTGCCGTGTTTCTTGTCAACGCGCGCGATGCCAAGCATGTGCCGGGGCGCAAGACCGATGTCAGCGATGCGCAGTGGCTGCAGCGGCTCCATTCGTTCGGATTGCTGCGGGCGAGCTTTCGGCCCAAAGGGCAAATTGCGGAGCTGCGAGCCTACGTGCGTCAGCGTGAGCGTCTGCTGGAATACGCCGCCTCACACATCCAGCATATGCAAAAGGCATTGACCGAGATGAATCTTCAACTCCACCACGTTGTGGCCGACATCACGGGCACGACTGGCCTGCGCATCATTCGCGCGATCCTTGCCGGCGAGCGCGATCCTGAGGCGCTGGCGTGTTTGCGCCATTACAGTTGCCACTCCAGTGTCGAGACGATCGCGAAGGCGCTCACCGGAAGCTACCGCGCGGAGCATCTGTTTGCGCTCGATCAGGCACTCGCCCTTTACGACTCTTACCACGAGAAGGCATCTGCCTGCGACGTCCGAATCGAGGCTGTGTTGAAGGAACTCATTATCCATAGGGGTCATGATCATGGATCAGCGCCGCCGGTCTCGCGGCGTCGGAACAGAACCGATCAAGCGAACGCTCTGGCTTTCGACGTCCGCGCGTCGTTGTTTGGGCTGCTCGGAAAGGACGTCACCACCATCGACGGCCTCGGTCATTACCTCTCGCTGAAGCTGATCGCAGAATGCGGCGACGACCTTACCTCATGGCCAAGTGCAAAGCATTTTACCTCCTGGCTGGGGTTGGCGCCGAGCAATAAGGTCTCCGGGGGCAAAATGCTCTCGTCACGAACGCGCCGGTCCGGCGGTCGGGCCGCAGCTCTTCTGCGCCTTGCTGCCGTAACCGTCGGACGCACCGACACCGCGCTCGGCGCCTTTTATAGAAGACTGTCGTCCCGCATCGGCAAGGCCAAGGCAGTCACCGCGACGGCCCGCAAGATCGCAGTCCTGTTCTACAACGCTGTCCGTCACGGAATGGACTACGTCGATCCCGGCGCCTCGTCCTACGAGACACGCTACCGTACGCGAGTGATCAACAATTTGCACCGACGTGCCAAGACATTCGGCTTTGTTCTGCAGCCCTTGGAACCGGGAGCTGGTGCCGTTTCTTAGGAATCGTTCTCCAGCGTCAGTTCCCCAATCTTGGCGTGCAGCGACTTCACATCGATGGCGGGTAGCGCCACCGCGTTGCCGCCCCCAGGGCCGAACACGTCGGCGGCCCCGCCCTCAAGCTGCGCTTTCCATGATGCGATCTGATTGGGGTGGATGTCGAACCGCTCCGCCAGCTGAGCCAGTGTTCGGTCGCCCTTGACGGCGGCCAGCGCCACCTTCGCCTTGAAAGCCGGTGTGTGGTTCCGGCGTGCTCGTCTGCTCATCGTCTCTCCTGATTCGCGGGCCAATCTTGCCCGCCGTCAGGCAGAAACTCCACTTATCGCATCGTTCAGATTGGTGGGGCCGGCTCTCCCTTCCTCATCAGCATACAAGCAGAAAGCGATAGCATCCGCGGTTTCTATGCGCGTTAAGTGATGAAAAGCGCGCAAACGCGTCGATCCGCGGGGTGAAACGCCTGCATCAGCGTGTTGTCAATTCTCGGATGGTGCTTCAACGGGAACAGCAAAGCCCGCCTTTACGCGATCCAATACGACCATCGTCTTGAAGCTCTTAATGTCCGGGTTCACATAGAAGAACCGCCGAGTGAACTCCTCATAATCTTCCATTGTGGGCGCGGTAACGTATAGGACAAAATCCGCGTCGCCGGTGACGTAGAAGCCGTTGACGATCTCAACGGACGATCTGATGGCCTTCTTGAATCTATCGATTATATCTGAACGCTCTCGCTCCATGGTCACCAGCACCAGCATTTGAATAGGTCTGCCCACCGCTTTCGGCGAAACGATTGAAACATCGGCCTCGATAATGCCCTCCGAACGGAGCCTCTTCAGTCGTCGTTGACACGCGGTAGCAGAAAGCCCTGCTAGTGCGCCGATCACCTCGGAAGTTAGGCGGTTGTTCTTTTGCACAATCTCGAGGATGCGGGCGTCTATCCGATCGTATTGCATAATCGGCTCCCCGGCCTTGAGGTGAATTTCATCCCGAAAGGCGTCCAAAATATTCCAAATGCATGCGATGATTTCAACGAATGACCGCGTGGGCCATCGCACCGTCTTGGCCGCTGGTAGTGAGTCTGCTCCGCCAGGAGCTGATCATCCTGCCGGATGAAGAGCAGCCAGTGAACGTTAACGACGACGTGTGAATGGTATGAGGCGTTGGTGCGATCACCTGCTGCTCCCCACCTTTGCCAAAGATCGTTCGTTTAAAGGAGGGCCTATGCTCAAATTTCAAGCTGGCTCTGCTTTCTCTTGCGAAGCTTTTGGGTTCCGGAGATTGCGGGCCCCTCGGCTCTAACTTGCTGACGGATTTGCTCAAGCTGGCGGCCGATCTCGGCCTTGCCGCTGGCAACGCGATTGCGCCAAAGACCGCTTACAATGTTCGCATCCTTCTGAAAACGTTGCTCCACGCTCCGGGCCTTCTCCTCGCCTATCCATCGTTGGGGCGCTGCCGCCGGCGGCCCAGGGCGATGACCTCGATGCAACGATAGGAATCAACTTCCTGCCTGAAATCATGCATCGCATTGCCGCCATTCCACCTCCACTGATGAACTCAGTCTAGGCCGGATCGCAGGTGAGCCGAAGGATGGAGGTGAGGGGCTCATGCCGGTAGACTTAGTTACGTGTTGAGCGGCACAGGTACTGAAGTTGACTTGAGCCTCAACGTGAAAGGAAATATGGTCGCTAACAGCCGTTCGAAGGCGGAACACTGTTCAACCAGGCGTTGCTCGATGAGCTTTCGCTCCTCATCAGGCAACTCGCTTTGAAGCAACTTACGACAACGCCAAATTTCATTGCGCACTGATCTGATCTCACTTAAGCTATCATCAATCGAAGTACTCATGGATGCCGACACAGTGTGGAACTAACCTTTGAAAACTTATCAAAGTGTCATCCTCGGCGAAGCCGCACACTGAATCGCCTTCATCACGAACGTTTCAGGTGTGTTGAGGATGGCCGGAAGATCAGGCCGACAGTGGCATTCATGGCATCAAGATAGCATCGATAGATGCAGGCCTCGCGCGCCGATCTCGGGGCCACCATAAATCTTAGGCTCTCAATCGAGCCACGGTGGAAGCTTTGCGCATGTTCGCCTCCAGTCGGCATTACGTCTATAGCCTCCCTACATTGTCTTCCGCTTCACCATGCCCGCAGGTGAGGTGCAGCGATCCCAAGTCTGAGGTCCGCCTTGTTGGCGAAGCGGCCCGCTCCATCGGAGTGCTTTGCGAGGTTTGCAGAGTTTAACGAATATTTAGATCTTGATTAATGCAATGAGCAGCGCATCTTCGTGGAATTTCTGCGCTTTGGTACATTTTTTTGATGGATTCAAGCAGCCGGGATGCGATGGGTTTGTAGCAGCACTCGTGAAGTCGCCACTGCCAATACAGGCACGCGAACAAGCTTTAACGCGAGCCATGTGTTACCGGCAGAGCGTGTGAGATGTCGATCTCGGCCTTCCTTTTTCATTACGGGGGCGGAGAAATGCTTACTCTCCACATTTCTTCCGATCATGGTCGTCTGGATGGAAGGAGTGCACCATATCGCTTTCTACGGTAACCGGCATGAGGCCCCCACCTCGCCATCGCGAGGTTCACCTGCGATACAGCTTGGCATGAGCTGATCTGTGGAGGTGGCGCGATGGCAAATGCCATGCTTGATGCCAGGCAGGAAGGTGACTCTTATCGCCGCGTCGAGGTGATCACCGGGGAGCGCCGACGGCGACGGTGGACGGGCGAGGAGAAGGCCCGGATCGTGGCGGAGAGCTTTGAGGAGGGTGCGAACATCTCCGAGGTGGCGCGGCGCAATGGCGTTTCCCGCGGGCTGCTTACGGTGTGGCGACGCCAAGTTGCGGCGGCGGTAGCGGGCAAGCCGCCAAACTTCGTGCCGATCCAAATTGGTGCCGAGAGCGGTGGCGGGACAGCAGGCGAGTCCGAGCGTATTTCGCCGGTACAAACGAAGCCTTTGGAGATCAGCGCGCCGCGGGCCAAGGCCTGCGGGGTGATCGAGATCGAGGTGAGCGGGGCGCGCATCCGGGGCGAGCCGGGCGTGGAGCTGGCGACGCTGTCGACCGTGCTGGCAGCGCTTCGGGGCATCCGGTGATTGCGCTACGGTCCGACCTCAAGGTGGTGCTGGCGACACAGCCGGTCGATTTCCGCAAGTCGGTGCACACGCTGTCGGCGCTGGTGAGCGAAGCGCTGCGCGCGAATCCGTATTGCGGCGACGTCTTCGTGTTCCGCAGCAAGCGTATGGACAGAGTGAAGCTTCTGGCGTGGGACTGCAGCGGCATGGTGCTGGTGACGAAGTGGCTGCACCAGGGACGCTTTACCTGGCCGCCCGTCCGCGACGGCGTGGTGCATCTAAGTGCGACGCAGCTCGCAATGCTGCTCGACTATCCATGCGAATGCCCCTCCTCGTGAGGCTCAGTGATTCTGAGATCAAGATGATCGAACGCGTGATTGCGTAGTTTTCGAACAGCCTCAATCACGTGCGACGTGTTGGAGAACAGGTGCGCGCCGGAAGAGTGACGATCGATCAAAAGGCGCCTTTGCCTGATCTGAACGTACAGCCAGTTCACTGGAATGTTCAATACGCCGGCGAGTTGCTGGGCGCTGAGCAAGTCCGGTGAATGCCGCCATCGCGTACGTTGCTCGGTAAGCCCCCTTGAGGCCGGCGTGCAAGCGAATGCGCTGGACGGTGATCGGCAGCACTTTGTCGGGGCAATTTGGTGACCGGTGTCCTTCGTTCGTCAACATGGCAGCGATCTCCTCGTCGTGCATCTTGGTGCGGGCGAGCTTGAGCACGCGTTCTCGCATCTCCGCGCCTTGGGTGAGACTCGCTACTGAGTTGACACGCATCTTTACCTCGATCTCGGTGACAGCTCCGCCGCGCCAGACGATCCTCACCCTGACGACGTCGTGCTCGCCGCGGTCGAGGATCACCTTGTCAATGAGACAGCGCAGCAGCGCCTTGCGTTTTGCGTCGGTCGTGCTCGGGTCTGTCCAGATCGCAGGCAGACGGCCGGAGAGGCGGACGACTTTGTCGTTCAGCGCCTTGTTGCCGACGGTGATCTGAGCGATAGCCTGGGGAGACTCCAAACGGGCCAGGACCTCCTCTGCCGCTCGGACCTCCTTCAGAGCCTCCTCCCAACGGCGCTCGAGCTCGGCGGCGACAAGCCGGTTGTCAGGATCGACGCGGTTGAACTGACGTTCGGCGAGCGCTGATTCGTAGCGCCGGCGCTCGAGCTGCTGCTCGGCATTGCTCCGTATTGCTTTGTACGTCTGTTGCTGAGCGCGACGAGCGCACGACAACGCGTCGATCTCGGCCGGCGCCAGCGCTGTGAGGAACGCTTGCGCCACGGCGGCGTCGACGCGGGGAGCACGGATGACCTCGTGGCTCGCAAGTCCGGGTGCGAGAGCAATGACCCGAACTTCACGGCCAAAGCCGTCGATGTTGTCGGCCTCTACGTCGCCCCGCCCGAGAAGGCTATCGTGCTATGCGTGGACGAAAAGCCTTCAATCCAGGCTTTGGAGCGAGCGCAAGGTTATCTGAAGTTGCCCAATGGTCGCGCCTTGACCGGTCAGAGCCACGATTACACGCGTGCATGGCACGACAACGCTGTTTGCGGCGCTCGAGGTTGCGACCGGAAAGATCATCGCGATGCATTCAAAACGGCGGCGCCGTGTCGAGTTCCTCGACTTCATGGACAGCGTCACCTCGGCTTTTCCGGACCGCCAGCTTCACGTCATCCTCGACAACCTCAACACCCACAAGAAGAACGAGCACTGGCTAAAGGCCCACCCCAATGTGAAATTTCATTTCACGCCGACAAGCGCATCCTAGCTCAATCAGGTCGAGGTTTGGTTTTCGGTCTTGCAGGGGCAGTCGCTTAGCGGCACCTCCTTCACAAGCCTCAAGCAGCTGCAGGAACACATCGATGCCTACGTCGACGCCTACAACGACAAAGCCGAGCCCTTCGTCTGGACCAAGAAAAAAGTCCGTCAACGCAGATTCAAAGGCCGCCGTATCACTCAGCTCTGATTCCGGGTACTAGCATGGGGATCCGGCGCCGATTGGGACGGCATGCCCGCAAGCGTTTCCGTAAGGCGTCGCTATCCACCGACTGGTTCGGTTCGTCAGCTTGGCTAGCGCGTGTGGATGAGCCACTAATTCGATTATACATGGCGATTCGCGTTTCCCTTCGGCGAAGTCTCTTCGCAAGCGCGTCGGGCTGCATGATACTCAGACAAGCTGATGACAAGCTGACGGGCGCAGGTGTTACCCGGCTTAGAGAGCATGAGGAAGGGCATCGTCACGTTAACGGGCATCCGACGGATCTTGGGCGGGGAAGAGCATAGTTTTCAGGCAGCGAGCGCGACCGAGGTGATGTCCGCCCATGTCTCGAAGGCGACCCCATGGGCTTCGCGATAGGTGCTAGCAGTCAAGCGATGGGGCCTTAGGTGAAACAGGTTCGCGATGGGATCGTGGATAGAAAGAAAGCGCTGCGCCTGTCGTGCCGATTTGAAGCGCTTCATCTGCCGCTCTCTTCGGCGAGCGGGCTGGTGGGAATTCTCTGTTCGATGTTTAATCCTCTATGCTGCCGATGCTTGATGCTTAGCCCCATCTCCCTGCGAGTAGCGCCATATGGCAGGAGCGCGATCGCGAGCGCTACCGCAGCATCGCTATTGGCCGGTACTGCATTCAGGAAATCCGCCGGACCGCCATCAGCTTGCGCAGCCACTCAACTGCCACAGCGTTCATGCTCGCCAGCTGCCAGCGGGTTCGACAAAATGCGCACCCGCTGGCGATGCGGACAGTTAGTGGGGAACGGTGAATTGTCTATGTAGTAGAAGCCGGCTGGACCGGAGGGCTCCCGCCCAGCCAAGTTGGCTCAGCCACCGCATAGATTTCAGGTCTGGCGGCGCGTAAGCCTAACGAACCCTCCTTCTTTTAGCTCGGCGTTATAAAGCTTGCTGCCGAGCGAAATGGTTGTTGGGTGGTCTGCGGTAGGCATGAGCCCATGTTCGCGCAGCTTTTCAATAAGCGCCAGCGGGGCCCATTGCTCCGGGCGGGGCACACGACCACGCCGGGTCTCAATGAAGAACGCTCCGAAATCTGGCGCCCCCGTCGACCCGAGTCGCGGCATTTGAGCTTCCGGTGGGTTATGAATGAGGCGTACGCTCTGAGACGGATCCAATGCGGCCGTGTAGAGGTGACCCCGGATCTCGTAGCTCATCGTCGGCTGCTCCGAGTCGGGCAGGAGACCGTGGTGGGTCAGTTTCTCGATCATTCGGAGCGGGGCGACTTGGGAGCCGTGCGAAAACATTTCGGGAACGGCCCATGAGACATCATATACCGTCTTGTCTGGCTCGGCAGACGAGGACGGCCCGGCTTCATTCATCACTCGACTAAATAGGTCATGATCTTCTTGAGTCCACTCGTAGGCACTTGGGGACCCTGGAGACCCAGCACCGTCGATCCGGTTGAAATCCATACAGCTCTCCTATTGGTTTGAGAACGTGGGCTCAAATCCGCCAGAGCTTTCCTTGGGCTTGTCACCAGTTGACCCATCGGCGGCATCCGTCGTCAAGAGACCACGTTCTCATGTTAGGGAGCTTAGCTGTCAGGAAGCTGACGAGTTTCGGGACACAGCTGTACCCGCGCCCGCGTTCCCAACTCGATCTTCTGGACTCCGGGAATGAGATCCTGTGCCATTAGCCCAGCAATAGAGCAGCTCGATTGTTTTCGGCGATCTTACCAAGACGGGTGTTTTACCTTCATTGGCGTTATTGTCTCACCACGTCTCTTCTTTCTTTGTGCGTCAGGTCGTGCGCCACATCTTCGCTTCGAACCCGGCTACCCCGATCATTCTCGAGTGTGACCCCTCTGACGTTCGCGCCATTGTTCGTCTTGTTTCTTCCGAGCCTGCTGCTGCTTGAGCGCGTTCTCAGCAACTTCGGGGAATTGCTCTGCTCTCCGGTTGGCAGAGATGGTTCGGGACAGGCCGAGCCCAGGTCTATAAGATCTACTGCTCACGCCCGCTTCAGGCCAATGGCTCGGATGGTGGCCCGGACTGACGCATAGACGATTGGATGGAATTGCCCTAATCATCATTCCAGACGGTCGCATTTAACAGAAACAGCGCCGCGAGATAATGATAAAGTGCCGTCAGCTCGACCGGTGGGGCAAAAGCCTGCGCCATCAGTGCCGTCAAGGCTGAGCGATGTTTGTTGGTCTCGATGTACTGCGCCGACGCGCAGACATTGCCCTTGGTCCGGCGGGGCAGCGCGACGTTGCCGGCGAAGAAGGTAGCCAAGGCCTCCGGCGTCATCGGCACATCGCTTTGGACAACTCGGTGAGGCAAGGGCCGAGATAGGGAATAATGCTGCGGGCACGCTGCCTGAGGCCGAGGCCAATGAGGATCATCTCCGCGTCGCTCGCATTGAGCGGGGTCGTCTTCATCGGTCATCCCCGTCCTCACCACGTTCCTGGCATTTACGTGATCGGCAACGGCGTGTCACTCGCCATCTCAGGCAGATCGAGCACCCAGCCATTGGCTATTCTTATCCACCCGCCCCACAGCGTGTCGTGCTCCGATCCAAGCGACCGACTCTTCGAGGTCCTTCTTCGGCACGTAAATCGACAGGCCAGCCTCGGGCGAGCGGCAATCATGACTTTCATAAGATCAACTCTGGTTCGAAGGACATTGCCCGCAGGACTGCGAGCGTCCAGCGCGCAAGCGCGCCACGATGCCGGACAGCGCGCGCAAGAGCTGATCGATCTCTCCGATCGTGGTTTCACGCGAAAGCGGAAAGCGGATCGCGCCCCGCAGGCTCGTCGCCGGCACATTCCTCGCGCAGCACATGCGATGCTTCCATTGAGCCGGAGCTGCAAGCTGACCCGAGCCTGTGCCGATTCCGAATCTATATCCGCTCGCGCGTCACATCAGCAGCACGCCCGCGCGTGGCGGGCGCTCCCGTTGCAGCCCCACTTTCGCCCCGGTGCATGCGGCTATGAGAAGTCGGCCACTTTCAGTCCAAGCCGCACCTGGCGCGACTTCTGCTAGCCGGTCACCGGGACTAAATTGAGCGGATCGAAGTACCAAGAAGGATCATCCCCAGACGAATCCGTTTCGATATATTCTTCGCCGGAATATTCCTCGACGCTTTCTTCGTTTTCGTCATCACTACTCTCAGCTTTGGAGAGATATAGTCGAGGCTTGTCCGCCCGCTGCCATTTTCCCTCCTCATTCAGCGTCCACTTGTCGGGGTGCTGCCGAGGGTCAAGCACATATTGATTGTCACCCACGTGAACAAAACTGTTCGCGTCCGATAAGGCGCCTACAGTCGGAGAACGACGACTTTTCGGCGAAGACCTAGTTCGCGCGCGCCGCGCCAAGACGATGGGACACCAGCGCTGGGGTCGGCGGCACGCCAACGCGCCAAGAGTAATGCGTCTAAGCTCCCTTCGGAGGGGTTACTCAACGGACACGCGCTCATTCTCGAGGAGATCGCGTGAAGCTCGCCCGTCGCTTCAGCCAGATCGTGCTCTCGGGCGAGCTTAAGGAGTTGCTCCCGATATAGACCTGAAGGGCCTGGCCGAAGCGCGTCAGACAAGAGAGGTGTGTCGAAATCCGATCCGCCGGTTATCGACACCTCCATTCTTATCCCTGCTCATCCACAACGCCACTCGATGCGCGGCAGCGTCTTGCCGGCGCTCCAAGAAAAGGGGTGGCAATGCCTTATATCGATTCAGGTGGAATAAGGCTGTATTTCGAGGAATATGGGCGGGGCTATCCAATCATTTTCGTTCATGAATTCGAATCCGACCTGCACAGCTGGGAAGCGCAGATCCGTTATTTCTCGCGTGGTTATAGGTGCATCGCCTACAACGCGCGTGGATATCCACCGAGCGACGTTCCTGATGATCCCGCCATATACGGCTGGGAGGTCGCCGTGGAAGACATCGGCATCGTCATGCGTGACCTCTCGATCGGGCGCGCCCACATGGTTGGATCTAGCATGGGCGCCTATGCTGCTCTGCTGTTTGGGTTGCGGTACCGCGAAAGGAGCAGCGCGATCGTCGCAGCCGGAGCAGGGGCGGGATCTCCAGCCTCGGATCGTGAAAGGTGGTTGAAGAACACGTCTGTTCTCGCGCGCGCATTGGCGGCGCGAGGTATGGATGCCATGGCAGAGAAAATGGCACGCCACTCCACGCGAATTCAACTGAAACACAAGGATCCGAAGGGCTGGCAGGAGTTCGTAGATCGGCTCAAGCAGCATTCGGCGCAGGGGATGGCCAATACTTTGCTTCAGTGCCAAGCTGTGCGACCGGCTTTGTACAACTTCCGCGACGAATTTTCACGGATGACGGTCCCGGTACTGCTCGCGGTGGGTGACGAGGACATGCCATGTTTAGAAACCGGCCTAATGCTCAAATCCACAATTCCCGCCGCCGGCATTTGGGTGTGCCCCAATACGGGCCATGCCATCAATCTCGAAGAACCTGCGGCCTTCAACGCGCAAATTGAAGCCTTCTTCAGCGCCGTCGAGCGAGGAAGCTGGGGTCATATCGACCGGCGGAAACAGTCCGTCTCGGGACATGAGAAGTCAGCGGCCGCTCGATTGCATTTCGACGGAGCGCTTCCATGAAGCCATGGATCGGTGTCTACCTTTCAGAGCCTGTCGCCGCGCGGCTCGAAGTCGCAGCGCGACGTCCCGGGGCCACCAAATCGGCGGTCATTGAGGCTGCCCTCGCTCATTTCTTCAAGCCAGATCATGACGCCATCGAAGAGACCTCGGTTGATCGCCGGCTGAACGCCATCAATCGGAACCTCGAACGGCTTCATCAAGAGTTGCGGATTGTGAGCGAGGCTGTTGCACTTCAGGCTCGATTTCTTCTCGCCGTCACGCCCCCGCTCGCAACCGCCGACCAACCTGCCGCCTGTACCCTGGGACTCGCGCGCTTTGACGAATTTGCTGCTCAGGTGACAAGGCGAGTCGATCTAGGAACGTCGCTCATAAAGGAAACAATCGAGCGGGTGAATTCGACTGATCCGGCGCATCTTGCAACACAACCGGTGAGGCAAGAAGGGTCGACCCTTCTTGCAACACAACCGGTGAGGCAAGAAGGGTCGACCCGCTCCACACACCAGGAACCAAACGGCGTTGCGGCGACTGTCGCCGGCAACAAACCACAATCTCCGCCTGTTGCTCGAGGGGCAGCCTTCGAGCGCGAACCCGATGCAACAGCAGAGCAAATGCCTGGCGCGATATTGCGGCCGCTTCTGGCGCCATGGCGTGCTAGGGGGCCGCAGCGGTCACGAGCCTTCTCCACAGATTGGCTTTTAGTTTTGCGCGTCTTCTTACCCTTCGTCGCAGCTTACTACCTTTCTTTTCTCTTTCGCACCATCAACGCGACCATAGCTGCACCACTGACCAATGAGTTTGGTCTGGGTGCCGATGACCTCGGTCTCCTGACGTCCATCTACTTCCTGACCTTCGCGGCCGCCCAGATTCCTATCGGGGTGTTAGTGGACCGATACGGTCCAGGGAAAATCCAGAGTGTCGTGCTGATGGCCGCAGCCGCCGGGGCAGCGCTATTTGCCGTAGCCGACAACTTTTGGCTTCTTCTTCTCGGCCGGGCGTTAATCGGCCTTGGCGCTTCTGCAGCATTGACGGCCGGATTGAAAGCCGTCGGCGGCAAGGACGATCAGCGCAAGGATCTTGTGATCGCGCGGGATTACATCGCTCATGGCATTCGCGCGCGGGCCAGCGAGCTCATCACCCGCGAGTTGGGACCTGAGAGCGAATTGGAGGCAATACGCAAGCTTGAAAACGAAGTCGGCGCCGAGCGGTTCACCCGGCTCGATCGTGCCATCCTGCGCGACGCTGCTGAGGGCACCCTGAGGCTTGCCGCCAAACCGGAGCGCGATCCGCGGCGGCACGCCATGCGTATCGGGCGGCTGCGAACGCTGGAGCAGATGGACCTGGCGGAGGAAACCGCGCCCGGCGTGTGGCGGATCATGCCGGAGATGGAGCCGGCGCTGCGGCGGATGGGCGAGCGCAGCGACATCATCAAGACGATGCATCGCGACCTGGCTGCCGCAGAAATCCACCGTGCGGCCGGCGACCACGTGATCTTCGACGGTCAGGCTGGCGCCGCGCGGGTGATCGGGCGGCTGGTCGCGGAAGGGATCTCTGACGAGTTGCACGACCGCCGGTACGTGATCGTGGACGGGATCGATGGGCGAACGCATTACGCCGATCTTGGAGTCCAGCAAGTGACCTCCGAACCCTTGATCCGAAATACGATCGTCGAGATTCGCGGGCGCGACGTCAGCCCGCGCGACGTCGACCAGACCATCGCGGGCGTCGCCGGCCGCAACCGTGGCGTCTACAGCACCGAACTGCATCGAGAGTTCGATCCGAAGGCCTCCGGGGAGTACATTCAGGCGCATGTCCGCCGGCTGGAAGCCATGCGGCGGCAAGGCCTGGTCGAGCGCTCAAGTAGCGGCGACTGGCCCGTGGGTACGGATCATCTTGAACGCGCAGGTCAGTTCGAGGCCGCGCAACGATCGCGCAACCCGGCGCGGATCACGGTGCTATCCTGGCAGAGCCTTGACGAACTGCCCGGCGCATCCGGCGCGACCTGGCTCGACAAGCAACTCGTTGCGCGATCGCCGGAGATGATCGCATCGACGGGACTGGGTTCGGAACTCGAGGGTGCACTGCGTGCACGACGGCAGTGGTTGCTAGAGCAAGGCCTTGCGCGCGAACAGGGCGGACGGATCGCTTACGCGCGCAATCTGCTGCAAACGCTGGAGCGGCGAGAACTAGCCGAGGTCGGCGCACGCATAACGCGCGAGACCGGGCTCGATTACGCCGAGAACAAACCGGGCGACCGGATCACAGGCACCTATCGCCGCATGCTGACGCTTCACAGCGGCCGCTTCGCGCTGATCGAGCGTGCGCGCGACTTCAGCCTCGTGCCGTGGCGGTCAGTGCTTGAGCGGGCCAAGGGGCAGGCGGTCACCGGCGTCGTCGGCGGCGAGGGGATATCATGGTCGATCGGACAAAAGCGCGGCCTTGCACGCTGAGCACGATCTCGCACAGTAATAGTTGTAATTCTTCTCCGCTACCTTTCGATCAGTATCCTGGCGCGCCCGGTGGTTCCGATCCGGTCGCTCAGCCACGTCTCATAGCCCCACAGCCCGACCACTGGTTTGTTTAGGTAGACGAACAGTTCGCCATCCCGCTTGGGCGTCAGCCCTTCGCCCAGGGTCTCCGGCTTATCGGAGACGGCAAAGTCCTTCTGGTCCGGGAGCAGACTGTCGCTCTGCCTTGGCGGAGCACGGTCAAGGAAGTCCTCCTCATTCCCCTTCGAGCCGATCCGCAGAACAATGTTGCCCCATGGGCGGTCAAAGCTTCTACGGAATGGGAACAACAACGTCATGATTGCGGATTTCCACCCGGATAGATGCGATACCGGCTGGCCTCCCATGTAGGAGTCCTCGCCGAAGAATGTCCATTTACCTGACGTCGGATCGGTCTCAACCTCAGGAAGACGTGCGAAAACGATGCGATATCGAACACCCGTCTCCAGAAATACGCCAGTCGACACACAAAGATTACTCGGTTTGTTGACGGCGCCGTCAGAAGTATCGAAGACCAATTCGGCCTGCCGCTTTCCGCCGACACTCTTGAAGCCGTTATGGTCGGCATTGAGGCCCGGAGTTTCGGGGCAGAAGCTCCCAAACGAGTCACGTATCGAGAACAGATAGTGGCTGCCGAAAGCAAGCGCCAAATACAGCATGTCGAGTGCGGACGCGGCAGGCGCAACGTAGAATTTGAACCCTCGCAGGAGGAATTGATAGATCGCCGACTGCCTAAGTTTCCGGACAAGCGCCCCGGGCAAGAAATAGAAAATGAGAAACGCGCTTAGAACGAAGCGGACCGGCTCCGCCGTATAGGCGAGCAGAAGGTCGTTCCAAGTCCCGGGCAGCATCAACCAGCCGAGGCCGGGTATGCTGCTAAGCATCGGATAGAACAGCACATAAGCAATGGCACCGACAAACAGGATGCTCTGAAATGGTGAGGCGACCCACGGTGCCTTCGGCTCGGCCGGCGCGTTCGTCGCCGGCAGATACTCACTCCACAACAGCCTCATCCGATCATTGATCGAGCGCCCGAGACGGACGCCGATCCAGATCAGGAAGGCTACGAGACCTGCCCAGATCAGGAACCATGCCGGGTCCCGCGCATAAGCGTCGATCCAGCGGGAGGCGAGTCCCGGAAGGACCGAGCTGACCAGACGAATGGTGTCGGAGACCATCCGCAGCGGAGTCCGAAGTTCCTGAAAGGCGTAGCTGTCCCTCAGGAGCGGATAGAGCAGAAGATAACCCGTCACGAAAACAGTCAGGAAATAGATCATCCGCTTTCGCCAGACAATGTCCCAGATCGCTTCTTGGGCGGCATGTCGGGCGCTGGCCTGCTCGCCTTCCGCGATCGCTTTGGAATTGGGCTCGATGGTGGAGATGACGTTGGAGACCGCCGGCCCCGCTGCCGAGTAGGTCACCGCGGCATCGGTTGACTGGACGACCTCGTAGTCCTTTGGAAATCCGACCGGCGCATAGAAATGGGCGCCCATCCTTATTCGGCCAAAAACCGCGTCATGGATCTTGGGCAGGCGCCGTGGGTGAGGTTTGCCATCCTTGTCGAGCGTGACCGGCATCACCTCGTAAAAGTCGGCGATCTTTCGTGGGCTGTATCGGTAGTAGCCACCAAGGCCGCTTCTCGAATCGTAAAGCCGTCCATCCTTGTCCTTTGCCGAATCCGTGCTCAGCAACGCGTCGGGTTCATCGTCCGGCATATCCTTGAAGACAAGACCGGCTTCTTTCGCCTCCGCCATCATCCAGGCAAGCGAGACATTGGCGAGCGAGTCGTCGGGGTATCCACCGCCGACATTCGAGTGCACGCCGGCAAACCACACCTGCATCAGCTGCTCGTCGCTGGTCGAGCGGCTCGCACCGCTCGGCTTGGTGTTTGCTTCATTCTCATTCCAGAGAACCGGATGAAAAGTTGCGCGTTCGTCGTCGATTGCAAGCGCATGCCGCGCCTTCACGATCTTCGTGTTAAATTCCTGGTTCGGTAGTTCGAGCGGCCAGATCCATTCACTGACGCCGCGCGTCATCTCGTCAATCGGCAAGCCGTAGGCGGCAACTGTGTCCCATACGCCCACGAACTCAATACTGTCGATCGGCCGCTCGCACGACACGTAGAACAGCTTGTCGAGCCAGAAGCGCGCGAGCCGAAACGGATATTGCAAATTCCAGACTGGATACTTGTCGTGCCGGTAGGCGCGATAGGCCGCGCGTGCTTTCTTATCGAGTTCGGTTTCATTGGCGAACTTGACAAGCCCCTGGTTCAGGACAAGACCGACGATGATGCGGATGGTGAAAGCGCCGCGGCTAAATCCGAAGGCGTAGATCTTGTCACCAGGCTGGTAGTTGCGGCACAGGAATTTATAGAGGTTCAGCACGTTGCGTTTCAGGCCGTAGCCGAACGCACCGCCCAGGATGGCGAGCGGCTTGAAGGACGATGTCCCGACGCCATCGTCGTAGATCGCGATTTGGTTCGGACCTTTCAGCTCCAGCGCCTGAAACACCCGCCATACATTGGTGCGCCATACCTTACCTGCGGAGTTCCCAGTGCCATCCGAAAGCAGAATAATCTTTTTGGCCATCGGCTCCTCCAAACGAAACGGCTACAATTGACAGTTCAGTCGGGCGCAAAGCGCCAGCTCAAATCGACTTGCCTAAGAAAAACGACAGCGCGTTCAGCCCGCCTAGTAGGGCAACCTGACCGATCGCGGCGGTGACGGATGCGATCTTGATGGCGGTGAGGGTACTCAGCAGGCGGAAAGATTCCGCAGTGAGGGGAACAAAAGACTTGAAAATGGCTGCGATAGTGCAGTCTTCCAAGATGTCGGTGGCCATGTAGCTTACTGGCAAGATCCACCAGATCCAAATCGGGAGGCCCGAGAGCAATGCCAGTCGCTCCGCCAATGCGAGCGAGGCAAATCCGAGAAAAAGCGCAAGGCAAATGAGGAAAAGTATGTCGAGCGGAAACAGGACGGGAACGACATATCCGCGGATAGCTTCGGTCTGCGTTTTGTCAGTGAGCCACCGACGAAGGGAGGCCTCGCTGAGCACCGCGCTTTGCGAGGGAATGTACTTCAAACGCTCCAGAAAGCGTGCCTCAACATCTTTGCCGTATCGCGGCGCGACAATAAACTTGAGCGCGAGCGTTAGTACGAGTGTCAGTACAAACAGAACGATGATCTTCGCCATGAAAATTCCTGGCTCAACAGTCTTGATCAGAAATATTTCGGCTTGTTGCGCAGCTGCTTGGCTTCGCTTCTTCGGCGCGCTTTAGCACATGCGTATCGGGCCCCAATGGTGCTGATGTTTGCACACTGTCAGGTTGTTTGACTATACCAATGCGCGCCGTTGCCTAAACTTTCTGTGGGCATTTTCTCTGGATTAGGTTGCGCGGGTTCGGTGTCGCTCATCGGCTTGCACTGCAAGGGCCTCGGCGATCTTTTTAGTCCAGGCTTCGCCCTGGTCCCTGGCGCCGGGGGAGCGCGCGGACAACCGGTCACCGGCAGTGTCGGCGGGGATACCCCGGTCGATCTGTATCAAACGCGGTATCGAACGCTAGACGCTGGGGGTGTGGCTGGAGCGAGTTCATCTTTCCGGTGAGACTGCTCGTGAGAAGGTCTTTGATATCCATGTAATGTGTTGAAAATACTTATGATTATACTATTTTAGCAGTTTTAGTATAACTTCCTTGCTCTCGGACCCGAACAGTTATACTATTTATGCGAAAATAGTATAACCGAGGTTTCCCATGGTGCAGAGCCAACGTCTCGATATCACCTACCAGACGCTGTATTCCGAACTGGTCCAGCGCAGTCTCGGCGAGAGCTTCATTTCGGAATTCTCCGCGAACGGCAGATTCGTGGCCGTGGAGGTCAAGGGCAAGAAGTATTGGTACTTCGACACGCCCAAGCCTGAGGGCGGCGCCCAGGATCGCCGCTACGTCGGTCCCGTTGACGATCCTGAAATCACCAAAAGGGTCGAGGCGTTCAAGGATCTGAAGGCCGACCTGAAAGGACGCCGCCGTCTCGTTTCCACACTGACGCGCGAGGCCTATCTGCCGCGCCCGCTGGCGATGACTGGTCAGGTCGTGGAAGGACTGGCGAAGGCCGGCTTCTTCCGTATGAGGGGAGTGCTCGTCGGCACCGTTGCCTACCAATGTTACTCCGCCGTGCTCGGTACACGCCTTGATGCGGTCGCCATGCAGACCGGCGATGCCGACTTTGCCCAATTCCACGAAATCTCGGTGGCCATCAAGGATTCCATGCCACCCATCCTGGAGGTGCTTCGACAGGTCGATCCGACCTTTCGCGAGATTCCGAGCCAGGTTGACGGCAGGGTCTCCACCCAGTTCGTCTCGAGGGACAAGTTCAAGGTGGAATTCCTGACGCCCAATCAGTGGTCCGACGACCAGGCAGGCAAGCCCGTCCCGATGCCGGCGTTGGGCGGCGCGGCGGCACTCCCGCTACGATTCCTCGACTATCTGATCTACGAGCCCATCCGCGCGGTGCTGCTGCACGGTGCAGGCGTGGCAGTTCTCATCCCATCACCGGAGCGCTACGCCATCCACAAACTCATTGTGGGATCCCGCCGGAAGGAGGATCGCGACGCGACCGCAAAGAGTACGAAGGATCGGCTTCAGGCCCGGTCAATGATCGAAGCGATGATCGCGAACCGGCAGCATGCCGATCTTGCCTCGAGCTTTACAGAGGCCTGGGACCGCGGCGATCATTGGAGATCGGCGATCCGCACCAGCATCGCGACCTATGACGACGACTTCCGGAATTCGTTCCGGACCGAGCTGGCCAGGGGCGTAACCGAACTCGGCTCCAATCCTGCCGATTACGATCTTGCAGATAAGCCAACCGATGCTTCTACGCTCCGCCCAAAATGACGGGCGGATTACGGCTCTGCGTACCGGTCCGAGCTGCCATCGCTAGATCGACTGAATGGCCTCAAATCCAGGATTGCCGAATAGAATCGGAGGATCGCCGGGTCGTGGAGAACGCCGAGCCGGGATGTCCCGATCGGATTTCCTTAGCAGTCTATCGTCCGCCAGATGGATGCTGGAAGCGTAATCCAACGTCGTCGCACTGCTCACATTCTATTGAGGTGTTTCCTGACATGCGCTGACATTGGAGCGTGCGTGATCTCTTCAGTTCGCATTTGATCAACGCGGATTTCGTTGCGAGCTACGATTTTTATTTCGATTGAATGTGCATCGTTCTCGTCCTTTTCATCGCGACGTTCACGCCGCGTTGTGAATGGGGCAGAGAATGTTTCCGGCAAAAATCTACGTAGGACAGATTGCCGTTGTCTTCGGCATCGTCGTCACCTCGACGTGGGGCGCGACACAATGGACGGCCAGCGCGCTCGGCTATCAGGACGGCCTTGGCTCGCCCTGGTTCACGCTGTCGGGCTATCCAGTCTATCTGCCATGGCGGCTGTTCGAGTGGTGGTATGCCTACGAGGCGTACGCGCCCGAGCTCTTCGAGCGCGCCGGCGCCATGTCTGCCGGTGGGGGAATTGCGGGTGCGCTGTTTGCGGTCATCAACTCCGTTTGGCGCGCCCGGCAAAATCAGTTGGTCACGACCTACGGCTCGGCGCGTTGGGCGACACATAGGGAGATCGCTGACGCCGGCCTGTTCCGGGCCAAGGGCGTTTTCCTTGGCCGCATCGAAGACGACTATCTCCGCCATGACGGTTCAGAACATGTGATGTGCTTTGCGCCGACACGCTCGGGCAAGGGCGTCGGTCTGGTGCTGCCGACCTTGCTCTCCTGGACCTCGTCGGCCGTGGTTCATGACATCAAGGGCGAAAACTGGCACCTCACGGCCGGCTGGCGGTCTCGTTTCTCGCATTGCTTGTTGTTCGATCCGACCGACACCAGGAGTGCCCGGTACAATCCGCTGCTTGAGGTGCGGAAGGGCGCCGCGGAAGTCCGGGACGTTCAGAACATCGCCGACATTCTGGTTGATCCGGAAGGCGCGCTTGAACGCCGCACCCATTGGGAAAAGACCAGCCATGCGCTGCTCGTCGGCGTGATCCTTCACGTCCTCTACGCCGAGGAGAACAAGACTCTCACCCGCGTCACCGAAATCCTCGCCGATCCCGCGCAATCGTTCGAAAAGACGCTGCGGATCATGATGGCGACCAACCATCTTGGCACGGCGGACGCACCGAAGGTTCACCCCGTGGTCGCGGCAACGGCGCGCGAACTGCTCAACAAGTCCGACAACGAACGCTCCGGCGTGCTGTCGACCGCGGTGAGTTTCCTCGGCCTCTACCGGGATCCGACCATCGGCCGCAATACCGAGGCCTGTGACTGGCGGATTGCCGACCTCGTTGCCGCCGACAGGCCGGTCACGCTCTATCTCGTGGTGCCGCCCTCCGACATCAGCCGGACCAAGCCCTTGATCAGGCTGATCCTCAATCAGATCGGCCGCCGCCTTACCGAAACGTTGAACACAAATGACGGAGCGCCGAGGCAGCGGCAACTCCTGATGATGTTAGACGAGTTCCCGGCGCTGGGACGGCTTGATTTCTTCGAGAGCGCGCTGGCGTTCATGGCGGGCTATGGCATCCGCGCCTACCTGATCGCGCAGTCGCTCAATCAGATCGCCAAGGCCTATGGCGAGAACAACGCCATCCTCGACAATTGCCACGTGCGGATTGCCTTTGCCGCCAATGATGAGCGTACAGCCAAACGCATCTCGGATGCACTCGGCACCGCCACGGAACTGCGGGCGCAACGCAACTATGCCGGCCATCGGCTCGCGCCTTGGCTCGGGCACGTCATGGTCAGCCGGCAGGAGACGGCGCGTCCGCTGCTGACGCCGGGCGAAGTGATGCAACTACCCCAGAGCGAGGCCATTGTTCTGGTGTCGGGCCTCGCACCTGTCCGCGCCAAAAAGCTCCGGCATTATGAGGACGCAAACTTCACCGGGCGGCTGCTCCCGACGCCACGGCTTGATAGCGGCCTGTACGCTGATCGCCCACCCTCGAGAGCTCATGATTGGCAGGACCAGCTCAGGCAGGTCGATCTCCGGCTCGCGACGCTTCCGTTTCGCGATCTGATGCAGGACGCCGAGGAGGATGGCGGACTCAAGCAGCAACTGCCTCTGTTCGACGAACCTGCGCATGGCGCCGGCGAGATTTCTTCAGGCGAGGAACGTCTTTTTGACGACGATTCCGACGCGGCCTCCGATCGCAGCCAGATGCAGCGCGCAGCCAGTGGGCCGGCGACGGTTCGCCGCGCCCATGCAGTGACGCGCGACGACGACGATCTGCTTCCAGCTTTCTGAAGGACCAAGCCATGAAACCGAAACTGTCTGCCTATGTCTCTGATCATGTCGCCAAGCGTCTTGCGCAGGCAGCCAGCCGGCCAGGAACCAACAAGTCGGCAATTGTTGACGCAGCGCTCGACCGCTTTCTCAATCCGGAGCGCGATCAGAGCGGCGATGCAGCCCTGGTGCGGCGCCTCGATCGTATAAGCCGGCAGCTTGACCGGATGGATCGCGATCTTTCGATCACGGCGGAAACCGTTGCGCTATTTGTCCGCTACTACCTCACTATCACACCGCCATTGCCATCGGGTGACCAGAACGCCGCGCGGGCCTTAGGGCGCGAACGCTTTGAGATGTTCGTGGCCCAGATCGGCAAACGCGTCGCCTCGGGCGGACGGCTCGTCGCTGATGTGATGGAGCGCGTCAGTTCGTCCAATCCGGATCTGTTCCTCCGGAATGTCGAGGAGGGAGCACCGTTGGGCCAGCCGACGGCAGGAGACCAAACCGACCCCCGTGCAACTGAAGCAACGGGTGAGCCGCCGGAGCATCCTCCGGAAGGACGAGAGGAGGTCGGCTATGTCTGATCTCCTCTCGCCCGAGACCCGTGAACGCCGCCGCAACATGCTGCGTACCGCAATGGGCCCGGCCATCGCAGTAGCGCTTGATGAGCCGGACGTTGTTGAAGTTCTGGTCAATCCCGACGGCCGGCTCTGGCTCGACCGCCATGGTTCCGGACGTGCCGACACCGGCGTGGTCCTGACGCCGCACGAGGCGGAGCGGATAATCCGTCTCGTTGCAAGCCACGTCCGCGCCGAGGCCAGCGGATCGTCTCCGATCGTCTCTGCCGAACTGCCCGAAACCGGCGAGCGCTTCGAGGGGCTGTTGCCACCGGTGGCGCTCGTGGCCTGCTTTGCCATCCGCAAGCCCGCAACAACCACGTTCCACTTGTCAGACTATGTCAGAGCGCAGATTGCCTCGCCGGCGATGGCAAAAATCCTCACCGAGGCTGTCGCAGAAGGGCGCAACATCCTGGTCGCTGGCGGGACCGGTTCGGGCAAGACCACGCTTGCCAATGCGCTCCTGGCCGAGGTCGCAAGTCTCGACCAGCGCGTGGTCATCATCGAGGATACCCGCGAACTTCGATGCGACGCCAAGGATGCGGTCGCGCTGAGGACCAAACCCGGCGTCGCAACGCTTGCCGATCTCGTGCGGTCAACCCTTAGGCTGCGCCCCGACCGGATTGTGGTCGGAGAGGTTCGGGGAGGGGAAGCCCTCGACATGCTGAAAGCCTGGAACACCGGCCATCCCGGTGGAATAGCAACCGTGCACGCCAACTCCGCGCGTGCGGCGCTCTATCGGATCGAGCAACTGATCCAGGAAGCGGTAACAACCGTTCCCCGCCGGCTGATCGCAGAAGCGATCGATCTCGTCGTCTTCATCAAGGGACGGGGCCCCGGACGCCGCATCGAGACAATTGTTGAGGTCAAAGGCCTCGATCTTTCAGGCGACTACGTCCTGGAGATACCGCCCGGCCTGCCGACCCCCGCCAATCATCCCTGATCAGGACCTGGAGAGAGTTCATGACGTTCAGACTGCAAGTATTAGCCACAGGTGGTTGCCTTGCACGGCTTCGCTATGTTGCCGAGCCCATCATCGTCGACATAGGCGCCGGCGCCATTGTCACCTTGCTAACGACGTCGGCCGCTTGGGCGGCGGGCTCCGGCATGCCGTGGGAAGCGCCGCTCGAGCGCATTCTGGAATCGGTGCAGGGGCCGGTCGCAAAGATCGTAGCTGTCATCATCATCACGGTGACGGGGATCTCGCTCGCCTTTGGCGATACGTCCGGCGGCTTCCGAAAGATGGTCCAGGTCGTGTTCGGCCTGTCCATCGCCTTTGCGGCCAGCTCGTTTTTTCTGTCGTTTTTCTCGTTCGGCGGCGGAGCGCTGATCTGATGCGGCGCGACGGCTTTGAACTCGTTCTTCACCGCTCGCTGACCGAGCCAATCCTGATTGGGGGCGCCCCGCGCGCTGCCGCGATCCTGCTTGGCACGGTTTCGGCGGCGCTCGCGCTCGGCTTAAGGCTCTGGCTCGCGGGGCTCGTGCTCTGGATCGTAGGGCACGGCGTCGCCGTCTGGCTTGCCAAGCGCGATCCGGCCTTTGTCGAAGTCGCGGTCCGCCACACCAAACACAAGGGATGGCTCGCATGCTGAATTTGCGCGAATTCCGCTCTCACGCACATCGGCTGGCCGACTGGCTGCCCTGGGCTTGTCTGATTGCGCCCGGAATTGTCCTGAACAAGGACGGCAGTTTCCAGCGCACGGTTCGTTACCGTGGTCCAGATCTCGACAGCGCAACCGAAGCGGAACTGATGAGCGCCGCATCCCGCGTCAACAATGTCCTGAAGAGATTCGGGTCAGGCTGGGCGCTGTTCTTCGATGCCACCCGCATACCGGCCCCGGAATACCCGCGGTCGCAATTTCCCGATGCGGTGTCCTGGCTGGTCGACGAGGAGCGACGCGCGTCCTTTGAGGGAACGGTTGACACGGCATGGGATGACCCTTCGCGTCAGGGGGGCCAACATTTTGAGAGCATCTCGCATCTCACACTCATGTATCTGCCGCCGGTCGAGCGAGTCTCAAGGCTGGAAGGCCTATTTCTGGAAAATCCGGGCCATGAAACGGCCGGCTCGAACCCGCTGTCTCGCTTATTTCGGCGACAGCACGCCGTTCGCCCGCAGCACGTGGCCGACCGCACCACGCCGCGACACGATAACACGAGCGACCGTCAACCGCCGCAACGCGCAGCGCGGCCGGGCGCATACCAGGAGCATCTCCAGCGCTTCATTCAGGAAACCGATCGTGCCGTCGATCTGCTCTCGTCCGTTCTGCCGGAAATCGCCCCGCTCGACGACAAGGACACGCTGACCTATCTGCACACTTGCGTCTCGACGAAGCGGCATCCCGTCAGTGTTCCCGAGATTCCGGCCTATCTGGACGCATTCTTAAGCGATGAGCCGCTGACCGGCGGTCTCGCGCCAGCGATCGGCCGCAGCCACCTTCGTATGGTGACCGTACTGGGCTTTCCGGCCGTTACGTTTCCGGGGGTGCTCGATGATTTGAACCGGCTCGGCGTCGCCTATCGATGGGCCACGCGCTTCTTACCGCTCGATCGGACGCAAGCCCAAGCAGCACTTTCCCGCTATCGGCGGCAATGGTTCGCTAAGCGCAAATCCCTGGGCGTTATCCTGAAGGAGGTGATGTTCAACGAGCAGGCAGCCTTGCTCGACACGGATGCGGATAACAAGGCGGTGGACGCGGATGCGGCGCTCCAGGAACTCGGCGATGACCTCGTGGCGTTCGGCTACATCACGACGTCAGTCACGGTTCACGATGAGGATTCCCACGCCGCCGACGAAAAGATTCGCGCGGTGGAACGGGCCATCAACAGCCGCGGCTTCACCACGATCCGGGAGAACGTCAACGCGGTGGAAGCCTGGCTCGGCAGCCTGCCGGGACAGGTCTACGCGAACCTGCGTCAGCCGATCGTCCATACCCTCAACCTCGCCCATATGTGTCCTTTGTCTGCCGTATGGGCAGGCGAGGCGCGCTGCGAACATCTGGATGGACCGCCGCTTCTCTTGGCCAAGACCAAGGGCGCGACGCCGTTTCGCCTGACGCTGCATGTCGGCGATGTCGGTCACAGCCTGATCGTCGGACCAACGGGCGCCGGCAAATCTGTCCTTCTGTTGGTACTGGCTCTTCAATTCCGCCGCTATCAAGGATCCCAGCTTGTGATCTTCGACAAGGGCCGTTCGGCCCGCGCGGCAACGCTTGCACTCGGCGGCGCCTGGTATGAGTTGGGGGTGAAGGGCGGACTTGCGTTCCAGCCACTCCGGGATGTCGACGATGAGGGAGCGCGGCTCTGGGCGCTTGACTGGTTGTGCGGCGTTCTTGCCCATGAACGAGTCCTCATCACGCCCGAGGTCAAGGAGACGATCTGGTCGGCCTTGAAGAGCCTTGGCTCGGCACCGGTCGCGGAACGCACCATGACCGGTCTTGTGGCCTTGCTGGCGCGCGACGCGCTGCGTCAGGCGCTGACGCCCTACACGCTGGAAGGCCCTTACGGACGCTTTCTTGACGCTGACGCGGACAGGCTCTCCAGCGCCGATGTGCTGACGTTCGAGATGGAAGAACTGATGGCGCTGCCGGGACTGGTGGCGCCCGTGCTAACCTACCTGTTTCACGCGCTCGAGGCGCGATTTGACGGCCGTCCAAGGCTTCTGGTTCTGGATGAGGCCTGGTTGTTTTTGGACGATCCGTTGTTCGCCCATCGCATCCGCGAATGGCTGAAGACGCTCCGCAAGAAGAACGTCGCAGTGGTTTTCGCGACCCAGTCACTCAG
Organism: Bradyrhizobium sp. CSA112; assembly: GCF_029051645.1. Classification (GTDB taxonomy): domain Bacteria; phylum Pseudomonadota; class Alphaproteobacteria; order Rhizobiales; family Xanthobacteraceae; genus Bradyrhizobium. Next base: position 58,923 of record NZ_JAACFS010000029.1, read on the forward strand.
TGATATTGCCGACAGCCAGATCGCGCCGGCGATCATTGAGTCCTGCCCAACCCGGATATTCCTGCCAAACCCCCGGGCGCTTGAGCCTGCCCAGTCGGAAACCTACCGCCGTTTCGGTCTTAACGACACGCAAGTGCGCCTGATCGCGGAAGCCTTTCCGAAGCGCGACTATTACCTGCAATCGCGCGCCGGCAACCGCCTGTTCGAGCTTGGTCTCGGTCCAATTGCGCTTGTCTTCGCGGCGGCTTCATCGCCCGAGGATCAGCGCCTGATTGAGGCACTACTCGCCAAATTCGGCCCCAGCCAGTTCGCGGAACGCTACCTCGCCGCCCGAGATCTTGAGTGGGCCGCCAATCTGATCAGCACCTTCGAACACGTCAGGGACGCGTGATTCCACGCGCGTTGCCTGCAATCCTTTCCTCTAATCCGGAGTCCATCTGATGCTGGAAAAGCTGTTCGGCAAAACCGTTCCACGAAAAATACCGACCAGTGTCGTCGCAATCGGACTGGCACTCGTCGTTGCGGTGAATGGGTCGCGACGACTTGGAGCCCAGATCGTCGTGTTCGATCCGTCGAACTACAGCCAGAATATTCTGACCGCCGCGCGGGCATTGGATCAGATCAACAATCAAATCAAGAGCCTCGAAAACGAGGCGCAGATGCTGATCAACGGCGCCAGGAACCTGACGAGCCTGCCAAGCACCGTCGCTGGCCAACTCACCTCGAAGATTAACGAGATCAACAGCCTGATCGCGCAGGCCAAGGGCATCTCGTTCGACGTCCAGAAAACTCAGGGCGACTTTCAGCGGTTTTATCCTCGCCAATATAGCGCAGCAGTGTCCTCAGACCGGATGGTGCAGGACGCGACAGCCCGCTGGGACAACACCTATCAGGCGCTGAAGCAAACGCTGGTGACCCAGGCGACGATTGCTTCCGCGCTCGATCAGGACGGGCAGACGCTCCGTACCCTGATGGCGAATTCTTCGGGCGCCGTCGGGTCACTGCAGGCCCAGCAGTCCGGCAACGAACTATTGGCGCTTCAGGTCAAGCAGTCGCTGCAGGCTCAGGCGCTGGTCGCGACGCAGGCCCGGGCTGAGGCCTTGCGAGCGGTCGAGCAGCAGGCGTCCGCGGAGGCCGGGCGCGAGCGCTTTACCCGTTTCATCGGGGACGGTCGCGCTTACACCGGCGGACGCTAGAGGAGGGGGACCATGGCTGATCTCGCGGTCATCGACCGTTTTACCGAAACATTCTCGCGCTACATCGATTCCGGCTTCGGAATTCTCGGCGGCGACGTTGCGTTTCTGAGCTCAACGCTGGTTGTCATTGATTTGACGCTTGCGGGCCTTGCGTGGAGCCTGCGTGCCGACGATCACATCCTGGTTACGCTTGCCAAGAAGGTGCTCTATGTCGGGGCATTCGCCTTCATCATTGGCAACTTCAAGTCGCTTGCCGGCATCGTCTTCAGCTCGTTCTCAAGCATTGGGCTGAAGGCAAGCGGCGGTTCGCTGAGCGCGGCGGATCTGATGCGGCCGGGCTTCGTGGCCTCGACGGGGTTCACCGCGGCACATCCGCTGCTCGAGGAAACCGGCCAGTTCTCGGGCTTCGACATACTGACCAACCTGCCCACGATTCTGATCCTGCTGTTTTGCTGGATCGTGATCGTGCTCGCGTTCTTCATCCTCTCGGTCCAACTGTTCGTTACCTTGATCGAGTTCAAGCTGACGACGCTTGCGAGTTTTATTCTGGTACCGTTCGCCCTCTGGGGCAAAACGTCTTTTCTCGCCGAAAAGACGCTCGGCAACGTGGTCGCATCCGGTGTCAAGGTGATGGTGCTTGCGATCATCATCGGCATCGGATCGACCATCTTCGGTGAACTCGCCACGACGCTGACCCGACCGGTCGATATTGTTTCCGCCATGAGCCTGCTGCTTGCCGCGCTCTCCTTGTTTGGGCTCGGTATCTTTGGCCCAGGAATCGCGGCCGGTCTGGTGTCGGGCGCGCCCCAACTTGGCGCCGGTGCTGCCGCGGGCACAGTTGCGGGCGCCGCGGCGGTCGCGATCGGCGGTGGTGCGATGGCGCTCGGCGGCTTGCGAATGGCGGCAGGGTCGGTAGGAACGCTCCGTTCAGCCGCTTCCCTTTCCGGTACACCGACGAGCGGGCCTACCCCTGCGGCAGATGCGGCCGGCGCTCGCCAGAGTTCTCAGCCGGCGGAAGCCGGCAGGCTTGGCGGTGAGGGCTCCGCTTCATCCAGCGGCAGACCGTCGGGTCTGGCCGGCCAGTTCCGTCCGGGACAGCAGATCAAGGATGCGGCGCGCGTCGCCAGCCATACCCTGAAGGAAGGTGACAAAGGTGGACACTCTTCCGGTCCCAAGCTGGGAGAGGACTAAAGCTATGGCGACTCATCCCTTCCACCGCCCGTCGGTCCGCTATGGCAATACGCCCGAGCCGGTCACGCCCTATCAGAAGGCGCAACAGGTCTGGGACGAACGGCTGGGCTCGGCCCGCGTTCAGGCCAGCAACTGGCGGCTAGCCGCTCTGGCCGCTATTGCACTTTCAACGGTGTTGGGTCTCACGTTTTCGACGGTGATTGGCCGGTCCGGCGTCGTGCCATATGTCGTCGAGGTTGATCGCCTCGGTGAAGTGCGCGCTGTCGGTCCTGCATTTGAAACCTATCAGCCCACCGATGCCCAGATCGCGCACTTCCTCGCGCGCTTCGTCGAAAACGTCCGCTCGCTATCGATTGACCCGGTCATCGTGCGAACGAACTGGCTTCGAGCGTATGACTTTGTCACCGATCGCGGGGCGCAGGCTCTTAACGAGTATGCGCGAGAAGCCGACCCCTTCACCAAGATCGGCGCAAAAACCGCAACCGCCGACGTGATCTCGGTCGTCCGTGCATCCGGCGACAGTTTCGAGATTCGCTGGAAGGAGAGCACCTACGAGAACGGCGCGGTCGCAAAGACTGAGCGCTTCACCGGCGTCGTGACAGTCATCCTGAAACCTCCAACCAGTGCCGAGACGTTGCGGAAAAACCCGCTCGGTCTCTACGTTCATTCCCTCAACTGGTCGCGCGACTTGATCGGAGACGCAAAATGATGTCTTTTGCCATGAAGAGCCGCGCGTCTGTGAGCACCCTTGTGCTGGCGCTCGCACTTGGGGGCTGCGCCACGAAATTGAATCTCGAGGCGCCGTACGACGAGTTGAGCTTTGAGAAGGCTCTTCCGGAGACCGATCCGCCTAAGCCGGTCCAGGTTGTCGAGGTACCCAAGGTGTTGCCTCTGCCTGGCCAACTCAAGCCTTGGCCAACCAAAGGTGCGAAAGGCGAGAAGGTGCCGCCGGAACAGGCCATTGCCACTGCCAACAAGGCCGCACGGATCGAGCCGACCCGGGCAGGCTATATCAATGCCATTCAGGTCTATCCCTGGACCGAGGGCGCGCTTTATCGGCTCTACACCAGTCCGGAGAAGGTCTCCACCATCGTGCTGCAGCCAGCCGAAGAGCTGATCGATGTCTCGACTGGCGACACCCTACGCTGGGTCATCGCCGACACCATAAGCGGGCAGGGGGGCACACGGCGGGTCCATATCCTGGTCAAGCCGACGCTGCCAGATATTCAGACCAATCTTGTGGTCCTGACCGACCGGCGCACCTACCACCTCGAACTCGTTTCCACCAAGCAAACCTACATGGCCTCAATCTCCTGGACCTATCCGACCGACAGTCTGGTCGCACTTCACAAGCAAAACCAGGCGGCGCAGGAGACTGAACAACGTGTCGCTGATCGCGGCGTGCGCCTGGACAGCTTGAACTTCCGTTATCGGATCGAGGGGGACGATCCGCCGTGGCGGCCGCTTCGCGCCTTCGACGATGGCCATAAGGTCTTTATTCAGATGCCGTCGGGTCTTTCCCAAGGCGAAGCGCCGCCGCTGTTCATCGCCGGCGCCGATGGCCGACCTAACCTCGTCAATTATCGCGTGCGAGGTTCCTACTACATCGTCGACCGGATGTTCGGCGCCGCCGAGCTTCGCCTCGGCGAGAATCCCCAGCGCACGGTTCGGATCATCCGCACCGATGCGCGCCCGGTCTCTCAGATCTTCAGCACCGGAGGCGCATCGTGACCGAGGATTCCGACAAGGTGCCACCCGAACGGCTGGAATTGCGGGCACGGCCGCGGCCGGTCCGCCGCCTCAATAAGCGCACCCTCATGATTGGCTGCGCGATTGCCGCGTTGCTCATCGCGGCGGCGACGATCATCGCGCTCAGTCCGCCTCGGATGTTCAAACCCACTGAACGAACTGAATTGTACAATACCGACCGCAAACAGACGGCTGACGGGCTCACCAAGCTGCCTAAGTCCTACCAGGACTTGCCGCCAAAACTTGGCCCACCGTCACCCGGCGATGTCGGTCGCGCCTTCGCCGAGAGTGAGAAGAAACTTGGAGCAAGCCCGTCCGAAACGCCGTTCCAGGCTAACCCGGAGCAGGATGTCGAGCGGGCAGAGCGCATCCGCCAGGCCCGTATTGCGCAGCAGGCCAAGGAGTCGGGCCTTCTATTTCGCCTGTCCGACAAGCAGGACCGGCGCAAGCAGCCGGTGGCTGCGGTCACAGTCACTGAGCAGCCTTCGGCATTTCGTCCGGCACCCGCCGATAACACTCCGACGACAGCTGATCTCCTTGCAAAGGCCCCGGGCCTGCACGATCGGTCCAGCGAAATCATTCCATCGTCCCAGGCGCGCAAGCTCGCCTTCGTTGGCGCCAAAGCTGACAAGGAAACGACTAACCCGCACAGCCTCGCGGCCGTGCCGTCGTCCTACGCGATCATGGCGGGGTCGATCATACCGGCGAGCCTGATCACTGGCTTGAATTCCGATCTGCCGGGGTCGACAATCGCGCAAGTGACCGAAAACGTCTACGACACGGTGACAGGCGAGCATCTTCTGATCCCGCAGGGGACGCGGCTTTTTGGCAAATACGACAGCGTCGTTGCCTTTGGCCAGAAGCGTGCGCTGGTGGTCTGGACGCGCCTGATCCTGCCCAACGGCAATTCGATCGTCATCGAGAATCTGCCGGCGAACGATGTGGCGGGCTATGCCGGTCTTGAGGACGAGGTTGATTTCCACACCTGGCAATTGCTCAAGGGAATTGGCCTCGCGACGCTTCTTGGCGTCGGGACCCAGCTCTCGCTTGGCAATGATGAAAGCGATCTGGTCAAGGCGCTGCGCGAAAGCGTTCAGCAGACGACCAATAGAGCAGGCCAGCGGCTCATCGAACGTGAACTCGATGTCCAGCCGACCATCACAGTGCGGCCAGGGTGGCCGTTGCGCGTCATTGTCTCAAAGGATCTGGTGCTGAAGCCGTATCAAGACATTCAGACGACGCCTAAGGCGAAATAGTGCCAATGAAACTTTCGAAACTGCCCGACCGCACCCCGGTCAAGCTCAGCACGACGTTAACGCCGAACCTTGCGGCGCGGCTTCGCGACTACGCCGACTTTTACGCAGAGACCTACGGTACACGGGAGGAGGTGGCCGATCTCGTGCCCTTCATGCTGGAGGCGTTTCTTGATGGGGATGCGGATTTCAGGCGAGCCAGCCGGGCGGCGAAGGAGCCTTCAGGCAGTGTGTCCCCGAAATCCCAACAATCAGGCTGTTAGTGCGACGAATGGCCAGGTCCGCCGAGACGGCAAAGGCTGGTTAGGAAATAGCCTTGCCCGCGTCAGTTAGACGTTCGATGGCGTCCTGCACGAGGCTGGTCGCGCGTTCTAGCCGCTTTTGTAGAATGCTCAACTCGGCGCTACCAGCTTCTTCAAGACGGAGGTTTTCCGAGCTGAGAGTCTCGGCCACCAATTGCTCAATAGACGTAATAGCCCAAATGGCACTTGATGCAAATTCGATCTCTTCACGCCCGTTGAGAACCGGAGAGACATCTCCGGTCGGCGTCATTTTGGTCCCCAGCAAAAAACCATCGGTTAGAGCAAGTTCCACAACTTTTGCAGGAATATCGATCACGGAAAGAACGTCCTTCGTTCCTTCTAGCCTGTATCCGAATCGATATGCCCGCCCGCCAGCCCCATTCCCTCCAGGCTCAGTTCGCTCGACAAAGGGCTCGATAGCCGGAATTCCTCGACCAGACATCTGCCGAAATCCATAACTCGGGATGCAACATGCGCAATACCTAGTATACTAGGTGGAGTAAGCGCAACTGATGATGCCGTCTTGCCGCATGAAATTGCGGCGGACGGTAGCTCGAAATCTTAGGAGGCTTCGGCAGCAGAGCGGCCTCACACAGGAGGAACTCGCGGATCGCGCCAATCTCAATCGAAACTATGTTGGGATGATAGAGCGCGAAGAAAACTCGCCGACGGTCGACGCTCTGGAACAGTTGTCAGTTGCTTTGAATGTCAGTCCCATTTCGTTTTTTAAAATCGATTAGGCGTAGCATGTATCGCCGAACAGGGGACAAAGCCTTCGGAGTTGGCAGGTCGTCAAACCCACCTCGTCACAATGGGTCATCTTGGAGCGAAAGCTCGCTTTTAGAGCACCATTGAAGTGCTTGGGTGCAACGAGACCAAGATCTGAGCGTCCTGTGAAACGATTATTTCAGTTGGGGCGGCGTTAAAGAAACCGGTCTTGTTGCTGAGTTTTCCGTGCGTCGCGGTCGAAATTCCAACTACTTCTCCCGGTAACCGTAAGACAACGCCACCCTCTCTCCGATGTGCTCTCCCCAGAGCCCGCGTCGCTTTAAGTGATACCCGGCCTTAACTGGGCTTAAGATGCAGTTGGCCGCGGCTATACTGAGGGAGGATCAAAAATTTTGAGCTCCTGCGGCGTTGCAACCAATCGTCGCCGAATTAACGGACGGACGACCTGTCCCTTCCAGCATTGCGGGGTCCACTCCGTTTCGCTCCCGGCCACGATGAGCATCAGCGGTGCACTCACCCGTCGGGCTATCCGCAGGAGCGTTGCCGAATCGAGATCGCTCATCTTGGCAACGCCGTCGGGATGCGAATGCCAGTCCCCGAGGTAGTCGAGATCACCGGCGCTTGCTTCGAAGGCGCTTTCGATCTCCGCCACCTGCCATTCGTGGTCCGGCAGAAAACAGTGGCGACCGTGAAGGGCGCGGGGCCCAGGGCCTCGCAGATCGACGATGACGCGATCCTCGCCCGAGCGCCAGCCTAGAAGGATTCCTCCATTCTCGAGCGGCGATAGATCTCGCGCGAACTCGCTCATAGACCGCATTACCGGCGAGGACAGCCAGACGGTCACGCTTTGGCTCCGCAGCACTTCGGGTGAGCCGGGCAGGGATATCCTTCCCAGCGGGGCAGCGTCCTCGAGCCGTCCTCGTTCTTGAGCGTCAATACAGCCACGGCCCAGGCGCCGGGGTCGTACTTTTCGTCCGAAAGAAGCCCGACCGCAGTCCGCACGATTTCAAGCGAGATCTCCTGCAGGTCGAAGCCGCCGCCGGTGAAGGTCGGAGCGTTGCAGCCGACCGGAATCACTGTGCCGGCATCGTCGACGCGTGGCTCGGGTATGCGCTTGTCCTTCCAGTGCTCGTTGAGGCAGACGAAGCAGCCTCCGGCCCCTGGAACGAAACGTGCGACCACGCCACCCGCGACCCCGTGCGTGCCGTGGCCCATCACGTACGGTACACCGAAGCGCTTGCAATAGTGGGAGAGCGCAAGCTGCACCTCTTCCGATGCCGAGGCGTCGACCACCACGTCCGCGCAGCGCAGCAGATCAAACAGCGGCGCAAGCACGTTGCCGGACTCGGGCGTTAGCTCCGCGCAACTGGTGGCTGTCTCGCCGAGACGTCTGGGAAGGAAGCTCGCCCTCGTCCAGGGATAGTTATCGGCGATGAAGTTTGCGAGAGCCGAGGCCTTGCCTCTCCCCCAGGCCGAACGACCCAGCGGCCAGCGAAGGCTGTTGCCGGGCTGAACGGTGTCGAAATCAATGAACGTGATTTCGCCCAGACCGGCGCGCGCCAATTCCAGCCCGGCGAAACTTCCGATCGCGCCGATTCCGACAACGACAGCTTTTTTGCCCTGAAGCGACTTCGCGACTGGTAGGCGGGAAAAGACGTCGTCTTTTCCCGCCCGCTCCGCCCGAACCAGCCGCGTCTCGGCTGCCCCGTTGCTGTCGTCCCCTACCGCGCGCCGGGTGACCAGGAAGAGCCACCCCGCGCCGTTTTGGCCGTACTTCGTTTCTTCGGGAAACACGATGCCGGTGATGGACAACGATCCCCGCGCCGCTTCGTTGACCTTGCGCACGCTCGGCCCTTGCAACACTGCTTGGCGCGCGAGTTCCTCTTCAGCCAGCCGGAGCAATTCGCCCGAGTCCGTTGTCACGCGCGGAGTGAATTTGACCCATCGACCGGTAATCAACTGAGCGTCTTGCGGCCCCACCGGGAATCCGAACAATTTCCCTAGGGCCGCGCCGTTGCTCGTCTTCACTTGCCGCAGGACTCCCTCGAACGCGGCCCCGTTATGCTGGCTGGACCGAGGAGAGCACGCCAACTCGATCAGCCCGTGCGGTGCCGACGGCAATGCCGCCTGACCGTCGAAGAGGATGACAGAATCCTCTTCCGAACCGGGCGCAAAGTAGGGCATCAACGGGTCGGCGGCCTGCTCTTCGAGCTTGGCTGCGTCGCCCCAACGGCCGTCTTTTCTGGCTTGAAGAGCGCTCAGCAGATGGTGCAGCCGCTCTTGGATGAAGTCAGCGACGAGCTGGTTGGAGTCCCACTGCCCCGATTCTTGCGTGAGCAGGCACAGATCGCGACTGAGGGGGTTTTGATGGCGCTCGAACCTCTCGTTTGGCGCAGCGACTGCGGGGCGGAACAAAGGGTGCAGCGGGGAATACCCGATTAGCAAGAGCATGGGCGCTGACTGCCCATCCACCGGCCAGTCCGCTTCCAAGATCAGCACGCCGTTCTGCTTGTGGACGGTCCGCGGGACGATCCCGAGATGCGAGAAGGCGGCGAGCTCTTTGCCAAAGAGTCCCGGCCAGAGCGTCCACCAGTCGCGATCGGCGCCGGGCGCGGTGCCCTTTGCCATTAACGGCCTACGGGACGGTGACCGGGGGGTGTGCTGGGGCGAGGGGGACCGTTGCCGGGCGTCTCGCTGGGAGGACCGGGCGGCACGTCTGGGTGCTCCGGATGTTCCGGATGGGTTGGATGAGGCGGTTTAGCCATTCGCTAATTCCTTTGATTGCTGTCACGCTCGGCGCGTGGCGCCGAATAGAGGACCTACTTTGCCCCGACTAGGGGACGTAGTTGTAAGGGACGTACTTTGCCCGTCGCTTCATTTGGCTGATCACCACAATCTGAAATAACTAGTTGCAGGCCGTTGTGGAACCGCAATCGTCGCATTTTGGGACTGTCTCTCAACGTTTCCACCGTTTTCATAGCCAAATGGTAATGCGTGCAACTCCCAATTGGACTGACCCACACTAGCTCACGCTGGCTGTTACTGGACGGTATTTTGAGTAACCGGCCCGCGTTTGGTGGTCGTCCGTGAAGAATTCCCAAGTGACTGATATGGAATCTGAAAACCCGACGTTGGGGTAATCGAATTTGCGGAAACCTCGCGAGCGGAAGGGGATTCCAAAGTTGATTCGTGATTCTCTCGCCTGGGAATCATTTGGCGGGGCGCGATGCGGCCCACGGGAACGGCGAGAGACGGGTGAGCAGGATCTGTTTCATCAAGCTACGCCGGCTTGTGCCACATCTCGCCTTGAGCGCGCTCTACGGAAAATCACAGAAAATGGAGTCAGTTGGCGGACGATAAGCTTTCGAGCAAAGCGTAGTCAGTTGCCGAATGGATAGATTCTTGAGAAAGGCTTATCAGTCGAGAAGCGGATAATTAGTTCGGCCGGCCTCGGGATTCGAAGATCAGACCTCGCAGATTATGCTTTGCATTCCCCGGTCACCCCGCTTGAATCCAGGGCGGGGAGCCTCTGATAATTCCGTCGTCAGGGAAGCGCCCACAGCCTCTTCGAATAACAGCGTCTTCCAGCCCACTGGCTCGTTGCCCTGGCTGCCGCCTCTGACCTGCCAGACCCGCATCCCAGGATTTCCCTTCGTCGTGATGCCAACGCAATGCACCTCGACGACTCGATTGAATCCATTGTACATCAACTCTAGGCAAACGCCTTTAGCCAAAGCATCACGTGCTGTATTCGCCGGCATTCTATCTCCCACTTATCCGCTCGCTGCGGTGTAAAAATTCTTCGATCTGCTCTACTAGATCGATCTTAAAGTAAGAACCCCATGTTGGCACGGTGCTCATGAATTCTCATCAAAGCTCATTCGACGAAATAGGATGCCCGAATTGTGGGGAGAAAATCCCCGTAACAGAGGTGATCTACCATCAGATCGCAGAGCGGACACGTGAGGAGTTAAAGTGCGAATCGGCTGAACAGCAAGCGGTATTGTCCGAAAAGATTAGAAATTTGCAACTAAGGGAAGCCGAACTGGATAGGCTCGTAGAAGAGCGGGTCAACGCGGGGCAGGCCCGGGTCGAGCAGGAGGCGCTCAACAAGGCTCGGCAGCTACTGGCGATAGAGATTGAGGATTTGCGAGCGCAGTCGAATGAAAAGGCAGAGTTGCTTGCGGCATCGCAGCGAGCCGAACTTGAACTTCGTAAAAAAGCTAGAGAGTTTGAGGAGCGGGAGAGGGCTCTCTCGGTAGAGGTGCAGCGCAAATTAGACGAAGGGAGGGCGCTGATTGAAGAGCAGATAGCGAGCCGGCTTCAAGAACAATATCATCTCAGGGATGCAGAGAAGGACAAGAAGCTGCGTGATGCCGGAATTGCGAATGATCTCCTGAGGCGAAAGCTGGAGCAGGGTTCTCAACAAACCCAGGGCGAAGTGCTTGAATTGGAACTTGAGGGGCTTATTCGTAGCGCTTTTCCTTTGGATCAAATTGAGCCAGTGCCAAAGGGCGTAACGGGCGCTGATGTGTTGCAGCGTGTAATCAACAGAAGTGGCCATCTATGCGGAATGATACTTTGGGAGCTTAAGCGCACGAAAGCGTGGAGCGAGGGTTGGATACAGAAGCTCAAAGATGATCAGCGCTCGATAAAAGCTGACCTTGCTATGTTAGTGACCGAGGCGCTTCCGAAAGACTGCAATAATTTCACGCAGATCAATGGCGTGTGGGTAACGAGCTCGCAATGCGCGATCAATCTTGCCATTGCCCTTCGGGGGCAACTCATTGAGGTCGCCGTAACTAAACTGGCAGCCGTCGGCAAGAATGAGAAGATGGAGTTCATCTACCAGTATCTTTCTGGTCCGGAGTTTAAGCAGCGTATCGAGTCCATTATGGAGGCCTTCAATGATATGCAAAGCGATTTACAAGAAGAGAGGCGAATTACGGAGCGCAGGTGGGCAAAAAGAGAGAAGCAGCTTCAGCGCGTCATATTCGGTACTGCCGGGATGTATGGTGACTTTCAGGGGCTTATAGGCTCTTCCCTGCAGTCTATCGCGGCGCTCACCGATAGCACTGAGAATCGATCGGTGGACCCGACAAAGGATTAGGTGCCAATTGCCATCGACTAAGCTTGCAGATTCGGAAGGCTGGGGGAAATATGAAAATCGATTCTGTTCGGATCGAGAATTTTAGATCGTTTCGAGATCAAACGATATTCTTCGATGATTACACCTGTCTAGTTGGAGCTAATGGCTCCGGAAAGTCGACGGTGCTATGCGCGTTGAACGTCTTTTTCAGAGATGGTGAGAATAGCAGCACAGATGTAATCAACCTTTCGCACGAGGACTTTCACCAGAAGAAGACTGATAAACCAATTACGATAACGGTAACATTCGGTGATCTCACTGCCGAGGCGCAGGAAGATTTTAAGGATTATTACAGGCAAGGAAAATTGATCATCTCTGCGGTTGCAGAATACAACGCCGCGACTGGTCGCGCTGATGTTCAGCAGTTTGGTCTTCGCACCGGGATGGATCAGTTTAGGCCGTTTTTCGAGGCCTTGAAGAACGGGGCGCCTGTTACAGGCCTTCGAGCCATATTTTCTGGTTTGCGCGGGAGTTTTCCGGGCATTGCCGCTTCGACTGCTAAAGATGCGATGATCGCGGCTCTTCGCGAATTTGAATCCGATCCGTCAAATGCGCACCTGTGCACGGAAATTCCAAGTGCGGACTCATTTTACGGCTTCAGTAAGGGTTCGAATCGCCTAGCGAAGCACGTGCAATGGGTGTTCATCCCCGCCGTGAAGGACGTTACTGCAGAGCAGAGTGAAGGAAAATCGACTGCTCTCGGTAAGATACTGGCCCGCACAGTCCGAGTGAGGCTAAGATTCGACGAAGTTATCTTAGAGCTGCAACAGAAGACCGAGGATGAGTACAGAAAGATATTGGACTCAAATCAAGAAGCTTTATCGGAGCTCGAGAAGTCACTAACGGAAAGGATGGCGCTATGGGCGCATCCTGCGGCCTCCATACACTTAACTTGGCAAAGAGATTCTAAAAGAGCGGTCCAGATCGAACCGCCGGCAGCTCGAACCTTGGCGGGCGAGGGAGGTTTCCAAGGGGATCTGGCGCGGTTGGGGCATGGGTTTCAGCGGTCGTATCTTCTTGCACTACTCCAAATTCTAGCGACTTCCGGCGACGATGCCGACGCGCCAAAGCTGATTCTTGCTTGCGAGGAACCCGAACTCTACCAACATCCACCACAAGCTCGCCACCTCGCAACGGTTCTGGAACAACTGAGCGAACAGGAAGCCCAGGTGATGGTGTGCACGCACAATCCCTCGATGGTGACCGGTAAGGGGTTCGAGAGCGTTAGGCTGATTCGCTTCGATAGCGTCGAGAATTGTTCAGGGTGCCATCAGTTGAAGTTTTCAGAGTTGGCTGCCCGCCTCGGGGCTTTGACGGGAAAGCCTCCCACTAAGCCAACGGGACTAGCCGCAAAGCTCCATCAAGAGCTTCAGCCGTCGATCAACGAATTATTCTTCACAAGAAACTTGGTTCTCGTGGAGGGGCTCGAAGATGTGGCAATCATCACGAGCTGGTTGGTTCTGACGGGAAGGTGGAGTGAGTTTCGTCAGAAGGGCATTCATATCGTACCGGCAGGAGGGAAGAGTCACCTGTCGTATGCCCTCGTGATCGCACAAGGTTTGAAAATTCCAGTCTTTACAATCTTCGATGCGGACGGAGATGATGACAAGCACAAAGCTCTGCATCAGAGAGATAACACGCTGCTCCACAAGCTTCTGGACGCCGACCACTCGAAGCCGTTTCCAGCAGATATTCTATGGAACGAGAAGTTTGCAGTCTGGCCGACCAACATTGGCGATGCGATCAAGGCTGACGTGTCAGAAGAGAAAATGAGGACTTACGATGACAAAGCGAATGCTGCACACGGCAGCCCTGGTGGCCTGAAAAAGAATAGCCTTCAGATTGGTGTGAAGCTGCAGCTGGCGTTTGAGGGCGGAAGCCGTCCGGCCTCTTTGGACAAACTTTGCGACGCGATCCTTGCTTTCGCGAAGTAAGCCAAGCGGTCACGAGTTCAGTTCCATCGAACGAATAACTGGCAGTTCCCTGCGCCAGCTTGGACCGACCCACACTAGACGACCGATTCCATGAAATCTGCGTCATGGATTAGGTGGATTGGTGGAACGGACGGGTTGTTGGGGGATTCCTCGTTTGCGGTCGGCGAAACGAGGAGCTGTATCATGGCAGGATGGCGGCGAGCGGTCGAATTGGCCATGAGTGATGAAGAGATTGCGACCTTGACGACGCTTTCGCGGTCGAGAATCGAACTGGCGAGCCGGGGGTCGCGGGCGCAGATGCTGCTGGCGTATCGGGAAAATCCTTCGTTCTGCGCGGTGGGCCAGAGACTTGGGGTCCATCATCAGACGGTGCAGCGCTGTGTCGAGCGGGCGCTGGCCGATGGCCCGCTGGCGGCCCTCGACGACCGCCCGCGACCGGGCAAGGAACCAACCATCACGCCTGAGGCCAAAGCCTGGTTGGTGTCGCTGGCGTGCGACAAAGCCAAGGACCACGGCTATCCGCATGAGTTGTGGACGACGCGGCTCTTGGCGCGCCATGCCCGTGAACACGGGCCGGCGGCGGGGCATGCGTGTTTGGCCAATGTGGTCCAGGGAACAGTGTGCAAGATCCTCGGCCGGGAGGAAATCAAGCCGCACAAAGTGCGCTACTATCTTGAAAATCGCGACGCCGAGTTCGAACAGAAGATGGCGGAGGTGCTGTGCGTCTACCGCGAAGTCGAAGTCCTGAAGAAAGCCTCTGCCAAGGGAAAGCGGCGGGGAAAGCCGGTGACGATCGTCTCCTGCGACGAGAAGCCGGGAATCCAGGCCATCGCAACGACGGCGCCAGATTTGCCGCCCAAGCTTGGCGTCCACGCCAGCTTTGCGCGCGATCATGAATACAAACGCCATGGCACGCTCAGCCTGTTGGCTGGGATCGATCTGCTCACCGGCAAGGTCCACGCCCTTGTCAAAGATCGTCACCGCAGTCGAGAGTTCATCGAACTCCTCAGACTTATCGATGCCGCCTATCCGCCGAACACTGCGATCAAAATTGATCCTCGACATTCATTCCGCGCACATCTCGAGAGAAACCAGAGCCTGGCTCGCCACTCGACCAAGCGGGCGCTTCGAGCTCACCTTCTCCTCAAGAGTCGTGCTTGCCCGCCTGTGCCTGTCGTAAATTAAATCCGGGCATATTGGTGATGCAGCCCGCCCAGGATTGGGCGACAAAGAATGTGCCCGGCGCGCGATCGACGGCGCGCGAGAAGGGTGCATCCTTCTCCAGGGATAGATGTGTGCGGGCCCCATTTTCATGTACGATAGCAGTAGGTGACGGAGGTGGCGCTCGCTGAACACAACAACGTGGTCAAGGCATTCCCGGCGGATCGAACCGATCAGCCTTTCAGCATATCCATTTTCCCAAGGAGAGCGCGGCGACGTCGGTCGATCGCGAATGCCCATTGACCGAAGCCTTCGGATGAAGACCTCATCATAGGCCCCGTCCCGGTCATGAATGAGATAGCGGGGAGCTTGTTCCCAGCCGCAGGCTTCCGTGATCTGATTTGCGATCCATTCTGCGGTCGGATGCGCTGTGACGCCAAACCATAAAATCTGCCGTCGACCATGCCCCACAATCAACAAGCCATAGAGCAGACGAAATGAAATTGTCGGTACGACGAACAGATCCATCGCGGCGATGTCGTCGGCATGATTGCGAAAGAACGTCCTCCAGCCTTGGGATGGCGGGTCTCTTCGCTTGGCCGTGTACTTGGCCACGCTGGTCTGTCCGATATCGATGCCGATCTTGAGGAGTTCTCCATGGATCCGCGGCGCTCCCCACAGCGGATTGGCAATGCTCATCTCGCGGATAAGCTTGCGTATCTCAGGCGCTACAGTTGGTCGGCCACCACGGCGCCGCGACTTCCACCGCCAGTACGATCTGAACCCGGCGCGGTGCCATTTAATCACGGTCTCCGGCTTCACGATCGCCAAGGCGCCGAGCACCTTCGGAACCAAACGATACAAGCCGGCGAATATCAGACGGTCCAACATCCCGAACGTCGGCCGTTTCGACGATTTCCGCTGCAACACGTTAAGCTGATGACGCAGAATCATGTTTTCAGCCTCAAGCGAGGCCCGCGACCGGAACGCCCCGACCAACGCCAACCAGATTAGGCTACAAACCTCTCGCATAGGGCAGAAGCATCGCCCGATTCGATATCAGTTGCCAGCAAGATTGAGTTTCCGACAGGGACAGGCGGGAGATTGGTGCATCGCCGCAGCATTCGCCAATCTTTGTCCAGTGACTGGAGCTACTTATTCGAAGAACGTCGTGACTTCCAATCGCTGCTGCTTATGTGGCGACGGTCATGGAAGTGCAGGTCATCGATCTTCAGTTCGTCACGCCCGCCCAAATGTGGCGCGGATTGATCGGATGATTGTGTGGGATGTCGCTGGGCCTGGTTCAAACTTCTTTCTAAAGACCATCACGCGAACAAAACGGCAATCTATTCTGTGGCGGTAACTGAGGCGGTACCGAATTATCAACCTTCAGAAACCTCGTAAGTTCCTGTAATCACTGGTGGGCCCGGCAGGACTCGAACCTGCAACCAGACCGTTATGAGCGGCCGGCTCTAACCATTGAGCTACAGGCCCCGCCGCGGAGCGGCCGCGAGGAGGGCGGCCGGCAACGGTGCCGCCATCGTTTACAGGCATGACAGCGATACGGCAATGCCGGGTTCGCGGCCAAGAATGGGCTTTCATCGGGCTTTGCGCTTGCCTACAACCTCGGTTGCATCATTCGTCACCGAACGCTTGAGGCCAACAATGAAACTCGCTGGAATCGCCTGTGCCGGTTTGCTTTTGCTCGCGGGCGGCGCCGCGGCGCAGGAGGGAGGCAAGGCCATTACCAAGACCACAATCAGCCTGGGAACCGCGACGCCGGGCGGCGGCTTTCCGGTCTATGGCAATGCCTTCGCGGAGGTCATGAACGCTGCTGATCCGGCGCTCTCGATCGAGCCGCGCAACACCAAGGGCTCCAACGAAAACGTCCCGCTCCTGGAGTCCGACCAGCTCGATATCGCACTGGTGGCTGGCGAGCCGTCCTACGAAGCCTTCATGGGCATCGGGCGGGCGGCAACCAAACTGAAAATCCTCACCGCGATGTATTCCAGTCCCGGCATGTTCGTGGTGCGGGCGGACAGTCCCTACAAGACGATCAGGGATCTGGTCGGCCAGCCGGTTGCGTTCGGCGCCAAGGGGTCCGGCCTGCCGATCCTGTCGCGCTACGTCCTCGACGGCATCGGGCTGAAGCAGGACGAGGATTTCAAGGCGATTTATCTCGACCGCGCGGGCGACGGCCCCGCCATGGTGCAGGACGGCCGCGCCGCCGCGCTGTGGGGCGCAGGCGTCGGCTGGCCGGGTTTTGCCGCGATGGTGCAGGCGCCGGGCGGCGCACGGTTCATCGCGCCCGACGCCAGCGAGATCGCGCGCGTCCGCGCCAAGCACACGTTCCTGAAGCCGCTGACAGTCCCTGCCAACAGCTATCCGAACCAGCCGGCAGCGATCGATTCCATCGGTTCCTGGAGCTTTGTGCTCGCGCGCGAAAGCCTGCCGGACGATGTCGCCTACCGACTGGCGCGCACGCTGCACGGGGCCGAGGCGGCGCTCTGCAAGAAATTGTCGCAGGCCTGCGAGACCACGGCTGCGAACACGGTCGCGGCCGCGCCGAATGCAGCGCTGATTCATCCCGGCGTGATGAAGTATTTCAGGGAGGCGGGGGTGGCTAAGTAGGGCGCGTCTCTTTCCACTCGTCGTTCCTGCTTCCACTCGTCGTCCCTGCGAAAGCAGGGACCCATAACCACCGCTACCTGTTGTTACACCTGATAGCGGCTCCAATCTTCCGCAACAACGTGGGCCTGTGGTTATGGGTCCCGGATCGCGTTCGCTGCGCTCACTTGTCCGGGACGACGGTAGAATTTACTTCTTCGCCATCGCGCACGCCGGATCAGGCGGGCCGAACGCTTCATCGCCGGGAATCTTGGCGAGGATCTGATAGTAGTCCCACGGATATTTCGATTCCTCCGGCTTCTTGACCTGCACCAGCCACAGGTCATGCACCATCAGATTGTCCGCGCGCAGCTTGCCGTTGCGGGAGAAGAAATCCTCGATCGGCTTCTCGCGCATCTTCGCCGCCACTTTCAGCGGTTCGTCGGTGCCGGCTTCCTTGATCGCGTTGAGATAGCTCATGGTCGAGGAGTAGACGCCGGCCTGCCACATCGTCGGCATCCGGTTCATCTTGGCGAAATATCGCTTCGACCATTCGCGGGTCTTGTCGTCCATATCCCAGTAGAACGAGGTCGTCAGCAACAGGCCTTGCGCGGCCGGCAATCCAAGCGAATGGATGTCGGTGATAAGCGCGAGCAATGCTGCCATCTGCTGGCCGCCCTTGAAGATGCCGAACTCGGCGCCGGTCTTGATTTCGTTCATGTTGTTGGGCGGACCCGCCGCGATGCCGATGATCTTGGCCTTGGAAGCCTGTGCCTGCAGCACGAAGGATGACAGATCCGGCGTGGCAAGCGGCGGCCGTACCGAGCCCAGCACCTTGCCGCCATTGGTAGTAACGACAGTGGACGCGTCGCGTTCCAGCGAGTGGCCGAACGCATAATCGTCGGTAATGAAGAACCAGCTATCGCCGCCGCGTTTTACCACGGCCTGCGCGGTGCCGACCGCGAGCGCGCGCGTGTCGAACACCCACTGGATTGCGTGTGGCGAGCAGAACTTGCCGTGGAAGTCAGCAGTGCCGGTCGAGTGGACGATCAACAGCTTCTTCTTTTCGTTGGTGATGTTCTGCACCGCAAGCCCTACCGCCGACACCGGAACATCGAGGATCACGTCGACCTGTTCGACATCGTACCAGCGCCGCGCGATGCCGCCGCCGATATCGGGCTTCAACTGATGATCGCCGACGATGATGCTGATCGGCTTGCCCAGCACCTTGCCGCCGAAATCGTCGACCGCCATTTGTGCGGCAGTGACCGAGCCTTGGCCGGTCGCCGTCGCCGCCGGGCCGTTCATGTCTGTGAGAACGCCGAGCTTGACCACGTCGTCCGACATCTGCGCGAGTGCTGCGGTCGACGCCAGCAGCGCGGCCGCGAGTATTCCCAGCCTGGAAAAGTTCCTGGCGAACATCCTGTTTTCTCCCTGGAATCGGCACGTTGGCCGTTGATTTTCGCAGGCGGTTTGGTCCGCCAATTGGTCTCATTTGCAACTATTTTCGGGCGGCGTCAACGTGGTCCCGTGGAGGGGCCGACGACACACTGCTCCCGGCTCAGTTTATTTCTGGCCCGATTCAGGGCATAGCCGGGCCATGACCTCGCCCCAGCGCCTGCCGACCTCGTTGACACCGCTCGATATGGCGCTCGACGCCCTGTTGAACGGTCTGGAACCGGTCGCGCCGGTGGAAGTAACGCTCAAGGAAGCGCTGCGTTGCATCGCGGCCAGCACGCCGCCGCTGCCGGCTCATCCCCTGCGCGACACCGCCGCGGTGGACGGTTACGCCTTTTGCGCCCGCGATCTCGTCGGCGCGTCCTCGTATTCGCCGCTGCCGTTGGCGGCGCCACCGAGTTGGGTCGAGGCCGGCGAGGCCCTTCCGGAGGCCAGCGACTGCGTGCTGGATTCCGATTCCGTCGACCTATCCGGCCCGCTGCCGCAGGTGCTGGCGGAGGCGATTCCGGGACAGGGCGTGCGCCGGGCGGGTAGCGATATCGCCGCGGGCAGTCTCATCGTGCAAGCCGGGCGGCGCGTGCTGCCGCGCGATCTCCTGATGGCGCGTGCCGCTGGAATAGCGCGCTTGAACGTCCGCCGTCCGCGGCTGCGCATCGTCAATGTCCCCGGCGGCAGCATGACGGCAGACCTGATCGAGGAGAGCGCGCAGGCTAGCGGCGCCGAAACCGTCTCCTTCACCGCCGTGGGCCGCGATGCCGGGTCGATTGCCGCGGCACTGGATGGCGGTTCCTGCGATCTGCTCCTCATCGTCGGCGGCTCCGGCGTCGGGCGCACCGACGCGGCGGTGACAGCATTGGCGGCGCGTGGCAAAATTCTCGCCCACGGCATTGCCCTGCAGCCCGGCCGCACCTCGGCCGTCGGACGCATCGGCAACACGCCCGTCGTGGTGTTGCCGGGCGCGCCCGATCAGGCCCTCGCGGCATGGTGGACGCTGGCGCTTCCCGCGGTCGATCGCCTCTCGGCCCGAACCCTGCGCAAGACAGTCATTTTGCCGCTGGCGCGCAAGATTGCATCTAGCGTCGGTATCGCCGAAATCGTGTTGCTGGAGCGGAAGCTGGATATGTGGATCCCGCTGGCGGTGGGCGAATTGTCGCTCGACGCAATCGCGCGCGCCGAGGCCTGGCTCACAGTGCCCGGCGGCGCGGAAGGCTTTGCGGCCGGCGCGCCGGTCGATGCCTATATATTGCGGGACTGATATGAGTTCAGGAATGACCAATACGCCCTCGCCAGGAGATCGCGACGCTAACGAGCAGGACCAGTTCCTGACGATCCTGTCGCGCGAGGATGCGCTGGCGCGTTTCGAAGCCGGCTTGTTTCCGCGTGCGATCGCGAGCGAAATGCGGCCGCTTGCCGAGGCGCTCGGCTGTGCGCTTGCTGAAGACGTGGTGGCGCCGATCGACGTCCCGCCGTTCGACCGCTCCAATGTCGATGGCTTTGCGGTACGTTCGGCCGATCTCGCCGCGGCCGGTGAGGCTTCGCCGGTTCGTGTGATGCTGAACGACGAGGTGATCACCTGCGGTACCGCGCCGACGCGCCCGGTATTGTCGGGAACGGCTACGCCGATCGCGACCGGCGGTCCGGTGCCGCGCGGGGCCGACGCCGTCGTCATGGTCGAGCATACCCAGCTGGCGGGACCGCGCGCGGTCGAAATCCGCCGCGCCGCTTCCCCCGGACAATTCGTGTCCTATGCCGGTTCCGATATCGCTCGCGGCGAGGCGCTGCTGCGCGCCGGGACCGTCATTGGGTCGCGCGAGATCGGGATGCTGGCGGCTTGCGGTATCGCGCAGGTGACCGTCGCGCGCCGGCCGCGCGTCGCAGTGATCTCCACCGGCGATGAACTGGTGCAGCCCGGTCAGCCGCTGCCTCCTGCC
This sequence comes from Bradyrhizobium sp. CSA112, assembly GCF_029051645.1. Lineage (GTDB taxonomy): Bacteria > Pseudomonadota > Alphaproteobacteria > Rhizobiales > Xanthobacteraceae > Bradyrhizobium. The sequence goes on from NZ_JAACFS010000029.1 coordinate 79,583, forward strand.
GCAATCTATGACACCAATGGTGCGATCGTCGCAGCGGCGGTGAACGAAAATGGCGGCGAAGCGGTGTTTCTCGGCGCCGTTGCCGATGACGAGGAACAGCTCGAAGCCGTAATGCGTAAGGCGCTGGAGGCCAGCGACATGCTGGTGCTGTCAGGCGGCACCTCAAAAGGCGCGGGCGACGTGTCCCACCGCATCATCGGCCGGCTCGGCAAGCCCGGCATCATCGCCCATGGTGTGGCGCTGAAGCCCGGCAAGCCGCTGTGCCTTGCGGTGTGCGATGGCAAGCCCGTTATCATCCTGCCGGGCTTTCCGACCTCGGCGATGTTCACCTTCCACGACATGATCGTGCCGGTGCTGCGGCGGATGGCAGGCTTGCCGCCGCGCTCGGACGCCAAGGTCAACGCACGCGTACCGGTGCGGATCGCATCCGAACTCGGCCGCACCGAATTCGTCATGGTGTCGCTGGTCGAAGGCGCGGACGGGTTGATCGCGTACCCGACAGGCAAAGGCTCCGGCGCCATCACCTCCTTCGCGCAGGCCGACGGCTTTCTGCGCATCGATGCGCTGGCCGATCAGATGCCGGCTGGCAGCGAGGCCGAGGTGACGCTGTTCACGCCGCATGTGCGGGTGCCGGATCTCGTCATCGTCGGCAGCCACTGCACCGGGCTCGATCTCGTCACCGCGCCGCTGGCGCATGCCGGGCTCGTCGTGCGCTCGATTGCCGTCGGCAGCCTCGGCGGCCTCGCGGCCGCGAAGCGCGGCGAGTGCGATTTTGCGCCGATCCATTTGTTCGACGAGAAAACCGGGACCTACAACACGCCCTATCTCAGCGATGGGCTCGAACTGGTGCCGGGCTGGCGGCGCATGCAGGGCATCGTGTTCCGCAAGGGTGACAGACGCTTCGAAGGATTGAGTGCGGAAGACGCGGTGCGCGCCGCGCTCGCCGATCCCGCCTGCATCATGGTCAACCGCAACCAGGGCGCCGGCACGCGCATCCTGATCGACCGGCTGCTCGGCGGCGCGCGCCCGGACGGTTACTGGAATCAGCCGCGCTCGCACAATGCGGTGGCGGCTGCGGTCGCGCAGCACCGCGCCGACTGGGGCATGACCATTGCGCCGGTCGCGCATGCGTCAAACCTCGGTTTCATTCCCTTTGCCGAAGAGCATTATGACTTCGCGCTGGTAAAGGCGCGCAAGCAACGGCCGGCGGTGCAGGCCTTTCTCAACGCGCTGGCGTCGGACGAGGGCCGCGCGGCGCTGGCGCAGGCGGGGTTTCGGCCCGCCTGACTCGGTTCGGGCATTGCCGAATTACTTCTTTGGAAGCCGGCCGACAAACCCGGCCGCCATGGCAATCCATATCTTGAAGGCGTCGTCGTCACATTCGTCGGCATCGACAAAGACAAGCCCGCCAAGGCGCTTGCCGCCCATGTCGACGATCGATGCGCCCGGTCGCCGCAAGGCCTCGGCCTCATTGTCCTTGCCGACGCGGAACATGAACCGATCCCGGCCCGACTTGGTCCGGTCGACGCCGCCAAGCATGTTTCCGTTCACGAGCAGACAGAGCCCGCCCATCATGCGTTTTTCGGTAACACCTTTGATGCCGCGCAGACCATCGCGGAAGCGTTGGGCAAGCGCGTCATCATAAGCCACGGCTCAACTCGCGGATTTGGCAGCAATGACCTTCTGCGGTCCGCCTTCGGGCATGGTGGCAAAAACCGGCAATGCCGGATTCACGTGATCCCAGGACGGCGCTCGGCTGGCATAGACGACCATCTGTGGCTTGGCGATTTCGGGGTCATCGAGCACGGAGGCACGCGGAAATACGACGCCAGGCATGCCAGAGTTCTTCGAGTAGATCGGCGATCCGCATGTCCCGCAGAAACCTCGGCTGATGATGTTGCCACTATCCGCCGCACGATCATAGAGCGTGACGGAGCCCGTTACGTAGAATGCCTGTTCGGGTACGACGAGATGCGTGCAGTGGCCGGTACCACTCGACTTGCGACAGTCGATGCAATGGCAATGCCCGACCATTTGGGCATCGGCCGTGCTTTTGAAACGAACGGCGCCGCACAGGCAGCCCCCGGTGAACCCCTGCGACATGGCGTCCTCCATTCGAATTGCTTTCCTGATGACACAACGATAGCGTAATTAGTTGTAACTTGCAAGATGCAAGTCACTACAACGGAGAACTATCCCGCGTGACCCGTGAGCCACGATCTGGCTGCCCGATTGCATCGACGCTCGACATCGTCGGTGATCGCTGGACTCTGGTGATCCTGCGCGATCTGCTCAACGGCAAGAGCCGCTTCTCGCAGTTCCTCTCCTCGCCCGAGAAAATTACGACCAACATTCTGACCGATCGACTGGCTACGATGGAGTCCGCAGGCCTCGTCACAAAATCCGCCTACCAGGAACGGCCCACGCGTTTCGAATATACATTGACGCGTAAGGGCGAGGCCTTGCTTCCCGTCCTGCACGAGATGTGTCACTGGGCGAATGTCTACATTCCCGGAACCTGGACGCCACCTGCAAGCTTCATGGCACGGAAGCCGAGGTGACGCGCAAGCACTGTCCTATTCTGTCATGAGCGCCTTCGCGCTGCTCGATGGTGCAAAGATCGACGATTACACCAAATGGTGGGGCGAGGACCGTCACTCGTCATCTGGCGTAACTCTCCGTAGTCGTCCCCGCGAACGCGGGGACCCATACACCGCGGCCGGCTGATGAAAGGCAGTGGTTGACGCCTTGCTTAACTCACAACGTACTGTGGTTATGGGTCCCGGCGTTCGCCGGGACGACGACGGAGAGACTAACCTAACCCCCATCCAGGATGGCCAGCCGCTCCGCCTCCGCAATGTCGTCCATCGTATTGGCATTGAAAAACGGGTCGAGCGGCGTGGTCGGCCAGGATACCGTGGCAAGCCTGAATCGCGCGGTCCAGCGGTCGATCTTCCTGATATCTTCGACCACAAGCGCGTGACGGAGCTGTTCGCGCAGGCCCACGCTCCACAGCCCGATCACCGGATGCGATTGCCCGTCGGAAGCGGCGACGGCAAGCTCGGCTTTCTCCGATTCGAGCGCACCATTGAGCCGCGACACTAGATCGCGTGGCAGGAATGGGCAGTCGGCCGCGGCGCTCAATACAAACTCCACGTCAGGCCGGTTGGCCGCGGCCCAATCGAGTGCCGCCAGAATGCCGGCCAGCGGGCCGGGGAAATCGGCGACGCCATCGGCAATGACCGGCAGGCCGAATGCCGCGAAGCGCGCCGGATCGCCATTGGCGTTCAGAATGAGGCCGTCGCATTGCGGCTTCAGCCGCGCGATCACGCGGTCGAGGATGGTGCGGCCGCCGATCGTGCGCATCGGCTTGTCGCCGCCACCCATGCGGCGTGCGAGGCCGCCGGCGAGCAGCACGCCGGGAATGTCAGTCATCGCTTTCACCTTTGCGCTTGTGCCGCGCGGATTCTTCCTCGACATAGTCGAGGTTCTGGTCGAACACGATCCGCTCCTGTCCTGATAGCGCGATGAAGCGCTTGCCGCGCGTGCGGCCGACCAGCGTCAGTCCGACCTGCCGCGCCAGTTCGACGCCCCACGCGGTGAAGCCCGAGCGCGAGACGAGAATGGGAATTCCCATCCGCACTGTCTTGATCACCATTTCCGAGGTGAGGCGGCCCGTGGTGTAGAGAATCTTGTCGCCGGGATCGACGCCGTGGCGATAGATCCAGCCTGCGATCTTGTCGACGGCGTTATGGCGGCCGACGTCCTCGGTGTAGCACACAGGCGTGCCTTCCTTGCACAGCACGCAGCCATGGATCGCACCGGCTTCCAGATAGAGCGAGGGCATGGTGTTGATCGCGCGCGTCATCTGGTAGAGCCAGGACGTACGCAGCTCCGCCTTCGGCAGCGCGACGCTTTCAACCGCTTCAAGGAGATCGCCGAACGCGGTGCCCTGGGCGCAGCCGGAGGTCTGCGTGCGCTTCTTCAGTTTGGCCTCGAAATTGGTGTGGTGTTCGGTGCGCACCACCACCACCTGAAGGTCGTCGTGATATTCGACCTCGGTGACGACGTCGTCGTATTTCAGCATGTTCTGGTTGAGGAGATAGCCGAGCGCTAGATATTCCGGATAATCGCCGATCGTCATCATGGTGACGATCTCCTGGGCGTTCAGATACAGCGTCAGCGGTCGCTCCACCGGCACCCGGATTTCGACCGCCGCACCCGTCTGGTCGGTCCCGGCGACGCGCTCGGTCAGCCGCGGATCCTCAGGGTTAGGCACGATCAGGGGGGCGGGGGCTTTGTCGATTTTCATCATATCCGCAGGTTAGCATGACAATGGCTGTCAGCCGATATAAAGCATTTCAGGGTATCGACAATGCGGCCAACACCGTCATTGCGAGCGAAGCGAAGCAATCCATAGCGCGCAGAAGGAAGCGTGGATTGCTTCGTCGCTTCGCTCCTCGCAATGACGGTCAGAGCCGGTTCCGGAGCGCATGATGAAAGTAATAGGCCTCGCGGGATGGAGCGGCGCCGGCAAGACCACCTTGCTGACGCGGGCGATCCCGCAGTTCGCAAAACAGGGCCTGCGCGTGTCCGTGATCAAGCACGCCCATCACGCCTTCGACGTCGACGTACCCGGCAAGGATTCCTGGCGGCACCGCGAGGCAGGCGCGGCCGAAGTTCTGGTGTCATCGGGGCGGCGCTGGGCCTTGATGCATGAGCTGCGCGGGGCGCATGAGCCGCGTCTGCCGGAATTGCTGGCCAAGATCTCGCCGGTCGATCTCGTCGTGGTCGAGGGTTTCAAGCGCGAGCCGCACCGCAAGATCGAGGTCTATCGCGCCGCGAATGAAAAGCCATTGCTGTTCCCCGACGATCCCGGCATCGTCGGAATCGCGACCGATACGGCGGTTGAAACCAAGTTGCCGACTGCCCATCTCGACGATATCGAGGCTGTGGCCGCGATGATGTTGCGGTCTGCGATATCGCTCGAAGACGTGCTGGCGAAATGCGAAGCTGAGGGCTGATCAGGCACATGGCGCAATTGTCCGACGATTGCTTTGCCTTCGGCGGCCCGATGGTGTCGGTCGATGAAGCCGTCGGTCTCATTGCCACGCGCGTGACGCCGGTTGTGGATATCGAGACGGTTACGCTCGCCCGCGCCGATGGCCGCATTCTGGCGCACGAGATCCTGGCGCCGCTGCCGCTGCCGCCCTTCACAAATTCCGCTGTCGACGGCTATGCGGTTTCGAGCCGCGACCTGCCGCAGAAGGAAGAACAGGCATTTCCGGTGATCGGCCGCGTTCAGGCGGGTAGCCTCGCGTCTGCACCGCTCAAGCCGGGGCAGGCGATGCGCATCTTCACCGGCGCACCGATGCCCGAAGGCGCCGATACCGTGTTCATGCAGGAAGACGTCCGCGTCGAGGGCGACAAGGTCGTGCTTCCGGCAGGCCTTAAGCCCGGCGCCAATGTGCGCCCTGCGGGTGAGGATATTCCCGCAGGCTTTGCGGCGCTGAAGGCCGGCCAGCGGCTGCGGCCGCAGGATGTTGCACTTGCGGCTGCGTTCGGCCTGACAGAGCTCGATGTCGCCAGGCGTATTCGCGTCGCGGTGTTCTCCACCGGCAACGAGCTGGCCTCGCCCGGCGAAGCGCGCTCCGCGGCGCAATTGTTCGATTCCAACCGTTTCATGCTGATGGCGATGCTGGGCCGGCTCGGCTGCGAGGTGAGTGATCTCGGCATCATCAGGGACGATCGCGCCGCGCTCGCAAGCGCCCTGCAGGAGGTCGCCGGCAGCCATGACCTGATCCTCACCACCGGCGGCGTTTCGACCGGCGAGGAGGATCACGTCAAGGCGAGTGTCGAAAGCGTCGGCAGGCTGGTGCTATGGCGGATGGCGATCAAGCCGGGACGCCCCGTCGCGATGGGCATCATCGGCGGCACGCCGTTCATCGGATTGCCGGGCAATCCGGTGGCGAGCTTTGTCACCTTCGTTCATGTGGTGCGACCGACTATTCTGGCGCTATCAGGCGCGCAGCCGGAGCCGCTGACGCCGATGCCGGTTCGCGCCGCCTTCAGCTACAAGAAGAAGATTTCGCGCCGCGAATATGTCCGCGTCACCCTGCGCAACGCCGCGGATGGCGCGCTCGAAGCGGTGAAGTTTCCGCGCGAAGGCGCAGGGCTTCTGTCCTCGCTGGCGGACACCGATGGCCTGGTCGAGCTTGGCGAAGACGTCACGCAGGTAGCGCCCGGCCAGACGGTCGGGTTCCTGTCCTATGCAGGCCTGATCAATTGATGTCCGTTGACGATGCGGGCCCGCTTCGCCATGTTCGGACCATGACGACGACAAAGCTTGATCTAGCCGGGCTGAAATGCCCCCTGCCGGCATTGAAGACGCGCAAGGCGCTGAAGACCTTGCCGCCCGGCGATAGGCTGGAAGTGCTGTGTACCGATCCGCTCTCGGTGATCGACATCCCGAACCTCATTCGCGAGACCGGCGACAAGGTCGAAATCACCGAGCGCAACGAAAACCGCATCGTATTCTTGATAGAAAAAGCAAATGGATCGATAGAAAAGGCAAATGTTTGAGCTATCCGGGCAGGCCGCAACTCCCGCGCGTCAATTTGACGACTTCAATAGAACGCATGATTGCCGGGTGCGACGATCGGCCCTACAAAACCCGGCATGAACTTCCCGACATCGAAGGCGAGCGCAGCGGCATCCCTTGCCACGGGCAATGAACCGGCGGCCAAACCAGGCAAGCCGGCCGGCGGACCCGAGTTCAGCGCGCTCGCGCAGGCCTCGATCCTGATCGTCGATGACGAGCCCGGGATGCGCAATTTTCTCGTGCGTACGCTGGGGCCGCGCTGCAAGCACGTGGAGGAGGCGGCCGATACCGACGAGGCCTCGCGCATGCTCGATAAGAGCCGGTTCGATGTCGTCATCCTCGACAATATCATGCCGGGCAAGAATGGTGTCGACTGGCTGGCAGAGCAGCGCGCTGTCGGCTTCTTCGCCGACGCCATCCTCATTACGGCCTATGCCGATCTCGACACCGCAATTCAGGCGCTGCGCGCCGGCGCGGTTGATTTCGTGCTGAAACCGTTCCGCTCGAATCAGATCCTCAACGCGGTGGCGCGCTGTCTCGACCGCGTCCGGCTGCAGCGCGAGAATTATGTGCTGCGCTATGCGCTGCGGGCATCATCGGACCGTACGTTCCTGCGCGACAATCTGATCGGGGAGTCGCCGGCGGCCCGTACTGTGCGTGATACCATTGCCCGCGTCGCCCGCCTGCCGACCTCGATCCTGCTCACCGGCGAATCCGGCACCGGCAAGGAAGTCGCGGCGCGCTCGATTCACTCCCTGTCCGACCGCGCCGACAAGCCCTTCGTGCCGGTGAACTGTGCGGCGATTCCGCCCGAGATGATCGAGGCCGAGTTGTTCGGCCACATCAAGGGCGCCTTCACCGGCGCAGACAGCGGGCGCGAGGGCCTGTTCCTCCATGCGCATGGCGGGACGCTGTTCCTGGACGAAATCGGCGAACTGCCGCTGGCGATGCAGAGCAAGTTGCTCCGCGTTCTGGAGGATCGCCGTGTCCGTCCCGTCGGCGCCGAGCGCGAGGTGCCGGTCGACCTTCGCTTCATCTTTGCGACCAATGCCGACCTGCAGAAGGAAGTCGAGAAGGGACGTTTTCGCGCCGACCTGTATTATCGCCTCAACGTCATGCAGATTCATCTGCCGCTGCTGAAGGACCGCGGCGACGACGTGCAGGAGCTTGCCACGATCTTCATGAACAAGCTCTCGATCCAGCTCGGCATGCCGCCGGTTCCGATCGATAGCGCAGTGCGGGCCGCGCTCGCGAGCTACGACTGGCCCGGCAACGTGCGCGAGTTGCGCAACTTGATCGAGCGCACGTTGATCCTCGGCGCGTTCCCGGACGATTTCGCCGGGCCGCGGAACGATACGCAGGCCGCCACCGCCGACAGTCTGGCGGATATGGAGCGCCGGCACATTCTTTCGGTGCTGAAGGAGACCGGCGGCAGCCGCGAGGAGGCGGCGCGGCGGCTCGGGATCTCGCGCAAGACCATCGATCGCAAACTCGCGTTATGGAATGGGTGACCGGGCAGGCAGCATCGAGGGGCCGGTGCGCGGGCGGTCCGTCCGCTTTCGGCTGCTCGCGATTGCGCTGCTGCCCATGCTCGTCATCCTGCCGCTCCTGCTCGGCGTGGCCATCTATCGCTGGAACGCAAGATTCGACGCCACGCTGATTTCGAAGGTGAACGGCGATCTCACCATCGCCCACCAATATCTTGCCCGCATTCTGGAAAAAACCGGTGTCCAGGTCCGCGGGCTGAGCCTCTCGTTTCGCTTCCGGGAGGTGGAAGAGCAGGAAACGCTATCCGCCGTGGCGGACTTGCTCGAACAGTCCCGCAAGGAGATAGGCCTCGACTTTCTCTATCTAATCGACGCCGGCGGAAAGGTCATCGCCTCGTCACCCGCGCTTAAGGGAGCGCCAAGGGCCGACTGGCCGATCATCACTTCGGTATTGTCAGGCGAATCCCCGTCGACGGGCATCGACATCTTCACCAATGACGAACTTGCGGCGATTTCGCCTGTTCTTGCCGACCGCGCGCGTCTCGATCTGGTGCCGACGCCGAACGCAGTGCCGACCGATCGCAGCACGGAAACCAGCGGCATGGTTGTGCATGCGGCTAGCCGCGCAACGGCTCCTGGAGGAGGGCCGGCTGCGCTCGTCGGCGGAATATTGCTCAACCAGAATCTCGAATTCATCGATACGATCAACGACCTCGTCTATCGCGAGGCGAGCCTCCCGGAGGGTAGCCAGGGAACGGCGACGCTGTTCCTCGACGACGTGCGGATTTCGACCAACGTCCGCCTGTTCGAAGGGCGGCGCGCGCTGGGAACGCGGGTGTCGGCGGCGGTGCGCTCGGCGGTGATGGGCGAGGGGCGGACCTGGCTGGACCGCGCCTTCGTCGTCAACGACTGGTACATCTCGGCTTACGAGCCGCTCGTTGATACCTATGGCAAGCGTGTCGGCATGCTCTATGTCGGATTTCTGCAGAAGCCGTTCAACGATGCGAAGCTCGAGACGCTCTTGATCATCGCACTCGCGTTCATCGCGATCACGGCAGCAACCGTGCCGATCTTCCTGCGCTGGGCGCAATCGATCTTCATGCCGCTCGAACGCGTTACGGTGACAATCGGCGAAGTCGAGAGCGGTAATCTGTCCGCGCGCACCAAATTGCCGGCGTCGGGCGACGAGATCGGCCGTGTGGCGATTCACCTGGATACCCTGCTCGATCAGATTCAGGAGCGCGACCGCCAGTTGCGCGAGTGGAACGAGGAGTTGAACACGCGGGTACGCGAGCGAACACGCGATCTTGAACTCGCCAATCTGAAGCTTGAGGCGACCACCAAGCAGCTCATCATGTCGGAAAAGCTTGCCGCGATCGGCGAAATCACCGCCGGCGTAGCGCATGAGATCAACAATCCGATCGCGGTGATGCAGGGCAATCTCGACGTCATCCGCAGCGTGATCGGCGCCGATGCCGAAAAAGCCAAGGTTGAATTCCGTCTGGTCGACGAGCAAATCCATCGTATCAGCCAGATCGTCACCAAGCTTTTGCAGTTTGCGCGCCCGGAAGAGTATGCCGGCTATGTCGAGCGCCATGCGCCCGGAAGCGTCGTGGCGGACTGCCTGCCGCTGGTGCAGCATCTCCTGAACAAGACGGAAATCAGGGTCGTGCGCGAAGACCGGGCAAGCCGCCTGGTCCTGATGAACCGCACCGAGCTGCAGCAGGTCGTGATCAACCTGATCGTCAACGCGATCCATGCCATGCCTGACGGCGGCACCCTGACGCTTCGTTCATGCGACGCCGACCGCGACGGCGTGCCCGGTATCCTGATCGAAGTTGCCGACACCGGAATCGGCATGGACGCAGATGTTGTCGAGAAAGTCTTCGACCCCTTCTTTACGACCAAGCGGCGGGATGGCACCGGCCTTGGCCTGTCGATCAGCCAGACCTTGATCAAGCGCCAGCGCGGCCAGATTACAGTTGAAAGCGAAATCGGCCGGGGAAGCACATTCCGCGTCTGGCTTCCGGAGGCCGACTGACACCGGCTGATCGGACATTTTGTCCGGCATATCAGGACAATTTGTCCTGAGTTGCAGGATGGTCCCCCGCAAGTCATTGATTATTGGCATCGTGCGATTTGGCACACGGATTGCTCACTCCTTTTCAACAACATGAAACGGAGGGACGACAACCAGCGGTACACAGTCGAGTTGAGCTGTCGCCCGCGCAATCATGCCGGCAAAACCTCACCTCAAAAGCATCAGGGTGGATGTTCTCGAATGCGCGTGTCGATTCCGCGCATTCCGGAATCGCATGGAGCAGAAGGATGGGTCTGCTCCACAGCATAGCTGAAGATGACGGATCGAAGACGGTAAAACAAACGCCCAGTTCAAGAGTGGGCCGCAGGGGAAAATAGCGATGACAACAATCAGCAGCGCCGGGAGCATCCCCGGTGCAGGAACGGGATTCCTTGATAAGGAGCGAACAATTGCGACCGCCGGCTTCAATCGCTGGCTGGTGCCGCCGGCGGCGCTTTGCATTCATCTGTGCATCGGCATGGCCTATGGCTTCAGCGTGTTCTGGCTGCCGCTGTCGCGCGCGCTCGGCGTGACCGCGCCGAAGGCATGCCCCGACATGACGCTGGTGCAGGAACTGTTCACCACCACCTGCGACTGGAAAGTCGCCAGCATGGGCTGGATGTACACGCTGTTTTTCGTGCTGCTCGGCGTTTCCGCCGCGATCTGGGGCGGCTGGCTGGAGCGCGTCGGGCCGCGCAAGGCGGGTTTTGTGTCTGCGCTGTGCTGGTGCGGCGGTCTGGTGCTCGGTGCGATCGGCATCATCACCCATCAATTGTGGCTGTTGTGGCTCGGCTCCGGCGTCATCGGCGGCATCGGTCTCGGGCTGGGCTACATCTCGCCGGTGTCGACGCTGGTGAAATGGTTTCCGGATCGCCGCGGCATGGCAACCGGCATGGCCATCATGGGCTTCGGCGGTGGCGCCATGATCGGCGCGCCGCTGGCGAACCTGTTGATGAACTATTTCAAGTCGCCGACTTCGGTCGGCGCCTGGGAAACCTTCATCGCGATGGGCGCCATCTACTTCGTGTTCATGATGATCGGCGCCTTCCGCTATCGCATTCCGCCCGCGGGCTGGCGGCCTGAAGGCTGGACGCCGCCGACCAAAGCCAATGCGATGATTTCGCAGAACCACGTTCATCTGAAGGACGCGCACAAGACGCCGCAGTTCTGGCTGATCTGGTGGGTGCTCTGCCTCAACGTGTCGGCGGGCATCGGCGTGATCGGCATGGCTTCGCCGATGCTGCAGGAAATCTTCGCGGGCAAACTGATCGGATTGCCTGACGTCGGCTTCAACCAGCTCGACGCGGCGCAAAAGGCGACCATTGCGGGCATCGCGGCCGGCTTCGCCGGACTGCTCTCGCTGTTCAACATCGGCGGCCGCTTCTTCTGGGCGTCGCTGTCGGACAAGATGGGCCGCAAGAATACCTATTACACGTTCTTCATCCTGGGCATCGTGCTTTACGCACTGGCGCCGACATTCGCGGCGATGGGTTCGAAGCTGCTGTTCGTGCTCGGCTTCGGCATCATCCTTTCGATGTATGGCGGCGGCTTCGCCACCGTGCCGGCCTATCTCGCCGACATGTTCGGCACGCAGTTCGTCGGCGCCATCCATGGCCGTCTGCTGACGGCGTGGTCGACGGCGGGCATCATCGGACCCGTCGTGGTGAACTACATCCGCGAGTTCCAGCTTGCGGCCGGCGTTCCGCGCGACCAACTCTATAACACCACAATGTATATCCTGTGTGCGATGCTGATCGCGGGCCTGATCTGCAACTACCTGATCAAGCCGGTCGATGCGAAGTGGCACATGAGCGAGGCCGAAATCGCCAAGCTGCAGGCGGCGACGGTGAATGCCGGAGCATCGGGACCGTCAGGCTCTTATGGCATCGGCTTCGGCGGGCTCGACGCCAAGGCCGCGCTGTTCTGGGCCTTCGTCGGCATTCCCTTGGCCTGGGGCGTGTGGAAGACGCTGGAAAGCGCCGTCAAGATCCTCTGATGGCGGAGGGCGTCACAGGGACGCAAGCAGCGTCCCTGTGCGTCCAGTTCCGCCGCCAGTCGATACGCGTTCGCAATCGCAGCATGAGACGGCTTTATTGATCTGAGGCGTGTTTCCAGCTCTCATTCGTCGCGACAATATCGGGTGGGCCGAGAGGAATGATCCCGCGGCCTTGCTCCAGTAAATCCTTACCACAGCCGGATAATTCGCTTGGCATCTGGCATGCCACGAACTAGAGTCAGCGTCTGGCAGGCTGTAATGAGACGTTTCAATGAATATGCATGATGTGAAACAGGTCCGCTCGTTCGAACATCCGGGCGCGGGACGGAAGCGGGCCAAGGCGACCCCGAAGGGCCGCCAGGTTGACCCCACCGCCGCCCACGAGATCGAGCTTCTGCTCGGCGACCGGCCGCGGCGCCGCGATCTCCTGATCGAACATCTGCACCTGATCCAGGACAAGTATCACCAGATCTCGGCGGCGCATCTTGCGGCGCTTGCCGACGAGATGAAGCTGTCGTTTGCGGAAGTGTTCGAGACCGCCACCTTCTATGCCCATTTCGACATCGTGAAGGAGGGCGAGCCTGATATCGCGCCGCTGACCATTCGCGTCTGCGATTCGCTCACCTGCGCCATGATGGGCGCGGAAAAGCTGCTAAGTGAATTGCAGGACAGTGCCGGCCCCGGCATTCGCGTGGTGCGCGCGCCCTGCGTCGGCCGCTGCGACACGGCGCCCGCGGCCGAAGTCGGCCATCACTTCGTCGACCATGCCACGGTGACGAACGTGCTCGCCGCCGCCAAGGCCGGCGACACCCATGCGCATCTGCCCAATTATGTCGACTACGACGACTATGTCGCCGGCGGCGGCTACAAGCTGCTGAATCGCCTGCGCTCCGGCGCCATGACCAAAGAAGATCTGTTGAAGTCGCTCGACGACGCCTCGCTGCGCGGGCTCGGCGGCGCCGGCTTTCCGACGGGACGCAAATGGCGCGCGGTGCTCGGTGAGCCCGGTCCGCGGCTGATGGCGATCAATGGTGACGAGGGCGAGCCCGGAACCTTCAAGGATCGCTACTATCTCGAGACCGATCCGCATCGCTTTATCGAGGGCATGCTGATCGGCGCGCACGTCGTCGAGGCGAGCGACGTCTACATCTACATCCGCGACGAATATCCGGCCTCGCGCGAAATCCTCACGCGCGAAATCGCAAAGCTGCCGCCGGGCGGCCCCGTGTTGCACATGCGCCGCGGCGCGGGGGCCTATATCTGCGGCGAGGAATCCTCGCTGCTCGAATCGATCGAGGGCAAGCGCGGCCTGCCCCGGCACAAGCCGCCTTATCCGTTCCAGGTCGGGCTGTTCGGCTTGCCGACGCTGATCAACAATATCGAGACGCTGTGGTGGGTGCGCGACATCGTCGAGAAGGGCGCCGACTGGTGGAAGAGCCACGGCCGCAACGACCGTCACGGCCTGCGCAGCTATTCGGTCTCGGGCCGCGTGAAAGATCCCGGCATGAAGCTGGCGCCGGCCGGCGTCACCGTACGTGAACTGATCGACGAGTTCTGCGGCGGCATGGCTGACGGCCACACCTTCCATGCCTACCTTCCGGGCGGCGCGTCAGGCGGCATCCTGCCGGCGTCGATGGACCACATCCCGCTGGATTTCGGCACGCTGGAAAAATACGGCTGCTTTATCGGCTCCGCCGCCGTCGTCATCATGTCCGAGCGGGACAGCGTGAAGGGCGCGGCGCTGAACCTGATGAAATTCTTCGAGGATGAGAGCTGCGGCCAGTGTACGCCGTGCCGTGTTGGAACCCAGAAGGCGGCGCTTTTGATGCAGCGGCCGGTCTGGAACCGCGAATTGCTCGATCAATTGAGCCAGGCGATGCGCGACGCCTCGATCTGCGGACTCGGCCAGGCCGCCTCGAATCCGCTGACGTCAGTGATTAAATATTTTCCGGAAGAATTCGTGCCGAAAGAGGCTGCGGAATGACCAAGGTTCGATTCGAGCTCGACGGCCAACAGGTCGAGGCCAACGCGGGCGAGACCATCTGGCAGGTCGCCAAGCGGCACCAGAAGGAAATCCCGCATCTGTGCTATTCACCGGAGCCTGACTATCGGCCAGACGGCAATTGCCGCGCCTGCATGGTCGAGATCGAGGGCGAGCGCGTGCTGGCCGCATCCTGCAAGCGGACGCCGAGCGTCGGCATGAAGGTGAAGACCGAGAGCGCCCGCGCGGTCGCGGCGCAGAAGATGGTGATGGAATTGCTGGTCGCCGACCAGCCGGCGCGCGAGACCTCGCACGATCCCGATTCGAAGTTCTGGCACTGGGCCGAGAAGGTCGAGGTGACCGAGAGCCGCTTCCCGGCCGCCGAGCGGTGGCAGAGCGACACCAGCCATCCCGCGATGAGCGTCAATCTCGATGCCTGCATCCAGTGCGGCCTCTGCGTGCGCGCCTGCCGCGAGGTGCAGGTCAACGACGTCATCGGCATGGCCTATCGCAACGCCGGCGCCAAGATCGTGTTCGACTTTGACGATCCGATGGGCGAATCGACCTGCGTCGCCTGCGGGGAATGCGTGCAGGCTTGCCCGACCGGCGCCCTGATGCCCTCGGTGATGCTGGACGAGAACCAGACCCGCGTCACATACGCCGACAAGAAGGTCGACTCGCTCTGCCCGTTCTGCGGCGTCGGCTGCCAGGTTACCTATCAGGTCAAGGACGAGAAGGTCATTTACGCCGAGGGCCGCGATGGCCCGGCCAACCACAACCGCCTCTGCGTCAAGGGTCGCTTTGGATTCGATTACATCCATCACCCGCATCGGCTGACAAAACCGCTGGTGCGGCTGCCGAATGCGAAGAAGGATGCCAACGACCAGGTCGATCCGGCCAATCCCTTCACGCATTTTCGCGAAGCCTCGTGGGAAGAGGCGCTGGATATCGCGGCCAAGGGGCTCGTGAAGATTCGCGACGAGAAGGGCGTCAAGGCGCTCGCCGGCTTCGGCTCGGCCAAGGGCTCCAACGAAGAGGCCTACCTGTTCCAGAAGCTGGTGCGCACCGGCTTCGGCTCCAACAATGTCGACCACTGCACGCGGCTGTGCCACGCCTCGTCAGTGGCGGCGCTGATGGAAGGGCTGAATTCAGGCGCGGTGTCGGCGCCGTTTGCGGCTGCGATGGACGCTGAAGTGATCATCGTGATCGGCGCCAACCCGACCGTGAACCATCCGGTTGCGGCGACCTACCTCAAGAACGCGGCCAAGCGCGGCGCCAAGCTGATTGTGATGGATCCGCGCACGCAGTCGCTGTCGCGCCACGCCTGGAAGCATCTTGCCTTCAAGCCCGGCAGCGACGTCGCGATGCTGAACGCGATGCTCCACACCATCATCACCGAAGGACTGACCGACCAGCAATATATCGCGGGCTATACCGAAGGCTTTGACGAGCTTGCCGAGCGCATCAAGGAATTCCCGCCGGAGAAGATGGAAGCGATCTGCGGCATCCCCGCGGAGACGCTGAAGGAAGTGGCGCGGGTCTATGCGCGCTCGCAGGCCTCGATCATCTTCTGGGGCATGGGTATCAGCCAGCACATCCACGGCACCGACAACGCGCGCTGCCTGATTGCGCTGGCACTGACGACGGGCCAGGTCGGCCGTCCCGGCACCGGCCTGCATCCGCTGCGCGGCCAGAACAACGTGCAGGGCGCCTCCGACGCCGGCCTGATCCCGATGTTCCTGCCGGATTACCAGCCGGTCGGGCGCACCGATCTGCGCGAGCCTTTCGAAAAGCTCTGGCATCAGGATCTCGATCCCGTGCGCGGCCTCACCGTCGTCGAGATCATGAACGCGATCCACGCCGGCGAGATTACGGGCATGTACATCGAGGGTGAAAACCCCGCGATGTCGGACCCCGATCTGCAGCACGCGCGCCACGCGCTGGCCATGCTCGACCATCTGGTGGTGCAGGATCTCTTCGTCACCGAAACCGCGTTCCATGCCGACGTGATCCTGCCGGCCTCGGCATTCGCTGAAAAGAGCGGCACCTTCACCAATACCGATCGCCGCGTGCAGCTCGCGCGCGAGGTGATCCGGCCGCCGGGCGACGCGCGGCAGGATCTCTGGATCATCCAGGAGATCGGCAAGCGTATGGGCCTGCCCTGGAACTACAGCGGACCGGCCGATGTGTTCACCGAAATGACGCAGGTAATGCCGTCGCTGAACAACATCACCTGGGACCGTCTGGTGCGCGAGGGCGCGGTGACTTATCCGGTCGACGACCCGAACAAGCCCGGCAACGAGATCATCTTCACCACGGGTTTCCCGACGGCGAGCGGCCGCGGCAAGATCGTGCCGGCGAAGGTTGTCGCGCCGGACGAATTGCCCGATGCCGAATACCCGATGGTGCTGTCCACGGGGCGCGTGCTCGAGCACTGGCACACCGGTTCGATGACCCGCCGCGCCAGCGTGCTCGACCAGATCGAGCCGGAGGCGGTGGCGTTCATGTCGCCGAAGGACATGCGCAAGCTCGGCGTCTGGCCCGGCGATTTTATCCGCCTGGAAACCCGCCGCGGCGCCGTCGAGGTCAAGGTGCGCTCCGATCGCGACGTGCCGGAGAACATGGTGTTCATGCCGTTCTGCTACGCGGAAGCGGCGGCGAACCTCTTGACCAATCCCGCGCTCGATCCGTTCGGCAAAATCCCCGAATTCAAGTTCTGCGCCGTGCGTGCGGAAAAGGTGGCGCTGCAGTCCGCGGCGGAATGAAGATGGCGCTTCTCGTCATTGCGAGGAGCAAAGCGACGAAGGACCGTAGCCCGGATGGAGCGAAGCGAAATCCGGGGGCCGGTGCCAATGTCGTCCCGGATTACGCTTCGCTTCATCCGGGCTTCTGTAACGGGCCTCGATTAGTCAATCCCTTTTGCGTCATCCGCTCGCCGGGAACCTGCTTCTGTACGGGATCGGCGCAAGGCCGTCGCCTGATGGGGTTCGTGAGAGGAGAGGTCGGCCAATCTACGGAAAGCGTGATCATATCGCTCGATATGTCGACAACCCGGATGTCGGCCTGACCTGATCCATCGTCCCGGCGAAGGGACTTCGCTTCGGGAAGGCTGGTGTCGTGGCCCGCCCGAAAACCTTGTGGTTCCTCCTTAAGCCGTTGCAGCGGTTGCCTTGGCGAGCGGATTGAAGGGCACGCTGTCCTTGAGCATGCGATGCATGATCACGGCGAGCTTGCGCGCCAGCGCAACCTTGGCCTTGCTCATGCCAGCACGCTTGGCGATCCGCATCGCCCAGCTCTTAAGCTGCGAGCACCCCTTGACCGGCTTCGTCAGCATGATGTGAGCGGCCTGGTAGAGCGCCTCGCGTACGGAGGCGTCGCCGATCTT
>NZ_JAACFS010000002.1 GCF_029051645.1 Bradyrhizobium sp. CSA112
GCGTTCAGGCGCTCGGGCCGACGCCTCACGAATAGCCTGCGCCTCGCGGATGGGCGGTGCTTCACGGGCCGGCATTGCCTCACGGACCGGCGGCGCCTCACGGACTGACGGTGCCTCACGAACTGGCGGCGGCTTGGGCAATTCGCGCTGCGGCCGTGGCATCAGCGGTTCGTTGCGGGTCAGGCGCGGCGGAGCTGCCTCGGGGCGACCGCTGATCGATTCCGGCGCAAAGCCCGTCAATGGATCGCTGCGACGCTCCGGCATAGGCGGCGACGCGGGGCGGCGGATTTCGTCGGCGAAGGAAGGCCGTGCCGGGCGCGGCGGCGGCTCCGGCATTTGCGGTTCGGTATGATGATCGAAGGCCTCGGTCGGTCGCAAATCGGATCTGGCGGCCTCTCTTGCCGCCTCGTCGCTCCAGGCGGCATCGGGCAGCGGCGCGATGCGCGGCGGCTGCTCACCGACGGCCGGGCGCGGCGCCATCTGATCGCGGTTGGGCATCGCGCGCACGATGTTGGGTTCGACCACGATGTCGCTCGGGCCGCCGATCATCAGGAGATGCTCGACATTGTCGCGCCGTACCAGCACGAGGCGCCGGCGGCCGTCCACGGCGGCGGCATCGATCACGGCCAGCCGCGGCATCCGCCCGCGCTGGGTACTGGCGCCGAGGCGGTTATTGGCGAAGCGGCGAACCAGCCAAGCGGCCACGCCGATCAGCGCCAGAACGGCGATGAATGCGAAGAGGAATGTCAGTGTCTGCATTCTTTAGTCCCCGGCCACGGGCCGTTCTCTTGATGCTGGCTTCGACGAGTGCGGTCTTAGGTCTTCCTGTCCGAGCATGTTCCCTTTGGGAATACGGTTCCCGTTGCCGGATCATGCCCTGAGCGATCCACATACGGCGAATCACGCCCGAGATCAGCCTTATTTCTTAATTCCCCGCGGCGATGCCGCCGCCCGGGTTAATTAATAGACCAAGAATCGCTTCATCCAAAACGACTTCTGAGCGCCCCAAGTCGGGTTGGTCGCTGCTGGTTAACGCAGTTTTCATGGCGAAAATGCGCTCGTTTTGTCGCTGCCGGCAGGCATTGGCGGACGTCCTCGCCCGCAGCGCGCGATTTTAACCGGCCGTTAACCATACACCGGGCAAATTCTGCCTACCTCGCGGCGTCTGCCAGAGGTTAACGGGGAGCCGCTCGCGATGGCCATCAACGACCTTCCGATCCTGTCGGCGCTGCGCACCAAGATGCAGTGGCACCAGGAACGCCAACGCGTGCTCGCCGAAAACGTCTCCAACGCCAACACCCCGAACTTCAAGCCAAACGACCTGGTCGAGCCGAAATTCGACGACAAAGGCGCGAACGTCGGCGGATCGATGGGCTCGCTCGCCATGATGCGCACCAGCGCCACCCATATCGGCGTCTCCGGCGGCGGGCAGAGCTTCAGAGGGGACGGCGGCAAGAGCGGCTTTTTGACCAAGCCGGCCGGCAATTCGGTCAATCTGGAAGACCAGATGCTGAAGGTCTCCGCCAACCAGATGGATTATGCGGCCGCCACCTCGCTCTACACCCGCAGTCTCGGCATGCTCAAAACCGCCATCGGAAAACGCTGACGCGTCGCGACTAGGAGAACCGTGTCATGGCAGATGATGGAAGCGATTTCGCCCGCTCGATGAGCATCGCGACCTCAGGGCTGCGCGCGCAGGCCGGGCGGATGCGGGTGCTCTCGGAAAACATCGCCAATGCGGACTCCACTGCGCCGACCGCGGCCGGCGATCCGTATCGCCGCAAGGTGCCGACATTTTCGTCCGCGCTCGACCGCACGCTGGATGCCCGGGTGGTGACGCTCGGCAAGGTCAGGACCGATCAGTCGGCGTTCCGCGTCAAGCATGAGCCGAGCAACCCGGCGGCCGACGCCGCGGGCAACGTCAAATATCCGAACGTCAATCCGCTGGTCGAAATGACCGACATGCGCGAGGCGCAGCGGTCCTATGAAGCCAACCTCAACATCATCAGCGCCACGCGCCGCATGATTCAACGCACGCTCGACATCCTCAAGGCCTGAACAGGAACCATAGAAAATGGCTTCACCGACCGTTGCAGCAAACGCCTACGCCGCGCTTTCGCGCATCATGGAATCCGGCGGCGCCGAGAAGGGCAGCCAATCCAGCGGCGGCCCGTCCTTCAGCGCGTTGCTCAAGGACGCCGTGGGAAGCGCGCTGGACGCCGGCAAGAAATCCGACGCGCAGACGATGGCGATGACCTCGGGCAAGGCCAACGTCATGGACGTGGTGACGGCAGTGGCGGAGACCGACGTTGCGGTCTCCACGCTGGTATCGGTGCGCGACCGGGTGATCCAGTCCTACGAAGACATCATGAAGATGCCGATCTGACGTCCCTTGGGACGTCATCCCGGGATGGTCCGAAGGACCAGACCACAGGTGTGCAATTGCACACCGGGGGATCTCGAGATTCCGGGTTCGATGCTTCGCATCGCCCCGGAATGACGGTGCAAGTGAGAACAAGCGAGAAGCAACAATGACCGGTGCCGAAACCCTTGACGTGGCGCGCGATGCGATCTGGACCATCGTGGTGGTGTCGTCGCCCCTGATGGTGATCGGGCTCGTGGTCGGCGTCGTGGTGTCGCTGTTCCAGGCGCTGACCCAGATCCAGGAGCAGACGCTGATCTTCGTGCCGAAGATCCTCGCGATCTTCGTCACGCTATTGCTGGCGTTACCGTTCATGGCGGATTCGCTGCACGGCCACATGATGCGGATATCGTCGCGAATCATAGGCGGCTGATGCATTGTAGATGAATGCGCGTCGACATATCGCTGCTGCCGGCCCTTGCCGCCACCTTCATGCTGGTGTTCGCCCGCGTGGGCGCCATGGTGATGCTGTTGCCGGGATTTGGCGAGAGCAACATCCCGGTGCGCATCAAGCTTGCGATCGCGCTGCTCCTGACGCTGATCATCCTGCCGCTGCACCGCACCGCCTATCAGGTCGACCTCAACTCGATGGCCGCGCTCGCCGTGTTGATGGTGCACGAGATCGTCATCGGCATCGTGCTCGGCGCCACCGCGCGCGTCACGCTGTCGGCGCTGTCCGTCGCGGGTTCCGTGATCGCCCAGCAGCTCGGGCTCGGCTTCGTCACCGCGGTCGACCCGACCCAGGGGCAACAGGGTTTGCTGATCGGCAACTTCCTCACGATTTTGGGCATGACGCTGCTGTTTGCCACCGACAGCCACCATCTCGTGATCGCGGCGCTGAACGAGAGCTATCGTATTTTTTCACCCGGGGAGTTGATGCCGAGCGGCGACGTCGCGGCGCTGGCCACGCGCGCCTTTGCCACTGCCTTCAAGATCGGCATCCAGCTTTCGGCGCCGTTTCTGGTGTTCGGCCTCGTCTTCAATATCGGGCTTGGCGTGCTGGCGCGGCTGATGCCGGCGATGCAGGTCTATTTCGTCGGCGTGCCGCTGTCGATCATGGTCGGCTTTTTGATCTTCGGCCTCGTTCTCACCGGAATGATGGCGACCTATCTCAACTACTTCATCGGTGTCATGCACGAGCTGACGCCGTTGAAATAAGGAGGCCGCGATGGCCGACGATTCCGACGACAAAACAGAAGACCCTACGCAAAAACGTCTCGACGATGCGCTTGAAAAGGGGGACGTGGCCAAGAGCCAGGAGGTCAACACCTGGTTCATCATCGCAGGCGGCACGCTGATATTATCGACGTTCTCGGGGTCGATCGGCGGCGGCATCCTGATGCCGCTGCGCAACTTGATCGCCAATGCCGGCCAGCTTCGCACCGACGGCGCGGCGCTGCTCGCGCTCGGCAACACGCTGGGCTATGCCGTGCTCGGCGCGATCGGCGTGCCGCTGTTGATGCTGGCGCTCGCCGCGATCGCGGGCAACATGATCCAGCACCGGCTGGTGTGGTCGTCGGAATCGCTGAAACCGAAATTCAGCAAGGTGTCGCCCGGCGCCGGACTGAAACGCATCTTCGGCAAGCAGGCGATAGCGAATTTCGCCAAGGGCCTGTTCAAGCTCATCGCGCTCGGCGCCGTCATGATGGCGGTGCTGTGGCCCGAGCGGGATCGGCTCGAATCGTTCATGATGTTCGATCCTTCGGCGATCCTCGGCGTCACCACAAATCTGACATTGCAATTGATGGGCGCGGTGGCGGCGATGCTGGCCGCGGTCGCGATCGCCGACTACTTCTTCCAGTACCGGCAGTGGTTCGAGCGCCAGAAGATGTCGCTGCAGGAGATCAAGGACGAGTTCAAGCAGTCCGAAGGCGACCCCCACATCAAGGGCAAGATCCGGCAGTTGCGCCAGCAGCGCATGAAGAAGCGCATGATGGCCGCGGTTCCCAGCGCCAGCGTGATCATTACCAACCCGACCCACTATTCGGTGGCGCTGTCCTACGATCGCGGCATGTCCGCGCCGGTCTGCGTCGCCAAGGGCGTCGACAACATCGCGTTCAAGATCAGGGAAATCGCCAAAAAGCACGATATTCCCATTGTGGAGAACGTGCCGTTGGCGCGTGCGCTCCATGCCACCGTCGATATCGACGAGGAGATCCCGGTCGAGCACTATCACGCGGTCGCCGAGATTATCGGCTACGTTATGCGCCTGAAGAGCGGCCTTTCGGGACGATGAATGTGAGGGAACTGCTGGAAATCCCCTTGAAATACCTTCAATCTGCCAAATAACCGCCTGACGGACTTGCGTTTGCGGGTCCGATTCAGGCACTCAAGAGGGGCGCGCGACTCTGCGCGTCACTTCCTTGCCGAAGGGCCGCGCCTCTTCAAATGACCGCCGAAACCGACAACCAACCGCCCTCCGGGCCGTTCGCAGCCCACGAACCGGCGCGGCGCGGCGGTAGTATCGTGCTGGTGCTGCTGGTGGCCGCCGGCATCGTTGCGGTCGCGGTAGCGCTGATGACCATCGGCCGGGCGCAGGCTCAGCCTTATATTCTCGGCGTGCTGGCCCTCTTGGCCATGGTCGGCCTGTTCAATTTATTCGCCTTTGCCGCCGGCATCATCCGCTTTACCGACCGCGCGGCCGACGATCCCGTGATGGGCCGCATCGCCGATCATGCCTATGACGGGCTGGCGGTGACCGATCCGAAGGGCCACGTGGTCTATTCCAACGCCGCCTATCTGGCGCTGACCGGGGCCGCCGGCCCGCAGGACGTGCGGCCGGTGGAGCGCGTTTTCATCGGGAATCCCGATGTCTCGGAGGCCGTGTTCCGCCTGCTCAAGGCGGCCCGCGAAGGCAAGCGGCAGCAGGAGGAGGTCCGTATCGCGGGCTCCGACGGTGCTCAAGGCCGCTGGCTGCGGATGCGGGTTCGTCCGCTCGGCCAGAGCAAGCGCGAAGCAAAATACGCAGTGTGGTCGATCGCCGACATCACGCGGGACCGCGAGCGCCAGGAAGACGTGTTTCGGGAACTGCAGCACGCGATCGAGTATCTCGACCATGCGCCCTGCGGCTTCTTTTCGGTCAATCGAGCCGGCGACGTCATCTATGTCAACGCTACGCTGGCGAACTGGCTCGATCACGACCTCGCCGAGATCGGCTCGGGCGGGCTGAAGCTCAGCGATATCGTGTCCGGCGACGGCGCCTCGCTCCTGACCTCGATCGTAGCGGTGCCCGGCGAAGTCAAAACCGAAGTGTTCGACATCGACCTGCGGATGCGCGGCGGCAAGACCATGCCGGTGCGGCTCTATCACAAGCTCGCCTTCGGCGCCGACGGCTCGCCGGGGTCATCGCGCACGCTGGTGATCAGCCGCGCGCGTGACGAGCATTCCGACCCCGAACGCGCCGCCGAAGTTCGCTTCATGCGGTTCTTCGACCATACGCCGATGGCGATTGCGACGGTGGACCGCGACGGCACGGTAGTGCGCGCCAATGCCCGCTTCGCCAAGCTCGCGCAGAGCCTGAGCGCGGATGGCGCCGCCAACAAATCGATCTTCCGCGCGGTGAATGCACGCGACCGCGGTCTTTTGATCGCGGCGATCAACCAGGCTGCCGACGGGCAGGGCGACATCGCGCCGGTCGAGGCCATGCTCGACGGCGCCAAGGAGCGCTGGGGGCAGTTCTTCGTCACCGCGGTCGAGGAAGACGAGCGCGATACCGAAGCCGCCATTGTTTATCTGCTCGAGACCACCGAGCGGCGCACGCTGGAAAACCAGATCAACCAGTCCCAGAAGATGGACATGGTCGGCCAGCTCGCCGGCGGCATCGCGCACGATTTCAACAATGTGCTGTCCGCCATCATGATGGCCAACGACTTCCTGCTGAACGCCCACAAGCCGACCGATCCGTCGTTCCAGGACATCATGCAGATCAAGCAGAACGCGACCCGCGCGGCGACGCTGGTGCGGCAACTGCTCGCGTTCTCGCGCCGCCAAACGCTGCGGCCGCAGGTGCTCGACCTCGGCGACGCGCTTTCCGACCTCACCATGCTGCTGCGGCGATTGATCGGCGAGAAGGTCAAGCTCGATCTCGTGCATGGCCGCGACCTTTGGCCGGTCAAGGTCGACGTCTCGCAGTTCGAACAGGTGGTCGTCAATCTTGCCGTCAATGCGCGCGACGCGATGGCTGATGGCGGCAAGCTGACGGTGCGGACCGGCAATGTGACCGTGGATGAAGCCGCGCAGCTCTCCCACAAGGGCATGCCGGCCGCCGATTACGTGCGGATAGACATTTCCGATACCGGAACCGGAATTCCGGCCGACATCGTCGACAAGATTTTCGAGCCGTTCTTCTCGACCAAGGAGGTCGGCAAGGGCACCGGGCTTGGGCTCTCCACGGTGTATGGCATCGTCAAGCAGACCGGCGGCTTCGTCTATGTCGATTCCACGCCCGGCGAAGGCACCACGTTCCGCATCTTCCTGCCGCGTCATCGGCCCGAGCTGGAAGCGCAGCCGGAGGCGCAGGCGACCAACGGCGCGGTCAAGGAAGGAGCGGCTGAGCCGCCGAAGCCGCGACCCGATCTGACCGGGCACGGCACCATTCTGCTGGTGGAAGACGAGGACGGCCTGCGGTCGTTGAATGCGCGCGGCCTTCGTTCGCGCGGCTACAGCGTGATCGAGGCCTCCAATGGCATCGAGGCAATGGAAGCGCTCGACGAAAAGGACGGCGACGTCGATCTCGTCGTTTCCGACGTCGTGATGCCGGAAATGGACGGCCCGACGCTGCTCCGCGAAATGCGCAAACGCAATCCGAAACTCAAGATCATCTTCGTCTCCGGCTACGCCGAAGAGGCTTTCGACAAGAGCCTGCCTGAGAACGAGCAGTTCGCCTTCCTGCCCAAACCGTTTGCGCTCAGCGCGCTGGTCGAGAAGGTGAAGGAGACCATGACGGCGTCGTAGCGTCTGCCAAGGGCCGGCGACGCATGGTGAATACAGCGTTTACGGCCAAATCGTCACATCCCCGCGACCGAGGGCCGCAGTTCCGGTTCCCGATAATGGCTTCACTTTTAGGTGGCGGTGCCCATCTTAGGGGCGCTTCCCCATCCTGGGGAACTGAGGAAAAAGCACATGAATTTCTCGCAAGGCACGCGCGGAATTATTCGGACCCTGGCCATTGCCCTGTCTGTAGCGCTCCCGTTGGCGGCGATCACGATCTCGGAGGCCGACGCCCGCGTTGGCGGTGGCGGCAGTTCCGGTTCGCGGGGATCGCGTACCTATTCGGCGCCCCCGAGCACGACCACGGCGCCCGGCGCGGCACAGCCCATGAACCGTACGTTTACCCAGCCCGGTACTCCCGCAGCGGGTAATCCGGCCGCTGGCGCAGCCAACAAGGGCGGCTTCTTCAACCGGCCTGGCATGGGCATGCTCGGCGGCCTCGCCGCGGGCTTCCTGGGCGCTGGCCTGCTCGGCATGTTGTTCGGCGGCGGATTGTTCTCCGGCCTCGGCGGCTTGTCGTCGATCATCGGCTTGCTGCTGCAGATCGCCCTGATCGTTATCGTGGTGCGGCTGGCGATGTCGTGGTGGCAGCGCCGCCACACGCCGGCTTCCGCCTACGCGACGGGACCTGCTCCTGCTGCCGAAGGTCCCGGTGCTCAGACCAGCTTCCGCTCCGGGCTCAGCGGTTTTGGACTGGGATCGAGCCAGCCGCCGCTGGAAATCCAGCCGGCTGACTATGAAGCCTTCGAGCGGCTGCTTGGCGAGGTCCAGGCCGCGTGGTCGAACGAGGATGTCGGCAAGCTGCATACGCTCGCGACGCCCGAGATGGTGTCCTACTTCTCCAAGGATCTCGAGGAGAACAAGGCGCGCAACGACATCAACAAGGTGTCCGACGTCAAGCTGCTGCAGGGCGACCTCGCGGAGGCCTGGCGCGAAGGCGAAACCGATTACGCCAGCGTGGCGATGCGGTTCTCGCTGATCGACAAGACCATGGAACGCACCACCGGCCGTCTGGTCGCGGGCAGCGAAACCCCGGTCGAAGTCACCGAGGTCTGGACCTTCGCCCGCCGACGCGGCAGCGACTGGGAACTCTCGGCGATACAGCAGACCAGCTAATCGCCTGTACATGACGACGAAGAAGGCGCCGCGGCTTGTTTCGCGGCGCCTTTTTCTTTTTCGCGTGCCGCGCCGCGTCCGGGACACGAGAAGGGTTCTCACCTCATGTGATTTCACGATCAGGTCACCGCGACCGGAATATTCTCTGTCGCATCGGGTTGATGACAAACGATCAAAAACAACAGGGAGCACTTCGATGAGCAGCTTCACTCGTGTGATTTCG
Source organism: Bradyrhizobium sp. CSA112 (assembly GCF_029051645.1). Lineage (GTDB taxonomy): Bacteria > Pseudomonadota > Alphaproteobacteria > Rhizobiales > Xanthobacteraceae > Bradyrhizobium. Next base: position 8,751 of record NZ_JAACFS010000002.1, read on the forward strand.
CCGGCATGCTTCGCCGTCGCGGCCATGACGGCTTTGGCGAGTGCGCCGGCGCTGGCGCAATCCGCTGATACCAGCTTCTTTCTGACCAGCAACGGCATCGGCAATGGCGGCAATCTCGGCGGACTCGCCGGCGCCGACAATCACTGCCAGACATTGGCGCAGGCAGCCGGCGCAGGCGGCAAGACCTGGCGCGCTTACCTCTCGACGCAAGCCGCCGACGGCGCGCCGGCCGTCAATGCGCGCGATCGCATCGGCAAGGGGCCGTGGAAGAATGCGAAGGGCGCGGTGGTCGCCAAGGACGTCGCCGAATTGCACGGCGCCAACGGTCTCACCAAGCAGACCGCGCTGAGCGAGAAGGGCGAAGTCATCAACGGCCGCGGTGATACGCCCAATCGCCACGACGTGCTGACGGGGTCGCAGCCCGACGGGTCTGCGTTTGCGGCGGGCGAGGATCGCACTTGCAAGAACTGGACGAGCTCGACGCAAGGCGCGGCGATGGTAGGTCATTCCGATCGCATGGGCCTGCGCGACGACGAGGCCTCGAAATCCTGGAACTCGTCGCATCCCTCGCGCGGCCCGGACGGCGGCTGCTCACAGGCCGACCTGAAGAGCACCGGCGGCGACGGGCTGTTCTACTGCTTCGCGGCGAACTGACGCGCGCCGTAGCGCCGTAGCCCGGGTGAAGCGAAGCGTAACCCGGGGTTCTCCTTGCGAGAGTGACCCCGGGTTGCGCTTCGCTCCACCCGAGCTACGCATTCTGATCGCGGAACTCCTGATTGTCTGGCGAGTTTTAATCGGGATCGGAGAACTTGCCATGAAACGCCTGCTTGTCGCGCTAATTTTGACCGTGGTGCTCACGCCGGCGGCCCTGGCCGGTAACACTTCGTCGAATTCCAGCTCCAACTCGTCGAACGGTGTTCATACCCGTGTCGATACGATCACGACCGATGATGGCCGTGGGCGGACAATTTACGAGCGGCGCAGCGTCCGCATCGACGCTGACCGCGGACGACCGGGATATATGCGGAACACTGTCCGCGAACGCTACGGCTATCGCCCGATGCGCCGCTGGCACCCTGCTGACGATGACGATTGAGGCCATTCACGCGGGATCAGACGTCGCGCCGTGCTGCAGCACCTGCGGCTACTGACGCCGCTTTGGCCATTGCTTGCGCATCGCCCTGATCGCGCTAAAGGCCGCCTAGGCGGCCTTTCTCTTGGCGCGCTTCTTTGTCGTTTTGCCGGGAATCGTCCTGGCGCTCTTCTTCGCCTTCTTCGTAGCCTTGCCCCTGGCGAGATGTGCGCCGACGGCTTTCGACGAATGCCCGACGGCTTTGACCGCGGCCTTCAGTCTGGCCGGTGTGACCTTGAATTTCTTTGACCAGTAGCTGACTTCGTAGGGCTGGCTCACCGCGATGCGTGCCCGGTCGGCAGCCTTGTGCTGCTGCAGCTTGATATAGGCGCCCACCTTCTTCGCGGAGCGTCCCACATTCTTGACGGCAGTCTTCAGTTTCGCCGGCGTGATCTTGAATTTCTTCGACCAGTAGGCGACCTCGTAAGGCTCGCTCACCGCGATCAGCCCGCGATCGGCCCCGCCGCGCTTCTTCCTGTTGTCCGCCATCCGCATTCTCCTGTCGTGTCGAGAAAATCGACGCTTCAAACGGGCACAACCTAACACGCCCGCCTGCGTTCGGACAGATTCTGCCCCCGTGGAGATCTGCGCGACGCGTTGATGGCGCGACAGTCGGGCGGACGCCGCGTTCGGCGTGACGAACGAGCCGCGGGATGATTTGTTATGTCGGTCAAACCGGCAGTGGAGGTGTCATCGATGCGTTACGAGCTCTATTACTGGCCAATGATTCAAGGCCGCGGCGAGTATGTCCGCCTCGCGCTGGAAGAGGCCGGCGCTGGCTATACCGACGTGGCGCGCCGCGGCAACGGCATGGCCGCGATGACACGCATGATGGAAGCGGGGAAGGGAACGCCGCCCTTTGCGCCCCCGTTCCTGAAGGCCGGGAAGCTCGTGATCGGGCAGACCGCCAACATCCTGCTTTATCTGGGATCGCGCCATGGGCTGGCGCCGAAGGCGGAGGCCGGCAAACTCTGGGTGCATCAACTGCAGCTCACGATCGCCGATCTGGTGCTGGAAGTGCATGACACGCATCACCCGCTCGGTCCGTCGCTCTATTACGAGGAACAGAAAGCGCCGGCGAAAAAGCGCACCGACGAGTTCTGGAACGCGCGCGTACCGAAATATCTGGGTTACTTCGAAGACCTGCTGGCGGCCAATGGCGGCATCTACGTCACCGGCCGCCGCCTGACCTATGTCGACTTGTCGCTGTTCCAGATCGTGGAAGGCCTGCGCTACGCCTTTCCAAATCGCATGAAGGCATTCGAGGAGGATATCCCCGGTCTGGTCGGCCTGCGCGACCGCGTGGCGGCGCGGCCGAACATCAAGGCGTATCTGGCGAGCGATCGACGGATTGCGTTCAACGAGGAGGGAATTTTCCGCAAGTACAAGGCGCTGGATGCCTGACGTGCGGTCTAGCTCTCTCCCTCGTCATGCCCGGGCTTGTCCCGGGCATCTACGTCTTTCTTGCCGCTGAAGCGAAGACGTGGATGGCCGGGACAAGCCCGGCCATGACGAGCTGTGGTAGTCCCTACAGACTCCTGCCGTCCACCGGCGTCATCTGCAGTTTCGACAGCTCGATGCCGTCGATGCAGCTCACATTCACCGCCACCACGTCGCTGCCATCAGGCTTCTTGCCGCGCGCGAAGACTTCGACACCGCAATCGATGCAGAGCTGGTGGTGAATCACGTGCTTGTTGAAGAGGTATTCTTTCAGATTTTCCTCGCCGGCGCGGAGATGAAAACTCTTCGGGTCAAGGAAGGTGAAATGCAGCCCCTTCTTGGTGCAGATCGAGCAGTTGCAGGCAGTGACCATCGCAAGGTCAGTGGTGCATTCGAAGCGCACCTGGCCGCAATGGCAGCCGCCGGTGTAAGTCTTGCTATCGGGCATCGTGGTGGTCCGCCATGCATGTCTCACCAAATTCCTGGCACCAGACGATAGCGCACCCGTGCGGCATAGTCAGCATAATCGGGCAGTCCCTCGACCAGTGCGCGCTCCTCGATGCGGGCGCGAATGCCGAGTAGCAGCGCGAATACCGGCGCGAACGCCATGCCCCACCCCGATCCCAGGAGTAGCGATATTCCAAGGAAATACAGCATGACGCCGCTGTACATGGGATGACGGACGAAGGCGTAGGGCCCGCTTGAGATCACGCGTTGGTGGCGCGCGGCCTGCACCTTCACGACCGGCGCGGCGAACGAATTCTCGCGGAACACCCACATGATGAAGGCGATCGAGAGCAGATACATCGCAAGGCCGAGCGCCTGCAGCAACAGCGGAACGTCGGAGGCGTTCGCGCGCCGGTCGAGGCCGATCGCAACGAACCATAGCAACAGCGCCAGGAAGAAGATCAGCATGAATATCTTGTCGGCGGCAGGCTGGTCGGCCTGAAACGTCGGCCGCATGCGCTCGGCGAGCAGTGCGGGATCGGTCCTGGCTAGCCATAATCCGCAGGCGGGACCAAGGATCGCGCTGACGATCAGCATTACCCACGCCGCCGGCCAGTCCAGCGAACCCGCCGCGGCGAACAATAGCGCGCCCATGGCAATGACGACGATGGTGTTCTGCAGCAGAAGCTTTGCGATCATGGGTCGGGTTCCAAGCGCCCCTGACGACATAATCGCGCGATTCTTCGGCAAACTTGCGGCGTAGCAGTTGCCAAGGTCCGTCATACCCGCGAAGGCGGGTATCCAGTACGCCGCGGCCTATCGATGATATCGCCGGCGTCTCTGGAATACTGGGGTCACCCGCCCCAGTGCGCAATTGCGCACAAGGCGGGTGACGACAGTCGGGAGTGGTTGGCTCAGGCCAACCGGTCGATCCGCGTTCCCTGGCCAGGCGGCAGGGGAGCGATCAGCGTCGGCTGCGGCGTGCGGGTGCCGTCGGCAGCCGCGCCGTTCTGGACGTCGGGGGTCTTGTCGGGAGCCTTGAACACGGGGACTTCCGGCGGTTTGACCACCACCGTTGCGGGGACACCAGAGACATTCATCGGAAGCATCCTTTTGTTGCCTCCGACACTGGCCGGGGTGAGCGAACGATTGGTGAATCCGAGGCGTTATTCGCGCTTCCCCGCCGTCAATCCCGGCCAATGGTGAACGGGCGGCTCGCGAAATCGTTAGAATGCGATGGATCGGGAGTTGGACCTACTCGTCCTTGCCGCGGGTCACCGCGATCGAGGCCTCGGTCTTGGTGCGCGTGCATTCCATGTTGAGCCGGCGGAAGCGCATGGAGACTTTGTCGCCACGCAAAATGCCCATGCGCTTGATACAGCGCGAGGAGCCGGTCGCAACGTCGGGCTTCGGAATCGTGAAAATGATGGCGCCGGCCGAGGCGACCAGTTCAAAGAATTGCGGCTTCGGCTTGCGGTCCGTCTTGGCGTAGAGCTCATTGGAATAATAGCGGCCGCGGCAGCCGAGCGACAGCTCTTTCGCCGCCGGATGCGTCAGATAGATCACGTTGCCGGTATTGACGCTGATCTTGAGGCCGTCGATCTGGTTCTTCAATTCCTTGGCGATATCGTCGCAGCGGTCGGCGCGCGCCGGCGATGAACTGGCCGCGACGCACAGCGCCAGCGTGGCGGCAAGCAAGGTCGGTCGGTGAAATTGTGGTCGCAAAGCCATTGTGAGTGCCCCTTTGCGCTATTGAAACCCGCGCGCGGATTTCCTGCAAGTGCCGCGCGCGGAAGTCAACTTGCTTCTCAGACACCGTAGAGGATGACGCCGATCCCGAAGGCGATCACGGCGAAGACGCCGTACAGCGTGGGACCACCGAGGGGCAGAAAAAGCCCGAGCAGCCGCGGGACGGCTGGGCTCGTAGCAAGCAGTGAAACTCGTCTTCGACGATCAGGCGATTGCCGATCTCGAAAGGATCTATGCTTGGATTGCCCAGGACAGTCCCGCGACTGCGAGAACTGTGACAGACCGGCTGTTTATCGGGGGAGGCAGCAGGATGCCCGAACTCCCAGAACCTTCCTTTTGTCCAAAAAATGCTTAGAACGGGTCTATGTCCGCGGCGCCGTTCCGGCCGCCAGCTCAAACCCGAGATATCGACATGAACGCCCCGACCGCTTTTCCCGACCAGAAGCCCGTTCCGCCCTACAAGCATACGCCGCTGTTTCCGCTGGGGCCGGACACCACGCCCTATAAGAAGATCACGACCGAGGGCGTGCGGGTCGAGAACGTGCTTGGCAAGGACATGCTGGTGGTATCGCGCGAGGCGCTGCGGGCGCTGTCGGAGGCTGCCTTCGGCGACATCAATCACTACCTGCGGCCGGGCCATCTGAAGCAGTTGCGCTCGATCCTGGAAGACAAGGAAGCCAGCGACAACGACAAATTCGTCGCCTTCGACTTCCTCAAGAACGCCAACATCGCCGCCGGCGGCGTGCTGCCGATGTGCCAGGACACCGGCACCGCGATTATCATGGGCAAGAAGGGCTGCAACGTCATCACCGACGGCGACGACGAGGCCGCGCTCTCGGAAGGCGCGCGCGACGCTTATCTGCGCCGCAACCTGCGCTATTCGCAGGTGGCGCCCCTGTCGATGTATGAGGAGAAGAACACCGCCAACAACATGCCGGCGCAGTGCGAGATCTACGCCGAGGGCGGCTCTTCAGAAATAGACTCGGCCTACAAGTTCATGTTCATGGCCAAGGGCGGCGGTTCCGCCAACAAGAGCTTTCTGTTTCAGGCGACACCGTCGGTGCTCACCAGGGATCGCCTGTTGGCGTTTCTGAAGGAGAAGGTGCTGACGCTCGGCACCGCGGCATGCCCGCCATATCATCTCGCGATCGTCATCGGCGGCACCTCTGCCGAGCTTTGCATGAAGACAGTGAAGCTCGCGTCCGCGCGCTATCTCGATGCGCTGCCTACCCACGGCTCGGCCGACGGCAACGCGTTCCGCGATCTGGAGATGGAGCAGGAAATTCTGAAGATGACGCAGTCACTCGGCGTCGGCGCGCAGTTCGGCGGCAAGTATTTCTGCCACGACGTGCGCGTGATCCGGATGCCGCGCCATGGCGCCTCGCTCCCGATCGGGCTCGGCGTCTCCTGCTCGGCGGACCGCCAGGTGCTCGGCAAGATTACGAAAGACGGCGTCTATCTCGAAGAGCTCGAGCACAACCCGGCGCAGTATCTGCCTGCGGTCGAGCAGTCGCTCGGCGGCGAGGTCGTTAAGATCGACCTCAACAAGCCGATGAAGGAAATCCTGGCGACGCTGTCGCAATATCCGATCAAGACGCGGGTCTCGATGACCGGCACGATGATCGTCGCTCGCGATTCCGCCCACGCCAAATTGCGCGAGCGGCTGGAGAAGGGCGAGCCGCTGCCGGACTACTTCAAGAACCATCCGGTGTATTACGCCGGTCCCGCCAAGACGCCCGATGGCTATGCCTCCGGCGCGTTCGGCCCGACCACCGCGGGACGCATGGACTCCTTCGTCGACCAGTTCCAGGCGGCGGGCGGCTCGATGGTGATGGTGGCCAAGGGCAACCGCGCGGTCGCGGTGCGCGAGGCCTGCAAGAAGCACGGCGGCTTCTATCTCGGCTCGATCGGCGGCGCGGCGGCAAACCTCGCCGAGCACTGCATCAAGAAGGTCGAGGTCGTCGAATATCCCGAACTCGGCATGGAAGCGATCTGGCGCATCGAGGTCGAGGATTTCCCGGCCTTCATCATCATCGACGACAAGGGCAACGACTTCTTCAAGGAATTGAATCTGGGGTAACCTGTTCGCGTTCGGCGTGAAATGTGAGCGAGGACGCTGTGATCGAGTGGTTCGACGACCTGAAGATCGGGATGCGCTTCAAGAGTGAGGCAACGACGGTGTCGAAGGAGGACATCATCCGCTTCGCCAAAGAGTACGATCCGCAGCCGTTTCATCTCGATGAGGAGGCGGCCAAGAAGTCCATTCTCGGGGGCCTCGCCGCTTCCGGATGGCAGACGGCGGCGATCGCCATGCGGCTCGCCGCGAGCGCGCGCCCGTTCGGGCCGCATCCGCTGTTCGGCGCCGGCGTCGACGATCTGCGCTGGCTGAAGCCGGTGCGGCCCGGCGACACCATTTTTCTCGAAGGGGAGGTGGTGGAATTGGCGGCGTCGCGCACGAAGCCGCAAGGCATCGCCCGGGTCAAGTGGACCGCCTACAACCAGCATGGCGAAGCGGTCTATACCTTCAATCCGATTGCAATCGTGCCCAGCCGGCCGAAGTGAGCAAGAGGTCGGGCTGCAGGGCGCTTGGCCTCGACGGGTTCAGCAAAGGCTGGGTCGCCGTTCTCCTCGACGGTGACGTGCAGGAAATCTCCTTTCATCGCGACATCACGGACGCGCTGTCGCGTTCTTGCGACAGAGTGGGGATCGATATCCCGATCGGGATGAGCGATCACGGCGAACGCTATTGCGACCTGCTGGCTCGCGCAAAATTGCGGCCGCACGCGTCGCGCGTCTTTGCCGGCGCTCGCCGCTGGCTGTGGTCCGAGTTCAGCGATCCCAATGATGCCAACCGGGAGGCGCAGCGGCGCGGGCAGAAGCGGGTGTCCCGCCAGCTCTGGCATCTGGGTGCGAAGATCATGGAGGTCGACGCGTTCGTGCGCGCGAATCCATCTCGCGATATCCGCGAGGTGCATCCCGAACTGGTGTTTCTGCGATTGAACGACAACGAGCCCTTGCCGTCGAAGAAATCCGCCGGGGGAGTTGCGCTGCGCCGCGCGCTGCTCAAGCAATCAGGCTTTCGGCGGATCGATCGCTGGCTGACCGCTGAACGTAGCGGTGCAAAGCCTGACGATGTGCTGGATGCCTGCGCGGTTGCGATTGCGGCCTGCGAGCCTGCGGGCAGCGTCCCCGAGGGGGCGCCGCCCGTTGATGCGCACGGCTTGCCGATGCGGATCTGGTTTTAGGGGGAGAACCTACGCCCGCGACCCCGTGAACGGGAAGCTGCCCATCGGGCCGATGCCCATTTCGCCGGACATGCTGTCGCCGGAAACCTTGCCGGTGAAGGCGAGGGTGAGCGGCATCGGGTTGGTGATGGAGATCTTCCAGGCGACGTCGTCGCCGTTGATGGTGCCGTCAAAAATTTCACCGGAATTGCCGTCGGCGCCCTGCGTGCCCGTCAGCGCGCCGCCTGCGCTCGTCAGCGAAAGCGTTGCCTTGCGCTCGCCCATCGGCGTGCTCATGGTGATATTCCAGTTTCCGTCCACGGCCATCTTTGTCTCCCCGACATTTCTCCGACAAACCGGAATGGCTTGCGAGATCCGTTAAACTCGATCGGCGGTATAGCCTATCTCGCCACACAAGCCCAACCGGGCTCAAGCGTCCTTTTGACGCGTATTTTTCAGGCGCTCTGGGCGGCCGCGCGAAGCCGGCTGCCGACCAAAACACGAAACGCGATGTATTGAATTGCGAAGGCGGCAATCTTGGCGCCGACGAGAACCACGGTCACGTAGAACGTCCACAGCTTCATGTCTCCGGTCATGGCGACGCCGATGGTGCCGGCGGCGAGCACGAAGCACAGTCCGGCCCAGGCATAGCCCGCGAAGGTGACATATTCGGGAATGGTCTGTGTCACGATCGGGGGCATGTAGCGCAGCATCCAGCCGCGCTTGAGCATGATGACGCCGATCGCAAAATGCCCGATCGCAGGCTTCGCCAGCACGAAGCGCGGATCGTGGGTCAAAAGCGTCGCGCTGCCGAGCACGATGACGAGCGCCAGGCTCGCCCATGTCATGTAGCCGAGCTCCTTCCCCTTGATGCGCGAGTAGATCACCTGGGCGATGGCGCCGGCGATGGCGACGCCGGTCGCCAGCAGCACGTTGTCGGTAGTGAGGTAGATCGCAATGAACAAGATGGTGGAGAAAAAATCGGCGCCCAGTCTGGCGAATACGTCCTTCATCGTCTTGCTCTCCGCTGATCGTGTTACGGTTGAAGTCTGGCTTAGTTGGTGCCGGGCAGGGCGTTCGCAGGCGGCGCACCATGCTTCGCCCTGCGATATTGCGGATACCATGTCGTGAAGTAGGCGGCGCTGTTGCGGGCGGCGATGGCGATTGCGAGCCCGGACCAGAACGGCAAGCCCGGCACGTAGATCATCAGCACGTTACCCACGATCATCAGGACGAATGCGCCGGTCCATGCCCAGGTGATGATGTAGATCGCCTTCCTGAAGCCGGGCAGCTTCGCCGTCTCGGCATCGACCTCCTCAAGAGCATATTGCAGCACGAACGGTTTGCGGATGACGAGAGACGCCAGCGAGATCGAGAGCACGCCGATATCAACCGTCAGCTTGACGGCCGAATGGCTCAGGTTCGGATCGACCAGCGCAACATAGGCGCCCAGTCCGGTGAACAGGACGACGCAGCCCGCGCCGAGCATTTTGATCGAGCGGCCGCGATAGACGTCGATGCCGATGACGGCGAGACAGATCGCCGCCGCTGCGAACAGGCTGATCTCGGCGGAGGTCACCAGTATCAGCAGGGCGAACGAACCGAACGGGGCGAGGATCAGGAAGATGGTCATGGTAGCCTCTCGGGCTAATCTTTACAACGTAAAGATAAACTAGGGGCGAGGTTGGGAGTCGTCAAGCAAAATCTTTACAGTGTCAAAATAAAGCGGAGCGTCGAAAAAGATTGTTTATTGCAATAACATGACGACGTCATTCCGGGGCGCGCGTTAGCGCGAACCCGGAATCTCGAGATTCCGGGTTCGATGCTGACGCATCGCCCCGGAATGACGAACGTGTGACGCTTACTCCGCGCCGACCCAATTGCCGTGAAAGCCGTCGGGCACGCGGTGGCCGAGATGCACCAGCGCGACGGGACCTGATTCGACGTCCTGTGCGTTGAATATCGCGAGGTCGCTGCGATTCTCCCGCGCGCGCCAGACCGCTGATAGCAGCCAGCCGTCGCCTTCGGCGGCATCAGGCCCGCGCTCCACGAATACCGGCTCGGAAATCGTGTCGCCGGCAGGCAGCAGATAATGGCCGAGACGCTTGCCGTTGCCGTCGACATGGACGATGCCGGATAGCGCGCCAAACATCGGCAAGTCAGGATTGGCGCAGGCGTACCAGCCATGGCTGTTCGCCTGTCCCGCGCGGCGATCGTCAATGCGCGGGAATTCGCCGGTGAGATCGTCGAGATAGGTTTGCGTGAAGCGGTCGGTATTGCCTGACAGGTCGAAGGTCCAACGGCAGTACCGCGCACGCGATTTTTGCGGGTCCGTCTTCGAGCCGTCGGGATGGGAGAACAGCGGCGCTTCCTCGAACTGCATCACATCGGCAATGATGCGGTTGCCTTCCTCCCACGCGTTCATGACATGGAAGACGTAGCAGCTCTCGGCGCGGAACCAGACGAGGTCTTTGGCCGAGCCGTTGCGCTTCATGACGCCGACATAAGCGCCTTTCTCAGGCTCCCAGGCGTAGGGCGGCTTGCCGCGCATCGCCCGCTCCATGCTGCCGGTGATAGGCAGGATCGGGAACAGCAGATGATTTTCGGTGACGATGAAGTCGTGCACCATGCTGGCATAGGGCGCATCGAAGCGATCGAACCGCGTCACCACGCCGGCGGCGTTGACGGATCCGAAGGAAAGGGCAGGGGTAAGGGGGCCGGCGGCGTTGTAGCCGAAGAACACCATCTCGCCGGTTACGGGATCGATCTTGGGATGCGCGGTGAAAGGGCCCTTGATGGCGCCCTTGTAGTCGCAATAGCCGAGGCGATTGAGCGTGCCTGGCTCGATCTCGGTCGGCAGGTGGCCTTCCTCGAGCGCCAAGAGCTTTCCGGCATGGAAGATGATGTTGGTGTTGGCGACGCCGCCGTCGTCGGTGGTGCCAGCCGGCGCGCCCGGCAGCTTGCGGCCGAAACCGCCGAACAGGGCGCGGCCGGCGTCGTGCTCGGCCAGCCATTTCGGGGTGCGGACCCAACGATTGCGATAGCTGGCGCGGCCGTTCTCCAGATGGAAGGCGTGCAGCATGCCGTCGCCGAAAAACCAGTGGGCACCCGGCGCGTCGAACTGCGGATTGGGACCATTGCGATAAAGCGTGCCGTTGAGCTCGCACGGTAATTTGCCTGACACCTTGAGATGCGGCGCGTCGCATTCCATCGGAATCGGCGCCAGATTGTCCCGCGCCGCATTGGTCGTCGCCACCTGGTCGAGCATCTTGCGTTCCCTCCGGTTATATCTTTACAGCGTAAAGATTTCAGTAAGCGCGTTACCCTCGGACGTCAAGCAAAATCTTTACAGTGTAAAAATTGCGGCTATAAGGATTCGTATGACAAGAATCTCGAGACAAGCCAGGACCGGCCGTCCCGCCGCGAAGCGCAAGCCGGCAAGAGCCGTGACCGAAAGGCCAGCCAGCCGGCGGCGCCGTCCGGCAGGCGAGACCCCCTATCACCACGGCGACCTGCACGACGCCTTGCTGGCCGCGGCCGAGCGGGTGCTGGAGCGCGATGGGCTGCCGGGCCTGACGCTGCGGGCGGTGGCGCGCGAGGCCGGCGTGTCACATGCGGCGCCGACCCATCATTTCGGCGACCTCACCGGGCTCCTGAGCGAACTGGCCGCCATCGGATTTCGCAGGTTCAACGCCGCCATGATTGCGGCGGGCAACACTGAAACGCTCCCGCTGATGAAGGCGATGGCCCGCGCCAAGGCCTATGTCGCCTATGCGCAGGCGCGTCCCGGCATGTACGGGCTGATGTTCCGCACCGAACGGCTCGACATGACGCGGCCCTCGCTGCACGAGGCGGCGACCGCCTCGTTCGAGGGATTGGCGGCCGCGGCGAGGCTCAGCCGCAACGAGAAGCTCACCGGCGAGACGCTTGAGGCGGTGTCGCTCGATCAGGCCGCGGCCATCGCCCGGGCGTGGTCGCTCGTGCACGGCTTCACCACGCTGCTGCTCGATGGAAGGCTAAAGGACATCCTGCACCGGCTGCCTGAGGGGACCGGCGTCGACCAGCTTCTGGATGCAATGTTGCGCTCGACAGTGCCACGACCGCCTGCGGCGTAAGACGGTGGCCGCTCTGCCGGAGTTCGCAGGCGGGATGAAGCTGCGCGGTGACGGTTGCGGCTGGCGTCCCCGCTCAGCAGCCCCTGCAAATCTTGGTTTGCCGCGCGAGCCTTGCGTCGGCTTCTGCGTCTTCGTTGGGCTGCTTTGTCCAATCGTCGTAGCGCGCTCTGGCGTCTGATCTCGGCGCGGCTTCGTTCAGCGGACCCAGGATTATCTCGCTATTGCGCGCGGTCCTTCGCTTCGGCTTGGACGGCCCGGCTTGCTCGCCATCTGCCGTCGGCGGTTCACCCAACCCATCCCAGGCGATCGGCGCGCCTGCCGTCTGTGTGGTCGAGCAGCCGGTGCCGGAGACGCAGCAGCCGGTGAGGGCGGAGCCGGCAACCAGCAGAACCAAGAATCTCGTTAGCATCGTTGCTCCGGTGTGGCCGCCGTTAAAACCCGTGACATCAGAATATCAAGCACTCAAGGCTGTAGCTTTGACGTTAATGCGGCGAAAACACGCCGGCCATGGGTCAGCGCTTTGCAAGGCTGACGGCGGCGCCTTTTTCACCGATCACCTTCACTTCGTCCTTGCCGCAGTTGAAATCGCGGGCGAATTCGTCCGCGGCCTGGCGGGCGAGCTCGTTGGGATTGCGGTTGGCCTGGCCGTCGATATAGGCGACATGGCAGACTGGCCCTGGCGGCAGCCGGGTCACCGCGAGCATCGGTTTCGTGATCGGGCTTCCGGTCTTGTCCAGGTCGTTGTTGTCGGCGATCAGCCAGCGCTGAATGATCGCGAACGGCCTGCCGTCCGCGGCGCGCCATTCGACAGTGTGGGCGGTGGAATTGAAGGGGGCAAACCAGGCCTCCGCGGCCGGCTCTTTGGCGGCGGCCGCACGGTTGGGTCCGACCGAGACGGTTTCGCGCAGGTCATCCTCGCTGATCAGCACCACCAGCCCCGATTTGCCGGGGCACACTTGCGTCGCGCTGCCATTGTCGCCGGGCTTGTCGATGGTCCGGCAGTCCTTGGGCGCGGTCGAGGTGTAGCTGCTGCTGAATGTTTGGGCGTTGGCCGATGAAATCAGGCCAAATGCAGCCGCCAGTAGGGTCGAGGCGGCCGGCACGATGAGCAGCCGACGGGGGACGTATTTCATCTGCACTTCTCGCATGGAACTTCCAGGATCAGACGTGCGCAATCTGGGGAAGGTTCATGGCAAAGGTGCGAAATACCTGACATTGCCGCGGAATCGTCCTAGAAGGGCGGTTCAACGTTCCTCGTTTTCCGAGCCTGTAGTCATTCAGTCGTCATGCCCTCCATTCCTTCCAACAAACCCTATCGCGTTGGCCGCTCCCGCACCGGGCTTGGCCTCTTCGCCACCAAGCCGATCAAGAAGGGCACCAAGATCATCCGCTACTTCGGGCCGCTTCTTGATTCGAAAAAGAAGGAAGAGGACGCGATCGAGAACAAATACCTGTTCGAACTGAACAACCGCTGGACCATCGACGGCTCGGTACGCAAGAACATCGCCCGCTACATCAACCACGCCTGCCGGCCCAACGCGGAATCGGACGTCAAGCCGCGCAAGCGCAAGGTGTTCATCCGCGCCATCAAGGACATCGAGCCGGGCGAGGAGATCAATTACGACTACGGCACCGATTATTTCAAAGCCTATCTAAAGCCGATCGGCTGCAAATGCGACGCCTGCGAGAAAAAGCGCAAGAAACAGCGCGCCGAGGCGCGGGCGGAGAAAGCCCGCCTGAAGGCCAAGGCCGAGCGCAAGGCGCTGAAGAAGGCGGAGAAGTTGGCCAAGGCCGACGCGAAGCTGAAGGATAAATTGAAGGCAGAGGCCGAGCGCACGTCGAAGAAGACGCTCAAGCTGAACGGCCATTCGCGCAATGGCATGTCAATGAATGGGACATCACTGAACGGCAGCAACCGTGTCAGAGCGTCCGGCAAGAAATCGGCTGCCAGGAAACAGCCAGTTTCCGCGCCGGCGCCGGCCCTCCAGGCATAGGCTGCTTCGCCCTGATTGAATCGGAGCAAGGCTCTCGCCTTTGTATTGACGCGCTTCTTGACGAGAGCCGGCCTCAGTTAGCGCGAAAATGATCCCGAAGCGTCTGCCTTCACGAACGCCAAGTTTGTCCAAGTGATGCCGGCGGCGCGATTTCTCTCCTGGCGGGATTCAGAGGCGACATTCAAGACACAGCGCAGGCCGTGCGCCTGCGCGAGCGCGATAGTCTCCTCGGCGGGGATTTCAAACATCCGCCGCGCGGGCGGCACGGGCCCATGGCGGATCGTCATAGTGATAGTGCCGCCTGACCCAATCAGCGAGGCCAGATTGGGCATCGCATATTGACGCTGAGTTTGGTCGAGATGCATCCACACTGCAGTCAGCATCACGAGATCAAACGTCTCGCCGCGCGCCCGCAGGCGGACCAGATCGGGCAGGCTGTCGTCGAGCCATTCGATCAGGGGGGAAGGATGCCGCGCCATGGCGGGGATGCGCAGGGCGTCGGTAGGCTCGACGGCGATAACACGATGCCCGAAGCTTGCGAACCAAGCCGCGTCCCGTCCTGAACCGATATCGAGCACGCGGGCCGGCGCTTTGGGTATCAGATGCAGGACATGGCGGTGATTTTCAGCCGCCCCAATGCTTTCGTAGCGCTGGAACAACTGTTCCGCTTCGCTGGCATATCCTTCCGTGCCGCTGACTTGTGCTGATGTCATCTGTTTCCTGCGCAGCTTTCTGAGCGTGCGGCGGTTTATCCGCCGGGCTTGCGCACCGATCTGGTCGCTTCAGGAATTTCGATTGCGTCAGATGCGGTACATGCATTCTGTTCATGCCGCGTTTCCCCCTCGCTGCGCCACTTGGATGCCGGCGATCCAGGCTGCGACGCTTTTGCCGATCGTTTCGGGATGATCCTCCTGGAGATAATGAGCCCCCGCGCCGAGCTGCACTAATTCGCAATTGTGCAGGCCGGAAGCAAAACGCTCGGCAAAGCCGGGCGAGACGAGCGCGCCGGGATCCCCGGCGAAAAGCAGCTTCGGATAGCGGGAAGATGCCAACGCCGCATGTGCCCGTTCCAGGGTGGCATAGACGTCCGCGGGCTCGCCCGCGATCGGCAGTTCGTTCGGCAGCCGCCAAATCGGGCGTCGGGATTCCGGGGAGGGGAACGGCGCGCGGTAGACGGCCATCTCTTGCTCGCTCAACTTTCTCAGGATGGAGCCCGGCAATATCCGTTCAACGAACGCGTTGCCGTCGAGGATCATCTGTTCGCCTTCGCCGGGCGTTCTGAACTGGCGAAATGTTTCGCGCGCGGCCGGCACCTGATGGAATTCATCCCACGTCGGCATCGGCCGGATGAATTCCATGAAGGCGAGCCCACGGACGAAGTCTGGCCGGCGTGCCGCGAGATGGAAGGCCAGCGCTGTTCCCCAATCCTGCGCCACCAGATAGGCCGATCTGATTCCGGCAGCAGCGATGAAGGCGTCGAGATAACGGACGTGGTCCTCGAAGCGATAGTCGATGTCGGGTTTGCCGGATTGGCCGAAGCCAATCAGATCCGGGGCGATGCATCGCGCCACCGGCGCGACGTGCGGGATGATGTTGCGCCAAATGTAAGATGACGTGGGATTGCCGTGCAGGAAGAGGGCAACCGGCGCCCCCGGTTGGCCCATCTCGCGATAGGACATTGCGGAATCGAGTACAGCTCGTTGCGGCAGCGTGAGGTCGGCAATGATTGTTGTCGTCATTTTTTGGGCTCCTTGAAAACAGTTGCGAAGGCTATCCGCTTGAACCGTTGCAGCGGCTCCGCGGTACGCGTGACTTTCATGCGGAGGATCGCCCCTTCCCAGGAGGCGAGCAGGAAATCGGCAAGCTCGTCGGGCGCGAAGGTGTTATCGATCTCGCCGCTGGTCTGGGCTTCGTGGATGCAGGCCGCGAAAAGGCCGCGCCATTCCATGAAAATGGCAACCAGGCGCGCGCGCAGCATCTCGCTCACCGGCGCGGCCTCGAGACTGAAGTCGCCGATCAGGCAGCCGCGCGCGAACTCGTCCGCTTCGAGACGCTCCGTGATGATGTCGAGATATCGCATCAAGCGTTGACGCGGCGATTGACTCGCATTGTCCAGAGCCTCGGCCACAAGCGCCTTGGTGTGATCGAAGTAGCGGTCGAGGATCTCGCCGGCGAAGGCCTCCTTTGACCGGAAATGGTTGGTGAATGAGCCTTGCGGCGCGCCCGCCTCGAGAACGATGTCGCGCACGCCGGCGCCGACATAGCCCTTGCGGAACATGACCTTGAGGCCTGCGTCGAGAATGCTGTCGCGATGAGATGCTTTCGCCATAAATGATCAATACGTACGTGCGTATTACCTGTCAAGGCGATTTTCGGACCTGGACGAAGGTCGTCCGATTTTCTTGTGTCGGGGCAGTTTCGAGTGGGTCTAGCCGCCGGGCATCCGCACCGATTTCGGCAACAACGAATCGCCGAAGTCGACCGCCGAGCGTTGAACGATCGCGCCGGTTTCGTCGACCACGACGCGAAACCGCCGGTGTTCGGAGAAGAAGGTCAGGCGATGCCGGCCGGAGTCGGCATCGATCCCGCGCTCGGCAAGGCTCGTGATCCTGCCCGCGCGCATCTCTTCCTGCAGCAGGGACGGCGCCAGCCCGAGGCCTTCGGCGACGATGGAGGCGTCGATCTGCACGGCGCCATTTTCGAACTCGATCGGTTTCATGCGTTGCACCTGATGCTTCGTTGCGGCTGTCATGCGTGCGCCTGATACCGCCTGGCCGGCGCGGGATAGGCGCATTCCGCAAGTGTCGTGGCGTCGAGCTCGCGCATGAAGGCCTCGCGGGCGGCGGCGAGCTTCGCCTTTAGCCGGCAGCGCGGCTTCAGCACGCAATTGCCGCCATCCTCGCGAAAGCATTCGACCAGCGGCGGCCCTTCCAGCGCGCGCACCACTTCGCCGATGGTGATCGACTGGGCCGGGCGGGCCAGCATGAACCCGCCGCCGACACCGCGCTGCGTCGAGATAAAGCCGCTATCGGCGAGGTCGCGCACCACCTTGGCCAGATGGTTGCGGGAAATTCCGAACTCGGCCGCGATCTCGTTGGTCGCAAAGGAGCGACCGGGCTCGCCCGCCAGCCGCATCAGGGCGCGCAAGGCAAAATCCGTGAACGACGTCAGGCGCATGGGAGCCCTTTCAAAAGATCTGCTTGCAAATCATCTATAGCCGTCTAAATAGGTATTTTAAATACCTATTTAAGGGCAGGCGCGGAAATGGAATCGATCGTGGCAGGGCCGGAGCGGCGCGAGCGGCTCACGGCAGAAATCATGGAGCGGACGGGCATTAACGAGGCGATGATCGAGAACTTGGTGCACGGCTTCTACGCCAAGGTGCGCGCCGACGTGGTGTTGGGGCCGATCTTCGAGGCCCGCATCAGGGATTGGGAGCCGCATCTGGCGCAGATGTGCGCGTTCTGGTCGTCGGTCGCGCTGATGACGGGGCGCTACCACGGCACCCCGATGGCCAAGCATCTGCCGCTGCCGGTCGACGCCGATCATTTCGACCGCTGGCTCGAACTGTTCGAGCAAACCGCCCGCGAGATCTGCCCGCCCGAAGCCGAAGCGCACTTTGTGGAACGGGCGCGAAGGATTGCGGCGAGCCTCGAGCTCGGCATCGCCGGCACCCACGGCGTCATGCTCGGGAACGGGGAACGATTTCGACGCAACCAGGCAGGAGCAAAGTAATGGCCTATCGTGCACATGTCGTCACTAACAAAGAGCAGGCCGACCCATATTCCGGCAGCAGTCTGGTGCCGATGCTCGTCATCGGGCTGGTGTTGACCTTTGCCGGGATAATTGCAGCGTTGGTGTTGAGCTGAGGGTTACTCGCGTCATTCCGGGATGGTGCGTTAGCACCAGACCCGGAATCTCGAGATTCCGGGTTCGATGCTTCGCATCGCCCCGGAATGACTCTGAGGGGCTTACGCCGTCACCGTCTCACTGCTCTTGCGCAGCCCGATATACTGCAGCTCGGCAAACACGCCGGTCGCAATCGCCTGCGCGACGATGAAGACCTGACCCAGCAGGTTCGGCGACACTGCGCCGGAGAACAACAGTGCGATGCTGCCCAGCGTCCAGGCGGCGTTGCCCACGATCACCAGCAACACCGCCTTGGCCACTGTCGACCGCGAGGCGAGCCAACCGACCAGCGCGGTATACGCAATCAAGAACAGGCCAGTCTCGCGCAACAAGGCTTCGGGCAGATGAAGGAACGGCGCGAGCGCGCCGGCGCCGAGCGTCAACGCGACGGCAGCGACACCGCTGAAGATGGCGTCGGCGAGCAGGGCGCGGCTCAGGAATGGGGACGGACGGATCATGACGATTCTCCTTTGCATGGGGTTGTTTTTTAAGAACGTGGATCAGCGTTGCAGCAGCGATCGGAGCTGACGCACCAGCCGCGTCGGGCAGAGCGCCTTGCCGACCCTGTTCTCGATCGTCTGCACCTGCACGAGCACGAAAACGCCGGTGTCGTGCACCACGGGTTCGGGCATGTTCAGGGAGCGCGCCAGTAACCAGGTGGCCAGATTGAGCACCAAGGGGATCATGGCGACGACGAGCCGGAAGAGGGAAAGCATCAGCATGGGTCATCTCCTGTGCCCCCAAGATGATCCAGCCCGCGACCTGTTTCGATTACCTCGGACGTAATGGAATGGGTGAAATTCGCATGATAGGTTTTCCACCATGAACGCACATGCTTCCGCGGCGCGAGCCGAACGAACCCAACCCGTCCACATCGGCGACTACCTGCGCGAATGGCGCCAGCGCCGTCATCTCAGCCAGCTAGATCTGGCAGGGGATGCCGAGATATCCGCGCGTCATCTCAGCTTTGTGGAGACGGGCCGAGCCGCGCCGTCGCGCGAAATGGTGCTGAAGCTCGCCGAACGATTGGAGGTTCCCTTGCGTGAACGCAACGTACTCCTGGTCGCCGCGGGCTTTGCGCCGGCCTTTCCGCAGCGCTCGCTCGACGATCCCGCGCTGAAATCCGCGCGGCAGGCGATCGATCTCGTGCTCAAGGCGCATGAACCCAATCCGGCGCTGGCCTATGACCGGCACTGGAATCTGGTGACGGCCAACCGCATGGTCGCGCCGCTGCTCGAAGGCTTGCCGCCGCATCTGCTCGGGCAGCCCTTCAATATTTTGCGGCTCGCCTTTCACCCCGAGGGGCTGGCGCCGCGCACGGTCAACCTCGCCGAATGGAGCGCGCATCTCTTGGAGCGGCTGCACCGGCAGTGCGAGGCGACGGCCGATCCCGAACTGCTCAAACTGTATCAGGAGTTGAAAGCCTACCGAATGCCGGCGAGGTCCGGACCGGTCTCGGCCGACAATGTCGCGATCCCCTTCAAGCTGCGCCGCAATGGCGACGTGCTCAGCTTCATCTCCACCACCATGGTGTTCGGCACGCCCGTCGACATCACGCTGCAGGAGCTGGCGCTGGAAACCTTTTTCCCGGCCGACGATCTGACCGCCGAGCGGATGCGGCAGATAGCGGCGAATCTGCCGTAATCTGTAGGATGGGTAGAGCGAAGCGAAACCCATCATTTAGAAGCCCGGGCAAGGTTGATGGGTATCGCTTCGCTCCACCCATCCTACATGGCCGCGGTTTACACCGGCCCAGGGCCTTCGCATAACAATAACCGCCGAGGTGAAGTGATACGAGACATGCAGGCCGCGCCCTTGTCTCCTCGCCCGATCGGACTACCTTCCGGGCATCATTTTGCGAGGAGATCCCGATGAGCACCCTGAAACCCCTCAAGATCGACATCGTCTCCGACGTGGTCTGCCCCTGGTGCTATATCGGCAAGCGCCGGATCGAGAACGCGCTGGCGCTGGTGCCGGATGTTCCGGTCGAAGTGCGCTGGCGGCCGTTCTTCCTCAATTCCTGGGTGCCGCGCGAGGGCATCAGCCGCGACGAATATCTCACCGCCAAGTTCGGCTCGGTCGAAGCCTACAAGGGCATCGCCGGCCGCGTCGTGGCCGCTGCGGGCGAGGAGGGGCTGACCTACCGGCCCGAACTGGTAAAGCGCCAGCCCAACACCATCGATTGCCACCGCCTGATCCACTGGGCGGGAGCGCAGGGCAAGGCCGCCGAGATGAAGCAGCGCCTGATGGAATTGTATTTCCGCGACGGCGGCGACCTGACCGACATCAACGTGCTGGTGCAGGCAGCGGCCGATGTCGGGCTCGACGCCGACGATGTGCGCAAGCGCCTCGCCACCGATGAGGATGTCGCGCTGATCTCGGGGCAAGCACAGGAAGCCTCCGACAAGGGCATCTCCGGCGTGCCGACGTTCGTGTTCGCGCAGAAATATGCGGTGTCTGGCGCCCAGCCGGCCGAGCAACTTGCCCGTGCTATTCGTCAGGTCTCCGGCGAAATCAACGCGCAGGCGGCGGAGTAGATACCGGTTTTCTTCTCCCTCGCCCCGCTCTTGCGGGGGCGAGACGAGCGAAAGCTCGCTCTTGGAGGGTTGGGGTGAGGGGCCTCTCTCCGCGAGCGCAGTAGCGTTTGATGGGCGTTGTCCCTACAAAACCAACAACAAACCTGGGGAGGCATCATGATCTACGAACTGCGAACCTACACCGTAAAGCCCGGCACGCTGGGCGACATGATCAAGGCCGCGAGCACGGTGTCGCGCGAGATCCGCAAGGACGATTACGGCAAGCTCGAAGGCTACTGGTCGACCGAGATCGGGCCGCTCAATCAGGTCCTGCACATGTGGAGCTACAACAGTTTCGACGAGCGCGCGCGGATGCGCGCCGAGCTCGCGAAGAACCCGCGCTGGACCGGCGAGTACGTGCCGCTGATCCGCCCCTTGCTGGTGCGTCAGGAGGTCCGCCTGATGAACGCGGTGCGGCCGCCGGTTGCGCCGGCATCGACGGGCAATGTCTACGAACTTCGCAACTACCGGGGCAAGCCTGCCGGCGGCCTGAAGCAGTGGCTCGATGCGTTCACCGCGGTGCTGCCGGAGCGCGAAAAATATTCAAAGATCGTCGGCCTCTGGACGACCGAAGCGGGGCAACCGAACGAAGCCTGCCACATCTGGGCCTATCCCAGCCTGAACGCCCGCGCCGAAGCGCGGGGCAATGCGATGAAGGATCCCGCCTGGCAGGAATTTCTCGGCAAGGGTCCCGGATTTCTCGACGAGATGCACTCGACCATCATGCTGCCGGCGCCGCATTCGCCGTTGCAGTGAGCGTCGGAAAATGTAGCCCGGATGGAGCGAAGCGCAATCCGGGATTACGGCGTCTAGCTTGACCGGTCCCGGGTTGCGCTTCGCTCCACCCGGGCTACGCTGCCGCGACTACGCGCCCTTCAGATAGTAGTTCGCCCGCTTGCCGAGCGCGATCCGCCGCAGCACGCGGCGCATCGCCATCGAGGCGCGTAGCGGCTTGATGGCCGTCGTTACCGTGCGATAGAACGCAAGCTTCAGCGCATCGAGCGCCGGCTGTTTGCCTGGCGGCTGCTGCGGCAGGCCGATGCCGCGCAGCATCGAGTTGAAGAAGTGCAGGTCGTTCATCCGCCGCACTTCGCGCGTCTTCCAGGTGATCGCCATCGAGATCGAGAACGAGCCTGCGGTGCGCACCCAGTGCGGCCATTGATACGGTACGTAGCAGCCGTCGCCTGCGAACAGGTGGAATTCCGTGCCGCGCGCAGCAAAGCCCTCGTCGTATTTCAGGTTGCGATGCTTGGTCATCGAGCGCTCGATCTCGTCGTCGGAGACGATCGAGCGGTCGGTATTGTCGAAGATCGTGAAGAATTTTTCGCCGTGGATGTGGACGAAGAAATTATCCTCGCTATCAAGATGAAACGGCGTGGTCGAGTTCGGCGAGGACACGAACAGGAAGCCCTCGACCTGCTCGAAGCCGGCATCAGCTAAGCTGTTGAAGCCGCGCGCGCGGGCGACCGACAGCAGCGTGTCCTCCAGCAATGCCCGGTATTCCGCCGAGTTCTCCACGCGCTTGAGCACCATCCAGGCGCCGGCGGTTTCGATGCTTTTCACGACTTCGACGGGATCGAGGTCGACGGTGGGGATCGCATCCGGATCCTGGCTGATCGCGACCTTGCCGGAATTATATTCGATCAGGTCGCGCGGCAGCTCGGAGGCCAGTTGCGCGATGCGCGGTAGCGTCAGCAGCGGATGGCCGGCGAGCTTGTGGCGGATCGCGAACGGCTTCAGTGGAAAATCGCGACGAAGCGCGTCATGGTCGGCCGTAATCACGGGCGCAATGGCAGTCAGCGTATTCATTTAGGATTTCTCCTGCCGTGCTCTGACGAAATGAATGAAGCGGCGCGCCGGCTCGCGGATCGCGCCGCGCAAGCTGAGCGCAGCGCGGATCAGCGCGATAACCGGATCGCGCCGCCGAAGCGGGATCAAGACGTCGCCGATCGCAAGTCGTCCGCGCCAGATCGGATTGATCATGGGATGGTCGGGGTTCGCCGTGGAATCCACGAGGCGGATCGCGGGGTCGGCGCACAGATGCCGGGTCAGGTCCAGCGTCAGTTGCACGCCCGGCGAAAACTTCGCAAAGCGCTCGTCGACGCCGAGCTTGAAGTAGAAAGCGCGGTCGCGATGGCGCAGCACAATCGCAGCCGCCACGGGTGTTTCGCCGGCCCGCAACCTCACGATCTCGCATTGGCCGGTCTCGGCCAACGCTGAAGCGGCGCGGCGGATGAAGGCCGTGTCGCCCTCGTCCTGTCCGAGCGCAGTGCCGCGCTGACCCTTCCAGCCGCTGGCTTCCAGCATCAGGAATGTTTCGACGGCGGCGGCTATTTCGGCGGGCGTCCGGGCCACGTCGAAATGAACGGCGCCGTGTTCGGCTAGGCGATTGCGCTGGCGGCGCAGTTCTTTCAGTTTCTTCGCGCCCAGCGCTTCGCGCAGGACGTCGTCGGCGTCACCGGTGGCGTCGAGACAGGCGCGGACATGCGATTGCAGCAGCAGCGGCTGCATGCCGCCGCGATGCAGCACGTCGGTAAAGGCTTTCATGGCTGCGCCATCGAGCGAGATGGCGCGGAAGATCAGCGCATGCGCGCCGGCCCGCCGGGCCCGCCGCAGCAAGCTCGCGACGGCTTCCTCCGCCATGTCGCAATCGAGCATCGGCGTGCAAAGCGTGCCATAGGGATCGGCGCTGACCAAAGCGGGCAGAGGGATCTTGTAGGCGCGCCACATCGAGATCACGGGTAGCAGGCCGATCAGGCTGGAGGCATCGCGCCACGCGCCGAGCGCGGCGGCGTTGACGCGACCCCGCGCTGACGCGTTCACCGCCAATTCCCATCCGGGCAAGTAATAGCCGTTCGGCTCGGCGGCGCGCTCGGAAAGCGCGCGCCATTGGCCTGCGGAAACGCCGGCGAGCGGCATCAACGCTCCGCCGGAGTCTGGCGCATGCGCGTTCGCATCCTTGCTCGATGCACGGCGCACCGTCGATGTGTCGGTAATATCAGCCACTTCCCCGAACCCCATTCGCGATTTTTGCCAACAGCACCCCTGGGCGCCGCTTGTTCCTCGCGTTCACAGGGCAAGGCTAGCGAAAAGAGATGGAAAATAGCGTTGTTGCAAAGCTCGGATTTGAGCGGTCGCGTTAACGGATCGTTCAGTCTGATCCGGCCGCCCGGCCGCCCAGCCGTCACGCCACCTCGGCAGCGGCGGGGCTGGTCAGGAATTTGGCTTCGAAATCACGCGCCGGCATCGGCCGTCCGAAGAAGTAGCCTTGTCCCTCTTCGCAGCCCATCCTGACCAGGAAGTCAGCGGTGGCCCGGTCCTCGATGCCTTCGGCGATAACAGACAGGCCCAGTTGCTTTGACAGTCCGATCGTCGAACTCACGATCGCCGCGTCGTCGGGATTGGCCAGCAATCCGAACACGAATGAGCGATCGATCTTCAGCCCGTCGAGCGGGAATTTCTTCAGATAGCTAAGGCTTGCAAAGCCGGTGCCGAAATCGTCGAACACGATCCGAACACCAAGCTCCTGGATCTTCAGGAACGTGTTCAGCGCGCCCTTCTCGTCGTGGAGCAGGATGTCCTCGGTGATCTCGAGCTCGAGGCTGGTCGGGCTTAAGCCGCTGCGGGCAAGCGCTTGCGCGACCGAGCCTGCTAGGTCGCCGGACTGGAACTGCGAGGGCGAGAGATTGACGCCGATGCGAAGCTTGTGGCCGCTGCGTTCCCAAGCGGCTGCCTTGGCGCAGGCGGTATCGAGAACCCAAACCGCCATTTTCTCAGAGATCGGCGAGGTGTTGACGATAGGCATGAATTCAGCCGGCGAAACCAGGCCTCGTACCGGATGGCGCCAGCGTATCAGCGCTTCGGCGCCAATCAGGCGGCCATCGGCCAGATGCAGTTGCGGCTGATAGAACAGTTCGAATTCGTCGTGCTCCGCGGCCGCCGCCAGTTCCGCTTCCAGCGTCAGACGGGTTTGCAACTCGCGGCGGATCGCGTCCTCGAACAGCACATGACCGCCGCGTTTGCTCGCTTTGGCGCGGCTCAATGCCAAATGGGAATTGCTCAGCAGCTCGTCCGCGCTGCGGCCGCCGCCGGGGAAAACCGCGGCGCCGATGCTGACCCGGACGCGATGCTGGCGGTTGCCGGCCAGCAGCGGTGCCTCGAAGCTCGCGCCGATCTGCTCGGCGAAGCGACTGACGTTTTCGCCGATATCGCTCATCCGGACGGCGATGGCGAATTCATCGCCGCTCAATCGCGCGACCATGCCAGATACCGGAACTCCCGCCGTCAGCCGCTCTGAAATGCCGCGAAGCACGAGATCGCCGCTGGCATGACCGAGCATGTGGTTGATCTGCTGGAAGCCATCGAGGCCGACCACCAGCATCGCCACTTCGCAACCCTCGGCCTCGGCTTTCGCAATCATCGCGGCCAGGCCGGCGTGAAGCGTGTTGCGGTTGATCAGACCCGTCAGCGTGTCGTGTTCGGCGAGGTATCGAATCCGCTCGGCTTCGCGCTTGCGCACCGAAATGTCGCGCAGGATCGCACCGAATTGAAACCCGTCAGTGCCCTGCCAGCCGGAGAAGCTGGCCTCGACCGGAAACACCTCGCCATTGCTGCGGCGTCCGTCGAATTCGACTACCGATCCGGGAGCGAGATGTGCGGCGTTCTTGATGGAGAAAGAGGACGTGGCAACGGCTCCGTCACGTGCGCAAATCTCGTCGAACGGCCGGCCGATCATTTCCTCCGGCAGATAGCCGAAGATCGCGGTCGCGCCCGGATTCCAGACCGTGATCAGATAACTGCAATCGGTGCAGATCAGGCCGTCGCCGAGCGCCATCGCCACGCGCTGAAAGCGGCTCTCGGCGACCCTGCCGAGCAGATCCTTGATATCGATTTCGTCGAGCGCGATGGCCGCGATGTAGACAATGATGGCGATTTGAATCAGCGACGTGTCGAGAATGAGCGGAAATGCCATCTGCAGGGCAAACGCGCCGGCCTCGAGGGCGACAGCGGTTGCGGCGAGCAGCGCCACTCGCTTGCCGGCGGAAAGGCGGCGCCATGAGAACAGCATGATCAAGGCGAGCAGGGTCAGGCCGGTCAGCGTGACGACGTGCGAGGTCCATTGCAGCGCACGGTTCTGCAATAGCGATTCCGCGGCCAGCGTCTGCAACACGGGGCCGGACACGATCACGCCGTTCGGGACGCTGAAGCGGTCACCGAGTTCGAGCGCCGTGCCGCCGATAATGACCTTCTTGCCCTGCAGTTTTTGCAGCGTCGCCGGGTCGCCGCGCAGCACGTCCGCAAAGGACACTTTGGGGATTCCCGCAGTCCGGATGCTGAAGTCGATCAGAAAGGGCGCGCGCTTTTCGGCGTATTGACCGGCGAGCACGGCAGCCATCGAGGGCATGAATTTGCCGTCCAGCTTCTCGCCGAACGGATAACGGCGGACGAGGCCGTCGGGTCCCACCTCGACATTGACGACCGCCGGCCAGGAATGTTCGGCGAATTGCTGCAACGGGCGATTGACGTGAAGCGTGGTCTTGTCGGTGCGAGGCTGCTGGAACGAGGGCAGCACGACTGATCCGCCGGCGTTCTGCAGGGCTTCGGCAAAGTTTCGGTCCGACGACGCATCGGAAGGCGTGGAGAAGTCGACGTCGAGCGCGATGTCCTGGACGTTCGCCTTCTCAAGCTGCCGGATCAGTTCAGCGTGGAGCACGCGCGGCCACGGCCAGACACCGATTCTGTCGATCGATGACGCATCGATCGCAATCACCACGATATCGCCGCTAACCTGTCGCGACTGCCAGGCGAACCTCAGATCGACCAATGCATGGCGCAGTCCGTTTTGCCACCCGCCCAACAGGACGATTGCCATCGCAATCATCACGAAAACATGCGACCGATATCGTTTCACGTGGTCACCATTCTGGTGTTCAGGTTAGAGGAGCCGTTCGGTCCAGGGGATCGCCAACTTTCGCAGTTGATGATGTGGCTAGCGGCCTCTTCCGTTTCCGCCGCCGTTGTTGGCATGACCGTTGCCACGGCCGCTGCCATTGGCGCCGTTGGCGCTTCCGCTGCCGTTAGCGCCGTTGCCGCTTCCGCTGGCGGCATTATCACTGCCGCTATTGCCGTTGCCGCTGTTGCCGCTATTGGCGTTGCCTCCGGCGATGGCCGCCACCGCGCTTGCATTGGTCCGACCGGCAGCACTCGCGGCAGCTCCACTCCCATTATCTCCTTGACCATTGTTGGCGGCGGCCGAGTCGGAGCCGGATGACTTCCAGACCGTATTGGTGTCGGCCACGCCCCGCGCCACGCTCCCTGAGGGCGTAGCACCATGGGCGAGGCCGTTAGTAACGCGATGGAAGTTCACCCGGACTTCACCGATCGATGACGAGATGCGGGTGACGGCGTGCTTTGCGGGCTGCACGCTTGCATGCCGCAACGGCTGGGCGGCCTGTCCATTCGTGGCGTGGCGGATCGCGGTAAAGCCTCCGCGCGGTACCGGAACGCGCTCGACCGACGGCGCGCGCGGCTTGCCTTGCTCGATCGGGGCGAGGGTGCCCGGACCGCCCAGCGAGAGGCCGGTCTTGCCGGTGGCGAACGCCGTTGCGTGTTGGCCCGCCATCACCTGGGCGATCTGACCCGACTTGAAATCTGCGACTTCAACCTGACCGCGGACCACGTCGACGGTGGTCTTCCCTGCATTGACGGTGACGCGGAATTGCGTGCCCTTCACCACCGCCGCGAGGTAGGGGGTCTCGACCTCGAAATGTTTGACGTTGCGCTTTTCGACGTCGAGCAGGATGGAGCCGGCCTGCTGCACGATAGTCGTCGAGAGTCCTTCCTTCTTCTGGGCGGGGACGCCGACAACGGAATTCGGCGAAACCAGGATCATTTCGTCGCCGCGCCTCAGGAGGACGCGTCCGGTGCGGCCGGTGCGAACGGTGTCGCCGGGCTTCAACATGTCTTCTTGTTTTAGCGATGCCTGCTGCACGCCGGTGCCAGAGAGCCATACTTCGCCCGAGGACTTGTGCACGGTCCAGTCGTCGCCGTCGGCAGCGAAAGCGGCGGAAGTCGTCGCCAGGACGAACGCTGTCCCGAGGGCTCTTGTGACGTGAAGGATCGCACGCATGAAACTCTCTCCGATTGCCGCTTTATCCCGAACGACTATCGGAAATGTTTCAACATTGAGTGAGCGAAAGCCTTACTTCCAAAGAATCGAATTAACCATCCGTTCACCATAAAACTCTATTGAAATCATATGGCTAGCGGCTTCACCCATGTGCAGAGGTTCCTCTCCGTAGATGTACTGAGAAGTATGTGTGCAGTGGTCATTGTCCGATTTTGCCTGCTGATGGTTGGTCTCGGTTTGTGCACCGCCTGTTCTCCCGCGCACGCGCAGCACGCGAACCAGCCCGGTTATGATCCGAGACAGATCGAAAAACGTTTCGAGGATCAGCAATCGAGCCAGGGTGCCAATGGACGGCCCCGGTTGCCGTCGCCGCAATTCGCGGGGACGGAGGGGCAGGGGGATTCCAAACCGCTGTTCATGCTTAAGCGCGTCACGATCAGCGGCGCCGTCGCGATCCCGCAGGACCGGCTGGTTACGACGTATCAACCCTACATCGGCAAACAAGTATCGCAGGCCGACCTGGCGACTATCGCCACCGCGGTGAGCGACGTCTATCGCGCCGCCGGCTTTCACCTCAGCCGGGCGATCGTTCCGCCGCAGGACATCCAGGGCGGCCGGCTTCATATTCAAGTCATCGAAGCCAGCATCACGGAGCTGACGCTGAAGGGAGACGGCGCCGAACAATTCGGTGTCCGGCCGATGCTCGAAGCCGTGCTGACGGAGCGGCCTTCGCGGCTTGCGACTCTCGAGCGGAAATTGCTTCTGATCAACGGCCGGCCTGGCGTGCGGATCGAGGACACTGCGATCGAGGAGATCGGCACCGCGAGCGGCCAGTTCCGCCTGATCCTGTCTCTGAAGACCTGGCACGTCTTTACCTCGTTCGGCGTCGATAATCTCGGATCGTCGTCGGTCGGGCCGTGGCAAAGCTACGGGACGGCGGCGTTCAACTCCTATCTCACGCCAGGCGACTCGCTGGTGTTCAACCTCTCCACCACGCCCGGCGATCCGCGGCAGCTCGCGTTCGGCCGTCTGTCCTACGAGATTCCCGTCGGCACCGACGGCGCCCGCATCGGTGCGTCGGGATACTACAGCGAGGTTTGGCCCGGCGACTACCGTCGCCTCTACAGCGATAACATCAAGACCGAGTCGTTCGAAATTCGCGGCAGCATCGCGCCGTTGCAATCGCAGAAGTCCAGCCTGACGCTTACCGCGGCGGCCGGATTCACCAATGCCACCGAAAACGATGTGTTCGGCCCGATCTACGCCGACCGCATCCGCACCGCCGGTCTCACGTCGGATTACCGGCTGCAGGACAATTTCGGCGGCACCAATTATCTGACGGTGAATTATCGCCAGGGCCTCGACATACTCGGTGCCTCGCACCGCGGCGACGACTTTCTGTCGCGCAACGGCGCATCCGGCAAATTCTCCGCGCTGAATTTCTGGTTCACGCGTTACCAGACGCTGTCGGATGCATGGTCGCTGAAACTTGCCTCGGCCGGCCAGACGGCGTCCGGCCCGCTGTTCACCTTGCAGCAATTCTATCTCGGCGGCATCGCGTTCGGACGCGGCTATGGCAGCGCCGAGATCAGCGGCGATAACGGTCTGGCGGGCTCGGCGGAACTGCGCTTCGACCAAAAGACGAACCTTCAATATCTGAGCGGCTACCAAGTCTACGGTTTCGTCGACAGCGGCGTTGCCTGGAACTCGGGCTATCGGCTCAGCGATGGCCTTTCGCTGACCTCCGCCGGCGGTGGCGTCCGCTTCTTCCTCGCCGACGGCCTGCAGGCCGACATCGGCGCTGCCGCGCCGCTCAGCTATCGCGCGCCCGACAATCCCACCCGCGGGGCGCGGGTGCTGTTTTCGCTGACCAGTGCGCTGAAGCTCTGTCCGGTCCGGGCGACGACCCGCTGCCTGTAGGGCTAGATTGGCTCGTAGCTCTCGCTCGTACAGGTATCTTCCGGCTCGATCTGCCGGCGATCGGCAATCACGCCTTCGGAAATCTCGATTCGGTAGGTCTGCGTGCCCAGCGGCTTGCCGGTCACCGAAATCACTTCGGCCTTGACGCATGCGGTCCAGCCGGGTCCGCGGAGGTTGGGGCGCGGCTCGGAAACGCGAACATGGGTCGGCTGCGAGGCCGCCGTGAATACCGAGTCCAGTTTCTCCTTCAGCATGCGCTTGACGTCGGGCGCCGGCTCGAGCGGGGCCGGCTCGGGCGCCTTGGCGCGCATGAACTCCGGCACCGGTGAGCGGATATCGGCGAAGCCGCACCCCACAAGTGTCAGCGCTGCGCCCACAACCAGCGTTATATGAATCACGATCCGCCGCATCGGAGGTTTTTTAGCGCGGAGGCGCCGTTCCGGACAGAGGCGGTGCAGACGACATAACAATTCTGAGACTGTGATTCACATCACTGCGCGACGCTTGGGCCTGCGACAAGGTCGCCGCTGAATCGGGCCGTCGCCACGCCTCACATGGCGCCGCCGGCTTGAACCTTTGGCTGCGGGCCCATGACCAATCCACAGCCTGTATTGTCGGGGAGGTGGCATCATGTTCCGTCACGCGCTGCTCAAGTTGACGGTTCCCGCCGCGTTGCTTCTGGGCACGCCGTCCGCATTCGCCGAAAATCGCCTCGCGCTGGTGATCGGCCAGTCCGCCTATCGCTCGGTGCCGGCGCTGCCCAATCCAGCCAATGACGCCAAGGCGGTCACGCAATTGCTGACCGATTCCGGCTTCGAAGTTTCGACGGCCTCCGATCTTTCGCAGGGCCAGATGCGAGAGGTGGTCAGCGAATTCGCCGGCAAGGTCGCGGCCAAGGGTGCCGACACGGTTGCGCTGGTGTTTTATGCCGGCCATGGGCTGCAGATCGACGGCGAGAATTTTCTGGTGCCGATCGACATCGATCCGAAGCGCGAAGCCGACATTCCGATCCAGGCGGTGCGCCTCAACGACATCCTGAACACGTTGACCTCGGTGCCGAGCAAGATGCGCATCCTGATGCTCGACGCCTGCCGCAACAATCCATTCCCTGACCTCAAGACCGCCGGCAGCGGGCTTGCCCTCGTCGATGCCAAGGTCGGCGCGCCCGGCACCTTCCTGTCGTTCTCGACGTCGCCCGGCGCAGTCGCCGAAGACGGCTCCGGCTCCAACAGCCCGTATACGAACGCGCTGCTGGCGGCCGGCAAGGAGCAGAACATTCCGATCGAGGAGACCTTCAAGCGGGTGCGGCTTGCGGTGAACAAGGTCACCGAAGGGCGGCAGACGCCGTGGGACAGCTCCTCGCTGACCGAGGATTTCCGCTTTTCGGGCGCGTCGATCGCCGGGCCGAAGCCTGCAGCGGCTCCGAAGAAGACGGTCGCCGAGTGGACCCGCGATCTGAAGGGCAAGCCGGTCGAGGCGGCAAACGAGCTGATCGTAGCCGACGGCACCGACGAAGCGTATGAGGCTTTTGCCGGCCTCTTCCCGCAGACGGCGCTCGGGCGGCTGGCGCGCGATTGGCTGGTTCGGCACCGGCGCATGGTGGCGTGGAATAACGCGGTGCTGATCAATACCGCGTCCGGCTATCGCTCGTTCCTGGCGAGATTCCCCGACAGCGATCTCAGCGCAACCGCGCGCAAGCTGGAAGAGCGGCTGCGCAACCGTCCCGACTTCACGCCTCCGGTTGTCGCCGGCGCGGGCGCCGTGCCGCAAAACGTCGCGCTCGCCGCGCCGATGTGTCCCTGCAACGTGCAGCCGCCGCAGCAGCCGAAGATCAAGGTCAATGTGCCGGTCAAGCGCGTCGAGCCGGAGCCGCCGAAGCGGGTCGATCGCAAGCCGCCACGTCGGCGCGAGGTAGATGACGACGTCGTGGTCGTTCGCCGTCCGCCGCCGCGCGAGGTGTACGAGCCGCCGCCGCCACCGCCGGTCAGCATCGGCATCGGAATTGGCCTTGGCGGGTTTGGCGGTGGCCGCGGCGGCCACTATGGCGACCATGGCGGCCGGGGTAGATACTGAGGTGCCAATAGGGTAACCGATCCCGCAAGCGTTGTGCTGCGCTTGCGGGGGTAGGATGCGAAATCCGGTTCGTCTGTTTACTTCCTTTGTTGCCATCTTCGTCTGTATCTCGATTCCGGCTTCCGCCTGGGAGCATTGGGGCGGCGATCGCGGGGGATTGCGGTTTTCGCCGCTTACCCAGATCACGCCGGACAATGTCGGCAATCTCGTCCGCGCCTGGGAGTTTCGCACCGGCGATCTCGACCGCCGCGCGCCTGACGTGATGAGGCGGACCAAGTTTCAGGCGACCCCGCTGCTGGTCGAGGACAGCCTGATCTTCTGCTCGCCATTCAACGAGGTTATTGCACTCGATCCCGGTAGCGGCGCGCAGAAGTGGCGATACGATCCGAATATCTCGACCAATCAGCGCCCGGCCAACCGCTACACTTGCCGCGGCGTGGCTTATTGGGTCGACGACAAGGCGCCCGATAACGCCGCCTGCCGCGCACGGATATTCATGGGTACCAACGACGCACGCTTGATCGCGCTCGACGCGAGGTCCGGCGCGCCTTGCGCCGAATTCGGCGCCAATGGCGAGGTCGGAATCGAGATCGGCACGCCGCTGGAATGGCCCGGCGAATTCCAGATCACATCGGCTCCCGTCATTATCAGCGATACCATGATCATCGGCTCTGCGATTGCGGACAATCGACGCGTCGAGGCGCCGGCCGGAACGGTACGTGCCTTCGATGCGCGAACAGGGCGTCCGCGCTGGAGCTTCGATCCGCTTGACCATAGCGGCATCAATGCCGGCCATGCCAACGTCTGGGCGCCGATGTCGGTGGACGAGGAGCGCGGCCTGGTGTTTTTGCCGACGTCTTCGCCTAGCCCGGATTTCTGGGGTGGCAAGCGGCCCGGCAACAACGATCACGCCAATTCGGTGGTGGCGCTGCGCGCCGGGACCGGCGAACGGGTCTGGTCGTTTCAAACCGTGCATCACGATGTCTGGGATTACGACCTGTCGGCGCAGCCGACGCTGGCACGCATCGATACCGGCGATGGCCAGCGCGACGTCGTGATCCAGCCGACCAAGCAGGGATTTGTGTTCGTGCTCGACCGCGATACCGGCAAGCCGGTATGGCCGGTGGAGGAGCGCGCGGTGCCGCAGGGCGGCGCCGAAGGCGAGCAGCTCTCGCCGACGCAGCCGTTTCCGACCCACGTGCCGGCGCTGCTGTCGCAGCGAATTTCGGCCGACGACGTATTCGGCCTGATTCCGTTCTGGGAAAGCCGGGTCTGCCGCGCGCAAGTCGCCTCCGCACGCAACGATGGTCTCTACACTCCGCCCTCGACGCAAGGCACCGTGGTGTTTCCGATGACCGGCGGCGGCGTGAACTGGGGCGGCGCCGCCTTCGATCCCGTCAACCAGATCCTTTACGCCAATACGACGCGTGCGATCCATATCGTCAAACTGATTCCGCGCGAGGCAGCGCAAGGGTTCGATCCGCCGCCCGGGCACGACTTTGGACGGCAGCAGGGCGCGCCGTTTGCGATGACGCGCGCGGTCGCATTGTCGCCTTTGGGGCTGTTGTGCAACAAGCCGCCCTGGGGCGAGATGGTCGCGGTCGATCTGAAGGGCGGCAAGATTCTCTGGCGTTCCCGTGTCGGCACCACGGAGGATCGCGCGCCGCTCGGCATCGCCTTGCCCTTCGGCACGCCGCTCGTCAGTGGCGTCGCAATCACCGCCGGCGGTCTCGTCTTCACCGGCGCGATGGATGCTTATTTGCGTGCGTTCGACGCCAGGTCGGGGCGGGAGCTGTGGCAGGGCCGGCTGCCGGTGCCGGGTGTCGCCAATCCCATGACCTATCTGTGGAAGGGCGAGCAATATGTCGCGATCGGCGCCGGCGGTCATTCCGAATCCGGCACCACGATCGGCGACAGCGTGGTGGCGTTCCGCCTGGCGCGGCCGGGCAAGGCACCCTCGCTACAGTCGCGCACCATCGACCGGCCCGGCGGACGATTCATGAGCGGGGCGATCGCGGGTGGGTTGGTGATCGTTCTGATGACGACGTTGGTGTGGCGCTGGCGGCGACGCAGGGTGGAGGGGCGTAGGTGACCGCACAACCGCTGCATCGTCGTCCCTGTGAACGCAGGGACCCATACTCCGCGGCAGTTCCTGTTGGAAAAGACAAGATGATAACAACGACCTCACAAACAACTAGGGTCGGTGCTATGGGTCCCTGCGTTCGCAGGGACAACGGAAGAATTTTCGACATGGTTCCGGGCGTCGCTGCGCCCAACCGGGCTGCACCCCGCCAGCAATCGACTTAGTACGGTGGGCCTTGTCGTTAAAAAGCCCGGCGCCGCGGCGGGGGACCAGCTTGCGGTTGGCGCCCACGAGAGAGGAGTTCGGAAATTGCGATCACCACGGCGCAAGCGATGATGGTGATGGTCGCCATCACAAGAGCAGTTTTGAGCATGGTTCGGCCCTCGACAATCTCAACGCGAGGACACCAGAGGAATCATGTTCCGGCAAGACGAGAGAACTACGGGGGCGGCCTATTGTGATCGGTGAGAGATGGTGGGAACGGCGCAGATACGCCTTTGCCCACCCTGCAATTCTCTACAACATCGCGAACGCGCTTGAGACCATCGCCACCGGTTTGTTGTCGGCGGCGGCGAGAAGCGTGACGCGGCCGAAGCTCATGGTGCGTCCGAGGCGGACCACGCGCGCATCGGCCAGCACGTCGGAGGCAGAGACCGCGCGCATGAAATGCGTGGTCTGGTCGACCGTCGTCATCGCCCGATAGCCGCGGTTGGCGGCGAGATTGGCGATCACCATCGCGGTGTCGGCAAAGGCCATCAGCGCCTGGCCCGAGACCGTGCCGCCATTGCGGCAGAGCCGCTCCGAGAACGGCAGGCGCAGGATCGCGCCCGGCTGCCAGTCGGCGGCATCGCCTGATGGCGCGAAGTCAAAGCGCTCGATCGACAGATTGAGATCCATCACCCATGGCGCAAATACTTCGCCAAGCACCCGCCTGGCCTCCGCGATACCGAATTCGGCTGCTTGTGGCTGTTGTTGCATGAACGCCTGTTCCCTCACCCGATGATATTGTTTCGGCGCATTGTAGTGGTCATTGCGGCGAAGGGAACACCGGTGTCCCGCCTCAAATGCGGCACGATCCGGCGCGATTGAGCGCAATCGCCGAAATCCTGCCAGTCCGGCCGCCTGCGAGCGCGTGTCCAACAAACCAAAGGCTGGGGCCGTCGTGCTTGGCGGCGCGGTTGCGCCGGTGGTACATTTGCGAAAACGCAAAGGAGAGCGTCATGAGAATGCTGAGCGCGGCCGCGGTGGTGGTGTTGTTGACGGTGCCGGCCTACGCGCAGACCCCTAACGTCAACCTGATCCCGGAACTCGTGTCCAAATCGCCGGAGGAAAAGGAGCAGGAGGCCATCAGGGAAAAAGCCTACAAGGATTCCCTGAGGAAGATTCCCGACGCCAAGGCCTCTTCCGATCCCTGGGGCATCGTGCGCGGCGCTGAGGCGCCCAAGGACGCAGCGAAGGCCGCGGCGCCCGCCAAGAAGAGCAAGACCGGCAGCAGCAGCCAGTAGTCTCGTGAAAGCGGCGAGTAGGATTCATTCGCCGCCGCCCCTATATTGGACCTGTCGTCATATGTCTGGAGTTACGACGTGGTCTTTCGCCCGCGCGATCTCGCGAGCCGGATGGCCGGCCGGCGCAAGCCGGACGACGGCTATCTGCGCGAGACCTTCACCCTGCCGCGCGAGGAGGCTAGGGCGAGGGCGCGTGACTTTCTCAGCCGCTATCCCAAGGCGGCTTATATGAGCTCGGTCGAAAGCTGGCGCGAGCTGCCCGGCGGCGACATCGAATTCACGATGCGCCGGCTTGCGAGTGCCGATTAGGCGCAATGAGATCCACTGATCAGGAATCGGCCAACACCCCCATTTTTGCCTAATTCCGATAACCCGGTATTGAGGTATTCCGCCTAGTTGTTTCCCCGCACAGGAGAAATCATGGCGAGAGACCGCAAAGACCTCGGTGCCCGGAAGTTCGTTCGGGTCGACTTGTACAAGCCAGGATTCCTGATTCCGGCGCCCGATGCGCCATGGATCGAGTGCTACATCCTCGACATTTCCGAGAACGGCGCTTGTCTTGATGTGGGCGACCTCGCGGTGCCGAAGATGTTCGGCCTGTCCCTCACCGCGGGTGGCGAGGTGCGGCGGCTATGCACGTTGATCTGGCGCAGGGGCGAGCTGGTCGGCGTCCGGTTCATCTCCGCCCGGGAGCTGCGGAAGGGCGTTGCGCCGGCCGGTGAACCGGATACCGCTTCCCGAAAGACGCACGCCTGACTATTTAGCCGGTGTCTTGCAGGGTCTCCGCAACCAGGCGAATCCGGAATACGGGCCTCCGGGATTCATCCAGCAATTCCATCTGCCACTCGGCATTTTCGGGGAGCTTGCGGGAAACGTCCGCGATCATGTCGCCGCAGACCCCGGTCATTTCCCTCCAGGCGGCATTATGATCGGCAAACTCCGCGCCATCGTTGCTGACGCATGCGTCCTCGCCATGTCGAACGCTGAAGAAGAAGATCGGCATGGCAAGTGACCAAATGCAAAAATGGACCGCCGGTCGGCTTGGAGGATCCGCGGGAGGTGGCGAGTGGATTCCTGGTATACGGAAAGATCAACTCCGGGTTTTTACGGGCCCAAGCACGTTGCCGGGCATATGGGCCCGGTGCTCATGCAACACTAAACTCCTGAAATTGCTTAAATCTTCTCCGATGGGAAACCGGCGGAAGAATCCGGTGAGCGGATTATTCCCGTTCGACTTTTTTTAGCTCCCGATCGATCCGAAGCTGGACCCGCCGGATGGCAAGCAGATTGAGCTTGGCTTCGGTCTTGCCTGAGACGACCTTGTCGCCGATGCGGAATTGCCATTTCCAGATGCCTGGAGCGACCGCCGTCACGGTGTATTCAACGCCCTTGTAAATCATATGAATGATTCATGGAAATCTCTCGCATTCCACTGCAATAACGGGAGCGGAACCGCAAAGTTTCATGAATTCCATCGGGTGAAAATAAGCTTGGCCGCGCGCAGCCGCGGCAAAAATCCTTGCCCCGACATTTCAACCCCGTGCGCGTCCAAATCGCCTGCCCCGTTTCGGCACGCCCAAAAAAGCACTACGCCGCGCAAGCGGAGTATGGTCGCTTGGCGGCGCAGGCCTATTCCCCGAGTGATGCAATGTCCCAGGCAAGAATTTTGTCTGAACGGAATGAAAAAAGGTTCAACGCCGCTTAAAACGAATTTGCCGGGCGATTTGGACGCTGAAACGAGGCCCTGCGGCGGGACGTATCTTTTGAGAGGACGGGGTGGTCCTCCAGATTTTCCCCGTCATCGGCGACCTCGCTGCATTGCCCCATGCGGCGGGGTCGTTTGGCTGGGCGTCGCCGATGAGCGGCATGGCGGGCTGCGATTGCCCACGGGACAGCAATGGCCCGCCGCTCGCAGGCGCCGACGTGGTGCCTGCTTCTATTGCTGACGGGTGGGATATGGCTGGCGTGGCGGAATATCGGTTCTCGACGGCGTGTCCGGTCGGACCGGTTGCGGTACCCTTGAGGGTTCCGGGGCGCGGCCGAGGCTCAAGAGCCGTGTGTGGAAATGGGCGCCATGCTGTTGAGCGTCGGCAGGATGGGTTCGTAGGCGAGGGCGGTCGTTTGTATCTGCATGCGCAAGACATAGCGTGCGCCTCTTGACGGACGGTTCAGGTGAAACTGCAAGCACGCGTAAAATTGTAAGCGACGTCAGCGTCTTGACTTGCAACGGGCCACTAAACGATGAGGCCGCTGTTGGGCGGCCTCATCGGAGAGCTAGCTTTCCGGCTGCTCTACATCAGGCGGCCGGGGGCTGGCGTCCGGCGCCTCTTTACTCTTGGCCGAAAGGTCCGCGGCCTTGTCGAGAAAGCCCGCCGCGACATCCGGATCCGTACTGGCCATTGCGAACTTGAGAAAGGTTGCCGCTTGTTCCGTTAGATATTTTTTGCCCGGCACAATTCTGGTCCCCGTTGCTGACCCGTCGCATATCCGATGCATTACGCATTGCGGCGGAATCCGTTCCGGGGGAACGGTACAAAAGTGAGCTTAAAGCGCGGCCCTGTGTCCGGGAAGCCACGCTACCGGTCGCGGCGTCAGTCCTCTAGTGATCGGGTCTTGCCGATGCGGGACAGGCTCTGAGAGAGGCCGCCAATTGAGGCGGCCTTACGCCGGCGGCTTCAACCCGGGCGAGGTCAGCCATTCGTTGATATGGAGCGCGGTCTCTGCCTGCCGCGCCTTCTTTAGCAGTGCCTCTCGCTCGGGTCCCGGGGGCGTGGCTTCGGCTTCCTGTCGAAGCCTCTCGGCTTCCTTTTCCAGCCGATCAGGGAAAGTCAGCATATCCTCGTAACGGTGGTGCTGCATGTTGCTGCTCCATTCCGTCAGACAAACGCGTGTGCAATCGCGCGTTCTCATCACCGATAGATGCCGTGGGGCCACAGGTGACGGGAACAGTGTGCGCCTGGAACTTCGCGGGCGCGAGTCATTTATCGGCGATTAGCCGGGATCAGATGGTCGCAGTGGACAGCATGTCGGACTTGTTATGTCCTTACAGGACTAATTTCCTTGACCTGGATCAAGGTTGTTACCGCTGCCCGGAACGGCGGATTGCCCTTGGGTGGATTGCCCTTGGGGTGGATTGCCCCTTGGGGATTATGAGGCGCCAAAAGGAGCGCCTCGGGCCTTCTGCAAAGAAAGAGGCCGTCAACCGGGACGCTGTGGGTCTACGTGTTCGAGGTTCAACTGCGCGAACGGTAGCCCTTACACTTGGTCTCTTCTTTGTACTCGCCGTTGCGCTCCCACTTGCGTTCGATCTTGCAGGGGCCGCGATAGAACTCCTGCTTGTACTCGCGGGCTTCGTTGTAGCTGCGCCCGTAGTAGCCGCCGCGATCACCACCCCAGCGGCCCTTGCCGCTCTCGTCTTTCCAAGGGTCCGCGAGAGCCGGGCTGGCTAATAGCGCCGCGCCGATTATCAGCGTCCATTTCATTCCCGTCTCCTCCAGGTTCCGGTCGGGACAACTTGGTAGATCGAGAATCGTTCGAAGGCGTGGAACTGGAATTAACACTGCCAAATTCAACTTACGACACGAGTTCAACTTGGGACACCAACTCGATACGGACAGGTACCCACCCAACGGTACCGGCCGAAATAGGCTACTCGCCAATTCAAATCAGGCCGCCGAAAACCACAATGTCGGAAGCCGGACAGACGGGACCGGAATTGGGGTTTAATGCGTGGCCGGGCGGCCGGGATGCCGCCCGGCCATTTAAAGGACGGCCCCAGCAATTGCTGCTCAGGGGGGACGGCTGCAATGACGGATCGATCCCATGAGGTCCCGCAGGATCTCCGTATTCTCGTACGCATTGTCTCGGCTTGCACATTAGGCCTCTGGGCATTTGCAGCAGGTTTGCTGATCGGGGTCTTTCTGTTTTCGTGATCAAGGGCCTGAGCCTGGCCGGAAATAGGCCACTCGCAGGTACGAAATAGGCCCACTCACTTAGTAGTCGGTATGTCTTTCGAGATTGAATGGCGGCAATAGCCAGGTGTGTGAACGAGGGCGGAGCATTCCCTGCTTTCCCTCCTAGGTATCTGGGCAAGCAAGGTACTGGCCGAAATAGGCCACTCGTGAAAGCGAAACAGGCCACTGTGATTGGAACAAAAGCAGAGCGCGCCCCTTGGACTAGTCGGGTGCGCTCCGCCGACTGAGCGCTCCACCTAGAACGGCCTCAGACGTCCCCGAGCTGGGGCCGTTTCTTGTTGGTTGAACGGCGAATAACAATATCTGCCTTGATTGCTCGCGGGTGACCGTTGAGCCTCAAGACCCTGCGAAGGGCGGTCCTGCCAAGGCGATTCCAAGCCCGGCAGGGCTTCTTCTTTTTAGACCTTCCCACCATCGACTACTACGAACTTGCGCCGCCGATCCGGAGGCGTCTCAGTCGGCGACGTCGGGCCAATGCTCCAAGCGCGATCCGCGACGCCCAGCGCCTTTGCCGGCGTCGCGCATACTGGTGGAGATGGCGGCGGGGACAATCTGAATCTCGACCCGCTCTTGCTCGCGTTGCTCAAAAAAATCCCACCCGTCGATAAGGGGTGGCCCGCTCCACAACGCGTTCGCTGGTTTCGGACGTTCGCAATGAACGTCTCGCAAATCTATGACGGCGAAATGATGGAGCCCGTCGAATTGAAGATTGATTTGGAAGAGGCAGCCAACTGAGGCGGCCTCGCTGACTACCAAATCGCGCCCTGCACATCTTTGATTTGTCGCTTCGACGCTACTTCTGTGTTGGCGCGGGCGGCGTTGTATTGAATCCGTACATGTAAATGAGCACTATAGCGACAACCACCACGGCGGCGATCAGTATGTTTCTATTGAGAGGGGTCATGACAAATCGCTCCTCCGTAAGTTGCCCATCGCTCCAAGGCTTAGGGTACTCTCGAGTTTGGCAATCACCCAAACTAGGCCACTCGCTATTTCGAACTAGGTCACCGAGGTCGGAAACAGGCCAGTACCGCAAGCAACAAAAGAACATATTGCGAACAGAGAACAAATGTGGTACGGATTCCTATACACCGTCGAATCCCGAACTTGCCAAGTCCGTTTGTCCCGCTCGCGAATCCCCGCCATAAGGAGCACGTATTATGTCCGCCACTGCCCTGCGTATCGTTGAAGGATCCTCCATGGATAAGACCAAGGCCCTGTCTGCCGCGCTCTCCCAGATCGAGCGCCAGTTCGGCAAGGGCTCGGTGATGAAGCTGGGCAAGAACGACCGCTCGATGGATGTCGAGACCATTTCCTCGGGCTCGCTCGGGCTCGACATTGCGCTTGGCGTGGGCGGCTTGCCGAAGGGGCGGGTGGTCGAAATCTACGGGCCGGAATCCTCAGGGAAAACCACGCTGGCGCTGCACACGGTGGCGGAAGGGCAAAAGAAGGGCGGTATCTGCGCGTTCATCGATGCCGAACACGCGCTCGATCCGGTCTATGCGCGCAAGCTCGGCGTCAACATCGACGAACTCCTGATCTCGCAGCCGGACACCGGCGAGCAGGCGCTGGAAATCTGCGACACGCTGGTGCGCTCCGGCGCGGTCGACGTGCTGGTGGTCGATTCGGTTGCGGCGCTGGTGCCGAAGGCCGAACTCGAGGGCGAGATGGGCGATGCGCTGCCCGGCCTGCAGGCGCGGCTGATGAGCCAGGCGCTGCGCAAGCTGACCGCCTCGATCAACAAATCCAACACCATGGTGATCTTCATCAACCAGATCCGCATGAAGATCGGGGTGATGTACGGCTCGCCGGAAACCACCACCGGCGGCAACGCGCTGAAATTTTACGCCTCCGTCCGCCTCGACATCCGCCGCATCGGCGCGATCAAGGAGCGCGATGAAGTCGTCGGCAACACCACCCGCGTCAAGGTAGTGAAGAACAAGCTGGCGCCGCCCTTCAAGCAGGTCGAATTCGACATCATGTACGGCGAG
Source organism: Bradyrhizobium sp. CSA112 (assembly GCF_029051645.1). GTDB lineage: Bacteria > Pseudomonadota > Alphaproteobacteria > Rhizobiales > Xanthobacteraceae > Bradyrhizobium. Next base: position 50,012 of record NZ_JAACFS010000002.1, read on the forward strand.
GGCGTTTCCAAGATGGGCGAGATCCTCGACCTCGGCGTCAAGGCCGGCATCGTCGAGAAATCCGGCGCCTGGTTCTCCTATGACAGCCAGCGGCTGGGGCAGGGACGCGAAAACTCAAAAGCGTTCCTCAAGGCCAATCCCGACATGGTCGCCAAGATCGAGACGGCGATCCGCCAGAACTCCGGCCTGATCGCCGAGCAGATCCTGGCCGGTCCCGCCGAGCGCGACGCCGACGGCGAGGAGCCGGCGGGCGACGAATAAGTTTCCGACGCTTCAGGCCGATAAGGTTTGAAACGCGACAGACGGGTGCTGCGGACGTTGAGTTGCCGACGTCCTCAGTGCCCGTTTTGTTTTGGGCCGCGCCGTAGCGGCGTGACCGTAGGATGGGTAGAGCGAAAGCGAAACCCATCATGGTCATCACCGCGGGTGCGGCACGATGATGGGTATCGCTTCGCTCCACCCATCCTACGAAGCTATTCCGCCGCTTGCGCGTAATCCTCAACCGGCGGACACGAGCACACCAGGTTGCGGTCGCCATAGACATTGTCGACGCGGCCGACCGGGGACCAATACTTGTCCGTGCGTGAGATGCCGTCGGGGAAGCAACCCGTGGCGCGGCTATAGGCGCGGCTCCACGCATCATCGACAATGTCGTGCACGGTGTGCGGGGCGTGGCGCAAGGGCGAGGCTTCGACCTTCCAGCGGCCGATCTCGATCTCCGTGATCTCGCTTCGGATCGCGATCATGGCGTCGCAGAACCGATCCAGCTCCGCCTTGGATTCCGATTCGGTCGGCTCGATCATCAGCGTGCCCGGCACCGGGAAACTCATGGTCGGCGCGTGGAAACCGTAGTCGATCAGGCGCTTTGCGATGTCATCGACGGTGACGCCGCTGGTGGTCTTGAGCGGACGGGGATCGACGATGCATTCATGCGCGACGCGGCCCTTGGCGTTCCGGTACAGCACCGGGAAATGCGGATCGAGCCGGTTCGCGATGTAGTTGGCGTTGAGGATCGCCATTTCAGTGGCGCGCGTCAGGCCTTCGCCGCCCATCATCAGGATATAGATGTAGGAGATCGTCAGGATCGACGCCGAGCCTGATGGCGCCGCCGACACCGGTCCGACCGGGTGCGGCACCGCGCCGTCGGTTGCGGGATGGCAATTTGAAGGATGACCTGTTGAAGGATGACTTGTTGAAGGATGGCTTGGCAAATAGGGCGCAAGATGCGCCTTGACGCCGATCGGGCCCATGCCCGGGCCGCCGCCGCCATGCGGAATGCAGAACGTCTTGTGCAGATTGAGATGGGAGACGTCGGCGCCGTAATCGCCGGGCCGCGACAGGCCGACCTGCGCGTTCATGTTGGCACCGTCGAGATAGACCTGGCCGCCATGGCCGTGAACGATGTCGCAGATCTCCGTGATGTGTTCCTCGAACACGCCATGCGTCGAGGGATAGGTGATCATCACGGCTGCGAGATTTTTCGAATGCTTCTCCGCCTTGGCGCGGAGATCGTCGACATCGACGTCGCCCCTGATGTCGCAGGCCGTCACCACCACCTCCATGCCGGCCATGTGGGCGGAGGCCGGGTTGGTGCCGTGCGCGGAGGAGGGGATCAGGCACACCTTGCGGTGCGGCTCGCCGCGGGCGGCGTGATAGGCGCGGATCGCGAGCAGCCCGGCATATTCGCCCTGCGCGCCGGAATTCGGCTGCAGCGAGATCGCATCATAGCCGGTGATGTCGCACAGCCATTGTTCCAGCCGCTTGAACAGCGCGTGGTAGCCGCGCGCCTGCTCCGCAGGGGCAAACGGATGCAGGCTGGCAAATTCCGGCCAGGTCAGCGGAATCATTTCCGTGGTCGCGTTGAGCTTCATGGTGCAGGAGCCGAGCGGAATCATCGCGCGGTCGAGCGCGAGGTCGCGATCACTGAGCTTGCGCATATAGCGCAACAGCTCGGTCTCGGAGCGGTGCGCGTGGAACACCGGATGGGTGAGGAAGGCGCTGTCGCGCTTCAGTTCTGATGGCAGCGTCTCGCGCGCGCCGAGTTCGACGTCCGCATAGGACAGCTTGCCGCCGAACGCGCGCCACACCGCCTCGACGATATCAGGCGTCGTAGTCTCGTCCACGGCAATACCGAGCGTGCCGTTACCAATCCGCAGATTGATCCGTTCCGCGAGTGCCCGCGCGACGATCTCGCCCTGCTTCGCGCCGGCCTGAACGGTGAAGGTATCGAAGAACGCCTGCGACGTCGGCGCAAAGCCGAGCTTGGCAAGCCCCGACGCCAGCACCACCGCGCGGCGGTGCACGGTGCGCGCGATATGCGTCAGCCCTTCAGGGCCGTGATAGACCGCATACATCGAAGCGATCACCGCCAGCAGCACCTGCGCGGTGCAGATGTTGGAGGTAGCCTTTTCGCGGCGGATATGCTGTTCGCGGGTTTGCAGCGCCAGCCGATAGGCGGGTGCCCCACGCGAATCCACCGACAGTCCGACGATGCGGCCGGGCAGCGAACGCTTCAGCGCGTCGCGCACCGCCATATAGGCCGCGTGCGGGCCGCCATAGCCCATCGGCACGCCAAAGCGCTGCGCCGAGCCGATTGCGATATCGGCGCCAAGCTCGCCGGGCGAGGCGATCAGCGTCAGCGCCAAGAGATCGGCGGCGATGACGGCCAGCGCTCCCTTGGCGCGCAGCGCCGCAATCGCCGGCCTGAGGTCGCGCACCGCACCCGTCGTAGCAGGATATTGCAGCAGGCCGCCGAACACGTCGACAGAATCGAGATCGGTGAGGGGATCGCCGACGATCAGGCTCCAGCCCAGCGGCTCGGCGCGGGTGCGCAGCACCGCGAGCGTCTGCGGATGCACTTCCGAATCGACGAAGAACGATTTTGATTTCGCCTGCGAGGCGCGCTCGGCCAGTGCCATGGCCTCCGCCGCGGCGGTTGCTTCATCGAGCAGCGAAGCGTTGGCGACGTCGAGCCCGGTGAGGTCGCAGATCATGGTCTGGAAGTTGAACAGAGCTTCCAGCCGGCCCTGGCTGATCTCCGGCTGGTAGGGCGTATAGGCGGTGTACCAGGCCGGGTTCTCCAGAATGTTGCGCTGGATCACCGCGGGCAGGATGGTGCCGGAATAGCCTTGGCCGATCAGCGAGGTGAACACCTGGTTCTGCGCGGCGAACTCGCGCATATGCGCCAGCGCCTCGGTTTCGCTGAAAGCACGCCCGAGATCGAGCGGCGCCTTCTGCCGGATCGACGACGGCAGCGTCTGGCTCATCAGTTCAGCGAGGCTTTTCGCGCCGACGCTGTCCAGCATCGCGCTGATGTCGCGGGGCGAGGGGCCGATATGGCGGCGCACGAAATCGGTGGCGGCCTCGGCTGTTGTCTTGAGCGGCGCGTTCATGGGTGCCTCGCTGGAATTGCAAACTTTCGGTGTCATCGTCCGCGAAGGCGGACGATCCAGTACGCCGGGACGTCTCGGTTCAATCGCTGATGTCGGTGGTTACTGGATGCCCCGCCTGCGCGGGGCATGACGGTTAAGGTCATGCGTCCCTCATGCCGTGTGCGCCTTGTAGGCGGCTTCATCCATCAGGCCGCCGAGTTCGCTCTTGTCCGCAATCTTGAGCTTGAAGAACCAGGCCTTGCCGCCGGCATCGGAATTCACCAGCGCGGGTTCGGCGGCGAGCGCTTCGTTGACTTCGACCACCTCGCCGGAGATCGGCGCGTAGACATCGGAGGCGGCCTTTACCGATTCGACCACGGCGGCGGCTTCGGCCTTCTTCAGCGAGCGGCCGACCTTGGGCAGTTCGACGAACACGACGTCGCCGAGCTGTGATTGCGCGTAGTCGGTGACGCCAATGGTAGCGACATCGCCCTCGATGCGGAGCCATTCGTGGTCTGATGTGAACAACGTCGTCATGAAACTTCCTCAGCGTTTGTAGGTGTTGGGAACGAAGGGCATGGCCGCGACCTGCAGCGGCAGGCGCTGGCCGCGCACCTCGGCGAAAACTGACGTGCCGTTTGCGGACAGCGATGTCGGCAGATAGCCCATCGCGACAGGTGCATTGAGGCTCGGACCGAAGCCGCCCGAAGTGACCTTGCCGATCGGCTCGCTGGAACTGCTATCCCCGAATAGCAGCGCACCCTCGCGCACCGGGGCGCGGCCCTCGGCGCGCAAGCCGACGCGGCGGCGCGATGCGCCTTTTTCAAACTGTGAGAGGATTTTTTCTGCGCCCGGAAATCCGCCGGCGCGCGCGCCGCCGGTGCGGCGGCTTTTCTGCACCGACCATTCCAGCGCGCCTTCGACCGGCGTCGTCGTGGTGTCGAGGTCGTGGCCATAGAGGCAAAGGCCGGCTTCCAGCCGCAGGCTGTCGCGCGCGCCAAGTCCGATCGGCAGCACGTCGGGGTTTTCCAGCAGCATAGCCACTAAGGCCTCGGCCTGTTCGGCCGGCACCGAAATCTCAAAACCGTCCTCGCCGGTATAGCCGGAGCGCGAGACGAAGCAGTCGAAGCCGGCGACCTTGCGCGGCCCGGTATCCATGAACCGCATTGCAGTCACGTCTGCACAAAGTTTCGCCAGCGCCGATTCCGCTTTCGGCCCCTGCAACGCGATCAGGGCGCGGTCCGGCAGCGAACCGATGATGCAGATATCCGAGAGATGCGCGCGCAAATGCGCCTCGTCCTCGGCCTTGCAGGCGGCATTGACGACCAGAAACAGGTGGTCGCCGAAATTCGCCACCATCAGATCGTCGAGAATGCCGCCGTCTTCATTGGTGAACTGGGCGTAGCGCTGCCGTCCCGGCGCGACCGCCACGATGTCCTGAGGCACCAGCCGCTCCAGCGCCAGCGCCGCGTCCTCTACCTTGCCGGATTTCGGCCGCAGCGCGAGCTGGCCCATATGCGAGACGTCGAACAGGCCCGCGGCGCCTCGCGTGTGCAGATGTTCCCTGAGCACGCCGGCCGGGAATTGCACCGGCATCTCGTAGCCCGCGAAGGGCACCATCTTGCCGCCGCGCGCCACATGGAGGGCGTGCAATGGGGTGCGTTTCAGTGAGGATTTGTCTCGTGCCAGCATCCGTCAGGCCCTCATGGGTTCCGGAGACCAGCCTCCGAAAACCCAAAGAAAGCCCCATCTGTCGCTGTGCCTGAGAGTATTATCCCGTCGGCGGACACCCTGGGCCAAAGCCGCCCGGCGTCACTTTCCAGATGCTATTTCGTCACGCGGTCCGTTTGCCTGAGAGTTTCCGGGGCGGTTGCTCCTTCGGCGCCGGCGCTTAAGCCGATCTCTCCCGACGTGACGTCTAGAATATAGGTAGGGAAACACAAGCCTGCCAAGCCTGTCAACGCAGTCGCAGCATTATCAACGGGATGTGCGTACCCATCTTGTGGGCTGCGGCAACCCTATGATCCGCCTGCACAGTTTCTGGACACCGTGGGCCGCCTTGTCTAAAAGCGTTCCGCCGGAAGAGTAAGGCTCTTTACAGGGTCCGACCCGGCCCCATTTCCGATTGGATGAACATGAGCGGCGTCAACGAGATCAGGTCGAAATTTTTGGATTTCTTTGCGGAGAACGGCCACGAGATCGTGCCGTCGTCGCCGCTTGTGCCGCGGAACGACCCGACGCTGATGTTCACCAATGCCGGCATGGTGCAGTTCAAGAACGTCTTCACCGGCGTCGAGAAGCGGCCCTATCAGCGCGCCACCACCTCGCAGAAATGCGTGCGCGCCGGCGGCAAGCACAACGACCTCGACAATGTCGGCTACACCGCGCGGCATCACACATTTTTCGAGATGCTCGGCAATTTCTCGTTCGGCGATTACTTCAAGGATCGCGCGATCGAGCTCGCCTGGAATCTGGTGACGAAGGAATTCGGCCTGCCGAAGGACAAGCTGACGGCGACCGTCTATATCGACGACGACGAGGCCTTCAATCTCTGGAAGAAGATCGCAGGCCTGCCGGAGTCGCGCATCATCCGCATCGCCGGCTCCGACAATTTCTGGCAGATGGGCGATACCGGCCCCTGCGGGCCGTGCTCGGAAATCTTCTACGACCACGGCGACAAGATCTGGGGCGGTCCTCCGGGTTCCGCCGAGCAGGACGGCGACCGCTTCATCGAGATCTGGAATCTGGTGTTCATGCAGTTCGAGCAGCTCGAAGGCGGCGTGCGCAATCCGCTGCCGAAGCCGTCGATCGACACCGGCGCCGGACTGGAACGCGTCGCGGCAGTGCTGCAGGGCAAGCACGACAATTACGACATCGACCTGTTTGTCGCCCTGATCCGGGCGATCTCGGAGTTGACCGGGGCCGATCCGAAGGGTGAGCAGAAGGCATCGTTGCGCGTGATCGCCGACCATCTGCGCGCGTCCTCGTTCCTGATTTCCGATGGCGTGCTGCCGTCGAACGAAGGCCGCGGCTATGTGCTGCGCCGGATCATGCGCCGCGCCATGCGCCATGCGCAGCTTCTCGGCGCGCGTGAGCCGTTGATGCATCGCCTGGTCTGGGCGCTGGTGCGCGAGATGGGCCAAGCCTATCCCGAACTGGTGCGCGCCGAAAAGTTGATCGAGGAAACGCTGCGGCTGGAAGAGACGCGTTTCCGCAAGACGCTGGAGCGCGGCCTGTCGATCCTCGACGAGAAGAGCAGTGGCCTGAAGAAGGGCGACATGTTCGACGGCGATACCGCGTTCACGCTGTATGACACCTATGGCTTCCCGCTCGACCTGACGCAGGACGCGCTGAAGTCGCGCGGCATCAGCGTCGATCAGGCGGCGTTTTCGGATGCGATGGAAAAGCAGAAAGCCAAGGCGCGCGCGTCGTGGTCGGGAAGCGGCGATACCGCGAGCGAGAACGTCTGGTTCCCCTTGCGCGAAAAACTCGGCGCCACCGAATTTCTCGGCTATGACACCGAGAGCGCCGAAGGCGTGGTGACGGCGCTGGTCAAGGACGGCAAGGATGCCGACAGCCTCAAGGCCGGCGAGAGCGGCGCGATCGTGCTGAACCAGACGCCGTTCTATGCGGAGTCCGGCGGCCAGGTCGGCGACACCGGCGTGCTGATGGGCGAGGGCGTCAAGTTCCGCGTCACTGATACGCAGAAGAAGGCCGGCGATCTCTTCGTGCACATCGGCACGGTGGAGCAGGGCACGCTGAAGGTCGGCACCGCGCTGCAGCTCGAGGTCGATCACGGCAGGCGCTCCTCGATCCGCGCGCATCACTCGGCGACGCATCTGTTACATGAGGCGCTGCGGCAGGTGCTCGGCGATCACATCGCCCAGCGCGGCTCGCTGGTGGCGCCGGACCGGCTGCGTTTCGACTTCGTGCATCCGAAGCCGATCACGGCGGAAGAGCTCGCCCGTGTCGAGGACATCGCCAACGAGGTCGTGCTGGAAAACGACGAGGTCACGACCCGCCTGATGGCGGTCGACGATGCCCGCGAGGCTGGCGCACGCGCGTTGTTCGGCGAAAAATACGGCGACGAGGTCCGCGTGGTCTCGATGGGCAAGCAGGCCCGCGAGCAAGGGCAGAACGCTCTCGGCTGGTCGGTCGAGTTGTGCGGCGGCACCCATGTGCGCCGCACCGGCGATATCGGTCTCATTTCGGTGACCGGCGAAAGCGCGGTGGCCTCCGGCGTGCGGCGCATCGAGGCGCTGACCGGGCGTCACGCCCGCAAGCACGCCAACGATACCATTGCGTTGGCGAAGACCGCGGCCTTCGAGCTTCGTACCTCGATTGAAGATGTGCCAGCGCGTATCGCGGCGCTGATGGAAGAGCGCAAGAAGCTCGAGCGCGATCTGTCGGATGCGCGCAAGAAGCTCGCGATGGGCGGCGGCGCGACCAATGGCGGGGCGGCGGCCGGCGGCGTCCGCGAAGCGGGCGGTGTCAAGTTCTTGGCCCGCGCGATCGAGGGCGTCGAGACCAAGGATCTCAAGAGCCTGGTCGACGACGGCAAGAAGCAGATCGGCTCCGGCGTCGTCGCGATCGTCGGCGTCACCGAGGACGGCAAGGCCGGCATCGTCGTCGGCGTCACGAGCGATCTCACGGCGCGCTTCAACGCGGTCGAGCTGGTGCGCAAGGGCTCCGAGGCGCTCGGCGGCAAGGGCGGCGGCGGGCGGCCCGACATGGCGCAGGCCGGCGGGCCCGATGGCGCCAAGGCCAATGCGGCGCTGTCGGCGATCGAACAGGCGATGGCCGGCGCGTGAAGCGCGGACAAGCCGGCGCGTGGGCTCATAAGCGCGTAGCCAGATACGGATAGCTGCCTACGAGTTGCGATTTCCCAGAGGTACGCCGTGTGCCTTGATGAGTGGGGTATTGCCCCAAAGGGTGGTGCGCATCGTAGTGTGCTACGAGAGCTTTCCCCATGCCCGAGATGTCCGTCTCTGGGTTACTCATCGCCTACTAACCACAGCACGAGGCCGTGCTCGGCTCGCCATTGCGCTCGACCTGAATCGGTGGACACGGCACCGAACCATAGGAACAGAACACGCAACAATCACCCGATTTGGGCTTTAGCTTCGTACCGCAGCCGGTGCATTCATAGAAGAACTGACAGGCATCGGTCGGCATGGTCTCTGTTTTCGCAACGGCGCAATGCGGACAGGTAATGGTCGATTGAAGAAGCATCGGATCAGCCCTTGGGTGAGGACGGATAACCCGCCTCCGTGGTCGCCGTTGTCAGTTGGTTCACATCGGCTTTGGCGTCGTCATAGATGACGGTGGCCGTCTTGTCCTTGAAGGACACCGCAACCTTGGCAACGCCGGGAACGGCTTCCAAGCTGCCTTTCACGATGGAGGGGCAGGCCGCGCAATCCATGTTCTTCACGGCCAAGGTGATTGTTCTATCTCCGGCCATCACTGACGACGAGGCGACGATGCCGATGGCAAACGTGGCGCAGGCGAGAGGCTTGTTCATGGGGAAATCTCCAGTCATGAGTCGAGAAAGAAGGGGGCGATGAAGTCAAGGCCGAGTGCAGCGACGACGAGGGTCGTTGCGAGGATGAGGCTTGATTTGACGATCCGGTTCGGCAGCGGGCGCGCGCACGCCTCGCCATCGACGCAGGCTCGCGTTGATGATCGGTAGACCAGCCAATAGCCGTACCCAAGCAATGCGAGCGTCGCGGCGATGAAATAGGGTTGATAGGGTGCAAGCCGGGTGAAATTGCCGATCCATGCTCCGCTGACCCCGAGGCCGAATAGGACGAGGGGGAAGATGCAACAAGACGACGCTCCGAGCGCTCCAAGAAGGCCGCCTGCCGCGATCAGGTTTTGCCGCCGCCGATTGTCGGCAATGTGATCCGCCTGATCGATTGTCATGGGCTAAACCATGCATCCTGTAGCGACTACAGGATCAAGGACAATTTCATGCGCGCCATCACGTCCCCGCGAGTTGAAAACATCTCGATCGGTGAGCTTTCCAAGCTCAGCGGCGTGAACATTGAAACCATCCGCTATTATGAGCGGATCAAAATGCTACCGGCTCCGCCCCGAACGGCGACTGGGCGGCGGGTCTACGGGCCAGCCGAAAAACGGACATTGGCCTTCATCCGACGTTCCCGAGACCTGGGGTTCACTCTTGAGGAGATACGCACCTTGCTGGATCTTGGCGGGCCAGAGCGCGCTTCTTGTGCCGACGTGCACAAGATTGCGAGCGCGCACCTGGCGAAAGTTCGTGGCAAACTCTCTGACCTCGCCAAACTCGAGGCAATCCTGGCGGAAACGGTTGCCGGATGCTCCGACGGCACTGCCCCCGACTGCCCGGTGCTCGATATTCTCGATGCCGGCAGGCAGAGCGACTAGACTTAGTCGATGTCTGACGCGTCGGTCGACGCAAGTCCGCTGTTGGCATATCGCGACATTTCAGCGCTGCGGAATTAGAGCATAGCGGGCGTCGATTGAGGCGCACCAATCAATCCCGGTTTATGAGTACGCGCCCCTCGCATGATCAAGCTGACCCACGTGCCATCCATCGCGCCTGCAAGTGGAACAGCACAAAGGCTGACGCCACCTTCATTCGTCACGCTGCGGCCTAATTCGTGGTGATGCTGTAGAGCATCCACGTTGATCGAACCCTCGATGGTGCCACGGACCTTGCGGGCATCATTGATAGTGGCATTCCGGTAGACAACCGATCGCTGGACTTACACGACAGCCGACTTTTGGCGTTCGGGCGAGAGGTGCCAGAATGACCTGGTGGACGATAAAGCCATCTCTATTTGCGTCGATCGCCTTTGGCGCTTCGGTCTGCGTGGCGTCAGCGCAGGACGCCAGGGTTTCGGTCGACATGATCGGAGTAGGGAGCATGAGTTGCGCTCACTGGCGGTCTACGGAAGAGCGTCAGTTAGAGGGGACTGTCTGGATTCACGGTTTCTGGACGGGACTTAACTACGTTGCCGCGGCGAGTGGCCAAACACAGCCGAGAATCAGTATGTCTTCGATCGTCGCGGAAGTCGAAAAGACATGCGCTCGCAAAGCATCACAGACCTTAGCCAGCGCCGTATGGACGACGTATCTTGGGGCCAAGAGGTAGGGCGCCGATCGTCCGGGGGTCTCATCTGGTTGGGTGCGTCAGGAAGATCTTGCAGGTCCTGCGCCGGCTGATATGGCCGTCCTCTGCTCAGACGATCCTGTTGCGCGCGATGCTGTGCTGCTTTCGTCGTTCTTACACTCTTACCGGAACTTAGAGGCCGCGGAAAAGTTGGCAGTTGGCCAATTGGCCTCGGTCCTGGAAGGGTGACAATGATCCGCCCGTTATGCGCCGCCCTGGCGCTCTGTCTATCTGCGCCGGCATTCGCCGAGACCTGTATTGCTTCTCGCTATGGCTACAGCGGCGGCCGAACCGCATCGGGGGAGCGGATGAATCCAAATGGGATGACCGCGGCGCATCGCGCCAGACCATTCGGCTCCCACGTCACAGTCACCTCACATTCCAACGGGCGAAGCGTCACGGTCCGGATCAATGATCGTGGTCCGTTCGTGAGGGGACGGTGCATAGATCTATCCACTGGCGCCGCGCGTGTACTTGGCTTTGCTGGGACTACGAGGGTCTCTCTCGCTGAGGTAGATAAGCACAAGTGGGATGCTACGCCGTAAGGGGCTCAAGCGTTGCGGGGCCGCGCCATTGGGCTGCGCCGCCAACAGTGATTCCAAGACGCTATTGCCATGTGATCCCAGATTCTTCCATGATACGGCCATTCTTTGGACAAGACTGAACGGAGTGCCGGCGGCTGGTCGACCTGACCACCGCCACCTTCGGACGACATTGGACGGAAAAGGGAAACGCCAATGAACTCCACGCCTGCTCCGAACGCAACTGAACCCCACGATGCCCCAATCGCGCGCGCCGACGAACGACTCGCGCAGGCCCACGAACAGATCAAGCGCGCGGATGAACAGCTCGCGCATTTGAGTGAGCAGCTTGCAAAAATCGAGCACGATGCCGCGCGTCCGTCTTCGGCCGGACCTGGGCAGCGATCACCCTCTGGAAGGCCGGCGCTCCAGGTCCTCGTCGGCTTGTCGCTCGCGGCATGCTTTATTGTCGCCGGCCTGGTTTGGCATTCGTTCTATGGCGGCGGGACCAAACTGGTCGTCGCCCTTGGGGCGCCGCAGGATGTTTCAACGACAGCATTGCCGCCGGAAAATACGCCGCTCCCCGAGCAGCCCGCTGCATCCAGCGCTCAACTGGCCGCGGCGGAAGCAGCATCCCCGCAAGCAACGCCGTTGGCTCAGACCACAACGGCTCAAACCACAACGGCTCAGCCCGCAACGCAAGACGCCGCGCCGGCAGCTACCGCAGCGCTTCCCGATCAGACACAGTTGCTGCAAACGATGGCGCGCGATCTGGCGAATCTGGAGCGAAGCATCGAACAGCTCAAAGCGAACCAGCAACAGCTAGCCAGCGACAATTCAAAAGCCATCGAGGAACTCAAGGCGAGCCAGGAAGAGATAAAACGCGTGCTCGCGAAAGTTTCGGAGCAGAACCTGTCCAAGACGTCACCGCCTCCGGCGCCGCCGGCCCCGACCGTGCGCAAGCCTGAGCGAACGCCTCAGTCGTCGCAGGCGAGACCGCGGCCTCGATACTACCCGAGGGAGTGGATGTACGATGATTGGTAGCCGCCAGTGCGGTGATCGTCGAAGCCCTGTCCTGCAAACAACGCCGATCCCTTACAGAAGGCGCCCTGTCGGCTCGCGCGATGGCGTCGTCGTTGTAGCCGCAAGGCGCGACCCAGTGCGGACGCCAGGTCGGGATAGTGCGGTGCACCGATCTATTGCGCGACCTGTTGCTGGCAATTCGGCGTCAGGGCGAGCATAGTTGCGGCGTCACAATTCCGGATAGGTTCATCGGCGTTGATGATGTGGACTCTCCCGGTCAACGCCGGTGACCCGCGGTTCGGACAACCGGAGTCCCGCCATGTCTGTTACGGCTTCCAGCGAAACACACCGCCAACACACCTTCAATTCTGCTGAAATGGGCGCCATCGCTCATCTCTACCGGGGCGAAGTCTACCGTTCGACGATCTGGAGGACGCGGCTCGACAACACGACGAACTGGGCGATCGTCACAATGGGCATCGCCCTGTCGACGACCTTTTCGAGCCCGGAGGCTTCACCGCTGCCACTCCTGCTCGTAGGCCTGCTCATTGCCGTGTTTCTCGGCATGGAGGCGCGACGTTATCGCTACTTCAATGTCTGGCGCGCCCGAGCTCGATGGATGGAGACGAATTTCTACGCGCCAATATTCACCGGTGAAGCCCGCGACGATAGCTGGCAGGCGGTGCTCGGGCGCGACTACACGGCGCCCCGCCACCACATTTCGTTTGTCCGCGCGGCGGGGCGGCGGCTGCGTCGCAACTACGTCTGGATTCTCGCCGTCCAGGTGATTGCCTATTACGGCAAGATAGCGATCCATCCGACGCCTGTGTCAACCTTGGCGGAATTTGTCGATCGCGCCGCAGTCGGACCGATTCCCGGCTGGGTCGTTCTGATGATTGGCTTTGCCTACAATTTCGGCTGGCTGGCATTCGCGCTCGGCACGATGTGGCTCGATCAACGCGAGCATGGCGTTGATAAGGTGGCGATGGGTTAGCGGTAGCAGCTTCGAGCATGGGTTGGCTCGGGCGGCACGAGCAACCGCGCATAATAGGGCCTTGGCACGGAACCACGGCGCGCCGCAGGCGTTGCTGTCGCGGCCGCTCTAATGGGAAACGAACAAAGCGCATCGCGGGCGCGGTAAGCTCGAAATAAACAGTCTCTGAACTGCCCGTTCGGCCGACGTTCACGTCAACCGCTTAAGGTCTCCATCCAGGAACTGAAAGTTGGTGAACCCCTAGACGTAGTTCCGGGCGGTGGGGCTCGACTCCACGCCGCCTAATCTACGGGAGGGACACAATCACAATGGAGGAGACATCATGAAAAAGCTTCTTATCTCGGCTGCAGCCGCAGCAATCATGACAGGCGCCGCCTACGCTCAGGCGGAGTTTTATGTCGTGCAAGATACCTCCACGAAGAAATGCACCATCGTGGACAAGAAGCCGACCACCACCGCCACTGTCGTTGTTGGAGACGGCAAGGCGTTCAAGTCGCGCACCGCCGCTGAAACCGGCATGAAGACCATGAAGGTTTGCGCGAACTAAGAGCGCTAAGGGGGTGGCGGTGGCGAGAAGCGATAACGTCCTGCTCCGTCCGCTCCCATCGAAAAGCGAGAGGCCGCTTCGGCGGCCTCTCTATTCACCGGCACATAGCAACTGGAGGATTAGGGAATGTTGAAATCAATGCGCAAATATGCGTTCGGCGCCGCAGCGGCAACTACTCTTTTCGTGTTTCCGATCTCGGCCTTTTCTCAATCCATTGAGTTTGGACCGGGAGGCGTCCGAGTGTACGACGGTCGAGGAGGGCAATGCGAGCAATTGCGGCGTGCCTGTGAAAACAAGGACGCGCTAGGGGAGCGCGGCGAAGGAAATTGCCGCAGATACCGCGAGGCCTGCGGACGACCGGTTCGCAGGGATGTGTGCAGCGAATTGAGACAAGCCTGCCTCAACAAGGACGAGTTGGGCGAACGGGGCGAAGGAAACTGCCGCAGGTACCGCGAGACCTGTAGAGGTCGCTTCTAAAGGTCGCTAATCCTTGGTGTTGCAGAGTGGTCTGGCATCGCCCAGCACCGCACCGCGCACCGGTCTCCGAGGCCGCCTTGGTTGGCGGCCTCGTTCATATCACGACAAGCCTGCGATGTTCCTGTGGGCATATCGTGTCATTTTCACAACGCGTCCGCGGAGCAGGGCGCGTTGCGCTAGCTGCCCGGTTTGTCGCACGTACCCTCGAGTTTCCACCGACCGTGTTAATTCACGAAGCGGCGAAACTAACTTTTGTGTCAGAAACTGTCGCATTATTCATTGAAAGCACTGGATCATCTGGCTCTGTTGATCGTCTTCCTCTCGCGACGGTATCCGTCGCTGCGATTGAATCAGGAGGATTGGCGATGGGCAACAAGCTCCTTAAATGTATCATCGCGGGTGCGCTTAGCACGACGCTTGCCCTTGCGGCACCGGCGCTCGCACAGCGTGGCGGCGGCGGCATGGGAGGTGGAGGCGGCGGGCACGCCGGCGGCATGGGTGGCGGCGCGGTGGCTGGAGGCGGCGGGCAAGCCGGCGGCATGGGTGGCAGCGCGGTAGCTGGAGGCGGCATGCGCGGCGGCGCAATAGGTGGCGGCGCGGTAGGTGGCGCGCGAGCTGGTGGCATGGCAGGAAGCCATTTCGGCGGAGGAACGAGTTTTGCCGGCCCCGGAGGGGGCCCGCATGTCAGCGGCAGCCGTTTTGCGGGTGCACCTCTTCATTCCGGGGCCGCATTCCGAGGTGGGCACCGCTTCCATCACCACGGGCACCGATTCCATCACCGCTTCCATAATCGCTTTGCGTTCGTCGGCGTGCCGTTCGCCTACGCCGCCTATGATAGCTGCTGGCGCAGGGTATGGACGCCATACGGACGGCGGTGGGTCAACGTCTGCAACGCCTACGGCTACTACTGACGCGTCGCAATTGATGTAACGCCAGTCATCGATGGTCGTCGCCAGGCTTCCGGCGAACTCCGGTTCGGCCAGCGACGGCCATCACACCCGCTTTTTGCGAGCCCTTACTCGCGCAACGCCGAGATTACGGTGGAAGTTGGTTTCTCTCATATATCAGCTTGCAATGAGGTCAGCCTTAATGAGGTCAGCCTTGCGCTCCCTGATTTTGCCAAGGTAGATTCAATTTTGGCCAAGCGTCCGGAGACGGAAAACCATGACGGGAGGTCACCGCCGTATCCTGGTCGTTGAGGACGACCCCGAAACCGCCGATCAACTTGTCGAGTCGCTCACGACCAGCGGATATCAGGTGGATGTGGCCGCTAGCGGCAGCGAGGCGCTGACCCGCGGCGTCGCCAACGACTATGCCGTGATCACGATGGACCGCATGCTTCCGGACATCGACGGCATCGCGGTCATGCGTCAATTGCGCGACGACGGCATTGCCGCTCCAGTCCTGATCATAAGTGCGTTGGGAGAGGTTGACGATCGGGTGCGTGGCCTGCGCGCCGGCGGCGATGACTATCTGGTCAAGCCTTTCTCTTTCGTCGAATTGCTGGCGCGCGTCGAGGCGCTTGGCCGGCGTAGCGAAACCATCGTCAAAGAAACCATCTTGCGCGTTGGCGATCTCGCGATCGACCTTGTGTCGCGGACAGCAAGCCGGCGCGGCAAGGACATTTCGCTTTTGCCCCGTGAATTCCAGCTTCTTGAGTATCTGGTTCGCAACGAAGGCCGCGTCGTATCCCGGGCCATGCTGCTGCAGCACGTCTGGGATCTTCACTTCGATCCCTCAACAAACATCATCGACGTCTATGTCGGGCGGGTGCGTCGCAAGGTCGACGACCAGCAGGCCTATCCGCTGATCCACACGGTTCGCGGTATCGGGTACTGTCTCCGTGCTCCTGGCTAAGACCTTAACGTCATCGACGTTCAAGCAAGCGCTGATCGCGATCGGGGCCTTCGGCGTAATCGTGTCTGCCCTTTTCAGCTACGTCTACCTGTCCACCTCCTCCTATGTGCGCAGCCGATCGGACCGAGCCATCGTGACCGAGTATTCGAGTTTGCAAAGCGCTTACGAGCGATCGGGGCGCGATGGGCTGATCGCCTTGATTCAACAGCGTATTGGCGACAAAAGTTTTGCGGACAACGTCTACATCCTGACCGATCCTTCGTTGGCCCCGCTCGCCGGCAACCTCAAGGCATGGCCATCGACGGCTACGGCAGCGCGGGGATGGACAGAGTTTCGCGCGCCCAAATCGTCGCCCAACGCGACCAACCGGCCGCTGCTGCGGGCAATGCTCGGAACGTTTCCAAGCGGCGATCGCCTGCTGGTGGGTAGGGATATCGGCGACCTCGACAGCTTTACCGATCGGATCAAGACGGCTGTGATCTCGGTCGCCGCATTGCTAGTGGTGGTTGCGGGGTTTGCAAGCATTCTGGTGACGCGGCGAACGGTGGGGCGGATTGAATCGATCAACGCCACCAGTCGAGCCATCATGCAAAGCGGCCTGGATCAGCGTATCCCGCTCCGCGGCACCAATGACGAGTGGGATAGTGTCGCGGAAAACCTCAATCAGATGCTGGACCGCATCGAAACGTTGATGGCCGAAGTCAAGCAGGTGAGCGACAATGTTGCGCACGACCTACGAACGCCGCTGACGCGAATGCGCGGACGGCTGGAGAGGGCATATCACAGTCAGCGCATTGGCGAGCATGATCAAGTGCTGATCGGCGACACGATCGCCGACCTCGATGCTGTCTTGCGAATATTCGTGTCAATCACACGGATTGCCCAAATTGAGACCCAGGCACGAAAGGGGGCGTTCCGCACCGTGAATCTGGCCGAAATCGCCGGCGAGGTTGTCGAGCTGTACGATGCCGCGGCCGAACAGGACGGCACCCTTCTGACCGTTGCCGGCGACCGCGAGGTGCTGGTGACCGGCGATCGCGATCTGATCTTTGATGCCATCGCCAATCTCGTGGACAATGCGCTCAAGCATGGTCGCGCCGGGGGACAAGTCGTCGTTACGAACGAAAATATCGATGGCAGGCCGGTCATCTCGATCGCCGATGACGGGCCCGGAATTCCCGCTGACGAACACGAACATGTCTTCAAGCGCTTTTACCGTCTTGAGCAAAGTCGCTACGCGTCGGGAAACGGCCTCGGGCTCAGCCTGGTTGCTGCCGTCGCCCGCCTTCACGACGCGCGGATCGAAATGCTCGACAACTCGCCAGGTCTCAAGCTCAAACTCTGGTTTTCCGCGCCAATCCGTTAGCCGCGAATAAGTGCCGGGCAAAAGCGCGTCTTCGCGCCAGGTGTCCCGGCCATGACGGAGAAACCGTTCAGCTCTTGCGCAGGAACACGTACTCGGCGGAGTAGGGCGCGTTGCGATAGGTGCCCGGCTTGTCGCACGCACCCTCGAGTTTGCCGCCCGCCGTATTGATCCGCTGCACCGTCGTGACGCCGGAGAGGATGCCGGTGCCGCGCCCGGAGATCACGGTCAGCTTCAGCCAGGGAATGTCGTTCGGCGTCGCGCCGGGCGCGTTGCCGACCGCCTTGCCGACGACGGCGCTAGAGTCGATGTGTTCCCAGTTCGGCCCGGTGTAGTGCCGGCCGACGGTCTTGCCGTCGAGCATGAGCGTCGCGATCGGCTCGCGGAATGCCCAGGCTGTCTTGCCATCGTTGCCGGCCTTGCATTCGTAGACCTGCGCGCCTTCGGCGTGCAGCGTGAGCACGATCGTTTCGCCGGGCGCTGCGATGGCGTCGGGGAGAGGTGTCTGGGCGGAGGCGGTTGTGAGCGACGCCAATAGGGAGAAAATTGCGACTGCGGTATTTCTAAGCAACGACATGATGGCACTCCGTCGTTAGCCTCCGTCATTGCGAGCGAAGCGAAGCAATCCATAGCGCGGCATAACGGCTCGATGGATTGCTTCGTCGCGTTGCTCCTCGCAATGACGGGGATAGGCTTTCGCGAAATCGCGAAGGCGGCTTATGCCGCCATCGCCTTGGCGAGGTTGTCCGAAACCTTGTCGAGGAAGCCGGTCGTGGACAGCCAGCGCTGGTCGGCGCCGACCAGGAGCGCGAGGTCCTTGGTCATGTAGCCTTCCTCGACGGTCGCGACGCAGACCTTTTCCAGCGTCTCGGCGAATTTCGCGAGCTCCGGGTTGTTGTCGAGCTTGGCGCGGTGGGACAGGCCGCGGGTCCAGGCGAAGATCGACGCGATCGAATTGGTCGAGGTCTCCTTACCCTTCTGGTGCTCGCGGTAGTGCCGGGTCACCGTGCCGTGCGCGGCTTCCGCTTCGACGGTCTTGCCGTCGGGCGTCAGCAGCACCGAGGTCATCAGGCCGAGCGAGCCGTAGCCCTGCGCGACCGTATCCGACTGCACGTCGCCGTCGTAGTTCTTGCAGGCCCAGACGTAGCCGCCGGACCATTTCAGCGCCGAGGCGACCATGTCGTCGATCAGGCGGTGTTCGTAGGTGAGCCGCTTGGCCTCGAATTCCTTCTTGAATTCGCGGTCGTAGATGTCCTGGAAGATGTCCTTGAAGCGGCCGTCATAGACCTTGAGAATTGTGTTCTTGGTCGAGAGATAGACCGGATAGCCGCGCAAGAGGCCGTAGTTCAGCGAGGCGCGGGCGAAGTCGATGATGGAATCGTCGAGGTTGTACATTCCCATCGCGACCCCGGCATCGGGGGACTTGAACACTTCCCTCTCGATCACGGTGCCGTCCTCGCCGACGAACTTCATCGAGAGCGTGCCCTTGCCGGGGAACTTGAAGTCGGTGGCGCGGTACTGGTCGCCATAGGCGTGGCGGCCGATGATGATCGGCTTGGTCCAGCCGGGAACCAGGCGCGGCACGTTCTTGCAGATGATCGGCTCGCGGAAGATCACGCCGCCGAGGATGTTGCGGATGGTACCGTTCGGCGACTTCCACATCTCCTTCAGGCCGAATTCCTTCACCCGGGCCTCGTCGGGGGTGATGGTGGCGCATTTGACGCCGACGCCGACCTTCTTGATCGCATTGGCGGCGTCGATCGTGACCTGATCGTTGGTCCGGTCGCGGTACTCCATTCCGAGGTCAAAATACAGAAGCTCGACATCGAGGAACGGGGTTATCAGCTTGTCCTTGATGTACTGCCAGATGATCCGGGTCATCTCGTCGCCATCGAGTTCGACGACGGGGTTGGTCACCTTGATTTTTGCCATGATGGAGGGGGCCTTTTCTCGGAAAACCGCGCGTTTGGGGCGGGGTGGGTGATTATAGGCGGCCTATAGCACCGCAAACCGGCCGGCGGAAGCCAAGCCGTTATGCACTTTCAGCCCATCCTTTAGATTAGATTGCTGCCTGGGTCGCCGTCTCCGCCACCACGTACCAGGTCACGAACAGGCCGGCCGGCAGGCTGGAGCCGTGCGCCAATTTGGCAAATTAGGCTTCCTTGTAAGGCTTTGATCGAACGTTCAGAAATCTTGCGGACGAATTATTTTACTTGAGAAAATCTCTCCGGCAGGCAATCGAGTAATGCCCTGGCGAGGTGTTGAATCCGGCTGTTCAGAACCCGATTCAAAATCTTCAGAAGCTGAATCAGAAAGTGAACTTGAGAATGTCCGGTTCGGGCACCGATAAAACCAAGTCTGGTTGGGACTTAGCCGGACCCGTTGTGATCCTCGTCGAGCCGCAGCTCGGCGAGAATATCGGCATGGCCGCGCGCGCGATGGGCAATTTTGCGCTGTCGCGTCTGCGGATCGTCAATCCGCGCGACGGCTGGCCGAACATCGCGGCGCAGCGGGCAGCGGCCGGCGCCGACCAGATTCTGGAACAGGCCCAGTTGTTCGACACGGTCGAGCAGGCGGTCGCCGACCTGACCTTGCTGTTTGCCACCACCGCCCGCGCCCATGACCAGGCCAAGCCGGTGGTCGCCCCGGCAGAGGCGGCGGCCGAGATCGTGGCCCATGTCGGAGCCGGCGGCGGGGCCGGCATCATGTTCGGCCGCGAGCGCTACGGCCTGCAGAACGAGGAGGTCGCGCTCGCCAACCGGATCATCACCTTTCCGGTCAATCCGGGCTTTGCCTCGCTGAACCTGGCGCAGGCGGTGCTGCTGATCGGCTACGAGTGGTTCAAGCTTTCGACCGGCGGCGCCTTGCCGTTCGCGATGCCCGAACGCTCCGAGCCGGCCTCGCAGCACCAGATGCAGGCCTTCTTCGACAATCTGGTCCGGGAACTCGACAAGGTCGAATTCCTCCGCCCGCGGGAGAAGCGGGAGACCATGCTGGTGAACCTGCGCAACATCTTCACCCGGATGGACCCGACCAAGCAGGACATGCACACCCTGCACGGGGTGGTGATGGCAATTGCTGAGGGCCGTAAAGGTCCAGCCAAGGGCGGCGTGCTGGACGGCGAGCAGGCGACAAGGCTGCGGGCGCTTCTCGCGGAACACGGGCAGGGGCCGGCGGTGCCCGGCGACAGCTCGACCGTGCGCGGGCTCGCCCGGCTGCTTCGCCGCAACCCGACCGACGCCGAACGGATCCTGTGGCAGGCGCTTACCCGCGACCGGCGCTTCGCCGGCCAGTTCAAGCGCCAGACCCCCGTCGGCCGCCATATCCCGGACTTCGTTTCGTTCGTGCACCGGCTCGCGATCGAGCTGGTCAATCCGAACGAGTCGGAGGCCATCGTCGCCGACCGCGCCAACCGGACGGCGTGGCTGGAAGCACGCGACTATCGCGTGATCGAAATGAAGGTCGCCGATGTCGAGCGCGATCTGGCGATGGAACTGGCGCGGCTGGAGGCCAGCCTGCGTGAGCTGCCGTAGGGTGGGCAAAGGCGCGCCAGGCGCCGTGCCCACCATCTATCCACACCGCTGATTGCATGGTGGGCACGCTGCGCTTTGCCCACCCTACGATCGCTGTCCCTCGGCGCGCAACCGGAGTAAGCTCGGCCGTCCAATCGAAAACGCAACGCGGAGGTGTGCGATGGCGACATCTGACTGGCGTCTCGAAGGCGAATGGATCAAGAACTGCAATTGCGCGTTTGGCTGTCCGTGCGATTTCAATGCCCTGCCGACCGAGGGCAATTGCAAGGGCATGGTCGGCATGCGGATCACCAAGGGGCATTTCGAGAAAACCAAACTCGACGGCCTGGTTTTCGCGGCGACCGTTGATTTTCCCGGCGCGCTGCATGAGGGCAATGGCCAGTTGCAGCCGATCATCGACGAGCGCGCCACGCCCGAACAACGCGAAGCGCTGTTCAATATCATGTCGGGCAAGAACTCCGCCGAAGGCACGCTATTCCAGATCCTCAGCCTGATCGTGACCAAAATGCACGAACCGTTGTTCGTGCCGTTCGAGTTTTCGTTCGACAAGAACGGCCGGGTTGCGCGTGTCGTAGCGAAGGGCGTGCTGGAGACCGAGGTCGAGCCAATCAAGAATCCGGTGACCGGCGCGCCGCACCGCATCCAGGTCGTGATGCCCGAAGGGTTCGAGCACCTAGCGGCCGAGGTGGCCTCAGCCAACATCCGCTCGACCGGCGCCATAAAATTCGAAACCAAGGGCACGCACAGCTCGCTGGCGAATGTCGTTCAGACGCCGGAGGGTGTCGCGGCCTAGCGCCGCACCCGAATCCAACACTACGTGCCGCTCCAGCAGCGGGGTGGATTCATGATGAGGACCTCGGCGCTCGAGCAGACCCTGCGGTACGATCGCCTGATCGTGGCAATCGGAATAGCCACGGTGGTCGCATTCTCCTGGTCCTATCTGCTTGCCGGCGCCGGCATCGACATGAGCATGGCTGACATGCCGATGGACCCGGAGCCGTGGTCGTTGGCCCAGGCATGGCTCATGTTCGCGATGTGGTGGGTGATGATGGTCGCGATGATGGTGCCCAGCGCAGCCCCCATGGTCCTGCTGTTCGCCGCCATCAAGCGCAAGCAAGCGACCGCGGACAGTCCCGTTATCGCAAGCTGGCTCTTTCTCGCCGGCTATCTCGTGATCTGGGCAGGCTTCAGCCTCATCGCGGTCTCGCTGCAGTGGGGACTTGATCAGGCCGGGCTGCTGTCTGGCATGATGGCGAGCACCAGCAGCGTGCTCGCCGGGATCATCCTGCTCGCCGCCGGGCTTTATCAGTTGACGCCGATCAAGCGCGCCTGCCTTCGCTACTGCCAGAGCCCGTTGCTGTTCCTCTCGAGCTACTGGCAACGCGGCGCCATGGGCGCGCTGCGCATGGGATTCCGTCACGGCGCTTACTGCGTCGGCTGTTGCTGGTTCCTGATGGCGCTGCTTTTCGTCAGTGGTGTCATGAATCTCGCCTGGGTCGCAGCCGTCGCGATCTATGTCGCCTTCGAGAGGCTGCTGCCGCGCAGCGAATGGCTCAGCCGCGCCGCCGGCGTAGGGTTGATCGTGGCTGGCGGCGTGGTGCTTGCGCGCGCTTTCGGTGCCACGGCCTTCGCGTCTCTGTAGCAACCGTCAGACGGCGACCAGCTCGGCGGCACTGCCGGTCCGCTTTGGCTTCCTCACCTTCGAAGGCCCGAACAGATTGCCCGCGGCTAGGCCCGCAGTATCCGCGACGCCGGGATCGCGCGAGACCATGGCGGCGACGATGGCGCCGTCGATCAGCAACGCGAGTTGATGGGCGAGCACCTGTGGCTCCGACGCGCCCATTTCGCCGGCAAGCTTTTCGATATGCGCCAGGACCACTTTCTTGTGGCGCAGCGCGATGTTGCGGAACTGCTTTTGGTGCTTGTCGTGTTCGGCCACCGCATTGATGAAGGGGCAGCCGTAGAAGCGCTCCTCGGCGAACCAGCGCTTCAGGGCCGGAAAGATGCGCTTAAGCTTTGCCTGCGCATCGCCGCCGCCATCCTCCATCGCGCCGATGAACCATTCGCGCCACGCCTTGCCTTCGCTTTCCAGCACGGCGTTGACGAGGTTGGTCTTGGAGCCGAACAGTTTGTAGAGCGTGGTCTTCGCGGTGCCGGCTTCGTCGATGATCGCATCGATGCCGGTGGCGTTGATGCCGTTCTTGCAGAACAGATGCGTCGCCGCGTTGAGCAGGCGACTGCGCGCGGATTCTTCATCGCCCGCGGCGAGCTGTTTCTTCCTCGGAGCCGATTTACCCATGCCGCCAGTTAATCGAACCGCGGCGCAATCATCAAGCCGCATCTTTGCGTCGAAAGTAATCGCACTCAGGCGGCAATTGCACCGCGCGTGAGCAACGCGGCGCTGGTCAATTTCCGGGCAGGCATTGCTAAGCGGCGAGAGACGTTCGGCTTTTGATTTCGGCCGGTTCTGGCACGCTTCGTGCAGGAAACAGAACGTTCGGTATCCTACCCCAAGGGAGAGAAATGATGACCGCGGTTGCTCAAAAAACAGTGCTTACGGGCTGCCTGGCCCCGATCGACAAGGGTGGGCTGGAACAGCTCATCGCCAACGGCAAGGCCAATCCGAAGGTCATCAAGACCTTGAAGTGCAAGACGGTGGCGGAAGGAAAATTCCGGCATGCCAACTACATCCGCAACCTCGCGCCGTACATCGTCGACGAGCCGCCGGGCCTGCTCGGCGACGACACCGCGCCCAACCCGTCGGAGGCATCATTGGCCGCACTCGGCTCCTGCCTTGCGGTCGGCCTGCACGCCAACGCCGTTCACCGCGGCTGGATCGTCAACAAGCTCGAGCTCGAGCTTGAGGGCGACCTCAACATCACCGCGGTATGGGGCACCGGCGACGTCAGCGAGAAGCCGGTCGGCTTCACCGACGTCCGCGTCAAGGTCGAGATGGAATGCGAGGGCATTCCGAAGAGCGAGATCGACGCGCTGGTGAGCCACGTCAAGCAATGGTCGCCGGTCGCCAACACCTTCACCCGCCCAGTCAATCTCGAAGTCAGCGCGTAACTAGTCACAGCAGCACTGGTTGCGGAGGGTCTCATGGGTTCAATGGCAGCATCCCGGCTCGCGGTGGACGATCTCCCACCGGCATCGGTCGCCGATCAGGTCGGAACAATCGCGCGCAAAGAACTCGCCCCTTTGGCTGCCGGCATTGATGAAGGCACGGTCTACCCCGATGCGCTGCTGAGGCGTCTAGGCGAGGCCGGCGCATGGAGCAGCCACCAACCGGAGAATGGCGCAGCCGACTTGCGCTGCGCCATTCAATCGATCGCAGCGCTCGGCGAAGTCTGTGGCGCCACCGCCTTCATGGCGTGGTGCCAGGACACGCTGGTTTGGTACGCCGCGAATTCGAACAATCCGAAGCTCGTTGCAAAATACGCCGACAAATTCGCGAACGGGCAAATCCTCGGCGGCACCGGGTTGTCCAACCCGATGAAGAGTTTTTTCGGCATCGAGAAGCTGAAACTCAGGGGGCGCAAGGTTGAAGGCGGTTACGTCGTGCGCGGCGCGCTGCCCTGGGTCTCGAACCTCGGCGCCGATCATTTCTTCGGCACCATTTTCAAGCGCGAGGACGCGCCTGATAGCATCGTGATGTTCCTCGCCGATTGCTCAAACCCCGCGATCACGCTGCAGCCGTGCAAGCCGTTCCTGGCGATGGACGGCACCGGCACCTATGGCGTGCAGTTTCGCGACGTCTTCGTGCCGGACGAGTTGATCCTGGCCGAGCCGGCAGGGCCGTTCGTCAAAAAAATCCGCGCCGGCTTCATCCTGCTGCAGGTCGGCATGGCGCTTGGCCTGATCAAGGACTGCATCAACATCATGGACGAGGTCGACGCGCCCTTGAGCCATATCAATCGCTATTTGCCGCAACAGCCTATCCAGTTCCGCGAGCTCCATGCCGAGTTCGAGAAGGAGACCATGGCGCTAGCGCGCGATCCCTACAATACCGACGACAGCTACTGGCGGCGCGTGGTGGCGCTGCGGCTGCGCGCCGGTGATGCCAGCGTCGCGGCCGCGCATGCGGCGATGCTCCATTGCGGTGCGCGCGGCTATCTGAAGAGCCACCGCGCGCAGCGCAGGCTTCGCGAAGCCTATTTCGTCGCCATCGTCACGCCAGCCACCAAGCAGCTTCGCAAGATGCTGGCCGGCGACGAGCACTAAAGGGATTTCCGATCGACCCGAACCAGCAACCACGAAACAGGAGAGGCCTGCCATGACGGACGTTCTGATTACTGCCGGCGAACTCGCGGAATTCCTCAAGAAAGAGCCATGTGTCGTCATCGACACCCGCAATCCGGAAAGCTACGGCGCGGGGCATCTCGCTGGCGCCGTCAATGTCCATGAAATCTTCACGTACCTGGCGACCTCGACGCCGGAAGGCATTCACGAACTGAAAACGAAATTCGCTGATGCGTTTGGCGCTGCCGGACTTTCGGGCAAAGAGACCGCGGTCATCTACGAACAGTCGATGAATTCCGGCTTCGGCCAGTCCTGCCGCGGCTATTACCTTCTCACCATGCTCGGCTATCCCAAGATCAAGGTGCTGCATGGCGGCTTTGATGCCTGGGTGGCAGCTAGCCTGCCGGTGACCAAGGAGGTCCCGTCGCCGGTGAAGGCATCTTTCGCAGTCGTGCCCGAAGCCGGCGACATCCTGATCGACGCCAAGACCATGCTGGCGGCCGTCGGCAAGCCCGGTATCGCGCTGCTCGACGTGCGCGATATCGATGAGTGGATCGGCGAAAGCTCTTCGCCTTACGGGAAGGATTTCTGCCCGCGCAAGGGGCGTATCCCCGGCGCCGTCTGGCTCGAATGGTACCGCATGATGAAGCCGACCGCAGAAGGGCCGCGCTTCAAGTCCAAGAACGAAATCCTGGCGGAATGCGCCACCGTCGGCATCACCGAGAATACGCCGGTCTATCTCTACTGCTTCAAGGGCGCGCGCGCCTCCAACACGTTCCTCGCATTGAAGAATGCCGGCGTGAAGGATGTGCGGATGTATTTCGGCTCCTGGAATGAATGGTCGCGCGATCCCGCGCTGCCGATCGAGGAGGGCCTGCCGATGGAGGCCAAGCTCACCACCAAAGCGGCATAAGGACGCGTCATGTGTTGCAGTCTGATTCTAAGGAATCGGACTGCAGCCATGCGGCCTGCGACCTCGACATCATAGCGCGAGCTAATGGAACTGCGCCACAGCGCCGCTCTGGCGCTTCCGATATCCAGTGCGTATAATCGCGGCGCAGTTGGTGGTCGCGCGGATGTCGATGTTCTCACGCAGATTAGGTTTAGCGTTGGTCGTGGCGATGCTGTGCCTCGGCGGGCGAATGGCGGATGCTCAAACGGGACCGGTGAATTACTGGATCCCGGGCTGGCCGATGGGCTTCAGCGGCGATGCGGGCGAGAGCCCCAACGCTTACGGCAACTTTCCGAGCTTCGACTTCCGCGACGTCGGAAACGGGTCTTCCTATGCGCGGTACAATTTTTCGAACGGCTTTTTTGTCGGCAGCCAGCGCAGCAATCTGGCTTTCAACGGCCTCAGCCAGAGTGCGTTCGGCAGTTTCGGCTCGATCTATAGTGAAGGCGTGCAGTTCGGCTACAGCCTCAAGAACAGCGGCTTGCCCGTCACCTTTTATGCCGGATTCGACACGCTGAAATACAATACCGGCATCGGCGGCCCGTTCGCGCCGTTCGACTCCAAGTCGGGCACGCTGCCGATCTCCAGCGTCAATGCCGGTGTCGAATTCCAGGCGACATCGAATCTCAGCCTGTCGCTCGGGGTCGGCTACGTCCAGCAGTCGGGCCGGCTCGACAGCGAGTTCAATTCGCTGCCCGGCGCTTCGCCGTTTGCCATCGGCGGCCGCCGCTACTAGGGCGTGGATTCGTCATCAAGTCAGGTCCGCTTTACTCTCGGGAGGCGATGATCAAGCAACATTGACGCGTGTTTGGGCCAGTTTCGGACCTGACGGTCAGTCCGCAGGGTAAAGGTTCATCGCTAGTTTCGGCAACATTCTTCCCGGCACCGAGCCAGACGGCGCTTGGCCGACATCGTAAGCTCCCATCCTGCGGTAAAAGGGAGCCGCATCGGGATCCGCCTCGATTGTTAGTCGCGTGGCACCCAGCTTTTTCGCGACGTCGGTAGCCCAAGCGAGCAGCGCCTTACCCGTGCCGCTCCGAAGCGCGCCGGGCTCGACGAATAGTTTCAGCAAGTCAGCCTCATCATCGACGACTCTTAGCTGTGCAACACCGATTGGCTTGCCGTCATGTTCGGCAACCGCGATGGGTGTCAACTCCAAGTCGCGCGGTTCCAACGACAACTCGCCGCGACACACTTCCATGAACTCCACGTCGTAGCCCCAGACGGCCTTAGACCTGAAACACAGATCGGAAAGGACCGATAACTCATCAATCGTCGGCGGTCGGATTGTCAGAGCCAAGCTAATCCTCCTTCGACTTGAGGGAGCGGTGCAGCATTTCAGCTTGCCAATGTCTCTTGTGGGTCGTAGCCACCGATCACCGTCAAGCCGGGTGCCTTCCGCTTCGCCGTGGGAAGCCGACGTTTATGAGTACACGCCGTAACTAGCCAGCCAAGCCACGCATATTCGTAATTCCCAGCGCCTTGATGCGCGAGGCCAGCGTGGTCGGCTTGATGTCGAGCATCTCGGCGGCGCCGCCGGGGCCGAACACCTTGCCGGAACAGGCCTGAAGCGCGGCGAGAATGTTGGCGCGCTCGTGCGCGCGCATTTCCGCTGATGTCATGACGGCGCTCCCGGCCTCGGGTTTTGCGCGCGCCGAGCCGGCGGACGGAGGGGCGCCTGCGGCATCCGGCAGGTCGATACGCAGCCGGCCGTTCTGCGCCAGGATCGCCGCGCGCTCGATCACGTTCTGAAGTTCGCGGACGTTGCCGGGCCAGTCGTAGCGCGTGAGCCGCCGCGCGTCGCCCTCCGACAATCGAAGCTCGGACTTCAGCGCCTTGCTCTCGCGGTTGAGGAAATGCTGCGCCAGCAGCGGAATGTCCTCGCGCCGCTCGCGCAGCGGCACCGATTCCACCGGGAATACGTTGAGGCGGAAATAGAGGTCCTCGCGAAACCGGCCGCGCTGCACCTCCTGCTTGAGATCGCGGTTGGTGGCGGCGATCAGGCGGACGTCGACCGCGCGGGTGCGTTCTTCGCCGACGCGTTCGAAATTGCCCTCCTGCAGCACCCGCAACAGCTTGCCTTGCAGTTCAATCGGAATTTCGCCGACCTCGTCGAGGAACAGCGTGCCGCCGTCGGCGAGCTCGAAGCGGCCGATGCGGTCTCGCATCGCGCCGGTGAAGGCGCCTCTGATATGGCCGAAGAATTCGCTCTCGAACAGTTCGCGCGGGATCGCCGCGCAATTGACCCGGATCAGCGGCCGGTCGCGGCGGCTGCTCGCCTCATGGATGGCGCGCGCGATCAGCTCCTTGCCGGTACCGGATTCGCCCGTGATCATCACGGCTGCCGTGGTCGGCGCCACCAGCTTGACCTGCCGCAGCGTCTTCTGGATCGCCTCGCTCTGGCCGATGATGCCGCGCGGGTTGGTCTCGATGCGGATTTCTTCCTGCAGGTAAGCGTTTTCCAGCTCCAGTCGCTCGCGCAGGCGATCGACCTCGGCAAGCGCGGCATGCAGCTTCTCGTCGGCCTCGCGTCGCTGGCTGACGTCACGGAACACGATGACCGCGCCGACCACCACGCCGCGGTCGCGGATCGGCGTCGAGGTATATTCGACCCAGACCGGCGTGCCGTCCTTGCGCCAGAACACCTCGCCTTCGACCTGGTGCACGGCGCCGTCGCGAAACGCCGCGTAAATCGGGCAGTCGTGATCGGGATAATGCCGCCCGTCATGATGGGTGTGATGAACGATCGGGTGGATTTCCTTGCCGACCAGTTCTTCCGCCGCCCAGCCCAGCATCCGCTCGGCGGCCGGATTGACGAAGGTGGTCTTGCCTTCGGCGTTGACGCCGTAGATGCCTTCGCCGGCGGCGCGCAGGATGAGCTGGTTTTCCCGTTCGATGTCCTGGAAAACCCGCTCGACCCGCTGCCAGGTCGCGATCCCACCGCGCATGTGGTCTTCTGCCGCCGCGTCGACATAGCGTCGGCGGCGCGCGTCGAGATCGCTCATGGTGAGCAGCACCAGCGAGCGGCCATCCTGCGGCAGCAGCGAGCCGGCATATTCGAGGCGAAGGCTTTGTCCGGTGGCGTGGCGCGGGGTCAGCGCATTGGTCCAGTACGCGCCCTTGTCGAGCACGGCCTGGGTGAACACGATCAGCGCGGGCAGTTGTCCGCTGTGCAGCGTGCTGACCTTGGTCTGCCGCAAAAGAGCGCGATCGTAGCCGAGCAGGGTACAGGCGGCGGGATTGGCGTCGAGGATCAGGTCGGCGTGGGGATCGAACAGCAGTGTCGGCTCGACGGCGAACTCGAACGCTGTGGCGCGCAGTTCGACGTCCTGCGGTGGGGCGGTTGAACCGAGGGCAAGATCCATCCGGTCGATACTCCGAAATATCGTAATTCGACTACGAGTTTTCGTGTAACACGAATTTTCGTAGCCGCCAATGTCAGCAGAATCCCTGTGATCTCAAAGCTGTCGCCGCAGAACCGCGCTGGCATGTGCCTTGCTTAATTAGGGGGCAACGTCGCGCAGGAGGTCTGATGTCTACCTTCGACAATCCATTCGATCCCAATCGCCGTCTTCACGCCGGCGGCTGCTCTTGCGGCCAGCATGTCAGCGAAGCCGAGCATCAGGCCGCCCAGTTGCAGATCCAATCCGCCATCGAAAGCGAGCAGAAGCGCTACGAAGGCGTGATCGCCTCCGCGGTGATGCGCGCGATGTTCCCTCAGGATGTCGCCCGGCGCGCGTTCCTGAAATCGGTGGGCGCGGCAACCGCCGTGGCGGCCGTGTCGCAATTCTTTCCGCTCAAGACCGCGACCGAAGCATTCGCAGCTGGCGGGCCGCTCGAGAAGAAAGACCTCAAGGTCGGCTTCATCCCGATCACCTGCGCAACGCCGATCATCATGGCCGCGCCGATGGGGTTCTACGCCAAGAACGGGCTGAACGTCGAAGTCATCAAGACCGCCGGCTGGGCGGTCATTCGCGACAAGACCATCAACAAGGAATACGACGCCGCGCACATGCTGTCGCCGATGCCGCTCGCCATCACCATGGGCGCCGGCTCCAACCCGATCCCCTACACCATGCCGGCGGTCGAGAACATCAACGGGCAGGCGATCACGCTTTCGGTCAAGCACAAGGACAAGCGCGATCCGAAGAGTTGGAAGGGCTTTAAGTTCGCGGTGCCTTTCGACTATTCGATGCACAATTACCTGCTGCGCTACTATCTCGCCGAGCACGGCATCGACCCCGATACCGACGTGCAGATCCGCGCGGTGCCGCCGCCGGAAATGGTCGCCAATCTGCGCGCCGACAATATCGACGGCTTCCTCGGGCCCGATCCGATGAACCAGCGCGCGGTGTTCGACGGCGCAGGCTTCATCCACATCCTGACCAAGGACATCTGGGAAGGCCATCCGTGCTGCGCGTTCGCTGCCTCGAAGGAATTCATCACGGCGATGCCGAACACCTATGGCGCGCTGCTCAAATCGATCATCGAGGCGACCGCCTTCGCGCACAAGGCGGAAAACCGCAAGCAGATCGCGGAGGCGATCGCGCCCGCGAATTATCTGAACCAGCCACAGATCGTGCTGGAGCAGATCTTGACCGGCACTTTCGCCGACGGTCTCGGCAACATCGTCAAGCAGCCGAACCGCGTCGATTTCGATCCGTTCCCCTGGCAATCCTTTGCCGTGTGGATCATGACCCAGATGAAGCGCTGGGGTCAGATCAAGGGCGATATCGACTATGCCGGCATTGCCTCGCAGGTCTATCTCGCCACCGACGCCGCCAAGCTGATGAAGGAAGCCGGGCTGACGCCGCCGACGACAACGACCAAGAGTTTTTCGGTGATGGGCAAGACCTTCGATCCCGCAAAGCCTGAGGAATATCTCGCTAGCTTCAAGATCAGGAAGGCGTCGTGAGGGCAGGGGCGCAACTACGTTTGCCGCTGTTACGTTTGCCGCCGTCGTCCCTGCGAAAGCAGGGACCCCAGCGCGAGCGCGAATTGCGTTCGTCGCGGAGCCGTGCCCCCTCATTTAGGCAGTATGTCAGACGCCTTCTTTCACCACTAGGGCCGCGGATTATGGGTCCCGGCGTTCGCCGGGACGACTCGATGAGAGAGCCTGGCCAATGACCTTCTCCCTTCGCTTCCGCGCAGCCGTCGTCTCGATCGTGCTGTTCGCGGCGTTCCTCGGCATCTGGCATCTCGCCACGCGTGGAACGGGCGCTGTGGCTAACATGACGCCGGAATACGCCAAGCTGATGGGACTGACTGCGACCGCCGGCAAGTCGGCGATGCCGGGTCCATTAGATGTCGGCGCCAAATTGTGGGAGCACCTCAAGCAGCCGTTCTACGACAACGGTCCGAACGACAAGGGCCTCGGCATCCAACTCGGCTACTCGATCGCCCGCGTCGGCCTCGGCTATTTTCTCGCCGTCATCGTGGCCATTCCGCTCGGCTTCCTGATCGGCATGTCGCCTTTGATCAGCAAGGCGCTGGATCCCTTCATCCAGGTGCTGAAGCCGATTTCGCCGCTCGCCTGGATGCCGCTCGCGCTCTACACCATCAAGGATTCCTCGATCTCGGCGATTTTTGTCATTTTCATCTGCTCGGTGTGGCCGATGCTGCTCAACACGGCGTTTGGCGTCGCCGCCGTGCGTAAGGAATGGATCAACGTCGCGCGCACGCTCGAGGTCGGCACCATCAGGCGCGCCTTCACGGTGATCCTGCCGGCGGCGGCACCGACGATCCTCACCGGCATGCGGATTTCGATCGGCATCGCCTGGCTCGTGATCGTCGCAGCCGAGATGCTCGTGGGCGGCACCGGCATCGGCTACTTCGTCTGGAACGAGTGGAACAACCTTTCGATCACCAACGTCATCATCGCCATCCTGATGATCGGCATCGTCGGCATGCTGCTCGACCAGATCCTGGCGCGGTTCACGCGCATGGTCACGTTCCCGGAGTGAGGCGATGACCGACAAGTTCATTTCCATCGAAGCGATTGCGCGGCGTTATCCCGGCGCGGATGGCAAAGAGACCACCATTTTCGAGGATCTCTGGCTGTCGATGAACCGCGGCGAGTTCGGCTGCGTGATCGGCCATTCCGGCTGCGGCAAGACGACGGTGCTCAACATCCTGGCCGGGCTCGACCAGCCGAGCGAGGGGGCCGTCATCGTCGACGGGCAGGCGATCGAGGGCACGAGCCTCGACCGCGCCGTGATCTTCCAGAGCCATGCACTGCTGCCATGGCGCACGGTGCTCGGCAACGTCGCCTATGCCGTGACCTCGAAATGGCGCAACTGGGATCGCGCCAAGGTGAAGGCGCATGCGCAAAAATTTATCGACCTCGTCGGTCTGACCGGCTCCGAGCACAAGCGTCCCTCCGAACTCTCCGGCGGCATGAAGCAGCGCGTCGGCATCGCACGGGCGCTGTCGATTACGCCAAAGATCATGCTGATGGATGAGCCGTTCTCGGCGCTGGATGCGTTGACGCGCGGCACGTTGCAGGACGAGGTCCGCCGGATCTGCCTGGAGACCGGACAGACCGCCTTCATGATCACCCATGACGTCGATGAGGCGATCTATCTCGCCGACAAGATCTTTCTGATGACCAATGGTCCCGGCGCCGTGCTGGCCGAGATCGTCGAAAACCCGCTGCCGAAGGATCGCGGCCGCATCGATCTGCACCGCCATCCCTATTATTACGCGCTGCGCAATCACATCGTCGATTTCCTGGTCAGCCGCAGCAAGACGTTTACGGCAACTGTCACTGATCACGATCCGCGCAATGTACCGATCGTGCGGCCGGGCAAGCCGGAGCTGGTGATTGCCGCAGAGGCAGAAGAGTCAACGCGGGCGTCATGGCCGGGCTTGGCCCGGCCATCCACGTCTTCCTGAACCGACCAGCAAGACGTGGATGCCCGGCACAAGGCCGGGCATGACGATTAGAAGGAGACCATCATGAAACGGGAAGACCTCACCGAGAAGCTGCTCGACATCAAGCGCGAGAAGGGCTGGAGCTGGAAACACATCTGCGAAAAGATCGGCGGCTATTCAGAAGTGCTGATCGTCGGCGCCATCATGGGGCAGATGAAGCTCACCAAGCCACAGGCCGCCAACGCCGGCGAGCTGTTCGGGTTGTCGAAATCCGAAATCGCGATGCTCAACGAGGTGCCGATGCGCGGCACCGGCACGCCGATGCCGCCCACCGATCCCTTGATCTATCGCTTCTATGAAATGGTGATGGTCAATGGTCCGGCCTGGAAGGCTCTGATCGAGGAGGAATTCGGCGACGGCATCATGTCGGCGATCGATTTCGACATGGCATTGGAGCGCGTCGCCAATCCCAAGGGCGACCGGGTCAAGATCACCATGTCCGGAAAATTCCTGCCGTATAAATATTACGGCGCCAGCGGGAATGTGCCGGAGTACGGATTCAAGGAGGAGTGACGTTAGCGCCGCGGCGCCGCGCTAACGTCATTCCGGACGACGCGAAGCGGCGATCTCAGATGCGCAATTGCGCATCGGGGAATCTCGAGATTCCGGGTCTGGTCCTTCGGACCATCCCGGAATGACGGGGAGAGACATATCACCCGAACGCAGCCCTCACTTCCCCGATCGGCGCCATGTCGCGCACATAAGTGAACGCCCCGCGGTCCTTCATCTCGCGGGCGCATTTCAGGAACGCCGCAAGCGCGTAGCGCTCCATCGCGCCGCCGACGCTGATGCGCTTGACGCCTGCGGCTGAGAGCTGATCGACCGTGAGCGTCGGGTCGGCAAAGCCCATCACCAGGTTGAACGGTTTTCCGACCGACGACACCACGGTGCGGATCGTGCCGATGTCGTACAGCCCCGGGGAATACAGGACATCGGCGCCAACGGCCTCGAACGCCTGCAGCCGCTTGATGGTGTCGTCGAGATCCTTGCGGCCGTGCAGGAAATTCTCCGCCCGCGCGGTCAGCGTGAAAGGGAAGGGCAGCGCGCGCGCCGCCTCGACCGCCGCCTGTACGCGCTCGACCGCGAGCGAGAAATCGTAGATCGGCTTGCGGGGATCGCCGGTGAAATCCTCGATCGAGCCGCCGACCACGCCGGCCTCAGCCGCTCGCGTGATCGCCTTCGCCGCGGTCTTCGGATCGTCGGCGCCGCAATTCTCCAGGTCGGCGTTGACGGGGAGGTCGGTGGCCTCCGCAACCACCCGGCAGTTCTCGATGATGGCGTCTAAGCTAACGGTGGCGCTGCCGAGCGTGTTGGCAAGCCCCAGGCTCGTGGTCGCGAGCGCCTCAAAACCCATCGCGGCGAGCAGCTTTGCGGTGCCGGCGTCCCAGGGGTTGGGGATGATGAACGCGCCCCGCCGCGCGTGAAGTGCACGAAACAGTTCCGCCTTTTCCATCCTGACTGCGCATCGCTGGCTCCGTTGAATGTCCGCCGTTTTGGGTTGGCGGCGAAACTACCGGGCTATCGATCATCAGCCAAATTTGTTATTTCTCTGGATATCATCAGCTTTTTGCATGGACAAAAATGGACAGCGACGCGCTTCTCACCTTCCTGACAGTTCATCGCCGCGGCGGCATTTCGAATGCGGCAAAGGCGCTGCACCGCTCGCAGCCCGCGATCTCGCGGCGCATTGCATTGCTCGAGCAGGAGCTCGGCGTACCGCTGTTCGAGCGGATCGCGGGCCGCACGATGCTGAGCGATGCGGGAAAGGTGATGGTGCCTTACGCCGAGCGCGCGGTCGCCGCCGCCCAGGATGCGGAGAATGCGGTTCGCGCGCTGGCGCGGCCGAATTCAGGGCCGGTGGCGCTCGCGGTTGTCGGCACGCTCGCCGGCGGGCGGTTGTCGGCGATCTTAAAGCGCTTCGCGGCCGAGCATCCCGAGGTCGAATTGAGCCTGTGCACCGCGACCAGCGCCGAGGTCAGCGACATGATCCGGCGCGGCGAGGCGACCATAGGGCTGCGCTATGATCGCGATCGCTCGCGCGACCTCGACTGCGAATTGCTGTTCTCCGAGCGGCTGCAGGTCGTATGCGCGCTGGATCATCCGCGCGCCGGCCGCCGGGTCGCAAAGCTCGCCGATTTGCGCGGCGAGCGCTGGATCGCGTTTCCCGTGTTGCCGGGACGGCGCGAGATCACGGCCTCGCATGTCTTTGCGCTGTTTCAGACCCATGGCCTCGGTGAAATCGACTGGACGCCGGTCGACAGCCTGACCGCGCAGAAGCGCCTGGTCGAAGCCGGCCTCGGCATCGCGCTCTTGTCCGAGAGCAACGCGGCCGAGGAATTGCGACACAAGACGATCTCAACCATCGGCGTCGGTGACCTGAAGGCGAGCCACGACGTCGTCACGGTAACGCGCCGCGGCGGATTTTTGAGCGCAGCGGCGCGGCGATTGATGGAAATTGTTCGAAGGGAGTATCGGGGGACGCGGCTTTAGCGTTACCGCCCGTCATTGCGAGCGGAGCGAAGCAATCCATGCTGCCGCAAGTGGAGGAATGGATTGCTTCGTCGCTAACGCTCCCTTGCGCAAACGCTTCGCGTTTGTCGCAGGCAATGACGGGGAGGGAAGTGACGTCAGGTCCCCGCCTTCACCTGGGCGGCGGCCTGCGCCATCAGCTCGTCCATCTTGACGCGCACCTCGGCAGCGGTGACGGCGACGCCCTTGGCGGCAAGATCCTTCACCACCTTGTTCTGGACGTCCTGATCGCCGGCTTCCTCGAAGTCGGCCGAGACCACTTCCTTGGAATAGGCCGTGGCGGCATCGCCCGACAGGCCGAGCTTTTCGGCTGCCCAAAGTCCGAGCAGTTTGTTGCGGCGAACCTCGGCCTTGAACTTCTGCTCCTCGTCGAGGGCGAATTTCTTCTCAAAACCTTCCTCGCGCTTGTCGAAAGTGGTCATTCTTCGGTTCCAATCCCCGCAAATGGTAAACAAAGCCGCGTTGTCGCAGCCCGATCGCCTACCTAGATAGAGGGGGCGAATCGGTAAAACAACGGGCCGTTAGGCCGCAGGCAATCGGATAAGTTGGGCCCAATTGGGCCGGGTCGATTGTGCTGGATGGGCCAATCGGATAGGTTGCCATCAGGCGAGGTTCTTGTTCTGTTTCCGGTCGCTTAAGTTCAGGACCTGGCCTTCACGGCAGCTCCGTCGTGGTCGTAAACCCTTGTCATCCGGAGCACACCAATTTCATGGATTTCAACAAAACACGGTACATCCCAATGAGCCGTCGACGCCGTATTTATGAAGGCAAGGCCAAGGTCCTGTATGAAGGCCCGGAGCCGGGAACCCTGATCCAGCATTTCAAGGACGACGCGACCGCGTTCAATGCCAAGAAACACCAGGTGATCGAGGGCAAGGGCGTCCTCAACAACCGGATTTCGGAGTACCTGTTTCAGCACCTCAACGACATCGGGGTGCCGACCCATTTCATCCGCCGCCTCAACATGCGCGAGCAGTTGATTCGCGAGGTCGAGATCGTGCCGCTGGAAGTGGTGGTGCGGAACGTCGCGGCCGGCTCGCTCTCGCAGCGCCTCGGCATCGAGGAGGGCACCCAACTGCCGCGCTCGATCATCGAGTTCTATTACAAGAACGACCAGCTCAACGACCCCATGGTGTCGGAAGAGCACATCACCGCGTTCGGCTGGGCCACGCCGCAGGAAATCGACGACATCATGGCGCTCGCCATCCGTGTCAACGACTTCCTCACCGGCCTCTTCCTCGGCATCGGCATCCGTCTGGTCGACTTCAAGATGGAATGCGGCCGGCTGTTCGAGAACGAGATGATGCGGATCATCGTCGCCGACGAGATCTCGCCCGACTCGTGCCGGCTGTGGGACATCAAGTCGAACGAGAAGCTCGACAAGGACCGTTTTCGCCGTGACCTCGGTGGCCTGCTTGAAGCCTATACCGAAGTGGCGAAGCGTCTCGGCATTCTGATGGAGAACGAGCGTCCGGCCGGTACCGGTCCGGTGCTGGTGAAGAGCTGACGCAAATTAAAATTAGACTGGGGCAAGTCTCGTGAAGGCACGCGTTACCGTTACGTTGAAATCGGGCATTCTCGATCCGCAGGGCAAGGCCATCGAAGGCGCGCTGAAATCGCTCGGCGTCGATGGCGTCGCCAGCGTCCGGCAGGGCAAGGTGTTCGACATCGAATTGTCGGGCGCCGACAAGGCCAAGGCCGAGGCGGCATTGAAGGACGCTGCCGACAAGCTGTTGGCGAATACGGTGATCGAGAATTACCGGGTCGAGCTTTTGGGATGAGGATGTGAGCGGCCGGGCTTGCCGCTCACAGCCATCCCACGCTGCGGAAACGCCAATACAGTCCGCTGCAGGCGGTGAGCATCAGGCCCAGCACCAGGAAATATCCGTAGTCCCATTCCAGTTCGGGCATGTGCTTGAAATTCATCCCGTAGACTCCGGCCAATGCTGTCGGAACGGCGATGATGGCGAGCCACGAGGCCAGCTTCTTGGAGACCGCGGTCTCCTGGGCCTGGCCGACCAGAAGGCTTGCCTCGAAGGCGAACGCCAGCACCTCGCGCATTGAATCGGTGCGCTCCTGAACGGTCCTGACGTGGTCGGTGACATCGCGAAACAGCGCCTGCATCGTCGGACGCACCATCGGCAGGTTGTCGTGTTCGAGCCGGCGGCAGACTTCCACCAGCGGGCCGATCGCGTTACGGAGCCGCAACAGGTCCCGCCGCAGCATGTAAAGGCGTTCGACCTGGCTCCGTGTGATGGGATTGGCGAGCACGTCGTCCTCGATCGCCTCGACCTCCTCGTGGATCGTTTCCAGAACCGGGGAGTAATTGTCGACGATGAAATCGAGGATGGCGTAGAGAATATAATCCTCGCCCCGCGCGAGCGCGCGGGGACAGCTCTCGCAGCGTTCGCGCACCGGCGTATATGACGTCGATGCCCCGTGGCGCACCGAGACCAGATAGCCTTCGCCGACGAACAAATGGGTTTCGCCGAATGCGATCCTGCCCTGGATCAGTTGCGCGGTTCGCGCCACGATGAACAGGCCGTCGCCATATTGCTCGATCTTCGGCCGCTGATGCGCGTGGTTAGCGTCCTCGATCGCGAGATCGTGCAGGTCGAACTGCTTCTGTACGCTCTTCAGCAGCGCCAGATCCGGCTCATACAGGCCGATCCAGACGACGTGGCCGGGCTTGCTGCGCCAGCTCGAAGCCTCCTCGATGGCGATATTGGCGACGCGGCGGCCATCGACGTAAACACCGGCCGCGACGACGCCTTCGGACGTCATCGGTTCGGTCGCGGTGGTCGCCCGCGACGGGAGATTCATGGCTTCCATCCCTGAGCGATTGTTGTTGAGCACGGCTGCCGCGCAGGCCGTTTTGGCGACGCTAGCACTGGAAAAACCGGCGTCAAATGGTTATGTCTCCGGAGGGTCGGCGGTCTGCCGACGATTCTCGTTTCCAGCCGGGAACCGCCATGAAATCCGCCGTCCTCGTCTTCCCCGGAATCAATCGCGAGCGCGACATGGCGCGCGCGCTCAAACTCGCCTCGGGGCAAGAGGCTGCGATGGTGTGGCATGCCGACACTGCGCTGCCGAAGGGGACCGATCTGGTCGTCGTGCCCGGCGGCTTTTCCTATGGCGACTATCTGCGCTGCGGGGCGATTGCGGCGCGCGCGCCGGTCATGGACGCGGTGCGCAAGTTTGCCGGCGACGGCGGTCTTGTGCTCGGCGTCTGCAACGGTTTCCAGATCCTGTGCGAAGCGGGTCTGTTGCCCGGCGTGCTGATGCGCAATTCACGGCTGAAATTCATCTGCAAGGATGTCCATCTGCGGGTCGAACGCTCGGATACGCCGTTCACGCGCGGCTACAATGCCGGCCAGGTCATTCGCGTGCCGGTCGCGCATGGCGAAGGCAATTACGAAGCCGACGAAGAGACGGTGAAGCGGCTCGAAGGCGAGGGGCGGGTGCTCTACCGCTACTGCTCGGCCGATGGCGTCGTCGACGAGGAGTCCAACATCAACGGCGCCGCGGATTCGATCGCCGGCATCGTCAACGAGCGCGGCAATGTGCTCGGCATGATGCCGCACCCGGAGAACCACGTCGAAGACATCATGGGGTGCACCGATGGCCGCGGCCTGTTCGCGGGCCTCGCGGCACATCTGGAAAAAGCGGCGTGAAATCTTTCATGATGCGCTTGATGATGCGCTTGGCCGTTGCCGCTGCGGCCTTCTCGTTCGCCGCAACCGCCCACGCACAGGATTATCCCAAGCGTCCCGTCACCATGATCGTGCCGTTCGCGGCCGGCGGCACTTCCGACGTGATCGCGCGCGTGGTCGCCGAGGAGATGACCAAGTCGCTCGGGCAGCAGATCGTGATCGAGAATGTAGCGGGCGCCGGCGGCTCGACCGCGCTGGCGCGTGCGGCGCGCGCGGAAGCAGACGGTTACACCATCGCGATCGGCAATGCCGGCACCAGCGCTGCGACCTATACGATCTATCCGAAACTGCCGTTCACGCCGGAATCTTTCGTGCCGATCGCGGTCGTTGCCAAGACATTCGGCATCGTCGCGCTGCGCAAGGATTTCCCCGCGAAGAACCTGCAGGATTTCATCGCCTACGCGAAGAAAAATCCCGGCAAGGTCAATCTCGGCCATGCCGGCGTCGGCTCATCGAATTTCCTGATCTGCAAGAGCTTTGCGCAGGCCGCCGGCATCGACGTGACGATGGTCGGCTATCGCGGCGCGGCGCCGGCGCTGACGGACGCGATCGGCGGCCAGATCGACGGCGTCTGCGATTCAGCCGCCTCGGTGTCGCAGGCGATCGACGACAAATTGGTGCGGGGCGTCGTCGTCGGCTCGACGGTACGGCTTGCGACCTTGCCCGATCTGCCGACCTCGGCGGAGGCCGGTCTACCCGATTTCGAAGCGCAAGGCTGGAACGGGCTGTTCGCGCCAAAGGGCACGCCGCCTGCAATCATCGCGAAACTGAACGCCGCGGCCAAGGCTGCCGTCGAGAGCGAGGCCGTGAAGAAGCGCTTTCACGATCTCTCCACCGTCGCGCCCGACGCCAGCGAGCACGTGAGCGAAGTGCTGGGACAATTGGTGACGCGCGACGTCGAGAAATACAGAAAGCTGCTGGAAGAGAAGAAGTAGCATTTCAACGGCAGTAACACTCAGCGACAGTAGCACTCAGCGACCATGGTGAACGAAAAAGCCCCGCAATGCGGAGCTTTTTGTTACCTGCCGGTGGGCGAGCCGGGTGCTGCCGGCGCCAGGGTCGAGCCGCTGGGCGAGGGGTTGAGAAGGGTGT
Organism: Bradyrhizobium sp. CSA112; assembly: GCF_029051645.1. Taxonomy (GTDB): domain Bacteria; phylum Pseudomonadota; class Alphaproteobacteria; order Rhizobiales; family Xanthobacteraceae; genus Bradyrhizobium. Next base: position 90,312 of record NZ_JAACFS010000002.1, read on the forward strand.
TCCCGGACGGATTCACTCCACTATTCCGGCCGGCCGCGGCACTGCCGGCGTTGTTGGTCATGCCGGTGTCGGGGGTGCCGGTCGCACCGCCGGTGGCCGTTCCGCTCGTGGAAGATCCCGTCGAAGATCCCGTCGTCGTGCCGCTCGTTGCCGCGCCTCCCGTAGCCGGACTTCCGCCTGCGGAGCCGCCAGTGGATTGCGCGAGCGCGCAAGTGCCCGTGAATGCCAGCGCTGTTGCCAATCCCAGTGTCGCAAGTTTCATGATTGCTCCTTTTCTTGCTGCGTAACGGCGCAACACGATGCGCTCGCATGCGTTCCAGCATGGCGATCACAGTTCATTGCTGTTCCGTCGAAGAAACCCGCGGCGAAAAATTGGCAGGCCGCGCTAGCCTTCATCCGTCTTTCGGTTTTACTCGCAAGCGGCCGATCCACTTCCTGTACTGGTCGCCCGGAATCGTCATCGCGGCGACGCCGGCCATGACAAGGACGAGGCCAAGCGCGAGATTTGCCGGCACGGATTCGCCGAGCAGTACCACCGACAGGCCGACGCCGATCGGAATGCGCAGATAACCCTGAGCGTTGGTGGTGAGCGTGCCGAGCCGCGTCAGGCACATGTAGAACAGCATCAGGCCGAATGCGCTCGAGAATATTCCCATCGCGGCCGTTGCAACCAGCGCCTCGGCCGTCGGCCGCAAGGTCCAGGGATGGTCTACGATCAGCGCGAACGGCAGCAGCACCGTGCCGCCGAACAATAGCGAGCCCGCGGCAACCACCATCGGGTCGTAGTCGGTCAGCCGCAAACCGAAGATCGTGGCGCATGCAAATGATATGGTGGCGATCAGGATGACGATCTCGGCAAGGATATTGGCATCGAGCGTTGAGAGCGCATCGAGGCCGATGATCGCGGCCGTTCCAACAAGCCCCAGAATGGCGCCGACGAGCTTGAGCAGCGTCGCCGGCTCGTGGCGCGTAATGCCCCAAGTGATGAGAAAGGCGAAGATCGGGGTCGTCGAGGCCAGCACCACCGTATTTGCCGCCGGCACATATTGCTGCGCCCAGGTGATCAGCAGGAACGGAAACGTCGAATTGATGGTCTGTTGCTGGGCGAACAACTTCCAGGCCCTGCCGTCCGTCGGCATCGGGATCCCGCGGATGCGCAGGACCACAAGCAGGAAGGCGGCCGCTATCAGCGAGCGCGCCGAGATGAAGGTGATCGGCGGGATCGAGCCGAGGCCGATCTTTGTCAGCGGATAGGTCGAACTCCAGCAGCACGCCAGCGCGAGCAGCAAGGCATAGTCGCGCCAGCCGCGACGGGCCTGTGGCGTGTCAGGTGGCAACGGCGCCGGCAGGCTTCTTCCACTTCACCCGCTTGATGGTGCCCGAGAAGGTGAACAGCGACCGCTCGCCCGATTTGAGCACGCCGCGCAGGAAGATCAGCGAGCCGCCGGCGCGGGTGATTTCGCCCTCGCATTCGACCAGTTCGCCCTCGCGCGCGGCGTCGAGAAACTCGCAGGCGAACGACACCGTGACGCCGGGTCCTTCCAGCACGGAAGAGGCGATCGCAAACAGGCAGTAATCGGCGAACGACATGAAGCAGCCGCCATGAACGTTGCGCTGGCCGTTGAGGTGCTTCTTCTCGACCCGGAACGCGCATTGCACGCGGCCGTTTTCGTCCATCCGGTGCCAGAACGGGCCGTTATGGGTCTCAAAACTGTCGCGGGTCCAGGTCCGCCAGCCGGCAAATTCGCCCTCGGTTTCGACATGCAGGTCGGGACGCTGGTGAAATGCATTTTTGGGGAGTTCGTTCACTAAAAATGGCCCTTCAATTGAGTATTTCAGCCCTTAAATCCGATCCGGGAACGATGTGCAAACGCCGATCCTACAAACCTCCCCCCGCAAAGCTCTGGACAGGGCGGAAATGCGCCATAAAAGGCCTTTTCGCACCCCCTCGATGTTCCTAAGAAGAGACCCATGAACGAGCCCCAGATTACCCCCGAACTTGTCGCCAGCCATGGGCTGAAGCCCGACGAGTATGAGCGCATCCTCAAGCTGATCGGGCGGGTGCCGAGTTTCACTGAGCTGGGGATTTTCTCGGCGATGTGGAACGAGCACTGCTCGTACAAGTCGTCGCGCATCCATCTGCGGGGACTGCCCACCAAGGCTCCATGGGTGATCCAGGGTCCCGGCGAAAATGCTGGCGTCATCGACATCGGCGACGGGCAGGCTGTGGTCTTCAAGATGGAGAGCCACAACCACCCGAGCTATATCGAGCCGTATCAGGGAGCGACCACCGGCGTCGGCGGCATACTGCGCGACGTGTTCACCATGGGCGCGCGGCCGATCGCCTGCCTCAATGCGCTCTCGTTCGGCGCGCCGGAACACCCCAAAACGCGGCATCTGGTTGCGGGCGTGGTGGCCGGCGTCGGCGGTTATGGCAATTCCTTCGGCGTGCCGACGGTCGGCGGGCAGGTGCGTTTCCACACCCGCTATGACGGCAACATCCTGGTCAACGCGATGGCGGTTGGCCTGGCCGAGACCGACAAGATTTTCTATGCGGCGGCATCAGGCGTGAACATGCCGATCGTCTATCTCGGCTCCAAGACCGGGCGCGACGGCATTCACGGCGCCTCGATGGCGTCCGCCGAGTTCGACGACGATTCCGCCGAGAAGCGGCCGACGGTGCAGGTCGGCGATCCCTTCGCCGAAAAGCTGCTGTTGGAGGCCTGCCTCGAAATCATGGAAAAGGGTTGCGTCATCGCGATCCAGGACATGGGCGCGGCCGGGCTGACCTGCTCGGCGGTCGAGATGGGCGCCAAGGGCGATCTCGGCGTCGATCTCAATCTCGATGCGGTGCCGACGCGCGAAACCGGCATGAGCGCCTATGAGATGATGCTCTCGGAAAGCCAGGAGCGCATGCTCATGGTGCTCAAGCCCGAGAAGGAGCAAGAGGCCGAGGCGATCTTCAAGAAATGGGGGCTCGACTTCGCCGTCGTCGGCTACACCACGCCGAGCAAGCGCTTCGTGGTCAAGCATGGCGGCGACGTCATGGCCGATCTGCCGATCAAGGAATTGGGTGACGAGGCGCCGGTGTATGACCGGCCGCATGTGCCGTCGGCAACCTTGCCGGTGGTGCAGGCGCGCGAGGTGAAGCCGCCGATCGGGATCATGCCGGCACTGGAAAAGCTGATTGCGACGCCCGAGCTGTGTTCGAAGCGCTGGGTGTGGGAGCAATACGACCACGTCATTCTCGGCAATACCGTGCAGCGTCCCGGCGGCGACGCCGCGGTCGTACGCGTCGAGGACGGGCCCAAGGGGCTCGCGCTTACCGTCGACGTGACGCCGCGCTATTGCGAGGCCGATCCGTTCGAAGGCGGCAAGCAGGCCGTGGCGGAAGCCTGGCGCAACATCACCGCGGTCGGCGGCCGTCCGCTGGCGATCACCGACAATCTGAATTTTGGCAATCCGGAACGTCCCGAAATCATGGGCCAGTTCGTCGGCTGTCTGAAGGGCATCTCGGAGGCCTGCCGCACGCTCGATTTCCCGGTCGTCTCCGGCAACGTCTCGCTCTACAACGAAACCAATGGTCGCGGCATCCTGCCGACGCCCTCGATCGGTGGCGTCGGCCTGCTCGACGATTTCACCAAATCCGCCACGCTGGCGTTCAAGTCGGCAGGCGAAGCCATCCTGCTGATTGGCGACACCCAAGGTTGGCTCGGACAGTCGGTGTACCTGCGCGATATCTGCGGCCGCGAAGAGGGCGCACCGCCGCCGGTCGATCTGGCTGCCGAAAAGCGTAACGGCGACGTGGTGCGCGGCATGATTCACGCCGGAACTGCGACCGCGGTGCATGATATTTCCGACGGCGGCTTGCTGATCGCGCTCGCCGAGATGGCGATTGCAAGCGGCATCGGCGCGCAGCTATTGGCCGCGCCAGCCTCGATGGTGCCGCACGCCTACTGGTTCGGCGAGGATCAGGCGCGCTACATCGTGACGGTGCCTGCGGCGGATGCCGGCCTGGTGCTGGCCAAGATGAAGGGCGCGGGCGTGCCGTGTGCGCGGATCGGCACCACGGGCGGCGATGCGCTTGCGGTTGCCGGCGAGGGCCAGGTGGCGGTGAGCGCGCTCAAGACGGCGTTCGAGCGCTGGCTGCCGGCCTATATGAGCGGCAAGGCGTCCTGATTTTGTAGCCCGGATGGAGCGCAGCGAAATCCGGGACCGCTGCCTCGGCGAATCCCGGGTTGCGCTGCGCTCCACCCGGGCTACGGATTTTCAAAGCACCCTCGTCGCGCCCGGGATCTGCCGCAACGCTCGCGTTAGCGCCCAGCTCGCCGCGACTGTCAGCACGAACCCGATCGTGGCCTTGACGATCGCCGGCAGGTCATAGTCGAACAGCCAGTACTGCAGCCAAAGCGCGATCGGGTAGTGCACCAGGAATATGCCGTAGGCATCGGCCTGCATCGGATCGAGTAGCTTGGCGGAGCCTGATTGCTTGAACCTCTGGAAAATGGCCAGGATCAGAAACATGATGGCCACGCTGAAGACAGTGAAGCAGATGGCATAGAGCACTTCATACCAGTCCGGCAACGGCGACGGGTTGCCCAGTATTTCGCGCTTGATGAAGATCAGCACCCACAACAGGCAATACGGAACGATCGCCAGCACCATCCAGTCCCAGCTAACCTTCGCCATCCGGCCGTCTGCCGCGAGCAGCCCGCGATCCATTTGCGCAACGCCGATGCCGGCACCGAAAAAGAAGTAGCTCGCATAGAGCATCACGCGCCCGTGCTGGACCGAGAACGGCCCGAACTCAAACCAACTGCTATGTCCGTAGTGAACCAGCCCGGGAATGTAGAACGCAGCGGTGACGGCAAGCATGACCGCGAAGAACACGGCGGGCCGGCGACGGCCATGCAGCGAGAGGCGGTTGATCGGATCGAGCAGGTTGGGTGACAGCCGATACAGGATGCAGGCCACCACATCGAAACTGAACAGGACCCAGAGGAACCAGATCGGCCCGCTCGGCCACGGGCCCTTCGTGATCATATTCCACCAGTATTCCGAAAAGCCGATCTCGGGATGGTGCCGCAGGGAGATGGCGTAATAGGCGAGCGGAATGACCGTGAACGCGCAGATCACGAAGGGCAGGGCAAGCCGAAGCAGGCGGTCCGCCAAATAGCTCAACGGTCCCTTCCGGGCGATACCGGACCAGGCGAACAGTCCCGACAGGAAAAAGAACATCGCCATGAAGAAACTGTCAGTGGCGAGCACGATCATGTCGAAGCCGAAGAAGTACGTCGGATCGGTATGGCCGAAATAGGTATAGGGGATGACGGCGTGGTGGAGCAGCACCACCAGCGTCAGGAAGGTGCGGGCGCGGTCGAGCGAAAGGTTTCGCGATTTGGCTTTGGGCACTGCGCTGACGTCGGCATGCCCCACGGTGGAAATCGATGTCATGCGGGCCTCCCGGCCAGGCTATGTGGTCAAATGTTGCCGTCCGGAAGCCGATTCAGCAAGGCCCAATCGGGCGTTGGCGACCCCGCATCCCCGGGCTGATCGGAACCGGCGGTGCAACCGGCCGTTAGGTCAGGTGAAATTTATGGGCCACCACTGGTGTGGCCCCAGCGGTCGCGGAGCAGGCAATGACAATTCTCAAATGGGCGCTGATCTTCTTTCTGGTGTCGATCGTCGCCGGCATTCTCGGCTTCACCGGAATCTCGGAGGCGTCCGCCGACATCGCCCGTTTCCTCTTTTATGTCTTCGTCGTGATCTTCCTGGTGCTCCTGATCCTCGGGCTCACAATATTCAGGGTGTAGCTCTCCGCGGTCATTCCGGGATGGTCCGAAGGACCAGACCTCAGGTGCGCAATTGCGCACCGGGGAATCTCGAGATTCTCAGGGGCGCAAGGGCGCCCCATAGTTCGATGCTTCGCATCGCCCCGGAATGACGTCGCCTCGTACTACCCCACTTCCTCGATCGTCACCTTGTCCGGATAGAACGCCAGATGGCCGGCGATCTCGGCCATGGCCGGGAAGGGCGTCTCATAGGTCCAGATCGAATTTTCGATGCTCTTGCCGTTGGCATTGATGCTGAAGTAGTTCGCATCCCCCTTGTAGGGGCAGTGCGTGGTCCGCTCGGTGCGGGCCAAGAGCGCCATATTGGCATCCTCGCGCGGCACATATTGCACCGCCGGATAGCTGGCTTCCTTGAGGGTCAGCGCGTGGGTGGTATCGGCGATGACCACACCGCCTACCGAGACCCTGATACGCTTGGGGGTTGCCGTAATCGTGATCGGATGGTCGGGACCGGGCAATTTCATGGTTTTGAGCCTCTTTTTCGGTCAGCCCGGCGTGGCCGGGCGCGACCGGATCTCGCGGTGTCAAACGGTTCAGCCCGGAATATAGTGCCGCCAGGCGTGACCTAGAAGAGCGTACGCGCTAGGTTCAGCCCTCACGGTCGCGCGAGCCGGCCGTGATTCGAAACACCTGATGGAGACATGCTGGAAATGCCGATGGATGCCCACGATATCGAATCGATGATCAAGGCAGCTATCCCCGATGCTGAGGTGACGATCCGCGATCTCGCAGGCGACGGCGACCACTACGCCGCGACCGTGATCTCGGAATCCTTCCGTGGCAAGTCGCGCGTGCAGCAGCACCAGATCGTTTACCAGTCGCTCAAGGGCCAGATGGGCGGCTTGCTGCATGCGCTGGCGCTGCAGACTGGAGTTCCGGAGGGTTAGCGCCCGACGGACCACGCGGGGGCACCGATGACGGACAATCCGCACGGCGCGATGTTTCGCGCGATCGTGCCGCACCAGCACAGCCGCGTCACCTATGTCGAGCTGTTCTTCGACCTCGTCTTCGTCTTTGCGGTTACCCAGATCTCGCACACGCTGCTCGCCCATTTTACGCTGCTGGGTGCGCTGCAGGTCACGGTGCTGTTTCTCGCGGTGTGGTGGGTGTGGGTCTTCACCACCTGGATCACCAACTGGCTCAATCCCGAAAAAACCCCGGTCCGGCTCCTGCTGTTTGCCATGATGCTGGGCGGGCTGGTGTTGTCGACCTCGATCCCGGCTGCGTTTGAAGCGCGGGGATTGTGGTTCGCCATCGCCTATGCGGCGATGCAGGTCGGCAAGACGATATTTCTGTGGTTGTCCACGCCGCCGTCGCGCCCGCGGACGCGCATGAATGCCATCCGGATCGCAGCCTGGCTTTCGACGTCGGCCATCTTCTGGATCGCCGGCGGGGTGATGGAAGGTCAGTCGCGGTTGACGCTGTGGGCCATTGCGCTCGTCATCGAATATATTTCGCCGGCGGTGCGGTTCTGGATTCCCCGATATGGCGCGTCCTCCGTCGCGGACTGGATGATCGAAGGCGGCCACATGGCCGAGCGCTGCGCGCTGTTCATCATCATCGCGCTCGGCGAATCCATCGTCGTCATCGGCGCGACCTTTGCCGAACTGACGTGGACGACCGAAAATGTTCTGGCGTTCGTCTCGGCCTTCGGCGGCAGCCTCGCGATGTGGTGGATCTATTTCCACATCGGCGCCGAGGCGGGGTCCGAGCAGCTTTCAAAATCGAGCGAGCCGGGCAGGTTGGCGCGGCTAGCCTACACCTATCTGCACATGCCGATCGTCGCCGGCATCATTGTCACGGCGGTGGCGGACGAACTGGTGCTGAAGCACCCGGGCGGTCATTCCGATCTCAAGACGGTACTGAGCGCGATCGGAGGTCCCTTGCTGTTTCTGTTCGGGACCATCCTGTTCAAGTACAGCTTTCGCCGCTTCCTGCAACTCTCGCACGGCGGCGGTATCATCGCGCTCTGCGTGCTCGCCTGGTTCGCAAGCGAGCTGTCGCCGCTGGTGATGTCGATCCTGACCACTGCGATCATGATCGTGGTCGGGGTCTGGGAATCGATCTCGCTGCGATCCGGCCCAGCAGAAGAGTACCGCTAGTCGGGCAGCGACCGCCTGACCGGCAGCACTGACGACGGGCTATTATGATCGACGACGTTTCGAAGGACGAGATCGGACAATTGCACGACGAGCGCCCGAAGCCTGGCGTTCTCCTCGATCAGCGCGGTCCGCTCGGTGTCCCCCTCCTGGTCCCAGGCTGTACCCTCGCGAACAGAGGACGAACTGGTGCATTGCTTCCGATTGCTGGACGCTGGATACGCGTTCCCCATGACTGATATTCCCTGGCATGAACTCCCCCCAGCCAAGGTGCCAAGGAGGTTCGGCTGAGTCCGCGTCAAAAGTCGGACGGCACGAAGGGGAAACGAGAGCGCAGATGAGGCGTTTTGCGGGCGATGCTGATAAAGAGTTAAGACTTGTTAAGAAGTTTGGTATAGTGAGCTTGGCAAGGTGCATTGACGCGCGGCGGCGTTAGCACCTTTCCTTCACCGTTTGACCAGCGCGATTCACTCAGTGCCCACGGGGTGCCGTGGTGGGAATACGCGCCTATGAAACAAAGTGAAGCAAGAGTACGCATTATTCAGGAGTGGGATCGCTGGATCCTAGCGCAGTCGATCGAGCAGGACCGGCCTACTGGAAAAGATTCTTTGAAGTTCTTCCACGAACTGCAGGACACCGGATCGCCGCTACTGGATTTCCAGTCTCGCGGTCAGGACAAGTGGCGGATCATCCACGCATGGTTGCTCGGTGCAGACCGATTGTTCGATGATTGGATATCCGGCGCTCCACGGATCGCTCCAACACGCAGGCCGCGACCGCATCGTACAAGATCGGACTGCAAGACGTGAGTTACAAAGACCTGAACCGCAGAGCTCGCGACCAATCCTCAGCCTGACGCCGCCAGCGCGTGGACCGAAAACATCCGGTCCCGATCGGTCCAGGATTCCCGCACCGACCAGCCGGAGTCGCTCGCCAGCGCGGTGAAGCGGTCGAGGCTGTATTTGTAGCTCGATTCGGTATGGATGCTTTCGCCGGGGCGGAATGAAAAATTTCGCCCGAGGATGCGCACGGTCTGCGCCTTCTTGGCGATCAGGTGCATCTCGATGCGATGCCGCTCGCGATTGTAGACCGAGCGGTGCATGAAGGCGGAAACGTCGAAATTGCCGCCGAGCTCGCGGTTGATGCGGACCAGGACGTTGAGATTGAACTTCGCGGTGACGCCGGCGGCGTCGTTATAGGCATCGTAAAGCACCCGCTCGTTCTTTTCGAGATCGACGCCGATGATCATCTGCGCGCCTTCGCCCAGAATGTCGCGCGCGCTGCGCAGGAAGGCGCGCGCTTCATTCGGCTCGAAATTGCCGAGCGTCGATCCCGGAAAGAACCCGACCTTGGGCATCCCTTCGATCTCGGCCGGCAGGGCAAACGGCGCGGTGAAATCGGCGGCAACCGGATAGACCCCGAGATCGGGAAAATCCTTGCGCAAGGCGCTCGCCTGCGCGTTCAGGAAGTCGCCGGAAATGTCGACCGGGACATAGGCGCCGAAAGCGCAGCGTGCCAACAGCAGGCGGACCTTGGTGGTGGCGCCGGCGCCGAATTCCACCAGCGCGGCGCCCTTGGGAATGATGGAAACGATTTCGTCGCCGCGGCTGCGCAGAATGCCGAGCTCGGTGCGGGTCGGATAATATTCCGGCAGAACGGTGATCTGCTCGAACAGCTCGGAGCCTGCGGCGTCGTAGAAATATTTCGGCGACAGCCGCTTGGGAAATTGCGACAGGTTGCCGATCACGTCGCCGGCAAAGGCGGAGGTCTGCTCATCGAACGGGTAGCTTTGGGCCAAAGCGGCGGCATGCACATTCATGATACTCTCCTGAACGCGCTTTCCGGCGCGCTATGATCCAGGTTGGGTCAGGCGTAGTCGGCGAGGCGTAACCCCGTGAATTGCCAGCGGTGGTGCGGATAGAAGAAGTTACGGTAGGTGATACGGCTGTGGCCGGCCGGAGTTGCAAGCGAGGAGCCGCGCAGCACCAACTGGTTGACCATGAATTTGCCGTTGTATTCGCCCAGCGCACCCTCGATGGCGCGGTAGCCGGGGTAGGGGGAATAGGAGCTGCGGGTCCACTGCCAGACGATGCCGAAGGCGTCGTTGAGCTGGCCGGCGCGGGCGGCGACCTCCCATTCCATTTCGGTCGGCAGATGGTGGCCGGCCCAGCGTGCGAACGCGTCCGCCTCGTAATAACTGACATGGCTGACCGGTGCGGAGGGGTCGATCGGCTGCAACCCGCCGAGCGTCATGATCCGCCATTCACCGTCGACCTGGCGCCAGTGGCCAGGCGCCTCCCAGCCCTTGTTGGTTGCGGTGGCAAAACCGTCCATCAGCCACAGCGTGGCCGTGCCGTAGCCGCCGTCCTTCATGAAGGCCAGCCATTCGGCATTGCTGACGAGGTTGCGGGCGAGCCTGACCGGGCCGACGAGGGCGCGGTGCGCGGGCTTTTCATTGTCGAAATGGAAGCTGTCGTCGGAGTGCCCGACGGTGTGGATGCCCTCGTTGAGGGCGACCCATTCGCCGCCGCCGCGATGCGACGCCGGGAAGCGCCAGGACGGATCGTAGGCCGGCGGGATCGGGTTCTGGGCAAAGGCGTGCAGGATGTCGGTCAGCATCAATTCCTGGTGCTGCTGCTCGTGGTTAAGACCGACCTCTACCAGCGGGACGAGCTTGGCGAGACGATCCTCGCCGGCGGTCTGGAAGAACCTCACAACGGCAGCATCGACATGCCGGCGATAGGCGGTGACCTCGTCCGTGCTCGGACGGGTGAGGTGGCCGCGCTGGTGGCGGGCGTGCCGCGGTCCTGCGCTGACGTAATAGGAATTGAACAGAAACGCATAATCAGGGTGGAAGGGCTGGTAACCCGTACAGTGCTCACCGAGCAGGAATTGCTCAAAGAACCAGGTGGTGTGGGCGCGATGCCATTTGGCCGGGCTGGCGTCCGGCATCGACTGGATGAGCTGGTCCTCGGGGCTCAATGGGGCGGCCCGGCGCTCGGTCTCGCCGCGCACGGCCAGATAGGCTTCCACCAAATTCTGGGCGAGGGTGCCGGAATCGGAGAAAAGTGACTGCGCGGTGGCGAGGGACGCTGCGGGTACTGATTTCGTCACTGGTGTCTCCGGTGAAAGGAGAGAACGTTAGTCCGGGAAACTGGTTCCCGGCGGGCAGTCCGTCCTAAATAGGGGTTCCGTTCCGGGAAAAAAGCCTTCGGCCACTATGATATTGATGCCGTCAGACTATAGGCAGCGGTCGCTCAGGGGGCCCGCTCCGGACCCGCGCATGCCAGCTACCCGCCATTTTACTTTGGATGAACAACGGTTTGGGCTACATATATGGCAAATAACCGGGTTACATGGACCAGCCGGCCGGTCAGGCGAAGCCGCAGGGGGTTGTGCCCCAAAAGGAAGCGAATATGAGCATCGAACAATTCATCGATAACGAAGTGAAGTCGAACGACGTCGTCCTGTTCATGAAGGGCACGCCGCAGTTTCCGCAGTGCGGTTTCTCCGGCCAGGTGGTGCAGATCCTCGACCACGTCGGCGTCGGCTACAAGGGCCTGAACGTCCTGGAATCCGCCGAACTTCGCAACGGCATCAAGGAATATTCGAACTGGCCGACCATCCCGCAGCTCTACGTCAAGGGCGAGTTCGTCGGCGGCTGCGACATCATCCGTGAGATGTTCCAGGCCGGTGAATTGCAGCAGCTCTTTGTCGACAAGGGCGTCACCGTCAACGCGGCGGCTTCCGCCTGAGCGGTCCCGCGCGCCAGATCGGCCAGGCGCGGCTGGAAGTCATTGTCGCCGACATCACCAGCTTGCGCGTTGACGCCATCGTCAACGCGGCGAATTCGTCGCTCCTCGGCGGGGGTGGCGTCGATGGTGCGATCCATCGGGCGGCAGGGCCAGAACTGAAGCGCGAGTGCCAAACGCTAAACGGCTGCGCGACTGGCGACGCCAAGATCACCCGAGGATACCGGTTGCCGGCCAGGCATGTGATCCACGCCGTCGGGCCGGTTTGGCACGGCGGCAATGCTGGGGAGGACGGGTTGCTCGCCTCCTGCTATCGGCGCTCCCTTGAACTCTGCCAGGCCAATGCGCTCTCATCCGTGGCCTTTCCCGCGATCTCTACGGGCGTCTATCGCTTCCCTGCCGACCGTGCGGCGGGCATCGCAGTCGCAACCGTCGTCGATGGACTGGCCGCAGCTCCTGCCGTGACAAGGGTTATCTTCTGCTGCTTCTCCCGCGACAGCGCTCGGTTGCATGAAGAGGCGCTGGCAGCCTTTGGCAGCCCTTGCGCCGACTGACGCCGCAGCTACACTCCTTTCTGAATTCTGGAGGGGGTTCCAATGAACTTGCGTCAAATGCTGCGCGCGCTTGCCTGCGGCGCGGTGATGCTGGCGGTTGCGCCACAGGTCCGCGCCGAAGGCACGTTCGATATTCCCAAAGGCGCGCGCTTCAACAAGGAAAAGCTTGCCAAGATCACCGAGTTCTTTGGGAATGAGGTGGCGACCGGCAAGATCGCGGGCGCGAACGTCCTGATCCAGCAGCATGGTAAGCCGGTCTACCACGAAACCTTCGGCGTTCAGGACGTGGAGTCCAAGAAGCCAATCACCGACAAGACGATCTTCCGCCTGTTCTCGATGACGAAAGCGATCACGTCGGTCGTGGCCATGCAATTGGTCGAGGACGGCACGATCAAGCTCGACGATCCCGTCTCAAAGTACATTCCGTCCTTCGCGAATGTGAAGGTCGGCGTCGAGAAGAAGGCCGAGGATGGCACCAAGACGCTTGAGCTGGTGCCGCCGACCCGGCCGATGACTGTCCGCGACCTGATGGTGCATACGTCGGGGATTACCTACGGCTTCTACGGCGACACCCTGGTCCGCAAGGCCTATGCGGCCGCCAATATCTATGACGGAGATTTCGATCTGGCCGGGTTCGCCGAGCGGATCGCCAAACTGCCGCTGCACAACCAGCCGGGCGCGCTCTGGCAATACGGCCATTCCACCGACATCCTGGCGCGGGTGATGGAAGTCGCGTCCGGAAAATCCCTGTTCACGATCATGCGCGAAAGGCTGCTCGATCCGCTTGGCATGGTCGACACCGGCTTCTACATCACCGATCCGGAGAAGCAGAAGCGGATGGCGCTGCCGGTACCGAACGACAGCAACTTTCGTGTCGGCCGCGACACCAACCCGACCAATGTCAAGAAGATCGAGTTCGCCAGCGGCGGCATGTACTCGACGATGGCGGACTACCGTCGCTTTACGCAAATGCTGCTCAATGGCGGCACGTTCGAGGGCAAGACCTACCTGAAGCCCGAAACGTTCAAGCTGATGACGACCGACTATGTCGGCCCCGGGTCTGGGGTCGAGCGGGATTATTTCTATTTCCCGGGGGACGGCTTCGGAATGGGCCTCGGGCTTGCGGTGCGCACCGATCCCGGCAACGCCAAGCCGCCGCCGCCGGGATCACTGGGCGAATTGAAATGGGACGGCGCCAGCGGCTGTTATTTCGTGGTCGACCGCAAGCAGGACATGTTCTTCGTGCTGCTCGAGCAGACGCCGACGGAACGCCAGCGCATCCAGCGGACGCTGAAGCAGTTGGTCTATGAAGCGCTGGAGAACTGACGGCAAGGCAGGGCGCTGCCTCGTTGCGGCGGCGCTCGCGCTTCTCTTTCTCGGCGGCTCGCCGCATGGGGTGCGGGCCGAGCCGACGGCGCCGGACGCGCCAACGTTTTCCCGCGCGGCCCTTGACCGCATCGGCGACTACGTTCGCAACGAGGTCGCGACCGGCAAGATTCCCGGCGCAGTCCTGCTGATCCAGCAGCACGGCAAGCCGGTCTGTCTCGAAAGTTTCGGCGTGCGGGATCCCGCGACCGGGCAGCCGATGACGCCGGACACGATTTTCCAGATCTATTCGATGTCGAAGGCCGTCACCTCGGTTGCCGCGATGATGCTGGTCGACGACGGCAAGCTGGCGCTCGACGATCCCGTGTCGAAATACATTCGCGCCTTTGCCGATGCAAAGGTCGGCGTCGATCTTTCCGATGAAGCAGGACAGTACCCGCTCAAGCTCGAGCCGTTGAAGCGCCCGATCACGATCAGGGATCTGCTGCGGCACACGTCGGGCATTACTTACGGCTTCTTCGGCGAAACCGCAGTGCAGAAGCTCTACGCCAATCCGCAACTGTACGCCGGCGATTTCGACAATGCCGAATTTGCCGACCGGATCGCGACGCTGCCACTCGCCGATCAGCCCGCGACGCGCTGGAACTACAGCCATTCAACCGACGTGCTCGGCCGTGTCGTCGAGATGGCTTCGGGGCAGACGCTGTTTCAATTCGAGAAGCAGAGACTGTTCGATCCGCTCGGCATGTCGGAGACAGCATACTATGTCGCAGATCAGGTGAAGTGGCCGCGCATCGCCCAGCCTTTTCCCATCGATCGTCTTCGGGTGGCCGGGATCAAGGAGCCGACAGTGGCGCGGCGCTGGGAATCCGGCGGCGCAGGACTGGTCTCGACGGCTGGCGACTACGCCCGCTTCCTGCAAATGCTGCTGAATGGCGGCAAGCTGGACGGCAAGCGGTACCTCAAGCCCGAAACGGTCGCACTGATGACGTCGGATCAGATCGGGCCAGAGACCAGGATCATTCACGACCCCTTCTATTTCCCGGGCCCGACCTCTGGCTTTGGCCTTGGCTTTGCCGTACGCACCTCGCCGCCGCCGAATACGACATGGCCGCTCGGCGAATACCGCTGGGACGGCGCCGGCGGCAGCTTCTATTTCGTCGATCCGAAGGACGACATGCTCGTTGTCTTCATGGTGCAGGCCCCGACCCAGGGCGGGCGAATTCAACTGGCGCTGAAGACGATCATGTATGAAGCGCTGGGCAAGGGCTTGCGCAAGGATTGAGCAACGCCTGACTACACCACCGCGTTTCGCGCGATCGTCTCGCGGTAGAAAGCCGCGCTCAGCTTGGGTGTGCGGCGCCTGGTATCGAAGTCGACGTGGTAGAGGCCGAAGCGCTGTTCATATCCGTCGGACCATTCGAAATTGTCCATCAGGCTCCACAGGAAGTATCCGAACACGGGCACGCCCTCGGACGTGGCACGCTGCAACTGCGTCAAATAGTTGCGCAAGTACATGATGCGATCGACGTCGTAGATGGTTCCGTCCGCTGCCGGCTGGTCGCTCCCCGACGTGCCGTTCTCGGTGATGTAGATCGACTTCACGTTCCACAGCTTGGCCACATGGCGCGGCACCCAGTACATGGCCTCGGGGCCGGGCCTGAGCCAGCTCGCCTTCATGTGTGGGAACGATTTGGGAAATGGCGCCAGTGTGAAGCCGCGTTCGTTGTCGGCAGCAACGACGTAATGATCAGGCATGTAAACATTCAGCCCGACAAAATCGATCGGGGAGGAGATGATGCGCAGATCTTCGGCGGTGTATTTCGGAGCATCTTTGCCGGCCTGCGCGAGATATGCATCAGTGTATTTTCCCTCGAGCATCACCGTCAGATAGCCTGCATTGAGCTCTCGCGTCGCGATCTCGGCTGCGCGGATGTTCGCAGGCGCTTCGATGGCCGGGATGCAGCTCACGGCATTCTCCGCCGGACCGACCCTGATTCCGGCCTGCCCATTGGCCCGGATCGCCTGAACCGCGAGACCGTGGCCCAGCGCGACGTTGTGCCGGACCTGCTTCACGTCCGATGGGGATAGTTTGAGCCCCGGCGCATCGGCGCCAAATTCATGGCCGAGATGGACGAGCCTGGAGCATTCGTTGATGGTGAAGAAGTGCTTCACGCGGTCGCTTAGCCGTCCCGTGACGTGGGCTGCGTAATCCGCAAATGCCTTTGACGTATCGCGCGAGGTCCAGCCGCCGAAGCGGTCCTGAAGCGCCTGCGGCAGATCCCAATGATACAGCGTCGCAAACGGCTTGATGTCGTTCGCCAACAGTTCGTCCACAAGGCGGTTGTAGAAATCGAGGCCTTTTGGATTTGGCGAGCCAACCCCTTCCGGGAAGACGCGCGGCCATGCGATCGAGAATCGATAGGCCTTTGTGCCCAGCGCCTTCATTAGCTGGATGTCTTCCTTGTAGAGATGATAGTGGTCGGTCGCAGTATCGCCGTTGCTGTTGTCGGAGATCGTTCCGCTCGTGTGGGCGAAGCGGTCCCAGATCGATGGACCGCGGCCATCTTCGTTCACGGCGCCCTCGACCTGATAGGCGGAGGTCGCCGTACCCCACAGAAAACCGTTCGGAAAACCGGAAGAGGTTTTTCGATTTCGCGCTCCGGTGTCTTCGTCCAATTGAGCCAGTCCCGGCCCGGTCGACAGCATCGACGTTGCAAGCGCCGACCAGCCTGCAATCCTGCCAAATTGGCGCCGGGAAAATCTCATGAATGGCATCTTTTCCCTCGCCGCGCGGAATCAATTTTGAGCAAAACAAGGCTTACTCTTGATGCTTCGTGTTTGTAGCAAGCCTTATATCACTGCTTCGGCGATCCAGCGCAATTGTGTACGCGGGCCGGGTCGACAGGGCTGTCGCACGGGGCTAAACAGGCGGATCTATTCACTTGGGAGCAGGACCGATCGGCATTCGCACGCCGCTGGCGCTTCTTGTTGTATCGCTGGGCATCATTGCCGCGGCGTGGTGGTGGCTGGCCACGCCGGTGGCGCTGACGCGCGCGCCGATCGATGATGCGGCGAAGCTGGAGTGCGTGTCCTACGCGCCGTTCAGGGGCGATCAGACGCCGCATGATCCGACGCTCATCGTCAGCCCGGAGCAGATCGCGGAGGACTTACGCGAACTCGCCAAGGTCTCCAAATGCATCCGCACCTATTCCATCGACAACGGGCTCGACAAGGTCCCCGAGCTAGCGTCCAGGGTCGGCTTGAAGGTTCTGCTCGGCGTGTGGATCGGACGCGATCGGGCGAAGAACGCCCAGCTCGCCGACATCGCGGTCTCGCTGGTCAAGGATCATCCCGGCACGGTCACGGCGGTGATCGTCGGCAGCGAAGTGCTGCTGCGCGGGGAGATGACCGTATCCGACCTGCGGCAGATTATCCGCTCGGTCAAACCGCGCGTGAACGTGCCGGTGACCTATGCCGATGTCTGGGAATTCTGGCTGCGTTATCGCGAAGTGGGAGAGGACGTCGATTTCGTCACTGCCCATTTCCTGCCCTATTGGGAGGACGTTCCGCCGCGCGCCGAAGATGCAGCCGCACATGTGGATGACATTCGCAAGCAGTTGGCGGCAGCCTTTCCCGGCAAGGAGATCCTGATCGGCGAAACCGGCTGGCCAAGCCATGGGCGGATGCGCGACGGCGCGCTGGCTTCCCGCGTCAATCAGGCGCGTTTCATTTCCGAGATTCTCGAACGCGCGAGACGGGACAATTTTCGCGTCAATCTGTTCGAGGCCTATGACGAACCGTGGAAGCGCCGCTGGGAAGGAACGGTGGGCGGTTATTGGGGGCTGTTCGACGGGACCGAACGCAAGCTGAAATATCCGGCCGGGGTGGCTATCAGCAACTATCCGTTCTGGAAGCTGCAGATGGGAAGCGGGCTGTTTCTTTGCATCGGCGTATTCGCAGTAGCCTTGTTCACGCTGAAGCGCCGGCCGTCGCGGCCGCCATTGGCATCGTGGCTCGCGGTCGCCGTGTCCGCGACCACTGGTGGGATCTTGCTGGGGGTGGGCGCCGACAAGATGCTCCACGAAAGCTACGGGCTGGGCGGTTGGCTGGTTCAGGGCTTGCTGCTGGCTGCAGCCACCGCTGCACCGCTGCTGTCCACCTATGCCTTGATGTCCGGGCGCGGGCTTCCGTCGTTTCTTGAAGTGTTGGGACCGCCCAAGGGCCTGACCCCATTTTTCATGGCCAACATGATGGGCATTACGCTGATCGTGACGACGCTCATTGCCGCGCAGACCGCACTCAGCTTGATATTCGACGCGCGCTGGCGCGACTTCCCATTCGCCGCCCTGACCATGGCGGTGGTGCCGTTCTGGACATTGGCCTTTCTCAACGGTTCGAAATCCGGCGAGCGGCCGCTCTCCGAGGCCGTGTTTGCCGGGCTGCTCGCCATGGCAGCCGTCTATATCGTCTTCAACGAAGGGTTCGAGAACTGGCAGGCGATGTGGACGGGCGCGATATATTTGCTGCTCGGCAGTGCGCTGTGGCGGGCGCGCACTGTTGCTGTTGTCTGAGTTCGGATCGTCGATGGCCTGATCGCGCTCAACAACGCTGCCGCGAACAACGCGGCATTAGCTGATCGGCACCGTGGTCATTGTCGTCCCTGCGAACGCAGGGACCCATACGCTGCGGCCCATCGGCAAGGCGATGGTGTCGGTTGTCTTCGTAACAACTGGTATCGGTGGTTATGGGTCCCTGCGTTCGCAGGGACGACGCATGTAGTTACAGACCTACGGATTACCGGGATCGGAATGACGCCCTGATAGCTCACGCCCCGCGTACGATCGCGCGCACGATACCGACCGTTTCCTCGATCATCGCCGCGCTGACGTCGAGATGTGTGCAGGCGCGAATGCGGCCCTCCATCATGGCAAGCAGAACGCCGCGCTTGCGCAAGGCATCGACCATTTTGCCGCCGGCGATGCCCGCGCCGTCGGGCTTGAAGAACACCAGATTGGTCTCGGGCTGCTGCACCTCGACGCCGTTGATTTGCGACAGCCCCCGCGCCAGCGCCCGCGCATTGGCGTGGTCGTCGGCGAGGCGGTCGACGTGATGGTCGAGCGCGTAGACGCAGGCCGCGGCGCAGATGCCGGCCTGCCGCATCGATCCGCCGAGGCGCTGCTTCCAGCGCCAGACATCGTCGATGAAGGCGCGCGAACCCGCAATCACGCCGCCGATCGGCGCGCCGAGGCCTTTTGAGAAATCGATCCAGGCCGAATCCCATCCCGCGGCCATATCTTTCGCCGATATACCGGTCGCGACGCAGGCGTTTAGTAGCCGCGCGCCATCCATGTGGGTGATGAGCCCGTGCGCCTTGGCGATCGCTACCACTTCATCGAGCGCCGCCTTCTTCCAGATCGTGCCGCCGCCGATATTGGCGGTCTGCTCGACGCTGACGACGGTCTGCGGCGGCTGGTAGCGCGAGCGCGGGTGAAGCGCGGCGCGGAATGTTTCCGGCGCGAATTGTCCGTCGTCGCCCGGCAGCGGCATGATCTGGAAACCGCCGAGGGCTGCATGCGCGCCGCCTTCGCGGGCGATGATATGCGCGCTGGCATGGGCCAGAATTTCATCGCCCGGCCGGCAATGGGCGAGCGTCGCCGCGACGTTGCACATGGTGCCCGACGGCATGAACACGGCGGCTTCCTTGCCGAGCAGGTCAGCGACACGTTCGCACAGCAGGTTCACCGTGGGGTCGTCGCCGATCTGTTCGTCGCCCACTTCAGCCCGCGCCATCGCCTCGCGCATTGCGGGCGTCGGCCGCGTCTGCGTGTCCGACAGCAGATTGATGCGGATGGGGTCAGCCTTGGGATCGCGGGGGGCAGGGGTGTAGTGCATGATGGGTTCTCGATATTTGCAACGCGATGAGGGGGAGAAGGAATTACCTGAAGCGCAGATTTTCGCGTGACAACTGGTCGATTGATCTGCAGCCCATCAGCTTCATTCCTCGCTCGATCTCGGCCCGCATCAGGCCGAGGGCGCGCTCAACGCCGGCCTGACCGGCCGCGGCCAGAGGATAAAGATAGAAGCGTCCGACGCCAACAGCCTTGGCTCCGAGCGACAGCGCTTTCAGGACGTGGGTTCCGCGCTGGATTCCCCCGTCCATGACCACGTCGATCTGGTCGCCCACGGCATCCACGATTTCAGCAAGCTGGTCGAACGGCGCGCGCGAACCGTCGAGCTGCCGACCGCCGTGGTTGGATAGCACGATTCCAGTGCATCCAATTTGAACGGCGCGTCTGGCATCCGCCACCGACATGATGCCCTTCAGGCAGAATTGTCCGTTCCATAGCTGCACCATTTCGGCCACGTCGTCCCAATTCATCGAGGGGTCAAGCATTTCGGTGAAATAGCGGCCGATCGACATGGCGCCGCCGCTCATGTCAACGTGCCGGTCGAGCTGCGGCAGTTTGAAGCCCTCATGCGTGACGTAGTTGATGCCCCACATCGGCTTGATCGCGAACTGGTACATTCCGGCCAGCGTCAGCTTGAAGGGAATCGAAAACCCGGTGCGCAGGTCGCGTTCCCGGTTGCCGCCGGTGATGCTGTCCACCGTCAGCATCATGACCTCGACGCCGGCTTCCTTCGCGCGTTGCATCATGGCGCGGTTGAGTCCGCGATCCCGGTGAAAATAGAACTGATAGACCTGCGGCGTATCGTACGCCTTGCGCAGTTCCTCAAGACTCACCGTGCCGAGCGAGGATACGCCGAACATCGTGCCAAACTTCGCCGCCGCGGCGGCAACGGCGCGTTCGCCGGTATGGTGGAACAGGCGCTGCAGCGCGGTCGGCGAACAGTAAAGCGGCATGGCCAGTTTCTGGCCCATGACGGTCACCGACATGTCGATGGTTTCCACGCCGCGCAGGACGTTGGGCACCAGATCGCAGCGCTCGAAGCTTGCGGTATTCTGGCGAAGGGTTACCTCGTCGTCAGCCGCACCATCGATGTAATTAAAGATCGGACCGGGCAACCGTTGTTGAGCCAGCTTGCGGAAATCGTGGAAGTTGTAGCAGTCGCTCAAACGCATGTTGTCCCCCGGCACCGATCCAACCATGGCCGTCCCTGGCTGAATCTTGGGCTGAATCCTACTTGCAAGCCGGCGTTTGAACCATGCGCATTACAAACTGCGGATAAAAAAAGGCCCCGGCAAAACCGGGGCCTTTGATATCTCGGAACTGAAGACCGATCAGCGCGAATAGAATTCGACGATCAGATGCGGCTCCATCTGCACAGCGAACGGCACGTCCGACAGCGCGGGGATGCGGCTGAACTTCGCGGTCATCTTGGAGTGATCGACTTCGAGGAAGTCGGGCACGTCGCGCTCGCCGAGCTGGCTTGCTTCCAGAACCGGGGTGAGCTGCTTGGAGGATTCCTTGATCTCGATGACGTCGCCGGGCTTGAGCTTGTAGCTCGAAATGTTGACGCGGCGGCCGTTCACCTTGATGTGGCCGTGGTTGATGAACTGGCGGGCGGCGAACATCGTCGCCACGAACTTGGCGCGATAGACCACGGTGTCGAGGCGGCGCTCCAGGAGGCCGATCAGGTTCTCGCCGGTATCGCCCTTCATCCGGCCGGCCTCGACATAGATGCCGTGGAACTGGCGCTCGGAAATGTTGGCGTAATAGCCCTTCAGCTTCTGCTTGGCGCGGAGCTGCACGCCGAAGTCGGACAGCTTGCCCTTGCGGCGCTGGCCGTGCTGGCCGGGACCATATTCACGGCGGTTCACGGGGCTCTTGGGGCGGCCCCAGATATTCTGGCCCATACGGCGATCGATCTTGTATTTCGCCTCACTGCGCTTTGTCATCGCGTCCTCTGCATAGAGTTGGAGTGTTGAGGAAACGCGCCCTCCTGTGCACCGGCATTGCCGGGGCCGACAGATCCGCCTCGAAAGCTCGGGGAAGACCACGGGTCGCGAAACGCAACGCGGGCCGAAACCGGCCCGCGAGCAAGCGGGTTCTTAAGGAGAAACGGCGGTTCTGTCAACGAAAAGGGGCTGGTTTGGCTCCGTCATTCCGGGGCGCGAAGCGAACCCGGAATCTCGAGATTCTCAGGTGCGCAATTGCGCACCGTAGTTCGATGCTTCGCATCGCCCCGGAATGACTGCCAAAGGTCCGGAATGACGACCAAGAGGCCGTCAGGTCGCGACCGCCCGGACCGGTTTGGGCTCGGTTTGCTGCCGATTGGCGCGCAATTCAGCGGCAATTTCGCCGTTCAGCACCTGTTCCAGCCGGTTTAGCGCCCTGGCCATCGGGGCGGCATCGGTAATCCGGTGATCCCAGCGCAGCACGACGTCGATGGTCTGGTCGGGCTTTTCCACCCCATAGCTCAGGACGAATGGCCCGGGGCTGATGGCATGGAGCTGGCCGGCGCCATAGGCGGCCACTGAGGTCACCCCAAAACTGCCGAAATAATTGGCCCGCTGGCGGCCGAAATTCAGTCCAATCGCCCAGAACAGCCGGCGTAGCGGCAGCGGCAGCCGGGTCGTCCGCAGGATCTTCCGGAACGCCGGCACCTCGTTAATCGGCGCCGTCTTGGCGTGCCGGATCAGCGCATCGACCTCCGCCAGCGGCATTTCATCGGGGGCGGCGACCTTTTGCGGCAGCACGCATTCCTGGCCGTGTTCGATCCGGGCGATCGCCACCATCGCGACGCTGCGCGGCAGTTCATAGAAGGCCGGCAGCGGCCATTTGACGTAGAGCGTGCGCAGGATCGGCTCTTCCTTTGCCACCAGCGCGAACGCCTTGACGAAGATCGCGGCCCAGCCTGGGCGCTGCGCAGCCTGTCCCCGGGCCTCCAACAGGCCGCGGATGGTGAGGGGGCGCGTCAGCGAAACAAAGGGCACGCGGAGCGACGCATGCATGAGGTCGGCGACCAGGCGGCGCGGTAGTGTGATTTTTCGAACCGTTCCGCGCATCGCTCCGCCCGAGTTTCGCGATAGACAAATCAGAAAGCCGGCATGCTGCCTTGGCAGCCTGCCAACCCCTCATCTAGCACGAACAAGGCGTTTTGACGCCAAAAGGTTCGCATCCGGATCGCCCAATTAACCGCCAGAGCGCGCGCGAAGACGACGTAAACCCCAAGGACTTTGAAGGGTTTGCCGCCGTCTCGGAACCTATCGCTTGATCCCTTCAAAGCTCGCCGCCATGCCGCGTTGGAACAACGACCAGTCGAAGCCGAGCGCCAGCGCGACATAACCGCGCGCGATCATCCGATTGGCCTGCTCGGCGGTGCGCGCCACGCCGCCGATCGGCACGCCGCTCCTCAGGATGCCGGCTTCGGCGCGCGCCATCAGCTCCAGCACCTCGGGATCGTCGGGCAGGCCGCGCTTGTTGATGGAGGTGGCGAGGTCGCCGGGGCCGATCGCGGCGAGGTCGATGCCGGGCGTTGCCATGATCTCGTCGATGCGGTTGACCGCCTCGACATGCTCGATGGTGATCATGCAGATCATGTCGTCATCCGCGGTCGCCATGTAATCCGCCATCGACACGCCCCAGCGGAACGGCGCGTGAAACGGGCCCCACAGCCGGTCGCCTTTCGGCGGATAGCGCACGCTGCGCACCGCCTTCTCGGCATCCGCGCGGCTGCAGATCATCGGAAAATTGATGCCGAGCGCGCCGAGGTCCATCGGCGCCTTCGCAAGCCACGGCTCGTTGGCGGCAATCCGCACCATCGGTACGCAGGGCGTGCCTGCCGTTGCGGTGATCATCGCATGCGCCGAGCCAAGGTCGATCGGTCCGTGTTCGAGATCGATGATGATCCAGTCGATCCCGGAACGACCCATGATCTGCACGGTCTGGATCGAGGGAATGGTGGCGATCGCGCCGAAGGTCGGGCGCCCCTCGCGCCAGAGCTGGCGCAGACGATTGAGCGGCGCAGGTTTTGCGGAGGTCAAGACGGAAACTCCTTAAATCAAACGGCCGATTCAAAAATGGGTGGCCAGTATCATATGGATAAATCCGTGGCCTATCGAGCCACATTGTTTTTAACTCATTGCACTGGCCGGGCGTGTAAATCCGCGGATGCGCTTTGCGGCCGCCTGTTGGCTTCACCCCGAAAGCAGGTCCGCCCGGGCAGGTCGACCTGTCCGCCGCTGCTCTCGCCTGCGCAACCCGAGATCGAGGGAATTCGGGACTCAACGAACAGCGAGTGCTAATATCACAACACGAGAGGTCGAGGCGGCGCCGTGCCGACCGCGGTCATCGAACAAAGAATCAGCCTCGGGAGAGCTGCGCGGGCAATACCCGGGCTATGCACGACAGGGAGGCCTCCATGAATCGAAAGACGGCTGGAATTGTCTTCATGATGAGCGTTGGAATTGCGGCGTTGGCCGGCACCGCGAGTGCACAAAAATCACCAGGGAGTGCAGCTCTCGACACGAGCCTGCGCGAGGTGGTCGAGCGCAAGGACGTGCCGGGCGTGGTCGCGCTGATCACTGATCGCGAGCGGGTGCTTTATCAGAGCGCATTCGGCGTGGCCGACGTCGCGACCGGGCGGCCGCTCACGACCGACGCGCTGTTTCGTATCGCCTCGATGACAAAGCCGGTCACTTCGCTGGCATTGATGCAGCTCGTCGAGCAGGGCCGCCTCGGTCTCGATGACCCGGCCGAGAAATACCTGCCGGAGCTTGCGGGAATGAAAGTCTTTGAATCGTTCGACGCGGCGACCGGAGCCTACCAGCTCCGCCCGGCATCAAGACCGCCGACCGTCAGACACTTCCTGACGCACACGTCCGGATTGGCCTATCCGTTCACCAGCGCGATCTGGCGCGATTTCAAGCCGCGTGCCGGCGAAAATTATCCGTTCGGCGGACCGCTGCTGTTCGATCCGGGCGAGCGCTGGCACTACAGCACCAGCACCGATGTCGTCGGCAAGCTGGTCGAGGTGGTGTCTGGCCAAAAGCTCGAGGACTATTTCCGCCAGCACATCTTTGCCCCGCTCAAGATGGATGACACGTCCTACAACGTGCCGCAGGCAAAGGGGCCGCGCCTTGTCGCGCAGCAGCAGCGCGCCGGCGAGCGCATGGACGGCGCCATCGAATTGCAGAAGCAGCAACTTGGGCTCACCATAGCGGCGCCGATCGGCGGCGGCGGCCTCGCATCGACCGCTGAGGACTACGGGCGCTTCATGCGCATGCTGCTCAACGGCGGCGCGCTTGACGGGGTGCGCGTGCTCAAGGTCGAGACAGTGGCGCTGATGGGCCAGAACCACATCGGCGCGGTCTCGGTTCCCGCACTCAAGAGCGCACTGCCGCGTAGCGCCGACTTCACCTTCATCGCCGATGGCCGCGACAAATGGGGGCTCGGCTTTCTCATCACGACCGATCAGGTGCCCGGCAAGCGTTCCCCGGGCAGCCTGAGCTGGGGCGGCATCAACAACACGTTCTTCTGGATCGATCCGGCGCGCGGCATAGCCGGCGTGATCATGATGCAGTACCTGCCATTCGCAGACGCCAAGGCGCTGGCCGTCTACGACGCGTTCGAGCGCGGCGCCTATAAGCTCGTCAACGCCGAGCGGTAGAAAGGTTGCAATGCCAGGTCGGCTTTATGCCGACCACGGCTTTCGAGCAGCCCAAACTCGGACATTGGGTATCGCCGCCCAGGTTACTTGGGCGCACACGCAACCGGCGACTTACGCCGGGACGGGCACGCCGAAAAACGGCATCAAAGCAGTTCGAAGCGGTCTTCGCGGAAATTGAACGGATGGCAGGCCGGCAATTGGGCCAAGCGTGCACGCGTGCCGAGCGCTTGGCTGGCCCTAACCACGGGCTTGCGGCATCATTGACCGGACATCGACGTTTCGTCCCAGTATAATCCCTCGCACAATAAACCTGAGGGAGGAGACAAAGATGAGGACAATACTGGTCGCTGCCACACTTGCCGCCCTTACCGTCGGCGCATCCGCTCAAGACAAGCGCCCTGACTACGGCACGGCGGTCAATGCCGCAGGCGCAAAGAAGATCGCAGCCGGCGTCCTCGCCGAATGCCAGAAGAACGGGTGGAACGTGGCTGTCGCTGTCGTCGATAATCACGGTTTCCTGGTGTATTTCGAACGCATGGACAACACGCAGACGGGCAGCATGGACATCGCCGTCGGTAAGGCGAAGTCCGCGGCGACCTATCGGCGTCCGACGCGCGTTTTCATGGAGGCGATCAACAAAGGCGCGCCGGCCACAGCCACACTTCCCGGTGTCTTCGCCTCGCCGGGCGGACTGCCGATCATGGTCGACGGCAAAGTCACTGGCGGAGTGGGAGTGAGCGGCGTCACCGGCGACCAGGACGAGCAATGCGCCAAGGCGGGCCTCGGGACTACATGAGAAACTGCATCCTGCCCTCCAGCGTGCCGTGACGCGCCCGGGCGGCCTTACGCCAGCACGCGCCCGCCGAAGAACGGCATCAGCGCGCGGCTCAGCGCGTGCGGCCGCTGTGAGGTGAAGATCATCTCGGCCCCGGCTCGGTCGCTTTGCCGGCCGGGCGACCCGAGCAGGTCGGACACACGCCGGGCGATGGCGGGCGCGGGATCGATCCAGTCGACCGGCCACGGCGCGAGCCGTGTCAGCCGGTCGAGCAGCAGCGGATAGTGGGTGCAGGCCAGCACGACGGTGTCGGTACGGACAGCGCCATTTCCGACAAAGCAGGGGGCAAGTTCGGCTGCGATATCCGCGTCGCTCACGTCGTTGCCGTTGAGGGCGGACTCGGCGAGCGAGGCGAGTTCGGCCGACCCCACCAGCGTCACCTCGCAGCCCTGCGCGAAATCATTGATCAGGCGCTTGGTGTATTCGCGCCTGACGGTGCCCTTGGTGCCGAGCACCGACACGCGTTTGGTCTTCGAACTGGCGCAGGCCGGCTTGATCGCGGGTACGGTGCCGACGAACGGCACGCTATAGGCGCTGCGCAGATGCGACATCACCAGCGTGGAAGCGGTGTTGCAGGCAATTACCACCAGAACGGGGGAGTGGCGTGCGATCAACTCGCCGACCAGCGGCACCACGCGGGCGATGATCTCTTCCTCGCCGTGATGGCCATAGGGGAAGAACGCGTCGTCGGCGACATAGACGTAATGCGCGTCGGGCCTGGCGCCGACGATCTCGCGCAAGACCGTGAGGCCGCCAAGGCCGGAGTCGAAGACGAGAATTTTCGGCAATGATGACACGCTGCGACCTTAGCCGATTTGCGGTTACCGTCAGGTTGCTTCGAGGGTGCCGGCGGGGTCATGCGGCTTGTCGACGGCGGTTACGACAATTTGGAACCATCTAAATCGGCTTGGCAAGGCCGGAAAACTGCTGGGGTGGCATCCAGGACGCACAAGCGAAGGCTCGTCCGCTGCCCTTGCAGTCGGTGGAAGATGGGGTGTCCTGAGACGACGGACGGCCGTCGTCCCTTGCACGCTCGCCGCCAATCGATCAGGTGGACTGAGGAAGTCGCGCAATGACTTTGATTTCAAAATCGAAGCCCGCCAGCCAGTTCACGCCCACCGCAGTCCAGTTCGGATAGGGCGGCTCACCGATCTCCTTCATGCGAATTGCGTTGACCGCCTCCCACTGTGCAGCCGGATTGGTATGGAACGTGGTCACGTCAACGACGTCATCAAATGTGCAACCGGCAGACTTCAGCACGGCCGAGAGATTGTCGAACGCAAGCTGCACTTGCTTTTCAAAGATTGGCTCGGGCGACCCGTCATCGCGGCTGCCGACTTGGCCCGAGACGAACAGAAGGTCGCCCGAGCGGATCGCCGCCGAATATCGGTTGATCTCGTAGAGCGCCTGCCGGCCGGCAGGGAAGATTGCATCGCGTTTGGCCATGACGTCACTCCTGTTCACAGGCAAGCCAGACCTCCAGTGGTCCGGCTGTTTGCATCTTACTCGAGCGATAAATTGACATACGCTCCGTATGTTTCTATAGGCTACATACGCAGCGTATGTCAATTAGCATACGGAGCGTATGTGATTTGCGGAGATAGCGGTGGCCGCGAAGCGACGCGCACAGATGGTGGAGGAAACCCGGGCCAAGCTCATCCAGGCCGCCCGTAAGGCTTTCGCGACCAAAGGCTATGCGGCGGCGTCGATGGATGATCTAACCGCCGAGGCCGGCCTGACGCGCGGTGCGCTCTATCACAACTTCGGCGACAAGAAGGGTCTGCTGCAGGCCGTGATCGGCCAGATCGACGCGGAAATGGTGGCGCGAATGCGCGCTGCACAAAATCAGGCGGAGACCCGGTGGCTCGGCTTTCTCGCCGAGGGCGTCGCCTATATCGAAATGGCGCTTGAGCCGGAGATCCAGCGCATCATGCTGCTAGACGGGCCGGCCGTGCTCGGCGATCCATCGCTATGGCCCAATCAGACTGCGTGTCTTCGCGCGACCACGCAAACGATCCAGGCGCTTATCGACGAAGGAACGGTGAGGCCGATGGATGCGGAAGCTGCCGCGCGGCTCATCAACGGAGCGGCGCTCAATGCGTCGCTCTGGATTGCCGCAGCCGACGATCCGCACGCCGTCTTTGCAAAGGCTGTCGAGGCTTTCCGATATCTCGCGGTTGGGTTGCTGCAGACCGAGAGATGACCGTCAAGCGTTCCGACGGGGTGCGTAATCAGCTCTCGCCGAACACGCGCTTGAAGATCGTATCGACGTGCTTGAAGTGATAGCCGAGGTCGAACTGCTCCTCAATTTCGGCGTCGGTCAGGTGCTTCTTCACGTCAGGGTCTTTCTTTAGCAGCGTCTGGAAGTCGCCTTCGCCGCGCCAGACCGGCATGGCGTTGCGCTGGACGTATTTATAGGCGTCCTCGCGGCTGGCGCCCTTTTGCGTCAGCGCGATCAGCAGCCGCTGCGAGTGCACGAGACCGCCGAGGCGGTCGAGGTTCTTCTGCATGTTGGCGGGATAGATCAGGAGTTTCTCGATCAACCCAGCGAGACGCATCAGCGCGAAGTCGAGCGTCACGGTGGCGTCCGGTCCGATCATGCGTTCGGCCGAGGAGTGCGAGATGTCGCGCTCGTGCCAGAGCGCTACGTTTTCCATCGCCGGCATCGCGTAGGCGCGCACCATGCGCGAGAGGCCGGTGAGGTTTTCCGACAGCACTGGGTTGCGCTTGTGCGGCATCGCCGACGAGCCCTTCTGGCCCTCGGAGAAGAATTCCTCGGCTTCCAGCACCTCGGTGCGCTGCAGATGGCGGATCTCGATCGACAGCCGCTCGACCGAGGAGGCGATCACACCGAGCGTTGCAAAATACATCGCGTGGCGGTCGCGCGGGATCACCTGGGTCGAGACCGGCTCCGGCACCAGGCCCATCGCCTTGGCGACGTGTTCTTCGACGCGCGGGTCGATCTGCGCAAAAGTGCCGACGGCGCCCGAAATCGCGCAGGTCGCGACCTCCTTGCGGGCGGTGACCAGGCGGTCGCGGGCGCGGGAAAATTCCGCATGGGCATAGGCGAGCTTGAGGCCGAACGTCACCGGCTCGGCGTGGATGCCGTGGGAGCGGCCGATGGTCGGCGTCATCTTGTGCTCGAAGGCGCGCTTCTTCAGCGCCGCCAGGACCTTGTCGATATCCGCAATCAAAAGGTCGGCTGCGCGGGTGAGCTGCACATTGAGGCAGGTGTCGAGCACGTCGGAGGAGGTCATGCCCTGGTGGACGAAGCGGGCCTCGGGGCCGACGATTTCGGCCAGATGGGTCAGGAAGGCAACGACGTCGTGTTTGGTCTCGCGCTCGATCTCATCGATTCGGGCTACATCGAAGGTGGCATCCTTGGCCTTGGCCCATATCGTGTTCGCGGCTTCCTTGGGGATGACGCCAATTTCCGCCTGCGCATCAGCCGCATGCGCCTCGATCTCGAACCAGATCTTGAAGCGGGTCTGCGGCTCCCAGATGGAAGCCATTTCCGGGCGGGTATAGCGGGGGATCATCGAAAACTCCGGACGAGCAGGGCGGGGACGCGAGGCGGATCCCGGCCGATTTGTTTTTACGCCGCGCTTTAGCAAATCGTACCGGGCGAGGCCACCCGTACGGCGCCGCGAGCGGGGAAAACCTTGGGGCTCTGGCCGGACCAAAAGCCGCTGCTTGGGCCGCCGCTAAAGGCTGGCCAGCCCGCACTCGACGGCAAGGCGGACAAGCTGCGCGTCGGTTCGCATGCCGGTCTTGGTCTTGATCAGGTAGTGGTAGTTTTGAACGGTCTTGATGCTGAGATTGAGGTTTGCGGCGATCTGCTCCGCCGTCGCGCCGGCAGCCAATTGCCTGAGAATCTCGATCTCCCTTTCCCCCAACTGGTCGAGCACCGACGTCGACGGAGACAGGCTTTCCATCGCCAGAACATGTGCGATGTCATCGCTCATCGCATGTTCGCCGCGCGCCACGGCGCGGATCGCCTTGATGAGCACGGCCGGTTCGCTGTCCTTGGTAACATAGCCGCTCGCCCCGGCGCTGAAAGCGGCCTTCACCAGCGCCGCTTCGCTGTGCATGCTGAAGACCAGAATGCGTGAGGTGGAGTTCCTCAACCGGATGTTCCTGACGGCCTCGAGGCCACTGGCTCCGGGCATCGATATATCCATGACCACGATGTCAGGGGCATGGCTCTTGAACATACGGTAAGCATTCGCCGCGTTGTCGGCCTCCGCGACCACGCGGAAGTCACTCTGGTTTTCCAGTACGCGCCGATAACCCTGTCGCACGACCGGGTGGTCGTCGACCAGCAAGATCGAAATGCCCTTGGCCTGGGAAGCTGTCATCCGGGCACCATAGCGTTTTCGAGCAAAGCATGCCCTCGGACTTGATCCGGGGGCGGGTACCGGTTCGCATAGCGATCAAGCTTGCGCAGATTGCGTAGACTTATCTGCGGTACAAGCGCCTCAAACAAGGAGCGTCAGGCCGCGAGCGGAATTGTGGCGGCCACGCTTACGCCACGCCTCGCGCGCGCGATGGAAAGCGAGCCGCCGAGCGCGGCCACTCTCTCACGTATCCCGGTCAGGCCGAAGCCGGCGGACTGTGCCACCTTGGCCGCATCCCCGCCGCCGTCGTCCTCGACGTGGACCAGCAGCGCGTTTTCCGCGCCCGTCCGTCGCTCGATGCGGAGCACGATCTCCCGCGCTGCGCTGTGGCGCAACGAGTTGGTCAGGCATTCCTGGGCGACGCGATAGGCTGTTGCGGCAACGGTGCCGCGCACATCGGCGAGATCGCCCTGCAGGTCGAGCTGTATCATCGGTTGCGTCGCATGCTGTGATCGCCAGCTATCGACCAGGTCGACGAGGCAGGCTTCCAGCCCGAGTTCCTCGGCGGGCGGATGACGCAAACGGTTCAGGGTACCCCGCAAGCATGCCATTATGCGGCGGGTCGCTTGCGAGATCATCCGCGCATCCTGCGCGACATCGCTTTTGGCCTGTTCCCGCCCGGCGGTCGCCTCGATCGTGCTGGCGAAGGCGAGAATGGCGGAAAGGTTCTGTCCGAACTCGTCGTGCAGTTCTCGAGCCAGGGCGCGCCGCTCGTCGCTGCGGATTTCAAGAAGGCGCCGGGTCAGGACGGCTCGTTCTTCCGTCGCCTGCGCGAGGCGCTCACCGAGATCGCTGACGGCTTGCCCGATCATGGCAAGCTCCATCGACCGGAAGCGCGGGAGCGATGTCCGGTATCGGCCGTGCGCCATGCGCTGCAGTGCAGCTACAATCTGTTGCGCCGGCGCGAGCGTATGCGCGATCGCGAGCGATGCGAAGAAGGCGATGGCCAAGGCCATCAGCAGCGCGACGTGGATGTTATCCACGATGTGTTGCCAGGCCAGCGATATGGCGGCGTCCGGATCGGCGATGGCCGAGACGGAGCCTGCGGTGACGTTACGCGTGCTGATTGACCGGGCAACCGCCGCGTGATTGCCGAGGAACGTCTGCACAGAAGCGGCAAACCAGGCCGGCGGAGCCTTGCCGATCCCCTTGCTCTGGCCGCAGAGCGGTTTCTCGAACGCGCCCTCCGGCTCGAACTGGACGCAAATTCCAGGCGAAATGAGCTTCATCGTCTCGATGGTGCGCCATTCGGGGACTGGCACGAGATGTTCGCGCGTTCTGCTGCTGCGGAGCAGCAGCTCGCGCCAGTAGAGCGCCTCCAGCGCCTCGGAGACCCGTTCTGCGGATGCGGCCGTGGCGCGATCGACGCTGCGATAGGCGTCGATCGTGGCCCAGACGGTCGCCGCGCCCAGACATAAGGCGACGACGACGAGCAGGCGGGCGACGAGTTGAAGCACGAGGCGCATGCGATCACTCCACGGCTTGTCGATGACGCTAACAGCACCGCTATTTCACGCCAATTGCAAGCCGGGTGACGATATGCAGATTGGGAAATTTTCCCGGCCAACCGCGGGCATATGTCTTTGGACCAGGTCTGCCGCCTCTGATCTAACGAAGGGCAAGGGGCCTTTTGCGGGCAGGCTTCGGAGCAGCAGCCCTTGAGGGAGCTAACGCAGCATGAGTGCCAGAATGGGTGCCGAGACCGCATTATCAGGCACGGACACGCCGGAACGAGGCGTCTTGCTGCTCTGGATGATCTTTACCGGACTTTCAATCTTTGCCGTCTTCCTGCTGTGGCGGTACGGGTTGATTCATCTCATGGTCGCCTCCGATCGCACCTATATTTCGAGCCTGATCGCCGCGCTCTACATCATCACCTGCGGGCATTGCTTCTGGCGGACGCGAGCGATCGCGCGTGAAGGCGAGGTCGCAAGAGGCTGCCGCGCCGTGCTGTCGGCTCCGGACGGCGCGAAGGCGCTCAACGCCGATGCGCGCGATCTGCCGGGCGGGCTGGTCACGGATCACATCCGCAGCCTGGTGACGAAGGCGAGGGCGCAAGCCGCCGGCCGTATCGACCAGACGCTGCTGCTGCGGACGCTGGCCGACCGGTTGCGCGGCTCCAACGGATTCGGCGCATTCGTTTCCGACACGCTGATGAAGCTCGGGCTGCTCGGGACGATCGTCGGCTTCATCATCATGCTGGCGCCGATCGCGACCCTCGACGCGGCCGACAAGGCCGCCATGAAATCATCGATGGGCGTGATGAGCGACGGTATGGCGGTGGCCATGTACACGACACTGGCGGGTCTGGTCGGCTCCATCCTCGTCCGCATTCAATATTACATGCTCGATGCCGCGACCCAGCGGGTGTTTTCCGATGCCGTCATGCTGACCGAGACGCACGTCACTCCGGCCCTGGAACGCGATCGTGGAACGCCACCATGATGGATGACTTCGGTCTCTATCCACGCGAGGAAGCGTTCGACCCGCTCGGCGTGATGCTGTTCAAGGCGCTGCAGGTGATCGCCTTCCTGTTCTTCCTGGCGCTGCTCGCGGTCTCGCCGGACGCCAAGGATGGCAAGATCGATTCCAAGGCCGAGTTCATCATCACGATGGACTGGCCGGACAACCATCCTGACGACTTCGATCTGTTCGTGCAGGACCCTGCCGGCCACATCGCCTGGTATCGCCGCCGCGAAGCCGGCTTCCTCACCCTCGACCGCGATGATCGCGGCGGCGCGAACGATTTCATCGTCGTCAACGGCAAGAAGATTGCCTCGCCGATCCGGGAGGAAATCGTCACGGTGCGTGGCATCGTCCCCGGCGAATACACGGTCAACGTTTCGCATTTTCAGGCCACGACCGGGCAGCCGGTCGCGGTGAGCGTCAAGGTCCAGAAACTCAATCCGACCGCGCAGGTGATCTTCGACAACAAGCTGACGCTCGACCATACCGGGGAGGAAAAGACCGCATTGCGCTTCTGGCTCGATGCCGAAGGCAAGGTGGTCGACGTCCAGCAGCGGCAGAAATCGCTGATGGAGACGTTCCGTAACGTCCGGGCCAACGGTGCCGATCTGGACCCGAAGACAGGCGTCAGGATGCCGCGCCGTGAATAGTCTTCAATCCGTCATCCTGACGCTGGCAATCAGCTACGCGCTGATCGGCGCGCTGTTGCTTCTCGTCCTGGTGTATGCACGCTTGCCCTGGTCGGCCAAGGCGGTCGCCGTGTTAGTGACGAGCGCGTTCTACATTGCGAGCTTTGTCGGCGTGCGGGGATTGCTGGGCTGGGCCAGCGTCGACAGGCTGCCCGCCACCTTCAAATTGCTGCAGGCCCGCATCGTCGAGCCGCATTCGCTGGAGGGTGATCCGGGCTCGATCTATCTCTGGGTCGAGGCGCTCGACGACGGCAATCGGCCGAGCGGCGTCCCCCGGGCGTTCCGCATTCCCTACAGCGACAGCCTTGCGGAAAAGACCGACAAGGCGGCGGGCGAGATCGCCGCCGGCCGTCCGCAGGGCGGTCGCGCCGCCGATTTTGGCGATGGCGGCGGCAACCTGCTTCAGGCTGCCCGCGAATACATCACGCCCGGCATGATCCTGGACACGTCGGGCGGTGACCCCTCGACCGGCGGGGGATTGGTCGCGGTCCCGCGCGATGGCGACGGGGTGTCGTTTACGCCGCTGCTGCCGCCGCGGATGCCGCCGAAGGACGAGCCATAGGCTTCCGGCGAGGGGAGCCAGCCGGCCCCGACGATCACGCATTATTGACTGACAGATATTGAAATCTGTCAGCGAGACATGCTATATCCATTGCCGACGCCAAGACCAGGTGTCGCCCTGGTTCGCTGATTTGAGCCCGGGTACTTGCAAAGGACTATCGCTATGACCGCCTACCTCATTCATCTGACCGCCCAAATCCAGCGCTGGCTCGACCAGAGCGTCGCCCGTCATCTGGCCGCCCAGGCCGAGCGGCTGGAGCTGGTGGTGAAACATTAACCCGCCAAGGGGATTACAAGGGGGATTTAGATGACCACTCGTCCCATCGTTTCGCAGGTGCACGCATGAACGAAGTCGTGGTTCTGACCCCCGAACGGATTCTGGAGGTTACCGAGGACGTTCTGCGCCGCTACGGGCTGGCCAAAGCAACGGTGGTGGACGTTGCCCGTGCGCTCGATGTCAGCCACGGCAGCGTCTATCGCCATTTCCCCAGCAAGGCATCGCTGCGTGAGGCGGTGGCCAAGCGTTGGCTCGACCGTCTCAGCGCGCCTCTCCTGAAGATCGCAGAGGCCTCCGGCCCCGCGCCAGCCCGGCTCGAGAAGTGGCTGCGCACGATGTTCTCGATCAAGCACAAGCGGCTCAGCGACGATCCCGAAATGTTCGCGACCTACCTGGCGCTGGCCCGCGAGGCCTGCAGATCCGTGAGCTGCCACAAGGACTGCCTCGTCGATCAGATCGCACTGATCCTGTCCGACGGCGTGAAGCAGGGCGCATTCGACGTCGCCGACATCAAGATTTCGGCCCGCGCCATTTTCGACGCCACCAGCCGCTTCCACCATCCCGCGCATGCCGAGGAATGGAACGAGCCGGGTGCCCCGGCGCGGATCGATGCGCTACTGGCGCTGCTGCTCAAGGGGCTGGAAGCGCCGCCCAAGCGCTGACGATCCTTCTGAAACCGACTTGCAAGACAAAGCCCGTTTTCCCGCCATCGGAAATCCACCCGCAAAAGGCATCCTGCCTCTCGACTGTTCCGCATATGATGCTTTGGCAAATCTCATGGGTCCGCTTATCTCTTGGGGACTGGAGCAAACGCATGAAGCAGTGTCCGGGCCAGCAGAAGCGCGGAGGTGCGAACAAATCCGGCGACCTCAATCTGGCCCGTGAATATTATCGACAGCGCGCTTGGGCCGACGCTTACCAGGCGTTCTTGCGCGCCGACCAGGAAACCTCGTTAACTGCCGAAGCTCTCGAACTGCTGGCAATGGCCGCATACTTGGTCGGCCGGGACGAGGATTATCTCAAGGCGCTCGAACGGGCCTACAATGCGCACCGGGATACTCCCCGGCGCCTTCGCGCCGTCCGTTGCGCGTTCTGGCTCGGCTTTCGCCTGCTAATGCGCGGCGAGATGGGCCGTGCGAGCGGCTGGCTTTCCCGTGCTCAACGTTTGCTGGAGCGTGACACGCGCGAATGCGCCGAGCGGGGCTATTTGCTGCTGCCGGTCGTCGAGCAACGCCTCGGATCTGGTGAGTACGAGGCCGCGTTCGTCGCTGCAGCCGAGGCCGCCGCAGTCGGCGAGCGCTGTGGCGACCCGGACCTCGTCGCCTGTGCCCGCCACCAGCAGGGCCGCATACGACTGCAGCAGGCGCAGCTCGGAGCCGGACTCGCGCTCTTGGATGAGACCATGGTCATGGTCACTGCTGGAGAGCTGTCGCCGCTGGTTACTGGCTTGATGTATTGCAGCGTGATCGCGGCTTGTCAGCAGGTATACGCACTCGACCGAGCCCGCGAATGGACAGGCGCCCTGGCGCGGTGGTGCGAGGGCCAGCCCGATATGGTCGCCTTCGCCGGAGTTTGCCAAGTGCATCGCGCGGAGATCCTGCAGTTGCAGGGCGCCTGGCCTGAGGCGATCGAGGAAGCGCGGCGCGCCTGCGCGCGGTCGCAGGGCTTCGACCGGCGGGCTGCCGCCGGAGCGCTCTACCAGCAGGCAGAGGTCCATCGTCTGAAAGGGGAGTTTGCAGCGGCTGAAGAGGCGTATCGAGGCGCGAGCCAGCTTGGCCTGGAGCCCCAGCCGGGCCTAGCGTTGCTGCGCCTTGTGCAGGGACGCACCGACGCGGCCGCCACCGCCATTCGCCGCGTCGCAGGCACGACGGTGAACCGCCTGAAACGCATGGGTTTGCTGCCCGCCTATATCGAGATCACGTTGGCCGCCGGTGACGTTCAGGATGCACGCAACGCCTGCCGAGAACTCGAGGATATTGCGCGGAGCTTCGATACGAGCGTGCCGGCTGCAATTGCCGCGCAGGCCTGCGGAGCGGTGGACCTCGCCGAAGGGGACGCGCGGTCCGCACTCGGTTCGCTGCGCCGTGCCTTCGAGGTGTGGCAGGGGATCCCGGCGCCCTACGCGGCTGCACGCGTGCGCGTGCTGATCGGACAGGCCTGCCGCGCCCTCGGAGACGAGGACGCTGCCGATCTGGAGTTCGACGCGGCCCGGACCATTTTCGAGCGTTTAGGTGCCGGCCCCGATCTCACGCAGATCGGCTCACTGACGAAGGGCGTCGCTTCCAGCAATGTGCATCGCCTGACCCCGCGTGAGCTTGATGTTCTTCGCCTGGTCGCCGCCGGCGAAACCAACAAGGCGATTGCTGGCAGGCTCTCCCGAAGCGAGAAGACGGTCGACCGGCACGTCAGCAACATCCTCGCCAAGCTTGATGTCCCCTCGCGGGCCGCGGCGACGGCCTTTGCGTGCCGACACAAGCTGATCTGAATACTGAAATTAAGGTCGAAGGTATCTTCGATCAGCTTCGGACGGTCAAACAGGCGAGCCGGACGCGGCTTCCGGGTGCAACCACGGGAGCCTTTCGCCTGGAAACGCCTCTCCCGTGGGCTTGAGCTTCTCGGGTTCTTCGAACGCGCCGAGATGAAAGTGCGTCTCATTGGGCCGTCGCTGGTTCGCGCAGGTCAGGGTCGAGCCGCACCTTGCGCAGAACCCGCGCTCCACGCCCGGCGATGAATTGTATTTGCTGATCGCTCCGCTTGTTACCGTGACGGCGGAGTCGTCGAAGGCAACGAAGACGGATGCCGGCGCTCCGGTATGGCGCCGGCAACTCTCGCAGTGGCACCACAGGACCCATTTGGGGCGCCCAGCCGCACGGAAGCGTACGGCACCGCAAAGACAACGCCCCTCGAATGTATCGCTCATATCGTTTCTCCTTCCCGGCGGCTTACCGCCGACTTCAACACGTCGCGATCGTGCCATACCTACGGCGCCCGCGAATGGGGAAGATCACCCATACGTTTGCAAGGGCCCGATTGGGGCGTTCTCCCGAAGCGCCGGCTCCCGTTTCTCTCTAGCACCACAGCAATGGGTACGCCGCGGACCCGCGATGCGCCGAGCCCGCGTCTGATTTGTCAGCACAAGGAGAGAGCCGCGATGACCAAGGCATTCGACGCAATCGTAGTGGGCGCCCGCTGCGCGGGATCACCGACCGCAATGCTGCTGGTCCGGAAAGGATATCGGGTTCTCGTGGTCGACCGCGCAACTTTTCCGAGCGACACGGTCTCTACGCACATCTTGCATCCCCTTGGCGTAAGTGCCCTGTCCAGGTGGGGCCTTCTCGATCGTCTGACTGTGACCGGGTGCCCGCCGATCGACAGCTATGCTTTCGACTTTGGTCCTTTCACGATTGCGGGCGCGCCAGGCACGAGTGAAGCGCCGGTTGCGTACTGTCCGCGCCGCACAATACTCGACAAGCTGCTCGTCGATGCTGCGGCTCAGTCCGGCGCGGAAGTTCGCGAAGGCTTCGCCGTGGATGAAATCTTGATCGAGGACGGACGGGCGGTCGGCATCAAGGGCCGCTCGAAGCATGGCGGCCCTATCACCGAGCGCGCTGAAATCGTCGTCGGCGCCGACGGCAGACACTCGTTCGTGGCCGAAGCGGTCCGGCCTGAGCACTATGACGAGAAACCGATTCTGCTCGTCGCGTATTACACCTACTGGAGCGGACTGCCGATGTTCGGCAAGTTTGAGCAATATATCCGTGACGGGACCGGATTCGCCGCCGCTCCAACCCATGACGGGCTGACGATGGTGATCGTCGGTTGGCCATACGCAAGGTTCGACGATTGCAAGAAGGACATCGAAGGGAATTACCTGAAGACCATCGCGTTGGCGCCGGCGTTCGCCGACCGCCTGCACCAAGCCAAGCGGGAAGCGCGCTTCGTCGGTGCGGCGGTGCCGAACTACTTTCGCAAGCCCTACGGCCCCGGCTGGGTGCTCGTGGGCGACGCGGGCTACAACCGGGACTTCATCACTGGACAGGGAATCATGGACGCCTTCCACGACGCCGAGCTCTGCGCGGTCGCGCTCGACAGGGTCTTCTCGGGAGCGCAGCCGTTCGACGCGGCGATGAGCGAGTACCATCGCGCGCGCGATGCACGGGTGGCGGCAATGTATGAATTCACCTGCATGCTGGCGACGCTGGAACCACCGCCACCGGATATGCAGCACCTCCTTGGCGCGATTCACGGCAATCAGAGAGCTATGGATGCCTTCGCGCGGATGAATGCCGGAACAATATCACCCGCTGAGTTCTTCGCGCCGGAGAACGTCAATGCGATGACGGCCGCTTAGGGCAGGTCTTGAGCATGCTCAGTCGCGGGTCATCGCGATCAACTTGAAGTCCTTGTCGAGCTTGATGTCGTACTGACCGTCCTTGCATTTGGCATCATCGACTTCAAAGTAGCCGCTGGCCTCGGTCTCCTTTTCCATCTTGCCGCCCGTGCAGCCAAGGACTTCCAAAGCAGCCTTGATCTTCTCGGCCTCTGCCGGTGTCACTGGGGTGTCAGCAAGCGCGAAGGTGCTGCTTACAAGTGCTACTGCGAACGCCATCAAGAAGGGCTTCATCTGTGCATTCTCCAATCCAGCAATGAAGCAGCTTAAGCCAAGTCTGTTCCAACCGAAAGGCGTCAGGAGAGGCTGACCCATCCGTCATGCATCGCGGGCTAGAATTGAGCGGTGGCCTAGTTTGCTTGCGCGGCTCTTCTAAGCGTCAGCACATGGACCGCAGCAACGATGACTGAGAACAGCAACAAACCTATTTCAGCGCCGTGAACCTTTTCCGGAGCGTAAGTTGAGGCGACCCAAATCAGTAATCGAACTGCAAGGGCGAACGCCACCATGCCCCAAAGCCCCACTGCCTTGGGTGCGCCCCAGGTTGGCTCGCCGTCGAGCCCCCACTGCATGGCCATGCGAGCGCTCCTGATGCGAGGTCCAAAATAAAGATTGCACCCGGCAAGAACGGCGACGGCTGGCCAGAACATGAGGTCAGCAACCAACATGAGTGTACCTTCTAGGGCAAAGCCGCTCAGTTGGCGGCCCCTGATTTAGTCCTTTGACCCACAACGGACATTCGACTGCGAATCCTAGCATCAAGAGGCCCTGTCACGGTCTATTTTTCGCAACCGTACAAAGGCTGCCCACGCTTTCGGATAGGCCTCGTCTTTCGGATCGATTGCGAGCAGCGCGCGGCAGGCTTCTTGGATCTCATCTGATGAAGGACGCGAAATGGAAGCCCCGAAGTTCGATCGCTCCCAACGGTCCTCGACATCTTTGGCCAAGGCCATGGCTTGCGCCGCGGTCCTTTTTTGTGCTGGTCTCGCCATCGGGTGGTCAGAGGGAAACGTTGGCCAAGCGGCGGGTGGATGTTCGCTGCGCCACGCGCTCTCGTTTCGTAAAGCTGCCTTGAACGTCGAACTTGTCCCTTGCTGTCCCACTGATCCGGGCTGGCCTGCCGAACCGAGTTGGCTTGCCATCTGACCAACCTGTTGTTGCAGAGTTCCACCGGACGACTTTGCCCCTCCTGCTGACATATCCGGCGTCATGGTAGACAGAATCGTGGGATCCGCCGTCGGGATGATCGTTTGAATGGTTTTCACCATCGAGGCTGCACCCTCCGATATGGGCATCTTGCGCAGGGCTACGTCTTTTTCCTCCGAAATTGGGCATTTCCTGAAGGCGCCATGCCGATGTGCAATCCGACCGTCGTCGTCGATACGGGCAAAGTCGGTCGCTACTGTGTAAACGAAGGCGCGGTACTCGACGTAATGGCCGGATTTATCTTTCGCCCTGACGGTGCCGCAAACGTACTCGGCCGCGTCTTCCTCAACCGATCGCAACGCACTGAAATCCGCCGATGCCGGATCGATCAGTAAACGAGTGACTGCACTCCGAGCTTTCGAATGCTTCGTCGCGAACATCATCCCCAGCGAGTAGTCGGGTGTGATCAAAGAAGGCCGATACTGAAAGGCGTTCATCGCCGCGAATAATGCTGCTCCGATGCCGGCAGAGATGATTGCGGCGGGTATGTTCATATTGCGGCCCCAATATCCCGCGCCCGCAACCCATCATCGTGAAAGCATCGCTCCCGCCGTGGAGCAAGCGAGATGACGGCGATGTGACTGCGGTGGATTCGATAGTTGCAATGTCGTCTATCTGCGATCTAAAGGGGAGATTCTTAATGTACCGTAAAAAATGTACAACCTGACCAAGGAAACTCTCTGGTTGTGTTGTCTGATGAAAGAAGAGAAATCCTTGACCGACGAGTCGACGTGATGCGGCGAGTCCTTCCGATCGTTCTCTTGCTATGCGAAAATGGCGGTATGCGGAGCCTGCTGCAAGTTGTGAAGACGATAGCCACAGTCGTCGTTGGTCTGGGATTGCTTGTGGTCACGACGTGGTTTGGATTATCCCAGTTATACCGGGTGCTCTTCACGGGAGAGTTGTTCTCGCGCTTGTACGGCCCGGGTTACGTCGGCCGGTCAAGACTTATCAGCTTTGAGAGCGACCCGGTCCACTTTGTAGCGGCTCTCGGCGCGTCTGTACTGGTAACTGCCTTCGGACTATTCGTTTTCGCGCAACTGTTCCTTAAAGCCCGACGCCGGTGGCGCGCCAAGGTAGGCGCGACCAAATAAGCCCTGTTTTGCGTCAGACCGCCCGTGCCGGACGCGACGATGTCCTCTCTCGGGGATAAGGCAGACGCCAGTTTAACAAGTCCCAAGGTCCGCTACTAAGCTGAGAAATGATGTCTGGATAGCCCGCCCTCAGCACAGGATAGCGAGGGGCTCGTATCGGATTATCGCCCCACCGGCTAGATCCGATCAGCATGACGGCCTGCAGGCGCATCGGGCCCGATTGCACGTCACAAGCGGCCTGTTGTTTGATATCCATCAACGCAAGCGCAGGCACGGGCGCGATGATGGATCGGGAGGTGAGGCGTGCGGCTGGCCATTTTTGCCGATATCCATGCCAACCAGCAGGCGTTCAGTGCCTGCCTCGATGTCGCGCGCGCCCGCGGCGCGGAACGGATTGTCTGTCTCGGCGATGTCGTCGGCTACGGTGCCGATCCGGAATGGGCGGTCGATACGGTGATGGGCCTGGTCGATGACGGCGCCGTCGCCGTGATCGGCAACCACGATCAGGCGATAAGCACCCCGTCGGAGACCATGAATGCCGAGGCCCAGGCCGCGATCGAGTGGACCCGTGGCCGGCTCAGCGCGCCGCAACGGCGCTTTTTGGCGGAGCTGCCGCTGACACAGCGGGAAGATGATCGCCTCTATGTGCATTCCGAAGCATCGCACCCGGCGCGATGGCACTATGTGCGCGATACGCCGGACGCCGCGCGCAGCATCGAGGCGACCGACGCGCATGTCACCTTCTGCGGACACATCCACCGGCCGGCACTCTATTCGATGTCATCGGCGGCGAAGATGACGAGCTTCGTTCTGACAACAGATGTGCCGGTGCAATTGCTCGGCGGCCGGCGCTGGCTCGCCGTTCTCGGCTCGGTCGGGCAGCCGCGGGACGGCGACCCGGCGGCTGCATTTGCGATGCTCGATACGTCATCGCGCGAAATCACCTATTGCCGCGTGCCGTATGACGTCGAAGCGGCTGCCGACCGCATCCGCGCCAACGGGCTGCCGCACTGGCTGGCCG
This sequence comes from Bradyrhizobium sp. CSA112, assembly GCF_029051645.1. GTDB lineage: Bacteria > Pseudomonadota > Alphaproteobacteria > Rhizobiales > Xanthobacteraceae > Bradyrhizobium. The sequence continues at coordinate 132,405 of NZ_JAACFS010000002.1, forward strand.
ATCGCCTGCTGATCGGGAGATGACGGCGGTGCCGCGAGTTGCCGGCCGTGGCGCCGGCCGATAGCGCGTGACAGGTGGCGGGTTCGTTCAGTCGAGGGTCTGGACGGGCGGCAGCGCTGTTTTGGCGGAACGCGGCGGGTTCGGCACGGGATAGCTGGTGACGCGGGCACTGCGTTCGCTCGGGCCGGCCGAATTTGCTGCGGGGGCGGGGCTTACAGCTTCCGCCCTGGCGCCCCGTACGCTGTCCCGCGACGCCTGCCTGCGGTGCCGCGACGAGCGCGAGCCCTCCAGTCCCCACGACCGCGATATCGAGGGGCCAGCCGTATAGCCGACGAAAGCGCCGGCGACGGCCCCGATCGGCCCCAATACGACGGCACCGGCCACGGCGCCGAGTGCAGCGTCACCGGCGCGCTGCGCGAGCGCGGCAGAGGGCGCAAGTAGCAGGAGCAATGCGGCGGTGATGAAGGCCTTGATCATATTTTCGTCCCATCCGTGGAAGGCGGGATGCTGATCTGCCTTTATGGCGAGATGCGTGAAGTTTTGTGGCCGGAGTTTGGACTTTCAGGTTCCATGGCCTGCTGCACGCTCGGTGTGGCTTTCTTACCCGCTGTTTCGACGACGCGCGCGTTTCCAGATCCGCGTCAGATCGCTTCGCCGCGCGCCAGCGCCGCCGCGTTGCGGATCGCGGAAATGTTGGCCTTGTAGGCTTCCATCGTGCCGCCCTTGAACACTGCCGAGCCCGCGACCAGCGCATTCGCGCCGGCGGCGGCGAGCTGTCCGGCAACGTCGGGCGCGACGCCGCCGTCGACCTCGATGTCGATCGGACGTCCCGCGGCCATCGCCCTGACATCGCTGACTTTGCCGAGCGCGGACTTGATGAAGGCCTGGCCGCCGAAGCCGGGATTGACCGACATGACAAGCACGAGATCGATCAGGTCGATGACATATTCGATCGCGCTCACCGGCGTGCCCGGGTTGAGCGAGACGCCGGCCTTCTTGCCGAGCGCGCGGATCGCCTGCAGCGAGCGATGCAAATGCGGGCCGGCCTCGGCATGGACGGTGATGTGATCGCAGCCGGCTTTGGCGAACGCCTCGAGATAAGCGTCGCAGGGCGAGATCATCAGATGCGCGTCAAAGATCTTCTTGGTGTGCGGGCGCATCGCCTTGATGACGTCGGGGCCGTAGGAAATGTTGGGCACGAAATGTCCGTCCATCACGTCAAGATGGATCCAGTCGGCGCCGGCCGCGTCCACGGCGCGAACTTCCTCGCCGAGCTTGGCGAAATCCGCCGCCAGGATCGACGGCGCGATGACCAGGGGACGCGACGCAAATTGCTGGGACATGTGCGCTTTCCCAAATCTCTTCGAGGGGCGAAACGGCCCCGCGTAACATGCGGCAGGGCCGGGGGCAATGCTCGCAATCGCTCGGCTACGGAGGCGTTTCTCGTCTGAACAGCAGTCGACTGTCAAGATTGCCACGACACACCGTTCAATCGGGCTGCGATACGCAAAACCGTCGCGTGCGAGAAGCGACATTCGATGAAGGTTGGGACGACAAACAACGATAAATATCTGCAATCGCAGACGGGCAATCGGCGTTTCCGTCCGCAGACCGTGCGCAAGGCAATCGACATAAATCTACTCAGCAAGGTTCGCATCCAACTATTAGGGGAGGGCAAAGTACGAATCCGCCGGCGAAATTATCACGCGTGATGAGAAGCTGTGGCCGGCTGCGGGGCGGGTCGAAGCTTCATGCCGTTTGCAAGAAGCGGCAAGGGCGTACCGGCGCCAGCCGGCCTGTGGGGTCTATTTGGGCAGTGTTGCAGCAGCTTGTCAGGACGAAATCTTACAACTAAAATACGAGGTTGCGGCGGTAAGACACCGAACTGATTTCAGCAGGGAGGGATTGATCATGGCCTCGCACACCAAGTCGCAACCGAATTCCGGCTTCAATCGGCGTTTGTTCCTTGCAGGAGCCGCCGGCGGCGCAATGCTTCCGGTAGCAGCAGCGCACGCAGTAGGGTCAAAGAAAAAGCAAAAACGCGGTATTTATGCGGACGAAGCAGGCAAGGCGAAAGAAGACTTAGAAGATAAGGTGGCTGATTTCTCGTACCAAAATGATGTCCTCGCACAATGGATCGTCGATATATGGACAGGTCCCGCCGCCAATCCCCTGATCACGCCTAGTACAGGGTCCATATCCCTGTTGCAGTACCGAAACCGCTCGACTGCGGCAAAAGCAGATCTCGCGGCTCGGGGCATCTATTTGGAGAAACCCATCGTAATCACGGAAGACGAGTACGATGCAGGTTTCAGTTTGGAAGACGCAGGCCTAGACGCAACTATCGGGGTCGTCTTTGTGCTGCCGAGACCCACACGTCCGACTCTTGCTGGGCATCCTCTGCTCGAGACGGCCAAGATGCTGATGGCCATCACGCCGAACGGAATCTAGTGGTATTGCAATCCGTCTCGGATGCAGCAGGGTGTCTCTAGCTGGACGCGAGTTTTGGTCGCATCCAGCGAGAAACGACACGGGCGTTCACTCGGAAGTGGAGGTTTCCAATGGCACGGCTGGTCACGGAGTGGGTCAACGTCACGGGCGATATTTCGATCATCGCTCGCGAGTCGGGAGAGGTTTGGTTTCATGCCCCGGGAGGCACGGAAGAAAACGTAGATCCCTTTGCGACACCGATGACAAGTGTGGGCTCGGCGGGCAGCACGGTCGGGCTGCTCGACGGAGCGATAAATCTCGGATTTGCCGGAATCGAAAAGCGCCTCGCGCGCCCTGACCCGACGCTCGTCGGCTATATCGTAGCCTTGGTGGGCGCCTATCACACGTCTGTCGACACGCCTCGAAATCTCCGGCGCGCCGCCGGGCGCTTCAACGAGCTGGGGAGGCCCGAGGTCGCAGCCTACTTGGAAGAGCGTGCGCGCGAGGAGACCGGTCACGACCGGCTCGCGCTCAAGGATCTGCGTGCGCTGGGTGTGCCCGGCGAGCGACTCGTCGCCAACTTCATCCCAGAGGGCATCAAGCCGCTCTGCAAGCGCTTCGATGATCTTTGCGTCGAGGACTATCCTATCGGCTGCATCGGCTATTCGTACTGCCTGGAGCGCATTGCCGCGCTCAAGCAGAAGGCCGACGTCGAGAAGGTGCAGGCGATGTGTCCGGACGGTGTCGATGCGACCCGCTTCCTCAGAAGTCACAGCTCCCTCGGAAGCGAGGCCAGCCACGTCGAAGAAACGATCAAGTTCGTCGCCTCGCTTCCTGCAGATGACCGCATCAAGGTCGTTCGGGAGACATACCAATCGGCATTGATCCTGGCGGAGGGATATAATCACGAACTCCTCAAATCCGATGCGGAGATGCTCGAGGAGATTGAACAGGCGCTCGGAGAGGCGCTCCCGCACCGTCTCAGTTCACGTCCATTGCACGAGGAAGAGCGCGGGGCTCGGCCCGCGGCATGAGCGGAATTTCGCGATAGTTATCGCAGTTTGGCATAGCGTGAGACACGAGAAACAAGGCGCCGGTTCAGGGCGCGCGTCTTCATACGCGGTTGCGATTTTCAAACAACGATACCCGCGCGACTCCGCGATTCGCCTATCGTGATATCGGCAGACAAAACAACGCTCGTGTGTTATCGTCTACTGGAGAACGTGCTCTGATCGAAAGCAACAAAGGTAACCACATAGTGGTCTCAAGCCCGACTCGGGGCCTCTGCAATGGCGAAGTCGACCACCGAGTTAGCCGAGTGGCTGGCTAGACATGGTCTAGGTCAGTACGCCCAAGCTTTTGAAGAAAACAATATCGAATACTCCCTCCTTCCCGAATTGACGGAAAATGATCTCAAAAACCTAGGAGTTTCCTCTTTAGGTCACCGCAAGAAGCTGCTCAAGGCCATTGAAGCATTGACGGTAGTGCGCCAGCCCGCCGGCACTGTGCAACATCGCGAAGCTGAATTCCGTCAGATCACAGTGCTGTTCAGCGACCTAGTGGGATCTACGCAGCTTTCGGAAGAGTTAGACTCCGAGGATCTGCAAAAACTCATTGACGCTTATCGGAGGGAGTGCAGCACGGCAATCAAGCGCTATGGAGGCGAGGTCGCCCGCTATTTCGGCGATGGCGCGATGGCATTTTTCGGTTGGCCCTATGCACACGAGGACGACGCCGCTCGTGCTATTCATGCCGCCCTGGAGATTGTCTCCGGAGTTCCGAAGATTTCAGGGCCTGCAACCCTGACTTGTCGAGTGGGTGTTTCCTCGGGCCCGGTTGTTGTCGGTGAAATTGGAGACAGTGGCACGTGGTCGATGGACGCGGTGGGCGAGACGCCGAATATTGCCGCGCGTCTACAGGCCCTTGCCGCTGGCAACACGGTAATCATCTCGGAATCGACGAGGCGTCTTGTGTCGTCAGCTTTTGATTTCCAGGACCTCGGCCTTCAGAAGCTCAAAGGTGTAACTGAACCCCTCCATATCTACCGTGTGATCTCGGCAAAAAGTACAGCTAGCCGTTTCGAGGCTGCGCATGCGGGCTCGCTTACTCCGCTCATTGGACGCTCAAGCGAACTAAGCTTGCTGCTCGATAGGTGGCAGAAAGCGAAAGAGGGTGACGGCCAGGTCGTATTCCTTTCGGGTATTCCCGGAGTGGGAAAATCAAGGCTCCTCCACGAATTGAAATTGCATATTCAGCAGGAACCACGCGTCTGGCTACACCATCAGGGCTCGCCTTATCATAGTCAGAGCGCGTTCGTTCCGGTGATCGAGCAGATCGAACAAGCGGCCCAAATAACAGCTCGTGAAGCCGACGCAGACAAGCTTGCCAAGCTCAAGGCTTACCTTCCGCGCCCAACAGATAGTTCCAAAGAGGCGGTCCTGCTGATTGCCAAACTGTTATCCATCCCCTTGGAAAATCACCTCGAATTTTCTGACCTTACGCCACAACAAATAAAGAACAGAACGATAAGCACGCTCGTCGACATGCTCTTGGCGTTTTCTGTCCAACGCCCCACGGTCTGCATCTTCGAGGATGCGCACTGGCTAGATCCATCCACGCTTGAGCTGCTTGAGCTGATTATCAGCCGGATTCACCACGCCCGGGTGCTGCTTATTGTGTCGTGCCGGCCTGAGTTCCGCCCAACGTGGATCACTCATGCGAACGCCACCGTACATTCGCTCACTCGATTGTCACACGCCGAAGTGAGGGCGATGATCCGAGATCTCTTGAGGGGCGAGAGCATGCCCCAACCACTGCTTGACCAGATTATCGAAAAGGCCGATGGCGTCCCGCTCTTCATCGAGGAATTGACAAACAGTATGCTGGGCGCGCCTTTGCGGACTCGAGGCACCTTTGAGCGCGCAGCGCGACCAGAAACGCTCAGGGTTCCGGACACGCTGAGTGACGCATTTATGGAGCGGCTTGATCGTGTCGCGCCGAGTCGCAGACTTGCACAGATAGCGGCCGTGATTGGACGCGAGTTCTCCTATGATCTCTTGTCGGCAGCATCGCAAGTTGACGAAGACGATATGCTGTCGGCCCTCTCGCTGCTCGAACAGGCTGACATCATCTATCGAGTCGACATTTCGCCTTTCGTCCGGTTTGCTTTCAAGCATGTGTTGTTGCGTGATGCAATTTACGACTCTTTGCTTAGAGGTAAGAGGCAGCAGATCCATGCACACATCGCGGCAATCTTAAAGCGTGATTTCCCGGAGCTCGCCGAAAATCAACCCGAAGTTCTGGCCTATCACTATCAAGAAGCAGGCAACCACCAACTGGCCATTCGTTCCTGGTTTGAGTCTGGGCAACGCGCGCTCGCGCATTCCGCCAACGTTGAAGCGATTGCTAATTTTCGAAAGGCTCTTCAGCTCCTGAGCGCTTTGCCCGAAACGCCCGAGCGGACCAGACATGAAGTCGAGCTTCAACTGGCATTGGGAATACCGCTTATCGCTGTTCAAGGGTATGCCTCCGCGGAAACCTGCGAAGCGTTTTCTCGGGCGCGTGCTCTATGCCTGCAACTTGGCAACATCCCCGAATATTTCCAAGCCCTGTATGGGATGTGTATGCATTCCTGGATGTGCGCACGGCATGATGAAGCGCTTCCTATGGCCGAAGAGTTTCTGTCGCGGTCGCAAGCGTTGTCTGATCCCGTGCTGCTGATGGTGGCTCACAGAGTGATGGGCAGCACGCTATTGACTATCGGAGACTTCCAGTCGTCAGCGAATCATTTCGAGGAGACAATCAAGCTTTCACGTGGAAAAGGAAAACAGCCGCTCTCCGGCCTTTACATGGTGGAGCCTCAAGTAGCTTCACTGCTGCTCCTGTCTTGGGACTTATGGTTCCTGGGCCATCCCGATCAAGCGCTTTTGCGTGTTTCGGAAGCGCTCGCATTGGCACGAGATCTTGGTCACCCTTACACGCTAGCGTTTGCTCATTACATGACTTCCGTTGTGCACCTCCTGCGCGGGGATCCCGCTAGCGCCTTTGAAAGCGCCGAAAAGAGCTTCGAAATGTCGCAAGAACAGCGGTTTTCGTTGTACGTGATCTTGTCGAGAATATCGCGAGGCCGGGCAATCGGTGAACTGGGCCGACTTGGAGAGGCCCGGGCCGAAATGGCACTGGGTATCGACGAAGCGCGGCGCAACGGCCTCGGCTTCATGCTTCAAATGATGGATAGCTGGCTGGCGGACATGCACGCAAGGGCTGGCGAAAATGACCGTGCGCTATCCATTGTCGATGGGGTCTTGGCCAATATTGGTGACGTGACAGGCAGATCGTGGGAAGCGGAATTGCATCGGCAAAGAGCGCAAATTCTTTTGGTACTCAACCCCTCGAAGGTAAGCGAAGCCGAGTCCCATCTTAAGAAGTCTATTGAAGTAGCGCGCGGTCAAAGTGCTAGGTCCCTGGAATTGCGTGCCGCCATCAGCCTTGCAGAACTCTGGTGGACGCAAGGAAGGTCTGGTGAGGCGCGCGCGTTGCTAGAACCGATCTGTCGCTCGTTTGACGAAGGGGCCGAAACGGCTGACCTCAAGCGGGCGCGCGCCGCCATCCTGCACGGATAACCGCTTGACGCTGGCCTAGGTGGTTTGCCTACCCACCCCCAGCGAACCAACAAGGTTCGCCGCATTTCTCCACGAGAATATCTGGTTTCCCAGTTCGAGCCGCCACCAGGCAGCAAGGCAAAATCTGCCGCGGCGGGCATCTATTGCCGTGCTGAGCGGACCGGAAGCGATGCAGGAAAGCCCGGTTTTATTGGGTTTTTCATCATGGCACGGCGCTTGCTGAGGAGCATGCACGAGCTATCAGCCGCGACCGGCGCGGCGTTGTTGGAGTTTTGCCATGTTCCTTGCTTTGGGCGCCGCGTCGTCGGCGATCGATGCCCTCAAGGCGCTGACGTCGTCGAAGTCCTCGTCCGCGCAATCCACCGGCCTCAGCCAGGACGCCAAGAGCCCGTTCGATCTCATGTCCTCGGGTTCGTCGGCTTCGGTCGGCTCGGGCTCGGGTTTCGGCAGCGGCGGTTCGCAGATATCGCCGCAGACCATGAGTGCGCTGCTTGATGCACAGAGCCAGTCCAGCTTGAATGTATCGTCGCTGTCGATGCGCTCAAATTCGCTGAAGGAATGGTTCGCCAAGGTCGACAGCGACGGTGATGGCAAGATCAGCAAATCGGAGTTCGAGGCGCTCGGCGCCGACGCCAACAAGACCGCCCAAGCCGGCAATGCCTTCGGCAAGCTCGATACGGATGGCGACGGTTCGATCAGCCTCAAGGAACTGGCGTCGGCGTTGAAGGCCGGCAAGGGCCATCACCACGATCGTGATAAAGCCGCCGATGGCGACGGAGCAAGTTCCGATCCGTTCTCGCAGGCCCTGCAGGGTGCTTCCACTACATCCGTCACCAACAGCGACGGTTCGATAACGACATCGCTGACCTATGCGGACGGCTCGAAGGTAACGATGACATCGCCCGCGAGCGGAAGCTCGTCGAGATCAGCGACATCGTCCTACAATTTCATCGAGCAGATGATCCAGCGTCAGGCCCAGGCAATTTCATCAGGCACCACCACCGCATCGCTCTCGCTCAGCGCCTGACGGGATTAGCTGATCCCCTCATCCTGAGGAGCCCGCAGCGCGGGCGTCTCGAAGGATGTAGGCCAAAGACGGGGCCTCATGGTTCGCCCGGCGATGCGCAGCATCGTCCGGAGACGCGCTTAGCGCTCCTCACCATGAGGGGCTTGTGACGTAGTAATGCTAACCGAACCGGTTGCCCCACGCCGGGAGCGCACCTGGGAAGGGTAGCGCGGTCGCACTGTGAACGCCGCGCGCAATCGCGCGCGCGACCGTGTTGGCGGCGACCATGCCGAGTTCGGTGAGGCCGAACAGCGGATCGATCGGCTTCTTGCCGGTCGCGGCGGCAAACACCACGTCGCCATCCAGCGGCGCATGTACGGGGTAGATGGCGCGCGCCATGCCGGTGTGCGCGATCATCGCGAGCCGCTTGGCCTGCGCTTTCGTCAGCACCGCATCCGTGACGACGACCACCAGCGTGGTGTTCTCCGAAGGCGTGGCAGCCGAACCGCCCTTCAGCCGCGCCCGCAGCATGTCCGGTGTGAACGAAGGCGGCAGTCCGCGCCCGCCAAACTCGTTGCCGTTCTCGAACGGCGCCGCCCAGAACCACGGACCGTCGCCAACCGTCACGCTGCCGACCGCATTGACCACCGCGAGCGCGCCGACCGTGACGCCGCCTTCAGTCTGCGCCGAAGCGGAGCCAAGGCCACCCTTGAGATTGGCTGTTGTCGCGCCGAGGCCGGCGCCGACGCTGCCAAGCGCGAAATCGGCAGCAGCCGCATTCGCCGCGGCGTAGCCGAGATCGCGATAGGGCGGGAAGCGTCCCCAAGCCTTGTTGCCGCCGTTGAGCAGATCGAAGCAGATGGCGCCCGGAACGATTGGGATGACGGCTTCGCGCACCCGGAAGCCGCGACCTTGTTCGGCGAGCCAGGCCTGCACGCCGCCGGCGGCGTCCAGTCCGAACGCCGAGCCGCCGGAAAGCACGATGCCGTCGATCGCCTCGACCGTACTTTCGGGCTTGAGCAGGGCGTCCTCACGGGTGCCGGGGCCGCCGCCACGCACGTCGATCGAGGCGACGGCAGGAGAATCGAAAAGGATCGCGGTGACGCCGGAGGCAAGCGCCGCATCGTCGGCATGGCCGACGCTGACGCCGGATATATCGGTGAGGAGATTTCTCAAGGAGCCGATCCGTTTGGGCCGCAACTGGCCGAGCCGTCCTTAACCGGTATAGCAGCCGCGGAGGATGCTTCAACTGGCAAGCGCCAGGCGGATCATCCTTGCAAGCTCGGATTTGCGATAGGGCTTTGCCAGCAGCAGGACGCCGGAATCCAGCCGGCCGTGATGGACGATGGCGTTTTCGGTATAGCCCGAGGTGAACAGCGTCTTGAGGCCCGGCCGCCGCTTTAAGGCTTCGTCGACCAGTTGGCGGCCGTTCATGTTGCCGGGCATGATCACGTCGGTGAACAGCAGGTCGACGTTCGGGACATCGTCGATGATGCGCAAGGCATCGGAGGCGTTGGCCGCCTCGAGCGTGGCGTAGCCCAGGCTCTCGATCTGGGTCATCACATAGCGGCGCACCAGCGAATCGTCTTCGACGACGAGCACGATCTCATTGCCGCCCTCGACGTCAGCCGCGACCAGCGCTTCCGCGGCGGTCTGGTTCAATCCCGTTGCCCGCGGCAGGTAGATCTTGACCGAAGTGCCGTGGCCTTGCTCGCTGTAGATCTTGATGTGTCCGCCCGACTGCTTGACGAAGCCGAACACCATGCTGAGGCCTAGGCCGGTGCCCTTGCCGACTTCCTTGGTCGTGAAAAAGGGTTCGAACACCCGTTCGAGCAGTGCGGGCGGAATTCCGGAGCCGGTGTCGCTAACCGCGATCATCACATAATTGCCGGGTGCGACCTCGCTGTGCATGCCGGCGTAGTTTTCGTCGAGATAGACATTGCCGGTCTCGAACGCGAGCTTGCCGCCATTGGGCATCGCGTCGCGCGCGTTCAATGCCAGATTGAGCACGGCGGTAGTGAGCTGGCTCGGGTCGACCAGCGCGGTCCATGCATCCTCGGCCAATAGCGGCGTGATTTCGATGTGTTCGCCGAGCGTCGGGTGCAGCAGCTTGGCGGCCTCGAGCACCAGCGCATTGACGTCGACCTCGAGCGGCTGCAGCGGCTGCTTGCGCGCGAAGGCGAGCAGATGCCTGGTCAAGTTGGCGCCGCGTTCGGCGGCTTCGTCGATCAGCTTGGCGATGGCCGCGAGCTGGGGCTCGCCGGCGACGGCTTCTTCCAAGATACCTATGGTGCCGGTGATCACGGTCAGGATGTTGTTGAAATCGTGCGCCACTCCGCCGGTCAGTTGGCCGACCGCGTCCATCTTCTGGACGTGCCGTAACTGGGCTTCCGCGGCCTGCTTTTCGGTCAGGTCCCGGCCGATGAAGAAGTGGCGGCGGACCGGCTCCGACCACGTCCCGGTCCAGTTCAGCGTGACGGATTGGCCCTCCTTGTTGAAATAGCGCGTCTCGAAATTGCGCTTGCTTTGTCCGCGTCGCCCCGCCCGCATCTCCTTGCGGGTGTGTTCGAGATCGTCGGGGTGGATGAATTCAATCGCACTGCGTCCGACCATCTCGGAGGGCTCATAGCCGAGGATCGCGGTGACGCTCGGGCTGACCTGGATGAAATTCCCCACGCTGTCGGTGACGAATATGAGGTCGTTCGAGGAATCGAATATGCGCCGCCGCTCTTCGATTTCCTGGCTGAGCGCTTGCTGCGTCCGCTTGCTTTCGGTGATGTCGCGCGCGGCTTTGGAGATGCCGACGATCTCGCCCGAGACCGTGCGGATCGGGGAGATGCTCAGCGAAACATCGACGGCGCCGCCATCCTTGCGCATGCGTGAAGTCTCGTAGTGTGCAATCAGCTCGCCCCGGCTGATCCGCTCGATGATATTGCGTACCTCTTCGTGCCGGTCCGGCGGGACGATGATGCCGATGTGCCTGCCGATCGCTTCCGCTGCCATAAAGCCGAACAGGCGCTCTGCGGCTCCGTTCCAGCCGGTGATGGTGCCGTCAAGCAATATGGTGATGATGGCATCGCTGGACGATTCCACGACGGCGCTGAAAAGGCTGTCGCGTTCAGTGCGAAGGTCTCTTTCGGAGGCCGCTTGCAGACGCAACGATCCGAGCAGGCGGGCCAGCTTGGCCTGCAGGCCCATATTATCGAGCAGAAGCGCCGCCAGCACGAAACTGGCAGCACATAGCCCGTACAATCGACCGGCGTAGAAGCCGAGATCGAACCTGGCCGCGTTGACGACTCCCGACAGCGCGATGTCGAACAGCCAGGCGCACATCACGACCATGAGCCAGATGTCGAGCACCGAGTGCGGCCGCCGGAGCCACAGGATCAGCAGCGCGGCGAAGCTGAGCCATAGCTCGGTCGACAGGATGCCGATCAGGGTGGGCGTGAAGCGCCCTTCCGAGCCGCTCAGCAGCATCGGCAGAATGTCGTGCCTGACGGTCACGATCCAGGTTGCGACCGACAGCGTAACGCCGACGGCGACGATGCTTCCAAACAGCGCCCGGCTGACCGATCCCCCGATTTTGGGGCCGCCATCCTTGTCCTTGAGCACGGCGTAGCCGATCGCGAGAAGCGGAAATCCGGTATGCCAGATCTGGTAGAGCCATGCCGTCGTTTGCGGCCCGGAATTGAAGAACCCGGCCGGAGCAAACAGGCCCGGAAAGGTCAGGGCATGGATGATCGCCGCGGCCGCAGTGAACAAGTAACCGCTTGCGAGCAACAACAAGGCCCGCGACCGCAACAACGCAAATTGCGAAAACAGCAGGATGGCCGTGATCAGGTCGTTGATGGCGAGCGCGGATTGATAGCTCGCAATGAACGCCGGAATCGCAGGAAGCGGCATCGTGGCAAACGGGAGGGCGCATGCAAACAGCACCGCCGAGACGGCGACCACAACCAGCGCTGCCACGCGATCGCCGCGGGTCGCCGGCACGGTCGAAAGAAAGACGTTGCGCTCGTCACCCATTGTCGTCTCCGGCAAACTGGCAGCGAACGCGCCATGGCAGAAGCTTCAAACGCGCGAAAACAACGCATCCGACGCGGCCGGACATCCGGCCGATACCAGGGGGCCGCTGGAATCGCGCCCCCAAGGCTACGCTAGCGGCGCCTCGGAAGGAATCAACCCAACGTTACATGTTACCGGACGATGCCTGATAGAAACTCGACAGGCAGCGGCACGACAGGTCCTCCGGGATCCTGCAACGGCCTTCATCGCTGCCGACCCATCGAGCGCCAAGTTACAACTCGGCGCGTAGCAGGCCATTGCCCTCGACGACAACATCGCGGAGCGCAACCGGATCGGCGGTAAACTGCCGTCGCGACAAGGGGACCGACAGACGGCAAACCAGGCCTTCCGGGCGCCAATCGAATTCCGCGTGGCCCCCGAGCTGCGACTCGATGCTGGCAATCACGCTTCTGGTACCGAATCCTCGCGATACCGGCTTCTCGACCGGTGGGCCGCCGGTCTCCACCCAGATGATCTTGAGAACGCCCGCCGGGTTTTCCCAACTCACCGACAGCCGGCCCGACAGCGCCGACAGGGCGCCGTACTTCGCCGAATTGGTGACGAGTTCGTGCAGCGCCAGTGCAACGGTCTGAGCCGTCGCCGGTTCGAGTTGGACCTCCGGACCGGCGAGGTCGATCTGGTCGCCGGTGGAATAGGGCGCCAGCTCCTCTTCAATCAATTTCCTTATTTCGGCGCCTTGCCAGCTCGACAGCGAAAGCACGGTGTGCACGCGCGCCAGCGCATTGATCCGTCCTTCAACCGAACGGATGTAGGTCTTCACGTTCTCGCCGCGCGTCAGCCGGACGATGGATTGCGCGAGGGCCAGGGCGTTCTTGGCGCGGTGATCGACTTCCCGCGCCAGCAGGGTTTGACGCTCTTCGGCCTGCTTGCGCTCGGTGATGTCAACGGTGACGCCGCTGACGCGAATGACCCGGCCGCCCTTGTCGAGGGTGGCGGCCGCCGTGCCGACGCACCAGCGCACCTCGCCGTCGGGACGGATGATCCGGAACTCCGCCTCGTACGATTTGGCGCCCTTTGTGAACTGGGCGACCGCCTTGCGCAGTTCTTCGGTATCATCAGGATGCAGGAACATCTGGACGTTCGACGGGTTCACCACGAAAGTCTTTGGGTCGAGCCCGAAAATCTGGAACTGACCTTCGTCCCACATCCAGTCGCCATTGATCCAGTCCCAATCCCACGATCCCATCTTGCCCGCGGCGATCGCAAGGCTGCGGCGCTGCTCGCTCTCCAGCAGTCGCGCATGCGATTCCTCAAGCTCCGCGGTGCGGGCGCGCACGCGGTCTTCGAGTTCGGCATTGAGCCGTTCGAGTTGGCGGGTCTTGCGATAGAGCTCGGCGAATACCTTGATCTTGGCGCGCAACACCTCCGGCACGACGGGCACCGGGACGTAGTCGACCGCGCCCATTTCGTAGCCGCGCAGCCGGTCGATGTCGCTGACCTGTATCGCGGAGATGAATATCATCGCCGTCTTCTGAAAGCGGGGATGTTCGCGGATCATGGCGGCGAGTTCGAACCCGTCCAGCTCGGGCATGCAGACGTCGACCAGAATGATGGCGACATCGTTCTTGAGCAGGAACTCGAGCGCTTCGCGTCCGGACGTAGCCTTGACCAGGTTCTCGCCGAGTTCTTTCAGTATGACTTCGTAGGCGAGCAGCTTCGCCGGCTGATCGTCCACCAGAAGAATGTTTACCTTGTCCTGATCCATCATCTGTACGCCGATCAGCGGTGGAGCCACATTCGAATGGCGAGCAGCAACTGCTCGGTATTGACGGGCTTGGCGAGATAGTCCGAAGCGCCGGCGTCGAGGCATTTCTCGCGGTCGCCCTTCATCGCCTTGGCGGTCAGCGCGATGATCGGCAGGCGGCCGAACGAGGGGTTTTGCCGGATAACGCCGATGGTCTGATATCCGTCCATCTGCGGCATCATGATATCCATCAGCACGATCGCGATGTTTGGATTCGACTCGACCAGCGCGATGGCCTCACGGCCCGTCGTCGCGGTCAGCACCTTCATGCCGCGCCGTTCGAGCACGCTCGATAGCGCGAAGATGTTACGTGCGTCGTCATCCACCAGAAGCGCGGTCTTGCCAACGAGATCCTCATCGGAACTATTGAGCTTCTCGAGCATCCTCTGCTTCTCGACTGGCAATTCCGTGATCACACGGTGCAAAAACAGCGACGTTTCGTCGAGCAGGCGTTCCGGCGATTCGACGCCTTTCACGACGATGCTCCTCGCCATGGTGTGAAGTTCCGCATCCTCCTCGGCCGAAAGTTCCCGCCCGGTGAACACAACAACCGGCACGTTCGACAGGGATTCGTCGTTGCGAAGCCGGTCGAGCACCTCGAATCCGCTCATGTCAGGCAGCCGCAGATCCAGCACGACGCAGTCGCACGGCTGGTTCCGCAGCGTCGACAACGCGCCAGCGCCGGTGTCGGCGGTGAGGATCTCGATGTCGTCGTGGCCAAGCAATTCGGTGATGCTCATCTGCTCGGCGGCATTGTCCTCCACGATCAGAAGGCGCTTGCGTCGGGGCTTGGCATATTCCTTGATCTGCGACAGCGCCGCGCTGACGCCCTCGGTCGTCGTCGGCTTGTTGACGAAGGAAAACGCGCCGCGCGCCAGCGCGTGCTGACGGTCTTCATCCAGCGTAATGATCTGCACTGGAATGTGCCGCGTCAGCGGATTGTGCTTGAGCTGGCTGAGCACGGTCCAGCCCAGCATGTCCGGCAGGAAGACGTCGAGCGAAACCGCGGTCGGCTGGAACTGCTTGGCGAGTTCGAGCGCTTCGGCACCGCGGCTGGCGACCAGCACCCTGAAGCCCTTGTCGCGGGCCAGATCGATCAGCACCCGCGCATAGTGCGGATCGTCTTCGACGATCAGCAGGATGGTATCTCCCGGCGAGAGGTCGAGGCGGTCGTCCGGCAATTGCTCGACTGCGCGCTCCTGGGTCGCCTGCAGCGCCGGCGCAGGCGTGAATGCTGACGAGGCAGGGGAGCGCGGCGCGACGGTGGGGCCGGAATAATGCAACGGCAGGTAAAGCACGAAGGTGCTGCCCTTGCCGGGCGCGCTGCGCAGATGAATTTCGCCGCCGAGCAGGCTCGCAAGCTCGCGGCTGATGGCAAGGCCGAGGCCGGTACCGCCGTATTTGCGGCTGGTGCCGGCGTCTGCCTGCTGGAACGCCTCGAAGATCAGCTTCTGCTTTTCCAGGGGAATGCCGATGCCGGTGTCGGTCACCTCGAAGGCGACGACAGCGGGCGCCTGATTGAGGATCGGGTGCTCGGCGCTCCAGCCGCCAACGGCGGCCGATACGTTCAACTTCACGCCGCCCTCCGCGGTGAACTTGAATGCGTTCGACAGCAGGTTCTTCAGAACCTGCTGCAGGCGCTTGGAGTCGGTGACCAGGCTGCGGGGAAGGGTCTCGTCGACATTGATGTTGAATGAGAGGTGGCGATTTTCGGCCTCGTGCTTGAACGGCCGTCCGACGGTCTCGAGCAGGCTCGATGTCAGGATTTCCTCGGCATCGACGGTCACCGTGCCGGATTCGATCTTCGACAGGTCGAGGATGTCGCTGATCAGGTTGAGCAGGTCAGTGCCGGCGCCGTGGATGGTGCGGGCGAATTCGACCTGTTTCGCCGACAGATTGCCCTCCGGATTTTCGGTGAGCTGTTGGCCGAGGATCAGGATGCTGTTGAGCGGAGTGCGCAGCTCATGCGACATGTTGGCGAGGAACTCGGACTTGTACTTCGAGGTCAGCGAAAGCTCGGTCGCCTTTTCTTCGAGCGCGCGCCGGGCCTGCTCGATTTCCTGGTTCTTTCTTTCCACCTCGACGTTGCGTTCGGCGAGCTGCTGGGCCTTCTGTTCGAGCTGATCGTTGGTCTGCTGCAATTCCTTCTGTTGCGTCTGCAATTCCCCGGCGAGCTGCTGGGATTGCTTCAACAAGCCTTCGGTCTGCATCGTGGCCTCGATGGAGTTGAGAACGATGCCGATGCTGTCGGTCAATTGTTCGAGGAAGGTCATCTGCGAGGTGGTGAAAGAGGCAATCGATGACAGCTCGATGACGGCCTTCACCTGGTTCTCAAACAGGACCGGAAGCACGACGATATTCTTCGGGATCACACGCAACAGCCCCGAATTGATCGGCGCGGTATAGGCTGGGATGTCCGACACCAGCCGCTGACGCTTGTCCATGGCACATTGGCCGACCAATCCTTCACCGAACTGCACGACTTGCGGGTGCGGATTGGCGCCATCGCCGGCGTAGGAGGAGAGCAGGCGCAATTGCGGGCTCTCGGCGTTCTCCACCTGATAGATCACGCCCATATGCGCGTTGACCAGCGGCGCCAGTTCGGTCAGCAGCAGCCGGCCGACAGTGGAGAGCTCGCGCTGCCCCTGCAGCATGTTGGTGAACCTGGCGAGGTTGGTCTTCAGCCAGTCCTGCTCGGTATTCACCTGCGTGGTGAGGCGCAGGTTGCCGATCATGGTGTTGATGTTGTCTTTGAGTTCGGCCACTTCGCCGCGGGCATCGACCTGGATCGAGCGGGTCAGGTCGCCCTTGGTCACGGCGGTCGCCACCTCGGCGATCGCGCGCACCTGCGAGGTCAGGTTGGCGGCGAGCAGGTTGACGTTACCGGTGAGGTCTTTCCATGTGCCGGCCGCGCCGGGCACGTTGGCCTGGCCGCCGAGCCGTCCCTCGACGCCGACCTCGCGCGCCACGCTGGTGACCTGGTCGGCGAAGGTGGCGAGCGTCTCCGTCATGTTGTTGATGGTGTCGGCGAGCGCAGCGACTTCGCCCTTCGATTTCACCGTCAGGTTCTGTTTCAGGTCGCCGTCGGCGACCGCGGTCACGACCTTAACGATGCCGCGGACCTGTTCGGTCAGATTGGCCGCCATGAAGTTGACGGTGTCGGTCAGGTCCTTCCAGGTGCCGGCGACGCCGGGGACCTGCGCCTGACCGCCGAGCTTGCCCTCGGTGCCGACTTCGCGCGCGACGCGCGTCACTTCGCCGGCAAAGGCGTTGAGCTGATCGACCATCGTGTTGATGGTGTTTTTCAGCTCGAGAATTTCGCCCTTCACGTCCACGGTGATCTTGCGCGACAGGTCGCCGCGCGCCACCGCCGTAGTAACTTCGGCGATGTTGCGGACTTGCGTGGTGAGGTTTGCAGCCAAGAGGTTGACGTTGTCGGTCAGATCCTTCCAGGTGCCGCCGACGCCGGGCACCACGGCCTGGCCGCCAAGCCGCCCCTCGGTGCCGACCTCGCGCGCCACGCGCGTCACTTCGGCGGCAAACGAGCGAAGCTGCTCGACCATCGTGTTCAGGGTATCCTTGAGCAGCAGGATTTCGCCGCGGACGTCGACCGTGATCTTCTTCGAAAGGTCGCCCCCCGCAATGGCGGTGGCGACCTCGGCGATGTTGCGGACCTGCGCGGTCAGGTTCGAGGCCATGAAATTGACGTTGTCGGTGAGGTCCTTCCAGGTGCCGGCCACTTCAGGCACCTGGGCCTGGCCGCCGAGTTTGCCTTCGGTCCCGACTTCGCGCGCCACGCGGGTGACTTCCGACGCAAACGCGTTGAGCTGGTCCACCATCGTGTTGACGGTGTTCTTCAGCTCGAGGATCTCGCCCTTGACGTCGACCGTGATCTTCTTGGACAGGTCGCCCTTCGCCACCGCCGTCGTCACTTCGGCGATGTTACGGACCTGGCCGGTCAGGTTACCTGCCATCGAGTTGACGTTGTCGGTGAGGTCCTTCCAAGTGCCGGCGACGCCGGGCACGTTGGCCTGGCCGCCGAGCCGGCCCTCGGTGCCGACCTCGCGCGCCACGCGGGTCACTTCGCCAGCAAAGCGATTGAGCTGGTCGACCATCGTGTTGAGCGTTTCCTTGAGCTGCAGGATCTCGCCGCGCACGTCGACCGTGATCTTGCGCGACAGGTCGCCGCCGGCGATCGCGGTTGCCACTTCGGCGATGTTGCGGACCTGCGCAGTCAGGTTGCCGGCCATCGAGTTCACGGAGTCGGTCAAATCCTTCCAGGTGCCGGCGACGCCGGTCACCTGGGCCTGACCGCCGAGCTTGCCGTCGGTGCCGACCTCGCGCGCGACGCGCGTCACTTCGCTCGCAAAGGCGTTGAGCTGGTCGACCATCGTGTTCAGCGTTTCCTTCAATTGAAGGATTTCGCCTGAGACGTTGACCGTGATCTTCTTCGACAGGTCGCCCTTGGCGACGGCGGTCGCAACTTCGGCAATGTTGCGGACCTGAGCGGTGAGGTTGCCGGCCATCGAATTGACGTTGTCGGTAAGGTCCTTCCAGGTGCCGGCGACGCCGCGCACGTTGGCCTGGCCGCCGAGCTTGCCCTCGGTGCCGACCTCGCGCGCCACGCGCGTCACTTCGCCGGCAAAGGCGTTGAGCTGGTCGACCATCGTGTTGATGGTGTCCTTCAGCTCCAGGATTTCGCCGCGCACGTCCACCGTGATCTTCTTCGACAAGTCGCCGTTGGCGACCGCGGTCGTCACCTCGGCGATGTTGCGCACCTGTGCCGTCAGGTTGGAGGCCATCGAGTTGACGCTCTCAGTGAGGTCCTTCCAGGTGCCGGCGACGCCGAGCACGTTGGCCTGACCGCCGAGCCGTCCCTCGGTGCCGACTTCGCGCGCCACGCGGGTCACCTCGCCGGCGAAGGCGTTGAGCTGGTCGACCATCGTGTTCAGCGTTTCCTTCAACTGAAGGATTTCGCCCGACACGTTCACGGTGATCTTCTTGGAAAGGTCGCCGCCGGCGATCGCGGTCGCGACGTCGGCAATGTTGCGGACCTGCGCCGTCAGGTTGGAGGCCATGAAGTTGACGTTGTCGGTGAGGTCCTTCCAGGTGCCGGCGACGCCGGGGACCTGGGCCTGACCGCCGAGCTTGCCTTCGGTGCCGACCTCGCGGGCGACGCGCGTCACTTCCGAGGCGAACGAGTTGAGCTGGTCGACCATCGTGTTGATGGTGTCCTTCAACTCCAGGATTTCGCCGCGGACGTCCACCGTGATCTTGCGGGAGAGGTCGCCGCGGGCGACCGCGGTCGTGACGTTGGCGATGTTGCGAACCTGGGCGGTAAGATTGCCGCACATCGCGTTCACGGAATCGGTCAGATCCTTCCAGGTGCCGGCAACGCCGGGCACGATCGCCTGGCCGCCGAGCTTGCCGTCGGTGCCGACTTCGCGCGCGACACGGGTCACCTCGGAAGCGAAGGATCGAAGCTGGTCGACCATCGTGTTGATGGCTTCCTTGAGCTGCAGGATCTCGCCGCGGACGTCCACCGTGATCTTTTTCGACAGGTCGCCATTGGCCACCGCGATGGTGACCTCGGCGATGTTTCGCACCTGGCCGGTCAGGTTGTTGGCCATCGAGTTGACGCTCTCGGTCAGGTCCTTCCAGACGCCGGTCACTTCCGGCACCTGGGCCTGGCCGCCGAGCTTGCCCTCGGTGCCGACCTCGCGCGCCACGCGCGTCACCTCCGAGGTGAACACGCTGAGCTGCTTGATCATCGTGTTGACGATGTTGGCCGACTGCAAGAATTCGCCGCCCAGCGGGCGGCCGTCGACATCGAGCTTCACGGTTTGCAGCAGGTCGCCTTGAGCCACGGCGGCGACCGCGCGCGTGACTTCGCGGGTCGGCCACAGCAGGTCGTCGATCAGCGTGTTGACGGAGCCTTCCATGTCCGCCCAGGAGCCGCTTGAAAGGTCGAACTTGACGCGCTGTCTTGTCTTGCCCTCGCGGCCGACGACCTGGCCGACGTGCTCGAGTTGCTGCGCCATTCTCTGGTTGGCGGCGACGATTTCATTAAAGGTGTCTGCGATCTTGCCCTCGATGCCGAGGTGGTCGCCCGTCATCCGTACCGAGAAATCGCCCGCGCGCATCGCCTGCAATGCGTGCAGCAGATCCTGCATCGGATCGGACGTGCCGTTGGTGGTGGGTGGTTTGGATTTGGCGGCCTGGCGAGCGGAGGGTGATGCTCCAGGGGAAAGATCACTCATGGTGTTTCCTTGGCCAGTTCGCGCGAATCCGATTGGCTAAGATGCAATGTCACAGATAGAACCGCTGCCCCAGCGGCAGATCAAGTTGGAACAAGGGTTAAGGTCGTGAAATCAATGACATGGAACTCAGCCCAGCCCGGCTCAATTCGGCGGGAACCCAATTGTTCCCGGCGTTGCAAAATTATCTGGAACCGGAAATAGAAACGCCCCGGCGGACCGGGGCGTTGGAGGTTCTGATCGGGGAAGGGGTCAGGATCCCTTCGGATGGATCTCGGCGTAGTTGCCCTTGGCGTCCCACTTGTAGACGACATAGTCGATCACCTTGATGTCGCCCTTGGCGTCAAAGCCCAGCTTGCCGAGCACGGTGTCCCATTCGCTGGCCTTGATGGTCTCCATGACCTTCTTCGGGTCGGTGGTCTTTGCCTTCGCCACCGCCTGTGTCCAGACCTGCATCGCCGCATAGGTGTAGAGGGTGTAGCCTTCCGGATCGATGTTCTTGGCCTTGAACTTCTCAACGATCGCCTTCGCGGTCGCCTTGTTGCGCGGATCGGGACCGAAGGTGAACAGCGTGCCTTCGGCAGCCGGGCCGGTAATCGAAGCGAATTCCTTGTCGTTCATGGCGTCACCGGCCATCAAGACCGTCTTGAGGCCCTGATCGCGCATCTGGCGCAGGATCAAACCGGCTTCCTGATGATAGCCGCCGACAAAGACGAGATCGATGTTGTCGCGCTTCAGCCGCGACACGATCGAGTTAAAGTCCTTGTCGCCCTTGTTGTAGGACTCGAACATCTTCTCGGTGACGCCGGCCTTGTTGAGCGCCTTCTTGGTTTCGTCGGCAAGGCCCTTGCCGTAGGTGGTCTTGTCGTTGAGGATGGCGACGTTCTTGCCCTTGTAGTTCTTGACGATGTAGTCGGCGGCAACCAGGCCCTGCTGATCGTCGCGGCCGCAGACGCGCGCCACGTTCCAGAGCTTGCGCTCGGTGAACAGCGGGTTGGTCGAGGCCGGCGTAATCTGCAGCACGTTGCCGTCGGCGTAGGCTTCCGACGC
This sequence comes from Bradyrhizobium sp. CSA112, assembly GCF_029051645.1. Lineage (GTDB taxonomy): Bacteria > Pseudomonadota > Alphaproteobacteria > Rhizobiales > Xanthobacteraceae > Bradyrhizobium. The sequence continues at coordinate 153,600 of NZ_JAACFS010000002.1, forward strand.
CGGGATCGACGACGACGAGCAGAAGTGACCGGCGACGAACGGGATTTTCGCACTGGCGAACTTTTCCGCCACCGAGCGCGCCTGCTTGGGATCGCAGGCATCGTCGCCGACCTGCAGCGCGAGCTTCTTGCCGAGCACGCCACCGGCGGCGTTGAAATCGGTCACGAATTGTTCGGCGCCGTTCTTCATCTGCCGGCCGAATGCGGATTCGCCGCCCGTCATCGGGCCCACCACTGCGATGGAGATGTCCTGCGCCAGTGCTGTTGTCGACAACGCCAACGATGCGCCCAATGCCAGGCCGATGAGTTTCAGTGATTTCATGAGGTATCCTCGCAGGTAGTCGATTTCGGGAAGCACCCGGCAGGCCGGGTACGAAAATCACGCCTATTGTCGGCTGATTTTACGGCGAAGTCATCGGCAAATTTCGGGCAAATCCACGGTCCGTTCGCAGCATCTTGCCGCAGCACCGCTGTCGTCCCTGCGAAAGCAGGGACCCATAGCCACCGGCGCCGGCTATGGCAGAAGGTAACTACCCCGTCGCCCTAAACGGTGGGCCGCGGCGTATGGGTCCCCGCGTTCGCGGGGACGACCCGGGGAGATAGCCCACTCCGCTATTCCCGCCGGCCGCCTTCCAGATAGGCGGCGCGGATTTCCGGGCGCTGCAGCAATTCGCTGCCGGTTCCGGACAGGGTGATCAAGCCGTTGACCATGACATAGCCGCGATGGGCCAGTTTCAGCGCGTGGTTGGCGTTCTGTTCGACAATCAGGACGGTTAGGCCGTCCTGCCGGTTCAGGGTCCGGATCGCATCGAAAATCTGCCGCGCGATCAGGGGGGCGAGCCCCAGCGACGGCTCGTCCAGCATCAACAGGCGCGGCCGACTCATCAGGGCCCGGCCAATCGCCAGCATCTGCTGCTCACCGCCAGACAGCGTGCCGCCGCGCTGGGTCATGCGTTCCTTGAGCCGCGGGAACAATGCGAAGACGCGCTCCAGGCCGCTCGCCCGATCGGCCTCGCTGCTATCGGTCGCGTCGGCACCCATCTGCAGGTTTTCCGCGACGCTCATGCGCGGGAAAATGCGGCGGCCTTCGGGGGATTGAGCGATGCGCAGCCGCGCAATCTCATGTGTCGGCACGCCGGTGATGTCCTGACCGGCGAATTCGATCCTCCCTGCGCGCGCGCGCGGCCGGCCGAAGATTGTCATCATCAGGGTCGACTTGCCGGCGCCGTTGGCGCCGATCAGGGCGACGATTTCACCGGCGCTGATGTCGAGATCGACGCCCTTCAGCGCCTCGATCTTGCCGTAGGCCGCGCGCAGCGAGCGGATCGCGAGCAGGGGCTTTGTCATGCTGGTGCTCCCGTGTCCCGGGCGCACGCGTAGTGCCGCTGTGCAGGACCGGGACCTGCCGGGTCCGCAGCTATGGATCCCGGAACAGCGGAGCAGCGTTGCACGCTGCACCGCATCCGGGAAAAGCAGAGAGATCCCGTCACGTTCCGCTCTCCATCACCGCGATGGCTTCCTCCTCGTCGGCGCCGAGATAGGCGGCGATCACCTTGGGATCGTCGCGGATGTGCCGCGGCGTGCCTTCGGCGATCTTGACGCCATAGTCCATCACGACGACGTGGTCGGAGATTTCCATCACCACGCTCATGTCGTGCTCGATCAGAAGGATCGAGGTGCCCTGTTCGGAGCGGATCGAGAGCAACAATTCGCTCAAAGCGGCGCTCTCCCGCGCGTTCAGTCCGGCCGCCGGCTCGTCGAGGCACAGCAGCGCGGGCCGGGTGCACATCGCGCGCGCGATCTCCAGCCGCCGCTGGTCGCCATAGGGCAAATTGCCGGCGGCATCGTCGGCGCGATCCAGAAGTCCGATGCGATCGAGCCAGGTCCGCGACAGATCGATCGCGGCCTGTTCGGCTTTGCGCCAGGACGGCGCGCCGATCAGTCCGAGAAACGTCAACCCGGAGGCGCGCATCAGCGCGTTGTGTTGGGCTACCATCAGGTTCTCCAGCGCGGTCATGCCGGGAAACAGGCGGATGTTCTGGAAGGTGCGCGCGACCCGGGCCAGTTTGGCAATCCGGAAATCGTTCAGCCGCTGGAGCTGGATGGCGTGGCCGTCGTCATGTGTAAGCCGCATCGCGCCCGAGGTCGGCTTGTAGAAGCCGGTGATGCAGTTGAACACCGTGGTCTTGCCGGCGCCGTTCGGTCCGATCAGCGCGGTGATCTTGCGCCGCTCGGCGTCGAAGGAGAGGTCGTTGACGGCGACGATGCCGCCGAAGCGCATCGCCAGCCGGTCGACGGACAGGATGGGATCGCCGCTCATCCGTGGCCCTCCTTGACGAGGTCGGATGAAATGGCCTGGCTGTGCTTTAAGAACACTGTCGGCGCGCGATGGCCGATCAGGCCGCGCGGCCGCCAGATCATGAGCAGCACCATCGCCATGCCGAACACCAGCATGCGGTACTGGTCGAGCCCGCGGAACAGCTCGAAGCCGCCGATCATGGCGAGCGCCGCGAGCGCGACGCCGAGTTGCGAGCCCATGCCGCCCAGCACCACGATCGCCAGCACCAGCGCCGATTCATGGAAGGTGAAGGATTCCGGGCTGATGAAGCCCTGCCGCGTGGCGAAGAACGCGCCGGCAAGACCTCCGAACAACGCGCCCGTTGCAAATGCCGTCAGCTTGGTCGTGGTGGTGTTGATGCCGAGCGCGCGGCAGGCAACTTCGTCTTCGCGCAACGCTTCCCAGGCGCGGCCGAGGGGCAGGCGGCGCAGGCGGATTGTGACCCAGTTGGTGAGCAGCGCCAGCGCCAGGATAATGTAGAACAGAAATACGATGCGGTGCGTCGGCGAGAATTCGATGCCGAGCAGGGCCGCCAGCCCGTCATCGGCCGGCGTCAGCGGAATGCCGAACAGGGTTGGCCGGGGAATGCCGGTGACGCCGTTCGGCCCGCCGGTCAGGGTCTGCCAGTTGATGATGACGAGGCGGATGATCTCGCCGAAGGCCAGCGTCACGATGGCAAGGTAATCGCCGCGCAGCCGCAGCACGGGAAAGCCGAGCAGCACGCCCCAGAACGCGGCGAGAATGCCGGCGAGCGGCAGGCAGACCCAGAACGACAGCCCGAAATTGGTTGCCAGCAGCGCGTAGGAATAGGCGCCGACCGCGTAGAACGCGACATAGCCGAGGTCGAGCAGGCCGGCGAGCCCGACCACCACGTTGAGCCCCCAGCCGAGCATCACATAGGTCAGCACGAGGATGGCGAGGTCGAGAATATAGCGCTCGTCGTAGAACAGGACCGGCACCAGGAACGTGAAGACCAGCAGCACCGGCGCGATGCCGCGGCGCGCCACGGCGAGGGCGGTTTGCACGGAAGGTGGCACCACCCTGATCGTGTCGACCGGTCCCCACCATTGCCGCAGCAGCTCGACGAGGATGCTGCCGCCGAATACGGCCGCGACCATGATGGCGAGGTCGTCGAAGCGCGTCCAGTAGACCAATTGCCCCTGCGGGCCGGCCTCGGTACGCACGCCGATCATCAGCGAAAATAGCACCAGCGCCACGAACGCGCTGATCAGCGCTTTCTTGAGGATGAAGGCGGCGCCAGGTGCACGCGAGGTTTGGACGGCGGGGGGTGCGCTCACGCGGCCGTCCATCAGACTTTTTCGACTTCGGGCCGGCCAAGCAGGCCGGTCGGAAGGAAGATCAGGACGACGATCAGGATCGAGAACGCGGCCACGTCCTTGTACTCGACCGAGAAATACGCCGACCACAGCGTCTCGATCAGGCCGATCAGAAGCCCGCCCAGCATCGCGCCGGGCAGCGAGCCGATGCCGCCGAGCACGGCGGCGGTGAACGCCTTGATGCCGGCGACGAAGCCCATGAAGAAATCGACCAGCCCGTAATAGAGCAGGTACATCATGCCGGCGACGGCGGCGAGCGCAGCCCCGATCACGAAGGTCATGGAAATGGTGCGGTCGACGTCGACACCGAGCAGCGAGGCCATGGTCTGATCCTGCTCGCAGGCGCGCATGTCGCGGCCGAGCCGCGTGTTCGATACCAGCCAGGTAAACAGCGCGAGCAGCACGATGGTCGTGATGACGACGATAATCTGGATGTTGGAAAGCTGTACGACAAAGCCTTCCGCGCCCTCGTGCAGGGTGTAGCCGCCGGTAATGATCGGCGGCACCGGCTTGACGCGGGCCCCCTGGGCGACCTGCGAATAATTGGTCAGCACGAATGACATACCGATCGCCGAGAGCATCGGCGCCAGGCGGAATGAGTGCCGCAGCGGCCGGTAGGCGATACGCTCCACCGTCCAGCCATAGAGCGCCGTGATCGCCATCGATACCAGCAGCACCACCAGCAGGATAAGGGGAATGGCGGTCAGGCCGAACGAGACCAGGATCAGGAACGTGATCAGCGCGATGAAGCCGCCGATCATGAAAATGTCGCCATGGGCGAAATTGATCATGCCGACGATGCCGTAGACCATCGTGTAGCCGATCGCGATCAGGCCGTAGATCGAGCCGAGCACGAGGCCGTTGATTAGTTGCTGGGCGAAATAATCCATGCGCTGCCGTTCGAGCCTGTTCAGGAGTGAACAGGCTCTAGTTTTCCTTTTGACGCGTTTTCTTCACGCGAACCGGTATCCACTTCGCTCGAAAACGCTATGAAGAGCCAGCGACGCGGCGAGAGCTCCGGCAGCCCAAGACGATGCGTCGTGTCATTTTCTAACAGTGGGAACCGGGGGCGGCAACAGCGCCGGCTGCGGCTTATTTGGCTTGTACAGAGCTAGTTTTGCGGCAGCGGTTCCGGCGCCACAGTCCGAACACGGCCCTGCCGCGGAATGATCGCAGCGGAACCGGTGTTCCCTTGCAACGAATGCCGTGCCTTCTCCGTTTACTTCAGTTGTGGTCAAACAGCGGAGATCCCTCAATGGCCAACATGAACCAGAATCCGGGCCAGCAGAACCAGAACCCGAGTCAGAAGCCCGGCCAGCAGCAGCAGGGTGGCGGCCAGAAGCCGGGCCAGCAGCAGCAGGATCCGGGCCGTGAGAAGCCGAACCCCAACCGCCAGGGGAAGCAGATGCCTGATCAGGACCGCTAGGCCGGACTGGTGAGTGAGTAAAAGAAGGCCCCGCCAAGGTGGGGCTTTTCTTTTATGCGTACCAGTTCGTGTCCCGGACGCGGCGCGTCCGGGACACGAGTGCTGGGCACGGCGCCCGCCGGGCTATCCCTTCAGCAAACCTAACTCCGCGATAATCGCGCCTGCTTCCTTGACGGCGTGGTTGGCCGCCGGCACGCCGCAATAGATCGCCTGCTGCAGCAGGATTTCCTTGATGTCGTCGGGCGTGAAGCCGCCCTCAGTGAGCGCCGCGCGCACATGCAGGCGGAATTCATCCCATTGCCCGAGCGCGACCATGGTGCCGATGACAAGCACGCGGCGGGTGCGGTGATCGAAATGCGGCCGGGTCCAGATATCGCCCCAGGCGTAGCGCGTGATCAGGTCCTGGAAGTCGGTATTGAACGCGTTGCGGTTCTTGATCGACTTGTCGACCCATTCATTGCCGAGCACCTTGCGGCGCTGCGCCATGCCGTCGTCGCGGCGCTTGTTGTCGTCCATTGGTACCTCCCAGAGCCGTCATTCCGGGGCGATGCGAAGCATCGAACCCGGAATCTCGAGATTCCGGGGTTCGCCTCTTCGAGGCGCCCCGGAATGACGACGATCGTCTACCGTTGCGTCAGAAAACCGATTACCGCGTCGGTGAAGGCGTGCGGCTGCTCGACGTTCGAAATATGCGCCGCATCGAGGATGGTCATGCTGGCGCCGGGAATCCGGCTGCGCATGAATTCGGCGTCTGCGATCGTCGTCGACATGTCGTGGCGGCCGGCGATCACCAGCGTCGGGCTTTTGATCTTGGGCAGCAGCTCGCGCTGGTCGAGCGTCGACAACGCCTCGCAGCAGGCGATGTAGCCCTCGACCGGCGTGGTCAGCATCATCGCCTTCATGTTGGCGGTGATCTGCGGCTCGCGCTCGCGAAAATCCGCGGTCAGCCAGCCCGCCATCACGGTGTCGGCGACCGCGGCGATGCCGCCTTCCTTTACCGCCTTGATGCGTTCGTGCCAGCGCGCCGGGTCCGGGTAGTGGCAGGTGGTGTTGGACAGGATGATCTTGGCAAATCGGTCGGGCGCGTTGGCGCCCAGCCATTGCCCGACCATGCCGCCCATCGACAGGCCGCACCAATGCGCCCTGGCGATATTGAGGTCATCGAGGATCGCCAGCACGTCGCGGCCGAAACGCTCCAGCGAATAGGGGCCGGGCGGCACGCTTGACTTGCCGTGGCCGCGCCGGTCGTAGCGGATGACGCGGAACACCTGCGTCAGCGCCTTCATCTGCGGCTCCCACATCTGCATGGTCGAGCCCAGTGAATTCGACAGCATCAGCGTCGGTCCGCCGTCGCGGCCTTCGACGGATACGTTGAGCAGGCACCCGTCGGCGTCGATCATTGGCATGGTTCTAAACCTCCGCAGTCATGCGCGGGCTTGACCCGCGCATCCATCTAATAAGAGTCTTTTCAAGAGGATGGATTGCCGGGTCAAGCCCGGCAACGACACCTTTAGCGAGTCTCCGGCATCTTCATTTGTCGTCCAGCGAAGCGAGCAGGCGGTCTATCAGGGCTTGCGAAGCGCCCTGATAGGCCATCGGCTCGAACAGTTTTGTAATACTGTCGGCGCCGAGCTGTGCGGTGATTTTCGAATCGTGCATCAGCACGTCGCGCAGATGTTTCTTGTCCTTGACCGCCTTCTTGCTCGCCGCCTCGATTAGATGATGCGCGTCGCTCTTGCCGATCTTTTCGGCGAGCGCCATCGTCACGGCCTCGGCCATGATCAGCCCGTCGGTCGCGTCGAGATTGGCGCGCATGCGCGCGGCGTCGACTTCCAGCCCCTCTGCGATATCGACGATTGCCGCCAGCCCGCCCGAAGTGACCAGCAGCAGCGTCGGCAGCGTCGGCCATTCCGCGTGCCAGGGGCCGGCGCTGCGCTCGTGATCCTGCACCTGCGCGGCAAAGATCGTTGCGGCGAGATTGGGGGCCATAGTGGCCGCGGCCAGCGCGCTGGCCGCTGCCACGGGATTGCGCTTGTGCGGCATGGTGGAGGAGCCACCGCGGCCTTCGCCCGAGGGCTCGAACGCTTCGCCGACGTCGGTCTGCATCATCAGCGAAACGTCGCGCGCGATCTTGCCGCAAGTGCCGGCGATAATGGCAAGCACAGAGGCCGCTTCCGCGATGCGGTCGCGATGGGTGTGCCATGGCGCGTCGGGCAAGGGCAATTGCAGCTCCTCGGCCAGCTTCTCCGCGACCGGCAATCCCTTGTCACCGAGGGCGGCAAGCGTGCCGGCGGCGCCGCCGAATTGCAGCGCCAGCGTCTCGCCGCGCAGGCGCTTGAGCCGCGCGCGCGAGCGATGCATCGCGGCGGCATATTCGGCGAGCTTCAGGGCGAACGGCATTGGCAGCGCATGCTGCAGCCAGGTGCGGGCGACCACCGGGGTGTGGCGGTGCTGACGCGCCAGTCCGGCAAAGCCTGCGATCGCGCGATTGATATCGGTGAGCAGCGCGTCGATGCCGGCGCGAAGGCCGAGCATGGCGCCGGTATCGATGACGTCCTGGCTGGTCGCGCCCCAATGCACATAGCGCGCGGCTTCCGCGTTGACCCGGGCGACACTGGACGTCAGCGCCTTGACGAGGGGAATGGCGAGATTGCCGGACCTCGTCGCGGCGTCGGCCAGCGCCGCGAGGTCGAATGATTCGGCGCGGCACGCCTGTGCAATCGGGTCGGCCGTATCAGCCGGAATCACCCCGAGCGCGGCCTCGGCACGCGCCAGCGCGGCCTCGAAATCCAGCATGTTTTGCAAGGCCGCGACATCGTCGCAGATCGCGCGCATCGCGGCGCTCGACAGCATCGGGGCAAGCAATGGGGAGAGGGGCGTGCTCATCTCCGTGCGACCTAATCATCCCGGCCTGTCAATGCCAATGCCCTTGTCGCCATGCACTTGTTGCACTTGCGAATATGCATCGCTTATCGCCCTTCCTTTTGCCCCGGACGTGCTTTACTTGGGGAGACCAGGTTGAAGCGATCCAGGAGGCACCCCCCATGGCCATGACGATGAACGGCGAAGTCCAGCTTGCGGCGACGCGCGAGGCCGTGTGGGCCAAGCTGAACGATCCGGAAGTGCTGAAGGTCTGCATTCCCGGCTGCGAGGAGCTGGAGAAGACCGAAGACAACGGCTTCCGCGCCACCGCCAAAATGAAGGTCGGGCCGGTCTCCGCCCGCTTCAAGGGCAAGGTCATGCTGAGCGATCTCGATCCGCCCAACGGCTACAAGATCTCGGGCGAAGGCGAGGGCGGCGTCGCCGGCTTCGCCAAGGGGGGCGCCACGGTGGCGCTGACCGAAAAGGATGGCGGCACCCTGCTGAGCTATAATGTCGAGGCGCAGATCGGCGGCAAGCTGGCCCAGCTTGGACAGCGGCTGATCAATGGCGCGGCCAAGAAGCTGGCCGACGAATTCTTCGCCAATTTCGGCAAGGCCGTGCAGGGCTGATTCAGAGCCGGCTGATTCAGAGCCGGCTGATTCCTGCGCGCCGGCCCCGTCCGAACAGGTCGTCAAGTCTTTCAGGCCATGTCCCAGGCGAGGGGCTCCTGAGGTTGCTCATTACCGGGATGGCCCATATTATGGCCTTTGGAATGACTTTAAACGCCTGCGCGGCCGATATGCGGCAGTGCAGCTCAAGAGAGTGGTGATGGCCAAGATTTCCCTGATCGTGAACGGTAACCCCGTAAACGCCAATGTCGATCCCCGTACCTTGCTGGTCCAGTTTCTGCGGGAAAATCTGCGGCTGACGGGCACCCATGTCGGCTGCGACACCTCGCAATGCGGCGCCTGCGTCGTGCATCTCGACGGCAAGGCGGTGAAGTCTTGCACCGCGCTTGCGGTGATGGCCGACGGCCACGAAGTTCGCACCATCGAGGGCCTGGCCGCCGATGGCGCGCCGCTGCATCCGATGCAGGAAGCCTTTCGCGAACATCACGGCCTGCAGTGCGGCTTCTGCACCCCGGGCATGATCATGACCGCGGTCGATCTGGTCAACCGCAAGGGCCATGACCTCTCGGACCAGGTCATCCGCGAAGAGCTCGAAGGCAATCTGTGCCGCTGCACCGGCTACCAGAACATCGTTACCTCGATCGCCGCCGGCGCCAAGGCGATGGCCAAATCCGCTTAAAGGCAAATCGATTTCATCGCGACCCGCGATCAGGAAGTTCTCAATGTACGAATTCAAATATCATCGTCCGGCGACCGTGCGGCAGGCCGCCAATCTTCTGGTGAAGAACGAAGACGCCAAGGTGATCGCTGGCGGTCACACGCTGGTGCCGGTCATGAAGCAGCGGCTCGCCAGCCCGCCGCATCTGATCGACCTTTCCCATATCGAGGGGCTCGACGCCATCGAGATGAAGGGCCGTTCGCTGGTGATCGGCGCGACCGCCAAGCATGCCGACGTCGCGACGTCGCCGATCGTCGGCGAAGCCATCCCGGCGCTGGCCGAACTCGCGGGTGGGATCGGCGATCCCGCGGTGCGCCACAAGGGCACGCTCGGCGGCTCGCTGGCCAACAATGACCCGACCGCGGATTATCCCGCAGCCGTGCTCGCGCTCGGCGCCACCATCGTCACCAACAAGCGCCGCCTGAAGGCGGAAGAGTTCTTCCAGGGACTGTTCACGACCGCGCTGGAGAACGACGAGATCATCACCAAGGTGATGTTCCCGCTGCCGAAGAAGGCCGCCTATGTCAAATTCCGGAACCAGGCCTCGCGCTACGCGCTGGTCGGTGTGTTCGTCGCCAGGCGGCCGTCGGATGTGCGCGTGGCCGTCACCGGCGCGGGCTCGGACGGCGTGTTCCGCGCCACCGCGTTCGAGGAAGCCTTGAAGAAGCGCTTCTCGCACAAGGTGCTCGACGGTGTCTCGGCTTCTGCTGAGGGACTGAACAGCGATCTGCACGGCAGCGCCGAATACCGCGCGCACCTGATCGGCGTGCTGACGCGCCGCGCCGTAGAAGCCGCGACGGCGAAGTAAGTTTGCCGATTAATTTGCCGATTCCTCGCGCATCAAGATTGGCTATCCCATGAGTGCATCGGCGCTGCCCAAATCCGTCGATGGGATGCTCGAACTCCTGACCTCGCGCGGCTATCTGGCCGAGCGGTCGCTGGCGACGGTGACCTACCTGTCGCTGCGCATGGGACGGCCGCTGTTTCTCGAAGGCGAGGCGGGCGTCGGAAAAACGGAGATTGCAAAGGTTCTGTCGGAGGCGCTCGGGCGCAAGCTGATCCGCCTGCAATGCTACGAAGGGCTCGACGTTGCCTCTGCCGTCTACGAGTGGAGCAGCGCGGCGCAGATGATCGCGATCCGGCTCGCGGAGGCCGCCGGCGATACCGATCGCGAGCAATTGTCGTCGGACATTTTCGCCGAGCGTTTTCTGATCAAGCGTCCGCTGCTGCAGGCGCTGGAGCCTGACGTCGCCGGCGCGCCGGTGCTCCTGATAGACGAACTCGACCGCGCCGACGAGGCGTTCGAGGCGTATCTTTTGGAAATCCTCAGCGACTTCCAGGTCACGATCCCCGAATTCGGCACCATCAAGGCGCCGCATCCGCCGATCGTCATCATCACCTCGAACCGCACCCGCGAGATCCACGACGCGCTGAAGCGCCGCTGTCTCTATCATTGGGTCGATTATCCCGAGGCCGAGCGTGAGCTTGCGATCGTCAAGTCGCGCGTGCCTGACATTTCCGCAAAGCTGTCGCAGCAGGTCGTCCGTTTCGTTCAGGCATTGCGCGACCAGGATTTCTACAAGTCGCCAGGTGTGGCCGAGACCATCGACTGGGCCACCGCGCTGACCGAACTCGACGCCCGGTCGCTGACGCCGCAACTGGTCGGCGACACGCTCGGTGCGTTGCTGAAATACCAGGACGACATCGCGCGGATGCAGGGCGACGCGCTGCAGAAGGTTTTGAAGGACGCGACGAGCGAAACGTAGCTGTCGTCATTCCGGGGCGCGCATAGCGCGAGCCCGGAATCCATCGAGCTGCCTGGACCGCTGAGGAATGGATTCCGGGCTCTCGCTTCGCTCGCCCCGGAATGACGAGGTAGAGAGATCTTTTTTCGATGTCCATCGACCACCTCAATCCCCCCACCGGGCACATGGCCGACAACGTCGTCGGCTTCGCCCGTGCACTCCGCGCAGCCGGGATTCCCGTCGGTCCCGGTGCTGTCATCGACGCCCTGAACGCCCTGCAGGCGATCGAGATCGGCAACCGCGCCGACGTCTACGCCACGCTGGAGGCGATCTTCGTCAAGCGTCACGAGCATATGCTGATCTTTGCACAGGCCTTCGACCTGTTCTTCCGCGCCGCCGAAGACTGGAAGCACATGCTGGATTCGGTGCCGCTGCCGGACCATGCCAAGAAGAAGCCGCCGCCGGCCTCGCGCCGCGTGCAGGAGGCGCTCGCCCAGCCCTCGGTGCGCGACGAGGAGCAGCAGATCCAGGAGCAGGAACTGCGGCTGTCGGTCTCCGACAAGGAGATCCTGCAGAAAAAGGACTTTGCGCAGATGAGCGCGGCCGAGATCGCCGAGGTCACCCGCGCCATTGCCAATATGAAGCTGCCGCAGGCCGAGCTGCGCACCCGCCGCCACCAGCCGGACGCCAAGGGTCTCAAGCTCGACATGCGGCGCACGCTGCGCAGCTCCTTGCGCACCGGCGGCGAGATCATCGACATAAGAAAGCTCGGCCGGATCGAGAAGCCGGCGCCGATCGTGGCGCTGCTCGATATATCGGGATCGATGAGCGAATATACCCGCCTGTTCCTGCATTTCCTCCACGCCATCACCGACGCCCGCAAGCGCGTGTCGGTGTTCCTGTTCGGTACGCGGCTGACCAATGTGACGCGGGCGCTGCGGGCGCGGGATCCCGACGAGGCGCTGGCGAGCTGTTCCTCATCGGTGGAGGACTGGGCCGGCGGCACCCGCATAGGCACCTCGCTGCACAGCTTCAACAAATTGTGGGGCCGGCGCGTGCTCGGCCAGGGCGCCATCGTGCTCCTGATCTCCGACGGGCTGGAGCGCGAGGCCGATGCCAAGCTGGCGTTCGAGATGGACCGGCTGCACCGCTCCTGCCGGCGCCTGATCTGGCTTAATCCATTGCTGCGCTACAGCGCCTTCGAGGCCAAGGCCCAGGGTATCAAAATGATGCTGCCGCACGTTGACGAATTCCGCCCGGTGCATAACTTGACATCGATGGAAGGGCTGATCGAGGCGCTTTCGGCGCCGCCCCCGCCGCACCACATGAGCCGCATCCGTTCAGCAGCTTGAAAGGGCCCCATATGCTCAACCGCGACGAAGACATTCTGCAGGCCGCCGAGAACTGGCAGAAGGCCGGCCACGGGGTTGCACTCGCGACCGTGGTCGAAACCTGGGGCTCGGCGCCGAGGCCGGCGGGCTCCAGCCTCGTCATCAACGATGACGGCACGTTCTTAGGGTCGGTGTCCGGCGGTTGCGTCGAGGGCGCTGTCGTCACCGAGGCGCTGGACGTGATCGCCAGCGGCAAGCCCAGGATGCTGGAATTTGGCGTCGCCGACGAGACCGCCTGGAACGTCGGGCTGTCCTGCGGCGGCACCATCCGCGTCTTCGTCGAGAAGGTGGGCCAGTCGTGAAATTGGAAACTCTCACGCAGGTGAACGCCGAGCGCGCCGCGCGCCGTCCGGTCATCGTGGTGACCGATGTCGCCAATGGCGAGCAGCGGCTGGTGAAGGCCAAGGATATCGCCACCGATCCGCTAGGGGGCGAACTAGCCAAGCAGCTCCGCATGGGCAAGAGCGGCATGATCGAGTCCGGCGGCAAGAAACTGTTTCTCAACGTCTACGCGCCGACCGCGCGGCTCGTCATCGTCGGTGCGGTCCATATCAGCCAGGCGCTGGCGCCGCTGGCGCGCTCGCTCGATTACGATGTGACGGTGGTCGATCCGCGCACGGCCTTTGCAAGCCCCGAACGATTTCCGGACGTGCCGCTGATCGCCGAATGGCCCGATGTGGCGCTGCCGCCGCTCAATATCGATCATTACACGGCGTTCGTTGCCCTCACGCACGATCCCAAGATCGACGATCCGGCGCTGCTGCACGCCTTCGAACGCGACTGCTTCTATATCGGCGCGCTCGGCTCGCGAAAAACCCATGCCAAGCGTGCCGAACGGCTGAAGGCGCAGGGCGCATCCGACACAGACGTCGCGCGCATTCATGCGCCGATCGGCCTTTCCATCGGCGCGGTGTCGCCGTCGGAGATTGCGGTCGCGATCATGGCCGAGATCACCGCCGAGCTGCGGCTGCCGAAAGAAACCGCGAAAGAGCAGGCGGCATGAAGTTCGGTCCCGCCAGTCCGGAAGACGCGATTGGCGGCGTTACCGTCCATACGCTGCGGCAGGGATCGCTGGTGCTCAAGAAAGGCACCACGATCGGCCCGGCCGAAGTCGAGGCGCTCAACAAGGCCGGCGTTGCGGAAATCGTCGTGGTGCGGCTGGAGGAGGGCGACGTCTCCGAAGACGAGGCCGCCGCCAGCATCGCGCAGGCAGTGGCCGGCGAGGGCGTCACCGTCGAGCGAGCCTTTACCGGCCGCGCCAATCTGTTTGCCGCGCAGGCCGGCGTGCTGGTGGTGGACCGCGCCGCGGTCGATCGCATCAACGGCGTCGACGAGGCCATCACCTTTGCCACGCTCTCAGCCTTCAAGCCGGTCGTCGAAGGCGAGATGATCGCGACGGTAAAACTCATTCCGTTCGGCGTCGAGGCAAAGCTGCGCGACGCCGCCGTTGAAGTCGCGGGAAAGGACACGCTGCGGATTGCGCCTTACGTGATCAAGCGCGTCGGCGTGGTCTCGACGCTTTTACCGGGGCTCGCGCCCAAGGTGATCGACAAGACCTTGCGCGTGACGGCGGAGCGGCTGGCCCCGGCCGGTGCCAGCATCATCGCCGAGCGCCGCGTGCCGCACGACGAGACGGCGCTGGCGTCTTCGATCAAGGAGTTGCTCGGCCTCGGCGCCGAACTCGTGATCGTGTTCGGCGCGTCCGCGATCGCCGACCGCCGCGACGTGATCCCTGCCGCGATCACGGAGATCGGCGGCGCTATCGAGCATTTCGGCATGCCGGTCGACCCCGGCAATCTTCTTTTGATCGGCAGCGCCGGCGGCGTGCCGGTGCTGGGCGCGCCGGGCTGCGCGCGCTCGCCGGTGGAAAACGGCTTTGACTGGGTGCTGATGCGGCTGCTGGCGGGACTGAAGGTCACGCGCACTGAGCTGACCGGCATGGGCGTCGGCGGCCTCCTGATGGAAATCGTCACGCGGCCGCAGCCGCGCACCGTGGCCGATCTCGAAGCCAATCGAAACGTCACCGCCATCGTTCTGGCCGCCGGGCGCTCGACGCGGATGGGCGGTCCCAACAAGCTGCTCGCCGAGATCGACGGCAAGAAGCTGGTGCGGATCGTGGCCGAGCAGGCGCTGGCCTCGAAAGCGACTGACGTTATCGTCGTCACCGGCCATCAGGCCGAACTGGTCGAGCAGGCGCTGGCGGGGCTTAACGTAAAGTTCGTCCGTAACCCGGATTTCGCCGGTGGGCTGGCGTCCTCGGTCAAGGCGGGCATATCGGCCGTGCCTGAAAACGCCGACGGCGCCATCGTCTGCCTCGGCGACATGCCGCTGATCTCTGCCAAACTGATCGACCAGTTGATCGAAACCTTCGCGCCGGACCGCGGGCATCTGATCGCCGTCCCCGTCAGCGACGGCCGCCGCGGCAATCCCGTGCTGTGGTCGCGGCGTTTCTTCAAGGAGCTGATGACACTGGATGGCGACGTCGGCGCCCGCCACCTGATCGCCAAACACACCGAGGCGGTGGCTGAAGTCCCGGTCGACGGCCAGAGCGCCTTCCTCGACATCGACACCCCGCAAGCGCTGGAAGCGGCGCGGCGGGGGTAAATGCCGTAGGGTGGGCAAAGCGAAGCGTGCCCACCATGGCTCGGGCGTACCGGTGAGATGGTGGGCACGCTTCGCTTTGCCCACCCTACAAATTCTCCATTCACCAACTGGAAACTCGCCCCCGCTAAAATCTTCCCGTTACCTCGGGGGAGGGGCTCTTGATCGTTTCGACCGTCGCGGCGCAGCGCCGCGCGCTCTTTATCATTGCGCTGACGCTGATACTGGGCGTCTCGGGCTACATCACCAGGGCTTGGGCGGCGGGCGCATTCGCCGTCGGCAAATGCGGCGCCTATGGCCAGGCCTATGATTATCCCGCCGAGGCTCCCGCGCGCGCTGCAGCGTTGAAACAATGCAAGGGCAACTGCACCGCGATCACCATGAAGCGCGCCTGCGCCGCGTTCGCTGTCGACATGACCAACCCCTGCGGTCCCCACGGCTATGCCGTAAAGCCCAACATTTCGAGCTCGCTCAACGCCGCGACCAAGAAGTGCTACGAATTCGGCGGCAAGGAATGTGTCATCCGCGCCTGGGCCTGCGACGCCAAGGGGTGATTTTGCTATCGTTATTCCGGGGCGATGCAACGCATCGAACCCGGAATCTCGAGATTCCGGGTCTGGTGCTTGCGCACCATCCCGGAATGACGAGAAAGAAACAATGCAATTCGACACCAAGATCGCGGTCATCATCCGGACCGATCTCGAAGCGTGGCAGAAGCTCAACGTCGCTTCATTCCTGGCCGGCGGCATCGCGGCCGCGTTTCCCGAATGTATCGGCGAGCCCTATGGCGATGCATCCGGCACGAAATATCTGTCGCTGATCGGCCAGCCGATTGATCTACGGCGCCGACCGGCCGGCGCTTTCGCGCGCGCTCGAACGGGCGCTCGCGAGGAACGTTACGCCCGCGGTCTATACCGAGGACATGTTCAGGACCACGCACGACGCCGCCAACCGCGAGGTGGTCAAGGGCGTGATCCGCGCCGAGCTTAATCTCGTAGGCCTCGCAATGCGCGCCGAGCGCAAGGTGATCGACAAGATCGTCGACGGGCTGAAGTTTCACGGCTAGGCGTTTCGAGCAAGCCTGAGCTGTTGGCCGGCATTGTGCCATGGCTGCATCGTTGAAGGGTGACCTCAAAGCAGCCGCCGCGCTAACTGCCGAGTTGACTTGGTAACTCAATCGTCGGACCGGACATCGTTGGTGCAGTGCTCGCCGCGCCAAACAGTCGAGCTCATCGCAAGATGCTGGTCTGCCCGCCTAATCCGGCGCTGCGCAATTTAAAAGAAGAACCGAGGAACACCGGCCGTGACTGGCTTGTTCGTTCGTCGGGGCAGCACGAGGAGGCTACCATGAGGACACCTCAGCTCTCCGCATTAATGTTAGCTGTTCTTACCTTCAGCGCCGGCGCCGCGGAACCTCAGAAGCTGTGGGAGGCGAGTGGCTTCAAGAACCCCGAATCGGCGGTATTCGACCGAGCTGCGGGGGCCGTCTATGTTTCGAACGTCAACGGCGATCCGATGAAAAAGGATGGCAACGGCTTCGTTTCAAAGCTCGGGCCGGATGGAAAGGTCGTAACAATCGAGTGGGCCAAGGGACTCGACAGTCCGACCGGGCTCGCGCTTGCCAATGGCAAACTGTACGTCGCAGATGTGGACCGGATTGCGGAAATCGACCTCGCCAAGGGCGAAGTCCTGAACCGGTTCGAGGCACCCGGATCGAAGTTCTTGAACGACCTCGCGGCTGACAAGGGTGGACGGATTTACGCTTCCGATATGGTGTCAAACAGCATTTGGGTGCTCGACGGCGGCAAGCTGTCTCTCCTGTTGCAGGATGACGCGCTCGAAAATCCGAACGGGCTCCTCGTCGAAGATGGCCGGCTTGTGGTTGCGTCGTGGGGCAAGATGGCCCCGGACTTCTCAACGAAGGTGCCCGGCCGCATGAAGGCGGTCGATCTCGCGACGAAAAAAGTGTCCGATCTAGGTAGCTCGACACCAGTCGGTAATCTCGACGGCATCGAACCCGATGGCAAGGGCGGCTATCTTGCCACCGATTGGATGACCGGCGGGCTGCTCCGCATCGCGAGCGATGGCACAGCGACGCGCCTACTTCCACTCGCGAAGGGGAGCGCCGACCTCGGGATGGGACCGGATGGCATCGTCATTATCCCGATGATGATGGAGGGCACTATTGTGGCTTACAGGATCGATACACGCTGAGAATAGGAATGCGTCTGGCCTGAGCCGGAGCGCGGCTTCTGAAAACAGCGCCCCGGCCCACGATAGTCGCGACCACGCACGACGCCGCCAACCGCGAGGTGGTTAAGGGCGTGATCCGCGCCGAGCTTAATCTCGTCGGCCTCGCGATGCGTGCCGAGCGCAAGGTGATCGACAAGATCGTCGACGGGCTGAAGTTTCACAGCTAGCCGCGTCCGCACAAGCGCGGAAAGCCGAGCAGTAGCCGCTTTGCTCCTCAACCCTGCAACCCAACAAATCCACGCAGCTTTTTGACCGTTTCGTCGGCGTCCTTGGCTTCCTCGGTCGTGAGAACCGTGATCTCGCCGGTACGCCGGTGCAACACGCTGTGATGGATTGGCGCGCCTGACAGGCCGTCGACGTCCGACTTCACCGCGATGTCGTCGATGTCGTCGAGCGCGAACTCGACGGGTTTCTTTTTCCACAGCAGCATTTTTTGCTGCAGCGTTGCCTTGCCGAACTCCTTGTCGAGCGTCAGCGTCGTCGAGCCAGCTTTCAAAGTGAGCTTGCGTGGGGTTTCTTCGATATGAGTCATGGGCAGGTCCCCTGTCGGTTCCCTTTCACATGCCGATTGTCCGGTAACTCTAATCCAAAACACGGCGACCGAACAGGCTGGACGGCGCGGGCGGATGCCGCACCGGTTGCGGTTCGCTGCGCCGCGGCAGGCCCGCGTCGGGCAGCCTGTCGGCGCGGTCGCCGTTGCGGCCTCTGGCGGTCTTGCGGCACGGCCACGAAACGCAAATACTCCTTGTAAGTTGGGCTTCCGGTGGGAAGCCCGGCCAAGAAAGCCCCGGGAGCGGGTAACAGGAGCAAACACCATGGAGCGGGGAACCAGGCCCAATGCGGCCGACGGCAACAATTTCAGTACCAGCCGGCGCAGACTTCTAGCCAGCTCAGGCCTGGCTGCCATAGGCGCCGTCATGGGAGGCGCCATGCCACTCACTCGCAACGGCGCGGGCATTCCCCAAGCCCACGCACAGGCCGCTCCGCCCGCCGCGCCCCCGTCGGCTGCCGCGCCCGCCGCCGGCAAGGGCCCGCAGCACCTGAAATATCCAGGAAAGCACGAAGGGCTCGTCGTGCTCGGCGAGAAGCCACTGGTCGCCGAGACGCCGGAAAGCCTGCTCGATGACGACACCACGCCGATCGACAAATTCTACATTCGCAACAACGGGCAGATACCCGAGGAGACGAAGAATCCCGACGCCTGGAAAATCACCATCGATGGCGAGGTCAACAACAAGGTCGAGATCACGCTCGGCGAATTGAAATCGAAATACAAGGCGGTGACGCGGCGCATGGTGCTGGAGTGCGGCGGCAACGGCCGCGCGGGGTTCTCGCCGCCGGCGCGCGGCAACCAGTGGGGCAATGGCGGCGCGGGCTGCGCGGAATGGACCGGCGTGCCGCTCGCCGACCTGCTCAAGAAGGCCGGCCTGAAGCCATCAGCGAAATACACCGCACATTATGCGGCCGATCTGCATCTGTCGGGTGATCCGAGCAAGCCGAGCATCTCGCGCGGCGTGCGACTGGAGAAAGCGATGGATCCGAACACGATGATCGTATGGGCCATGAACGGCCAGCCGCTGCCGAACATCCATGGCGGGCCGGTGCGGCTGGTCGTGCCGGGCTGGTCGGGCTCGGCGTCGCAGAAATGGCTGACGCGCATCACCATCCGCGATCGCGAGCACGACGGCCCCGGCATGACGGAATTTTCCTATCGCACGCCGATCAAGCCGATGGTGCCCGGCGGCAAGGGCGATCCGGCGAACTTCCGCATCCTGGAATCGATGCCGGTGCGCTCGATCATCACCAACCCCGCGAACGGCGCCAAGTTCGCGGCCGGCACCAAGGAGCTGAAACTGCGCGGCGCGTCCTGGGCCGGCGATCTCACCGTCAAGCAGGTGGATGTCTCGCTCGATTTCGGCGCGAACTGGCAGCGGACCACGCTGGAAAAGCCGAAGAACAAATATGACTGGCAGCGCTGGACCGCGACCGTCAAACTGCCGACTGACGGCTATTTCGAGATCTGGGCGCGCGCCACCGATTCCAAGGGCGCGATGCAGCCGCATCTGGCCGGCTTCTGGAATCCGCAAGGCTATGGCGGCAATGCCATGCACCGCATTGCCGTGCTGGTCGGATGATGCGGCGTTTTGCGTGGCTCGCATTGGCCGGCATGTTCTTGATATCGCCGGCCATGGCACAGACGAGCTTCACGCCGCGCGACGAAAGCCCGGAGGAATTTGCCGCGGGCACAGGCCGCGATGAAACCTTCTACGCCTGCACCCCCTGTCACGGCTTCAGGCTGGTGGCGCAGCAGGGCATGACGCGCGCGCAGTGGGAGGATTCGATCAACCTGATGATCCGCCGCCACAACATGCCGCCGCTTGACGACAAGGATCGCGAAAAGGTCCTGAACTATCTCGAGACGGCCTATCCGCCGCGCGCGCCGGCGGGCAGGGGAGGCTGGGTGAACCCATTTGCCAAGTGAGTGCTCGTGACTCGCGCCCGGTTCGATGATCTCGAAGCATCAATGATTCGCGCACTGCGGTGACCATGCGTATTTGATGTTGCTGGTATGTGATTGCGCCGGGCATTTTATGCGAGGAGGTTCAAAATTAATGCACAGTGCGGGCTATTTGATCTCGCATTTGCTGGCACCAATACCTATCTGTCGATCAGGAAGGAATTCGCCCAGGGACAACTCCGATAAAGGAGCCATCCATGGCGAACATACTCACCACTGGGGCCGCGTATTCTGCCCCGATCAGCAAGCCTTCATTTTTAACCCGATTGTTGCGCGTTCAAATCGAGGCCCGGCAGCGACAGGCTGACCGAGCGGTCGAGCAGTACCTTGCTACCCGCGGGTTCAAACTGACTGACGACGCCGAGCGTCAGATCGAACGCCTGCTTTCCAACGCGGGACGTCAGCTATGATCACACTCATCATCGTGCAGTTGGCCACTAGGCTCGCGCGCTTCGGAGACGAAGCTCTTGCGACGTGGCACGAAGCTCAGCGACTTCGTCGTCTCCTTCCCGGCCCGACCGAGGAGTAGCGGCCTGGTCGGCGTGAAAAAACGTGTCAAAACGGGAATCCGGAGCTTCGGTTCCGACTGAACCAGAACCGAAGCTCGCTACGCTCTTGACGCAGCCGCACTCCAAGCCAGAATGGTCGGACGCTAGCGCTGGGAGCCGGTCAGATGAGGTTTTTGATTACTGCGCAGGATACCGCGGGAAAAGTCACTCTCAACCGGGAGTCAGTGCCGGCTGCGCTGAAAAAAGCCGAGGAACTGATCTCGGACGGTTGCTGGAACGTCGAGATAATGACGCCCGATGGAGGCACCTATCGCCCGGGCGAGTTCGATGCGTTGAGAGAACGGGTTGGCGCGGCCGGCCCCGATATGTCGCTCACCGCCTAGCTGCCGACGCCTATTTTAGGCCTTCAATGTCACCTTTGCGTCGGAAGCTGCTGATCGAATGCGTGTCCGTCAATCAGCCAGCAAGCAAGTCTGTACGCGATAGCTGCGTAGACTTTTCGCAAGCCGCGCTTTCCCCCATCCCTGCTGTCTCGCCGGAATTTACCCCTCAAGCGTAAATCCAACTCTCAACGTGACCTGATAGTGGCGAACGGCTCCATTCTCGATGTCGCCTCTCGTTTGCATCACTTCGAACCATTTCATGTCGCGAATGGTCTTTGCTGCGCGAGCGAGCGCATTTTGGATGGCGTCCTCGATGCTCTTTTCGGATGAGCCCACGAGGTCCAGGATCTTGTAAACATGGTCTTTGCTTTCGGCGGCGCGTGTTGGCATGGCGAATCTCCGGGTTATGTCGGTGGCAATCAGAGTATGTGACCGTGAGCCAACGCCATGCCCTCATGCGGGTTCCGATGGGAGGGCTATCGCAGATGACGGCGGCGAGCTAGCGAGCGCTCAAGTTTCCGCATCGTCACGGCCGGGCTTGTCCCGGCCATCCACGTCTTTTCGCACGCACGGAGATTAAGTCGTGGATGCCCGGGACAAGCCCGGGCATGACGAGTTTGTGGACACATCGAGCTTGTGATCTCCGCAGTCACATTCGCGGAGATCGAAACGCCGCTGCTACCGCACTGCGATCGGCGACACCGTCGAGCCCGAGCCGCCCTGAATCTTAAGCGGCTGCATCACGAAGGCGAATTCTCCGACGCCCTTTTGCGCGAGCTCATCGAGCTTGAGGTTCTCCAGGAGATGGATGCCGTTCACCACGAGCGCGATCTGGTGCACCGGAAGCGACAATTGCTTGTCGGGGTTGGGCGCGACCTCGACCGGCCAGTTGTCGGCGCCGAGCAGCATAGGGTCCTTTGCGGCTAGCCAGAGCGCGGCGGGCACGCCGATGCCCGGGCAGGATTTCACGTAGCGCGGGTTGTCCCTGCCGTAGAGCTTGCCCCAACCGGTATGGATGATCACGGCATCGCCGGGCTGCAGCGTCAGGTTTTGCTTCTTCAGGGCGCCCTCGAGATCCTCGACCGTGATTTCGTAATTGTCACCCAGCATTTCGACGCCTTTGAAGCCGGCGACGTCGATCAGGACGCCGCGCGTGAACAGCGTGCCCACGTTATGGATACCGAACTTCTTGAAGCCGGTGCGATCTGAGTTCTCGTCGACCTTCTGGCAATTGTACCAGCTATTGAGATGGGTCTGGTGTGCAAAGCCGTCGAACTGGGTGCCGACCTGGCCGAGCTCGGTGATGATGATCTCTTCGTTCGAGCCGCGCATGTTGGAGAACTGGTTCATGAACGTGCGCTTGGCGTGCATGTCGAAGCGCCGCGTTCCGAAGAACGCCATGCTGGAGCCGAGCACGTGGGCGAGCTCGATCACCTCGCCGGTCTTGATCAGCTTCGCAGCGTTCATCACGGCCGCGGGCTTCTGGTGATTGGCCGAACCGCGCTCGTCGGCCGCGCCCCATTTCGACGGACAGCGTTGGCTTTCCGCCGGAACGGTCCAGCTTGGTGCTTGCGCGTAAGCGGCGGTGGAAAACGCAAGCGTGATCACCGCACCCAATGTGAATGCTTTCATCTGTATCCTCCCGAGAGAGGGCGCTCTGGATACGGCACCCCTGGGGCAAATAATGCTGATACGATTGAGGCGGTTTCAAGCGACAATCCGTCAGGTCACGGTGAGGTTGTGCTTCCACGCATGCCTCGAAGTCCGTTATGATGATGTCAAATGGACGCGGGAGGCCCTTTGCCCCCACGCCAATCGACTTTCATTTTTGGGAGCAAGTACATCATGAAACGCCGTACGTTCCTTAAAGGCGGCGCCGTGGTCGGCGCGACGACGCTGGTTGCGGCACCCGCGATCGCGCAAGGCTCGCCCGAGATCAAGTGGCGCCTGACCTCGAGCTTTCCGAAGTCGCTCGATACCATCTTCGGCACGGCGCAGACCTTTGCGAAATACGTGGCCGATGCCACCGACAACAAGTTTCAGATCCAGACGTTTGCGGCAGGCGAGATCGTGCCCGGCCTGCAGGCGCTCGATGCCGTGAGCTCCGCGACCGTGGAGATGGCGCAGACGCCGCTCTATTTCTACATCGGCAAGGAGCCGGCGTTGACTTACGCGACCGGGGCGCCCTTCGGCATGAACCATCGCCATCAGCATTCCTGGTGGAGTTTTGGCGGCGGCGCCGACCTCTGCAACGAGGCGCTGAAGCCTTTCAAGGTGCACGCGATTCTGTGCGGCAACTCCGGTACTCAAATGGGCGGCTGGTTCCGCAAGGAGATCAAGACGGCCGACGATCTCAAAGGCCTTAAATTCCGCATCGCGGGCATGGGCGGCCATGTGCTCGCAAAGCTCGGCATCGTGCCGCAGCAGATCGCAGGCGGCGAGGTCTATTCAGCGCTCGAGAAGGGATCGATCGACGCCGCGGAGTTCGTCGGTCCCTATGATGACGAGAAGCTCGGCTTCTACAAAGTGGCGAAGTACTACTACTTCCCCGGCTGGTGGGAAGGCGGCGCCATGCTGCACATGATCGTGAACGAAGAGAAGTGGAATGCACTTCCCAAGCAATACCAGGCGATCCTCAATCAGGCCGGCTCGGCAGCGGGCGCGTGGATGATCGAAAAATATGACAGCGTCAATCCTGCCGCCCTGAAGCGGCTGGTCGCGGGTGGGGCCGAGCTGCGCGCCTTCCCGCAACCGGTCATGGAGGCCTGCTACAAAGCGACCCAAGACCATCTGAACGAGATCGCCGAAAAGAGCGCGCTGTTCAAGAAGACAAAAGAGAGCCACGACGCGTACATGAAGGAAGTGCTGTTCTACACGCAGATCGCGGAAAACTATTACGATAACTTCCTGCTCGGCAAAATGCGCAAGGGCTGAGGGCGCCTGGGAGCACGTTAGCCCGGATGGAGCGAAGCGCAATCCGGGGAACGGTATCGCGAGAGGATATGATCCCGGGTTGCGCTGCGCTCCACCCGGGCTACTCGGTCATCGGCGCGCTCGTGCAAATCCGAAGCCGCGGGCAGGGACACCGGCGCGGACAATCGCGCTGCGCGAAAAATCTAATTTGTTGAACGGATTCAATCTGATTTGGGCCGTCCAGTTATCGTTGCAAAAATATAGTTCTTCCCTTTCACCCCAAATCAGTGGCTCTTTCCGCCCTGTCCCGCCTCGGCAAGAGGGGCGTATCGCGATCGTCACGAACGCGAGGCGGGATGCGGTGGACGCAGCAGCGTCAGGCGCGAGGCGTGATCGCAGGGCGGGATTTCCCGTGAGCGAGCATAGCGCGCAGGACGTACGGCGCTGACGCGTACGGCAAAACCGTGTGGTCCTGACACCCGTGGCTGGTGCCAAGCTGCCGGTGGCGAATTTGATCCAACCGGATCGATTTGGCCATCAAGCCGGCAGCGATGGAGGCAAGACGAATTCGTCTCCAGGGAGAGCACGGCATAAGCCGTCAACCCATTGCGCAGGGAATGCCGGAGTGCTCCGGCTGTACCTGTATGCTCGTGTGCGCATCTCTCTGCATATTTGCACACGAGACCGCGGGTGCAGCAAGCACCCGGCATTCCCTGCTCCCTCTGTTTGAGGGAAAGGAATTTCAGCAAACCTCGGGCGCAGCGAGCGTCGCGAGAACGCGAATGCACACCCAACTGTCGTCGCCCGCCTTGTGCGCAATTGCGCACTGGGGCGGGTGACCCAGCATTCCAGAGACGTCAATGTTTGAACCGATAGACTGCGGCGTACTGGATACCCCGCCTTCGCGGGGTATGACAGTCGTCGTGGCGCTTCGGTATTTCACCGTCATTGCGAGCGAAGCGAAGCAATCCATTTCGCGGCTTGCGGAGACGTGGATTGCTTCGTCGCTTCAGCGCAAAATTGCTTTGCAATTTTGTCGCGAGCTCCTCGCAATGACGGAGATAGGCCGCCGCGTGCTGGATACCCCGCATGTGTGGGGTAGACGTGCCTTTGGCGAGGTCCAAATCCTGCCCGCCGGCAGCCGGACCGGGGATCTCACCGACATCAGTCACGGCCATGTGAAAGTCCCGGCTTTAGTTCGAAATTGACAATGACTGACCAGTCAGTCATAAATGATTCATGACAAAGGAAGCCGCCAAAAGCGCCCGGAAATCCGTTCCCAAACCGGCCAGCCGCCGGACGGGGGCGAGGGCATCGGCGGCGGGATCGAGCCCGTCGCCCAAGTCGGCCTCCAACCGCGCCGAGCGTGCCGCCGAGCGGCGCGGGGCCATCATCGAGGCGGCGATGGACGAGTTCATCGCGCGCGGATTTGCGGCGACGCGGCTCGACGATATCGCCAAGCGCGCCGGCGTCGCCAAGGGAACGATCTATCTGCACTTCAAGGACAAGGGATCGATGTTTGAGGAATTGATCCGGACCGCGATCGTGCCGCTGGTGACCCGCCTGTGGGCGACGCCGCCGCAGCCCGGAGCTTCGGTGCGCGACATGGTTGAGGGTTTCGCCAAAACTTTCATCGAGGAGGTGGCGACCACGCGGCGCGGCGACCTTGTGCGGCTGATCGTTGCCGAGGGGCCGCGATTCCCTGAAGTGGCCGACTTCTACTATCGCGAAGTGGTGTCGCGCGGGCTGGCCGGCATGCGCGCCCTGATCGAACTCGGCATCGCGCGCGGCGAGATCCGGCAGACGAACCTTGTGCAGTTTCCGCAGATCGTGGTGGCGCCCGCGCTCATCGCCGTGATCTGGCAGAGCCTTTTCAGCAAACACGCGCCACTGGACGCCCTCGAAATGTTTCGGGTGCATCTCGATCTGATTTTTGGCGAACGGAGAACGACATGACTTCGTCGCGAAGGATAGCGGTCCTGGCCGCGCTGGCGCTCGCCGCCGTGCTCACGGGCTGCAATGAGCGCAGGGATCCCGGCTTTCAGGGCTGGGTAGAGGCCGACATGATCTTCGTCAGCCCTGACGAAAGCGGTCGTGTGACAAAACTCAATGTGCGCGAGGGCGACGAGGTCAAGCCCGGCGATCACCTCTATTCGGTCGATGACGATTTGCAACTGGCGGACCTCAATCAGAACAAGGCAACGCTCGCCAATGCGCAGCAGACGTTTGATCGCGCGGCATCGCTGAGCAAGACCGGATCCGGCACGCAGGCGAACCTCGATTCCGCGACCTCGGCGTTGCGCGTGGCGGAAGCCCGCGTCAACACGTCCCAGACGCGGCTGGCGCGGCGGCGGGGCTTTGCGCCGGTCGGGGGCACCATCCAGCAGATCTATTTCCGTGAGGGCGAAATGGTGCAGGCGCAGCGGCCGGTCCTGTCGATCATGCCGCCCGGCAACATGAAGATCCGCTTCTTCGTGCCGGAAACGGAATTGCCGAAGCTTGCAATCGGCGACGAGGTAAAGGTCACCTGTGACAATTGCGCGCCCGATCTCACCGCGAAAATCTACTTCATCGCGACGACGGCGGAATACACCCCGCCGGTTATCTACAGCCTCGATGAGCGCAACAAGCTGGTTTACCTGATCCAGGCGCGGCCGAGCCGGCCCGACGTCTTGCGCGTCGGCCAGCCGATCAGCGTGTTTCTCCATCCCCGAACACCAGTGGCGGACAAGCGATGAGTTTAGCGCCGGCATCTGCGTCCGACATCGCGATCAACGTCGAGGGCCTGTCAAAATCGTTCGGCGGCCGCGAGGTCGTGCATGACCTCTCGATGCAGGTGAAGCGCGGCACGATCTATGGATTCCTTGGGCCCAACGGCTCCGGCAAGACCACCACCATCCGCATGCTGTGTGGGCTATTGACGCCAGACGCCGGCGAGGGGACCTGCCTCGGCTACGACATCCGCCGCGACGCCGACAAGATCAAGCGCCAGGTCGGCTACATGACGCAGCGCTTCAGCCTGTATCAGGATCTTTCGGTGCGCGAGAACCTCGAATTCGTTGCCCGGCTCTACGGCCTGCGCGACGCGCGGGCCGCGGCACGCGACATGATCCAGCGTATTGGCCTGAACGGCCGCGAAGAGCAACTCGCCGGCGAGCTTTCCGGTGGCTGGAAGCAGCGGCTGGCGCTCGGCGCCTGCACGCTGCCCAATCCGCAATTGCTGCTGCTGGACGAGCCGACCGCCGGCGTCGATCCCAAGGCGCGGCGCGATTTCTGGAACGAGATCCACGCGCTCGCCGCCGAAGGGCTGACGGTGCTGGTCTCCACCCATTACATGGACGAGGCCGAGCGCTGTCACGAGATCGCCTATATCGCCTATGGCCACCTGCTGGCCCACGGCACGGTGGACGAGGTGATCGCGAAATCGGCGCTGTCGACCTATACGGTGTCCGGCGATGACCTCAACGGGCTCGCGGCCGAACTCACCGGCAAGCCCGGCATCGACATGGTGGCGCCGTTCGGCACCAGCCTGCACGTCTCGGGGCGCGAAAAGTCCGCGCTCGAAGCGACCATCGCGCCCTATCGCAATACGAGGGGATGGCGCTGGGAGGACAGCGAGCCGTCGCTGGAAGACGTGTTCATCGATCTCATGAACCGCTCAAAGGACAATTTCCAATGAGTGCAACCGAGATGACCAACCAGGATCGCGGCGTCAGCGAGCGGCCCTTCGGCTTCTGGCGGCGCAGCTATGCGATGCTGGTCAAGGAATTCATCCAGCTCCGCCGCGACCGCGTCTCGTTCGCGATGATCGTGATGATCCCGGTCATGCAACTGCTGCTGTTCGGCTATGCCATCAACACTACGCCGCGCCATCTGCCGACGGCGGTACTGATCCAGGAGGACAGCGACCTGGCGCGCTCGGTGCTGAAGGCGCTCGAGAACACCCGCTACTTCCGCTTCACCCGCGAAGTGCACAGCGTCGCTGAGTTCGACGATCTCCTGCAATCCGGCAAGGTGCTGTTCGGGGTCGAGATCCCGCGCGGGTTCGAGCGCGCGGTGCGGCGCGGCGATCGCCCGGCGCTGCTTGTCGCGGCGGATGCGACCGATCCTGTTGCGGCCGGCTCTGCGCTCGGCGCGCTCGGCGCGGTGGTGCAGACCGCGCTCGCACATGACCTTCACATCGGTGATCCGCCGCAGCTCCCGTTCGAGATCAGGGCGCATGCCCGCTACAACCCGGCCGCGGAATCGCGGCTTAACATCGTGCCCGGCCTCGTCGGCACCATCCTGACCATGACTATGCTGATCTTCACCGCGTTGTCGGTGACGCGCGAAATCGAGCGCGGCACCATGGAGAGCCTGCTGTCGATGCCGATCAAGCCGGTGGAGGTGATGTTCGGCAAGATCATTCCCTACGTGATCGTCGGCTTCATCCAGGCCTCGCTGATCGTCAGCATCGGCGTTCTGCTGTTTGGGGTGCCCATCCTCGGCAGCGTGACACTGCTGGCCTTGCTGACGACGCTGTTCATCACCACCAACCTGTCGATCGGCTATACCTTCTCCACCATCGTGCAGAACCAGTTGCAGGCGATGCAGATGTCGATGATGTTCTTCCTGCCCAGCATTCTCCTGTCCGGCTTCATGTTTCCGTTCGCCGGCATGCCGGTCTGGGCGCAGTATCTCGGCGAGGTGCTGCCGCTGACCCACTACATCCGCATCGTCCGCGCCATCATGCTGAAAGGCGCCGCTCCTTCCAATCTGCAGTACGACACGATTGCACTCATTGCACTGATGCTGGTGGCGATGACGATCGCCGTGACGCGCTTCCGTCGCACGCTCGATTGAGGGTATATATTTCGCAGTCATTCCGGGGCACGCGCAGCGTGAACCCGGAATCTCGAGATTCTCAGGTGCGCAATTGCGCACCATAGTTCGATGCTACGCATCGCCCCGGAATGACAAAGGAAAGTAAGCAGTGAGGTTCTGGGGCAAAGGGAAGAGTGACCAAGACACCGGGGTATCGGCTGACTTCCAGCGCGCGTTGATGCACGAGGTCATGACGACCGAGCTGCTGCGGATCAAGGCGTTGATCGCAACAACCGCGCTGCTCGCCGTCATTCTCGGGACGGTCTACCTCTTCGCACCCGAAGCCGTGAGCCGCGTCTGGCACGGCAATTTGAAGCCGGAATATCTCTATTCGATCATCTTGCCGTTCATCCTGTTCGAATTGTGGGTGCATGGCCAGATCACCCGCCACATGCAGAAGGGCCGCGACCTGCCGGTGATCCGGCGCTACCTCGGCGCGCTGATCGAGACCTCGATGCCGACGGTCGCGCTGGCGCTGCACATTAACAGCATGGGCTCGGTGGCGGCGCTCGGCTTCGTGACGCCGATGACCTATTTCATCTTTATCATCCTCTCCACGCTGCGGCTGGACTTCTGGCTCTCCACTTTCACCGGCTCGGTCGCCGCCGTGCAGCTGTTCTGCATGGCAATGTTCTACCACCCGCCGACCGGCGTGGAGGCCGAGCCCAGCATCTACTATCACGCCGCGCGCAGCCTGATCATCCTGATCTGCGGTGTGCTCGCCGGTGCAGTCGGGCACCAGTTGCGGCGGCAATTCGAGGCGAGCATCAAGGCGGCGACCGCGCGCGACCGCATTACCAACCTGTTCGGCCAGCACGTCTCGCCGCAGGTGGTCGAGCGCCTGATGGCGGAGGGGACCAAGACCGACAGCGACATCCGCCGCGTCGCCGTCATGTTCGTCGATTTCCGCAGCTTCACGGCGGGCGCGCGCAGTCGCACGCCGCAGGAGGTCGTGGACCGGCTCGACGGTGCCTTTGCCGTGCTGGTCGATATTCTCGATCGCCACGGCGGCATCGTGAACAAGTTCTTGGGTGACGGATTCCTTGCGCTGTTCGGCGCGCCGCTGCAAGCGCCGGACCCGGCGCACCGGGCGGTCGCCGCGGCGCGCGAGATGCTGGGAGCCAATGAGCGGCTCAACGAAGGGACGAGCTGGCCGCTGCGCATCGGTATCGGCATTCACCTCGGCGAAGTGGTCGCCGGCAATATCGGCTCACCGCGGCGAAAGGAATACACCGTGATCGGCGACACCGTGAACTTCGCATCGCGGTTAGAGGCACTCAACAAGGACTTCAATTCGCAGTTCCTGATCTCGGAGGCGGTTCGCGATGCGCTGGGCGAAGCGTGCGGCGATGCCGTCTCGCTCGGCGAGGTCGAGGTCAGAGGCTATGAGCGGCCGATGGCCGTATGGCGGTTGGGATGATGGAGAATCGAAATGCAGCGGTGTTATATCACTGTGGACGTTTTCACCGATCGCGCCTTCGGCGGCAATCCGCTTGCCGTGGTGCTCGATGCTGGAGGGCTGTCGACCGAACAGATGCAGGCGATAGCCACCGAGTTCAACTATTCGGAGACGACTTTCGTGCTGCCACCGGCCGACAGCGCCCATGATGCAGAGGTGCGCATCTTCACCGTGAACCGGGAGATACCCTTTGCCGGCCATCCCAATGTCGGCACCGCCTTCGTGTTGGCGACGCTGGCGGAAAAACCACCGGCGCGGCTGTTGTTCGAGGAAAAGGCCGGCCTCGTGCCGGTCGAGATCGTGACCGAGCAGGGCAAGGTCGTCAGCACCGAATTCACGGCGCCGCAGCCACTGAAGCGGATGTCGCATCTCGGCGCCGAGCAGGCGGCAGCTCTGCTTTCACTGTCGGCGAGCGATGTGAGAACCAGCCGGCATCCGCCGCAGGTCATCTCGGTCGGGCTGTCGTTCCTGGCGGTCGAAGTCGCCTCACGCGAGGCGCTGCGCCGGGCCAGGCCCGATGCTGCCGCGTTCGCAAAAACATTCCCATGTGACGGCAGCGACGCCGTCTACTTCTATACCCGCGACGTACCGGAAGGCGAAAAACCCTGCGAGCTGCAGGCGCGGATGTTTCATCCCGGCGCCAGCGGCTTGTCGGAAGATCCCGCGACCGGCAGCGCAACCGCGGCCTGCGCGGCGCTGCTTGCCGATCTCGACGATACGACGAGGGACGGTGAACTGAAATTGAAGATCGGGCAGGGCGTCGACATGGGCCGGCCGAGCCTGCTGCTGACGCGTGTCCGCAAGCAGAATGGTGCGGTGGCCTCCATTCATGTCGGCGGCAGTTGCGTGAAGATGATGGAAGGGACGTTCCGGCTTGATGGCAAGGGGTGAGGTGCGATGGCGTCTCCCCGTCATTGCGAGCGAAGCGAAGCAATCCATGGCTCAGCACTGGGATAGATGGATTGCTTCGTCGCTTCGCTCCTCGCAATGACGGCGAGGCTACACCTGCGGGGCGACCAGATTCTCGACCTTCACGCCGTCGCGGTCCTCGATGATCTCGGCGATCCATTGCCGGTGGCAATGAGTGTGGTCGCGCTCATAGCAGAGAATGCAGACCGGCCCCGATTGCTTCACCAGCGCCGACAGCTCGTCGAGCTCCTCCTTGGCCTGAGCGCTCTTCAGGTGCCTGGAATAGATCCTGTGAAGGAGATCGAACTTGCCACTGCGCGCCGCCTCGCGGCCCTCCTTCGGCGTTCCCAGGCCCTTCAGGTGCAGATAGGAAATGCCGCGCTCATCGAGGCCGGCCGCGAGCTGAGTTTTGGAGAAGCCCGGCCGCCGCGAGGAAGCAACGGCGCGCACGTCCACCAAGAGCTTGACGCCCGACGCCTCCAGCTCGTCGAGCACAGCCTTCGCCGGCGTTTGCTCATAGCCGATGGTGAAGAGGCGTTTGGTCCTGCGAGCCATGTCGATATCCGGTGCGTTGATCTGTCATCGGGAAAGCTAGGGTCGTGCGCGGATGATTTCCATATGCCGCGTTGCCGCCGGGCGCGGTATGTCGCATAGTCCCTGCAAAGAGCCTATCGAAGGCCGCATGCACGGGGGACACGATGAACCGATTTTGCCGGACGCTGGCATGGCTAACCGCGCTCTTCGTTTGCGGCATTGCCGCAGCGCAGGCACAGACCGGCTATCCCGATCGGCCGGTGAAGATCATCGTCCCGATCGGTCCCGGCGGCAGTTACGACCTGGTCGGGCGGCAGCTTGCGGATGCGTTGTCGAAGCGGATGGGGCAGGCCTTCGTCGTCGAGAACAAGCCCGGCGCCGGCACTGTTGTCGGCACCCAGGCGGCCAGTCAGAGCGAGCCGGATGGCTATACGCTGGTGGTCGGCGGCCTCTCCAACATGGCCTTCAATTCGGCGCTGTATTCGAAGCTCGGCTACGATCCGCGCAAGGATTTCGTGCCGGTCGCGCTGGTGTACAAATTCGGTTACGTGATGGTCGGCCGCAAGGATCTGCCGCAGGCCAGCCTGCAGGACATCGTCGCCGCCGCCAGGGCCAAGCCGGGCTCGATTTCGGTCGCGACGGCCGGCGTCGGCACCGGCCAGCAACTGGTGGCAGCCGCGTTCATGAAGGCCGCGGGCGTGAAATTCCTCGAAGTGCCCTACAAGGGTTCGCCGCCGGCCTTCACCGATCTGCTCGCGGGCCGCATAGATCTGTTTTTCGATTCGAACGCCGCCGGGCTTCCCTACGTTCAGTCCGGCCAGGCGAAGGGCATTGCGCTGCTGTCGTCCAAGCGTAGCCCGCTGGCGCCCGATGTACCGACAATGTCGGAAGCCGGCGTAACCGGCCTCGATGTCGATTCCTGGCTCGGAATATTCGCACCTGCCAAAACCCCGCTGGAGACAATCGCAAAACTGCGCCGCGAAATCCGCGCCTCGCTGCCCGAACTCAGGGAGCGTTTTGAGAAGAGCGGCGGGGAGGCGTGGGACTTGCCGGACGACAAGCTCGATGCCTTCGTCGCCTCCGAATACGAGACCTGGACAAAACTGATACGCGAGGCCGGGATCAAGCTCGACTGAAGCCGGATTACTTCACGCGCTCGATCAGCTCCATCGCGCCCGCCGGTGCACGCACCTTGCCCTCGTGGATGACATAGGCAAAGACGTCGCGCGGCGCTTTTTTTGGCTTGGCGGCATCGACGCGCGGCAGATCATCGGGCTCGCCGCCGGCGGCCCAGGCCTGAAACCGCTTGGCCCAGGCGTCGAGCTGTTTTGGCGGATAGCAGGTCTTGAGCTCGTCATTGCCCTTCTGCAGCCGCGCATAGACGAAGTCGCTGAGGACATCGGCGATCGCGGGATATTTGCCGTGCTCGGCGAACACGACCGGCGTCTCGAACTTGCGCAGCAATGCGACGAACTCCGGCACGCAGAAACTGTCATGCCGCACCTCGACCACGTGACGCAGCGCGCGGCCGTCGAGTTTGCGCGGCAAGAGCTCGAGGAACTTGCCGAAATCGGCCTCGTCGAACTTTTTGGTCGGTGCGAACTGCCAGAGCACCGGACCGAGCCGGTCGCCGAGCTCCAGCACGCCGGAATCGTAGAAGCGCTTTACGGAATCGCCGGCCTCCGCCAGCACACGCCGATTGGTAGCGAAGCGCGGTCCCTTCAACGAGAATACGAAGCCATCGGGCACTTCACGCGCCCATTTGCGAAAGCTCTCCGGCTTCTGCGAGCCGTAATAGGTACCGTTGATCTCGATCGATGTCAGTTTTGACGCGGCGTAAGACAGCTCCTTCGCCTGCGCGAGCTTCTCCGGATAAAAGACGCCGCGCCACGGTTCGAAGGTCCAGCCGCCAATGCCGATATAGATGTTGCCGCCGCTTTTTGCGGTCGATTTCGAGGGCTTGCTCACGGGACAGCTCGTCGGAAATGAGGGGGAAGGGAGCTCGTGCATGTTAGCCAAGTCGGCCCAGATTGGCCAGTTTGCCATGGCGCCGGCTCATAGGCGTGATCCCGCGAAAAAGGCTCCAGAAGACCGGAGCCTCTTGCTTCTACTCGCCTGCATCACGCCGCTTCGCGTGAACCTCAGGACTTGCCGTGCGTCGTCGGCGCCTTGCCGGCCAGCCCCTTGAATGGGTCGAGCGTCTGCCGCGCAAGCCTGTTGTGGAGATCGCAGATCTTCTGCGACTCGGTGACCGATGTTTCATAGGCCCGCTTCACAAATTCGGTTTGAACCGTCATCGCCTTGTCGAGCGAGCGAACGCCGCTGAGCTGCTCGACAAACGACCCGAACTCCTCGATCGATTTCCTTGTGTAGTCACGATAGGCGTTAGCGATGGTCTGCAGACTCACCGGCGCGGGCTCCGCCGAGGACTCGACTGGTGCAGGCTCGACTGGTGCGGGCTGGATCGACGCGGCCTCGGCGGGCGCGGGCTCGGCCGGCGAGGGGGCCGGGGTCGGCTCCGGCTCGGGCGGCGCAGCTAGGGCATCGACTGGTTCGTCGACAGCCGGCTGATCCACCTTCGGGCTCTCCGCGTGAGCCGGTTCCGGCTGCAGTGGTTGATCTTGACCCGGGCTTTGCAATTCGACCGGCGCCGGGGTCACTGTCGGGCTCTCCTGGGGAGCGGCTTTTTTGGCCCGTTCCCCCTTGCCCTTGCGCCGTCCGGATTTCCCGGTCGGTTTGCCCTGGTCTGTATTCGACATCTTCTTCCCCTATTCCCTGTCAAATCAAAGGTCGAGAGTCCGCCATGTTTGCGATGGAATCGCGGTTCTTGCTTGTCAGTTGCGCGGCACTCGCGTGGTGA
This sequence comes from Bradyrhizobium sp. CSA112, assembly GCF_029051645.1. GTDB lineage: Bacteria > Pseudomonadota > Alphaproteobacteria > Rhizobiales > Xanthobacteraceae > Bradyrhizobium. The sequence continues at coordinate 187,847 of NZ_JAACFS010000002.1, forward strand.
GATTTTGGAGGCTGCGCCGGCGGCCCGATTTGTCGATGGCTGACGCCGGGACTATTCCTCGACAAGCTTTTTCCATGATATCAGTTCCCGGTCAGGCGTAGGGGATAATTGAGTATGAATTCGCAGTCAGTCGCCGGTCTTTTGGGAGCCATCGTTGCGTCGATCGTGCTGGTGGTTGCAATCGCCTACGGGCCGATCGGTCAATATGGAAAGCCCGCCAAGCCGGCGAGCATCCAGCAACCCGCGCCGGCGGCTCAGCCGGTTCCCGCGACGCCAGCCCCGCGCGGGCCGGTGATTCGGGAAGTGCCGAATTAGAGGCGGGCAATGCCTCTTGCGGAATGCCCTGGGCATTCGTATCTGGCATCTAACGGCGGCGTTGACGCTTCATAGCTCCGGCGCTGGGACGACCATGAATGGTTTGGCTGCGCCGGATGTACGCGCGCCCTCTGTTCGTGGTCGTTGGCATTTTCAGAGAATTTTCAAGCGAAACAGGCCCCGGACTGATCTTGTGGCGGCCGCCGATTCGCCCGCGTCGGACAGACACCGGCTCGATTTTCGCCCCGTTTTCACCGTCCGGCCACCTCGTTCCCTTAGCTCGCCTTGGCATATCAGCCGGCTGCGGATATACGCTGGCGATCATGAATCAAGTCATCAAGCCGAGCCCCGAAACCCCGTCGCAGGCCGGTTTGCCCGAGCTTTCGGTCGTTGTCCCGACTTTCAACGAGCGCGACAATGTCACGGTCTTGTACCGGCGGCTGGAGGCCACGCTGGCCGGCATTGCCTGGGAAGTGGTCTTTGTCGATGACAATTCCCCTGACGGGACTTGGGAAGTGGTACGGGGGCTGGCGCGGAAGGATTCTCGCGTCCGCTGTATCCGCCGGATCGGACGGCGCGGCCTGTCGGGTGCGTGCATCGAGGGTATCCTGGCATCGAGCGCAGCCTATGCGGCGGTCATCGACGCCGATCTGCAGCACGACGAAACGCAACTGCCGAAGATGGTCAGCCTGCTGCAGAGCGGCGAGGCGGAACTCATCGTCGGCAGCCGCTATATCGAGGGCGGCAGCGCCGACAGCTTCAACAAGCAGCGGGCAGGGGCCAGCGCGCTTGCGACCGAGGTGTCCAGGCGCGTGCTGAACGTCGAGATTGCCGATCCCATGAGCGGCTTCTTCATGATTCGCCGCGACCGCTTCGAGCAACTGGCGTCGCAGCTCTCGACCCAGGGATTCAAGATCCTGCTCGATATCGTTGCGACCGCGCAGGGCAAGCTGCGCACAATCGAAATTCCCTACACGTTCGGCTCCCGCCAGCACGGCGAGAGCAAGCTCGATTCCATGGTGGCGCTGGATTTCCTCGGCCTGGTGCTGGCGAAGCTGACCAATGACGTGGTGTCGCTGCGGTTCCTGCTGTTCGCAATGGTCGGGGGCACCGGCCTTGTCGTGCATCTCACGGCGCTGTTCATCGCGCATGAGATCTTTCAGGCGCCGTTTGCGGAGGCGCAGGCCATTGGCGCGCTGGTTGCGATGACCAGCAATTTCATCCTGAACAATTTTCTCACCTATCGCGACCAGCGGCTGAAGGGATTTGCGATCCTGCGCGGCCTGTTGCTGTTCTATCTCGTCTGCGGCGTCGGGCTGCTCGCCAATGTCGGCGTCGCGTTCGCGATCTTTGATCAGGAACCGATCTGGTGGCTCGCGGGCGCCGCAGGCGCGCTGATGGGCGTGGTCTGGAACTACGCGATGTCCGGACTGTTCGTCTGGCGAAAGCGATGACCGGAAAATGAGTGCCAGCGAGGCGCGGGTTGTCCTCAACACGGGTCTTGCGATCCTGGGGCTGGTCGCGCTGCGCCTGATTGCCGCGGCGTTCACGCCGATCACCTTCGACGAAGCCTATTACTGGATGTGGTCGAAGCATCTCGCCGGCGGTTATTACGATCATCCGCCGATGGTCGCGGTGGTGATCCGGCTCGGGACCCTGATCGCCGGCGATACCGAATTCGGCGTGCGGCTGGTCTCGATCCTGCTGGCGCTGCCGATGAGCTGGGCGATCTATCAGGCCGCCGCCATCCTGTTCGGCAGCCGGCGCGTGGCCGCCTCGTCGGCGATCCTTCTGAACATCACGCTGATGGCCGCGGTCGGCACCATGATCGTTACGCCGGACGCGCCGCTGCTGGTGGCTTCCAGCCTCCTGCTGTTCGCGCTCGCCAAGGTACTGCAGACCGGCCACGGTGTGTGGTGGCTGGCGGTCGGCGCCGCCGCCGGTTGCGCGCTGCTGTCGAAATACACTGCGCTGTTCTTCGGGCCGGCGGTCCTGATCTGGCTGATCGCCGTTCCCAAGCTGCGGCACTGGCTGCTCTCGCCCTGGCTTTATCTCGGCGGGCTCGTCGCGCTCTTGATCTTTGCGCCGGTCATTCTCTGGAACGCCGAGCACCATTGGGTCTCCTTCATCAAGCAGATGGGGCGGGCGCGGATCGAGGAGTTCCGCCCGGTCTTCATCGCCGAACTGCTTCCGACGCAGATCGCATTTGCGACGCCCTTGGTGTGGGTCCTCGGCGCGATGGGGCTTTACGCGCTGTTCCGCCGCCGCGCCGGTGCGCCGCCGGCGCGCGCACTCGTCAACACGATGTTCTGGGTCATCGTTGCCTATTTCGTCTGGCATTCGCTGCATGCCCGCGTCGAGGCCAACTGGTTTGCGCCGGTCTATCCTGCATTCGCCGTTGCCGCGGCGGTTGCCGCGCATCTGGTCCAATGGGAGCCGCGCTGGCAGCGCCTGGTCGATTTCTGCCGGCGCTGGGCGGCGCCATGTGGCGTCCTGATGTTCGTCCTGCTGGTCGTGCAGGCCGACACCGGCGTGCTATCGGGCTATCGCCGCGATGCCACCGTGCGCAGCGTCGGCGTCGGCTGGCGCGAGACGGCCGACGCGATTGAAGCTGTGAGGGCGCGAACGGGAGCCACCTGCGTGCTAGCCTCTGACTACGGCACCACCGGCTGGCTTGCCTTCTATCTGCCGAAGGACACTTGCGTGTCGCAGCAGAGCCAGCGCTTCCGCTGGGTCAATATGCCCGAGCCCGATGCGATGAAACTCGCCGGTCCGTTGCTCTATGTCCGCGAGGTCTTCCGAGGCGATGCTCCGTTGAAGGACAAGTTCGACCGCGTCGAGAAGATCGGCGAGGTCGAGCGCAAGCGTGGGCCCTTCGTGATCGAGACCTATGCGCTGCATCTCATGCAAGGCCCGAAGGGCGACGTGTTCGACCGTACGCCGCCGCCGGAATTGCAATAGGCCGCGAAGCCGGTCACTCCGCGGCGTCGGGATGCGTGCGTTGATCGATCGTGGGATGTTCGCCGTGCCACAGCCACACCGTGAGGGTACCTGACCTACCGCGGATTTGCGCTTCGACGGGGCCGGCAAGGCTTCCAGTTTTCAGCCGGGCGCCGGTGCCTTCGGCCGCGATGCGCAGCGTATCGCTCAGTGCCAGCCTGACATCGTGGCGGGCCGCCACTTCCATCAGACGGCTCGCCACGTTCACGGTGTCGCCGGTTGCCGTGATGTGCTGATGGTTGCGGCCACCGAGCCGGGAGGCGACGATCGGTCCGAAATGAGCGCCGATCTTGAAGCCGATGCGTGCCGCGATCTGTGGCGGCAATGCTGCGATCCAGCGCTCGGTCTTGACGCAGAGTGCGATCGAACATTGCCCCGCGCGCGCGGCATCATCCGGTGCCGCCTCCGGCAAGCCAAACAGGATCATGGCGCCGTCGCCGAGGAAGCTCGTGATCACGCCGCCGCACCGCGTCACTTCCTTGTCGACCAGCGCGTGAAACTCCTTCAGCAGTCCCCTTGTGGCGTCGGGATCGAGCGTTTCGCTGAGTGAGGTAAATCCGGACAGGTCGACGAACACGACGGCGGCATTCTGCCTGACCGGCGCCACCAGGAAGTCGGGATCGCGCGTCAGCCATTCCTGCAGGCCCGGTGTCTGGAATTGTTCGAGCAACTTGTTCTGTGCGGCGAGATGCTGCGCGCTGCTCCGGCCCGACCATAGCTGCAACGTACCGAACAGGACGACCGGCGGCACCGCCGCGGCCATTGTCGTCGCGGCGTCGAGCCATATGCCGTACGCGAGAGCAACCGTGTTCGCGGCCGCCCACGCGAGCATCACGGCGCTGACCGCGAGGAGGCCAATCGCGTTTCGCCGCCACGCCAGCAAACCGACCAGCAGTATCGGGAGCAGGATCGTCGTAATGGCCTCGACGATGCGAACCGGCCGGTCGCGCACGACGCCGTCGCCTGCGACCAGATGCGTAATCGCGGTGGAAATGATTTCCACCCCCGGCATCAGTGAATCGAACGGCGTCGGAAAGAAGTCGCCGGCGCCGGTTGCGGTCGCGCCGAGCACGACGATCCGGCCCTCAATGGCTTCCTTGGCGACATTGCCGTCGATCAGATTTGCGGCGCTGACGGTGCGAATGGTGCGGCGCGGGCCGTAATAGGAAATCGGCAGCGCATAGTCGGAAGCGGTCGCGATCGGCCGGTCGCCGAACAGCAGGCGGTCGGGTTCGATCGTCAGCTTCTGGCCGATCGCAATGGATGCGACGCGAAGCGGAAACGACAACTCGATCTTGTCGTCTGTCCGGAACAGCATCGGGACCGACAGCGGCGTGCCGGTCTGGCCCGTTGCCACATTGGCGATGCCGACTTCCGCGCGGTCGGCAAATGCCGGCAGCGGCAGCAGGAAGCGCTCGGCCTTCGGCAGGCGGGCCAACGGCCCGTCGTCCTCTGCGGAAGGCTGCAGGATGTTTGAAAATACCGCAGCCGCTGCAAGCACAGTCGGACTCGCCGCCAATGATTGCGCGAGCGCGGCATCGCCATCGGCGGATCCCTTGTCGACCAGCAGCAGATCGATCGCGATGACCTTCGGCCCAAGCCGCGCGATCGCCTCGACGATTTTGGCTATCTCCGCGCGCGGCAGGGGATAGGCGCCGCTGAGCTTAACCATGGTGTCGTCGATCGCAACGATCGTGACGAGGTCCGGCGGCGCCTTTACGCCGCGCGCCAGTGTTCGCACATCGGTCAATGCCGACTCGAGCCGGTCGAGAAACCGCAAATGGCCGCTCGAATGGCCGAGCCATATCGCGCCTGCCCACAATCCCGTGCAAAGCAACGCAACCAGAATATGAAGACGTCGATGGCTCATTTGCCTGGCTTCTATTGTCCCAATCTTGCCATCAGGGCCGTAACGCGCGCAGGCGGCCAGCGCTTGACGATCAGGTCGCCTGATGTCTCGACGTCGACGCCGTCGCCGGGGCCAAGCACGACGCTGCCGCGCCCGGCGGATCGCGCGACGCTCACGCGGCCGTCGACGACGAAGACGGAGGTCTTTCCGCCCTCTGCGTCAACGGTCCATTTGGTGCCGCGCACCGCGGCAATCGCCTGCGGCGTCAGCACGTTGAACCTGACACGGCCCGGCTTCTTCGGAACCTCGAGCAGCAGGGCCTTGTTGCTGAGCTCGACGGAATCGACGTGGCCGTCGCGGTTGCGATCCCCGAGCTCGAACTTCGCGCCGCTTTCGGCCACGATCGTGATCGCCTTCTCGCAATGCAGGGTTTGCGTTCCCTGGGCCGTCTGCACGGACGTGCAGCCCAGTTTCGCTGGCTGGGCCAACGCATGTCCAGCCAGAAGGCCGAGGCTTGCGACAGCGATACTTCCGGCGCGTGCCAGCATTGTCATGGCAGCTTCCCCTTCGGGTACGGGCGAAACAGGTGGGTGATACGGTGCCGTATCACAGGGCCGACCTCCAGCGCAGAGCCATCGGCAGGCGATAGTATGTCTGCCTCCGGCGGTTAAGGTTCGGCGATAGCTCCCATGCAGAAAAATCCGCGCAAACGGCTCGAAAAATGGACGGAAACGGCGGTTGTAGACCGAATTTTTTGCCCGCGGCTGTCGGACCCATGACGCCCCGAGCGTCTTGTAACCGAGCAACCAACACCGAGGTCCTCCCATGTCCGGTTCCACACTGAAACCCGCCACTGAGCTCGCACGTGGAAGCAGCGTGCGCTTTCCCAACGAGAGCGCCGAGTATCGCCGCGCCCGCGAGCAATTGCTGACGGAAGAGATCGAACTGCGCCGCCACATCGAACGCGTCGCCGCCTTGCGCCGCGCGCTGCCGCCGGGTGGCGTGGTGACGAAGAACTACCAATTCGAAGGCGAGGGCGGCAAGGCGACGCTGTCGGATCTGTTCGGCAACAAGCAGACGCTCGTGATCTACAGCTATATGTTCGGTCCCGCGCGCGAGCAGCCGTGCCCGATGTGCACGTCCTTCATGAGCACCTGGGAAGCAAAGCTGCCCGATGTCGAACAGCGCGTGGCGTTTGTGTTCGTAGCGCGCTCGCCGATATCGCGGTTGATCGAGGCGAAGAAGGCGCGCGGCTGGACGCGGCACCGGATCTATTCGGATGCGTCCGGCGAGTACACGCGCGACTATGTCAGCGCCACGGATGCAGACGCGCCGGGCTACAATGTGTTCACGCGTCGCGACGGCAGCATCCGTCATTTCTGGGCTGGCGAAATGGGCCCGTCGACCGCCGACCCCGGACAGGACCCGCGCGGCGCGCCCGACATTGATCCGCTCTGGACCATTCTTGACACCACGCCGGAAGGGCGCGGCAAGGATTGGTATCCGCGGCTGAGCTATTAGCGCCCGCGGCGAGCAAAGCCATTCGTGGCAAGCTCGACGTCGTGATATCTCGCTGCGAACCGAACGGATCTATGTTGCGACGGACATGGAATGCTCCGAAGCCTTGAACGGAGCGTTTGCAGTGAAGAAGAAACTGATGCGATCCGATCCTTACCAAGAGCGCGCCAGGGCTTTGGCCGCCGAAGCCGGGCTCGACCCCGACGCGAAGATCGACCGCCCCGGCCAGCGGCCGATGCCGACCTGGTGCCTGTTTCGCGACGCCGCGCGCAAGGAAAAGCTCGCGCGGAACGCGGAGGCTGTTGCCACTGACATCGTCAGCAAGCCGCAGGCGGCGCAATATCAGAACAGCCCGCTGAAAATCTTCGGCAAACACGACGACGCAACGATCGCGCAGATGCGCAATTGCATGTCGGTCGGCAACGTAGTTGCCGGCGTCCTCTGCGCGGACGGGCATCTGGGCTATGCACAGCCGGTCGGCGGCGTGATCGCCTACGAGAAGCAGATCAGCATCTCCGGTGTCGGCTTCGACATCGGTTGCGGCAACATGGCCGTGCGCCTCGATACGCCGTTCAGCCAGATCGAAAGCAATGTCGGCACGATCATCAAGGATGTGCGCAGCGTGATTTCGTTCGGCGTCGGTCGCACCAACGACGAGCGCGTCGAGCATGAGCTGTTCGACGATGCGGACGCCTGGCGCGAATCCGACATGGGCGCCTACCGGCAAAAGGCGGCCTCGCAACTCGGCACCGTCGGATCGGGCAACCACTATGTCGACCTGTTGCGCGACGAGGAGGGCTTTGTCTGGATCGGCGTGCACTTCGGCAGCCGCGGCCTCGGCCATACCAGCGCCACCCGCTACCTCAAGGCTGCGGGCGGCAAGGACGGCATGAACGTGCCGCCCGCCGTGATCGACGAGGACAGCGAGATCGGACGGCGCTACATCGCGGCGATGCAGCTCGCTGGGCGTTACTCTTATGCCGGCCGCGAATGGGTGATCGAGCGCGTGCGCAGGGTCATCGGCGGCGAAGTCACCGACATGGTGCACAACCATCACAATTATGCGTGGCGGGAGAACCATGGCGGCAGGGATTTGTGGGTGGTTCGCAAGGGTGCAACCCCGGCATTTCCCGGCCAGCGCGGCTTCATCGGCGGATCGATGGGCGACGACGCTGTCATCGTTGAAGGCGTCGATAGCGAGGAGGCGAAGGCTTCGCTCTACTCGACGGTGCACGGCGCGGGCCGGTTGTTTGGCCGCAAGGAGGCCAAGCGCAGGTTCACGCGGGCCGAGATGGATGCCTGGCTGCAATCGCGTGGCGTCACGCTGGTAGGCGCCGACCTTGACGAAAGTCCGATGGCCTACCGCCGTCTGCCGGAGGTGCTTGCCGAACACGCCGGCTCGATCAGTGTGCAGCACACGCTGCGTCCGTTCGCGGTGGCGATGGCCGGCGAGAATGAGTTCGACCCGTTCAAGGATTGAGGCCAAACTTGGCCCGATGTGGGACACCCGGCGAGCCATAAGCCGGGTGTCCCTGTTTGGGACGAATCCCCGCCTCATTGCGAGGACAATTTCCTCAATAGTTCCATGGATTTGAGCCCGCCTTATATCCGCCCGCGTTTAAGCCGGATTTAACTAAAAGTCGCCTTAATGACGCTCTGTGCCTCTGCGAGATGCTGCAGGGAACGTCTCCGGACGCGGCATCAATGGGGGACTTGGTGGAATTGTTCTGGGCGTTGTGTGAATGAGTAAGCGTACGCGTGCGTTCGGCCCTGCGGCTCACAACCGCAGGAAATCCTCTCGCAAGGGCATTCCCCAATATTTCCTCGGCGGTGTTGCGATCGCAGGCCTCGTGCTGGGCTGCGCCTGGACCGTTTACACCAACGTGTTCGGCGCCGGCATCTATCCATCCGTGCACAGCGCCGCCTTCGAGGCGCCCGTCGCCAAGGACACGACCACCGTCGCTGCCCGCCCGGTGCAGCCGGCCTTCAACGAAATATTCGCATCGCTGGAGCAACGGCCGCTGGTAATGCCCGCGCCGGAGAATGTCGCGACCTCGCTGATGTTCAACGAACGGTTTGCAGCGGCGGCGGCGCAAGGCGCGCGGTCCAGATCTGTTGAGCCCCAACACGTCGAAACGACGAAGCTGGCCGAAGCTTCGCCGCCGGCCGAAGCGCCGAAGGCCGTTCAGGCGTCGAAGCCCGCCGAAGCGACGAAGCCGAAAGTTGCCACGCCTGCTACCAAGCTCGCCTTGAACGTTCCGGCTACGGCGCCGAAGGAGACCGAAGCCAAGGCTGCGGAGGACAAGACCGCGAAGGCATCCTCCGGCACTTCTGTTCGCGACATGGCGCAGCGCGCCAAGGCCGCCGTGATGTCGATTGCTTCCAGCGAGAAGCAGACCATGGTCGAAAAGCTCTGGGGCAAGCAGCCGGCGGCTGGAGGATTCCTGGCCTATGCATCCGCCGACGCCAGCGTCACCGGCAGCATCATCGATACACGAAGCCAGAACCCGATGATGGGTGGATCTCCGCCCTATGACCGCCAGACCGCGGTCTATGATATTTCCGCGAAGACGGTGTATCTGCCCGACGGCACCAGGCTGGAGGCGCATTCGGGCCTCGGCTCGAAGATGGACGACGTGCGCTATTCGCATGTGCGGATGCAGGGCGTGACGCCGCCGCATATCTACGAGCTGAAGCCGCGCGAGGCGCTGTTTCACGGCGTGCCGGCGCTGCGGCTGACGCCGATCGGCGGCGAGGACAAGATCCACGGCCGCGACGGGCTGCTCGCGCACACCTACATGCTCGGGCCGAGCGGCCAATCCAACGGCTGCGTGTCCTTCAAGGACTACTACGCCTTCCTCGACGCCTACAAGAACAAGGGCATCCGCCGCCTCGCGGTGCTGGCGAAGGTTCAGTAGGCGACGACGCCGCCTCAACGCGGATTCGAATTTCAAACAGCCTGCTGAGGTCATTCCTGGCTCGCGCGATCCAGCGCGCCGCGGACTGACCGCAATAACGGTCCGTTCGTCATTCCGGGATGCGCCACTTGGCGCAGGCCCGGAATCCATTTTGCCACCGGTTCTGCGGCTGGATGGATTGCGGGCTCGCGCTGCGCGCGCCCCGGAATGACGACTGAATATGCGTTCACGATCTCGCGACATGAACTGCCCGAGGTTTGCCTGAAACTTTCCGCCCTCTCCAATCAGAGGGCGCAGGGAAGACCGGGTGCGCGCTGGACCCGCGGTCTCGTGTGCAAATGCGCACAGCAAAAGCGCACAGGTCCAGCGGGGCATCCGGCCTTCCCTGCGCAATGGCTTTACGGCTTACTGCGAGCTCTCTACGGAGCTGGAACGAGACTCGATTGTGATTATATTGCAGAGTGAGTCTCGGCTCGACAACCAATCTGGCGCGAAGCGACATGTGTTCCGCAATGCTCGTCGAAACTCCACCGCCCTATGCGACCGAAGCATTCGTCGATGCCGGTGCGGCCGTTGCCCGTCTCGAAGAGATCTACGAGCGCAATACCCAGTTCCTTCGCGATCGCTTTGAAGCCTACGTCAATGGCGGGGCGTTCACGACGCGCGTGCGAGCCTGTTATCCGTTTGTGCGGATGACGACCTCGACCCATGCGCGGCTCGATTCTCGTCTCGCTTACGGGTTTGTCGCGGGGCCGGGCGTGCATGAGACCAGCGTGACGCGCCCGGATATTTTCCGCACCTATCTTACCGAGCAAATCGAGCTGTTGGTCAAGAACCACGGCGTGCCGGTTGAAATCGGCGAATCGAACGAGCCCATTCCGATTCATTTCGCCTATCGGCGGGACATCAACATCGAGGCGGCGCTGACTATTGCCGACAGCTCGGCCTTTACGCGAACGCTGCGCGACGTGTTCGATACGCCCGATCTTGCTGCCATGGACGATGCGATCGCCGACGGCACATTTGAACTGCCCCCCGGAGCACCCGAACCCCTGTCCCTGTTCCGTGCGGTGCGGGTCGATTACTCGCTGCGCCGGCTCTATCACTACACCGGCACCGATCCTGAGCATTTCCAGAATTTCGTGATCTTCACGAACTACCAGTTCTATGTCGATGCCTTCGTGCAACTGTGCCAGCACCGCCTCGCATTGGGCGAGATAGGCCCCGATGCCTTTGTTGCGCCCGGGAATGCGATCACGCACAACGCGCGGCTTGGCGGCGGCACGACCGGGACTACCCCCGAGCGCGCGCCACAGATGCCTGCCTTTCATCTCGTCGAGCCCGGCTATCGCGGCATTACCCTGATCAACATCGGCACCGGTCCGTCCAATGCGCGGAACGTCACCGACCACGTCGCGGTGCTGCGGCCGCACGCCTGGCTGATGGTGGGGCATTGCGCGGGCCTCAGGAATACGCAGCGGCTCGGCGACTACGTGCTCGCGCATGGCTACGTCCGCGAGGATCACGTACTCGACAATGAGCTGCCGCTCTGGGTCCCGATCCCAGCGCTTGCCGAGATGCAGGTCGCGCTCGAGGAAGCGGTCGGCGAGGTTACCGGGCTGACCGGCTTTGAGCTCAAGCGGGTGATGCGCACCGGAACGGTTGCAAGCGTCGACAATCGAAATTGGGAAATCAGCGGGCCGTCGGTCATTCGGCGGCTGTCGCAATCCCGCGCTGTCGCGCTCGACATGGAATCCGCGGCGATTGCCGCCAACGGCTACCGCTTCCGCGTCCCCTACGGCACTTTGCTGTGCGTCTCCGACAAGCCGCTGCACGGCGAAATCAAACTCGCCGGCATGGCCAGCGAATTCTACCGGCGACGCGTCGGTCAACATCTCGAGATCGGCCTGAAGGCGCTCGAACGGGTCAAGCACCAGGAATCCGAGCGCCTGCATTCGCGCAAGCTCAGAAGCTTTGCCGAAGTCGCATTTCAGTAGGCGATAGCGCGCTCCTTCGCTTGGCCATGGGTCGGGCTCGTTGTGATCCCGAGTGGCGCTACATTCCTCGCTCGTCATTCCGGGGCGGCGCGAAGCGCCGAGCCCGGAATCCACTTATCCAGAATCTCAGACCGATATTTGCGGATATAGATCGATCCACTGTGGATTGCGCTCTTCAATCAATCGGATCTTCCAGTCCCGCCGCCATTTCTTCAATTCTTTTTCACGCGTAATCGCCGTTACGGGATCATCGTAGATTTCGAACCAGACCAGTTTGTCGACGGCGTATCGCTTTGTGAATCCGGGGACGGCTTTGCTCTTGTGTTCATATACACGGCGAACGATGTCGTTCGTCACGCCGAGATAGAGCGTTCCGTATTTGTCGCTGGCGAGGAGGTAGACGTAGTAAGCCATGAGCGAGCGGATCAATGGATTCCGGGCTCGCGCCAAGGCGCGCCCCGGAATGACGAGGGACGCTATTGCCAGCGCTAGACAAAAATCAACATCTACTTCTCGCTCTTGCTCGATATCATCGCGCCGTAGACCAGCGATCGCAGTTCGGCATGATAGGCGGCGCGGACCGAGGGGCCTTGTACGAAGACAAGGCCGACCAGATTTTCCTTGGGATCGATGAAGTAGCGCGGCCCGGTGATGCCGCCCCAGAACAGGTCGCCAACGCTTCCCTGGAAGGGAGCGCCGCCGGCGCTTACCCTGACGGGATTGACCAGGCTCCAGGAAACCATCGCCCGGATGCGCAACTCCCCGCATTGTTCCGATTTGATCGGCCAACGCCCATCGCACGGTCATCGGGGAGAGCAGGTGGGTGCCGTCGAGCGTTCCGCCATTGGCGAGCAACTGCAATAGCCGGAAGTAGTCGCCCGTCGTGGATGCCATTCCGGCGCCGCCGGAAAGCCGCTTGGGCGCCCGCGTGACGTCCAGCCAGTCGAACACCCATTTATCCGGATCCGTCGGCAGCGGCCGTGCGTAGCGTGTGACCGCGCTGCCTTGAACGAAGAACGTGGTCTCGTCCATCTTGAGCGGATCGAGGACCAGTTCCTTCAGCGCGGCGTCGAGCGGCTTCTTGGTGATCCGCTCGACGATGTGGCCGAGCAGATCGGTTGCAATCGAGTATTCGAACGAGGAGCCCGGCGGAAACGCCAGCGGCAGAGTGGCGAGCTTCTGCAGCATCTCGTCGGCGGTCATGTTGTCGACGCGGTCGATGCCGAGCTCCTTGTATTTGGTGCGCAACGGATTGGGCGGGAAAAAGAAATAGGTAAAGCCGGCGCGGTGGGTCATCAGATCGTGAACCGTCGGCTGGCGCGCGGGCGCAACCAGTTCAGTCGTCACATTGCCGCCGGCGTCTTTCTTCTCGACGGATACTTTGAGATCCTTCAGCTCGGGAAGATAGGCCGCGATCGGCGCCATCACGGACAATCTGTTCTGCTCGAACAGGCGGAGCGCAGCCACGGTGGTAATCAGCTTTGTCGACGAGGCGATCGGATGGATCGAATTGCGCTGCATCGGAATGTTCTTGTCCTTGTCGGCCCATCCCACGGCCTCATGAAGGACCACTTGCCCGTCGCGGGCAATCAGGACGACCGCGCCCGGTATTCTTCCCTTGTCGACGTCGGCTTTCAGCCACGTCACGACCGCCTTCAGCTTTGCGGTATCGAATCCCGCGCGGGAAGCGGGTGAGGAGACGACTGCGTCGCGTGCGAGGGAAGGGATTGGCGCCGCCAGCGCGGTGCCCGCCGCCATCACGAGTGCCAAAGCGATGTTGCGCATGGTTGCTGCTCCCCCTGTTTCGAAGCCTGCTTCGGGGCGCAGGGCGCAGCCGGCGGCTTCTTTTATAGAGCGAGGCTAGACTAATTAGTACGACATCGCACTATATACCTTGGAATAGAATGCAGGTGATGCGATGCGGGATTTCGCGAGTGCGATATGGCGATGACAACGAAACGATTGCTGCGGATCGAGGCGGCTGACGGCGAACTGCTCGGCTTGTGGGAGATGGCGCCGGCAGGCGAGGCCGTCTATCCGCCGGTGCTGCTGATGCACGGCGCTTCGTTCGGATCGGCCCTGTTCGATCTTCCCGTTGCCGGATACTCGCTGATGCGGGAGCTCGCGAGCGGCGGCCGCTTCGTCTATGCGATCGATGTTCGCGGCTATGGTGCATCGGTCGCGCACGGTGTGATGAATGCGCCGCCGGACGCGCATCTGCCGTTTTCGCGGGCCCTGCACGCCGTCGAGGACATCGGCGCTGCGGTATCAGCCATTCTGCAACGGCGCGCCGTTCAATCGATCGATCTGATCGGATTCTCGTGGGGCTCGATCACCGCCGGGTGGTACGCCAGCGGACATATCGCCGAAGTACGCAGGCTGGTGCTCTACGCGCCGCTGTTTGCCGAGAAGAACGCGATGTGGCTGAGGCGGATCGGCGATCCCGCCGACACGCGTCGGCTGGCCGGCCATTTCGGCGCCTATCGTCTGATCACCAGGGATGACGTTGTCGCGCGCTGGGACGGGGATGTTGCCGGCGATCCCAGGGATGTGCGCGAGGATGGCGTGGTGGATTCGCTGTTTGAGACGCTGGCTGCGAACGATCCGCGTTCCGGCTTATGTCATCCGCCGGCGTTTCGTTGTCCGAACGGCGCATTTGCCGATCTGATCAAGGTGTTCAATGGCCATCCGCTGTACGACCCGCAGACGATCAGGGCTCGCGTTCTGCTGGCGCGGGGAGAATGCGATACCACCTCGACAAGGACCGATATGCTTGGGCTCGAAGCGGCCATCGGATCGAACGAAAAATCTTGTCTGGAAATAGCCGGTGGCTCTCATTTCCTCTGCATCGAGAAAAATCACATGCACCTATACCGGGCGATAGCGATCTTCCTGGCAGGAAGTTGAGTGGCAGCAATGGCGGGCAGAGCAGCAGCGAAGCGCGGGACCGGCAAGGCGGAAGCGTTGAACGTCGGGTGGCAGCCCGGAGAACGCGTGCTTCACGGATTGCTGCTCGAGGCCATCCTGAAGGACAATCCGATACCCGTTGCGTATCGCATGAACTACATCGCCAATTTCTACGTCGGCCCGCTGGTGGCCATGATGGAGCGGTCGTTCAAGCTGACGCGTTCCGAATGGATCGTCCTGTTTTGCCTGACGCGGCGGCCGCGCCTGAACGCCCAGCAGATCAGCATCGTGACCGGCCGACCCAAGACCAGCATTGCGAGTGCGGTAAAGCTGCTTCAGAAAAAAGGGCTGATCACCCGGAAGACCGATATCGCCGACAGCCGGCGGCGGGTCTTGCACTTGAGCGAATCCGGACAAGCCACCTACGCCGCGATCATAAAGAGCTTTGTCGAACGCGAAAAGCAGATGCTGGAAACGCTCGATCCGGCAGAGCGGCGCGAACTCGTCCGGCTGTTCGGCAAGATCATCGCTGCCGCCGACGCATGGGCCAAGCCGTATTGACCGGTGCGGTTTGCAGGCACGCAGGGTGAGGGGTAGAGCACTTGCCATGCGCCGGAATTGGAACCGCATTACCCCGTACTGTTACCGTATTACCCATGCGTATTTTACGGTTGCGTCCGGCGGCCCATTTGCATCTAACTACTTAAGCTCCCTGTGAGCAGAAGCCGTCTTGCAACCGAGCGGCGGGGTTTATTTGTTAGAGTGAGCGTGTTGACGAGTACGAGTAAAGAGCAGATTCAATTTATGTTAAAACCATCGTTTCGCGACACTCGAAATGGAGCACGCCCCAGACGCGTCACTGCAGGTTCCCCGCAGTGAAGCCTCGCGGCGGAATGGGCAATCGCCTTCTTGCAGCATTGCCTGCATCGGATTTCGATGTGCTGGAACCCGAACTTGAGATGATCGCGCTCGATCAGGATGCGGTCCTTTCGCAGGCGGGTGACGACATCGAGTACGTCGTCTTTCCCCACAACGGCGCGATCACCTTGATGATCGACATGGCGGACGGGCACACGGTTGCCACCGCGGCAATCGGGCGTGAGGGAGCCGTTGGCATGCTTTCGGTGCTCGGGCCATCACCTTCGGCCACGACAGCCGTCGTTCGCGCGGCCGGCACCGCCTCTCGGATCCCTGCATCGCGATTTCTTGGCGTCTTTAACCGCAGTCCCGCGATCCGACGCATGGTTCAGAATCACGTCAAGGCGATGTTGATGCAGTTCCAACTCGGCTTGGCCTGCAACGCGCTGCACCCGGTCGAAGCCCGCATGGCCCGTTGGCTGCTTCAGTTGCGCGACCGCGTCGACCATGATGTGCTGCCGCTCACCCAGCACGCGCTGTCGCAAATGCTCGGTGTGCGGCGTACGACCGTGACGCTCCTGATGCGTAATCTGCGCGCGCGCGGAGCGATCAGATCCGATCGACGAGGCCTGATCGAGATCGACCGGGCGCGGCTCGCGGCGGCGGCGTGCGAATGCCATCGGGCCATGCGTCTCGAAGTCGAGGAGATTCTCTCAACGAATTCGGACCAATCCCGGGCAAGGGGTTTGCTCGAAGTCGGGCGCATCCCCGGAATCAAATCGGGCAACGTCAGGTGAGCGCGTTTCGCGCGACCGATTGACTTTCTACGTCTGACTTTCCACGCACGCGACGTGCGCTGTGGCGTTCCGGGAAAAGCCCTTCAACGAGCGGATATTCCGCTCGATCAGGTTCCCTGCCGCCAATCACGTTCGAGGGCTTGCTCGGATGCGGCCTCGAGTTTCGCAAGCTCGCGCAGCACCTTCGCCGTTTGACGCAGCTCGTTGCGCTCGGGGCCAGGCTTCTGCCGTCGTGCTTCGGCGAGAAAGTCCTTGGCCTGCAGCAGCCAGGTTGAAGTTTCAGATGGGGTTTGCATGCGCGCCATGGTGTCTCTCCATCGCGATCGTCACTCTTGACCTCAGTCGACGATTACGCCGGGACGCCGGCGCTGCGATGCACCCGGATGCTCGGTTCGTCGACCCAGGCTTCGCGCGCAAACCAAGTGTGATCGGTGTGGCAGATCACGCAACGCGTGCGCGAGAAAAACACCGCGCGGCGCCCGAAGCTTTCGCGATCAGTCTTGATGCCCGTGGGAATCGCGTGTCCGGTTTGCGGACATTTGATCATCACCATACCCATGTCGCCCTCCATTGCGATCGTCATTGTAGTTTGTAGTTTCCTGCAAATAAGCACCGGCCGGTTGGATTGCGCCTGTTGTCGGTGCGGGTTACTTGGGGGGCATCGCGCACCTTGTTTGGTCGAGCAAGGCCAGTGGGGGCTGCATGCTCGCCGGGCTTTTTCCAACCGGCCGGATCCCTCCTTGGACCTGAACTGAGTGGATTTTTCAGTCTGCTTGGTGGAGAACCTTGGTGAAGTGCTTCCTGATCGGTTCACCCGTTTCGGTCGCAACCTTCTGGGCAAGCGCCCACAGTTCCCTGTTCTGGTCGGAAGCGGTATCAAACGCCTTGCGCGTTTGCGCCGCCGACAAGGTAAAGACATCAGTCGCTGACTTGCTGCCGCAGAGGTGGATCAAGAAGTCGAGCGCAGAGGCGGTATTGGCGTTTGAGATTTCAAACACCTTCAGCCCGTAGTCGGTCGCGCTTCTGGCGTTACCCGAATAGGTCTCGCGCAGCGCTTCCGTCATCCCCTCCGACGCGGCCCTGATCTTCTCAAAGCCTTCCCGCGCGCGGGCGAGGGCCTGCTCGTTGCCGCCGATGCCAGGCAAGGCGATCTTCGAGAAGTCCAAGAGCGGCATCCCGAAAACATTGGTTCCGTTCAGTGTCACTTTCATTTCGCTTTCACTCACGCAGCATTACTCCTCTCAAGCGAAAGCATTCTCCGCGACGCTCGCAGGCGTCACGAGAGCTCGCGCTCCGTGTTCGACCAGATTTTGGATGAGCTTTGATTTAGCCCCGACCCGATACGACTTTGGCCTAAGAGAAGCGGAGCGTCGGTTCGAATTGCGACTCTCGCAGAAATTTTTTTCGAGATTGTCAACGCATACGATCGTATATTTGCGGAGCGTTGTGCATAACAGGGATATCTCAGGGAGCAGGAAGCCTTTTCTTCAGCGTTGCGTTGCAGGCGAGGCGTCGGCGTTTGCTGTGTTGTGACGGGTATTTACATCGTCTGCCCAAACAAAAACCCCGGCATCGCTGCCGGGGTTTTGCATTCCTTGGATAGTCGCCGGAGTGGCTGGACTTAGAAGTCCATGCCGCCCATGCCGCCGCCCGGAGGCATGCCGCCAGCGCCGGCGCCCTGGTTCTTCTTCGGCAGTTCGGCGATCATGGCTTCGGTGGTGATCAAGAGAGCCGCAACCGACGCTGCGTTCTGGATCGCCGCACGAACCACCTTGGTCGGGTCGATGATGCCCTTGGAGACCAGATTGCCGTATTCGCCGGTCTGCGAGTCGAAGCCGTAATTGTACTGCTCCTTCTCGAGGATCTTGCCGACGATGACGGAACCGTCTTCACCGGCGTTGATCGCGATCTGGCGGGCGGGCGCGGAGAGCGCCTTGCGCACGATCTCGACGCCGGTCTTCTGGTCGTCGTTCTGGGTCCTGATGCGCTTGAGCTGCTCGGAGGCTCGCAGCAGGGCGACGCCGCCGCCCGGCACGATGCCTTCTTCAACCGCCGCACGGGTTGCATGCATCGCGTCATCCACGCGATCCTTGCGCTCCTTCACCTCGACTTCGGTCGCGCCACCGACGCGGATCACCGCGACGCCGCCCGCGAGCTTGGCCAGACGCTCCTGCAGCTTCTCACGGTCGTAGTCCGAGGTGGTTTCCTCGATCTGCGCCTTGATCTGGGCAACGCGCGCCTCGATGTCGGCCTTCTTGCCGGCGCCGTTGACGATCGTGGTGTTTTCCTTGTCGATCATCACCTTCTTGGCGCGACCGAGCATCTGCAGCGTGACGTTCTCGAGCTTGATGCCGAGATCTTCCGAGATCGCCTGACCGCCGGTCAGAACCGCGATGTCCTGCAGCATGGCCTTGCGGCGATCGCCGAAACCCGGAGCCTTGACGGCCGCGACCTTCAGACCGCCGCGCAGGCGGTTGACGACGAGGGTGGCGAGGGCTTCGCCTTCGACGTCTTCGGCGACGATGACCAGCGGCTTGCCGGTCTGCACCACGGCTTCGAGCAGCGGCAGCAGTTCGTTCAGGGAGGACAGCTTCTTCTCGTTGATCAGGATGTAGGCATCGTCCATCTCAACGCGCATCTTGTCGGCGTTGGTGACGAAGTAGGGCGAGATGTAGCCGCGGTCGAACTGCATGCCTTCGACGACGTCGAGTTCGGTGTCGAGCGACTTGGCTTCCTCAACCGTGATGACGCCTTCGTTGCCGACCTTGGCCATCGCTTTTGCGAGGAAGTCGCCGATTTCCTTGTCACCGTTGGCGGAGATGGTGCCAACCTGGGCGATCTCGTCGTTCGAGGTGACCTTCTTGGAGTTCTTGACGAGGTCGGCGACCACGGCTTCCACCGCCAGGTCGATACCGCGCTTCAGGTCCATCGGGTTCATGCCGGCGGCAACCGACTTGGCGCCTTCACGGACGATCGCGGCCGCGAGCACGGTCGCGGTGGTGGTGCCGTCGCCAGCCGCGTCAGCGGACTTGGAGGCGACTTCGCGCACCATCTGGGCGCCCATGTTCTCGAACTTGTCGTCGAGCTCGATCTCCTTGGCGACGGTGACGCCGTCCTTGGTGATGCGGGGTGCGCCGAACGACTTGTCGAGCACGACGTTGCGGCCCTTCGGGCCGAGCGTCACCTTGACGGCGTTGTTGAGGATGTCGACGCCGCGCAGCATGCGGTCGCGGGCATCGACACCGAATTTGACTTCTTTGGCTGACATATTTGGTTTCCCTGAGTTGATGCTTGTCTCTCACCCTGTCGGGGAGGCGCCTTGCGGCGCTCCTCAGGGTGAGCGTTGCAGGCGAAGCGCTTAGGCGGCCTTCTTCTTGGAAGCGGGGACGTCGAGCACGCCCATGATGTCGGACTCCTTCATGATCAGGAGCTCTTCACCGTCGATCTTGACCTCGGTGCCCGACCATTTGCCGAACAGCACGCGGTCGCCGACCTTGAGGTCGATGGGGATCAGCTTGCCGGCTTCGTCACGGCCACCGGGGCCAACGGCGACGATTTCGCCCTGCGAGGGCTTTTCCTTGGCACTGTCCGGAATGATGATGCCGCCAGCGGTCTTCTCTTCGGCGTCGATGCGCTTGACCACGACGCGGTCGTGAAGCGGACGGAATTTCATGCAGTCCTCCTAAGTTTCTGAAAATGTTGTCAGATTCTGGAATTTTGGCAGTCCGGGCCAGCGAGTGCCAGCTCGGCTGCGCAGGACATAGGCCAGACTTGTTCGGGGGACAAGGGCTTCTAGCAGAAAAATTGGCACTCAAATATGTCGCCTGCCAATTTCATTCATCATGATTAATCCGGCCGGCGGAGCCTCCGGATCCGTATTAGCACGTGCGGTAAGCTGCTGCTAACGCGCGAATTTTCAACACATCATTAAACATTTAGGCTTGTGATGGGTTGGTATCGTGCGTCACATTTCTCTCATGTGAGCGCATCTCCGCCGGGGTGGCTCGGTGTGTGGCCACCACGACAATGCGCTCCTGAAATGGAGGTATTGGCATGGTCTCGCGGGTTGGAGTTGCTTCCGACGACTTCCGGAAGCAGGTGCTGGGCTACGGGCTGACGACGGCGCAAATCCTGTATCGGATGCCGGATCATCCCTCATTGCTGCAGACCTATGTCTGGCAGAACTACGATCTCTGTCCGAAATTCCCGGCGCTGAAGGATTTCCTCGCCTTCTGGCAGGAAAAGCTTGATGGCCCGCTGTTTTCCGTAACGGTCGCGCATTCCAGGCTGATCAAGCCGGCCGAGTTGCGCGCGGTGGATGGCGTGTTTCGGCTGCATTGAGAAGGACGGGTAGGGTGGGCAAAGCGAAGCGTGCCACCATTGCAAGCCAAACGCCTGGATAGATGGTGGGCACAGCGCAAGAGCGCCTTTGCCCACCCTACGAAAATGAATTCGTGTTAGCCTCCCGCCACAAACAAAAGGGGAGGTACCCATGGCCAAGAAGAAAGTGGCGTCGCGCGCTGCGGCGCAGCCTGCTGTGAAAAAGAAATGGTCGGGCCACAAGACGGCAGCCAAGTCCTCAGCCCGCAAGACCATCAAGTCGAAGGCGAGGGGCGTTGCGGCGGCCAAGCCCAAACCGGCCAAGAAGGCGCGGCCGAAGCAGCGCATCGCCATCAGCCATTACCGCGAAGAAGATTTCAAAGCCGACGGCCTGCGCACTTACGCAAAGTACCGCGACCTCGGCATCGCGGAGGCGACGCACGGTTTGGCGCAGGCGCATGTGATCCGCCTGCAAGGTCCCTGCAATCCGGCGGAAGTTTCAAAACTGCATTACCATGATGTCGAATTCCAGATGGTCTACGTGCTCAAGGGTTGGGTAAAGACCTACATGGAAGGCCAGGGCGAGACGCTGATGAAGGAAGGCAGCACCTGGACCCAGCCGCCGCGCATCAAGCATCTGATCATGGATTATTCCGACGACGTCGAATTGCTGGAAGTGATTTTGCCGGCGGAGTTCAAGACGGTGGAATTGGCGAGTTAGCTGTCATTTAACTTGCCGTCATTCCGGGGCGCGCGCAGCGCGAGCCCGGAATTCATTTCGCCTCTCGTGCTGCGGCCCGATGGATTCCGGGCTCGGTGCTTCGCACCGCCCCGGAATGACGGCGAGAGTCTTAACTCAAAACCCCTACCACCGCGCCCATCAAACACGTCGTCAGCGTGCCCGATACGATCGACTTCAGCCCCAGCGCATTGATCTCCTCGCGCCGCTCCGGCGCCATGGTGCCGAGGCCGCCGATCATGATGCCGAGGCTGGCGAAGTTGGCAAAGCCGCACATCGCATAGAGCATGATCAGCCGCGAGCGCGGATCGAGCGTATCAGCGCCGAGCTTTGACAGCTCGACATAAGCGATCAGTTCATTGAGCACAGTCTTGGTGCCCATCAGGCTGCCCGCGGTGACTGCCTGCGGCCAGGGCAGGCCCATCAACCAGCACACCGGCGCCATCAGGTAGCCCAGCAGGCGCTGCAGCGAAATTTTGGCGCCGCCGATCTCGGGCAACAGCCCGAGCATGGCGTTGACGAGATAGACCAGCGCCACCAGCACCAGCAGCATGGCGACGATGTTCAGGAGAAGCTCAAGTCCCGCAGTGGTACCCTTGGCGATGGCGTCCATCGTGGAGGATGCATGCATGTCGGGATCTTCCAACGATCCGCCGGTGCGCTTGTCCGAAGTCTCCGGCACCATGATCAGGCTGACCAGGATGGCCGCCGGCGCGCCGAGGACCGAGGCAATGACAAAATGCGCCGCCGCATCCGGGATCAGCGGCGCGAGGAAGGTCGCGTAGAGCACCAGCACGGTGCCGGCGATGCCGGCCATGCCGCCGGTCATCACCAGGAACAATTCGCTACGCGTGAGCTGCGCCAGATAGGGCCGGATGAATAGGGGCGCCTCGACCATGCCGAGAAAGATATTGGCCGCGGTCGACAGTCCCACCGCACCGCCGACGCCGAGCGTGCGCTCCAATAGCCACGCCATGCCGCGCACGATCGGCGGCAGCACGCGCCAATAGAACAAGAGCGTCGTCAGGACGCTCATGACCAGCACGATCGGCAGCGCCTGAAACGCCAGGATGAAATCCGCGCCCGGCGCTTTCAAGTCGAAGGGGAGCGAGCCGCCGCCGAGATAGCCGAACACGAAGGAAGTGCCGGCGCGCGTCGCCGCCGAAATCGTGTTGACGGCGTCATTGATGGCGCCGAACGCCCTTGCCACCGGCGGCAGCTTGATCAGCACCAGCGCCGTGACGACGGTGACGGCAAGGCCAACCGCCATTTGCCGCAACGAAACCGCGCGGCGGTTTTCGCTGAGCGACCATGCGATCGCCAGCAACGCCAGCACGCCAAATGCCGATTGTAGTTGCAGCATGAATCCCCCAAAGCCAATGCTATTATGGGCGTAGGGGCGCCAATGACGCAATGCGTCATCGGCTGACGGCAGCGGCGGTCGCGTTGCTCGGCACCGCTGGTGCGAATAATTTTAGCAGGAGATAGGCGGCGAACGCAGGCGCGACAAATCCGGGTCCTGGAATTTGCAGTGTGCCCAACATCACTTGCAGCGCCGGGACCCAGAAAACGAGCTGGGCAAGGCGGCGTCCGGTTGCGTCGAGTTTTCCCTCCGCGAGCAGCACGACGCTTGCGAATGTCAGCGGCAGCAAATCGTAGGAGCCCAGATAGGGCGAAGCGCTCGCTGTGCAGGCCAGAAACAATGCCTGCAACTGCCTGGCATCGCCGTCTTTACGATAACGGAACGCGGCGGCTACGGCCGCGACGGCCGCAATGGCGAAAGCAAGCTGGATCATTTCACCGGCGCGATTGCCTACAAGCCCGCGCACGTTCATGAAAATACTCGACTGAAACGGCACCGCGGTGCCGGCAGGATCGCGCAGCACTTCGCGCTGCAACGGCATTGCCTTGGTGATGTAGTCATGCCAGCTCTCCGGACCGCCGATGGCGACGCTGATCGTGAACAATACAACCGCCGTCATCGCAGCCCACAAGAAAACCCGCCAGCGCCCAGACGCGATCAGCGCAAACGGAAACAACACGCCAAGCTGCGGCTTCACCGTGAGCAGCCCGATCAGCACGCCGGCGACGACAGGTCGCTTGTCGAGCGAAGCGAAGATCGCGAGCAGGGCAGCAGTCGTGAGCAATGAGCTCTGGCCCGAGAGCACGCAAAGCAAGGCGGCCGGCGAGACCAGAACCACCACGAGAGTACGCTCGTCGGCAACCTCCCGGCGCCCTGCGAGGTAGAACGCGAGAAGGCTGACCGAAAACCAGGCGATCAGGGCCGGGAAATAGGCAAGCAGACCGAACGGCGCCATCACGACAAGGGCTGTCGGCGGGTTCGGCCAGTTCTGTCCGGGATAGCCGGGGCCGAGCAGCTTGGCGAGCTCGGCATTGTAGGTCGCAAGATCGTAGAATCGGGCGGGATCGGCATCCAGGACCGCGTGCCCGTACATCCACAGGTTCAGGAAATCGCGTCCCAGTACCAGCGTGACCTTGTCGCGCGGAAACGGCCAGGTCCAGTTGGTGGTGCAAGCATAAGCCAACAGCGTTAGCGCGAACATCGCGCCGCCGAGCAGCAGCAGACCTCGTAGAAATTCTGCGTTTTCCGGGTCGTCGGTCTGGGGGACGAGAGTACCCAGAAACAGCGGCCTGCGCGAATGATCCGGATTGGACAGGCTCTCGTCTGGCATCGCGATCCGCCCCTGAATGTCTCAAATGGCCGGAAGCCGGCCGAAAATTCATGCGGCATGCAAATTATATGCTGCAACTTAAGATCTTCTTTAGGGGAAACCAGCAAAGCTAGGGGATGATCAGCATCAGACGTTCGATGCCCGACAACCGGTGCGGCAGCGGTTTCAACCGATGAATTGCGTCGTCATCCCTGCATACCGCGCGGCAGCCACGATCTTGCCGGTCATCAAGGCGATCGGTCCTGAAATAGAGATGATTATCGTCGTCGATGACGGCTGCCCCGAGGGTACGGCGCTCGTGGTTGCGAACCGTTGTTCTGATCCGCGTGTCGTCCCCTTGATGCACGATACAAACCGGGGCGTCGGCGGAGCCTTCCTGACGGGCATGCGTTACGCGATCACACATGGCGCTGATATCATCGTGAAGATCGATGCCGATGGACAGATGGACCCGTCACAGGTGCCGGCACTGATCCACCCCATCGCCAGCGGACAGGCTGACTACGTCAAAGGCGATCGCTTCTTCTTCCTCACCAATGCGGCGTCAATGCCGAAGGCCCGGCTGATCGGCAATCTCGCCCTGTCGTTCATGGCAAAACTGTCAAGCGGCTACTGGACCATTATGGATCCGACCAACGGCTTCTTTGCCATTCATGCACGCGTCGCAGAACTGCTCGACGATGAGCGGATCACAAAGCGGTTCTTCTTCGAAACCGACCTGCTGTTTCATCTTGGGCTGATCCGCGCCAAAGTCGTCGAGTTTCCGATGCGCGCGTCGTATGGCGAGGAAGTATCGAATCTGCGCATTTCGCATCAGCTCGCGCCGTTCTTCAGCGGACATCTACGCAATACCTTCCGCCGGATTCTGTACCGCTACTTCTTTCGCGAATTCTCGCTGGCGTCGATTCAGCTTGTCGCGGGCACTGCACTGTTCGGCTTCGGTCTCGTATTTGGATTGTACCACTGGTGGGCGGCGGGGGATCAACTGGTGCCGACCGGAACCATCATGATCGCAGCGCTGACTTTTCTGATCGGATTCCAGCTGATGCTGTCGTTCCTGAATTACGACATCAGTTCGAGCCCCCGCGAACCGTTGCACCCGTTTCTGATCCGGGCTCCGAACCTCGCCGCTGTCACAGACGATCTTGCTAAAGCAAGCGCACCGGAGGCGAGCGATGACGGCCCGCAGACGGTCCGCCGGCAGGCATAGCGCGCGATGTGCGCGACTTCTCTGGAACGGCTGAACGCGGAAACATTGACATCCGGCGAGGGCTCGGCCATTTGGCAGACCGGTCCGCTCGGCCTCGGCATGTCGTCCCTGCGAACGCAGGGACCCATGCCGCGTGATCTCTCATGTGCACACGAGCGGTAGAAGGCTCGTAGTCCAATTAGCGCCGCGGAGTATGGGTCCCTGCGTTCGCAGGGACGACATGCTGCGAAGTTTGCTAACCGCGTCCTACAAACGGCATCTTGGTTGCCATCACGGTCATGAACAGCACGTTGGCATCTAACGGCAGGCCGGCCATGTAGGCGACGGCGTCGCCGACCGCCTTCGCGTCCATGCGCGGCTCGTGCTTCATGGTGCCATCGGGCTGCATCACACCGGGGCCGGCGACCATGCGGTCCGTCATCGGGGTCGCGGCATTGCCGATGTCGACCTGGCCGACCGCAATGTCGTACATGCGGCCGTCGAGATTGGAAGCCTTGGTGAGGCCGGTGATCGCGTGCTTGGTCGAGGTATAGGCCGCCGAGAACGGGCGAGGGGCGTGCGCCGAGATCGAGCCGTTGTTGATGATGCGGCCGCCGCGCGGGTTCTGATCCTTCATGATGCGGAAGGCGTGCTGCGTGCACAGGAACGGCCCGGTGAGGTTGGTGTTCACCACCGCCTGCCACTGTTCGAGGCTGAGATCCTCGAAATTCACCGGCGGCGCGCCCATGCCGGCGTTGTTGAAGAGGACGTCGAGCCGGCCGTAGGTTTCCATCACCTTGGCGAACAGCGCTGCGATCGAACCGGGGTTGGTCATGTCGGCGGAGACGCACAGGCTCTTGCCGACATTGTCGCCGAGCTTTTTGGTTTCCTCCAGCATCTCCATGCGGCGTCCGGCGAGTACCACGGTGAATCCCGCATTCATCAGCGCCAGCGATGCCGCGCGTCCGACGCCGGTGCCTGCACCGGTGACGAGCGCGATCTTGTTTGTTGCGTCGGCCATTGTTTCCTCGCCTTCAGTTTTTTGTTTCTGTTTCGGATTTGTAGGGTGGTCTTGGAATATTCTGGTGCGCCGCGCGCAGCGCCGCCGACCAGCGGGAACGGAGATCGTGGAAATAGGGCTCGCCCGCCTCGATGCGGTGGTTGAGGTCGGCCTCGCAGGCATCCGCGCGCACCACCAGAACGTCGATCGGCAGGCCGACGCCGAGGTTGGAGCGCATGGTCGAATCCATCGAGATCAGGCCGGTCTTCAGCGCCTCATACAGTTCGACGTCGTAATGCATCGCGCGGTCGAGCACCGGCTTGCCGTATTTGTGCTCGCCGATCTGCAGGTACGGCGTGTCGGTGGTGCATTCGATGAAATTGCCGGCGGTGTAGACCATGAACAGCCGCATCCGCGAGCCCTTGATCTGTCCGCCGAACAGGAAGGAGACGTCGAAGCTGACGTCTTCGGATCGGAGGGCCGGACCTTCGGTGGCATGGACCAGGCGGATGGCGCGCCCGATGCGCTGCGCCGCCTGGAACATGGTCGGCGCGTTCATCAGCGTCTCGAGCTCGCCGGTGTTGTGGTCTTCGACGCCCTCGGTCAGCGTCGAGAGCACCGACTGGCTGATCGCCAGATTGCCGGCACTGGCGATCGCCATGATCCGCTCGCCGGGTTTGGAGAAAATATGGAGCTTGCGGAAGGTCGAGACGTTGTCGAGGCCGGCATTGGTGCGGGTATCCGCGATCATGACCAGACCGTCCCGCACCAGAATTCCGCAACAATAGGTCATGCCAAGTCCCCGAACGCATCTGTTTTTGGGCGGCCAAACTAGTAGCCAATTTCGCGGGGGCATCCAACCCCAAATCCCCGTGGCGCGGGATGCGCCGGCCGGATATTGATTAAATCCGCCGCCTCCGGCACGCTGGCTCTCCCACAAGAACAAGAAACATTGGGAGGCCATCATGCGCGCCAGCCGGCTGTCAGGCGAACTCACCTTCTCTTTGGCGACGCTTTGCATCGCATTGCTCACGGCGGTTCCCGCCGCGGCGCAGAAGAAGGGCGGCACGCTGCGGCTCTATCACAACGACAATCCACCCTCGACCTCGCTGCACGAGGAAGCGACCATCGCCTCGGTGACGCCGTTTGCGGCTGTTTTCAACAACCTCGTCGTGTTCGATCCCGCCAAGGTCCACGAGAGCGTCGATACGGTTATTCCGGATCTGGCGGAAAGCTGGTCCTGGGATTCCACCAGCACGAAGCTGACCTTCAAGCTGCGGCAGGGCGTGAAATGGCACGACGGCCAGCCGTTCACGGCCAAGGACGTGCAGTGCACCTGGCGGATGCTGATCGGCAAGACCGAGACCAAGGACTTTCACCGCAATCCGCGCAAGGTTTGGTACACCAAGCTGCAGGATGTCTCCATCAACGGCGATCATGAAGCAACCTTCGAGCTGAACGAACCGCAGCCGAGCCTGCCGGTATTGCTCGCCAGCGCGTTTTCGCCGGTCTATCCCTGCCATGTGCCGCAGCAAGTCATGCGAACCAGGCCCGTCGGCACGGGACCGTTCAAATTCGTCGAATTCAAACGCGGCGAGTCCGTTCGCCTGGTGCGCAATCCCGACTACTGGAAGAAAGACCGTCCCTATCTCGATGAGATCACGTTCCGGATGATCGACAGCCGCGCCACGCGCATGCTGGCCTTTGCGACCGGCGAATATGACATCACCTTTCCCTCCGACGTCAGCGTTCCCTTAATGCGCGACATGAAGGCGCGGGCGCCGCACGCGATCTGCGAGATGACCACGACGGGCACGCAGATCAATTTGATGGTCAACCGCGTCAATCCGCCGTTCGACAATCCGGACATCAGAAAAGCCATGTCGCTGGCGCTGGACCGCAAGCCCTTCAACACGATCCTGATGGAGGGGCTGGCGCGCATGGGCGGGGCGATGCTGGCCAAGCCCGAGGGCGAGTGGGGCATGCCGCCGGAAATGGTGTCGTCGCTGACGGGGTATGGCCCGGAGAGCGAGAAGAACATCGCCGAGGCGCAGGCGATCATGCAGAAGCTCGGCTACAGCGATTCCAAGCCGCTGCCGATCAAGATCCAGACGAGGAACCTGCCGACCTATCGCGACCCCGCCGTGATCCTGACCGACCAATTGAAGAAGATCTACATTGTCGGCGAACTCGACATTCTCGATACGCCGCGCTGGTACGCGCGGCTGGCGAAGAAGGATTACACGATCGGGCTGAACATCACCGGGGTCAGCGTCGACGACCCCGACGGCAATATCGTCGAGAATTACTCCTGCAAGTCGGAGCGCAACTACACCCAGTACTGCAACGCCGAGGTCGACCGGCTGCTGGCGGCGCAATCGGGCGAGCTCGACATGGAAAAGCGCAAAAAGATGGTATGGGACATCGAGCGGCTCCTGGTCGAGGACGCGGCGCGGCCGATCATCCTGCACAGCACAGCCGGCAATTGCTGGCAGCCCTATGTGAAGAATTTCCAGCCGCACGCCAACAGCCAGTACAACAATCTGCGGTTTGAGGATGTGTGGCTGGATAAATAGTATTTCCCCTCATGGTGAGGAGCGCGTAGCGCGTCTCGAACCATGAGGCCCCGATCGCGCCTGCGGCCCATCCTTCGAGACGCCGCTTCGCGGCTCCTCAGGATGAGGGGAGTTTGTGGTGCTTACTACGACTGCGACTGGCTCTGCCACTGGCCCGGCCGCCCGGCCTGTTCGACCTTGACTGCCACCGTCAGCGTTTCGGTGCCGCCGCCGTAGCGGGTGCCGCGCACCGGTGCGGCGCCGAGGTAATCGAGCCCGATGGCGACGCGGACATGGGCGTCGGTGGTACAGATGCCGTTGGCGGTATCGAAGCCGACCCAGCCGAGGTCAGGTACATAGGCTTCCGTCCAGGCGTGGCCCGCCTGCTGATGGATGGTGCCGTCGGAGCGCAGGAAGTGTCCGGAGACGAAGCGGGCCGGCACGCCGCCGGAACGGGCGCAGGCGATGAAGATGTGGGCGTAGTCCTGGCAGACGCCGCGCTTGAGCGCAAAAGCTTCCGCTGCCGACGTTCCTGAATTGGTGGGGTCCTCATCGAACGTCATATGCTCGTTGATCTGCACCATCAGCGCATGCAGGAAGCCGAGCACGTCGCCGTCGGATTCCGAGCGCAGCTCGCGGGCGAAGGTCGCCATCGCCGGATTGACCTCGGTCAGCGCGGTCTGGCGCAGGAACAGGCCCGCCGGGAAACGCTCGTCGGTGCCGCGCAGTACGCCGCCGGTGTCGTGCGTTTCGATCAGGCCCTCGACATGGATGGTGAGGTCGGCGATCGCGCCGTGGGTGAGAACATGCGTGACGTTGCCGAACGCGTCCTGATGCATGTCGAGGCGGGAGTCCGTCGACACGTCGATCTGCCATTCGGCGACATACTGTCCGTCATGGCTGCCGGGCGTCATGCGCAGGATCTGGATCACGCCGGAGGCCGGTGGCTCGTAGCGATAGCTGGTGGAGTGGGCAATTCGCAGGCGCATTGGGCGTCTCTTCGTTCGTGCCGTCATTCCGGGGCGATGCGAAGCATCGAACCCGGAATCTCGAGATTCCGGGTCTGGCGCTTGCGCGCCATCCCGGAATGACGGTGCCTGGTTATATCAAATACTGCCTGGTGATGATCTCACCGAGCCGCGCATTATCAGCGATGAATTCCTGAATGAATTCATGCACGCCGTGCTGGAAGATATCGTCCATATGGCTGTGTTCAAGCCGGTTGCGCACCCCGCGGGCGTGGCGCTGGGAGGCGCCCTGGCGGCCATAGGCGACGCCGATCTGGTCGAGGTTGCGCACCAGATTGCTGTAGCAGCTTGCCAGCGAGCGTGGCAGCGTGTCGTTGAGGATCAGGAGGTCGGCGATCAGCCACGGTTTCAACGTCTCGCGATAGACCCAGTGATAGGCTGTCAGCGCCGACACCGAGCGCAGGATCGAGGTCCACTGATAGTAATCCAGAGGGCCACCGACATGCTCCTCCTCGGGCAGCAGCACATGATATTTCACATCGAGAATGCGAGCGGTGTTGTCAGCGCGCTCGAGGTGCAGGCCGAGCCGCGAGAACCAGTAGGCGTCGTTGCGCAGCATGGTGCGGTAGGCGGAGCCGTCGAACCTCAGCGAGGTCTCCTGCACGAAGCGCAGGAATCGCGCCAGTTCTTCGCGGCTCGATGTGCCCTTGCCCCAGAGCTCCCCGAGCTCGATCCAGGCCGAGTTGATGGTGTCCCACATCTCCGAGGTCAGCGCGGTGCGCACCGAGCGCGAATTGAGCCGCGCCGCCTCGATGCAGTTCTTGATCGAGGACGGGTTGGACGGCGAGAACGCCAGATACTCGACGACGTTCTGCTCGTTGGCTTCCTGATAGACGTCATAGAAGCTGGCGCTGACGCCAGCCGTCAGCAGCGCCGATTCCCATTCATTGGTCTTGCCGATATAGGTGGCGGGGAGGGCGGTCACGCGCAACGTCGCGTCGATCGTGCGCGCGATATATTCGGCGCGCTCGACATAGCGGGCCAGCCAGTAGAGGTTTTCGGCGGTGCGCGACAGCATACGAAGATTTCGCTCTCTATTCGTCCAGTATCCAGGTGTCCTTGGTGCCGCCGCCCTGGCTCGAATTGACCACCAGCGAGCCTTCCTTCAGCGCCACCCTCGTCAGCCCGCCCGGCACGATGGTGACGTGCTTGCTCCCCGTCAGCACGAACGGGCGCAAATCGACATGGCGCGGCGCGAGGCCGGAGGCGGTGCAGGTCGGGCAGGTCGACAGCGCCAGCGTCGGCTGGGCGATGAAACCCTCCGGCTCGCGCTTGAGCTTGTCGCGGAACGCCTCGATCGTCGCCTTGGTCGCGGCGGGGCCGATCAGCATGCCGTAGCCGCCGGAGCCGTGGACTTCCTTCACGACGAGGTCGCTCAAATTGTCGAGCACATACGCGAGGTCTTTCGGCTCGCGGCAGCGCCAGGTCGGCACGTTCTTCAGGATCGGCTCTTCGCCGAGATAGAATTTCACGATCTCCGGCATGTAGGAGTAGATCGCCTTGTCGTCGGCAATGCCGGTGCCGACCGCATTCGCCAGCGTCACGTTGCCGGCCGCATAGGCCGACATCAGCCCGGGGACGCCGAGCGCCGAATCCGGGCGGAACGTTAAGGGATCAAGGAAGTCGTCGTCGACGCGGCGGTAGATCACGTCGACGCGCTTTAAGCCCTCGGTGGTGCGCATGAACACTTCGTCGTTCTTGACGATGAGGTCGCGGCCCTCGACCAGCTCTATGCCAAGCTTGTCGGCGAGGAAGGAGTGCTCGTAATAGGCGGAATTGTAGACGCCGGGCGTCATCAGCGCGACCGTCGGCTCGGCTGAGGCCGATAGCGGCGCCACCGAGCGCAGCGCCGACAGCAGTTCGTCCGGATATCGTTCCACAGGTGCTACGCGGTGACGGGCGAACAGGTCCGGAAACAGCCGCATCATGATTTCGCGGTTTTCCAGCATGTAGGAGACGCCCGAGGGCGTGCGCGCATTGTCCTCCAGCACGATGAAGTTGTCGGCGTCGACCCGGACGATGTCGATGCCGGCGATATGCACATAGACGTCGTGCGGCACGCTCTGGCCGTTCATCTCCGGACGGAACACCGGGTTCTGAAAGATCAGGTCGTCGGGAACGATATTGGCGCGCAGGATATCGCGGCCGTGATAGATGTCGCGCAGGAACATGTTGAGCGCGCGGACCCGCTGCTTCAGGCCCTTCTCCAGCACCGTCCATTCCTTCGCCGACATGATTCGCGGGATCACGTCGAAGGGGATCAGCCGTTCCTGGGCTTCGGCGTCGCCATAGACGGCGAAGGTGATGCCGATCCGGCGGAACAGCAGTTCCGCCTCCTGGCGGCGATATTCCAGGGCGTCCGGAGGCGTCTCCTTCAGCCAGCGGGAGAGCTCCCGATAGGCCGGGCGAAGCTCGCCGCCAGGCCCGTTCATTTCGTCGAAGGCAACTGCCATAAATCCTGACTATCTCTCGAAGCCACGCGGCACAGTGCATGACTTCACGGGATGGTAGCAAGGCTCGGGCCAGCGCGATATGCATTGGCTTGCGGCATTTCGTGTGGGTAGCCGGCCGCACTGCCCTAAAAAAAGGCTGCCGGGTGCTTATTTCGGCAGCAAACCCCCGTGACTTCAATGCGTTGCTTGCGCAAAGTACGGGGCAGGTGGGGAGAAGTCATGAGTGAGATCGTCACGGCGGGTATTCTGGTCATTGGCGACGAGATCCTTTCCGGCCGGACCAAGGACAAGAACATCGGCTTCATCGCCGAGTACCTGACCAATATCGGGATCGACCTCAAGGAGGTCCGTATCGTCGCCGACGACGAGGCCGACATTGTCGACGCCCTTAATGCACTGCGGCATCGCTACACCTATGTCTTCACGACCGGCGGCATCGGCCCGACCCATGACGACATCACCGCCGACAGCGTCGCCAAGGCGTTCGGCGTCGGGATCGACCATCACCCGGAGGTGGTGGCGCGCTTCCGCGAGCGCTGGAGCGAGCAGGATCTGAACGAGGCGCGGCTGCGCATGGCGCGCGTGCCAGACGGCGCCGAACTGATCCAGAGCGCCACCATTCTGGCGCCCGGCTTCAAGCTCGGCAACGTCATCGTGATGGCCGGCATTCCCTCGATCATGCAGGCGATGATGGACATCGTTTCGCCGAAGCTGAAATCTGGCGTGCGGATGCTGTCGGACTCGGTCCGCGCCAATGCGCGGGAAGGCGACATCGGCGGTCCCTTGCGCGAGATCGCGATCGCCCATCCCGACACGATCATCGGCAGCTATCCGTTCATGGATGAGGACAAGAAGCCGAACACCAATCTTGTGGTCCGCTCGCGCGATCCCGAAAAGCTCAACGCCGCGATGAATGCGGTGAAGGAGATGCTGGCGAACATCCCGAGGTAGCGATGCGAGTGATCCGGTTTTAAAAAGCTACGGAGAACAACAGTGACAAATCGTGCTGGAGCGCGCTCGTGATGGCGCCGCCGGAGAAGGCCTTTCCGGTCTCCTGGGACCAGTTTCACCGCGACTGCCGGGCGCTGACCTGGCGGCTCAACGAGGTCGGGCCATTTAACGCCATCATCGCGATTACCCGCGGCGGGCTGGTGCCGGCGGCCATCGTTGCGCGTGAGCTTGGCATTCGCGTGATCGACACCGTCTGTATTGCGAGCTACGACCACACCAGGCAGGGCGACCTCAAGGCGCTCAAGGGTGTTTCGGCCGACGTAGCAAAACTCGGCGGCGGCACAGGGAAGGGGCTATTGATCGTCGACGACCTCGTCGACACCGGCAAGACCGGGCGGCTGGTTCGTTCGATGATGCCGGACGCGCATTTCGCAGCGGTCTACGCTAAGCCGCAGGGCAAGCCGCTGGTCGATACTTTCATCACCGAAGTGTCGCAGGACACCTGGATTCACTTTCCCTGGGACACCGCGCTGTCGTTCCAGCCGCCGATCCGCGACGGGGCGGGGTGATGTATCGTCATTCCGGGGCGATGCGAAGCATCGAACCCGGAATCTCGAGATTCCGGGTCTGGTCCTTCGGACCATCCCGGAATGACGGAGTATAGTCGAACCCCCTATGCCCCTCCAAAACCGCGTCACGCCGACAGGCGACATCATCGCCACCCCGCATCGCGGCCTGTTCACCGGCAATCGCGGCATCATCCATGATCCCGCGACCAAAACCTTATTGAGGAAGCGCTGGTCGAGCCCGGCCTGGATCACCTGCGTCTGTGAGTTCAGGGGATGGCGGCGCAAGGTTATGGGCGGGCGGAGCTGGACCGAGCTGTTTTTTCTCGACGAAGCCACCGCATTCGCGGCCGGCCATCGTCCCTGCTTCTTCTGCCGCCGCGACGATGCCAACCGTTTTCGCGCGGCGTGGGAGGCGGGCAATGGCGTTGCGGACATTCGCGCGCGGGAGATGGATGCCGTGCTGCATCGCGAGCGGCTGGACCGCGGCAAGAAGCGGCTGCATCCGCTGCCGATGCCGGCGGCGCAATTGCCTGATGGTGCGATGGTGCAGGCGGGTGAGGAGAATTTTGTGATTGTGCAGGGCAGGGCGCTGCAATGGTCGATGGTGGGTTACAGCGAGGTGAACGGTGAAATCGAAAATGCGATGCTGCTGACACCGCCATCGACGCTGCGCGCGCTGGGCGCGGGTTATCGGTGCGTGCTGCATCCGAGTGCGTGTAGTTAGCGAAGGTGGTGCCGTTTGCGCGGTCTGCCCTCTCTCCCGCTTGCGGGCGCTTGCGGGAGAGGGAACGGAAACGTCACCCCAGCTTCTGCCGCGCCAGCTTCGCCCCCGCACCCAGCGCCGCCAGCTTCGCTTCCGCGATATCCCGCCGCATCGGGGCCATGCCGCAATTGGTGGTCGCGACGATGTTGCTGAGCGGCACGAATTTCGACACGGCCTCGATCACCTTCACGACGTCTTCCGCCGTCTCCACCGTGTCGCTGGCGACATCGATCACACCGGCCTGGACGACCTTGCCCGGGAGCAGCGCCAGCAAATCCAGCGGCACTTTCGAATTGCGGCACTCGATCGCGACCTGCTGGATCGGACTCTTGGCGATCGCGGGGAAGATGTCCTCGTATTGGCGCCACTCGTTGCCAAGTGTCTCTTTCCAGTCGGTATTGGCCTTGATGCCGTAGCCGTAGCAGATGTGAACGGCGGTGGTGCAGGTCAGGCCTTCGGCGGCGCGCTCCAGCGCTCTTATGCCCCAGTCGGAGACTTCGTCCATGAAGACGTTGAAAGCGGGCTCGTCGAACTGGATGACATCGACGCCGTCGGCCTGCAGCGCCTTGGCTTCGTTGTTGAGGAGTTCGGCGAAGGCGAAGGCCATCTTGACCTTGTCGCCGTAGTACTGGTCAGCGACAGTATCGGCGATGGTCATCGGGCCGGGCAGGGTGAATTTCAGCTTGCGGGTGGTGTGGGTGCGGGCGACGCGGGCTTCGTCGGCATGGACGCGGCCCTTCAGCGTCAGCGGCGCAACGACCTGCGGCACCATCGCCTTGTAGCGGTCTTTGCGGATGCCCATCTCGACCTTGTGGGCGAAATCGATACCCTCGACCTTCTCCAGAAAGCCATGGACGAAATGCTGGCGGGCCTGCTCGCCCTCGGTGACGATATCGACGCCGGCATCTTCCTGCAGCTTGACCGCCAGCATGGTGGCGTCGCGCTTGGCGCGGGCGAGCTCGTCACCCTTTGATTTCCAGGGTGCCCACAGCGTATTCGGCTCGGCCAGCCATTCCGGCTTCGGCAATGAGCCTGCGATCGTGGTTGGAAACAGCATGGGAGCCTCCCGTTTGGTCGTGATTGAGCGCCTGTCTGCCATGTCTTATGATCGAGGTACAGAACAACAAAAGTCGTCCAAAAGCGCGAAGCACGTCTTCAAGCAAAATCCTGGCTAGGGCGCAAGGAAGGGGCGAGGCAAGGGGAGCCATGATCGACCTGCACTACGCGCCGACGCCTAACGGCTGGAAAATCTCGATCATGCTGGAGGAACTCGGGCTTCCCTATCAGGTCCCGTCAACATCCGGGCCGGCGAGCCGAACGTCAAGCGCTGGTACGCTGAGGTTCGCGCCCGGTCGAAGGTGCAGGCGAGTCTTGCGATCGGCAAGTTCGTGAAGGAGCCGTTCGACGAGGAAGCGCGGCGGAATATGTTCGGGCAGCGCGCGAAGGAGCTGGCGGGGAGGAAGTGACACTGCAACCCCTCGTGGTGAGGAGGCGCGCAGCGCCGTCTCCGGACGATGCTGCGCATCGCCGGGCGAACCATGAGGCCACAGACGGGCCTTAATCCTTCGAGACGCGCGCGTTGAGCGCTCCTAAGGATGAGGATCAAGAAAACCAATCACAAGGAAAAATCCCATGCTCGAATTCTTCTTCGACTGCTCCAGTCCCTGGACCTATCTGGCCTTTCACAACATCCAACCGCTCGCCAAAGAGCTCGGCG
Source organism: Bradyrhizobium sp. CSA112 (assembly GCF_029051645.1). GTDB lineage: Bacteria > Pseudomonadota > Alphaproteobacteria > Rhizobiales > Xanthobacteraceae > Bradyrhizobium. The sequence goes on from NZ_JAACFS010000002.1 coordinate 223,983, forward strand.
TCGAGATCAATTGGCGGCCGATCCTGGTCGGCGGCATCTTCAATACGGTCAACCCGAGCGTCTATGCGCAGCGCGAGACGCCGGTGCCGCTGAAAGCGCGCTACATGAAGAAGGATCTCGCCGACTGGGCGCGCTCGGCGGGGCTTACGATCAAGATGCCGCCCACGGTGTTCCCGGTGAACAGCGTCAAGGCGATGCGCGGCTGCGTCTGGCTTGGCCAGGACATGGTGCCGTTCGCCACCGCCGTGTTCGAGGCCTATTGGGGCGACGACAAGGACATCTCGCAGGATTCGGTGTTGACTGAGGTCTGCAAGAAGGCCGGCATCGACCACGTCAAATTCTTCGACGGTATAGGCCAGCAGGCGATCAAGGACCAGCTCAAGGCCAATACGGACGAGGTAATGGCGCGCGGCGGTTTTGGTTCGCCGACGATCTTCGTCGACAAGACCGACATGTATTTCGGCAACGACCGCATGCCGCTGATCCGCGAAGCGCTGGAGCGGGTGAAAGCGCGGGCCGCCTGATGCCGAAAGCTGTCGTCTGCCGCGAGCTCGGTCCGCCCGAGAGCCTGCGTCTGGAAACCTTTGCTGCGGCGCCCTTGGCGCCTGGGCAGGTGCGCATCGCTGTCCGCGCAGCCGGCATCAATTTTCCCGATATTTTGATGGCGGCGGGCGAGTATCAGCTCAAGCCGCCGCTGCCGTTCACGCCGGGCGTCGAAGCCGCCGGCAACGTGGTCGAGGTCAACGCGGCCGAAGGCGTCGCAGTCGGCGACAGGGTCATCGTCAAGATGCGGCACGGCGCCTATTCCGATGAGGCGGTCGCTAGCCCCTCGCAGCTCGTAAGACTGCCGTCGACGTTCGACTACGCGGAGGGCGCGACGTTTCTGGCTGGCCATGGCACGGCCTACCACGCGCTCATCGATCGCGGCCGGCTTCAGCCGGGCGAGGTGCTGCTGGTGCACGGCGCGGGGGGCGGCGTCGGTCTCGCCGCTGTCGAGATCGGCAAGATGCTTGGGGCGACCGTGATCGCAACCGCTTCGAGCGACGAAAAGCTTGCGATTGCGAAAGCGAGGGGCGCCGATCATCTCATCCGCTACGACCGCGAGCCGTTCCGCGACGCCGTCAAGCGCATCACCGACGGCCAGGGCGCGGATGTGGTGTTCGATCCCGTCGGTGGCGAAACGTTCGAGAATTCGATGCGCTGTATCAACTGGGGCGCGCGGCTGCTGGTCATCGGCTTTACCGGCGGCATCGGGCTCGCGAAGACCAATCTGTTGATGATCAAGGGCGCCAGCGTGCTCGGCGTCCGCGCCGGCGAGGCAGTGCGGAGAAACCCTGCGCTCGGCGAGGTCAGGATCAAGGCCCTGACCGAATGGGCGGAAGCGGGAAAGGTCCGGCCCAACGTCTCACACCGGCTGCCGCTGGAGGATTATGCAAAGGCGATGCGGCTGTTGATCGACCGCAAGGCGATCGGCAGGGTGGCTCTCACCATGGGATGACAACGGAGGTTTCCTCACCGCGCTTCGGCATATCGCAAGCACGTCCGTACGATCTGACCGCAGGCTGCATCCTGTGCGTTGCCGATATCGGTCGCACCGGCATACTGTACTTGCGCGACCTTGCCAGCGACGAAGCGGAGCTGAACGCGACAGTAGCCTGTTGGAGGCTGGCCGCCGATGTTTAGCCCGGGCGGGATTGTAACAGTGGGGGGCAGTACCCCGCCGGGAGGACTGGTCGCGTGCTCATACATCCAGATTTCGCCACGGCCGTCCTTTGTCGTGCCCGTGGGCAGACCGGCACACATGCGGATCGCCGATTGGTCGAGACCAACTAGGCTCTCCCGGCCTCGCCGCGCCCATTCGGCCTCCCGATCGGCACAGCCGGCGAGGACGAGGGGTGCCAAAATGAGCATCCGCAGGCGAAAGCGCATCGGTATCGGTCCGGTAGTTGGATTGGATGACAATATCGCAGGGCGATGTCGCAATTGCAGCGGGACGGGAGCGCGGCTCCATGCTCAATGAACATGGATCAAAAAGCGACGTGCGACGTTAGCTTGCCCGCCACCGATCGACCGACCCTAGCGTAGACCTGCGTGCCTCGGCTAGATCTCGCGAAAGCTGCCGGTTCGAACAAACGCAATCGTCTGCTCGATCGCAACGCGATTTCGCACCAGCCAGGGATGCGACGCACCGATCACGATGTGACCTGTCATGCCGTCGAGCCTGGTATTCGCCACCGACACCCGTCCGTCATGCGGCTTCGGCAGGAATGCCGAGGCGATCGGATAGATCGAACGGTTTCCGGCGATGATGCCGACGGGATAGTCGACCGGCGGAAACAGCGCTTCGATGGCGGCGTCGCGCTGGGTGCCGAGTTGCTGTCCCGCCGGTCCGAAGAAGGTGCGGTAGGGTCCGAAATTCTTCAGTCGGTCGGCGATCTCGCTGCCGCTGTTCGGCGTGCCGATCATTACAATGCGGCCCAGACGCTGCGGCCGGTGTCGAGCGATGTAGACGCGTGCCAGCAGTCCACCCATGGAATGGCACACGAAATGGACGGAACCGGCGACGCCATCGGCAAAGCGCTGGATGGAAGGATGGATGTCCTCCGCCAGCGCCTCGAGCGCCCTTCGGCGGCTCGCATAGTCCAGGTTAAGCGCCGTCAGCCCGGCAGCCTCGATTGCCGTCTTCATTCTTCGAAACGATCGCGCCGTCCTGCTGATGCCATGCAGCAGGATGACGCCGTCTCGCGTCGCGTCGGCCGAAGCCGGCCGGTCGCTCACTTATATTCCCGCTCCGTCCACCAGGGGAAATAGTCGGGCATGTCGCTGGAAACCTTGTTCTTGAATTGCGCCGGGCGCTTTTCCAAGAACGACACCACGCCTTCCTTGACGTCCTCCGAGCGGCCGCGAGCGTAGATGCCGCGGCTGTCGACCTTGTGGGCTTCCATCGGGTCATCGGCCCCCATCATGCGCCACATCATCTGCCGGATCAGTGCCACCGACACCGGCGCGGTCTTGGCGGCGAATTCCTTGGCGAGCGCGCGTGCGGTCGGCAGCAAATCGTCCGGCGGCACCACCTTGCTGACGAGGCGGCCGGCGAGTGCTTCCTGCGCCGGGAAGACGCGGCCCGAATAGCACCATTCCAGCGCCTGCGAGATGCCGACGATGCGCGGCAGGAACCAACTCGAGGCGGCTTCCGGCACGATGCCGCGCTGGGAGAACACGAAGCCGAAGCGCGCGGCCTCCGAGGCGATACGGATATCCATCGCGAGCTGCATGGTGACGCCGATGCCGACGGCAGGGCCGTTCACCGCCGCAATCACCGGCTTCAGGCTTTTGAAGATCCGCAGCGTCACCTGGCCGCCGCCGTCGCGCACCTGGGGATCGCTGTAGTCGACCAAACCATTGGCGAGGCGCTTCACCGGCCCACGCCGCGCGTCGCGGTCGAACGTGTTGGCGCCGGAGGAAAGATCGGCGCCGGCGCAGAAGCCGCGGCCCGCGCCGGTCACGATGATCGCGCGGACATTGTCATCCTTGTCGGCCGCATCGAACGCGGCGATCAATTCCTGCTGCATGGTGCCGTTGAAGGCGTTGAGCTTGTCGGGCCGGTTCAGTGTGATGGTGAGAATCTGATCGTCGACCTCGTACGTGATGGTCTCATACGCCATAGGGGTTCCTTCCTTATGTTCTTGTTTGACTGCTCAACGCATCGTCATGCCCGGCCTTGGGCCGGGCATCCACGTCTTTCTGTCCATCGACAGCGTAAAGAGGTGGATGGCCGGGACAAGCCCGGCCATGACGGGGGTATCCAGAATCTACGCCTTCGGCGGCGATGGCCATGGCCGTTGCGGGCCGCGCAGGCCCTCGAACGCCTTGGCCATGCCGAGCACGCCGAGATCGTCGAAGCGGCGGCCGATGATCTGCACGCCGATCGGGAAGCCCTTGCTGTCATTACCGCCATTGATCGAGACGGCCGGATTCTCCGACATATTCCACGGCACGGTGTAGGCGATGTGCTCGAACGGCTTGTCGGGGTCGTTGATCGGTGCGGCGAATTCGGCGGGGAAGTTCACCACCGGCGATACCGGAGAAACTACATAGTCCAGGTCGTGGAATAGCTTTGCTGCCGCCGCGCGGATCGCCATCGTGGCGTTGAAGCCCCTGATGACGTCCACGCCGGAAAGTCTTGCGCCGGCCTCCGCCCATCTGAGGATGTAGGGCAGCGCCTTGCCTCGTTCCTCGGGCGACAGTTTCGAAAGATCGTCCCACAACCGGGCCCGCCAGAAATTATCGAGCCCGTCGAGCATCTCGCGCGTCAAAATGCCGTCGACTTCGGTCACGACGGCGCCGGCGGATTCGAACGCCTTGGCCGCACTGACGACAACGCTTCGCACTTCCTGCTCAAGCGGCTGGCCGGTGCCGGGATCGAGCATCAGGCCGATGCGCAGCTTGCGCGGTGACTTATCGAGTGTCTTCCAGTGAATGCTGCTGTCGGCCGGCAGGCTCATGCCGTCGCGGCGATCGGGTTTCGCCAGCACGCACATCATCAGCGCCGCATCGTCGACGGTGCGGGTCATGGGACCTGCGACGCGGCCGACATAGGGCGGATCGATCGGAACGCGCCCGAGGCTCGGCTTCAGCGCGACGAGACCGCACCAGCAGGCCGGGAGCCGTACCGAGCCGCCGATGTCGGTGCCGAGATGCAGCGGGCCGTAACCGGCCGCGGCTGCCGCGCCTGCGCCGGCGGAGGAGCCGCCGGGATTCTTGGCTAGGTCCCACGGGTTGCGGGTGAGGGGATGGAAACTGGAAAGGCCGGACGACAGCATGCCGTAGTCCGGCATCGTCGTCTTGGAGAAGATGATGGCGCCGGATTCACGCAACCGCGCGGCGGGCGGCGCATCCTTCTCTGCCGGTACCAGCCTGACACTGGCAGCACCCAGCGGGATCGGCTGGCCCTTGGTCGCGATATTGTCCTTGATGGTAACAGGCACGCCGTCGAGCGCGCCTGCGGGCTCTTCCCTCTGCCAGCGATCGGTCGAAGCCTTCGCGGCAGCGCGAGCGCCGTCGGGATCGAACAAATAGAGCGCCTTGATGTGCGGCTCCCACGCCGCGACATGCTCAATCACTTCGTCCAGCACTTCCGACGGCGAGAACTGCCTGGCGCGATAGCCGGCGATCAGGTCGGTGGCGGAGAGGTCGTGCAGCGAGGTGACTTCTTCCTCGGGGGCTGGTTTATGCATGCGAACCTACCGGGAGTCGGGTTTCGATAATGCGGGCGAACATGCTGGCGCCGATCGGCAGGATCTTGTCGTCGAGCACGTAGCCTGGATTGTGCACCGGCACCGAGCCGTCATGGCCGATCCAGAAATAGGCGCCGGGCACCACCTGCATCATGTCGGCGAAATCCTCGCTTCCCATCTTCGGCGTCGCGCGCGTGAAGACGTTGGACGGATCGACCACGGTCTTCGCCACCGCCTCGACCACCCTGGACTGCTCTTCCTTGTTGACGAGGACGCTGAACGTGTCGCGGATGTCGATGGCTATTTCGCACTCGAACGTCGCGGCAACGCCCGCGCAGATCTTGCGCATGCGGTCGCGGACCAGCGCGCGCACGCCGTCGTCGAAGGCGCGCACGGTGCCGCCAAGCCTGGCGTCGCCGGGGATCACATTGTTGGCAGAGCCGGCATGGATCTGGGTGACCGACAGCACGGCCGCCTTCAGGGGATCGACGTTGCGGCTAACGATGGTCTGCAGCGCCTGCGCAAGCGTGGTCGCGATCACCACCGCATCCTTCGACCGCTCCGGCATCGCGCCATGCGCGCCGTAACCCTGGATGGTGATGTCGAAGAAGTCGGCGCCGGCCATCGCCGGTCCCGGCAGGATCGCGATCTCGCCGTAGTTCAGGTCGGGCGCATTGTGCAGCCCGTAGACCTCGTCGCAGGGAAATTTCTGGAATAGGCCGTCCTTGATCATGGCGCGTGCGCCGCCCAAGCCTTCCTCGGCCGGCTGGAAGATGAAATGGACGGTGCCGTCAAAATTCTTGGTCTCGGCCAGATAGCGGGCGGTGCCGAGCAGCATCGTGGTGTGGCCGTCATGGCCGCAGCCGTGGAAGCGGCCGGGAATGGTCGAGCGCCATTTCAGGTTGGTATTCTCCTCCATCGGCAGCGCGTCCATGTCGGCGCGCAGGCCGATGCGCTTGCCGCCGTTGCCCTTGCCCGTGAGGACGCCGATCACGCCGGTGCCGCCGAGGCCGCGGTGGACCTCGATGCCCCATCCCTTCAGCTTCTCCGCGACGATGCCGGAGGTGCGCACTTCCTCAAAACCGATCTCGGGATGGGCATGCAGATCGCGTCTGATGGCGGTGAGTTCCTCGGCATAGCCGTCGATGCGTTCGATAGTGGGCATGTCTGTTATCCCGTGACTGAAGCGGTTGCGCGTAATGGGGCGGATGGGGTGAAGGCGGGGCCGTTCGGCTTGATGCGGATGCCGGGACGAAGCCGCGTCCAGGGGAGAGTAGCTGTATCGGCCGGCATCGCGCCGGGGGCGGCGCAGATCAGGAGTTTTTCGGCGATCGGTTCGAAATCGGCGCGGAAATGCACCGAGCTCTTGTTGACCAGGATTTTCTGTTCGGTCGGCTCGATGCCGACATAGCGGTACATCGATTGATCGGCGAGCTGCGCCTTGTAGGAGCCGACGACCACTCTGACGTCATCGATGCGCAGGCAGGCCGACGGCCCCATGTCCATGTCGCGCCCGCCGTAGTAGGGGCCTGGCGCGACGAACTTTCCGTCCGACAGCTTTTCGACGACGAAAGTTTCCTTGTATGGCGCATCGCCTGATATGCCCGACTTGCCGCCGAGATCGAGCGTGACCGTGGCGCCGACGCCCGCCGCATGCGCGGCCCTAGCCGACTCCGGATCGTAGATCACACCGGTCGCGGCACGGGACGCCTTGTTGCGTACCAGCGCACGCAGCATGCCCGTGGTATCGGAATCGCCGCCGGCCCCGGGATTGTCCTGGGTGTCGGCGATAATGATCGGCCTGGTCGCCGATTTCGCCAGCTCCATGGCGAGGCGCACGCCATCATCGGGCGAATAGATGCGGCCATCAAAATCGTCCTCATGGCTCTCAACGAGCGCGACGATCTTGTCGGCTGCGGCGTCGGCGTCGGCCTGCGTCTTTCCATAGGCGAACACGCTCGGGCCGCAATGTGCGAAATCCGCCGCCGGAAAGCCGGGCGCAAAGGACAGCGCCGGCACCGCGTCGCTTTCGAGCGCGGCGAGCTTTTCATAGATGCCCCGGGTCGGCTGGTCGTTGGTGCATTGCCAACTGATCGGGATCAGGAACGGCAATTGCCGGAACGCTTTTGCAAAACGCTGCTTCGTCTTGAGCATTAGCGCCAGGTGTCTTGCACAGGCGCGGCCGGTATCGGCCATGTCGATGTGGGGGTAGGTGCGGTAGGCGATCAGTGCATCGGCATGCGCGACCATTTCGGGCGAGACGTTGGCGTGGAGATCGAGGCTTGCGACCAGCGGCAGATCGGTGCCGATCACCTTGCGCACGCGGGCGAGAATTTCGCCTTCGCCGTCGTCATAATGTTCGGTCACCATGGCGCCGTGCAGATCGAGATAGACGGCATCGATCGGTCCGGCCGCAGCGATGCCGTCGACCATCTCCTTCATGATGCGTTCGAAGGCATCCTTGGTGACGTGCGCCGATGGGCTGGCGGCCGCGGAGATCGTAGGCTTCAGCTCCCAGCCATTGGCTTCGGCCGCCTCGACGAAGCCGGCAAGGCCGACATTGATCTTGCGCATGACCTTGAGCACATCGGAGCCGTGAGCCATCGCCGGCCAGCCGCCGCCGTGAACGAAATCCTGGTAGGTCGCCCTGGTCGGCGCGAAAGTGTTGGTCTCGTGCAGAAAGCCGCCGACGGCGATGCGAGTCATTTTACCTCAGCCAGTGATTTTGGTTGGGGGACGTTAAGCGGGACATCGTGGCAAGCGCAAGCAGTGAAGCAATTCCGTTTTGCATGCCGCGTGGTACGGAATAGCTACGCGAAGCAAAACGAATTTGAGAGCTCGTCATTCCGGGATGGTCCGAAGGACCAGACCCGGAATCTCGAGATTCTCAGGGGCGCAAGGGCGTCCCATAGTTCGATGCTGCGCATCGCCCCGGAATGACGGTGAGCTTGATTATTCAGCCGCGACTTCCACCGGCCGGAAATTGGCAAAATCCCAGCCTCGTCCCGGCGCGGCATCGAGGAGGGCGCGGGTATAGGCCTGCTGCGGATGGGTCAGCACCTGCGCCGCCGGGCCCTGTTCCACAATCCGGCCATGTTGCATCACGGCGACGTCGTCGCAGATTTGCGCGGCGACACGGAGGTCATGGGTGATGAACAGCAGCGCAATACCCAGCCGCTGCTGGATTTCGTCGAGCAGTTCGAGCACCTGCGCCTGCACGGAGACGTCGAGCGCCGACACGGCTTCGTCCGCAACGAGAACGTCGGGATCGAGCGCCAGCGCGCGCGCAATCGCAATGCGCTGGCGCTGGCCGCCGGAGAACTGATGCGGGTAGCGCGAGATCGCATCCGCCGGCAGATCGACCAGTTCGAGCAGTTCGCGCGCCTTTGCCAGCGCTTCCGCGCGCGGCATGCCGTAATTGATCGGGCCCTCTGCGATGGTTTCGCCGACGGTGACGCGCGGATTGAGCGAGCGGTAAGGGTCCTGGAAGATGATCTGGATCTTCTTGCGGTGCGGCTGCAATAGCCGCCGTGACAGCTCGGAGATCTCGCGGCCGGCAAGACGCACGCCGCCTGAAGTGGGATCGATCAGGCGGACGATGCAGCGCGCCACGGTCGACTTGCCGGAGCCGCTCTCGCCGACGATGCCGAGCGTGCGGCCCTTGCGCAGGGTAAGGGTGACGTCCTTGGCGGCCGCGACCTCGCGGGCTTTGCCGAAGAAGGAGCGCTCGCGATAGACCTTGCCCAGTTCGTTGGTTTCCAGCACGACGGGCTCTTCGGTCTCCGCCCGCGGCGCCCGCGGCACCAGGCTCGGCACCGAAGAGAGCAGGTTGCGGGTGTATTCCATCGCCGGCGTGCGCAGGATGCCGTCGAGCGTGCCGGTCTCGACCAACCGGCCGTAGCGCATCACGGCGACGCGGTCGGCGATCTCGGCGACGACGCCCATGTCGTGGGTGATGAACAGCACCGCGGTGCCGTGATCGCGCTGCAGGTCGCGGATCAGGGTGAGGATCTGCTTCTGCGTGGTGACGTCCAGCGCCGTCGTCGGCTCGTCCGCGATCAGGAGTTTCGGTTCGAGTACCAGCGCCATCGCAATCATGATGCGCTGGCGCTGTCCGCCGGACAGCCGGTGCGGGTAGGAGGCGAAGATGCGCTCCACGTCGGGCAGCCGGACGTGCTCCATCATCGCCAGAATCTTCTGGCGCCGCGCGCGGGCGTCGAGATCGGTATGAACGCGCAAGACTTCGTCGATCTGACGGCCGACCGGGACGACCGGGTTCAACGCCGTCATCGGCTCCTGGAAAATCATCGCCATCCGGGTGGCGCGCAATTGGCGCAGCCGCCGGTCGCTGGCGGTCAGCAGTTCCTCGCCGACCAGCTTGACGCTGCCGCTCGAGGGCACCAGCGCGCCTTTCTGCAAGAGCCCCATCACGGTCAGCGAGGTCACGGACTTGCCGGAGCCGCTTTCGCCGACCACGCACAGTGTCTCGCCTTCGCGTACCTGTAAGGAGACGCCGTCGATGATGCGCTGGCCGGAAGGATTCTTGCCGAGGCCGACGACGAGATTGTCGATGTCGAGAACGATGTCTTTCATCTTGTATTTCTCAGCCGTCATTGCGAGGAGCGCAGCGATGTTCAGGGGTTGTCATTCCGGGGCGATGCGACGCATCGAACCCGGAATCTCGAGATTCCGGGTCTGGTGCTTGCGCACCATCCCGGAATGACGGCTTCAATTGTATTGAAGCCGTCATTTGCTGGCCTCGCGCTGCTTCATGCGCGGATCGAGCGCATCGCGGGCGGCATCGCCGATCAAGTTGACGCTCAGAATGGCGATCGACAGCAGCAGGCCCGGCCAGAAGATCAGCGACGGCTTGACCTGGAAGTAGGCGCGGCCCTCGGCCATGATGTTGCCCCAGGTCGGCGTTTCCGGGCTGATGCCGGCGCCGAGGAACGACAGGATCGCCTCGGTGAGAATGGCGGAAGCGCAGACGTAGGTGCCTTGCACGATCAGCGGGGCCACCGTGTTCGGCATCAAATGCCGCCACATGATCTTGGGCAGGCTGGTGCCGACCGAGATCGCGGCTTCCACATAAGGCTCCTCGCGCGCCGACAGCACGACCGAGCGCACCAGCCGCGCTACGCGCGGAATTTCGGGGATGGTGATCGCGACCATCACTGTCATCAGGCTGGCGCCGGACAGCGACACCACCGCGATCGCGAGCAAAATGCTTGGGATCGCCATCAGGCCGTCCATCACCCGCATCATCACGGCGTCGACCCATCTGAAGAAGCCGGAGACGAGGCCGATCACGAGCCCGATGCCGATGGAGAAGATCGCCGCGCCAAGGCCGATCAGGAGCGAAATCCGCCCGCCATAGATGATGCGCGACAGCACGTCGCGGCCATAAGCGTCGGTGCCGAGCAGGAACTGCGCGCTTGATGGCTTCAGCCGCTGCGCCGGCGCCAGCAATTGCGGATCGTGCGGCGCAAGCAGCGGCGCCAGAATGGCTATGGCGATGATCAGCGCGAGACACACGGTCGCGACCGCAATGATCGGCGTCGCCGTGAGGAATCCCAGTTTCGGCCGGAATGGCGTGGTGACCGGGATTGACGGTTCGGGAAGGGTATCGATCGCCATCAGTAGCGAATCCTCGGGTCAAGCAGGGTGTAGGCGACGTCGATCAGCAGATTGACGGTGACATAGATCAGCGACGTCAGAAGGATCATCGCCTGGATTACGGGATAATCGCGCGCCAGCACGGCGTCGACGGTGAGGCGGCCGATGCCAGGCAGGTTGAACACGCTCTCGGTAACGACGACGCCGGAAATCAGCAGCGCGAAACCTGTTCCGATCACGGTGATGACGGGCACGGCGGCGTTGCGCAGCGCGTGGTGCAGCAGCACTCCGGTCTCGCTGATGCCTTTGGCGCGCGCGGTGCGGACGTAATCCTCCCCCAGCACGTCGAGCATCGCTGCCCGCGTCATGCGTGCGATCAGCGCGACATAGATAAAGGACAGCGTGCAGGTCGGCAGGATGATGCGCTCGAAGAACGGGCCGAAGCCTGCCGTGATGCTGCGGAAGCCCTGCACCGGCACCCAGCGCAGTTCGATCGCAAAGATCTGGATCAGCATGTAACCGATCACGAACACCGGCACGGAGAAGCCGACCACCGACAACCCCATCACGAAGCGGTCGATCCAGGTGCCGTGTTTCCACGCGGCGACGACGCCGAGCGGCACCGCTACGACGATCGCCAGGATGATGGTGGAAAGGGCAATCGAGATCGACGGCTCGACGCGCTGGCTGATCATCTTCAAGACCGGCACGTTCGAGATCAGCGACACGCCGAGATCGCCTTGCAGCAGCTTTCCGATCCAGGTGAAGAACTGGGTGTAGAGCGGTTCATTGAGGCCGAGCGAGGTGCGGATGCGATCGAGCTGTTCCGGCGTCGCATTATCGCCGGCCAGAATCGCGGCGGGATCGCCGGGCGTCAGCCGCAGCAAGAGAAACACAAACAGCGCGACCACGCCCATCACGGGAATGGCGGCGAGAATGCGGCGAAGCAGATATCCGAGCATCTTGATCCGTTAGTTGTGGGTGAATTGGGCAGCGCCGGTTCTGAACGTGATCTCCGAGCCGCCAGCGTAGCATTTCAGCAAGTCCCGTGCCATTGCGCCTGCGTTTTTTGCGATGCAGCTAAGCGGTTAGAGAGCTCTCCACCGTCATTGCCTGCGACAAACGCAACGCGTTTGCGCAAGGGAGCGACAGCGACGAAGCAATCCAACTTTCTCAACGCGGCACCATGGATTGCTTCGCTTCGCTCGCAATGACGGTGGAGAGACCACCATCACTCCAGATTGCTTCCTCGCTTCGCTCATCGCAATGACGGTAAGAGTGTAGCCCGGGTGAAGCGAAGCGAAACCCGGGGCGGTATCTCCCGGATTGCGCTTCGCTCCATCCGGGCTACGCCTCAACAATCCATTACTCCAGTGTCGCCAGGAGTCCCGCCATCAGGCGGCCGCGTTCGGCGAGGCTGTCGACCTCGATATGCTCGTTCAGCGTATGGGCGTCGGCGCCGCGGACGCCGAGGCCGTCGAGCGTCGGTATGCCCATGGCGCCGGTAAAATTGCCGTCGGAACCGCCGCCGGCGCTGCCATGGGGCAGCTCGATGCCCATCTGCGCGGCAACCCCGCGCGCCTTTTCGTATAACGCCATGGTGCCGGCATCAGGTTCCCACACCGGGCGGGTCACGCCGCGCGTTACGGTAAAGGTCACATCGTTGCTGTTGCCGGACAGCGCCAGCATGCGCTCGATGCCGCGATCGAGATCGGCCTGGCGCTTGGCCATGCTCAGGGCCTCGCCGGTGCAGGTGGTGGCGACGCAATTGACCCATTGGCCGCCATGCACGATGCCGACCGAGAATGTACAATCTTCGGTCGTCATGCCGTCGATCGCTATAATCTGGCGTGCCATTTCGCGGATCGCGGAGCGGCCGGACGAGAGCGTCGCGCCGGCGTGGCTCGGCCGGCCGACGGCTTCCAGATTGAAACGCGCAATTGCATAGCGCCCGGTGACGACGCCGTTATTGGGCCGTCCCGGCTCCGGCACCAGCACATATTTGTTGCGCGCGGCCTCTGCCTCGATGATGTCTCGGGTCGAGGGCGTGCCGACTTCCTCGTCGGGCGTGAACAGCACGGTGATCGGCAGCGGCGTCGTAAAGGCAGCGCGCGCGAGTTGCCGGATCGCTTCCAGCGAGAGGTAATTGCCGCCCTTCATGTCGAAGATGCCGGGGCCGAAGCACTTGTTGCCCTCGCGCCGCCATTTCAGCTTCTCGATCGTGCCGACCGGGTGGACGGTGTCGAGGTGGCCGGCGATCAGGATGCCGGGCTCTCCTTGCTTGGGATGCGGAAAGCGGGCGCGAACGCAGCCGGCAAAACCCTGGCGGCCGGCGATGCGCTCGATGGTCGCACCCATGATCGCCATGTCGCGCGCGGCGAGGTCGAGCATGCGCTCGACCGCGCTTGCGTCCCAGGTCGGGCTTTCGCATTCCACCCAGCCGCGCAGCCCCTGCAGCATGGCCTCGGAATCAAAGGGAAGATTGGCTGGGTTCATAGACTTCTCTTGGTTTTCTTATGTTGGTTTTCGAACAAGCGGGCACCGGGCCTCGCCGCATACGAGAATGATCTCGTGCGGATTTGTAAAGTGAAACATGAACGCGGGGCTGCGCGCATCCGAAGGGGCGGCCACGCCATCAAAGCCGATTGACGCGCCCCGCGCTTGATGCAAGTCTTCAAATATCCAAGATTTACAGCGTGTTAGTTCGCCCAAATAACGAACCGCATGCATAATGAATCAGCGGGCTTTGACCAGTTTCACGTCAGGAGAAATCGAATGTTCCACATCATGCGTTGGAAACGTCCCACGATAGCATCCGCTCTGTCGGTGCTTGCGCTTTCGGTGGCGCTGACATCGCTGGCCCCGATGTCGCAGGTCATGGCGAAAGGCAAGACCATCACCGCGGTGATGCATTCCGACCTGCGCGTCATCGATCCCGGTTTCACCACCGCCTACATCACCCGCGACCATGGCTACATGGTCTACGACACGCTGCTGGCGACCGACTCCAATTTCAAGATCCAGCCGCAGATGGCCGATTGGAAGGTCAGCGATGACAAGCTGACTTACACCTTCACGCTGCGCGACGGCTTGAAGTGGCACGATGGCCAGCCGGTCACGGCGGAAGATTGCGTCGCCTCGCTGAAGCGTTGGGGCCGCAACGACACGATGGGCCAGAAGCTGATGGATTTCGTCGCCAGCCTGGAGCCGATCGACGCCAAGAGCTTTGCGCTGAAACTGAAGGAGCCCTACGGCCTGGTGCTGGAATCGATCGGCAAGCCGTCGTCCTACACGCCGTTCATGATGCCGAAGCGGCTAGCGGAAACGCCGGCCGGGCAGCAGATCAAGGAGCAGGTCGGCTCCGGTCCGTTCAAGTTCGTGCAGGCGGAGTTCCAGCCAGGCGTGAAGGCGGTCTATGAAAAGAATGCCGACTACGTGCCTCGCAAGGAGCCGCCGAGCTGGACCTCTGGCGGCAAGGTGGTCAAGGTCGACCGCGTCGAATGGATCACCATGCCGGACGCGCAGACTGCGGTGAACGCCCTGCAGTCGGGCGATATCGACTTCATGGAGAATCTGCCGTTCGACTTGCTGCCGGTGCTGGAGGCGAACAAGGACATCAAGGTCGACGTTCTCAACAAGTTCGGCTTCCAGACTCTGGGACGGATGAACTATCTCCATCCGCCCTTCGACAACGTCAAGGTTCGCCGCGCGGCCTTTCTGGCCATGAAGCAGAAGGACGTGCTCGATGCGCTGGTCGGCAATCCCAAGTATCAGAAGCTCTGCGGTGCGATCTTTGTGTGCGACACGCCGCTGGCGAGCGACGTCGGTGCCGAGAGCCTGGTCAAGGGCAATGGCATGGCGGAGGCGAAGAAGCTGCTCGCCGAGTCCGGCTATGATGGCACGCCGATCGTGATCATGGCGCCCGGCGACGTCGTGACGCTCAAGGCGCAGCCGATCGTCGCAGCGCAGTTGCTCCGTGATGCCGGCTTCAAGGTCGATCTGCAGGCCACCGACTGGCAGACCGTGGTGACCCGCCGCGCCAGCCAGAAGCCGCCGAAGGAAGGCGGCTGGAACATGTTCTTCACCAACTGGGTCGCCGCCGACGTTTCCAATCCCGTGGGCAACGCTTCAGTCTCCGGCCGCGGCAAGAACGGCGGCTGGTTCGGCTGGGCCGAAGATGCCAAGATCGAAGAACTCCGCGACAAGTTTGCGCGTTCCGGCTCTGCGGATGAGCAGAAGAAGATCGCTGCCGACATCCAGAAGCAGGCCTACGAACAGGTGATCTACATTCCGCTCGGCCAGTATCTGATCCCGAGCGGCTGGCGCAAATCGCTCACCGGCATCGTCGACGGCCCGGCGACGCCGGTGTTCTGGAACATCGACAAGAGCGAGTAGGGGCGCGCGACGGTTCAGGTCAGACAACAGAAAACGCGACGGAGGTTGTCCTCCGTCGCGTTTTCGTTTGTTCAGCTACCGTCAACGTTCAGCAATGGCTGTCGCGCACCAGTTCCGGTCCGTCGTTCAAAAGCGGCGGCTGGATTTGCGGCGGTTGAGCTTGCGGTGGCCGCTCATTCCGCGGCGGTTTGCGCCTGGTGGCGGCAGGCTTGTCCTGATGTTGTTCGTCGGCCATTTGTCATGCTCCATTTTGTGCATGACAACATTTTTATCGGCAGTGCGTTCCTTTAGACCGGATGCGCGGCGAGATGTTCCAGCATTAATTCGCACACACGCTCCGGCGCCTGATCCGCCGCAAAATGCCCAACGCCGGGCAGCACTTCGAAGCGGTAGGGCGCGGCGATGAAATCCACCGTGCCTTCGGCAGCGGTGCGGCCGACGGTGTCGTCGGCATCGCCCCAGATATAGAGTGTCGGCACGCGGATCGGACCGAGCGGGCCGCGGATCGCGCCGCGGGCGCGATACCAGGCGAGCGCCGCTTCCATCGCTTGCTTGTTGCCGAGCACGGCGAGATGCATCTCGATCGCCTCAGCGGGAACGCCATTGGCGGCCAGACGCTCGCGCAGCCATCTGGCATCGTCCGCCAGCACGATATCTGCGGCATCGGCTTCGAGAAATGCCTTGTGGTGCTTTGAGCGTTGCGCCTGCTCGCCGTCGGTTGCCAGTGCGCGGTTGAACGCATTCGGATGCGGCCTGGACAGAATGGTGAGCGAGGCCAGCCGCTCGTGATGGCGGTCGGCGATGCCCCAGGCGATGCTGCCGCCCCAGTCGTGGCCGGCAAGATGAAAACGCGCACCCCCATAACCCGCAGCCGCCGCGATCGCCATCGCGTCGTCCATCAGGCGGTCGATCAGGTAGTGCGAGAACTCGCGCGGATCGGGCCGGGCGCCGGGCGAATAGCCGCGCTGGTTCGGCGCAATGGCGCGATAACCCATGTCGCCAAGGGCTGTGACCTGGCCGCGCCAGCAATGCATCGATTCCGCAAAACCGTGCAGCAGCAGCACCAGCGGCGCGCCGGGTGCGCCCGCGGTGATGGCATCGAAGACGAGATGCGGCGCGATCGCGATTTTTTCGCTGTCGGGCATGAGGCGATCCTGCACAGGCAATCGGGCCGATCCATGGTGGGACATATTCCAGCGGGCCGGCCGGAATTGTGCAACCCGGGAAAAGTGCTGTATTGGAGGCCGCACCAGAGGCCCGAGGGGACGGAACGTTTGCATTATCTGAGGTCGATACTATTCGATGCCGCCGTGGTGATCCTGACGGTCGTCGTTTCGCTGTCGGTGCCGTTCATGGCGCTGTTCAAGGCGAGCAGCGCGACGGTGCGCGCGGTCTCCCAGGTGTGGGTCAACGGCATCCTGTTCCTGATGAAGTACGTGATAGGGCTGGACTATCGCGTCGAGGGCCGCGAGCACGTTCCCAACGGACCCTGCATCATCGCCTGCAATCATCAGTCGCTGTGGGAGACCGCGGCGCTCTGCGTGATCTTCCCCGATGCCAGCATCGTCGCCAAGAAGGAACTCCGGAAGCTGCCGATGGTCGGCTGGTTTCTCGAGCACTATCCGATGATCCTGGTCGATCGCTCGGCAGGCCGCCATGCGCTGCGGCAAATGGTCGACGAAGCAAAGCGCGCGGTCGGCGAGGGGCGTCAGGTGCTGCTGTTTCCGCAAGGCACGCGCCAGGCGATCGACGAGCCCGTGAGGTTTCAGTCGGCCGGCATCTCGGCCCTATACACGAACCTCGACGTCCCGGTCGTGCCGGCCGCGTGCAATTCCGGCCTGTTCTGGGGCAAGAAGACCCTGATCATGCACCCAGGCACGATCACGCTGTCGTTCCTGCCGCCGATCGCGCCGGGCCTGCCGCGCAAGGAATTTCAGGAGAAGATGGAGCGGATGATTGCCGAAGAGGCGAGCCGGTTGCTGACGGTGAGTGAGGCGAAGGTCCGCTAGCGCGCGCGCCGCGCCGCGAGCCAGCCGCCGAGCGGTGCCAGGAACGCCAGGCACCAGATGAACTGCGCAATCCTCGGCGCGACGAAGGCTGTGGCCGTTCCGATCACGAACACGACGAGCGGGACCAGCGCCGTTGCCAGCAGTGGCGGTTCGCTGCGGCCCCGCAGGGCGAGAATCCACAACAGCGCGTTCAGCGCAGCGATCAAGGTGAGGTGGAATCCGTAGAGCACCGCGACCACGCCTTCGAGCCGGTAATTGCCATAGAGGCCGTTCGTCACCGGCAGAATGATGATCGACAGCAGGAAGAACAGATTGAGGAAAACCACGCCTCGTCCGCCTTCCGGCGCGACCGCAAGCCGCCGGTGATGGCTGAACCAGAACAGGCCGGCGACCACGAAGCTGATCGTCAGCGCGATGACGGGTTGCGCGTAGACGCGCATTACATCGTGCCAGCCGGGCGCGCTGGTGAAACTGCTGGCCTTCGGCAGATCATAGGCGAGGAGTGTCATGGCAACGCCGAAGATGGTGTTGCTCAGCATCTCCAGCCGGCGCATTTCGAACAGACCGACTTGCGGCAATGTGATCCCCCAGTGTCAACGGTCCGTCGTCGCCCTTCGCTTCGCTCAGGCTATGCCGGACACGCTTCGCCCTGCGGGGCCCGCATGGCTGCGCCACGCGTAGCCCGTCAGGGCGGTGGCTTGCCGAGCCGTAGCTCGCGGACACAAGCCCGCCTTCGCCTGTCGGCTTCGGCGCACCAGCCTTCACTCGCTTCGCGAGCGAAGGCTGGTGCGGGCGGCCGGACTCGAACCGGCACAGTGATTACTCACCGAGGGATTTTCTTACCTGCTACGGCTTTCGCCGCCCGAACCTCGCACGTTGTGCACGGCCCGGTTTGGGGTCTGGACTATACCTTCACCATAACGCGTCCGCGTCGTAGGTGCTGCCCGTCTAGTCTCTACACCTTCCCTGACAAAATTTGCTCAGGGCTTGGCTCGGGATTGCCTGTCACCGGTTTCCCCGAGTTTGAGCAGTTCTACACCCCAGGTTTCCCCGAGGGCACTCAACCATTTAAGTCCCTTGCGTCTACCGATTCCGCCACGCCCGCTTTGACTACCAAATCAGATACTTAGCGCGTTTGCCGGAGAAGTGGAATTGGCATGTTCCCCGGCGCAACGCACCCTTTGCTTTAAGCGAGCGCGTCTGCCAAAGCAAAGCCTCAATGCGGACACTTGTGCCTGTTTTAGGCAATCTCAACGTAATCCACGTAACGAAGGTCCGATGCCCAACTCGCCGTCCCACTGCCGGTTATTCTCGCGCTGCTTTGCCGCGCTGGCGTTGGTTGCGCTCGGGGCCGGCCTGTCCGGCTGCGCCGGGATGAGCGAGACCATTTCGCCGGCCTTCGCCGATCCGGCCAAATACGATCTCTACGATTGCAAGCAGCTCGAGCCGGAGCGCAAGAGCCTTGCCGCCCGCACGGCGGAATTGCAGGGTCTGATGACGAAGGCCGAAACCGGCGCCGCCGGATCCGTGGTGGCGGAGCTTGCCTATCGCAATGACTACATTGCGTTGCGCGGACAGTCGAAGCTGGCCGAAGAAGCCTGGCAGAAGAACAGGTGCCAGGACTCGAAGCCGGAAGCGGCGCCGACCACGTCGGCTCCCGCGAAGGGCGACCGTCCGAAGGCGAGTCGTGCTGGAAATTAAGGTACGGGCTTTCCAAGCGGAAATTCGAGTTTCCGCTCACAGCCGCCAATCATAGATCCAGTCCTGCCGCGCCAGCATGCGCTGTGGGCCCATCGCCTTGATGGCGAGATCGCGCGCCAGCGCCAGCGGCCCGGTGAGATGATAGATGCGCCCCTGTTGCCGCGCGGCGCGCCGCACCCGCAATACGCGGCCGCGCCGCAGACGGCCGTAGCGCTTCAGCGTCGCCGGGATGCCCGCGATATTGTCACCCGGGCTTTCGCTCAAACATTTGGCGAGCACAGCAGCATCCTCGATCGCCATCCCCGCGCCTTGCGCGGCAAACGGCAGCATCGCATGCGCGGCATCGCCGAGCAGTGCGATCGAGCCGTCCGTCCATTCGCCGATGTCGGGCAGCGTGAACAACGCCCATCGCCGCCACCCGTCGACGGCGCCGATCAGCATCCGTGCGGTTGCCGGCCAGCGATGCGAGGCGAACGCGTTCTTGAGTTCGTTGGCGTCGCCAGGCGCACTCCAGCCCGGCCGGTTCCAGGTTCCCGGCACGATCGCGACCACGTTGATCTGCCGCGCCGCCGAGATCGGGTAGGCGACGAGATGCGCGTCCGGCCCCATCCAGAGCTGGATCCGCGGCGAGGTGTATTCGCGCGGCAGCGTCGTCGCATCCAAAGTTCCGCGCCAGGCGATCAGGCCGGAAAATTGCGGCTGCACCTGCGGGAACAGATGGTTCCGCACCGCCGACCAGATGCCGTCGGCGCCGACCAGCGCCGCCGCCAGCTCCTGTTGCCGCGCATCGCCCCGGCGCTGAACCACGGTCAGCCCCTTGGCATGCAAGGTCACGTCCTCGAACTGGCAGCCGAGCCGCAGGTCGATGTCCGGATGGTCGTTGACCTGGGCCTGCAGGGCGCCTTGCAGATCGGCGCGGTGCATCACCCAGTAGGGCGCGCCGGCGCGGAGGCTGGCTGCCTCGCCGAGCGGCAGGCGGGCGATCTCGCCGCCCGCCCGCGCGCTCATGATACTGATGGCCTCGGGCGTCACCGCGCGCGGCGTGAGCCGCGGCCGCAGGCCGAGATCGACCAGGATTCTGCTGGCGTTGGGCGAAAGCTGCAGGCCGGCGCCGGCTTCCTCCAGCCGTTCGGCCTTTTCCAGTACGATGACGCGAAAGCCTTTGGCTGCGAGCGAAAGCGCTGCCGTCAGTCCCCCGATCCCGGCACCAGCAACGATGATGGTGCGCGCGGCAGCCACCGAAAGGTCAGGCGACCTTATCCTTCAGGACGCATTCGGGCGGGCGGGCTTCACCCGCGCCGAGGTCGGCGGCAAAGCGGTACAGCGTGGAGCAATAGGGGCAGATGATCTCGTTGTCGTTGCCGAGGTCCAGAAACACGTGCGGATGGTCGAACGGCGGATTGGCGCCCACGCACATGAATTCCTGCGAGCCGATCTCGATTACAGCGACTCCGGCGTCGTTATGGAAATGCGGGACGACATGATCGGACATCAGTTTCACCTTGGATAGCAGCGATGGGCGGACGCAATCAACGCAACGCAGCAGATTCGAAATGCCGCGCACCATAGTGGGGGGTGCCGATGATTCCTAGAGCCGATTCCTGAGCGATTCTTGGAGGTCCCCGCCGCATACTTGCTCATGCAAATTCGACACAATCTTGTCGTCGGAGAAAAGCCCTTCTTTCGTCGGGGCAGTTGTGTCTTAAAAACGGCATACCATCTTGAGAAAGACGATAAATTAGGTTTTTGGATGAGGCGGTTGCGGCTCGGTTCGGCTTTGGCAGGTGCGTTAGGATGCTTGGCGCTCAGCGTGGCGGCGTGCGCGGCGCTGTGGCCGCACGCCCGCGAGGCCGGCGCCATTCTGGCGGCGCAGGACGACCCCTCGGCGCTGTCCGATATCCGCATCAGTTCCGCCCTGCGGAGCAATCAGGCGCTGGTCGCCGAGAATATCGAGGCGGCCCTCGCGGAGGGCGATGCCGATCTCGCGAGCAGCTTCGTCGAGCTCGCCCGCGACAAAGGCATTGTCGTCAGCGACGAGCTGTCGAAGCGCGTCAGCGATGCCGTGACAGAGGCAGGTTCGGCGTCGCATTTTGCCAAACGCTTTGCCACGGGCCTGGTGACCGGCAATGCCGACGACGTCGCGAGCCTGTCGGGCACGGTCGCCGGCGATCTCTTCGTGTTCGGCGACATCAGGGACATCGTGCGCGAAAGCAAGCATCTGGCGACGGGCGAGGAAGTGGACCGGCTGATATTGGGCCTGGCCACGGTAGGCCTCGCCGTGACCGCCGCCACCTATGTATCCGTTGGCGGCATGGGGCCGGTGCGCGCCGGTCTTTCCATGGTCAAGGATGCCCGCAAGCTCGGTCGGCTGGGCGAGGGGCTGACGCAATGGGCCGGCCGCTCGGCGCGCGAGGTCGTCGATGCGCCTGTGCTGCAGCAGGCGGTCGCGAAGGGCTCGGTGTTGCGGCCCGGCCAGACCATCAGCGCGATCAAGGCGGCGTTCCGTGCTGAGAAGGCCGGCGCGCTGGTGCGGCTGGCGAAAGACATCGGACGCGTCGGTGAAAAAGCCGGCACGCGCGGGGCGCTCGATACGCTGCGCATCGCGCAAGGGCCGAAGGACGTCGCACGCGCCGCGCGGCTTGCCGAATCCAAGGGCGGCCAGACCCGCGCGATTCTGAAGGTGCTCGGCCGCGGCGCGCTGCTGCTGGCTGCCGGGACGTTCAATCTCACGATGTGGGTGTTTAGTGCGCTATTGGCGCTTTTCGGTTTTCTGTCGTCGATCAAGGCGACCACCGAGCGGGCTACCGAAGCGTGGCTGCGTCGCAAGAAGGCGCGGCGATTAAGACAGCAGGCGGCGGCAGGTTTGCCGTCCGGCCCGGCTCTGGCGGGCGTTGTCGCGCAGGGTTAGACTTGCAGCCATTGCAAGCTCGCCCATTCCAATCCCCCAAAAAAGTGGAACTGATGATGCCGAGTTTTCACAACGGCGCTGTCGAAATTGCCTATCTCGACGAAGGCGAGGGCGATCCGATCGTTCTCGTGCACGGCTTTGCCTCCAGCAAGAACGTCAACTGGGTCTATCCGACCTGGGTTTCCGACTTAAGGAAAGACGGCCGGCGCGTGATCGCGCTCGACAATCGCGGCCATGGCGATTCCGAAAAGCTCTACGATGCCGCTGATTACGAAATTGCGATCATGGCAGGCGACGTCATCGCGCTGCTGGATCATCTGGCAATCGAGCGCGCCGACATCATGGGCTATTCGCTGGGATCGCGCATGACGGCGATATTGGCGCGCGAGCAGCCGCAGCGGTTGCGCTCGGCGATCCTCGGCGGCATCGGGATCGGGCTGATCGAGGGCGGCGGCCCCGGCGAGAATGTGGCCATAGCGCTGGAAGCGCCGTCGCTGGAGGACGTCACCGATCCGGTTGGGCGGACTTTTCGCGCTTTCGCCGAGCAGACCCGTTCCGACCGCCGCGCGCTTGCCGCCTGCCTGCGCGGTTCGCGGCGATTGATGACATCGGAAGAGGCCGCGGCAATCAGCGTGCCGGTCCTGATCGCGGTCGGCACCAAAGACGAGATCGCGGGCTCCGCGGCCGCATTAGGGAAAATCATTCCGGGCGCCGAGGTGCTCGACATTCCGAACCGCGATCACATGCGCGCGGTCGGCGACAAGGTCTACAAGACCGGCGTCACCGACTTTCTGTCACGCCGGCAATGAGCGATCGCGCGACGCCTCGTCAGCGGTGAAATGCCGGATAGCGGCGATCAGCACCACCGTGGTGGCAAGCCACGCCATGCGTGCGCCGTAACGATCATGCGGACCTGATATCACGGCGCAGATGAACGCGTTGCCGAGCAGGGCTGACGTGACCGTTCCGGCGAGCAAAGTGAGGTCATCGAACCGCCGGCGCAGCACGCCGTGGCCGAACAGGATCGCGGCCAGCAGCATCGACGCCAGCGCGACCGGAACGTGAATCCGGTTGATCGCGGTGAAGTCGAAATGCCGGCGCTGCTGCTGTGCCGCGCGCATCGGCTTCACCTGTGCGGGAAGAAAGCGCTCGACAATTCCGTAGGTATGGCCGAGCCAGCCATCGGTGCCTTCGCCGGTTCCTGCCTGGACCAGTTGCTGCACTGTGGCCGTCAGCGCCGCCTTGGCCTGCCAGGCTGGATACTCCGCGATCGAATGCAACACGATAAAGCTCATCTCGTCGTTCAGTCCCTGAAAGCGGCCGAGCCTGTTAAACATGCTGTTGCCCCACAGGAACTGGTCTGCTGTGGCCGGAAGCTGATCGCGATAGGGGCAGAGCTTGAAATTCTGCTTCGGACAATGATCGCGCAAATATTGCGCGACGATGCCGTCCTGCAGCATCCGTCCAAATGCAACGCCATAACCGCCGGGCGTCCACGCCAGCTTCCCGGACAATGCGTAATTGGTCGCCAGCAACATCGCTGCACCCGCAACGAGGGTGAGGCTGCCCTGCGTCAGTCCGGCAACGGAAATCCGCCCGCGCAGAAAAGGGCGCGCGATCCAGCCTATGCAGCACAGTCCGAGCAGCACCGCGAGCGTTGCGCTGTGCGTCGCCGCGGCGAAAGCAATGAGGCCGAACAACAGGCATTTTTCCGGGATCGAAGTCCGTTTCCCATGCGCGGCCAGGATGAAGAGCGCCAGCACGGACAGGCCGGCGAAAATGTCGGTCAGGAGCGTGCTGGCCAGCCAGGGCAACGAGGTGGTCAGTACCAGCACGAGGCTCATGGCCAGGAGCCGCAACGGCTGGGACATGCCGAACACGCGCAACGTCAACTGCAGGATCCACAGCGTCGCCAGCGCGTTGATTCCGAGGTTGAGCCAGAAGCTCGAATCTTCGCCGAAATGAAGATAGAGGCCGAACGTGGTGGAGCGGCTGGGCACCAGGTAGCCTTCGTACCACCGCGCCAGGTAGCCGCCGGTATCCCACTGGAGCAGGGGATAGCCATTCCACAGGGCGGGAGCCAGCAACATCAATGGGATGGCGATGGCGGCGATCCAGGCCGACCGCGAGTCCGCAGCAGTCCGCGCCCGCAATACCTGCGTGCTAGTGTGGCTTTCCCCCATCAGGGCAGCATCCGCCGAATGGCGGGTCTGCCGAAATTCACCAATAGTCGGACGCCGGCCGGCTTGATTTCCCGAAATCGCTGACCACCTTGAACTGACCCTAGGGGGATTCGGCGGGGGTTTACTTTGCCGAAGCCTGCCGGGGACAGCCGTCCGCCCGCCGTGCTATAATATCAATGAAACCAGTGAATTTGCGAGAGCAATCATGGCAGTGCATCAGGTCAATCCGCAAGCGTCGAAACTCGCCGCGCTCGATCCGGTCTGGGACCGCATCCGCGGCGAGGCGGAGGACATCGTCCGCCGCGAGCCCGAGCTCGCTTCCTTCATCTATTCGACCGTGCTGCATCACGAGCGCCTCGAAGAGTCGGTGGTGCATCGTCTCGCCGAGCGGCTCGATCATTCGGCGCTATCGGGCGATCTGATCCGCCAGACCTATGACGAGGCGCTGCGCGACGAACCCGATCTCGGCAACGCGTTTCGCGCCGACCTCGTCGCGGTCTATGACCGCGACCCCGCAACCTCGCGCTTCATCGATCCGTTGCTCTACTTCAAGGGCTTTCATGCGCTGCAGACCCATCGCCTGGCGCACTGGCTCTACCAAAAGGGCCGCAAGGATTTCGCCTATTATCTGCAGAGCCGGTCATCGGCGGTGTTTCAGACCGACATCAACCCCGCCGCCAGAATCGGCCGCGGCATTTTCCTCGATCACGCGACCGGCTTCGTCTGCGGCGAGACCGCTGTCATCGAAGACGACGTTTCGATCCTGCACGGCGTCACGCTGGGGGGCACCGGCAAGGAGAACGAGGACCGCCATCCGAAGATCAGGCGCGGCGTGCTGATCGGCGCTGGCGCAAAAATTCTCGGCAATATCGAGATCGGCCATTGCGCGCGCGTCGCCGCTGGCTCGGTGGTGGTCAAGCCGGTGCCTCACAACGTCACGGTGGCCGGCGTTCCCGCTAAGATCGTCGGCGAGGCCGGCTGTGCGGAGCCGTCGCGCACCATGGATCAGATGCTCGGCGCAATCGGGCTTTGATTTTCCACACATTCTGCCTGCGGTCTTTGTGAAGTTACGCGCATAGCGTTTTCAAGCGAAGCGTGAAGAAAACGCGTCAAAAACAAGGAATAGAGCCTCGGTTCTGATCCAATCAGAACCGAAAAGGCTCTGGCGGTCTGCGCCGTCTCGTCCTAAAACCTCCCCGGAAATTTAGAAAATCCGATTGGAGACCGCCGTGGACGTTCAGGAAGTCAGGAAGCTCGACGCCTATCTCAAGCGCGTATTCGGCAATCCAAAGATCCGCGTCGTGCCGCGGCCGAAAAAGGACGACTCCGCCGAAGTCTATATCGGCGAGGAGTTCATCGGCGTGCTGTTCGTCGATGACGAGGACGACGATCGCTCGTTCCAGTTTCAGATGGCGATTCTCGAGGAAGATCTCGCCGACGTCGGGTGAGGCGCTGCCGCGACCTTGTAGGGTGGGCAAAGCGTAGCGTGCCCACCAATTGTCTTTCTCGTATTGCAAGTGTCATGGCGCAATTGCGCCTGTCAGACCTCATCCTGAGGAGCCGCGATAGCGGCGTCTCGAAGGATGAATGGCACTAGCGGGGCCACATGGTTCTCCCGGCGATGCGAAGCATCGTCCGGTGACGGCGCTAAGGCGCCTCCTCACCATGAGGGTCGAGTGATTGCTGCGACGCCGGTACACTATCCCTTCGGCCCACGCATCTGCGCCGTCAAGCGATCCATCGCATTCGCAACGTCACGCCATTGCGACAGCCAGCTCCGTGGAAAGCGGAACGTCAGGTCGGCGCCATCGACGCGGCGCTCGCTCAGGCACATGCCGGGCGTCGGGCCATCGCGCGAGCAGCGCGCGTTGAGGCTCGGCGTAGCGGCGGAGAACAGGTCCTCGTTGGCGTAGGGTGAGCCATCGCGAAAGGTGCGCATCGTCAATCCGGCATCGATCGGAGTTGCGGCCTGTTCGAGGTAGCGCGGATAGATCGTGCGGACCCGCGTGTCCGGCGCCAGCGTGTCGCGGTGGGCCGATATCGACAGGAATATCCGGTCGATCGGCTGCACCTTATCCTCGATCGTATCGGCGCTGACGTGCTTCGGCGCATCCGGCGGCTCCAGCAACGGGAAGACGAAGCTGAGATCGACCCGCTCCTGCGGTCCGGAATGCCGCTGGATCTTCCGGCGGATCGCCGCTGCCGGTACGTTGAAGAGCGTGGCGCCAACACTGACCGGCAACCGTTCCGGAGCGCTGGCAGGGCGCGCTATCCAGGTCGGCCACAGCAAATAGGCGACCAGCGCAACGGCGCCCGCGGCGACAGCTATCGCGGCTATGATCAGGACCCTGTGCGAGCGCGGGTCGCTGCGGGTGTCGCGGGCGAGGTGCTGGGCCGTCGAAAGCAGGGTCATGAACGAAGCGTCGGTCGAGGAAGGGCGGGGCGAATCATCCCGCGAATATGCCATGGGGCGGATGATTTCCGCATAATTTCGCAGGGTTTCCGGCCTCGGCAGCCATGCGCAAACGAGATCCCGGCGGCCCCGTTGTTAACCTTTCCTTAAGGATACTGTGGCGGCCGCCGGCCAATTTTGCCAAAGCAGGGCGCGCTGTTTGTCGAGTTAAGGGAAGTTGCCATGTCGCCCGATGCGTTGAATTCCCTGTTCTCCCTTTGCATCGGCTTTGCGTTCGCCGGCGTGCTCGCCAGCGGCTATCAGGCGATGGCGGAGCGACCGGCTGGGTTCGGGCTGCTTGGCGAAGGCGTGGCGCCGAAGACGTTTGCGGCCGTGCCGTTTCTGGTCTTTGCCGCACCGTTCATCATCATGCGCAACACGTTGCGCGGCGCGAAGATCGAGCGCCGCCGCTTCGAATTCGTGATGATGGCGACCGTGCTGTCGGGCTTCTGGAGCATGATGTCCGGCACGTTCTTCCTGATGACGCTGCGTGCCGCGGGTTTGCTGACCTGAGACCGGCGGGCCTGCTCGCTTGATCCGGCGCCTGCGGCTGTGCGAAGGTCCCCGCCAACGGAGACCTTTTTGTTATGGCGATCTACGAACTCGACGGGCAGGGACCTGAACTCCCCGCGGACGGAAATTATTTCATCGCAGATACCGCCGTCGTGATCGGCAAGGTGCGCCTTCTGAATTCCGCCAGCGTGTGGTTCGGCGCAGTGCTGCGGGGCGATAATGAGTGGATCGAGATCGGCGAAGGCTCCAACGTGCAGGACAATTCAACCTGCCATACCGACCGCGGCTTTCCTCTCACGATCGGCAAGAACTGCACCGTCGGCCACAACGTCATCCTGCACGGCTGTACGCTCGAAGACGACGCGCTGGTCGGGATGGGCTCGATCGTGATGAACGGCGCGCGGATACGCCGCGGCAGTATTGTCGGCGCGGGATCGGTCATCACCGAAGGCAAGGAGTATCCGGAATATTCGCTGATCATCGGTTCGCCGGCGCGCGTCGTTCGCACGCTCACGCCGGAGCAGGTGACGGCGATGGGAAGCGCTGCAAAGTTCTACGCGCTCAACGGCCCACGATTCAAAAACGGATTGAAGAAGATCGGCTGAACACGGCGGCCTGTTCTCCGGTTCCGCATCGGCCGCTTTCGCGTGCCGCGGGAGCGCTTCGTTCACGTGTCGCTTGACCGGGAACTGCGGTTCCATGGGAGCCTCCCCGTATTACTACCGGTTGCAACCTTAAACCTCCGATAGTTCAAGCGGCTTAGGCTTTATCGTTCTGGAGCGATGGCCGATGGATGCGCAACCCTGAAGGCCCGACCTCGCACTGTGCCGGAGGCCGGATCGATGAAAAGAATAACAATGACTGGGCTCGCCGGTTGGACGAGCGATCTTACCGTTGCCGAGAAGATCTATGGCATCGCTGCCGGGTTGATGGTCGAGACGACCGTCCTGATGGCGATGTCGATCCAGTCGGTGCGGCTGCAAACCGGATATCGGCATCTGCAGGCATCATCGGCCCAGGCCGCGACCAATGTCGGCCAGGTCAACGGCCTGATCTACGCCATCGTCATGGAATCGCGCGGCATCTACATGTCCACCGACCGGGTGAAGGTGAAACAGTACGGCGACGAACTCCTTAAGCGCAGCCGCGAACTGGCCGGCGTGATGGAGCGGTGGAAGGAAACAGTTCGCGCCGACGATGTCGAGCAGTTCACGGCCTTCAAGCGCCGGATCGATCAGTTCATCGACTTCCGCAGGGAGCTCGTGCGGCGTGCGTTCGAAATCAGCCCGGCGGCAGGCCGCGAATGGCGCGACAACGACGCCAACCGTGCGCTACGAACCCACCTCAACAACGACCTCGAGGCGCTGGCGCGGATCTACAATGATCGCACCACCGAAGCCGCGGATCTCGGCGACCAGGGCCGTTACGCGGCCTTCTATCTGTTCGCCCTCGGGCTTGGTGCGCTGATGTTTGCCGGATTCAACGTGCTCGTGATGAGACGGTCCGTCGTCGGGCCTTTGCATGAAATCACCGAGGCAACCGCCCGGATCGCCGCCGGCAACATCAATTCCCGGATCCCGCATTACTCACGCGGCGACGAGATCGGGCGCCTGGCCTACGCCGTGCAGAATTTTCGTGACGCCGTGAGTCGCAACGTCGAGCTCGAGGAACTCGGAGCCGGTACCGCGAAGCAGCGCGACGCGGCCATGGATGAGCGCGACAAGTTCAACGACAAGTACCAGGCCACCAAATGGCAACTGACCGCGGCCATCAACAGCATGCCGCAGGGCCTGATCATGTTCGACGGCAAGGCGCAGGTGCTGGCGCTGAACGATCAGTACCGAAAGCTCTATGGTCTGCCCGCAACGATCAAGGCGAGCTCCTCGCTGGAGGATATCCTCAAGCATCGGGTCGATAGCGGACTGTTCGAAGGCGACATCAAGCAATATCTCGCCGCGATCGTCGACCGCATCGCGAAGCGGCAGCCAACCTCCTATGAAATCAACCTCAGTGACGGCCGCGTGATCAAAGTCTATGAGCCCCCCTGGACGGTGGCGGCTGGGTGTCGGTGCAGGAAGACGTTACCGCGCAGAGGAAAAGTCAAGGAATTCTGGAGCGGACGGAAGAATTTCTGGCGGCGATTGTCGAAAACGTACCCGAGGGAATTCTGGTCAAGGACGCGCGCAACCTGCGATACCTGTTCGTCAACAAGGCGGCTGAGGAAATGATCGGCATGTCGCGCAGCGAGATCATGGGAAAGACGCCGCGAGAGCTGTTTCCCATTCAGGCTGCCGAATTGATCGAGAAACGAGACCGCCAGTTGCTTGAGCGAAAGCAGCAGCTCGAGGCAATCGTCGATACCGTCGATAACCCCGTCAGAGGCAGGCGCACTATTGCAGTGCGGCGGCTTCAGATCGGCGGTCCGGACCGTGAATCCCACCTGTTCGTCAGCATGGTCGAGGATCGGACCGGCCAGACCGAAGTTGCGGCTCAGACCGGAGTTGCGGCGTAACGATCGCTTCGAGCAAACGCTACGAGCCGCTCAACTGCCTTCGCGCTTGGTCGCCTCGCGGGCGCTGGCGACCTTTTCATGGCCGGCGGCCCAGAGGGCATGCTCCTCGCTGCCATCCTGATACGGGTTGGCTTCCGCTGGGATCTTCTGGCGTGCGGCGTTCTGGCCTTGCTCGAAGGGGTCCGGGTCGGAATTCATGATGGCGTCCTTGCTGTTCTCGACCTTGTCTTTTTCGGCGTCGCGTCCTTGGAAAGCCTCGCACTCTTTCGCAGCGCATCCTTGAGATCGATCGGAATGCCGTGCTTCTTGAGCAGGTCCGCAAAGGCTTCGTCGGCCAGTTCCTGAAACGTCGCCATCCGGTCGCGCGCAAGCTGGGTGAGCTTGTCGAGCGTGTCGTCGTCGAAGGCGATCAATTTGCGCAAAACGTGACCACTCCGGGCGTCGAGCGGATGTGAATGAATGATCGGGCAGCGGTTTCGTTCCGGCAGGAACAACCGCGGGACGCCATCGTTGCTCCGAAAAGGAGAATTCCCATGAAGCTGGCATCTGCAACCGCCGCAGTTGCGGCGATCACAATCCTGATATCCCCGATCCCATCGTTTGCCCAGAGCACGGGCGGATCCGCGGGTGGGTCATCAGCCGGTAGCAGCAGTGGCAGCGCCACGGGCGCGCCGAGTGCGGGCTCTATCGGGGCCGGCACGACCGGGACGGGCACGCAAGGCATCAGCGGCGTTCCCGGGCCTGCCGCTCCCAATGCCGGTCAAGGTCCAGGCGGCACGGCGAACCCATCCGGGCTTGCGTCGCCACCTCCGCCAGGCACCAACAGTGCCGGCACCGCACAGTCGTCAGGCGGCGGCGCAACGACCGGCATGGGATCACGAACGACGACCGGCGATGCCGAGATCAATGAAGAGAACAAACAAGTCGACCGCAAGATCAAGGGCATCTGCCGCGGCTGCTGATATCGCTTTCCGGCCCGCTCAAGGAAGAGCGCAAAACAGCCCAAAATAGCTCAAGCCATCTCCGAGAAATCGTTCTAGACTTGACGCCGGATCCGCGAGGATCCGGCGGCGAGTGCGTCGACTTCGTCGAGGCCAAGACCACGGCGGGATGAAAAGCCGCGCCGCGATGTTACCGAGACCGTTGTTTGGAGGAATGCCGTTCGCGTCACATCGGGGGATGTTGAACATGCTCACAGCGCCTGCGTTGACATTGATGTTCTTGATTGTCGTGATTGCTCTGGCTGCAGCTTTCGTCTGGATGTTCTGGGAGCTTGAACAGAGGATGTCCAAGCCGCATCGGATGGCGAGACCGCATCGCCCGGGCGATCGTCTCGGATAGCCGGCCTGACACCGCGCACAGCGGCCCAACAATCTGTCTCGAATAAAGACTCAAACCAGCCAGGCGTCTGCGATCGTTCGGACCGCGCTGTCCGATCTGCTGCTGCCGGCGGCCGGTGATCTGCTTGTTGGCGTCGAATTCAAGCACCAGCTCCGCAAGACTATCTTCGATGGTACGCCTGTCGCGGAGGGCAGTGCCGACGTCGCGCAATTGGTGATGGGCTGGAACGGGCGCTGGTCGGACAATTTGGGCACCAACAACCTCGATGTTCGCTTCAAGTCGAATCCGGGAGGCGTTCTGTCCGGCAACAATTCGCAAGCCTGGAGCGCCTTCACCAACGGACGCGTCACCGACGCGCAGACCAATCTCGTCACCGCCGAGTTTGGCCGCGTGACGCCGCTGCCAAAGGGCCTGTCGCTGAAATCGGAAGTTTCCATGCTGGCATCTTCCAAGCCGCTTCCGGACACCGAACGCATCGCGCTCGGCGGGATGAGCGCCGTGCGCGCACTTGCAGGCGTCGGTGAGCTATTGAAGGTTCTTGCAAGCCGCGACGTTGAAGGGGACCAAAAAGAACAAGGCCGTCGACGCAGTATACCGTCAACGACCTTGCCAGCCCCGGATATTGAAATCGGCTCACGCCATCCGGTGAATTACAGGATGCCCGGGATCCTCACGGGGATATGTGAACCAGTTCACAAAGGCGGAAAAAAGTTGCGGCAACGCTTGCCGCAACGGTGGAAAATATCCCGCCGCAAGGCTGCATTGATGTCACGGCCGCTCGTTGTCTCCCAAGATACGTGTAATCGCGGTCCTTGTGAGGCGGCCAGACGGGCAGAGTATTGATCGACGTGTAAATTCGGGCCGGCCGCACGTCAGCCCCTGCGCGGGGCCTCATTGCCAAACGCCGTCCAGACCGGTCAGCCGCGGGCCTTGGCGCGGCCGCGGTTCACGCTCCGGCTTGCGCGGGGCTTTGCCTTGGCTGACCGGTTATGCGGCGCGGGAGCCGCGGAGGGCTCGGAGGCCTGCGCGCTGGCAAAGGATTGCCGCAAGCCGTCGATCGCTTCGGTGAGCGTTCCGACCTGCTCGGAAAGCTTCCTGTTGTCGGCCTGCTGCGCGGCGAGCAGGCGGCGCACGGTCAGCAACTGATCCTGCACGACCTGCAACTGATCGATCGATTCCTGCTGCGTCGCTTCCAGGCCCTTGGTCTTCTCTATCAGTTGCTCGGACGCCTGCGCGGCGCGGGCCTGCAACTGCCGGGCCGCAACCGCGCGATCGGTCTCGGGGGCGCCGCCGGTATAAGCGCGCCACAGGGCGATAGAGCTTACTCCAAGCACAACGACAACGAGGGCCGCAGCGGCGATCGCAATCGGCTGCCCGCCGAAACGCGCGATGGGGCTGGCACTCCGGGGGTCGAGTTCGATCATGCGACTCCAGATCCGGACGTGATTCCAATGTTCCCAAATAGCACAAGCCGGACGGCGCTAAAACCCGGGATTTGCCAGGCGAGCCTGGGATTCCGGGCAAAACCCCTTGCGATCGGCTGCGGGAGCGGTGCCCGGAGGGGGCCTGGGCTAGCGGATCTGCGCCCGGATGAATTGGCCGGCATAGGCTAACGCGCGACGGCCGTCCTCGAGATGCGCATTCCAGACCGGCCACGCATGGATCATGTGCGGCCAGATTTGCAGCGTTACATCGGCATCGGCCGCTCCTGCTGTTTGGGCAAGCCGCGTGGCGTCGGCGAGCAGTGTCTCGGCCGATCCGACCTGAATCAGGATCGGCGGAAAGCCCGAGAGATCGGCCAACAGGGGCGACATCAGCGGATCCAGGCGATTGATGGATGGCGGCGCATAGGCATCCGCGAGTTCATCGAGATACGCCTTGTGGATCAGCGGATCGATGCCGTCCTTGGTCGCGAGCGTGTCGCCGGACATGGTCAGGTCGGTCCACGGCGAAATCAGCCACGCGCAGGCGGGCAGCGGTTCTTCCGCCGCGCGAAGCCGGTTGATGAGCCCTAGCGTCAGGTTGCCGCCTGCGCTGTCACCGCCGACGGCAATACTCGCCGCAGCAATACCTTGCCGGCGCAGGAAGCGCCACGCGGTGAGCGCGTCTTCATGGGCGGCGGGGTAGGGATGTTCAGGGGCAAGCCGGTAGTCGATCGCGAGCGTGCGCGTACCTGCCGCGCGCCCGGCCTCCGTCACCAGTCGGCGGTGGCTCACAATCGAGCCGGAGCAATATCCGCCGCCGTGGAAGTACAGCAGCACGCGCTTCGGCTCGCTACCGGGTGCGATCGACCACTCGCCGGCGACACCGTCGCAATCGACGGCCTCGCATCGAACGTCCGGCGCTACCGGCCAGGTCGATCCGACCTCGTCGAGGCGCTGCCGTCGCTCCGACCAGCCGACCGGCCGCGGCTTCGAGCCCAGCAACGCGCGGATGGCGTCGATCTCGCTGTGAGCCAAGGTGGTCTCTCCCGATTGGGGACGCGTATCATTGCACATCGGTCGTGCGGTGCAAAAGTAACCGAAATGAGCGAGTAGGCGCCCAAAATTTTTGTCGGGTCCCTTGAAACCAAATGGCGGTTTTCTAATTTTTTTGCTGCCGCCGCTGGGCGGTCCGGGCGCCTGATGGGCCCGGTCTGAGACGGGCACCGGTCGTGTCCGGTGCCGCTCGTATCCAACTTGCTCTCTGGAGGATTTGGCTATGCGCACGTACGACTTCACTCCCCTCTGGCGCTCGACCATCGGCTTCGACCGCCTTTTCGACTTCGTCGAAACCGCGCAACGCGCGGGCGAGGATAACTACCCTCCCTACAATATCGAGCGGCTGGGCGAAGACCGCTATCAGATTTCGCTGGCCGTCGCCGGCTTCGCGGTCGACGAGATTTCCGTGACCGCCGAGCAGAACACGGTGACGATCGAAGGCCGCAAGGCCGAGAAGGACGAGCGCGAATATCTCTATCAGGGTATCTCTGCGCGCCCCTTCAAGCGCCAGTTCAGCCTTGCCGACCATGTGGAGGTGAAGAGCGCCTCGTTCGAGGATGGCCTGCTGCGGATCGAGTTGTATCGGGAAGTCCCGGAAGCGATGAAGCCGCGCCGCATCGCGATCAATGGCGCGGCGCCGGGCAATGTGCAGCAGATCGAGGCGAAGGCAGCGGCTTAAGCCCATCACGCCTTGCGAAGGAACCGAAAGGCTCTCGCCCGAACAGTGCGGGCGGGAAGCGTTTTCCACCTTTGGGGAGACACCGATGATCGACCAGACCTATAACGTGTTTGATCTGAACGCCGTGCTGCATCCGGGAGCCGTGTTCGATCACCCACGCGACGTGGTCGCGGATGCTACGCTTTCGCTGGGCGAAAAGCGCGCGATCCTCGCGTCCTGGGCCTCGGATGCGGCGGCAGTGACTTCGAATCCCGCGCTCCGCGAACTGGCCGGGACGAGGCGCATTGTGACAATCGATGAGGTTCTCGAAGCGCTCTCGATGCTCGACCACAAACCGCCGGGACCACCCGGCGGTAAGCCGATGCGGCGAAAATCGACCTCGCGGGTAGCGCTGGCGGCGTAGGCTTCGAGCGACCAACATCCCCAAAAAGGTGCGGCCACCCTTTGGGGGAAGGGTGGCCGCGCGCGAACCGGTCTGGGACGGGGAGGGGTGGGGATGTGACCGGGTCGCGGGTTCGTAAAATCCTTCTCTCGTTATCGATCGCGTGACGAAGCGGTGGCGACCGCAGGGCGGCTGTCACCGAGCGAGACCCAGATATTCGGATCGCTCTGCGACTGACGCTTGACGAAGCGGTAGCCGGTCTCCGTCCAGGCCAGGACGTTTTCGTTCTGGTTATCGAGAACGAATTCGCCCTTGTCGGTCTTCACCGTCAGCACCGCGTGGCCTTCGCCCTTCTTGTCGCGCACCACCGTGATCAGCAGCGCTTCGCGCGGCCATCCGGCGTCGATCAGCATCTTGCGCTTCAGAAGCACATAGTCCTCGCAGTCACCGTAACCGTCCGTCGGCAACGACCATTTCTCGATCACACCCCAATGATCCATGTCGGTGATCGGCTTGACGGTCTCATTGACCCACTTGTTGACCCGCAGCAGATCCCGCCACGCCGTCTGCGACATCACGATGTCGCGTGGCTGTGACACGCCGCGGCATTCGCTCGCGTTCTCGGCGCAGAATTCGACCCAGCCGATCGGCGAACGCGCGGCCTCGCCAAGGCTGGCATAGAGAGCGTCGCCGGCTTTCGCCTGGACGCTCATCGAAGCGTTCATCCCCAACAGGACGGCGATAACCGCCAGTCCCTTCCCCTGTCCCCTGAACAACATGTGGCCCCCGTTTCTTGTTGGGACCACGTTTCGCACAAAGGATTTGCGCTGCAGCTAAGTCAGGCAAGTACATTTGACGTGAATACTAGTAAAAGGCGCGGCGAATTCGATCTATACTTGAATCGAATTCGACTAAAATTTGATACAACTGCAATTGATTCAAATTTTACGTGTTAACGCCGCTGCGCTGCGATAGCAGCGGATGCGCCCGCAAAAGCGTCCGGCGTTAACCGACTTTGGCCGGTGCCGGATGGGAAAAGGCGGCATCCGGAAACGCGGATACCGCCTTTTGAAGCTGAAAAATCAGGGATTTTTGGCGGCCGGCGCTTTACCGCGCGGTAACTGCGTCTTCGAGCGTCTCGGCAACCTGCTCGTGGACGAACTCCAGCGCGAAGCCTTCTTCGAGATTTCGCACCACTCGGGACTGGACCTTGCCGAGCATGACCAGCGATTTGAGAGGCGGGCGGTTCTCCGCGGCGATCGCGGCGCCCGACAGCGACAGGTCGATGATGCGGCAGGTCATCTTGCTGCCGTCCTCGAGCGTGAGCAGGGCGATCGGATTCCGCGGCACGATACGGTCGTGACGGCGATCTTCCGGCAGATTGAGGATATCGCGGTTGGCGAGCCAGGTGAGCTGGGCGGCGAGCTTGTCGCGCTTGCGCGCGGTCGCGCCCACCGTCATGGCAAAGCCGTTGTCGATGATGCGGGTGATCTTGCCCTCGACCCGGCCGATGTGGTCGAGATAGGCGATCACGCGGTCGCCGACATTGCCGATGCCGGGCGCCAGCAGCGCCAATCCGCCCGGCGACATGTTGATAATCTGGCAAGGAAATTCGCGGCGATCCGGCAGCATGTAGCGGCCAAGCAGGTGGACCTTGACGCGCTGAAAGCGCCGTCGCTCCTCAGCGGACGGGACCGTGGTTGTTTTCTTTTGCGCAAACGACATCTTCGCCACCAGACAGCCGGTCTTTCGGCGTCAGGAAGACCCTAAGGCCGGCAGGGTTAACGATGTGTTAGCGGCGGTTGCATGAAGTGCTCAAGATTTCCCTACGGACAATTTGGCGCGGCCATAAGCGATCGGCGCACGAGCGACGCGGCCCTCGGATTGTACTGGCGCGTTCATACGACGAACGGGGGCATCATGGAGTTGCGCGCGGTGGCCTTAGGATTACGCTCGCGCCCGGCCAGGCCCGGCCGAAAATGCTAGCGGACGGAGGAACAGGATGCCGGGAGTGAAGCGGGAACGCGACGACAGCGTCGGCGTACTGACGTTGGATGAGCCTGAAACCCTGAATGCGATGACGCCCGATCTGTTGGGCGATCTCGCGACAGCCATTGGCGAGATTAACGATGACCCGCAGGTGCGGGCGCTGGTGTTGACCGGCGCCGGGCGCGGCTTCTGCTCGGGGCAAAATCTCAAGGCCGCGCAAATCCTCGGCGACGACATCGCGGCCGGCGTGATGAAGTATTACTGGCCGGCATTCAAGGCATTGCGCGAGTGCCGCGTGCCGGTCGTGGTCGCCGTCAACGGCGTGGCGGCGGGCGGCGGGTTCAGCCTAGCGATGGCGGGCGACATGATCGTTGCCGCGCGTTCGGCGCGCTTCATTCAGGTGTTCAGCCGCATCGCGCTGGTCCCCGATCTCGGCTCGACCTGGATGTTGCCGCGTCTCGTGGGCCGGCAGCGCGCTCTCGAATTGATGATGACCAACGAGCCGCTCTCGGCCGATCAGGCGAAAGAGTGGGGATTGGTCCGTGAAGTGTTCGATGATGCGGCGCTTCAGGGCGGCGCGCTTGAGCTGGCGCGCAGGCTCGCGAGCGGGCCGACGCGCGCCCTCGTCGCGACGCGCCGCCTGATCGACGAGAGCGAACACGCCAGCTATGCCGATCAGTTCCGCCGCGAGATCGAAACGCAGGCCGAGATCCGCCTGAGCGCGGACGCTGTGGAAGGGCGCAATGCCTTTCTCGAGAAGCGTGCGGCCGTGTTCACCGGACGCTGAGAAAGGACCAGCCATCGTGCGGATCGAGAATGTTGCCGACCTCATCGCCGAAACATTGGCCCGCGCCGGCGTCAAACGCGTCTTTGGGCGTGGTCGGCGATAGTCTGAACGGCCTCGGCGGCAAAGACCAATCTGCTGTCGCGCCAGGAAGTGTACTCCGGGGCAACCTTTAATTCGGCTGGATGGCTGTTCAGTGTGCTAAACAATAAGGCTCCATGTCCAAATGGCTTAAACAGTTCCTGTTTGGAATTTGGGGTCTTCTGCTGATCCCACCGATCACGCCTGTCCTCAAAAAATGGCTGGAGGAAAACGTCTTCTCCGATCCTAACGATGTGGCCACGACGGTTTTTCGTAACGCAGTGGCCACAACCGCTTTTGATAACCTTCTCGCACTGGGTCAACAGCGTTGGTTTACATTTGCGGTGGTCTTTTTGACCGGGGTCGTATTTGGCGTCTCGTTGGAATGGTTGAACCGAAAGTCGGATCAGAAGAAAGCCTCCGAGCTTCGGAGCCTCGGCTCTAAATTTCGCAGTCTTTCAGATAGCCTCAAAATTCGGACCGCGTCGCCAGGATGGCCGGACAATGTGAGTGATCTTAAACCTGCAATCGCGTCTGCATTTGGCTCCGCCAGGAAGTTTCATCTGTGGACTCCGGATCAGCACCTCTACCAATTGCCGGATGCGTCATTCCTTTGTGAATACTTCAGATGTGTCGGTAAGCTTTTGGAGGATGGACAATTTGACAAGGCCAACAGGGAGGCGCTCTCCTGGAAGCCATTCCTTGATAACGTGACACTGTCTTGAGTTTCCGCAGGCTCAGCCGACCTGGCCCACGAACTGTTGCAGTTCCGGCGTCCGTGGCGCGGCGAACACCTCCTTTGGAACGCCTTCTTCATGCACCTTGCCATGGTGCATGAATACGAGCTTGGTGCCGACGTCGCGGGCGAAGCGCATTTCATGCGTGACCAGGATCAGCGTCATGCCCTCGCGCGCCAATTGCTCGACCACGCGCAGCACCTCGTTGACCAGTTCGGGATCGAGCGCCGAGGTGATTTCGTCGCATAGCAGCACCTTCGGCCGCATCGCCAGCGAGCGGGCAATGGCGACGCGCTGCTGCTGGCCGCCGGATAGTTCGCTTGGATAGGCGTCCATCTTTTCCGACAATCCCACCTTGGCCAGCACTTCGGCGGCAGTGGTGCGGGCTTCCGTCTTCGACATCTTGTTGACGACGGTCGGCGCCAGCATGACGTTCTCGGCTGCCGTCAGATGCGGAAACAGGTTGAACTGCTGGAACACCATGCCGACATGACGCCGCAGTTCGCGCAGATTGGTACTCGCGCCGCCGACCTCGATCCCGTCGGCGACGATGGCGCCCGACTGATAGGTCTCCAGCCCATTGATGCAGCGAAGCAGCGTGCTCTTGCCCGAGCCGGAGCGGCCGATGATCGCGACCACGTCGCCCTTGGCGATGTCGAGCGAGACGCCTTTCAGCACCTCGTTCGGACCGAAACTCTTCCTGACGTCACGAATGCTAACGAGCGACATTGAGGCGGCCTTCGATTTTCTTCGCCCACCAGGACAGCGGGAAACACAAGCAGAAATAGATCAGCGCGACCAGCGAGTAGACCAGGAACGGGCGGAACGTCGCGTTGTTGAGCATGGTCCCGGCCTTGGTCAGCTCGACGAAGCCGATGATCGAGGCGAGGGCGGTGCCCTTGATGACCTGCACGGAGAAGCCCACGGTAGGGGCGACCGCGATGCGCGAGGCCTGCGGCAGGATGACGTAACGCATCTGCTCGATGTAGCTGAGCGCAAGGCTGGAGGACGCCTCCCACTGGCCCTTCGGAATGGATTCCACGCAGCCGCGCCAGATCTCCGCCAGGAACGCGCTGGTCCAGAACGTCAGCGCCAGCGTCGCCGCCGCCCATGGCGAGACCTCGACGCCGAACAGCGCGATGCCGAAGAAGAACAGGAATAGCTGCATCAACAGCGGCGTGCCCTGGAAGAACTCGATGTAGATCTTGGTGAACCATTCCAGCGGCGCGATCCGCGACGTCCGCATGAACAACAGGATCAGGCCTACTATGCCACCGCAGAAAAATGCGATCAGCGACAGCACGATCGTCCACTGCGTGGCGACCAGAAGGTTGGAGAGGATGTCCCAGAAGCTGAACTGCAGCATGGCTCACCTCGCCTTGAAGATGACGCGGCCGAGCGCGCGCAGCAGCGAGCGTGTCAGCAGGGCGAGCAGGAGGTAGCCCAGCGCGACGAGCAGATAGACTTCGAAGTTGCGGAAGTTCCGCGACGCTACGAAGTTCGCGGCATAGGTGAGGTCTTCCGCCGAGATCTGCGACACCACCGCCGAGCCGAGCATGACGATGATGATCTGCGACGACAGCGCCGGATAGATTTTTCGAAATGCCTGGTTGAGGACGATATGGCGCAGCACCTCCCATTTCGACATCGCAAGGCTCAATCCGGCCTCGATGTGCCCTTTGGGGACCGCCTCGATGCCGGCGCGGATGATCTCGGTCGAGTAGGCGCCGAGATTGATCACCATGGCGAGGAAGGCGGCGGTGGTTTCGCTCAGTTTCAACCCCAGCGCCGGCAGGCCGAAGAAGATGAAGAACAACTGCACGATGAACGGCGTGTTGCGGATCAGCTCGACATAGACCGCGACGATGCGGCCGAGCCAAACGGGGCCGAACGTGCGCGCCGCGGCGCCTGCGGTGCCGACGGCAATGCCGGCCGCCGTCGACACAACAGTCAGCACGATCGTGAAGAGCAGCCCGTACAGAAGCACGTTCCAGTAGGGCAGCAGTTCAGCGAATTGCAGCTTGTAAGACACCGCGGCGTTCCCAGCGCTTCGCCTCTAGAAGCCGGGCGGTAACGGCGCCTTCAGCCACTTCTCCGACAGTTTCCCGATCTCGCCCGACGCCTTCGCCTTGGTGATGACCTCGTTGATCTTGGCGAGCAGCGCCGGCTCGTTCTTGTTGAGTCCGACATAGCAGGGGCTGTCCTTGATCACGAATTTCAGCGCCGGCGCGCGGGCGGGGACCTTCTCGGCAATGGCGGCGGCGACCGTGTTGCCGGTGGCGATCAGATCGACCTGGCCGGACACGAAGGCGGCGATCGTCGCGTTGTTGTCCTCGAAGCGCTTGACGGTGGCGTCCGGCGCCAAGGCGGTCAGCGCCTGTTCCTCGATCGCACCGCGGGTGGCGCCGATGGTCTTGCCCTTGAGATCGGCCGCGCTTG
The DNA here is from genome assembly GCF_029051645.1 of Bradyrhizobium sp. CSA112. Lineage (GTDB taxonomy): Bacteria > Pseudomonadota > Alphaproteobacteria > Rhizobiales > Xanthobacteraceae > Bradyrhizobium. Next base: position 264,421 of record NZ_JAACFS010000002.1, read on the forward strand.
CGACCGCGATCGCCTTGGTGCCGAACACGCCGGAGAAGAACGGCGCATAGGCGATCGAGAAGTCGATGACCTTTTCGCGCTCCTCATTCTTGCCGAGGCTGGAGATCACGAGGTCGGCCTTGTTGGTCTGCAGATAGGGAATGCGGTTGGCACTGGTCACCGGGATGATCTCCGTCTTCACCCCGAGTTCCTTGCCGATCAGATGGGCCATGTCGATGTCGTAGCCCTGCGGCTTGAGATCGAGGCCGGCGGAACCGAACGGCGCAAAATCCTGCGGCACGGCGATCTTGATCACCTTTGACTTCATGATGGAGTCGAGGGCGTCGGCATGCGCCTGCGTTGTCACCGCAGCAGTGGCAAGTGCAGCGGCAAGCAACAGTTTCTTGAAAGGCATTCTAACATCTCCGAGGTTACGCCAATTCACCGCCTCCGAAATCGCTCTCGGTGCGTATCATTCGGCTGATGTGGCCCGGCTCCACGTCGCGGTTCGACCCTGCCTGACGCCTCGCATTTAGGCAATGCTCGGCGTTGCTTTTTTTGAAGGCTTTTTGTGGGTTGTTTTTGTGCATGGTCACGCGACCATGCATTGTGCTGCGGCGTTCAGTAAACCGATCGGTTCGCGACTACCGCAGCCCTTCATACACCATGAAGCCGCGCGCGATCGCGAGCTTGCGCAAGGCGCGGGGAACGAGCTTTTGCGGCCGGTGCAAATAACGCCACGACGTCACCTTGAAATCCCTGATCGTGCCGAGGTCGTTTTCGAACGGCGCCAGCAATCCGGTCAGGCTGATCGGCGCATGCGCGCGGTTGTTGAATGGCAGCAGCAGCAATTCCAGATGCGCCGTCGTGCCGTCTTCCGAGGTCGCGGTGATGCCGGCAATCGCCGCCAGCATTTCTTCGGCGACGTGGTTGATGATGTCCTCGATCTCGCGGCGGCTGTCCGCCGTGAACAGCGCTACGAGGCTCGCATCCTTCAAGTCGCGGCCGAGCAGGGCGCAGACCCGCGTTCCGGCGACGCGAAACGGGTAGCCGGCCTCGTTGTCGTAGGACAGAACGAAGATGTCGCCGAGTAGCTCGCGCACCGCGCCGGGTTCGATCTCGCTGCGGTCCGGCGCCCGGGCATCGCCGCGCTTCGCATCCCAATAGGCGAAGAACTCGCGGCTCGATGGGTGTTTCATCTCTTAATCCTCGCCCCCGGGGTTGCTTCGGCGAGACACATCTGTCCCGCTTTTGCGCACCACGGCTTCCCTTGCTTGTTGTGCAGGACAGGCTTTGCAGCGTCCATGCCGCCGACGCGATTTGGCCGCGCGAGGCGCGGCTTTGCGTTGTTAACGTTAAATTAACTATGAGGTTGGCGAAGCCGGGGCGACGTGCGTAGTGTGGAACGCATCCGATAGCGCCGGCTTATAGGAAAAAGTCTCGGCGCAGTTGGTACACAGGCTGGCGTCAAAACAGTTTGGTCATCGCGCGGGGAGGGGCGGGGATGTGATCCCGGCTCCAGGGGCGCGAAAGACTGGCGAGACAAGGGAGAGCTTTCTCAGGGCTCTCCCTTTTTCTCTGGGTGGCGAGCTCGTGTCCCGGACGCGGCGCGGCACGAAGTGGTGCGACGCAGAGCCGGGACCCATAACGGCTCGTGGCTCCCGGCTCTGCGTCGCACCGCCAAGGCGCTGCGCCGCGTCCGGGACAAGGAAATAGCCCCGATTGTGCACTTGCACAGGGCGGGCAAAGCCGCCTATCTGGACCAATACGCCGCGAAGCCACCTTGCAAGGTCCTAGCCCCTTGGAATCCCAGCCTTACTCATCCCCGGTCGAGCCGCCGGACGCCCCGCGTGAGCCGATCCTGACGCTGCCGGGCGCCCTGACGGCCTACATCGCGCTGATCGCTGCGATTCATTTGCGGGTGCTGCTGCCGGTGGAGCTCGAAAACTGGACCATCGACGTCTTCGGTTTCATTCCAAAACGCTACGATTCGACGCTGCTTAACATCACCTTTCCCGGCGGGGCGGGCGCCAAGGTCTGGACCTTCGTCACCTATTCGCTGCTCCATGCCAATCTCAGCCATATCGGCTTCAACGTGCTGTGGCTGTTGCCGTTCGGCAGCGCGCTGGCGCGCCGGTTCAGCCCTGTCAGGTTCTTCGTATTCATGGCGGTGACGGCCGCGGCGGGCGCACTGGCACATCTCGTCACCCATGAACACGCGATCGCCCCGATGATCGGCGCCTCAGCCTCGGTATCCGGCGCGATGGCGGCTGCCATCCGCTTCGCCTTCGTGCGGGGGAGCTTTCTGTCGTTCAGCCGGGGGGATGCGGATGCCGCGGCGAAAGTTCCAGCGCTGTCGCTGGCCCGGGCGCTGCGCAACCCGCGCGTGCTCGGATTTCTGGCGGTGTGGTTCGGCGTCAACATCATCTTCGGGCTCGGGTCGATTTCGATCGGCGCCGAAGGCGCCAGTGTTGCCTGGCAGGCGCATATCGGCGGATTTCTCGCCGGCCTGATGTTGTTTTCGCTGTTCGATCCGGTGCCGCGTGCGACGCGGCATGCAGCGGATGCTTCATCGCCGGACGAGGCTGGCCGCGTCTGATCGCCGCTTGCGGCGAAGGACGATTTCATCCATCATCCACATAAAGTTGTAACGCAAGCCAATGCCGCTGCCGTACCAGGACAGCCGCGCTTGCAGGCCGTGCCTTGAAATGAAACCGGCGCGGAACTGTCGCGAACAAGTCGGGCTCTCGGGGCGCGAACGGATTCAGGAGGCGACAATGACGGTACGTTCAATTCTCGACACCAAGGGCCATCACATCCTGAGCGTCGAGCCGGACGTAAAGCTTTCGGCTGCGATCAAGATCCTTGGCGAACGCAAGATCGGCGCCGTGCTGGTGATGAACCAGGGGCACCTCGAGGGTATCCTTTCGGAACGCGACATTGTCCGGGTGCTGGGCGAGCGCGGCGCCAGGGTGCTCGAGGAGCCGGTCAGCGCGGTCATGACGAGCAAGGTCGTGAGCTGCCGCGAGTCCGATACCGTTTCCGGGATCATGGAGATGATGACGATTGGCAAGTTCCGCCATTTGCCCGTGGTCGAGGATGGCAAGGTGGTCGGCCTGATTTCGATCGGCGACATCGTAAAGCGCCGCGTCCAGGAGTACGAGGCCGAGCAGGAAGCGCTGCGCGACTACATCAAGACGGCCTGATCGTCATTCCTTCTCGGCCTTTTCGATCGCCGGCCCGGCTTCGCCTGCTGGCGGCGGCGCCAGAATGTGGATCGCTTCCTGAATCGAATCGATGGCGCGCTCGGCCGCACGCACGCCGTGAGCGATCAGGTCGTCGGCGCGATGAAAATCGAACCAGCCGATCTTGCCGACGCGGGGCGAGATCAGCAGATCCGGCGGATCGCCGGCAAGCCGTGCGCGGGTGATGCGGTCCTGCATAATGTTGAAGGCATCGACCATCACCGAGGAGATGCCCGGCCGCCCGCCGCCGCCGAAGAACTCACGCTTCATGGTGCGCTCGGCGGAAAAGAATTTTCCGATGCCGCGTTTCCGCGGCTCGGGTTCGGACACCATTTCCGGCATCACCGATACCGAAACGCCCGCTGTCTGGCCGTGGGAATAGATCGTCGTGGCGTGCGCGAAGACGTCGCTGGAAAGATTGGCGGCAATGACGATCTCTGCGCCGAGCGCGCGTGCCGCCGACACCGGCACCGGATTGACCAGGGCGCCGTCGACCAGCCAGCGGTCGCCGACCAGGATCGGCGAGAATATTCCGGGCAGCGCGTAGGAAGCGCGCATCGCATCCACCATTGGGCCATGGGTCAGCCAGATCTCGTGGCCGGTGCGCACTTCGGTCGCAACGGTGGCAAATTTCACCGGCAGATCCTCGATCAGGCTCTGGCCGAGCGCCGCCTCCAGTTGGGCCGCCAGCTTGGCGCCGCCGATCAGGCCGGATCCGTTCAGGCGGATGTCGAGATAGGAGAGGACGGTTCGCGGCTGCAGGCTGCGCGCCCATTCTTCCAGGGTATCGAGATGTCCTGCGGCATAGGCGCCGCCGACCACGGCGCCGATCGACGTTCCAACCACGACATTGGGCATGATTCCGTGGGCCACCAGCGTGCGGACGATGCCGATATGGGCAAAGCCGCGTGCGGCGCCGCCGCCTAGCGCGAGTCCGATCACCGGCCGGCGGATACTGCCGAGTCCGACCTTGTCGTGGGCCTTGTCCTGGGCATCGGAGCTCCTTTGGCCGAGGCCGATCCAGCTATCCAACACGCCAACCCCTCCTGCGGCTTTGAAGGATATCCGCCGCAGCGTGGCCGCGCCAGAATTTCCGCCAGTCCCTTCCGTAAGCATGGTTTATGCCCGGCCAAATCGGGCTAGACGGGGATTGTGACGGGGCCGCGACCTCGGGATCAACATTGGGTGTTACCCCGCTGACCCCGCTTCCGTAACCTCCCGGGGGCCGAACCGGCCGTGTGGTGGCTTGAATTTGCCGCGTTTTCGGTGAAAAGCATGGCCATGATTTCGTGGGGTGACGGTATCGGTGGATACGGGCGGGGCGGATGGCCTTTCCCGGCGCTGGCGCTCGCCTTAATGCTGGCTGCTTTGCTTCCGGCTCCGGTCTCGGCCCAGTGGTTCTCGGACCGCCCGCCGCCGGTGCCGCCCGCCGTGGTTCCGGATGCCCAGACCGGGCCTGCCATGAATCTGGCGCCGCCATCGGGCACGGCGACGAACCCATCGCTTCCCGCGCCGCTGACCCAGCCCACCATCGTTCAGCCGTCGCTTGCCACGGTGCCACCGGTGGTGCCGCCGCCAGGGGCTGCGACCGCAGGCCAGGCGGTGCTGTCGCTGACGGCGCGCTACGGCAAGGATCTGCCTGTTATCAACGGCGGGCTGGTGTGGCGGGTGTTCGCCGACAAGCCTGACGATACCGGCACGTTCAAGCTGATCCGCGAGGAGCGCGGCGCGACTCCGAACATCGTGCTGCCGCCCGGCAATTACGTCGTTCACGTCGCCCTCGGCCTGGTCAGCGCGGTACGTGCGGTGAGCCTGAAAGCGGAGACCGATCGCGTGGCCTTCGTGCTTCCGGCTGGCGGACTACGTATCGAAGGCCGCGTCGGCACCAGCAAGATTCCACCGAACCAGATTTCGTTCGCGCTCTACAAGGGCAGCCAGTTCGAAGGCGGCGCCGGCGCAGAGCGTTCCTCGCTGGTGCCCAACGTGGCCGCAGGCGACGTCGCGCTGCTGCCGGAGGGCACGTACTACATCATCTCCAACTATGGCGATGCCAACTCGGTCGTGCGCTCCGACATCCGAGTCCAGGCCGGCAAGCTGACGGACGTGACCGTCAGTCACCGCGCGGCGGTGATTACGCTGAAGCTCGTCAGCGACAGAGGCGGCGAGGCGCTCGCCAACACCGCATGGTCGGTGATCACGCCGGGCGGCGACGTCATCAAGGAATCGATCGGCGCGTTTCCGCGCGTGGTGCTGTCCGAAGGCGAATACCGGGCGATTGCCAAGAACGAAGGCAAGGTGTTCGAGCGTGCCTTCAACGTCGTCAACGGCGTCGACGGCGAGGTCGAGGTCGTCGCGCGCTAGACGACTAACCATCGCACAACTTAAAACTGTCATAATCGCCATATCGGCGTACCGCTGCCGCAATTTTTTACACGGCCTTAAACCCCGCTGCATTGGATGCCCCGGGATTGAGTGCGCTTAGGCGGGGCAGGTTATGGTTGCGGCCGACAGATCATCGAAAAAATCGTCAGAAAAATTCAATACCGAGATGTTCGCCGACGTCCCGGTCCTGAAGCGCAAATGGCAGGCTGCCTTGCGTCCGGGCGACAAGCTGCCGCGCTACGAGGACGTCATGCTGGGCAGCCTCGGCCGGCTGGCAGATCATGTCGTGCTGATTCGGAACGACGACGGTGCGCTCGCCGTCTCGCATAGCGGCCGCTATATCCAGCAATGGCTCAATGACGATCGTTGGGACGTTCCGCTCAGCGCATTGCCGCCGGATTGCGCGACCGCGCTTGGCGAGGCCGCATCTCACGCACTGCAGAACGGTGGACCGCACCTCGCTATGGCGCACTGCGTGCGCGACGGACTGGTTCGGACCTATGACGTGCTGGCGCTGCCGACGTCGTCACGCTGGGGCGGCACCCTGATCGGCGCCTATGTCAACGAGCGCGACGCGCAATTCAACCTGCTCGACACGATCTTCTCCGCGACCGACGAGGGCGTGCTGTCGTTGGCTGCGGTTCGCGATGCGAATGGTCGTCCGTCCGATTTTCAGATCGTTCATCTCAATCAGGGGGCCGCGCGGCTGCTGCGGCAACCGTCGACGGAATTGTTGTGGCGACGGCTCGCCGCGGGCGGAAACCTGCTGTGCACGCCAGATGTGATCCGGCGTCTGCGCGACATCATCGTCAGCGGCAATGGCGGTCAGATCGAAATCGACAGCGAGGACCGCTGCCTGCGGTTGGGCGTGACCGCGTTCGGCGACATGCTCTCGTTGACGGTCTCCGACGTCACGGCGCTGAAGCGACGCGAGGTTTCGTTCCGCCTGCTGTTCGACAACAATCCGATGCCGATGTGGGTGTTCGATGCCGAAACGACCCGGTTCCTGAACGTCAACGACGCGGCCATACGGCATTACGGCTACCCCCGCGAAAGCTTCCTGCAGATGCAGCTTCGACAGATCTGGCCGGAGGATGAACGGGCCAGCCACAGCCAGGCGCTGCAGCAGCTCGGCGACGTCTATCATTCGAGCCGCGACTGGCGGCATCTCAAGGCCGACGGCAGTGAAATTCATGTGCTGACATTCGGACGCCGCGTCGCTTTCGACGGACGCGACGGCTATCTGGTGGCCGTCGTCGATATTACCGAGCGCCGCGAGACGGAGGCGCGGATCGCTCACATGGCCCATCACGACGGCCTGACCAACCTGCCGAACCGCGACTTCTTTCAGGAACGCCTTTGCCAGGCGCTCGAGCGGGCGGCGTCCAGCAACCGGCGCGTACCGGTGCTGTGCGTCGATCTCGACCTGTTCAAGAACGTCAACGATTCATTCGGCCACCCGATGGGCGATCGTCTGTTGAAGCAGGTGGCCGAGCGGTTGAAGTCCGAGGTTCGCGGCGACAATCTCGTCGCCCGGCTTGGCGGCGACGAATTCGCCATCGCGCTGGTCTCGGAGGTGTCGCCGATCGAGGTGAGCGACTTCGCCGACCGGCTGATCGGCGTTTTGAGCGCGCGCTACGACCTCGATGGCATCGAGGTTGTCGTCGGCGCCAGCGTCGGCATTGCGCTCTCGCCCGGCGATGGCGCAACCTGCGAGGAATTGATGCGCAACGCCGACATGGCGCTCTATCGGGCGAAGTCCGACGGCGGCAGCGTCCATCGCTTCTTCGAGCGCGAGATGGACCGCCAGGCACAGAAGCGCCGCGACATGGAGCGTGACCTGCGCCGGGCCTTCGCCAATGGCGAATTCGAATTGCACTATCAGCCGCTGGTGGATACTGCCGCCAACCGGATCAGCGGGTTTGAATCGCTGCTGCGCTGGCGCAATCCGGAAAAGGGCATGGTCTCTCCGGCCGATTTCATTCCGGTCGCCGAGGATATCGGATTGATCGTGGCGCTGGGCGAGTGGGTGCTCCGCGAGGCCTGCTCCGTGGCGTCGAACTGGCCGGAAGACATCAAGGTCGCGGTCAATCTGTCGCCGGTCCAGTTCCGCAGCCGCAACCTGGTTCAGGCGGTGATTTCGGCGCTGGCGCATTCCGGCCTGTCGCCGCGGCGGCTTGAGCTTGAAATTACCGAGTCGGTCTTCCTGGCCGAGACCGAAGCCAATCTGGCGATCCTGCATCAGCTTCGCGAGCTCGGCGTCAGCATATCCATGGACGATTTCGGCACCGGCTATTCGAGCCTGAGCTATCTCCGGAGCTTTCCGTTCGACAAGATCAAGATCGACCGCTCTTTCGTGAAAGACCTCGCCGAGCGTACCGATTGCGTCGCGATCGTACGCGCCATCTCTGGTCTCGGCCGCAGCCTGAACATCACGACCACGGCTGAAGGCGTCGAGACCATGGACCAGCTCGACTGGCTGCGCGCCGAAGGCTGTAACGAGGTGCAGGGCTTTCTGTTCAGCGCGGCGAAGCCAGCATCCGAACTCGAGGCGCTGCTGTCCGCGTTCAGCGCCCGGGGCCTCGAAGGCCGCGTAAGCGCTCGTCATGCCCGGGCTTGACCCGGGCATCCATCCTCTTTGCAAGAATCTTCTCAAGAGTGATGGATTGCCGGGTCAAGCCCGGCAATGACGGTCAAAGGGATTCTTAGAACCGCGTCACGATATCCGACAGTGCCGGGCGAGGGCGGTCTTCGGCGGGCTTTGACGGTATGCCGATATGGATGAAGCCGGCGAGTTTTTCGTCCGCCTTCAGTCCGAGCCCGTCGAGGACGTCGCGGTCGAAGGCGAACCAGCCGGTCAGCCAGCACGCGCCGTAGCCAAGCGCGCTGGCGGCGTTGACAATGTTCATCGCGCTGGCGCCGGCGGACAATTCCTGCTCCCACGCCGGCACCTTGGGGTGCGGCCGGGTAAAGCTCACAACGGCGATGACCAGCGGCGCATCCATCAGCCGGCGCTTTTCGATCTCGATGTCGGCGGCCGGGGCAGAGGGATTCTTTTTCGCGAACACCCGCGCAATGACGTCGCCGGCCCGCGCCCGGGCGTCGCCCTCGAACACGATGAAGCGCCACGGCGTCAGCTTGCCGTGGTCCGGCACCCGCGCGCCGATGGTCAGGATGGTCTCGAGTTCGGCCGCGGTCGGGCCGGGGCCGCTCATCTCGCGGGGCTTTACGGAGCGGCGGATCTTCAGGAGTTCGATGGCGTCAGGCACAAGGGTCGCTTTCGTCGGAAGTGGCTGTGCCAGAGATAGTGGCACAGCCGGTCCAGCGGAAGCCGATTTAGACCGATTATGATCAGATCGCCGCCCGCGCCCGCTTCACGTCCGGCGGCGTCGCTTCCTCGACGAGAGCGGCCAGCGCCTCGGCGGTCGGCATGACGTTCTGCCCATCGCTGCCGAGCCGGCGGATGGAGACCGAATGGGTCTCGGCTTCCTTCTTGCCGACGACGAGCAGGGCAGGGATCTTCGCCAGCGAGTGCTCGCGGACCTTGTAGTTGATCTTCTCGTTGCGCAGGTCGATATCGACGCGGAGTCCCGCGCGCCGCGCGGCAGCCGCAACCACCTTGGCGTATTCATCGCCTTCGGAGGTGATGGTCGTGACCACCACCTGGGTCGGCGCGAGCCAGAGCGGGAAGTTGCCGGCAAAATGCTCGATCAGGATGCCGATGAAGCGCTCCATCGAGCCGCAGATCGCGCGGTGCACCATCACCGGCGCCTTCTTGGACCCGTCGGCGTCGATATAGAACGCGCCAAAGCGCTCCGGCAGGTTGAAGTCGACCTGCGTGGTGCCGCATTGCCAGTCGCGGCCGATGGCGTCGCGCAGCACGTATTCGAACTTGGGCCCGTAGAACGCGCCTTCGCCCGGGTTGATTGCGGTCTTGATGCGGTTGCTGCCGCTGGCCTGAATTTCAGCCAGCACGGTCGCCATCACGCGCTCGGCATGATCCCACATCTCGTCGGTGCCGACGCGCTTCTCCGGCCGGGTCGAGAGCTTGACCGTGAGCTCGCCCTCGAAGCCGAAATCGGCGTAGGTCGACAGGATCAGGTCGTTGATCTTGAGGCACTCGTCGGCAAGCTGCGCCTCAGTGCAGAACACGTGCGCGTCGTCCTGGGTGAAGCCGCGCACGCGCATCAGGCCATGCATCGCGCCCGACGGCTCATAGCGATGCACCACGCCGAATTCGGCAAGGCGCAAGGGCAGGTCGCGGTAGCTCTTGAGGCCATGCTTGAAGATCTGCACATGGCCCGGGCAGTTCATCGGCTTCAGCGCAAACCAGCGCTTGTCCTCGGCCTCGTCGCCGGCCGACTGCGCCGCGAACATGTTCTCGCGGTACCAGTCCCAATGGCCCGAAGTCTCCCACAGCGCTTTGTCGAGGATCTGCGGCGCGTTGACCTCGTCGTAGTCGCCGGTCAGTCGGCGGCGCATATAGGCGATCAGCGCCTGGAAGACGGTCCACCCCTTCGGGTGCCAGAACACCACGCCGGGGCCTTCTTCCTGGAAGTGGAACAGGTCGAGCTCACGGCCGAGCTTGCGGTGGTCGCGCTTCTCGGCTTCCTCGATCTGCTTGAGGTAGGTGTCGAGCTCTTCCTGCTTGGCGAACGCCGTGCCGTAGATGCGCGTCAGCATCGGGTTGTTGGCATCGCCGCGCCAATAGGCGCCCGCAACCTTCATCAGCTTGAACGCGTTGCCGATCTTGCCGGTCGAATTCATATGCGGGCCGCGGCAGAGATCGAACCAGTCGCCCTGGAAATAGATCTTGATCGGCTCGTTGCCGGGAATGGTGTCGACCAGTTCGACCTTGAAGGCCTCGCCCTTGTCGCGGAACACCTGCTTGGTCTTCTCGCGATCCCACACTTCCTTGGTGAAGGGCTTGTCGCGCGCGATGATCTCGCGCATTCGCTTTTCGATCGCGGCGAAATCTTCCGGCGTGAACGGCTCGTTGCGAAAGAAATCGTAATAGAATCCGTTCTCGATCACCGGGCCGATGGTGACCTGCGTGCCCGGCCACAGCGACTGCACGGCTTCCGCCAGCACATGCGCGCAGTCATGGCGGATCAGTTCCAGCGCGCGGGGGTCTTCACGGTTGATAAGCTCGATCTTCGCATCGTGCGAAATCGGGTCGTTGAGATCGGCGACCACCCCGTCAAGCGCCATCGCCACCGTTCGCTTGGCCAGCGAGGGTGAGATTCCCTTGGCGATGTCGAGCCCAGTGATGTCCTTGGCATACTCGCGTTTTGCGCCGTCCGGGAAGGTGAGGGTGATCTTTTCCAAGGGCTCGGCCGGTTTCAAATTCGCAAGGCCAAATTGGAACCCCGATGCGGGTGCATTGCTGTCAGGCATTGGCATCTCCTAAAGCTCACTCCTGCGAACGAGCGCAGGTAAGCGGAAAGCTGCGGTATAGCAGGCGATTCGGCTCCTGCAATCGGGCAATTTGCTAAACAGGGCGTGATGGAAGCAGCCGCGGGCGCTATATCCGGGGCCTCATTGCCCCCGGAAAGGCGGATTGCTTCTTCAAGCCCGACAATGCGCGCAGAGCCCGCGGGACGTCAGCGCGTCAAATTAATAAATCTCATGACGGTGATGACAAATAGTCCGGCATCGCGTCCTTTTCTTGACGCAGCTCGCCGCGTACATGCACGTGCATGAAACATGTGCCCGTGCCCGTCTACACCGAACGCCGCTTCGCTCCCACAGCATTGATGCTTGGCAATGTGGTCATCGGCTGCGCAGTGCTGGCGCCGGCGGGCATGCTCGGCGAGTTATCTTCCGGTCTTGACGTCAGCATTCGTACTGCGGGTCTTCTGATCACCTTCGGCGCGATCATGCTCTGCGTCGGTTCACCGGTTACGGCGTGGCTGACTTCCAGGATCGAGCGCCGCCCCTTGCTCACAGTGACGCTCGGCGTGCTCGCCCTTACCAACTTCGCTTCCGCCCTGGCGCCCGACTACACCAGCCTGCTCATCATCCGCCTGGTCATGCTCGCGGTCGGCGCGCTCTATACGCCGCAGGCGGCCGGGACAGCCGCGCTGATCGTGCCGGAGCAAAGCGCGGCAGCACCATCGCCTATATCTTTCTCGGCTGGTCGCTGGCGGCGGCGGTCGGCCTGCCGCTGATCACGTTGATCGCCAGCCGATACGGCTGGCGCGCGGCCTATGGCAGCATCGGCCTGGTGGGTTGCGTGAGTTTCATCCTTCTGGCTTGGCGCCTGCCGCGCGGGCTGATGGGCGCGCCGGTCGACCTCAAGACCTGGGCCGCTATTGGCCGCAACCGGCTGATCGTGCTGTTGCTGTCGATTACCACGCTGCAGATGTCCGGCCAGTTCGTGGTGTTCACCTTCATGGGTCCGCTGCTGGCGAGGCTGACGGGCGCAGGGCCCGACGCGATCGGGCTGGTGTTCGCCGTCTATGGCGTGTGCGGCGTTATCGGCACGGCGATCGGAACCCGCATTGTCGATTCCTGGGGTGCGTGGAAGACCTCGCTTCTGTTCACCTCGGTGTTGCTGGCAGGCCTCGCCGGCTGGGCGTTGAGCGCCGGGATCTATCCGTTGATGGCCGTGTCCGTCGCTATCTGGGGCCTGGGCTTTGCTTCCACCAATTCGATGCAGCAGGTGCGGCTGGTCGGCGCGGCGCCTTCGCTCGCATCCGCCTCGGTGTCGCTCAACACATCGGTCCTCTATATCGGGCAGGCGGTAGGATCGGCGATCGGCGGCTTTCTATACGCACACGATCTGCTCTACGCCGCGGGCTATGTCGGGGCGGCCTTCGTCGCGCTGGCGCTGGTGACGGTGATTCTAACCAAGCCGACCAAGGTCCAAGAGAGCGCACCGCACTGATCCCGGCCGAAGGTTTTGACATCCCTGCGCGAGTTCCATAAAGGTAATGTTATAACATTACGTTTGTGGGCTGTAAGTAATGGAAAAGATTGGCGATTGGGATGGAATCAGGAGGCGGATCGGACGCCGAACGCGGTTCTTGGCAGCCTTCTTGGCAGTGCTGGCCGCAGCATCCTTTGCCGGGGGCGGTCCACGCCCCGCCATTGCTCAAGCCGTCCCCCAGGCTGTCCTGCCTGCGATCACGGTGGAAGGACGGCCAGCCACCAAGCAAAAGCAGCGAACGAGCAAGCGCTCGCAGGTGCGGGCTGCGTCCATCGCACGCCTGGCGCAGACCGGCGCGGATCGAGCGCCGCAAGGCCCAATCGACGGATGGCCGGGAGGCTTGCCGCGCGATCACATCCGTTCGACGACCGATCTCAACATACCCAATACGACCGGATCGCGACTGCCGGGCACGGCTCGCGACATCGCCGCCAGCGTGGAGAGCATCAATCAGGCGACGATGCAGGAGCGAGGCAGGACCAGTTGGGTGGACGCCCTGCAAGGCCTGACCGGCTTCACGTCCGCCGTCCGGCCAGGAGCTGCCGGCGTCGCATCGACACGCGGGTTCACCGAGAACGGCGTCGCGGTGCTCTATGACGGAATCCGTGTCACCAACACCACGATCAGCACGCGTAACTACGACAGTTTTACTTTCGATAGGGTAGACGTGCTGCGCGGACCGGCGTCGGTCCTTTACGGTGAAGGCGCCATCGGCGGCGCCGTCAATCTCGTTCGCAAGCAACCGAGCGGGGTTAACGAGCCGTTCGAAACAATCTCCTCGCTCACTACGCGCGAAGGCGTCCGCCAGGCCGTGGGAAAGGGAGGTCCGCTGGGGAACGGCTTCTCTTATCGGCTCGACGGCGTCGTCAACGGCTACAACGGCCCCGTCGATGATAACCAGGTCAGATACGGCAATGTCGCAGGCGCCTTGCGCTGGGACGTGACGCCGCAATTGTCATCGACCGTCGATTTTGACTACATGAAATCGAAAATCGAGAACGCGTATTGGGGCACGCCCCTAGTGCGAGGGCAAATCCGCTCCGATCTCCGCGAGGTCAACTACAACAACCTGCCGAACAACAAATACGACGACAGCGTGCTGTGGCTGCGCTGGAACACGACGTACGACACCGAGGAGCTAAAGATCCGCAATCGCTTCTGGTCCTATCAATCCGATCGCGATTGGATCAACACATACCGCTTTGCCTACATTCCCGCAGGCGGCACCTGCTCTTTCCGCGGGCAGAACCTCCTCAACAACACCGGTACGGACCAGGTCTGCCGGCAAACGTGGGAGAATCTCGGCTACGACCATCGCTTCGTTGGCGATCGTTTCGACGTGAACTGGAACGGTAGCTTGGCAGCGATGCCGCTGTCGACGGTCATGGGCGTTGAGGTTGCAAGCACGCGATGGGACAGTCCGCGCAACGAGGTGACATCGCTTCAATTCGTCGATCCCTACAATCCCGCGCCGACGGACTTCTTCACGCGAGGCACTGCACGAACGCAAAACGTGCGCGCGGACCTGACGCAGAAGGCGGTTTTCGGCGAGGCGCGCCTGGAAGTGCTCAAGGGGGTCAAGATTGTTGGCGGGTTTCGGGTCGATCAAATGGAGGTGGACTACAATCGGCAGCCGACGAACCAGCTCTACAGCAAGACGTTCGAACCCAGCACCTATCGCATGGGTGCATTGTGGGATATTCGCGCCGACACGACGCTCTACGCGCAATATGCAACTGCGGTTGAGCCGCGCTTTGCGCTGTTCACATTGGGCGTCACCGACACCCCCTTCAGCCTCACCAATGCGCGCCAGGTGGAAGGCGGCATCAAACACGCCTTCGCGAACGGGCGAGGTGAGCTGTTGGCAGCCGTCTATCACATCGAAAAGACCGATATCCCCTCGACCGATCCGCTGACGGGATTCACGGTTCAGGTGGGCAAGCAGTCATCCCGCGGCTTTGAGATTTCCGGCAGTTACCGCCCGATGGAGACTTTGCGTCTCGAGGCGAACTTTGCCTACGTAGATGCCCGGTATGACGAATATCGAACCAGTACGATCGCGAACTACACGGGCAATACGCCGCCGAATGTGCCGCAGGTCGTGGCGAATTTTGGTGCCACGTGGCAGCCGTTCACAAATTGGGCGGTCGGCGGGTGGATCAATCACAAGGCCTCCATCAAGGCTGACGATGCCAACCTGGTGACGTTGCCGTCTGCCACCACCGCGGATGTTTTTGCCACCTACCGTTTTGCGCAAAACGCCGACCTGACGTTCCGCGTTCGCAATATCACCGACGCGGTCTATGCAGCGTGGGCCACGGACGCGAATTACGTCATTCTTGGCGCGCCGCGGACCTTCGAGCTTTCTCTCCGTACACGGTGGTAGGCAGGTCCAGGAATGCTCGTTAGCAGCGGGCGCCGATCGTTCACGGCGCCAATCATTCAATGGCTCACGCCATCCCCTCCGATCGCAAGCAGGTCCGAGGGGACGCCCTCTACCTTGATACGCTGTCGCTCGGCGAGGGTTGTTGCGTCGAGAATTGCCACTTCGCCCGTACGCGGGTCGGAGACGGCGACATACGGGCCGATGGAAGCGATCCGCGGGCGGACGGTGCTCTGATCCATCGCATAGCGCCCGGTAACGCGTGTTTGGGCTTCGATCGTGCCGGTCAACGGGTTGATGCCGAGAAGGGTACCATCCTCAACGATGACGAAGAGCCGGTCTCCCGACTCCGGATGGAGATTGAAGTCCATCCTGCGCGCCGGCAGAGCGATGAATTGGAAGTCCCCATCCGCAGCAGAAGGATCGACGATGACCATGCCGTCGAGACCGAAATCACCGGCAACGAATGTAAATCCGGTTGCGCCGGTCATGCGGCGGATCAAGCGTCCAGGCGGTAGCGAAGCTGGATAGGGGAGCCGGCGACTGACGACGTCGTTGCGTGCCATCTCGAAGATCGCAACGCCATCTGCACATCCGAAGACGACGAAGCGGCTCGTCGTCGCTTCGCCGTGCAAGCTTGGGCATTCAATCCGGTGCGGCTTTGCCGTGTCCTCGCTGCGGAGTTCGATCGCATCCGGAAGGCCTTCGCCTGCAGGTGAATGGTGACGGCCAAACGCCTTGCGACCGGAACGGCCACGCCGTGATGCTTGACGCCCGTTTCGGCATGCTGAATGCGTTCCATGCGGCCCGCGACGAAGTCTTGCTCGTTGAAAATCTGGGCTGTTCCGTCGCCGTCCAAAAACACAGCAACACGGACGTTGTCGTGCGTGAGATGCGAAGGGCGCAAGCCGCGAAGCCGCGAAGGCAGAAGCGCTGGAGCGGAGATCTTTATGTCGGCATGATCGCCGTGGCTCCCCAGCTCAATGCCGGCGTCGATGACAGCGACTTCATCCGCTTCGGGCTGCACGGCATACGCATAACGGCCAGAGGGTCCCGCGTGGAGCCGCGCCGGACTTGCCAGGGGCAGTGCGGCAAGCAATTGGCCGTTTTCGAGATCATAGATCTTGAGTGCCGCCGCCTTGGCATCGGCAACCACGAGCCGAAAAGCCTGCGCGGTGCCCGCAGCGTGGGTGCGATGTTCGGCTGCGGGCCCGTGCGCCTCGCTGGTTGCGCCGGACATTCCGCAAAGAACCATCGCGATAGCAAGAAGTCGGCGCATCACTGTCCCGTAAGATGGAATGTGCAATGTTATAACGTAACAGACACATGCGGCAAGATCTCACCGCGAGCCTGATGGTACGGCGAGGCGAGGCTATCGGTTGGCGTATGGCGTGCTGGCGACCCGCGTCAAAGCGGGCGTTGCCGCCATCTTGACCAGCACGTCCTTGACCGGATGCTCGGTCCAGGCCTGCGTGACGTAATCGCGGTGGGTGACGCCGTCAGGCGTCTGCATGAATACCACGCTGCCGGGCCGCAGCGGCCCGTCCATGCTCTCGGTAACGGTGATCCCTCGGTCGCGGAGCATCTGCATCAGCTCCAGATCGTGCCGCTTGGTGTAGCGGGTATACGAAGAGACGAAGAAGCCGGTCCGGTTTTTCTCGATCCAGGAGGCGAACTTGTCGAGTTCGCCGTAGACGGCGTCGAGCAGGAACACGCCCCGGACCCGGTTGGAAAGGCCGCCGACCTCAAGGCTCCAGGCGGTCGGCAGGAAGCCGCCGCTATAGCCGACGATCACGATCGGCAGGTTCGCAAAAGCTTGCGCCGACTTCGGATCGCCGTAGAGGCGGGCGAGGTGGCTGGCCGATTCATCGATGAAGCGCTTGAAGCCGCCCGGCTGCCAGAATTTGCCGGCCGAAGAGTCCGCGGCGTTCACGGCCATTTGTGGCGCGAGCAGCACGGCGTTGACGCCGGAATCCGAGATTTGCTGCGGCACCAGTTGGCGGTCGCGCACATCGCGCTCCAGCGTCGCGCCGTTGCCGTGGAAGAACACCACGATGACGCCCGGCTTCCTGACATCGAAAGTCTCGGGGACATGCACCAGCACGCGGCTATCGTTGTAGGTCTCGTCCTGCCAATAGACCCGGCCGCTATGGCTGCGGTGGCCCTTGCGGTCGCCCTTGGTGATGTTGAGGAACGGCTCTTCGGAGCGCGGGTTGGTGCCGAAATAGGGGAAGGCCGAGGACTTCATGCTGACCAGTGTGGTCAGCTCTTCGCGCTCGCCGCGGGGCAGGGTCAGCGTCGGCGTTAGCGACGCGACCCTCACGGGCTCCGCGCGAACCGTGCGCTGCTGAGGTGCCAGCGCGACCTGCCGCTGTACCTGGGGCACGCTTTCTTGGGGCAGGCTTTCATTCGCAGTCGGGAAACGGTCGGCGAATTGCGGTTTGGGGAAACGGTCGTCGAATGTATCGGACGAAGCCTGGGACTTGGCGGCCCGGGACTTTGCGCCTTCCGTGTTCGCTGCCAGCATTTCGGCGTTCGGCGCCTTGCCGCACTGAACCAGGAGAAAGGACATCGGCACGAACAGCGCAGCCATCGCAGCCAAGTGCCAACGAAGGGGCAGGGCGCGGCGCCGCATGACCGAGGACATCGCCCGGCTGGCGCGATCAGCTATCTGGAATTTCGGAATTGCTCCGACCATCCACCCCAATGCCCCAAGATCCACTGTCAACCGGCGTAAGCTCGCACGCGTTTAGGCGACGTTAAGCGTCCGGAAAACTCCCCACGTCCGGAAGCCCCGAGGAGACCACGCAATCGTGTCGCGATTGTGGGACCGTCACGATGTTTTCGCAATCCGGTAGTGGCACGGTGCCGCCGGCGGTATCATAAAACCGATTTCGTGTCGTAATTTAAGCCATTGTTAACATTGCTTGAATTGAGGGGCATCAGCCTGCACGATGCAGTTCCTGGCTGCGGCGCTGAAGGTACGGTCCGAGATGGCGGCATCAGAAACGGGAAGCCCGGCTTGGCCCGGCGCGCGCTCCGGCAGCGGCTCCGGCGTTTCGGTCCTGGTGGCGGTCGCCATCGTCGTTGCCGACATGGTCGGCGTCGGCGTCTTCACCAGCCTCGGCTTTCAGGTCAAGGACATTCCCTCCGGCTTTTCGATCCTGCTGCTCTGGACCGTCGGCGGCATCGTCGCGCTGTGCGGGGTGTTTTCCTACGGCGAACTCGGCGCGATGTTTCCGCGCTCGAGCGGCGAGTACAACTTCCTCGGCCGGGCCTATCATCCGGCCTTCGGCTTTGTGGCCGGCTGGGTGTCGGCGACGGTCGGCTTCGCCGCGCCCGTCGCGCTGGCCGCCATGGCGTTCGGCGAGTACGGCAGGTCGGTGCTTCCAGATGCGCCGCCGGTGGTGCTCGCGGTCGGTGTGGTCTGGCTGGTGTCGCTGGTGCAACTCGCCGGCATCAGGCATTCCTCGACCTTCCAGCTTATCGCCACCATCCTGAAGGTGGCGCTGATCATAGCCTTTCTTGCCTGCGGTTTCATAATCGGCACGGCGCAGCCGGTGTCGTTTGCGCCTTCAGCCTCCGACTTCACCCATATCGTCAGCGCGCCGTTCGCGATCAGCCTGGTATTCGTGATGTATTCGTTCTCGGGCTGGAACGCGGCGACCTACATCATCGGCGAGGTGAGGTCGCCGGAGCGCAATGTGCCGCGCGCGATGCTGATCGGAACGCTGATCGTGCTCGTATTGTACGTCGCGCTCAACGCGGTGTTCCTGCATACCGCGCCGATCGACAAGCTCGCCGGCCAACTCGATGTCGCCCGGATTTCCGGCAGTCACATCTTCGGCGAAATCGGCGGCCGCATTGTCGGCGCGATGATCTGCTTCGGATTGATCTCCTCGATCAGTGCCATGATGTGGATCGGGCCGCGCGTCATGATGACGATGGGCGAGGACATTCCAGTGCTGCGGGCGTTCGCCCGAAGGTCGCCCGGCGGTGCGCCGGCTTACGCCATTCTGTTTCAACTCACGGTCGCGAGCCTGATGCTGTTTACGCGCAGCTTCGAGGCGGTGCTTGAATTCATCCAGTTCTCCTTGTTGTTCTGTTCTTTCTTTACCGTGCTCGGGGTCATCAAGCTGCGGATTACGCATCCCGACCTGCCGCGGCCCTACCGCGCCTGGGGATACCCGGTAACCCCGGTGGTTTTCCTGCTCGTGACCGGTTTCATGATGTACTATCTCCTGACCGAACAGCCGCTGCGCTCGTTCCTTGGTCTTCTGATCATGTTTTCCGGTCTCCTGATTTACGCCGTCTTCCGCAAGCGGGAAAATCAAGTCCCCGCGGCCGCAGCAGGCCACGAATGAACATGCTGCATTCCCTGAGAATGGCGACGCTTGCTGCTGTCATGCTGCTGGCGGCCGTGGCTGCCGTTCATGCCCAAACCGCAACGGTGGACGACACCGCGAAATTTCTGGCGGGCATGATGCCGTCGGCGGAATCGCCGCTCGCGCCGCTCACCAGGGATCCGGCCTGGCAGCGGCACGCCAAATTTTTCGACACCGCGTTCGAGAAACTCGAGCAGCGCCAACTATCGCGGATCCGCGCCTGGGCGGATACCAATCTGGCGGCGCCGCGGCCGACCATGTTCTACATGTTCTCAGGTCCGGACTTTCTCTATGCGAACGCATTCTATTCGAAAGCTTCGACCTACGTGCTGAGCGCGCTCGAGCCGGTGGGTTCGGTGCCTGACCTCTCGAGATTGTCGCGCGGCGGCATCGCGTCTGCGCTCTACAACGTCGAGCGCTCGCTCGGTTCGATCCTGAGCTTCAGCTTCTTCATCACCAAGCAGATGAAGACCGATCTGCAGGCGGACCAGATCAGCGGCACACTGCCTATCCTCTACGTGTTCCTGGCGCGCTCGGGCATGACCGTGAAGGGCGTCAGTCCGATCTCGCTGGACGACAAGGGGGCGGCATATTTCGCGGGCGAAAATCCCGGGCCGAACGCCGTACGCGGCGTGCGCATCATCTTCGCCGGCAGCGACGGTCAGGAAAAGACCCTGTATTATTTCTCGACCGATCTCTCCAATTCCGGCGTGAAGGCGAGCGGTTTCCTGAAATTCTGTGCGACGCTCGCGCCCGGCAACAGCCTGATCAAGAGCGCCTCCTATCTGCTGCATTCCGGCAACTTCACCACGGTGCGCGACTTCCTGCTCAACAACAGCGCCACCATCATCCAGGACGATTCCGGAATCCCGCTTGCCTATTACAGCACGAAGAAATGGCGCTTCTTCCCGTTCGGCCGTTATCTGGGACCGATCGACGAATTCGAGGGGCGCTATCAGGAATCCTACGCCGCGCTGTTCCGGCGCGCGCAGCCGATCGATTTCGGGATCGGCTATCGATGGCGCACGCCAGAATCGAATTTGCTGCTCTCGGTGAGATTGCCTGACGATGGGTCGACCGCCGCCGACGCCACGTCGTCGACCGAGGCGCCGCTGTCGCCGCCACGACCGCGCAGGCCGCGACCGCCGGCGGATATCGGACCGCAGCCGCGAGGCGGATTTTTCTTCTGGCGCTAAGCGGCGAAACTCAGGTGAAGCGTCGCATTCACGAACTGTTGACGCCGCGCCAGCGCCCGTAGCGCCACGGTAGATACCAGCGCGCGCCCGGAGGTGTTGTGAGTGGCACGTTGTCGATGCCGGACGTGCCCCAGGGATGGCAGCGCAGGATCCGCGCCAGCGTCATCCAGCCGCCGCCCCATAGGCCGAAGCGCTCGATCGCTTCATCGCCATACACCGAACATGTCGGCAAATGCCGGCAGTTGTAGCCAACCAGCAGCGACAGTGTGTGCCGGTAGATCCAGATCAGCACGCGTCCCGCATTTCGCGGCAGACGACGGACTGTGCTGGCACAATCCGTGCATTGTTTTTGACGTGACGAACGGTCTGCGGGCACCATGCCGAACTATGTACGTAGTTTTGCGGGCGTTCCCAAGCAAGGAACTTAATGCCTGCAGATATTTACGCCACAGTTCACAATTATCGCACTGCGAAGCAGCGCAGCAATCCAAGGTATTATGGACGACACAGGACAGCACAGTTACCGTTTTGATACGGATCGATGACAGAATCATCTTGCGATAAAACCGGAGCCATTGCCGCTATTCGTGGACGGGGCTTGGGGGAAGGAACCAAATTGAGGTTTGTGAGGTCGCTGAAATTTCGCGGCTGGGCGCTTCTCGGCGCCACCGCCCTCTGTCTCGCATTGCCTGGCGCGATCACGGCGCTGGGTAATTCGGCTCACGCCGGCGGAACCCTCGAAGAACGCAAACAGCCGATGCGTTTCAAATGGAATGCGTGCCAGCCCGATTGCAGAGGCTGGGTCTCGGCTGTCGGCATCGTCACTTCAGAAAGTCCAAAGGAGTTCGACGAATTCGCCAAGAATCGTCAGCTCGCCGGCGCAACCATCGTGCTGGATTCCAGCGGCGGCTCGGTCAACGATTCCATCGCGCTTGGCCGGCGGTTTCGCAATCTCGGTGCGCTGACCACGGTCGGCGCCACCGTGCGCACGAAGACCCCGCAAGGCGAACGCGCGAGCGTGGCGCCGGAAGCCTATTGCGAGTCGATGTGCGTGTTCCTGCTTCTGTCAGGCAAGACCCGCTACGTGCCGCCGGTCGCGCACGTCCGCGTGCACCAGATCTGGATGGGCGATCGTGCCGACGATGCCAAGGCCGCGAGCTACACCGCGCAGGATCTGATGATCGTGCAGCGCGACATCGGCCGGCTCACGAAATACACCTTCGAAATGGGCGGAACCGGCGATCTGCTGTCGCTCGCGCTAAGCGTGCCGCCGTGGGAAGATCTGCACGAATTGTCGCGCGGTGAACTGCGCCTGGCCAACCTCATCACGACCGATGCGGCCGCCGATGTGTTCCCGCAGGACAATGCGTCGGTGCCGATGGCCGAGGCGAAGCCCGCCAAGCCGCAGGACCGCTTCGTCAGTTCCACCGTCGGGGGCGAGGCGCAGCCGGGCAAGTCCACCAAGACCGCCGAAGCCGCGGCTCCGACGGGTGGCTCTGCGGCGGCGCCGGCCCAGCCGACGCCGGCTCAGCCGCAGCAGAAGTAAGCCGTATCCTGGCAGACTACGTCATCATCCGCGAAAGCGGATGATCCAGTACGCCCCGGCGTTGGGATAAATCGAGAATTCCCGGCGTGCTGGATACCCCGCATTCGCGGGGTATGACGACGGTATGCTGGGCTCGCCCCTTACGCCGACGCCGGCTGCTTGGCCTTTGCTTCGATCTGGCCGATGGCGTCGACCACGGCGTCGAAGGTCAGCATGGTCGAGGCGTGCCGCGCCTTGTAGTCGCGCACCGGTTCGAGCAAGGCGATGTCGGCCCATTTGCCTTGCGGGGGGCCGCCATTTTCCTTCAGCATCTTGCGGACGGTTTCTCGCAACTCGCGTAACTCGCTAGCCGTCGAGCCGACGACATGGCTTGCCATGATCGAGGAGGAGGCCTGGCCGAGTGCACAGGCCTTCACGTCGTGGGCGAAGTCGGTGACCACGGACCCGTCCATCTTGAGGTCGACCTTGACGGTCGAACCGCACAGTTTGGAGTGGGCGGTGGCGCTGGCGTGGGGGTCGGGGAGGCGGCCGATGCGGGGGATATTGCCCGCCAGTTCGATGATCCGCTTGTTGTAGATGTCGTTCAGCATGAGAATCGGTGTCCCGGGCGGCGGTGCGGGTGCCCTTGGCGGCTGGGTTTCATCGTCCTATATATGGACAGGAACGGCGGAAAAACAGCCCGGCCGTTCGCCGAAGACGGCCCGACATGGAAACCAGTTCGGCCGCCAGCGTTTTTGTGGATGGGACTCAGGCGCCCGGCGGCAAAGCTGCCCCGTCTGCCCGGTGACACTCCGGTCTTTGTGGCCGGTCGAACGGAGAAGACATGGACGCATTGATCAAATCCCTCCGCCCAGGCAAGCCTTCTGAAATCAGGCCTTCCGAAGTGAAATCGCCCGATGTGGCCCCGGAAACCCGCTCGGCCGAGCTCGACCCGGCCGAGTTCCTCGCCGCCGCCGTCCGCGCCGACCTGCCGCGACCGTCGCGCGCGGAGGCCGAACAGGCCGTACATACGTTGCTCAGCTATATCGGGGAGAACCCCGGCCGCGAGGGTCTTTTGGATACGCCGCGCCGCGTGGTCGAAGCCTTCGACGAACTCTATCAGGGCTACCACCAGTGCCCGGCCGAGGTGCTGGACCGCACCTTTGGCGAAACCGCGGGCTACGACGATTTCGTCCTGGTTCGCGACATCGAATTCACCTCGCAATGCGAGCATCACATGATGCCGTTCTACGGCAGGGCGCATATCGCCTATACGCCGGTGGAGCGGGTGGTCGGCCTGTCGAAGCTGGCGCGGCTGACTGACATCTTCGCCCGCCGCCTGCAGACCCAGGAGCACCTGACTGCTCAGATTGCGGCTGCAATCGACGAGGTCCTAAAACCCCGCGGTGTTGCCGTGCTGATCGAGGCGGAGCATACCTGCATGTCGGTGCGCGGCGTCGCCAAGCATGGCGCCATGACGTTCACCAGCCGGTTCACCGGCATGTTCCGCGACAATCCGGCGGAGCAGCAGCGTTTCCTGTCCCTGGTGCGAGGACCGAACCGGTAACCTCGTCGCTTCTTTGATTGACGCGTTTTCTTCACGCGAACCGGCGTCCACTTCGCTTGAAAACGCTATGGATTCTGCGAGGCTTTCCGTGTCCGCTTCAAAACATGACCATGACCGCGAAGAAGGGCTGGAATTCCAGCCCAAATTCGACGCGTCCGGGCTCGTGACCTGTGTCGCGACCGATGCGGCGACCGGCGACGTGCTGATGGTCGCGCACATGAACGACGAAGCGCTGCGCAAGACGATCGAAAGCGGCGACGCCTGGTATTTCAGCCGTTCGCGCAATGCGTTGTGGCGAAAAGGCGAGACTTCGGGTCAGACCCAGCGCGTGGTCGAGATGCGGATGGATTGCGATCAGGACGCGGTCTGGATCAGGGTGGAGCAGATCGGTGCCGCCTGTCACACCGGCCGGCGGTCCTGTTTCTACCGAAAGGTCGATAACGGTGCGCGATTGTCGTTCGTCGACGCCGACCGCCTGTTCGATCCGAAGGCGGTCTACCGCGAATAGCTTCGGATTGTCTGACCGTCATTCCAGCAGCTCGGCGATCATGCGCGCTGCGCGTCTTGCCCCATCGGCCTCGACAGGTTTCGGCTTATCCGACCTCGATAAAGCCAGCATCATCGCATCGGCAATCATGTCCGGCGTGGAGGCGGCGAAATCCATTTGAATTCCTGCGCCGTAGCGGCGAAGGCGATGAGCGACGTGAAAGGTCTGCTCAAAATGATTTCGTAGCGGAAAATAGACAAACGGCGTGCCGGCGGCAGCAAGTTCCATGCAGGTGGTCAGCCCGCCCTGCACCAACGCAAGATCACAGGCCGCAAGATGGCGATCGAGATTGGCGACGAACGCCCGTACCTCGACGCCCGCAGGCGCGGCCAGCGACGCCGCTTCGATGCGCGGGCCGGCGACGACGATCATGCGCAGGTCCGGAAGCTTTGCCTTCACCATGGGATAGGCCTGCAGGATGCGCCGTATCAGGTGCGCACCGACGCCTGAGCCGCCGACGGTGACAATGCAAATCCGCTCGTCGTCGCGGTAACCCAGTCTTTCGCGAAGGGCTTCCCGGCTACCGAAGCCCTGCGGATGCTCGCCAATGATGTAGCCGGTAAAATCGAAATGCTTCGGTATCCAGTCGCGCATCGGAGGCAGATCTGCGCCGAACGACAGCGGCACGATGTCTTCAGGTGTACCTACGAAAATCGAGCGATCGCGCACCGTCGGATGCCGTTCGACATGCTCGATCATCTCTGCGTTATAGTCGCTCGTAAGGAACGCCTCGTGCTCGCCGCCGGATGGCATCGGGACGTAACCGACAAAGTCCGTCAGCCAGGCAAGCCTCGCTTTCTTCAGTTCGGGGTGCTCGTGCCAGTAATGGTCGATGTCCCAGGCTTCGTCCGCGATCACAAGGTCGTAGGCGCCTTGCTCGACCGCCTCCTGGAAGATCATGAAATTCCTGATCAGCACTTCATCCATGCGGCGGAGCGCCTGAAAGCAGTGCAATTCATGCTCGCCGCTTTCGAGTTCGATATGCCGCGTCTCGCTGGCAAGCCGCGCGCTTAGCGGATGAACCTGCTCGTTGCTGGCTTCGAGCAGACGCGTGACCGGATCCTGCGCCAGCCAGTCCACGCCGAGATCGGGATGGAGCCTGCGCAACTCGCGCGCGATGGCAATGTCGCGGCGGCCATGCCCGAGGCCGATCGGCGAGGAGAGGTAGAGGGCACGTTTCCCGGCCTTGTTGCCTTGGACGATCCGGCGCGCTGGCGCCGCGATGCCGAGTCTTCGATCGACGAAGTCGTTGATCAGCGTGTTTGCCTTTGCCGGGTACCGTCCAAGCGGGTTATGTCCGCCGCCTCTGATCGTGACGAACTCCGAGCCGCTCACCGCCGCGTGCGCGGCCTTCGCGCGCTCGTGGGGTTGGATCTGGTCGTTGTCGCCATGGATGAACAGAACCGGACAGCGAATCTTGCGGTACATTTCTTCACTGACGTCGAAGCCGGGAGGAATGCTGCGCGCTTCCACTGTGCTGACCAGCGTCGGACCGCTGGTCTCGGCGGCCCAGCCGATTCCGTCCTCGATCTGCTTGGTCGAATGCGGCTCGCTGCAGAGGTTGCGAATGAAGAACTCAGCGAAGTCGGGATAGTTCTTCAGCCAGTAATCGCGGTTGAACTTGTCCCAGCCTTCATAACGGTCGCGTGCGGCCAAAAAGTGCGATGCGGCCAACCTTTCGTAGTGTGCAGGTCCGATGGTCGAGACCGTACCGGCAAGTATCGCTGCCCTGGTGCGCTCGGGATGATACGCCGCCAGAACGGAGGCGAGCAGGCCGCCGAACGAGAGCCCGACCAGGATCGCTTGGCCGACGTCGAGAGCATCCATCACGGCGAGGGCGTCGGCCAGATAATTGTCCAGCGTGTAGGCGGCGACATCCCTGGGGCGATCGGATTTGCCATTGCCGCGCCCGTCATAGGTGATGCAGCGGAAGCGCTCGCTGAAGCAAGGTAGCTGCGCCTTGTAGATTCGCGAGTGAACGATGCTCCAGGGCGGGATGAACAGCATGGTGTCCGTGGCGTCACCATAAATTTCGTAGGCGAGATTTACGCCGTCGCGGGTGACGAAACCCGCGCTATCAGGCAATTTTGCCCGCATGGCATCACCTCTTGTCTGACGAGGATCCTTCCGCAATCCGGATGAGGTCACCGACGCGACGAAGCGATGCGCGGATCGGTGAGCCCTTCTTTTCCAAGCCGAGCAGGAACAGGCTTTCGCCCCCGATAAAGCAGGAGGCGGCGATCGCGCCGACCTCCTCGGCCGAGAAGGGGCCGAGGGGACCGATCTTCTGTTCAGCCGCCCGGACCACTCCCACGATCAGATCGACCCAACCCATAAGGCCGGCGCGGATCACCTTGGCGACTTCCGCGTCATGCCAGCTCACGGCGATCAGCTCCTGCAGCACCCGCACATAGCCTGAGGCGATGTCCTCATCCAGGTAGTCGCAGGCGCGGTCCCACTGCTCGGACAGTTTCAGTGACGTGTCACCGAACAATTTGTTCTGCCGGTCCAGGAGCTGAGCGTTGAGATATTCGAACAGCTCGAGGACCAGGTTCTGCTTGGACCCGAAGTGATAATGAATCTGGCTCAAGGGCACGGCTGCCTCTGCCGCGACTTCACGGGTGGACAGTCCGGCATAGCCGGCGCGACGCAGCACTTTCTTGGCAGCTTCGAGCAAGCCGGTGCTGGTCTCAATCTTCTTCACTGCCGCGCGCGCCATGGTGCCTCGTGATGCGATGGAAGTAGCCAAGACGCTACATGAAATCCGGTCGAAATGGCCAGGCTCGGCGTTTTGCCCTCCAGCCGTCGGAAGACCGATGCCCGGCGTCAAGCCGGGCACTGTGAAACAACCAATGCATGTCACCCTACCTTCGCCTTATGTCGTGGCAGCGGGATCAGCATGGACACCTGCTGCCGGTAGCGTCGGTACTGGTCGCCGAATAGCGCTATCAGGTCGCGCTCCTCCAGCCATATGCCGATCAGGATGTAGCCGGTGGTGGCGATGGCGAACACCAGATGACCGACCGTCATCGTCGGCGTCGCCCAGAACGCAAGCAAGAAGCCAAGATAGATCGGATGCCGAACGACCTTATAGAACATTGGCGTTTTGAACTCGGCCGGGGGCAACTCGCGCCCGAGAAGGCGCGCCAGCACCTGGCGCAAGCCGAACAGCTCGAAATGGTTGATCATGAAGGTGCTGGCGAGCACCACCGTCCAGCCGATCCAGGAAATCGTCTGAAGGACAATTGCCGCAACCGGATCGGTCGCCGACCATACGATGCCTGTCATCGGCCGCCATTGCCAGTAGAGCAGCAGCAATGCGACGCTGGCAAACAGCACGTAGGTCGTACGCTCGACCGACGGCGGTACGACGCGTGTCCACCACCGCTTGAAGGCGGGGCGCGCCATCACACTGTGCTGGACCGCGAACACGCCGAGCAGCAGGACATTGATGATCAGTGATGGAATGAATGGCTCCGGCCGGCCGCTGTCGATGGTTTTCGGCACCGGCAGGTTGCCCACGAAGGCAATCGCATAGAGGAAGGCGGCCAGAAACAATAGGTAAGTGACGATGCCATAGAGCATCGCAACCAGGCCGCCGGCGGTGGACTTCGCAGAAGGAGAACGGATGGCTTGATCACTCATGAGTCGATCCTGTTTCTGGAAAGTTGAAGGGATGCCCTTTCAATGTTCGTCGTCGGGAACCCGTCGCCCCGGCATTTCCCGTCATTCAAGCGGCGCGTGACCGCTCAATATTAGGTCGGTCGATCGACCGAAATGTTCAACCCGTGCTGCGGCTTTTTTTTGGCAGGAGCCCCTTAACGGGCCATTAACCATAATTGCGGCAGTCTCGGCCCCCTATTAGGCACTGATTGCCGGTGCCTTGAGAGCCCGCGCGAGGTTTCGCGAGGAGCGGGGCACCAGAGACATGGCGGTCGACACAACAAGCGCCACGGCTGCGGCAGGTGTCGATCCCGCGCGTCTGAAGATTGCCGGCTCGATCAGGCAGGCCGCTTCGACCACCGGCGCCAGCTTCGAATATCTGCTCGCCACCGCGAAGATGGAATCCAACTTCAACCCGAAGGCCGCCGCCACCACCTCGTCGGCGCGCGGGCTGTTTCAGTTCATCGACCAGACTTGGCTCGGCACGGTGAAAGAGGCGGGCGCCCATCTCGGCTATAGCCAATATGCCGACGCCATCACCAAAAATCCCTCGGGCAGCTATTCGGTCGACGATCCCGCAGCGCGCGCCGCAATCATGAAGCTGCGCGACGATCCGGACGCCGCCTCATCGATGGCGGCAGTACTGACGCAGTCCAACAGTTTCAAACTGACCGGCAAGATCGGCCGTCGTCCGACCGATGCCGAACTCTATATGGCGCATTTCATGGGCGTCGGCGGCGCCGGCAAGTTGATCCAGAGCGCTGAAGACAATCCGAACGTATCGGCAGCGCGGATGTTTCCGAACGCGGCCGCGGCCAACCAGTCGATCTTCTACGACCGCTCGGGGCAGGCGCGCAGCGTCTCGCAGGTTTATTCGGTGCTGAGCACGCGTTACGCCGCCGCCGCCAACTCGCCGGTGACGCGCACGGCGATGGCGGCCGTCGGCGGCGATCTGCCAAGACGCATCAACGTCGCGAGCGCCGCGCCGGCGACGATGGCGATCGACAACGCGGCCTATCTCTCGAGCTTCCCGGATCAGCGCAGCGTGACGCCGGTTGCGGCAGCATCGCAGACCGCTTCATCACAGGCGGAGCCGATGTTCCGTTCGCTGTTTCAGGCCGGCGAACGCGTGCAGCCGATCTCGTCGGCGGTTCAGGAATTGTGGGGCAAGGTTGCATCAGTAACGCCCGAGGTCCGCGCGCCCGGCCGGCTCGACCTCTTCAGCGACCGCTTCGGCACGTTCGGTAGCTGAGCGCAGACGCACGTCCCGGGCGCGATGCAGCGCGAAGCGATGCGTCGCAGAACCGGGACCCGCGCGGCCTTGGATGGACTCCGGATCAGCAGCGCAACACTGCGTGTTGCGCAGCATCCGGGGAACGGCAGACGGCAAGCCGTCCTTCCACCCTTAACAAAACGTCAATAAAACCAGCCGTTTATGGTGAACCCTTTGTTAAGCGTCATGGTTTATTTTTTCTAATAGTGGCACCGCGTCACGGTGTCGTCTCACGTTGCGTAAGCCAGGACCATGATCGTTCGGCAGTTCATCAGTTGGATTCGTACCGCTCCGGCAGGCGAGCGGGCAGAGGCGACGCGGGCGTTGGCGCGGGCCTGGTTGATTTCAGATCTTTCCGAGGACGATCGCATCGCCGCCGAAGGCGCGCTGCTGATGCTGCTCGACGATCCATCGCCGCTGGTCCGCCAGGCCATGGCGGAAGTATTTTCGCGCAGCGCCGAAGCGCCGGCGGCCATCGTGCAGGCGCTTGCGCTCGATCAGCCCTCCATTGCGCTGCCAGTACTCGAACATTCACCGCTTCTGATCGATGCCGACCTCGTCGACATCGTCGCGACCGGCAACAGCGATACGCAATGCGCCATAGCTCGCCGCATCAATCTGCCGCCCTCGGTTTCCGCTGCGATTGCCGAAGTCGGCTCGGCGGCCGCGGCGCTCGAACTGATCGAAAATGCCTATGCCGAACTGGCGCCGTTTTCCTGGGACCGCATCGTCGAACGTCACGGCCATCTCGCCGCTATCAGGGAATCGATGCTGGTGCTGGAAGGCTTGCCCGCCGCCACCCGCGTGGCGCTGGTCGCCAAGCTCTCCGAAACGCTGGCGCAGTTCGTCGTCGCGCGCAACTGGCTCAGCGCCGACCGGGCAGGGCGGCTTGCGAGCGAAGCGCGCGAGCGCTCGGCCGTGAATATCGCAGCGCGGTCGCGCGGCGAGGACATGGCTGGTCTGGTGCGGCACCTGCGCGCGACCGGGCAATTGACCGCCGGCCTGATCCTGCGCGCGCTATTGTCGGGCAATCTCGAACTGTTCGATTCCGCGCTCGCCGAATTGGCCGACCTGCCGCTGGCCCGCGTGACAGCGCTGCTGCATGACCGCGGCGGCGCCAGCCTGCAGGCGCTGCTGATCCGCGCAGGCTTTCCCGAATCGACCTTCGCGGCGTTTCGCGTGGCGCTCGAGGTCAGCCATGAAACCGGCTATGTCGATACGATCGGCGGAGCCGCGCGACTGCGCCGCCGCATGGTCGAGCGCGTGCTGACCCATTGCGCGACCGACCGCAAGGCCGCCGAGCCGCTCTTGATCTTGCTGCGGCGTTTTGCAACCGAGTCCGCGCGCGAAGAAGCCCGCATGTTCTGCGAGGAGTTGGTCGCCGACGAAGCGTTCGTGCCGCCCGCGCGCGATCTGATCGCGGCGTAAGCCGATCCTGCGACAACACACTCGGTGTCGTCCCTGCGAACGCAGGGACCCATACGCCGCGGCTTATCCATTGAAAAATGCTGGTCGACGGCTTTCGCTCACCACAAACGGCCGTGGTTATGGGTCCCTGCGTTCGCAGGGACGACGACGAGAGAGAGGCGACTCTCACTCCGCCGGAACGATGCTCGGCGCCAGAATGGCTTCGAGATGCTCGGGGCGGTCGCGGTTGACCTTGAGCAGGAATTCATCGGCGACGCCGCGGAGCTGCTTGCTCAGTTTGCTCGCCATCACGGCGGTGTCGAGCTTGGTGCGCTCGCGCACGATCGCCTGAATGGCGTTGATGTGATGGGTGATCAGCTCCGCCGGGACCAGGTGGAGGTCAGGCGCATGTTCGATGATGCGGCACAGGCTTTCGGCGGCAGCGCCCGCGGAAGGGAAGCCGAACGTGGCGGCGTCGCCCTTGATGTCATGGGCGGCGCGAAACAGCTCTTCGCGGTTGTCGATGGTGAAGCCGTCGCGGAGAACGACCGCGTGCGCGGCCGAGAGGCGGTCCGCCTCGATTGTCATCCAGCTCTTGAATTCGCCGGACAATCCGGCCAGCGCCTTTTCGGCGCGCCCGACGGGATCGTCGAGATCGGATTCGGGAACGCGCAGCAATACCTTGCGCAACGGATTGGGCTGCGTGATCACGTGGTGATCGGCAAACGACTTGATCTGCAGCGTCCCGGGCTTTTCTTTCGCCATGATGGTATCTCCAGGCTGCGCTTGGATGAGGGCTGCGCTTAGATGTTCGACCGCGCCTTGTCGAGCAGCGACGGCTGCTGCATCACTTCCATCTCGCCGCCGACCCGGCGCTCGGGGCCGATATAGGCGTTGTTGGTGTTACGCCGCCGGTCCGGGCCGAAATAGGTCTTGGTCTTGATGAAGGGGCGCGGGCTGGCGACGACGTTGAGAATGCGCTGGTAGAGTCCCTTGGCCGAGATCGGTTTGGCCAAAAACTCGGTGACGCCAGCATCGCGCGCAACCGTCACGCGTCGTTTCTCCGAATGCCCGGTCAGCATGATGATCGGGGCGTAGGGATTGCCCTTGGATTCCGGCTGCCGGATCATCTGCGCGAGTTCGAGGCCGTCGAAGATCGGCATCGCCCAGTCAGTGATGACGATGTCGGGCACATAGTGGCTGTACATTTCCAGCGCGGTGGCGCCGTCTTCGGCCTCATAGACCTCGCGTGCGCCGAACGAATGCAAGAGCGTCCGCAGGATGCGGCGCATATGCGGATTGTCGTCGCAAATCAGAAATCGCAGCTTGTTGAAGTCGATGCGATACATGGAACGGCCCGGCCCAAGCAAAACGGTATACTGGCGTTAACCATATCGCGGCGCCCGTTAAGGAATGGTTGCGAA
Organism: Bradyrhizobium sp. CSA112; assembly: GCF_029051645.1. Lineage (GTDB taxonomy): Bacteria > Pseudomonadota > Alphaproteobacteria > Rhizobiales > Xanthobacteraceae > Bradyrhizobium. The sequence goes on from NZ_JAACFS010000002.1 coordinate 296,328, forward strand.
GCCGACCTCCTGATAGAGGTCGGACAGCGATATTTTCTCTCAACGGTCGCGCAGGGACGACGGCGTCAGTATCCGAACTGCTCGCGCAGGATGCGTTCCTCGAGGCTGTGACCGGGGTCGAACAGCATCCGCATCGAGATCGTCTTGTCGGACAGCACCTCGACGCGGCGGACATCGCGCACGTCGTCATGGTCGGCGGCCGCTGCGACCGGGCGCTTTTCGCCCTCGAGCACCTCGATCACCACGAAAGCGGAGTTGGGGAGCAGGGCACCGCGCCAGCGACGCGGGCGGAACGCGCTGATCGGGGTCAGCGCCAACAGCGCGGCGTTGATCGGCAGGATCGGTCCCTGCGCCGACAAATTATAAGCAGTCGAGCCAGCGGGCGTCGCCACCAGGATGCCGTCGGCGATCAATTCCGCCATGCGCTCGTGCTCGTCGATCAGGATGCGCAGATGCGCGGCCTGGTTGGTCTGGCGAAACAGCGCGACCTCGTTGATGGCGTGATGCAGATGCACCGCGCCATGGACGTCGGTGGCGCGCATCAGGAGTGGGTTGATCAGGGATTCCCGCGCCGCCGCCAGCCGCGTATGCAGATCGTGCGTGGTGAACTCGTTCATCAAAAAGCCGATGGTGCCGCGATGCATGCCGTAGATCGGCTTGCCCGAGCGCATATGCCGGTGCAGCGTCTGCAGCATCAATCCGTCGCCGCCAAGCGCCACCACGACGTCGGCGTCGTCGGCATCGTGATTGCCATAGAGCTTGGTGAGCTGCGCCAGCGCGGTCTGCGCCTCGGCGCCTGCGCTCGCGACGAAGGCGATCCGGTCGTATCGCTTGGGGGTGGCCATCGGACGACGAACTCTTGGGTAACGCCAGGACTGGGGGCGCCGGATTGCGCCGCGCTCGTCTATACACCTTGTCGGGGCTTGTCGAGATGGCCGAACCGGCCTTTCGCGCCGGTAACGTAAACCGGCGGTCATCAGGGCGTCATTTTTCCTGCAACGTCCGGATCGGGTCCCAATCCTCGCCCGGCGGGTTTTTGGCCAATACCCGGGCCCGCTCGGCAAATAACGACGCCGGCCGGTCGATATCGGCGGAGCGGCCGAAACACTGCGCAGCGCGCCCGAACTCGCGGGCCCGCCAGTGCGCAAGCCCGTCGGCGTAGTTGGCGATCAATGTCGCTTGCGAGGACGTCAGCCCGGCCGACAGCGCCAGCAACTCGTAGATCTTCAGCGCCTGGGTTCGCCCCTTGACCCTGATAGCGTCGAGTTCGCGCCAGGCGAAGGCCTCGCCGGCTAGCGCGACAGTCGTCTCGGAAGCGATGACGGTGGTGCCGTAGAACTTGTTGGCGCCCTCCAGCCGCGAAGCCAGGTTCACCGCGTCGCTCATCACCGAGTAGTTGAAGCGCCGCCGCGATCCGAAATTGCCGACCAGCGCCTCGCCGGAATTGATGCCGATCCGCTGCGCCAGCTTGCATTCGCGGAAGAGGGCTGAGGAATCGTTGAGTTCTGCCAGTTGCGTGCAGCAATCCAGCGCGGTGCGCGCCGCATTGGCGGCATGGTCGGGATCGTCGGCTGGTGCGCCGAACACCGCCACGATGGAGTCGCCGATATATTTGTCGACATATCCGCCATGGCTCTCGATGACGTCGGTCATCGCCGAAAGATATTCGTTCATCAGCTCCATCAGGCTGTCGGGCGACATCTTTTCCGCGATCAGCGAAAAGCCTTCGATGTCGGAGAAGAACACCGTCACGTTGCGGGTCTCGCCGCCGAGCTCGGGCAATTTGCTCGATGACAGCATCCGGTTGATGACGTGCGGGGCTAGATAGAGCGCAAAGCTCTTCTGCAGCAGGCGGCGGTCCTTGTCGGCAACGACGAAGCGGAAGCCGATCGTGGCGGCGAGCGCGAAAAGGCTTGCCAGGAACGGCTCGGCGATCGGCAGCGCCAGCGCCTGGTTGAAGGCGATCGTGGCGCCGGCAACGCCGAGCACGATCATGGCGGTCCAGGCCAGCGCCGCGCTGAGCGGTCTCAGCCGCCATGCCGCGATAGCGGCCAGCGCGGCAAACAGGGCAGAGATCAGGAAGCGCGACAGCGGGCCCGGCTCGACCACGGCATTGCGCCGGATCAGATTGTTGACTGCCGTAGCATGGATATAGACGCCGGCGATCGTGCTGATCCTGTAGCCTGCGGTGACCGGCGTGCTCTCGGCCGCGCAGCGCGGTGCGCGCGCGCCTTCGATGCCGGTCGCAAAGCGCTTGGAGGTCTGCCGGCGGTCCTCGATATCGAGAACGCTGCCGAAAATGACGACCTTTCCGGCGAACCAGCGCCGGAAATAATCCTTGTCGTTCTTGACGGCGCACGCGCGCAGATCGGCGAATGAGAAGGTCGGAACGTCGTCGGCGCCGCCCTCGAAATTCAGCGTCATCGTGTTCGGCACCCGGCCGGGAACCTGGTAACCGGCAAGCGTCAGCCTGCCGCGGTCATCGAACTCGGGTGTAGCACGCAGCGCCCGCGAGGCCAGTTCGACCGCCATCGAGGGCACCCTTGCCCCGTTGACGGTAAAGCTCAGCGGCAAGCGCCGCACGATGTCGTCGCTGTCGATATGAACGTTGAGCGGGCGGATGTTCTGCTGCTGGCGTACGGCGACGCGCTGTCCCGGCGATGGCCTGACCGCCTGGTTGCCGCCCAGGGTTTCTCCCAGCACCACCTTGCCGTTCGCCGCCGCACCGGCGAGCGCACGAAGGAAGTCGCGGTCGAAGCCACGGACTTTCTCGCCGAGCATGCCCTCGCCGAACGGAATCTCCGACTGTTCGATCGAGGTTTGGATCACAATGTCGAAGCCGGCCACCTTGGCGCCGCCTTCGAGTGTCGCTGACAGCACGCGGCCGATCTCCCCGGTCCAGGTCAGCATCGGCGCACCCTTCAACGGCGCGGTACGCAGGCTTTCCTCGTCGATCGCTACGACGACCGCCGGCGAAGCGGCCGGATCCTGTCTGCGGCCGAACGTCTCCCAGCGCAGTGCGGTGAGGATATCGAGCGATAGCCCGCGGATCGGTCTGGCCGCCGGAGAAACCGAAGCCGCGGCGCAGACCAGCGCGATGGCGGCAACCACCATCCTGTCGCGCGTGCTGCGCCTGATTCTCAAGCGGGACGGCCCGTTACGCCTATTGCATCCGCAGCAGCCGGCCGACGATCGGCGTCGCGCCGGGTTTGGCCTGCGCATCCACCCGGAACACGATCTGCGATGATTTGAACGTGGCGGCGTAAAGGCCACCGGGAGCCAGCGCGACGTTTTCGCTGGCAAAATCGAGGAACCGTCCCTTGAGCTGGGTGCCGCCCAGACTGATCTCCTGACGCTCGCCCGGCACGTCGAGGCGCCGAATGATTAGCTTGCCGCGTCCCTTGGCCTCCACCAGCGGCGATGCACCGTAAAGGGTGAGTTGCGCCTGGACCGAGGAAGCCGCTTTGCTGTTGTCGACGCTGCGCAGCACGGTAGCGGCGACGCCGCTGGTTTCGCGTGTGGTCGCGTTTGCCTGATTGGAATCGCAATTCGTCTTCTCGGCCTTCACCTCGGCGAGATGAACGGCGCTTTCCTCGGTGCCGACGATGACCGTGCCGGCGCCGCTGATCGTCTCGCGCCGGCATGACTTCAGGTAGCTGAGAATGATGGAGCCGCCGTCGCCGATCTTGATGACCGCTTTGGGCGTCACATAATCCATGAATTCCACGCCGGTGACCTTGCCCTGAACTTCTTCGACCACCGCGGCCGGCGAATCTGCGGCGGCCGGAGAAACCAGCGCCAGCAGGCCGAGACAAACAGCAATCGTACGTTTCATATTTAAAACCCCATTGAAAAGCGCAGGTTCATTAGTCGCGCCAGCGCGCAAATGGTTTCATGGATGGATCAAAAATGCTCGGCCGGTACGCCGACGGAACCGACCGATAGCACCTAATGGTCGGCGGGGACAACCATCGGACGTGCCGGCCATTTTCTCACGTGATGCTGTCGGGATTGTGATTTTCGGCAAGGTTCCTCATTGTTGTGCACCACCGCCTCATTGTCGCAGTGTTGCGGCAGAATTCGAGGGGCTTCGGGATCGCAGGACACAGGGAGCAACCCCATGGCTTTTCGTTTCACGGCGCAGCGTCAGATGCGCTTAGCCGTTGCGCTTCTGGCCCTGTGCTGCATGGCCGACGCGTACGCCCAGGACGCCATCGCCCCGTCTTCGCAGCGGCAGCCGGCGGCAACGCCGTCGCCGTCCCCATCCGGCGAGAGGGGCGGGGCAGGGCGGGGTAGCGCCACGCCGCCGCCCGCCGCCGAACAACATCGTCTGCCGCCGGATTCCACGACAAAACAGACGGTGACGCTGCCCGGACGCACACTCGATTTCTCCGCCACCGCGGGTTCGATCCGCTTGTTCGACGACAAGGGCGAACCGCAGGCCGACATCGCCTATACCTCCTACCAGCTCGACGGCACCGATCACGCGCGCCGGCCGGTGACGTTTCTGTTCAACGGCGGGCCGGGCGCATCCTCCGCCTGGCTGCAATTGGGCGCGGCCGGGCCGTGGCGGCTGCAGATCGGCGGCGATGGCGCGGTGTCGTCGGCAACTCCCGATCTGTTGCCCAATGCCGAGACCTGGCTCGACTTCACCGACCTGGTTTTCATCGATCCTGTCGGCACCGGCTACAGCCGCTTCGTCGCGTCCGGCGAGGACGTGCGCAAGCGCTTCTTCTCGGTCGATGGCGATGTCAGTTCGATCGCACTCGTGATCCGTCGCTGGCTGGAAAAATACGACCGGCTTTCATCGCCGAAATTCGTCGCCGGCGAGAGCTATGGCGGCATTCGCGGGCCGAAGATCGTCCGCAACCTGCAGACCCAGCAGGGCGTCGGCGTGCGCGGGTTGATTCTGGTGTCGCCCTTGCTCGACTTTCGTGATTTCTCCGGCTCGAGCCTGCTGCAATACATGAACACACTCCCGACCATGGCTGCGGTGGCGCGCGAGGTGAGGGAAGCGGGCAAGGCGCCGCTGACGCGCGCCGATCTCGCCGACGTCGAACGCTACGCGCAGGGCGAATTTCTCACCGACCTCATCAAGGGGCAGGTGGACACACAGGCCACCACCCGGCTTGCCGACAAGGTAGCCGCGCTGACCGGCATCGATCAGGCCGTGAGCCGCAGGCTCGCCGGCCGCCTTGAAGTCAGCGAATTCCGCCGGGAGTTCGATCGCCGCAACGGCAGGGTGACCGGACGCTATGACGCCTCGGTCATCGGCTTCGATCCATATCCGGATTCGAATTCCGCGCATTTCGGCGATCCTTCCGGCGATCCGCTGAAGGCGCCGCTGACCAGCGCCGCCGTCGAGCTCACCACGCGCAAACTCAACTGGCGGCCGGATGGCTCGTATCACCTGCTCAGCGAGAGCGTGAACCGCTCGTGGGATTTCGGCCGCGGACCGGCCGAGTCGGTTTCACAGCTTCGCCAGATTCTCGCGCTCGACCCGAAAACGAAATTGCTGGTCGGCCATGGGTTGTTTGATCTCGCAACGCCCTATTTCGCCTCGAAGGTGATCCTCGACCAGTTGCCGGCCTTTGCCAGCCCGGATCGCGTGAAACTCGTCGTCTATCCAGGCGGCCACATGTTCTATTCACGCGACGGCGCGCGTCAGGCATTCCGCGCGGAAGTCGAGGCGCTGGTGAAGTAGGGAAGTCAAAACAGAAACGGCGCGGTCAGACGACCGCGCCGTTTATTGTTCGTCATTGCGAGCCACCCGGTCGGCGCGTAGCGCCGCCGGATGACAGGCTCCGCGAAGCAATCCATGTCACGGCATAACGGACAGATGGATTGCTTCGTCGCTTCAGCGCAAAATTGCTTTGCAATTTTGTCGCGAGCTCCTCGCAATGACGAGGAGAGGTTAGCGCTCAATAAACCAGCCCCGTTCCCGGCGGCTTCTCCAGCGCCGCGGCGAGCGAGCGATATTCCTCGCTGTTCGTGCCGCTAAGCTGGGCAATCCGGTTCAGGTGATATTGCGCCTGATCGCGGTTGCCCTGTTCGACCTGCCACAGGCCGTAATACTGCCAGGTCTTGACGTGGTTCGGATCGGCCTTGAGCGCACGCTCGTACCAGATCTGCGAGACCTTGTAGTCGCCGAGCTGGCGATAGGAGTAGCCGATCAGATTGGCGACGGCGGCTGTGTCGTCGCGGCCGAGCGCCTTGAGCTGTGCGATCGCCGAAGAATAGTCGTGGCGCTGGTAGATCGCAGCATAGGCGGCGCGATAGCCGTCGGCGAACGCGGTTTGTTCGCTGCCGGGACGGGCCTCGCTGGACTTCTTTTTCTTCTTCGGCGGCGGAGGCGGATCGTTGTCGGCCGCGGCGTAGACGACGGAAACGACAGGGGCTGCCGCAAGCGCGAGCGACAGCATTGCGAGAGTCAAAAGCCTGATCGCTAATTTATTCATGCAATTCTCCTGATGGCCGGTTCGGCGATCCTACACCGAAGCCCGCTGGTTTGAACCCCTGGCGCCTAACAACATTCCCGCGCCCTTTACCTCGATTCCGCCAATTTTCATCAGCGGTCCGCCGTCAACGGACATGACGAAGATGTCATTCAGATGAACGGCGCCCGAAAGTTCGATTCAGAAGAGGTTCAGTGCACGGCCGCTAGCGTCGCCTGCACGATCGGCGAGCCCGGCCTTTCGACCGGAAATGCCCGCGGGTCCCCCATGGAAAAGGAGACAACCATGCTCAAGACCATTTCCGCAGCGCTCGTTGCCGTTTCCGTTATCGCCGCGCCCGCACTTGCCGGCACGCCGGGCAAGACCGTTCAGGCACCGACCGCACAGGCGCCCGCCGTGAAGGCGGAGCAGGATAAAACGAAGGCATTGAAGGCCAATGCGCGGACGGCGCGCGATCACAAGCAAACCGGCTCGCACAAGACGCACGCGAAACCACACGTCGCGGTCAAGCATGTGAAGCCGGCCGCAAAACGCAGCTAGCTCTGATTCGCCGGCGCGGGTTTCGCCCCCATTGCCCCCGCGCCTGCGAATGTCAGGCCAGCCCACACGCCATTTGCTTTGCTAATGGCGGTGGGCTGGCGCGTACTCAACTTTTCGAGAGCGATATGCTGCAATAACCGAGTTGCGAATTCCATTCCATCGCGAGGCGGTCTAAGAGACGGCACTTGGTGAGGGGAAGAGTTCGCTTGGGGCGTTCGTTCAAAATTGCGGCGATGGTGTTGTTGCCGATCGCGCTTTCGGCTTGTGCCGCCAGCGATGACAGCAAGCCGATCACTTTTACCGAGGATCGTGGCGTCTCCAGCCAGCCGTTTCCGAAAAACTACCGCACCGAAGTGCAGTCGTTTCTGAAGACCTATCTCAACAATCCCGTTGGCGTGCGCGATGCCGTCATGGCCGAGCCGGTCGAGCGCGTGGTCGGCGGACGGCTGCGCTACGTCGTCTGTCTGCGCTTCAGCGCGCGCGAATCCGACGGCGGCTACCGCGAGCCGCGCGAACGCGCCATGCTTTTTGTCGACGGCCGGTTCGACCGCATTATCGAAAATGCCGTCGAGCCCTGTGCGGGGGTGACGTACGCGCCATTCGCGGAACTGGAGAAAATGACGCGCTAATTCCAGGTGTGTTTGCGTGGAAGTGCGGAGCGCCGGGGTTGGCCGGGTTCGTCTTTGCAGCTTCCTTGGCAGGATCTCCTCCTGTCTCCACACGAGAGTGATGCATATATCGCATGCGATTAAATCGGAAGGGTTGACATTAGACCGAGCAAGCCAATACATCGGATACGATTTAATCGTATAAGATAAAACACTGGAGTGAGAGCCATGTCCCAGCACGTCAACCCTGACCGCCGCCGCTTCCTCGGCACCGCCGCCGTAACACTTGCGGCCGCACCGTTTGCCTTGAACGGCGCGCTATTTGCGCAGTCCGGCGACGCAAAACCCGGGGCGGGTGCGATCAGGCCGGGTACCCATACTTCGTTCGCCGCGCTGAAACAGATCGAGGCCGGCGTCCTCAATATCGGTTACGCGGAAGCCGGACCGGCCGATGGCCCCGCCGTCATTCTCCTGCACGGCTGGCCCTACGACATCCACGCTTTCGTCGACGTCTTCCCGTTGCTGGCGTCGGCAGGGTTTCGGGTGATAGCGCCCTATCTGCGCGGCTATGGCACGACGCGCTTCCTCTCAGGCGAGACGCCGCGCAACGGCCAGCAGGGCGCGCTCGCCACCGACGTCATCGCCCTGATGGATGCGCTGAAGATCGACAAGGCGGTCGTGGCCGGCTTCGACTGGGGCGCCCGGACCGCCGACATCGTCGCGGCGATCTGGCCGCAGCGCGTCAAGGCGCTGGTCTCGGTCAGCGGCTATCTGATCGGCAGTCAGCAGGCCAACGAGAAGCCGCTGCCGCCATCCGCCGAATTGCAATGGTGGTACCAGTACTATTTTGCGACCGAGCGCGGCAGGCTGGGTTACGAGAAATACCGGCGCGAGTTTTCCAAGCTGATCTGGCAGCTCGCCTCGCCGAAGTGGAGTTTCGATGACGCTACCTTTGAGCGGAGCGCCGCGTCCTTCGACAACCCCGACCATGTGGCCATCGTGATCCACAATTATCGCTGGCGGCTCGGTCTTGCCCCGGGCGAATCGAAATACGACAAGCTGGAAAAGCAGCTGGCTGAATTTCCGGTCATCGCAGTGCCCACCATCACCCTTGAAGGTGACGCCAACGGCGCGCCGCATCCGGACCCCAAAGTCTATGCCAGGAAGTTTTCCGGCAAATATGCCCACCGCCTCATCACCGGCGGGATCGGACATAACCTGCCGCAGGAAGCGCCGCAGGCCTTTGCCGACGCCGTCATCGAAGTCGCTCGCTGAGTGCGGGATGTCTGGCCGCCGGCGGCCGCAAAGGCTTGCCGGCGCTGCCGTGTCTTCCGACGTTCCCGGGACGGAACCGTGAACAAATTTGGATCACTTTTCGGCGAGGGTTGAACCTTGCTTTAGTCATCGCGGACATCAACTAAGCGGGAAGCTACCTCCTTAACGGAGAAAAAGGCCTTGTGCAAGGGAACTAAAACGTTTTGTTGCAGTGCCGTCACAGTGGCGCGCCATCGGGTCGCGGGTACTTGCCGCAAAGCAACCTAAATGAAGTCACGTTGTTTGGCTTGGTATCCGACGTCCGTAACGGGGAAAGTGAAATGAAGAAGATCCTGCTCGGCGCAGCCGCGCTGGCCGCCATGGCGGCTCCAGCTGTTGCGGCTGACATGCCGCCGCGGCCTTATACCAAGGCACCTGCGTATACCGCCCCGGCCGTCGTCTACAACTGGACCGGCTTCTACATCGGCGGCCATGTCGGCGGCGCCTTTGCAGGGAACGACTCCCTGCAGGGCAGCGACGCGCGCTTCCTCGGCGGCGTGCAGGGCGGCTTCGACTATCAGTTCGCTCCGAACTGGGTGCTGGGTGCCGAAGCCCAGTATAGCTGGCTGCCCAGCTCCAATAATGACGGCGTCCTGTTTCCGGGCGGCACCCTCGTAACCTCCAACACCGACCAGATCGGCTCGGTGACCGGCCGGCTCGGCTACACCTGGGGTCCGGCGCTGCTCTACGCCAAGGGCGGTTACGCCTGGCGCGACGGCAACAATCTGGGGGTGACGACGGCGGCCGGCGCGCCGGCGGCCTTCACCACCGACGGCAATCACAAGGACGGCTACACCGTCGGCGGCGGCCTCGAATACATGTTCGCCCCGAACTGGTCGGCCAAGGCCGAGTACCAGTATTACAATTTCGGCGACACCACCTTCACATCCGGTCCTGTCGATCTCACCGGCCGCAGCTTCCGCAACGACGAGCACACCGCCAAGGTCGGCGTGAACTACCGGTTCGGTTGGGGTGGCCCTGCTGCTGGCAAATATTGATACCGGCTTTGGTATCGACACGTGCAAAGGGCCGGCTTCACGCCGGCCTTTTTGTTTGGGGAATGTCGAGGCGAGCGTGCGCCGGATTTTTTTGGCGGCGCGAAAAAAATTTCGCGCTGCATGCAACTTTTCGTCACGATCCGATATTATGGTTCCGGCCGGCTGGTGGGACAACGAACATGCGTGTTTTTGCGTTAGGGCTGATCTTTTCCGCAGCAGCGTATCCGTGCCTTGCTCAAACTGTCCTGAAATCCGAACCGCTTATCCTTGCTCCCTATGAAATCGCCTTCGTGCAGGACCCCTCGTGCGGGGCCGGCAAGGTGCGCAAGGTAACCGGTGCGATCAGGGGACTGCAGCGGCGCAAGGCCTGTGTCACCCTGTCTTCGGAGCAGGCATCGCTGATCTCGGCAACGCCGTAGAACCCGATTTTTCACCTCGGATGTCGTCCCGGCTGATGCCACGGACCCATACCCCGAGCGGTGTCGTTCGCCCGCCCGGCCGTGCCACGGCCGATGAAGAAGGGCACTATTGCTTCGCCGTGGCGCTATGAGGTAGCGGCCCGTTGGGCGCTCCGATCAGCTAATCTGCGACGGCCTGCGATCCTATGCTACGGGTTTCCTCGTCCTTCAGGCGAGGATCCGCGGCGCCGCGGTGGCCTGATCACCCGTATTCGGCGTACCCGTCGGCTCAATCAGCAGGATATGCACTTCCCCGCGCGCTACGGGCCGATGCTCAATGCCCTTGGGCACGACAAACACCTCGCCGGCATTGAGGGTGACCGTGCGATCCCGCAGCTCGATGTCCAGCGTCCCCTTGAGCACAAGGAAAAAATCGTCCGTCTCGTCATGCTTGTGCCAGTGGAACGGCCCTTCCAGCTTGGCCACCATGATGTCGTTGTTGTTGTATGTCGCAACTGTACGCGGGGAGAAACGATCCGTAAACGTCGCGAGCTTTTCGACAAGATTGGCGGGTGCCTTCATTGCGCGTTTTCTTCCTTGGCTGGAGACCCCTCAGTCAGGTTCGACTGCGTCAATGGCGGCGGAGGGCAGTTGCGTCGGAACGGTGACGCACGGGCGAGATATCGCGCTTTGGCGTAAGCTGGCAAATGGCGCCGCCCTCACGACGCCAACTGCAATTCCGTCTGTGCTTCCCGCTCGGCGTCGGCCTTGTTGCGGGCGGGGTCTTCATGCGGCTCGAGCTGGCACGGCTTGATCTCGTAGTCATGGTCCAGCACCGGACGGGGGCCGGTGTTGTCCTGTCCGGCGACGACATCGACCACGAGACCGCTCTTCTGAGCGATCTTCCAGACATCGGCTGCGGTGGGATAGGCCTTGCTCAGCTTGGCATCGTTTGAGAACAGCGCGTAGGGCATGGGTAGCTCCGGTAAAAACGGTCAACGCGGAAGCGGGGGCCGGGTTTCCGGCTTGGCTGCCATGCCGCCATTTCACAGGCTGTTTCGGGAGCAAATTGGCTCGTTTCGGCCCATTTTCGTGGAGTCTCTGAGTCTTTAACGAGCCGTAAATTCCGAAAAAAAGAATCCCCGAGACTCCGCCGCCAGAATCGCCGGATGTTCCGGCCATGAGAACGAGCCTCCAGACCTCCTGCGAGCGTGTCCAACTCACGCTGACCGTCTGCCTGCTGCTCGCCTGCGCAGCCAACGTGGCGCTGGTCTACGCCTGGCTCTGAATCTGCCCTGAATATCGTGCCAACGCCGCGCAGTGTCTCTACTTCTCCGGCCGCGGCGGCTGCCCGCCTTCCCTGATAGCCGCATGGACCTTTGCCATGGTCGCGCTGCAATAGGCCTCGCGCTCGCGGTTGAACCGCTCCTGATGAGCACGGAAATTCGCAACCCGCGCCTTGATCTCGGCCTGGAAGTCTTCCCTCAGGTCGGGACGCACAAGAGGGGCCTGCCTTGAGATCTCCCTCGGTATTTCTCTCGATGCTTCCATTGGCGCCTGGGCGGCGGGCGTCGTCTCCGCCAGCAAAGCCTCGACGTCAGGGAGCGGCGCGGCCGCGCGGGTCAATTCGGATGTCTCGACGGAGAGCTGGGTGATCGAGGTCGTGACCGTCTTCTCGGCCTCCGGCGTCTTGCCGGTCACCGATTGAACAAACGCCATCGTTTGCGCGATCAGGAGATCGCGTTCCCTCATCCATTTCATGAAACACCTCGGCGCAAGTCACTCCATCAAAGGCCTTTTGTGGAATCAAGCGGGTGGGGAGGCAACAGTGGATAACTGCCGCGCTTTTGCGCGCGAGGTGACAAAACGGTGACAGTCCTGACCGGCAGCGTGCACATGACGGTCAGGTGTGGTCCGGGTTCAACCGAGGTCTCACGAAAGGGATGTTAGCGCTCGCGGGGATTCGTATTTGGGACGAACGGCGCGCCGATCACGCGCACCGGCGGCTGGTCACCGACGTTGATGATCCGCTTGTCGGGTGAGTTCGCCTGCTCGGCGAACCGGACCGGATTACTGTCGCCGACCCCGAGCAGACTGGCGCCGCCTGCAATGGCCACGCTGATCGAGGTGACCACAGCCAACAAAACCATGTTGCAGTTTTCTTCGCGAATTCTCATGCGAGAAAAACGTGGAAGAGGAGGGGTGGTTCCGGCTCCGAAGAGAGAGATGCGCGCGGCGGGGTTGATCGGCTGTTTGTTTTGTACCGTAAAACTACGGGTAACTGTTTGTACCGTAAAATTACGGAGAACTGCAGTCTTTACAGGCAAGTAGCACGAAAAATCAGCAAACGTAGCCGCTAGTATGGGCCGAGAAGCTCTTTTCGCGCATCGCGGGTGGATGCCATACCATTCCGGAGTTTCCAGATATCGGCCTGCTCATTTATCGGAGCCGCCTGCGGTGGAGTAACCCTACCGCACGACCCGTATTTGCCGGGCCTTGCATGGAGCTTGTCTTTCTGTGAAAGGCTATATTATGAAATATAACTAATTTTATCAACTAAGCGGATCCGATTGTTTTCGACATGAAAGTTCATTTTGGCCCGGGGGGCTGGGTTCAATGGCCAGACAGCGAAGAGTTCTCGATCGAGTTCATGAGGCTGCTGGGCGCGGCGCAGGAAGGCGGTTCGATGATCTCCGAATGCTTGCTTGCCGCAAGCCGGATAGACCCAACGGATGTCGGCGATTCCTGGTATCGGGAATGGATAAGGATGGCCGACATCAGCAATGAGCGCGCCAATGCCGCCTTCAAGCGCGGTCATGTGCTGACCGCGCAGAGTAACTGGCTTCGCGCCATCAATTACTATCAGGCATCAGCGTTTGATTTCGATGCTGCCGACAAGAAACAGGAGCATGCGCTCCGAACCATGCGAGCCTGCGCCCGCCGCTACATTGCGCATTTGACGCCCCCTGGCGTGGTCGTCGAGATTCCCTGGTTGAACGGCTATGCGCTGGAAGGCTATTTTTTGCCTGCCCCCGCCGCTTCTGGTCGAGCGCCTGTTGTCGTGTGCATGGGCGAACCCGGCCATCGGAAGGAGGAATATCTCTACAAGGCGGCACGCTATGCCCGCGATCGGGGAATGTCGATGCTGGCGGTAGATCTGCTTGGATCCGGCACCTGCGCCAAATTCGATGAAGTCGTCGGCCGTCCCGATCTGGAAACATCGGTGGGTCACGTGATGGATTACCTCACGACAAGAGACGATGTCGACGAACGCAGGATCGCAATTCTCGGCGACGGTTCAGGGTCGTCCTTTGTGGCGCGCGGTGTTGCTCTCGATAATCGCTTCGCCGCCGCGGTTTGTGATGGCGGAATCTGGGACATGCATGAGCGCGCGTTCTTGATGAATCGCCACTCGCCGAATGGTCTCGGAAGTAATGGAGTTGAAGGCGGCTCGGCCGGGCGAAAATTCCATTGCCCGGTCCTGATCACCATGGGTGAGCAGGGCTGGCTCGAACGCGACCATGTGACCGATCTGTTCGAGCGGCTCAAGATCGCCAATTCCGACATTTCATTGAAGATTTTCGAAAGCTCTGAAACGGCTGCCGCGCAGGGGCACCGCGACAACCCTACGCTTGCCAGCGAATTCATTTTTGACTGGATGGCCGATCGCCTCAACTCGATATCGGCCTAGCCCAGCCGCCGCCCAAATCATATGCCCATCGCGACTTTCAGGCTGGCCTTCTCAAGGCGATTCCTCAATGCCGCGAGCTTGGCGGTGAACTCGCCGAGCTCGCGGTCGCTGAATTCGGCAAAGATGAATTCGTTGAGCGCCGCCTGCTCGGAAGCCAAACCCGCGATGTGCTTATAGGTCTTGTCCGTCAAGGACATCTGCACGATTCTGGCATCCTCCCCTGAAGTCTTGCGGCGCATGAAGCCCTTTTTCTCGAGCATTTTCGACTGAGTCGTTACGAAGGACGGGTCAACGTGGAGCCTCTTGGACACGACCTTCACCGGGACGCCTTCACCCTGATCCAGATCGGCCAATGCCATCAGGATCAGCCATTGCGGGCCGCTGATGCCCAGCGTTTTTGCCCAGAAATAGCGAATCTCCTGGAGGTGCACGTTGATGGCGGCGATCTCCCAGGCAAATTGCCGGGCGACGTCCTGATTCTTCTCGCCGAACTCATTCGACGCTCCGCGTTTCGCACGGCCCGACGAATCCGATCCCTGCCGCAGTTCCCGTCCCATGGCTTGTTTCATCGCGATTCACCCTGAAGCTGCTTACCTAATTTAATAACAAAATCATCTGATTGCATGCCTTTTGCTGCCGGCTTCTGAACAAGATTTCGCGAGCTACCGGTGTTGCTGTCGCGACACAGTTCGGCGGGATAGAGATAGCTGAGTTCATAAAGTATTTTGATTAAGTAATTGGCGCATGCATAGTTCCAAAGGCGGTCGGGGGATCCTGGATCGTTCCGTTCTAGGTGGTTCGCTTAAGTCCCTCGCGTTCATGCGGGTGTGTCCGAAGACGCGAAACGACTGAGCGGTTTTCAAAAGGCGAGGGCGGATCTTTTCCTGGGGGAACAGCCACAGGTCCGGTCCTTGTCCTAGCAGCGCAACTTGGAGGTTTAACATGAATATGATCAAGGGCCTTATTCTCGGCTCAGCGGCGGGTTTCATCGCCGTGAGCGGAGCGCAGGCTGCCGATCTTCCCGTCAAGGCCAAAGCGGTCGAGTACGTAAAGATCTGCTCGCTTTACGGCGCGGGTTTCTACTACATCCCGGGCAGCGACACTTGCATAAAGATCGGTGGCTATGTGCGCGTTGACACGACGTTCAACGGCGGCATTTTCGATGAGCCGGCGTGGAAGGCCAATCTTGGTCAGCAGAATCGCGTGCGCGATTACTATGCTGCCCGTTCGCGTTTGGCGCTCAGCGTAGATACGCGCACTGCCACGGCGTACGGCGTCGTTCGTAGCTTCGCTCAGGCCAACTTCAACCTGAACTCGTCTACCGGCGAAGGTTATGGTACGCCTGGCGCTGTGGCTGGCTCGGGCCTTGCGGCTGGCTCGCAGTCCCTGGGCGTGGATTTGGTGTTCATCCAGTTCGCTGGGTTCACCTTCGGTAAGTCTGCTTCGGCCTTTGCGACGCCTTGGCAGGGTTATCCGGGCAACAACTCCTCGCATCTGATTGGCGGCCATGACGACGTCACCGGCACCAACAACATCCAATACACCGCGCAGTTCGGCAACGGCGTGTCCGGCACCATCGGCCTGGACGACCCGTACTACGGCCGCACTTCGCTGCTGAACCTGGGTGCTACCAACCCATCCGTTGCCGTCGCGGCAGGTTCGCAGGCCTACAGCGGTGCGCATGCTCCGGACATCGTCGGCAATATCCGCGTCGACCAGGCATGGGGTCTGTTCCAGATTTCGGGCGCTTTGCATGAAGTCACTCCTTCCTACAACCTCCTGACCGCCGGTGCTGTGAACAACCTGTCGGAAATCTCTGGCCACCCCGATTCCAAGTGGGGCGGTTCGGTGATGGCTGCGTTGCAGCTCAAGAACCTGCCCACCGGCCCCGGCGACGACATCAAGGTTGATGCCACCTATGCCAAGGGTAACACGAGGAACGTGATCTTCAATTCGACCAGCTTCGCGATGTTCGGCGACACGGGCCGTGCGGACTCTTACCAGAGCATCGGCTTCGGCCAGACTGCCGACGGTGTCTACCTGCCCGGCGGCGATATCAAGCTGGTTGAAGCGTACGGTATTCGTGGTGCGTTCAACCACAACTGGGATCCGTACTGGTCGAGCAGCCTGTTCGGCTCCTACTCTGCGGTTCGTTATGGTGGCAGCAACGGCGACCTCACCACGGCGAAAGGTCAGTGGTGCTCCAACTACAACGCCGGCAAGGTGTTGAGCGCAGACTACTCCTGCAACCCCGACTTCAACGTCTCGCAACTCGGTGTGGTCACCCGTTGGACCCCCGTTGCGAACCTGACGTTCTCGGCGGAAGTGATGTGGTTCCACCTCGACCAGAAGTTCAGCGGTGCTGCCACTATGACCCCGGTGGCTCCGAAGCCGGCCACGCGGTACGAGTACAAGGATCAGGACGCCGTCAGCTTGAACGTTCGCGTTCAGCGCAACTTCTGATCCTGAACTGAACTATCGCAATGACCCCCGGCAGTTTTTACCGCCGGGGGTCTCTTTTTTGGCGAGCTCCGAGGCCGCACACCGTTCTCAAACTCCACCCGATTTTCAAAAGGTCAGGCGTTGAGCAACCTCGGTCTGTTACAGAACGCATTCGCCACAAATAATTTGCGCACTATTTGTAGGGCGATCGATGACGAGATATCGAGGCAATCGAGCATCACGGAATTTTCTCAACTCGCGAAGGTGAACCGGACCACGCTTTTTCGCGCCTTTCGTCGCCGGCAGGGAACAGGGCTGGAGACGATGATACGAGTGCTCGAAGTGTTAGGATTTCGCCTTGCTGTGACAGCCAAGGGGCAAGTCGATAGAAAGGCGAAAGCTGACGCTTCGACATCCGAGCGAAACATTCTTGAGAAGACTTCGCCTGGCGAAGGAATGGCACGCAAACTTACTGCAGCGCTCAACAGCTCGGAAGCGCGTCCTGTCATCGGAGTGTTCGCGGAGATATTGCGGACGCAAGATAACATCGCCAGCTTATCGAAAAAGACAATCAGATGCCGCGAAACATTCTATAGAGCCTTTGTTTATCCTCGCGTACCTCGGTTCAGCACCGCCCTGACCCTCCTGGATGCACTGGGATTCACTTTTACTATACGCAGGATACCTCGCTACAAGCCGTCACCGTACCCCTCAACCCTGTTTGGTGACGACAGCGGGACCCATACAACGGCCGCTGTCGATCGTGCGCTAATTTCTCAGTGCCAGTGATTGGCCATCGCTCGACACACACACCACACACACACACACACATCGCATCCGAGCGACGCTCCAACAGACTCCTGTCGCACGGTTTGAAGCCCACATCGGGCGTCAAGGCTTCACTGAAGCCTTGACGTCCGCGCACCCATCGAAAACCAACGAAGGCCCCCCTCCGCCGAACATGCCGAGTTATATTGTAAAAATACTTATTGCAATAACATGATTTACTAATGTATTGTCATCAGGCGTAGTCGCCAAACAGGTTGGCGGCCTCTCATGGAGAAGCGCACCAGCATCTTCAGAAATACCTCCGAAACCTCTGGCCATGCCCGGCCAGGGGTTTTTCGGCCTCTTGAGGGCTATTTTCTGATTGCGCCGGTGAGTGCAGATTCGGATGGCACCAGATGGCCAAGACGGCGCGTCGCTCTCAATACGCCAGCACGGCTCAGCTTGAAAAATTCTTGAATCAGGCGTTTCAAACCACCGATAGCCGTCAGGTTTGCCTGGCTCTCGGTGAAGCAGTCCGCGCCCAAAATGTCACGACGATTGCTATCGCATCAGGAATAGAGCGGGCACACCTCTACGGTGCCTTTGCATCGGAGAGGGGGCCGCGGCTTTCCACAGTGACGAAGGTGATTACGGCACTTCGCCTGCGGCTGGTTACAGTGCAACCGTCCGCATCCACGCTCGAAAGATATAGTTATCAACAGCCAGTGCATGGCCATTTGCGTTACAGCACTCCGGCCGGAGTTGCCGAGCTCTTGAATCCTGCCCTTGCAACATCCAATCTTCGTGCCATTTGTTCTACCTTTGGTGAGATCATCCGAGCCCAGGAGAATGTTGCTGAGTTCGCGCGACGAATACAGATTGGCCGAACACGCCTCTACCGCTCGTTCATGGGCGATCGTTCTCCCGAATTTACGACTGTCCTGACGATTCTCGGGGCGTTCGGTTTGCAGCTACGTGTAGAGCGGGTAAGCAAACGGAAAGCATCGCTCGATCCCTATTCAACGCAGGGCCTTGGGCAATCGGCAGAGCTTGGGGAATCGGCAGAGCTGGTGTTCCCCCAACAGCTTCCCGTGGAATTCCCGGCAATGGTGGAGGCCTGAACGGGTCTTGGCTCGGCCGAGCGGTTTCGTCCGCGGACCTTCTTAAATGGTGCCGGTTGAGAGGATTGAACTCCCGACCTTCGGTTTACAAAACCGCTGCTCTACCGCTGAGCTAAACCGGCAAACTGAAGCGATCGGTGCGCGGCGAAAATACCCGCCGCGTGGAGCCGATCTTCGGCGGCTCGAATACCAGACTTGTCCGCAAAGGGCTAGAACCTCAACACCCGCGCGCGCGTACCCCGTATGAAAAAGGCGGCCTTCCGGCCGCCCTTTTTGCGCTCAGTTCCGCTTGCTCACTGGCAGAGATGCCTGCGGCCGTCCTCGCCGCGGAACTAGGTGCCGGGGGTACAGACAAAACCGTTGCGGCGGGCAGAGGCTTCGCCGCCGATCATTGGTGGACTCCATTGCAGGTTGCGCCACGCCAAGTGTTCGCGCCGACGGATCGTTCCGATGCGGTCCTTTTTGCGCGCGTCAAACAGACGTGATGCCGAACAGTGAGGAAGGCCGAGACTTCCGATTCCGGTTGTGCGATCTGCCAACAGATGTGAAGTTCCGGCTCGTTATCGTCTGAAGGATCACGGAATTTCATGCAGGCGCGCGACGTCGATTACCGCTGTAGCGAGGTCAATTTGCGCGGCTATCTCGCGCTCGGTGAGGGGATCGGCAAGCGGCCAGGCGTGCTGGTGTTTCACGAAGGGCTTGGGCTTGGCGAATTCGCGATGGAGCGCGCACGCCGGCTCGCCGGTCTTGGCTATGTGGCGCTGGCCGCAGACATGTTCGGCAACCGGCGGCAGGCCTCCAATCTGCAGGAAGTCGCTACGCTGGTCGGCGGGCTTCGCGCCGAGCCGGAAAAACTCCGCGCCCGGGGCCGCGCCGCGCTGGCTGCGCTCGCCGCGCTGCCGGAGGTCGATGCCGGCAGGTTGGCGGCGATCGGGTTCTGCTTTGGCGGGTCAGTCGTGCTGGAGCTGGCGCGCGAGGGTGCCGACCTGAAGGCCGTGGTCAGTTTTCACGGCGTGCTGGCGACCAAGATGCCGGCGCAACCGGGACAAATGAAAGCCAGCGTGCTGGTCTGTACCGGGGCCGACGATCCCTTGGCGCCGCCGGAACAACTCGCCGATTTCGAGAACGAGATGCGGGCTGGCGGGGTGAAGGACTGGCAGGTCATCGCCTACGGCAACGCGCTGCACGGTTTCACCAATCCCGCTGCTGACGGCTCGATGATGCGCACCGCGCTGTACAACGAACAGGCCGACCGCCGCTCCTGGGCGTCGATGAAAAGCCTGTTCGATGAAGTCTTGACCTGACAAAGGCTTCCAACTCGTATTTGATAAGCCGGTACAGCGGGTAGGGGGCGTATGTTCGGAATTCTTGGGCTGGGGTTTTTGCTGGGCATGCAGCATGCGCTCGAGGCCGACCATATCGCCGCTGTCTCCAGCATCGCCGTGCGCCGTAGCCATGTGGCCGATATCGTCAAGCACGGGCTGACCTGGGGGCTCGGCCATACGCTCACTTTGTTCGTCTTTGCCGGCGCTGCGATCCTGCTCGGCCACGCGATCCCGGACGGCGTTGCCCGGCCGATCGAGACGGCGGTGGGCCTGATGCTGGTCGGCCTCGGCGCCCACGTGCTGTGGCGGCTATGGCGCGACGGCGTGCATTTTCACCAGCACGGCCATGGCGACGGCACGGTGCATTTCCATGCCCATAGCCATGCCGGCGAAACCACGCCGCATGCCCGTATGGCTCACGCGCATGACCATGGCTTCCGCTGGCGTACCCTGCTGGTCGGCCTGATGCACGGCATGGCGGGCTCGGCCGCGCTGCTGGTGCTTGCGGTCACGCAGGCCTCCAGCCCCGCCGTCGGCCTCGGTTACGTTGCGTTGTTCGGGGTCGGCTCGATGATCGGCATGGGCGCGCTGTCGACGGTGATTGCGGTGCCGCTCGCGGTCTCGGCCCGCTCGCTCACCTGGGCCAATCGCATCCTGCAGGGAGCTGTGGGTCTTGCCACCGTCGCGATCGGAATTATGACCGTGGTCGAGATGGTGCTGGCTTGACGTGGCCGCCTCAGTGCCGCGGGAATGAACAATAATAAAGAGTTCGGGGAGGATAGGATGAAACGCCGAGATTTTCTGGCCGGAAGCGCCGCATGCTCACTGGCCGCATGGACGGGCCAAGCGCTGGCGCAGTCGGGCCCGCTGACCAAAATCATCTTTCCGTTTGCGGCCGGCGGCAGCGGTGACCTGCTATGCCGGCAGTTGGCGCAATATCTGCCTGCGCTCCTTGATCGCAGTTTCATCGTGGAAAACCGCACCGGCGGTGACGGACTGATCGGCATCCGGGCGGTAAAGGGCGCGAATCCCGATGGCACCACGATCCTGATGACGACTGGCCCGACCATGTACCTGCTGCCCATGGTGGAGAACCAACCGAGCTTCGACGCGGCCAAGGACTTCGTGCCTGTCTCACAGTTGACTCGCTTCGAATTCGGCGTTGTCGCGAGCCCTGCGATCGGAGTCAAAGATTTCAAGGAATTGGCAGCCTGGTTGAAGGCGAATCCCGGCAAAGCGACTTATGGCACTCCGGGCAGCGGCAATATCCCGCATTTCACCGGCTGGCAGCTCGAGCAGGCGCTGGGCTTATCGATGACCAAGGTGCCGTATCGTGGTTCGGCGCTGATGGTGAACGATCTGATTGCGGGGCACGTCCCGTTTGGCATCACCACGGTTTCCGACACCGTTTCACAGCACCGCGGCGGAGGTTTACGGATTGTCGCCGTCGCAAGCGAAAGCCGTTCCTCATTCTTGCCGGACATTCCGACCCTGAAGGAGAGCGGCGTCAATCTGGTGGCGGATGGCTGGTACGGGATGTGGCTGCCTGCCGGCAGCTCGCCGGAGTTCGCGAAGAAGCTGAGCACTGCCGTTGCCGAGGTGCTGGCCAAACCCGAGGTGAAGGAAAAACTGCTCGCGGTCATGCTAACTCCGGTCGGTTCGACGCCGGAGCAGTTGACGCAAAGGCTCGCGGCTGATCACGCATTCTGGCAGCCGATCGTCAAGGCGACGGGATACAAGATCACGAACTAAAGCCGTTATTGCGAGCGGAGCGAAGCAATCCATCTATCCGTTATGCCGAGCTATGGATTGCTTCGCTCCGCTCGCAATGACAGTGCTCTCCCTCATCCCCATCCCGCCGGCTTCATCCCAACTTTCTCCCGTGGTGGAGCAGGGCAATCGGCCCGCGCCGTGGCGCGATGCTTCGCGCGTCGATGACGTATGGCGCGCTCCACCGTTGCGATCAAAGAGGCGACCCAATAATCAAGGATCCAGCCGGCCTGGCCAAGTTCTCGATTGCTTTGTTTTGCTCGCAATGCCTGCGTCATGACCAGATACCCTTGCCGCCGGTGAGCAAGTGCTCCCGGCCGCCGCTCAAGAAGTTTACAGCCCGTCGCCCACGCCTTATCGCCGCGCTTCGAGAACGATGTTGAAGGGCGTCTCGGCTGCGATCCGCACGCAGCCAAATCCGGCTTCGCGCAGAACCGCTTCCAACCGTGCCGGCCCTGCCTGTCCGCCGAGGGCGAGCCCGACCTCCTGTGCCAGCGAAACCGGCGTACAGATCATGGTGGAGCCGGCATAATACAGCCGGCCAACCGGATTGATGTTGTCCTCCAACCGGTCTCCTGCACGTGGCTCCACCGCCATGAATGTGCCGTCGGGGGCCAGAGCCTCCAGAATCCGGCTCGCCGCACCCACGGGGTCGCCAAGGTCGTGCAGCGCATCGAAGCAACAGATCAGCTCGAAATTGCTGCCCACAAAATTCTTGGCTGTGGCGACATCAAATTCCGTTCTGGCTGCTACGCCGTCGCGTTTCGCGGCGTCGCGGGCGCAGGCGATCGAATCTTCGTGGTTGTCGACCCCGAGAAATCTGGATCTTTCGAAGGCCTTCGCCATCAAAATGGTGGAGATGCCATGGCCGCAGCCGATATCCGCGACCCGCACGCCGTTATTGAGCTTTTCGATCACGCCGTCCAATGCGGGAAGCCATTCCTGCACGAGATGGGCTTTGTAGCTCACCCCGAAGAAGCGCGACATTCCGCTGAACAGACAGTTGCATCGTTCGTGATAGCCGGCGGCGCCGCCGTTGCGGAAAGCCTTGCTCACCTTGGGTTGGTCAAGCATCACCGCCTGGCAAACCTCGAACGAGCCCAGCATGTAGACCGGACTTTCCGGATTTCCGAAGACCATGGCCTGCTCGGGATTCATGGCAAAGCGCTTGGTGGTGCCGTCATAGTCCAGATAACCGGCGGCGGCGTGGGCGCTGAGCCATTCGCGCACGAGGCGCTCGACCGTTCCGGTACGGCGCGCCAGTTCTTGCGGCGTCACCGGTCCTGACTCGGCGAGTGCGTTATACAGCCCGAGTTCGTCTCCGATGCGGACCAAAGGCGCAATCATGGCGGCGCCGAGATCGTCCAATATCCGCGTAACAAATACTTCCAGCTTCTGCTCGTTTAATTCTCTAACTATCATGTTCATTGCCGCCTCCTTTGGCGCGACGGGACATAGATCCTCGCGAGGGTGCGGCAAATGACCAGACTGCCGGATGGCTTGACTGAGCGTCTAAATCATTCCTATTTTTTGCCGTTCGTCCGAAAAGCGTGACCGAGCATCCGATTGGAGCTGCGATTATGGGCGCCGATGCCCTGTCCGATGTGTTGCGCGCGGTACGGCTCAGCAGTGCAATGTTCTTTCATCTCGACGTTCGCGCACCGTGGGTGGCCGCGGCGCCGGCCTCGTCCGCCTGTGCCTCGGCCGTTCTGCCCGGGGCGCAGCATGTCATCGAATATCACGTCGTGCTGGATGGCTGCTGCTGGGGCGGGTTGATCGACGAACCTTCCGTACAGCTCGACGCCGGCGACATCATCGCGTTTCCGCAAGGCGCAGCCCATGTGCTTTCCAGTGGGCCAGGCATGCAGGCTGTCCCTGACTTTAGCTATTACCGTCAACCGACGACGGACCAGCTCCCCCACAGGATCAGCCTCGGTGACAACGGGCCCGCGGACGCACGCATCCTGTGCGGATTTCTCGGCTGCGACACGCGTCCTTTTAATCCGCTCCTGGAGGCGCTGCCTTCGGTCCTGCATCTGCGCGGAAGTGCATATCGCGACCGTTCGAGCCTTGCATTCCTGATCAATGCAGCGCGGGCCGAAGCCGAGGGGCGCCGGGCAGGAGGAGAGGGCGTCCTTGCCCGGCTCGGCGAGCTGCTCTTTGTCGAGGCGATCCGCTGCCATATCGAAGCGCTCGGTCCGGAACAGACCGGTTGGCTTGCAGGGCTCGGCGATCGACATGTCGGCCAGGCGTTGAACCTGTTGCATGGCGACCCTGCGGCGGATTGGACGTTGGATGAACTCGCGAAATCGGTGGGCCTGTCGCGCTCGACGCTCGCGCAGCGCTTCACCCATCTCATCGGACAACCGCCCATGCAGTATTTGACGCGCTGGCGCATGCAGCTTGCGGCAGGCCTGCTCGCTTCCGGGCGCGATCCGATCGCACGTATTGCAGAAGCGGTTGGTTACGATTCCGAGGCCGCCTTCAATCGTGCGTTTCGCCGGACGGTGGGAACGCCACCGGCCGCCTGGCGGCAGGCTCATATAGTGTCGGGGTAACCCGCGGGAAAATTATCGCGTGGCGGTTCCCGAGACCCTTTACCACGTTAATCGCCTGAATTACTGCATGATTTGTCAACGTTGGCAGCACCTTCGCGCGCTCGATGGGCTAATGTGCCGCGTCCGCGCTTTGACTTGATGATGATTCCCAAGTTTAACTACCATTGTGTCTCGGATGGGAATTGGGCATCGAAGCAGGTGCGCCGGATTCTTGGTTGCCGCCTAGCCGCGTCAGCCGACAGCAGGGGGATAGCACCGCATGAGTTCATATTTTCGGCGGCAGCTTGCGGATTACGTCGAGTACCATCGTGACCCCTGGAATTGCGCGATGCATGTCTTCGGCATCGCGTTTTTGTTCCTGGCCGCTGTTCTTCCGCTCAGCCTGTGGTCCATCACCGTATTCGGGTTCCAAACCAGCGCGGCAATCATCGCTGTCGTACCGGTGCTCATTTACTGGTTCCTGCTCGACTTCGCGCTCGGAGCCGCGATCCTTGGGGCCGCAATCGTCTTGCTCTCAGTCGCTGCCGTGATCGTTAGTCACGCGACGACTGCTGGCATGTGGTCACTTACGGCCATCCTGATTGTCGTTGGGGTCGCATCGCAGATTGTCGGGCACCGCGTGTTCGAGCGACAGCAGCCGGCGCTGGTCGACAACCCGACCCACCTGTTGCTCGGACCAATGTTTGTCATGGCGAAGCTGTTTATCGCGCTGGGCTTTCGGCGCGATCTCGCCATCATCATCCAACAGCATCCGCAAGGTGCTGCATCGTGATCTCAAACAGTTCAGCTTGAGTCCATCGGCAGCATGACGCGCATACTGGTCACCGGCGGCAGCGGGTTCATTGGAAAGCACCTCGTCTCCGCGCTGATAGCGCGAGGCCGGCAGGTGAGGGTTCTCGATCTTCAGCCGCCGCCGCACGCTTTGCCGCAAGTTCAGTATGTCAGGGGTTCGGTGCTTGATCGAGACCTGGTGGACCGGGCGATGGATGGCGTCGATGAGGTCTATCACCTGGCCGGCCTGCCCGGGATGTGGCTGCCGCGGAAAGCTGATTTTCACACTGTCAATTACGGCGGCACCGAAATCGTCATTGAGACGGCACGAAAGCGCGGCATAAAGCGCTTCCTGCACTGCTCGACAGAATCCATTCTGTTCCGTTCCTCGCCATCGATGGTTCCTGTCGCTGATGATGCGTTGCTGCCGGACGACATGCCGGGTCCATATACGCGCTCGAAAATGCTCGCCGACCGGTTCGCCATGCAGGCGGCCGCATCCGGATACCCGGTGGTGATCGGCTGTCCCACCATGCCGGTCGGACCTTACGATCACAACGTTACGCCGCCGACGGCGATGCTCCGGTATTTTCTCAACCGGCGCCTTCAATTGCATCTTGATTTTGTCGTGAACCTCGTCGATGTGCGCGACGCCGCCGAAGGGCTGATCCTTGCCATGGAGCGCGGACACGCTGGACATCGCTACGTTCTCGGCGGCGAAAGCATGGCGCTAAGACAGGTTCTCGAACTCATCGCTGGTATCAGCGGACGTCGCGTCCGGTGCATTCACGTGAACGGCAAGGTCGCCGAAATGGTCACTGCAACGCTTGAGTTCATCGCCGATCACGTGACGCGCCGGCCCCCCTCCGGTACGGCCGAAGGCGTTCGTATCGCATTGCGAGCAGGGGCCTTGTCGATCGAAAAAGCGCAACGAGAGCTGGGCTATGCGCCAAGCCCCGTCGAACCTGTGTTACGGGAAACCATTGCGCATCTGCTTGATGGCGGCCACAATCAACCTGAATGGGGTCCAACGCAGAGTGCTCGTCCTCGACCGTTTCATGTCGAGCGACGGCTTGGCGGCTGATCCATGCGATTGAGGCGATCCGCGATATGCTAAACGATCCTGGTCAATGGTTGGCTTTCGCCTTGAGTGGCTGGACCACTACCTGGCCCACACAGGTCCTCGCCATCATCTGGATTTTGTGGGTTATCAGTTGGGTCGTGGCGTCGTTCTGGTCCGGTCAAACCAAGAAACACGTGATGACCTGGGACTCGCTCAAATACCGCTTGCCGATTCTCGCAGGGGCCGTTCTTTTCTTGCCATTGACTGGCAAGGTCTTGGGAGAAAAGCCGCTCTGGCAATTTGGCAGCGCTGGCATCTACGTGCTGGCGTGTCTTGTCCTTGCAGGGATCTCGTTCACATGGTGGGCGAGAATTCATCTCGGACGTTTCTGGTCGAACGCGATCACGCACAAGGAAGGCCATCAGGTCATTGACACCGGCCCGTACGGGCTTGTGCGCCACCCGATCTATACAGGGCTTATAGCGGGGATGCTGGTGACGGGTATTGCGGTCGGCACAGTGACCACGATGCTGGGTGCGGTGCTGATCTCGGTCGGGATGGGGTTGAAGGCCCGCATGGAGGAGGGCTTCCTCACGGAAGAACTCGGTGCGGATGCCTATGGATCGTATTGCCGTCGCGTTCCGATGCTGATTCCGTTCCTGCGGCCTAACTGAGGCCGCAGTACATTTTGCGCGCTATCGTTTGGGTTTCGGCGCCGCCGCCGACGCGACAGGTGGAGCAAGACGGCGCGGAACCAGAACGCGTTGGCCAACTGACAGCGGTGCACTCTCAGAATACTGATTGGCCTGGGTAAGTGACCACAGCGGTACACCGTTAAGTGCCGCGAGCCTTTGCAAGGTATCGCCCGAACGGGCGAGTTGCTGCGTGCCGCTGTCCCACAGCTCGATCGGGGCATCGGAAGGAACGACGTAGCGCAGCGGCGCCGCCTCTCCTTTGGTTGGCGTCATCGCAAGTTGCGCAACTGCCGTCACCACTTGCTCGTGGATGGAATCCTGCTTGTCGATGTTGATGTGGGTGACTTCCTCGTGCTGCTTCAAATCGAAGCTCGCGTAGTGACCTTGGTAGCCCTGCTCCGCCACCACGTCGCCGCCGCCCAATATGCTGTCGGACAGGAAAATGTTGATGAAACGCTCGACATTCAGCGGCACCTTCGGGCTTGCCTGAGCCGGATCAATGGTCACCACCAGGCTAACCTGGATATTTTCGGATTTCAGTATTCCGGCGAACGTCAATGCACAAAGTCCGCCCATCGAATGACCGATCAGGGCGATAGGCGCGGGATCGTCACGGAAGTCACGGATGGCCTGATCTGCGATCAGCCGGCAAATGGTGAATTCATAGACGTCAGCCCGGATACCGGCTTCCTGGAGGCGCTTGGTCAGGCGGTCCATCCCGCGCGAAAAGATCGGGCCGAGCGCGCCCCGGAACAGATAGACGCGCGGCTGGGGCGTGGCTGGCGGCGCGTCGGGAGCGATTGTCGCGGTAGCATTGGTCGAGCGGGCGACCGGCCCGGCGAGTGCCAGATTGCAAATGGCCGAGAAGATGCAGACGGAAAGGGCCGCACGGATCACCACGGCCGCAACCTGCGTCGGACTTCTCATTTGCTTTCCGTCCGTGCTTCCAGTTGTAAAGGCGCGCCGGAGCATGAATGCCGGCATGCGACGCCGCCCGGCGCTTCTTGCGGATGATCTATCGTCGAGGAATTGGCAGAATTGCGGCGCTGGTCGCTTCGATGACAGCCGCCTGAACGAGCGAACCGAACTACTAACGTACCGCTGCGGTGCTTGCCGAGCCGGGTCTTGCCGTGTCAGGTCTTGCCGCGCTTGCCGCCCGAGGCTGCCGCAGTTTCTGTGTCCCTGAAGCTGGTGCAGATCGGCCGAAGACGACGGCGTCGATCTCGCTTATCACCTTCTGCTGCATGATCTGGTTCTTTTCGATGGACATGTGCCCGACGCCAGGCACGCCCTGCACATTCACATTCTCGAGCTTGCCCTGGAACTGCCCGGTTTTCGCAACCGGCGTCCCGGCGCCATTGGCGATGTAAAAGTTTATATAGCGTCCCACGCGCCCCGAGAGGCTGGTGCGAAACACCGAATCCAGGCCGATTGCCAGCTTCACGGGAGCGCCAAGCTGATCCAGCTTGGCGACCATATCGGGCAGCGCGGTCGCGCCCGAGGAATGCCCGACCAGAATGATCGTCTTGATCCTGCCGCTTTTGTATCCGGCGGCGGCTTCGTCGGCGAGCGACGACCAGGAGGCGAAGTTCGCGACAGTGACCGGGATGCCCTGCGCCCGGAGCTGTGCCGCAATGTCATCGAGCCCTAAGGAAAAAATATTGAGGACACCGCGGAGCAGATAGACATGAGCAGTTGAAGCCGCCGACGGGGAATTCGGCGCTGCCAGCGCGGAACCTGCGCCGATAGGCAGGAGTAACAAGACCGCGATCGCGATCGTTTGCAGTAGGCGCCACGATGCCCGGCGGAAAAAGGATGGCCAGCCGACAAATCCGATGTCGCCGCAATATGGCTTCATGGCTCTCCTCGAAGGGTTGCAAAGTGTTTCGCCGGGCGACCGTAGCGCCCGCGTGCTCGAAACTGCAATAAACGCGGCGTGAGCGGCCGCAATTTACCGACACGACGTGGCTCCGCCGCAACACCAATCATGCGTGCGAGGCCGGCTCTTAAGGCTTCATCCCGATCTTCTCCCTGATCGCACCGAGTTCCGCCTCGTCCCAGATGCCGATCAGCACGCCGTTCTTCACTTGCAATTGCTGGGCAGCATAGGCCGCGATCTTCGCATTCGGCGTGGTGACGTGCATTTTCGGATGCAGCGCCCAGTCGAACAACTCCGACTGCAGCCGCGCCACGATATCGGCGCAGGCAGGGTCGGCGCCGCGATCGTCAAACTCCTCCGGATCGGTTTCGAGGTCGTAGAGCATCGGCCGGAACCCGGACGCGTGGATGAACTTCCAGCGGCCGTCGAACACCATGAACAGGCGGCAGCGCTCGATCGGCTGGTTCAGCATCACGCGAACGTCCTGCATGGCGTAGTCGTATTCGGAGAACACTACCTTGCGCCAGTCGGCGGGCCGTTCACCATGCAGCAGCGGCTTTAGCGAGCGTCCCTCCAGAATGTGATCCGGCGGCGTGGCGCCGAAATAGTCGATGAAGGTCGGCGCCAGGTCGATCGCCTCGACCAGCGCGTCGCTCACCGTGCCGCGCGTGCTGTCGGCGGCAGGCGAGGGATCGATCACGATCAGCGGAATCTTGGCCGATTGCTCGTGGAACAGATCTTTCTCGCCCATCCAGTGATCGCCGAGATAGTCGCCATGGTCCGACGTGAACACGATCATGGTGGTGTCGAGCAGGCCGCGCGCTTCGAGGAATTGCATCAAGACGCCCATCTGGTCGTCGATCTGCTTGATCAGGCCCATATAGGTCGGGATGACTTTCTCGCGCGCCTCGTTGCGCGACATGTTCCGAGAATAGCGCAGGTCCATATAGGCGGCAAACACCGGATGCGCGTTGGCGCGTTCCTCCTGCGAGCGGATCACCGGCTGCACGTCTTTCGGGCCATACATGCTGGCGTAGGGTTCGGGTGCGATGTAGGGCCAGTGCGGCTTGATGTAGGAGAGGTGCAGGCACCATGGCCGGCCGTCGTCTTGCGCCTCCGCAATGAACTCCATCGCGCGCCGCGTCATGTAGGGCGTCTCGGAATGCTCGTCGGGGACGCGCGCAGCCTTGTCGGCGTGAACCAGCAGCCAGCCGTTTTGCAAGGTGCCGTCGTCTGCCGCGCCGGAATTGGCCCAGTGCTCCCACGGATTGGGCGCGTCATAGCCGTGCTGGCGCAGGTAGTTGTCGTAGGCCGGACGCGGCCGCCCGGTCGGGTGCAGGCCGTCGTCGCGTTCATAGGGCTCGAACCCGCATTCCGACACATGCACGCCGATGATCGAATCTGCGGGGATGCCGAGATTCTTCAGGCCTTCGAGGTCGGGGGCCATGTGGGTCTTGCCGACCAGCACGTTGCGCACGCCGATCTTCTTTAGGTGGTCGCCGAGCGTAGGCTCCCCAACGCGCAGCGGCCAGCCGTTCCAGTGCGAGCCGTGCGAGCGCATGTAACGCCCGGTATAGAACGACATCCGCGACGGGCCGCAGATCGGCGACTGCACATAGGCGTTCGAGAACAGCACGCCACGCCTCGCCATCGCGTCGATGTTCGGCGTCTTCAGCACCGGGTGTCCGGTGCAGCCGAGATAGTCGTAGCGAAGCTGGTCGCACATGATCCAGAGCACATTCTTCACAGGCGTTTTGGTCGTCATTTCAGGCATTTCGGCTGGAGTCAGGAGGAAGTGGGAGAAGGGCGGGATGGTGCGATATTGCCGCGCAAATGACAATCGAGCGGGGCACCGGTCCCGGGTTCGGCCTTCCGATCCCCAGCGACGTTAACGTTTGGATAGCGCCATTCCTCGCAATTGAGCGGCGATCCAGCCTTGCGCGTTAGCCTTACCGGCAGTTTGGCCGGCCGCCTTAACACACGGAACGGCGCGTTGGATTAAATTGGGACTCCAGGAAAACGGGATCCCAAGCGATGCGCGTTGCCGCGACACTGGCAATTTTGGCGGTGATGACGTCGGCGGCCTTTGCCGGCGGCGGCTTCGAGATCGTGATTCCGGGCCGTCCCGGCGTACCCATCATCATTAACGGCATCGATGCATCCTATGCGGTGGTCGAGGGCGATTGGGGTCTGGGCAAGGGCACCCATGTCGAGCCGACCATTTACGGCGGCCGCTATATCGATCCGGTTCCGCATGTCGGTCATTACTATCCGAGCGCCGGCCGCATGCCCGGTTACGGGCGCCTGGAAATCGAGCCGCCGGCGAACCGCAGGTTACCGCAGCCGGCCGAGAGCTATCATCAGTCCTGGTCGGCGCAATCGGCGCCGCTGCCGGCGCAGTCCAACGTGCCGGTCGATCCGCCCGAGATCATCTACGCGCCGCAGGATTACAGGCGAGGGCCGCATAATCTTCCACGCTAAGACCTAAGGAAAATACGAACAGGAGAGAGTAATGCGTCAGATACTTAAAGGATTGGTCGCGGCAGTCGCCGTCATGGCCGCTGCACCCGCGATGGCGTGCGGTTACACCGCCTGTGCAGCGCCGGTCTATGTCGCGCCGGTCGCTTATGGCTATGCGGGCTGCAACCCTTGTGGCGGCTGGGTCCGCGAGCGTCTGCCCGATCCGGAGCAGCAGTATTATTACGTCAACCAGGGCCCGACCTATACCGGTCCCGGCAACTGGGCGCCGCGTCCGGTCTATCGCGAAGGCGCGATCTCCGACTACGGCTATGGCTATAACCGTTCGTACGGCTATCACCGGCACGGTTACCGTTACACGGGCCGTTATTACCACGGTCGGCCCGTACTGCGCCGCTACTACTGATCTGTCGCCATCAGTGAACGATTTCAGCGCCCGTTTGCCTGCCGCGAGCGGGCGCTCTTCATTTCATCAAGCCAAGCCTGACAGCGCCGATATAGAGCGCCAGCACTGCGGCGTTGGAGACGTTCAGGCTCTTGATCTCGCCGGGCATGTCGAGCCGCGCCACCACGCTGCAGGTCTCGCGGGTCAGTTGCCGCAACCCCTTGCCCTCGGCGCCCAGCACCAGCGCGAGCGGCTGCTGCAAGGCCACCGCGCCGAGATCCTCCGTCCCATTGCTGTCGAGCCCGACCGTCATGAAGCCGCGGTCGTTCAGTTCGGTGAGCGCGCGGGCGAGGTTTTGCACGGTCACCAAAGGCACCAGTTCCAGCGCGCCGGACGCGGATTTTGCCAGCACGCCGGTGGCCTCCGGGCTGTGGCGGGCCGTGGTGACGATCGCCTTGACCGCAAAGGCGGCGGCCGAGCGCATGATCGCGCCGACATTGTGCGGATCGGTGATCTGGTCGAGCACCAGCACGATGCCTTCCTGCGGCAGGGTATCGATATCGGGCGAGGGCAGGGGATCGACCTCCGCCAACATGCCCTGATGCACGGCGTCGGGGCCGAGCCGCTGGTCGATTACGTTCGGCCGGACGATTTCCGCGGGAACGCGGGTGTCGATATTCTCGTCCGCCAGCCGCCTCGCGGCGTTTTCGGTCAGGAACAGCTTTCGGATTCCCCGCTCCGGGTTGGCGAGGGCCGCCGAAACCGTGTGCCAGCCATAAAGAATCACGGGCCCGTCAGGGCTCGCGTCCCGGTCCCGGCGGCCCGGCAGACGCGCGAATTTCCGCCCTTTTTCGAAGGGTTTGCCGCCGCCGCGGCGGAACGGCGGCTTTCGGTCGCGATCGCTCATGGGGAGCTTGTGTCACGGGGGCATGAATATGGCAATTTGCCCCATGGAAGCGCGTTTTGGTGGTCCGCATTGGTTGACTTTGCCATCCCCCTTCGCCCATAAACGCGCCGGCCGCAGCCGGTTCGACCGCGCTCTCGGCCTCAGCGTCATCCATGGTCCGGTCCTCCGCCACTCGGGCGGTCGGTTCGGTGACGCTGTTGGACGGGGAAGTGTCCCGAGTGGCAAAGGGAGCTGACTGTAAATCAGCCGCCGTATGGCTTCGAAGGTTCGAGTCCTTCCTTCCCCACCAGCCTTCGCTCGCTCCGCGAGCTACGGCTCGGCAAGCCCCATCGTAGCGAAGGCTGCCGCGGCGTAGCCCGAAGGGCGAAGCCGGGCTCTCTCGGCAGATCAGAAAGCTTCGCCTGGCGTCACCCACGCTATGTTGTTTGCCCGGACACCGCTACTTTTGTGCGTTGGAGAAAGCGGTTTCGAGCACTTCGCCAAT
The DNA here is from genome assembly GCF_029051645.1 of Bradyrhizobium sp. CSA112. Classification (GTDB taxonomy): domain Bacteria; phylum Pseudomonadota; class Alphaproteobacteria; order Rhizobiales; family Xanthobacteraceae; genus Bradyrhizobium. Next base: position 328,978 of record NZ_JAACFS010000002.1, read on the forward strand.
CGGCTGCCAGGTGCGGCCGTCGAATTGAATGAGTCGCAGGTGTTTGATCGGTCGAAAATTCCCGGGTCCAGTGCTGATTTTGACCCCAGGTAGCAACATCGAGCCTTGGTAGTCTTTGAGGGCCGCTGCCTGCTTCATGACGTTCTCGCGAGATAGGTCGTCGCCGCATTGTTTGAGCACTTGGGCCAATGTCTCGGCTGCGGCGTAGCCGAAGACGGCGGCGTTGTCGTCCTTGCCTCCGGCCCGATTGTATTTCTCGACAAATGCCTGCCAGTCCTTGCTGGTTTGTTCGTCCTTCCAGGCCGGGTCATTTGCATCCTTCAGGAAGGCGGCCGTAATAGCGCTCAAGGCGTTGTCGGTGGGCTGCGCCGTCGCGATCGATGAAGCCATATGGTTCAAGATGAACACCGGATGCCAATTGAGATCCGCCGCTATTCGGACGGCTTTCGCTGCGTTTGCAGGCACCCCTGCAAATACAAAAATTTCAGCTCCTGATCGCTTCAAGATCGATATGTGCGTGTCCAGATGCTGATCTGCGATATCGTAGGCGATGTCGACCCTGATCATCCGGGCGACGTCGCCGAGTCCGTCTTCCAAGCCCTTGAACAGTTCTCGACCGAAATGATCGTTCTGCCAGAGAGCAACGATCCTTTTTCCGGGGTAGAACGCCTGTATGTAGTTGGCGTAGATGCGCCCCTCTTCCCGAATGGAGGGCTGCCAGCCCATTGTCCACGGAAACAACGACGGATCGCTCAGATGATCGTCTCCGGAGGCGACAAAGAGTTGAGGAACTTGCCTTTCGTTCAAGTACGCGCGAACGGCAAAATTCCCCGGCGTTCCGAACGATCCGAACATCAGGAGGACGTCGTCCTTCTCGATGAGATCGCGCGTGAGGCTTAGAGCCGTCGATGGATCGGATTTGTCATCATATGAGATGAAGCGCACCTTGCGGCCGTTGATCCCGCCACGCTCGTTGATCATCTCGAAATACGCCGCTTCGGCTTTTCCAATCGCTCCGAAGACCTGCAAGCTGCCGCTATAGGGCATAACGTTCCCGATGCGAATTTCAGTGTCGGTCACGCCCGGATCGCGTACTCGCTCGGTGATCGCGCTCAATGATGTAAGCGCCAAGATGAGCGCCAGGACAAAAGCGATCAGTGTTCGGGCCCTGGTTTGCATCGGATGAACTCCGTTACAAGAATGCAGCCAGATTTCGAGACCTATGTGAGGCGCGTAGCCTGTTCTAGATCAAGCGCCGAGAGATTGGCGGCAACATGATCGTCATTTTCTTTGACAAAAATGGATGAGCCAAAAATGGATGAGCCTATGTCCTCGACCGGCTCATACCGAAAACGGCGGTAGCCAGTAGCAGGCAAGCGCAAGTTCCCGCAAAACGCGATGCAACAAGCGTACGCTGTCGATCGGTTGTGTCAACGGATTCGCTTTTGTTCCCTTGGAGGCAACCAAGCCACTCCCATGAACTGTTCCGCGCCCGCCGCGAGCAGGCGGCGAGGAGCGCATCGTCGCCTTGGGAAGCCTCAACCCTGATCGCCTTCCTGAGCGGTTTCCGGCAACGCTTCTCCGGGCAGGTAAAGCCTGATCGGTCGAATCTCGTAGACGGCCGTCGGATTGACGCGGCGCAGGTCGCGCGCAACATCGAGCGCGGCGTCCGCGTTGTCGCAGTTCACCACATACAATCCCAATAGCTGCTCCTTGGTCTCGGCAAACGGCCCGTCGATGACCATGCCGGCGCCCGGTCCGCGTAGGGTGCGGGCTTCCGCGGTCGCCCCGAGCCGCGCCGCCGGTCCGAGCAGTTTCTTCGCGTTAAGCCGGTCGTGCACCGCCAGGAGGTTGGTCATCAGTGCCGCATCCTCTTCTGGCTTCCAGGACATCACCTCGGCTTCGACGTGATAGGCGAGAATGGCATAGAGCATCGGATTCTCCTTGATGGGCTGGCCGGGCTGGCTGCCCCTTAAAGGACGATTCGGCCCGGATCATCCCGACATATCGACCGCGACGAAACATTCCGGAAACACGATATATCGGATTGCCCTTGAACGCGGCCCGGCAGGCTCTCGACTGATGAGCAGAACGCGAGCCAACGCGCCATTCAAGGAGACGGTTATGCGACGCCAGCCAGCCACGATCATCTGCGATGCTACGAGATTGCGCGCACCGTCGCCGGCGTCGTCGCAGGCAGGCGATTGGCACGACGTCACCGGCCACCACCGCTACTACGGCAGTTCCGCCGTCAACGGCGGCGAGCGTATTGCCGAAGACCGCCGCGGCCGGCGCCCTCGCTTCGTCAATCTCTGTGGATTTTGATCGCACACCAAAGCTGCCGGCACATGACCGTGACCAGCCTCAGGCACCAACCATAAAGCCAAACAAAAGGCGCGGCGGGATGGCTCCCGTCGCGCCCCAATTGTTGTGCTCGCTGGTCCAGGGCTGAGAGCGCCCCGATGCCAGGCTATAAATAGAGCCTAGCGGGCGATCCCAGCGAGGTGACAGCGCTTGGTATAAGACACTGGATCACCTCCTTTCGTTGTTGATGGAAACATCAATATAGGCGGCGAATCAGCCCCTGTTAAGGGCTCGGACCGTTCCATGGGCCGCCACAGGATGTTCTGATCGGGCCACCTGCGGCGGGTTGAGGCCGCCTGCACGGCGTGTTAGTTCAACGCCAGCGCGGGTGTAGCTCAATGGTAGAGCAGCAGCCTTCCAAGCTGAATACGAGGGTTCGATTCCCTTCACCCGCTCCATCGTTCAAAATTTATTCAAGATTTCGCTGATATCGTGTCGCAATGTGATACGCCGTAGGCACCTGCGGTTGCGTACACGAACACGTTCCGATTGCGGGGCGACGCGTTAGCGTCGATTTCGTGCATTTCTGAGGGCGAAAATACGCGCTTGCTAACCATGCCTTACGGAACGCCTGGACTTGCCACAAAATCAATCCGATTGAGACACAATGTCGGCGAGTAGGGTTGAAACGGTGCCCGCTCGCATCACGCGCGTTTAGTAATGGGCTCACAGGGGGGCTGCAATGCGGGCTAAGATCGATCCTCGTTGGCTAAAAGAGCAATTGTTCCGGTCTCGGGCCGGAACGGCCATGCGCCGGCTTTGCACCGCGCCGCGACGCGGCGCTGTGACGGCGCTGGTGCTCGCCGCGATGGCCGGCTCGGCGATCAGCGATCAGGTGTACGCGGCGCCTCCGGGCAGCAACGAAATCCGGATTGGCAACACGGCCCCCTATACCGGTCCGGCCTCCGCCTACGGCGTCATCGCCAAGGTCATCGCGGCCTATCTGGACAAGGTCAACGCCGAAGGTGGCATCAACGGCCGCAAGGTCAATATGATCACCTATGACGACGCCTACGAGCCCACCAAAACCATGGAAATGACCCGCAAGCTTGTCGAGGAGGACCAGGTTCTCTTCACCTTGGGGACCATCGGTACGAACACGAACGCGACGATCCAGCCTTATTTGAACTCAAAAAAGGTCCCGCAGCTTTTTGCCTTGTCGGGCGCGGCGGCCTGGGACCAGCCGCGCGATTTTCCGTGGACCATGGGCTTCCTGCCGACCTACACGGCTGAAGCTCAAATCTTTGCGCAGTATATCCTGGAGAACCATCCCCGCAGCAGGATCGCCGTCCTCTATCAGGAGGATGGGATGGGCAAGGAATACCTGAAGGGCCTGAAGGACGGCCTGGGCGGCAAGATTGCGATCGTGGCCGAGGCCCCATACAAGGTGACGGACACCAATATCGATGCGCAGATGGCCAAGCTGAAGGCCTCGGGCGCCGACGTCTTCATTGAGTTCACCACGCCGAAATTCGCGATCATGGCGATCCGGCGAAGCGCCGAGCTCGGCTGGAGGCCGAACCATTTCGTCGCGTCGATCGCCAACTCCTACTCGGCCGTGATTCAGCCGGCGGGCGCGCAAAATGCGGAAGGCATTTTGTCGGCGGCATACCGCCTGGAGGGCGAAGACTCGGCGGCGGCCGGCGATGCGGCGTTCCGCGAATGGAGCGCCTTCATGCAGCGCTATGTGCCGAGCGTGAGCAAGGCCAACGGCCAGGCCGTTCTCGGTTATCTCGTCAGCAAGACGCTGCACGAGGTCCTGAAGAACTGCGGCGACGACCTGTCGCGTGAAAACATCATGAAGCAGGCCCGCTCGATCAAGGGTATTCAGCTTCCCATGATGGTGCAGGGCATCCTGCTCAACACCAGCGCCGCCGATCATGCGCCGATCGAGCAGATGCGGATGATGCGCTTCACGAACGGCCAATGGCAGCACTTCGGCCCGGTGCGAAGCGGCATCGATCCTGGCGCCGTCAGCGATTCCTTCAAGACGATCTTCAAGTACGGCACCGCCACAAAGCGCGATCTGGCCAACCAGCTCAACGCCAATACCGTGAGCCTGATGACGGGCTCGTTCGGCTCCACCTATGCGCAGGTCGGCGCGGATCTCGCTTCCGTGCTCGACAGCGGCACCAATTTGCGGATCTTGCCCGTGATGGGCCGCGGGTCTGTTCAGGCGGTGGCCGACATTCTGCTCTTGAGGGGCGTGGACGCCGGCATCGTGCGCAAGGACACGCTGTCCTATCTCGACCGCAAGGACTTCGCAAAGGACATCCGCAACCAGTTTGTCTACGTCGCCAAGATGTTCAATGAAGAGATGCACGTCCTGGCGCCGAGGACGATCACCAGCATGAGGGAGCTCGACGGCAAGACCGTGGTGGTCGATTTGCCCGACAGTTCCACCTTCGTGACCGCGATCAACGTGTTCGACCGGCTCGGGATCAGGCCGCACCTGATCTATCAGGAGCCCCGGCTGGCGGTGGACATGCTGCGCAAGGGCGAGATCGACGCCATCGTGGCGATCGAGGGCAAGCCGTTGCAATGGCTGAACCAGGTCAACGATCGCAACCTGCATCTGGTCCCGGTCGACTACGCCAAGCCTCTCCAGGAGGAATATCTGCCTTCCAAGCTTTCGTCGGCGGACTACCCGGGCCTCGTGGCGGAGGGCGGCTCGATCGAGACGATCGCGGCCGAGGCGGTGCTGGCGTCGTATAACTGGGCGCCGAACAGCGACCGCTACCGCCGGCTGGCGCTCCTGGTGGACACTATGTTCGACAAGGTCGCGCAGTTGCAGCGCCCGCCGTTCCATCCGAAGTGGAAGGAAATGGCGCTGCGTGCGACGGTATCGGGATGGACGCGCTTCAAGGCGGCACAGGAATGGCTCGACCGCAACATGCCGCCCCCTCCGGGCTTATCGGCAGCATCGGGCGCCGTTCTGCCCGCCGCCGCGCCGGTGGCCGCGCCCGCCGCTACCGCGTTCTCGCCACAGGAGCGCGATCCGCTGTATCGCGAATTCCTGGAGTGGCGCGCCAGCCGCGCCAAGGCCGGCCCCCGGCAGTGACGGCAACCACGGTTTGACGATAGGACGGCCCGCTTCGGCGGGCCGTTGCTTTTTCGGCAAATGCCCGGGCCGTTCCATTTGGCGGAACGCACCATCCGCTTCACTTCGAGACCTCCGGCCTGTTCGCGGCGCCTTGTGTCGGCGGGCGGCGAACGGATGGCGTCATGCCGGTAATGCAGGGCTCAGCCACATAAAATAGTGTATCGGCAAGCTTCGCAGCGGCAGGCGCGGCGACCGCGCCACAGAATCAAGATTTCGGAGGAAGTTTCATGTCGGCTCTGCCACTTTCGGGCATCAAGATTCTCGACCTGACGCGGGTGCTCGCGGGCCCGCTGTCGGCGCAGATGCTCGCCGACCTAGGCGCCGAAGTGATCAAGATCGAACGTCCCGGCGGCGGCGACGACGCCCGCGCCTTTGGCCCGCCTTACCTGAAAGACCCCGAGGGCAAGAACAACAACAACAACTCGTTCTACCTCTGCGCCAACCGCAACAAGAAATCCGTCACCGTCAATATCGCGACGGCGGAAGGGCAGGACATTGTCCGCGAGCTCGCCAAAAGCTGCGACGTGATGATGGAGAACTACAAGGTCGGCGATCTCAAGCGCTACCGGCTGGATTACGGATCGATCAAGGCGATCAACCCCGGCATCATCTATTGCTCGGTAACCGGCTTCGGCCAGACCGGGCCTTATGCGCCGCGCGCCGGCTATGACGCGATCCTGCAGGCGATGGGCGGCTTGATGAGCGTCACCGGCCACATCGACGGCGAACCGGGCGCGGGGCCGATGAAGGTCGGCCCCTCCATCGTCGACTACATGACCGGCATGAACTCCTCGATCGGCATTCTGGCCGCGCTCTATCACCGCAAGGCCAATGGCGGGGAGGGGCAGCACGTCGACGTCTGCCTGTTCGACACCGTGATCGCCGCGCTGTCGCATTACGCGCAGATCTTTCTCGTCAACGGCCAGACGCCGCCGCGGCGCGGCACCTGGGGCAATGGCGGCATGCCGGCCGGTGTGTTCCGCTGCACCGACGGCGAACTGATGCTGGTGGTCGGCAATGACGGCCAATTCCAGCGCACCTGCGCCGTGCTCGGCGCGCCGGAGCTCGCGACCGATCCGCGCTTCGTCAAGAACAACGACCGCGTCGTTCACGGCAAGGAGATCATGGCGATCTTCGCCGGGCTGTTCCTGAAGGAGCCCGTCGCTCATTGGCTGGAAGAGTTGGAGAAGGCCGGCGTCCCCTCAGGTCCGATCAACGATTTCTCGCAGGTGTTCGCCGATCCGCATGTCCGCTCGCGCGGCATGCAAGTCAAGGTCGACCACCCCTTGGAGCACGACCTTTCGCTGATCCGCAATGCCATCACCTTCTCCGGCACCCCGGTTAAGGAGTATCGCGCGCCGCCGCTGCTCGGCGCGGATACCAAGGACGTGCTGGCGACGATCGGCTACGACGATGCCAAGGTCGAAGCGCTGAAGGCGCAGAAGATCGTCTGATCCGGAAAGCCGGCGCGGGCTTGCAAGGCCGCGCCGGTTCTCATTTGGCGACACGACAAAGCACAGACAGTCAGCGCAAGCCCTGACGGTTGATCAGGATCCGATGGATCTGGATGAACGCGGGCAGCTCCATCAGAAACTCGGGATCGCGATCGAGATGGTGCACCTTGGTCGGCTCGCCCTTGGTGAAGGCGGTCATGGACTCAAGGTCGCTCCAGTAGGAGATGGTTGTGAACCAGCTCTCCTGTTCACGGTCCTGAAGAGCTGAACGCCGAGCGCCGTCTTCTCCAGCGGCGGGATGCCTTCAGTTCTAATATAAGCTTCATAGCTGTCAGCGATTTCAGGCCGCGTGCGGCCGCGCCAGATGCGGGCAATCGTCGGCTCGGTCGGCATCGATTCCTCCGTTCTGTGTGTTCCTCGACCCTCGACCAGAGTGTCGACTTGCGTTGATGCACTTTTGCGAGGGCTGACCCACAACGGCATTGCCGGCCTGCGCGTTCCCCGGCGAAGATGGAAGCGCTGTTGTGATGAGGTCCGCGTCGAACGATCTCATCCTGTCTTTGCGAAGTAGAAATTGTCGCGCGCGGTCGCCGCGCCACGGGATGATTGGAACTCCGAAGATCGCTCGATCGAGCATGACCATTATCCCATAAATGGTCACGATTGGGTCAATGACTGATCACACTCGGCCAATAGCAGCAAATCAGATCAATCGCGAATGGTCCTTCAGCACATCGTCATCAGTCATCACCCTGCGAGGACATCGTCATGGCGCAGCCGAGTACCTATGAGCAGTATTTGCTTGAACTGATCAATGCCGAGCGTGCCAAGGTGGGCGCTCAGCCGCTTGCCTTCGATGGCGATCTCAACGAGGCCAGTGAAGGCCACAGCCAATGGATGATCGGAACAGACACCTTCTCGCACACAGGCTCAGGCGGGTCGAGTGCGGGTCAGCGCATGACTGCCGCGGGCTATGCGTTCACGGGGTTCCTGGAGCTGGGGTGAGAACATCGCGTGGGCAACGACGCGATCGCCCGCCGGGCTGCAGGACGAGGTGCTGCTGCTGCACACAAACCTGATGAATTCGTCGGGTCATCGGGCCAACATCCTCAATGACAATTATCGCGAAGTCGGGCTTGGCTTCGAGGCAGGCGATTACGGCGGCCGCGATAGCGCGTTCGTTACCGAAGATTTCGCGCGTTCCGGCTCGGGCGTGTTCCTCACCGGCGTGGCGTTCGACGATAAGGATGGCGACCGCTTCTACGATGTGGGCGAGGAACTCGGCGGTCTGACGCTAACCGCCGTGAGCAGCACCGGCGCGACCTACACCACGACCACATACGGCTCCGGCGGCTATGATCTCGTGCTGCCGCCGGCGACCTACACGGTCACGTTCTCAGGGGCGGGTATTCAAGCCACCACCATGCAGACGACGATCGGCAGCAAGAATGTCAAGCTCGACCTGATCGATCCCGCCACAAGCGGCGGCTCCCAGCCGCCGCCTTCCGAGCCACCTCCGCCTTCGTCGAACGTGATCGCCGGCACGGCATCAGGCGAGACCCTCAATGGTACGGCCGGCGCCGACACGATGCAGGGCCTCGGCGGCGACGACCGGCTCTACGGGCAGAACGGCAATGACCGGCGCGAGGGCGGCTCCGGGAGAGACTACCTGTACGGCAGCACGGGAGACGACACGCTGCTCGGCGGCGACGGAAACGATCGTCTCTATGGCGGAGCCGGCCGCGATGTCCTGACTGGCGGCGCGAACCAGGACAGCTTCGTTTTCGATACTAGTCTCGGTGCTTCGAACGTCGACAAGATCACGGACTTCTCGGCCGTGGACGACACGGTCCGGCTGGACAACGCGGTATTCACGGCGTTCGGATGGAACGGCACGATGTCCTCTTCGACGTTCCATATCGGCGCGGCCGCCCATGATTCGACCGACCGGATTATCTACAACAGTGACACCGGCGCGCTTAGCTACGATCCGGACGGGACAGGTTCGGCGGCCGCAGTCCAGTTCGCGGAGCTCTCGACCAAGCTGGCGCTGACCAGTCAGGATTTCCTGATCGTCTGATCCGGAACGCCCAGAAAACGGACTATCTGCGCATAGCGCTCGATGTCCGCTTCGGCTTGATGTCCTGCACGACCGGCGCGACCGATTGTGCGAACAGTTTCGCCACCGGGCTGAGCGAGCGATCCTTCAGCGCGATCAGGCCGATCGCGCCGTGTGTGGTTGGCAAGCGCACGTCGACCGCAGTCAGTTGCGGATGTTCGTTCGGTGTCGTCAACATCGCCCGGGGATGAATGCCGAGGAAATTGCCGTTGCCCACCAGCACGCTCAGCGAATACGTGCACGACGTCGTCACCGTCGCACGGGGAAAGGCCAGGCCTTGCGCTTCGAATGCGCTGCGCATGATTCCGGTGAGGAAGCCGGTTGGGGGAGGGAGCACCCACGGCTCGCCGACGAGTTCGGCCAGGGACACGTTGCGGCGTCGGGCCCACTTGCTGTGCTTGCTGCAGAGGACCACCAGTTCGTCGCGAAACAACGTCTCGACGCTTAGATCATCGTTGCCGGCCATCGACGCGAGCCGGCTGATGACGATCTCCACATCGCGCTGGCGCAACTGGCGGAGCAGCACGTCAGTCGGGCCCACAGTCAGATCAAACCGCATTCGCGGATAGCGCGGCACCAGGCGATTGAATACGGCCGAAGCCACCGCCGACATCGGCGGTGTCGTGCCGATCCGCAACTCGCCGACCTCGGGGTCGGCGAGGGAAGCGATCTCGCTGATGCCGTGCCGTAACTCGTTGAACACGATGGCGCTGCGCTCCAGCAGGGCCCGTCCATAGACCGTCGGTGTGACGCCCTGCGACGAACGCTCGAGCAGCGGCACGCCCACGGCATGCTCCAACTCTGAAATCGCATAGGAAACGGCGGGCTGGGTTATGGCCAGATGAGCCGCCGCTTTGGCCATGCTGCCGGTTTGGGCCGCAGTTTGAAGCACATGAAGATCGCGAAGCTTGATGCGTCCGTCGAGAGCAGGGCCTCGGTCCATGTAAGCCTCCATCAATGGATTTTATCGCCATATAAAGAAAACAAGACTTCCTTTATGGATCATCAAGGCAGAGGGTCGAGTGGTCAAGATCATAACGACCGTCTGCCAGCGAGGGCGTCCATGCGCATGATCCGAGTTGCATTGGCAATGATGCTCGGCCTGATGGCTGATCATGCCGGGGCCGAGACGGGCGAATCCCCGATCCGGATTGTGCTGCCGTTTCCGGCCGGCGGTGTCGGCGATACGGCTTTGCGGATGATCGCTGAGTCGATGCGCGTGCAGCTCAATCGGACGGTCATCGTCGAGAGCAGGCCTGGCGCGGCGGGACGCCTCGGCATCCAGTCGGTGAAGGGCGCGCCGGCTGACGGTACGGTCCTGCTGTTCACGCCGATCGCGCCGATGGTGCTTTTCCCACACGTCTACGACAATTTGGCCTACGATCCAGTCCGGGACTTCCAGCCGATCTCGCAGGTGGGGACCTTCGACCTTGGCGTCGCGGTGGGCGCGAACGTGCCCGCCAAGAACCTGAAGGAGTTGGTTGACTGGTTGAAGAGTCATCCCGATCAGGCGGCCTATGGAACGCCGGCAGCAGGATCACTGCCGCACTTCTTTGCGGTGCTCTTTGCGCGCCAAGCCAATCTCGAACTTCGTCACGTCGCCTACAAGGGCAATCCGCAAGCCATTACCGATCTGATCGGTGGTCACCTGCCGCTGTTCTTCACCTCGACGCAGGATCTGGTCGAGGCTCACAAGGCCGGACGCATCCGCGTGCTTGCGACGTCGGGCCGGGCGCGATCACCGGTGCTGCCGGAAGTGCCGACGTTTACCGAAGGCGGCTACGGCATTCGCGGCGAGGGCTGGTACGGCATCTACGCGCCTGCCGCAACACCGGCCGCGCTGATCACGCAATTGAACCGGGCCGTGCGCCATGCGGTAGGCACTCCAGAGTTCGGCGAGCGCCTGACAGCCTTGGGCGTTCAACCGACCGGCACTTCTGCTGAGGAATTTTCAAGGATTCAGAAATCCGACTCCGAACTATGGGGACCGGTGGTGAAGGCATCCGGCTTCAAGCCTGAATAGCTTCGTAGGTTGGCAAAGGAGCGTGAGCGACGTGCCTACCATCTATCATCAAGTGCGCTTCTTGTGGTGGGCACGCTGTCGCTTTGCCGACTCTGCGGTTCTCGTGTCCCGGACGCAGTGCAGCGTTCTTAACGCTGCACTGCAGAGCCGGGACCCATGGACCCCGGATCAGCAGCGCATCACTTCGTGCTGCGTAGCATCCGGGGAACGCAATCACCTACGGACTGCGAACTGATTTGCCTCCTGTGCAAGCGCAATTTCATGCTGCGGCCTGCGACAAGCTGGCACGACGGGCAAATCAGCAAGAACCTGTCCAGCCCTTCGCGCAAAAATATTCTGCTTTCGTTCTCACGCAAATCACCGGCATAACTCCGCCTGTCTCACGCAGATGAGGGGCGCTCGCGATCGTCACGAACGTGCGGTGAGATGCGATGGACGCAGATGGCGCGCTAGACGTACGCGCCGGATGCGTACGGCGAAGTCGTGTGGTCCGGACGCCGCGGTGCTGGCGTTAAGCTGTGTGAAAGCGCAGCGACGGTGGCAAAAGAGCCGTTCACCGGGGAGAGCACGAAGTAAGCCGTAAAGCCATTGCGCAGGGAAGGCCGGAATGCTCCCGCTGCCCTGTATGCTCGTGTGCAGTTTTGTTTGCGCAAATCGCACGCGAGACCGCGGGTGCAGCAAGCACCCGGTCTTCCCTGCGCCCTCTGATTGGAGGGCGGGAGGTTCTCCAGCAAACCTCGGACAGTTCATGTCGCGGGATCGCGAACGCATACTCGGTTGTCGTCACCCGCGAAGGCGGGTGATCCAGTATTCCAGAGACATCAATGATTGAACCGATAGGCCGCGGCGTACTGGATCCCCGCCTGCGCGGGGATGACGGTAGTGTGTTGCATCGCTACCTCCGCGTCATTGCGAGCGAAGCGAAGCAATCCACCTCTCCACTTGCGGCGCTATGGATTGCTTCGCTGCGCTCGCAATGACGTGGAGAGAGCCGTGCTACGAGAATTTAGCGCGTGACGATTCCAATTCACAAGTCCTGCCGGGTCAGCCTCCCGTGCGGTACCACCGGCAGCGTGGGTGCTCTCTTCGCCGGCGTCTCGCCGCCCGTCAGCGCCATCACCGAGACCGCGACCACGCGGTTAACGATGGCATCCACGTCGTTGAGGTCGCATTGTCCTTCCGACAATCTGGTGAGCCGCTCTTTTTCCCGGATGGTGTGATGCGACATCGCCAGCGCGAAATGCAGGCCCCAATAGAGTTCGGCGTCGTCGCGGCCGGGCATCGCGCGGCGCATCGCGGCGATGAATTTTCGCAAATGATCGACCTCGCGGTTCTTGATGCGGCGGATCGGCGGCACCGACTCGATCGAGGCGCGGATCATGAAGCGCGCTGCGGTCGAGCCTTCGCGGTCGGGACCGAGACAGCCGCGCAGGGTAGGGCCCACCAGTGCATGCAAGATGGCGTCGATCGGGGCACGGCCGCCGCCTTTTTCTTCCGCAAGCTTCAGCTCGTTGAGCCGCTCGCGGTTGGTGGCGAGGCTGCGGGTGACGAACAGCTCCGCGATCAGCTCGTCCTTGGAGCCGAAATGATAGTTCACCGCGGCGAGATTGACGTTCGCTTCGGCGACAATGTCGCGCAGCGTCACGTCGCCGAAGCCGCGATCGGCATAAAGCCGTTCGGCGGCGGCAAGGATGGCAGACCGGGTCCTATCGCTCGACATATCTGGTACCCGCCAGGGGAGTTGCAATTCAAACAGTTGTATGAAACTATCGTTTGAAGAGCCGGAAATGTCAATCCGTCGCCTCATTGCGTAGCGCAAAATACCTTGCGGCGAATGGGAGGCGGGCGGACAGTACGGCCCAACGAATTCAGAAGCCCAGAGCCGAGGAGCGTCCCATGAACTTCGATATGTCCGAGAAGCAGAAGGAATGGCTGGACCGCGTGCGCGCATTCATGGCCACCCATGTTCGTCCCGCGGTGCCGATCTACGAGCAGCAGGATGCGGAGGGGCCGCGCTGGAAGGTGATCCCGATCCTCGAGGAACTGAAGAAGAAGGCGAAGGCCGAGGGCCTCTGGAACATGTTCATGCCGCCGAACGCGCATGAGGATGATGAATTCCGCGGCGCGGGATTGACCAACCTCGAATATGCGCTGCTGTCGGAAGAGATGGGCCGCATCTCCTGGGCCTCAGAGGTGTTCAATTGCTCCGCCCCCGATACCGGCAACATGGAAGTGTTCATCCGCTACGGCACCAAGGAGCAAAAGCGGAAGTGGCTCCGGCCGCTGATGGACGGCGAGATTCGCTCCGCCTTCCTGATGACCGAACCAGCGGTGGCTTCGTCGGACGCGACCAACATTGAGACGCGCATCGAAAAGGATGGCGATCACTACGTCATCAACGGCCGCAAATGGTGGTCGTCGGGTGTCGGCGATCCCCGCTGCAAGATCGCGATCCTGATGGGCAAAACCGATCCGAAGGCGGCGAAGCACCAGCAGCAGTCGCAGATCCTGGTGCCGCTGGACACGCCCGGCATCAAGGTGGAGAAGATGCTGCCGGTGTTCGGGTTTGACGATGCGCCGCACGGTCACGCCCAGGTGCTGCTGGAAAACGTTCGCGTGCCGAAGGAAAACATCCTGCTCGGCGAAGGCCGCGGCTTCGAGATCGCGCAGGGTCGCCTCGGCCCGGGCCGTATCCATCACTGCATGCGCACCATCGGCAAGGCCGAGGAGGCGCTGGAGAAGATGGTGAAGCGGCTGGCCTCGCGCACCGCGTTCGGCAAGAAGATCATCGAGCACTCGGTGTGGGAACAGCGCATCGGCGAAGCGCGCGCCGACATCGAGATGAATCGCTTGCTGTGCCTCAAAGCCGCCGACATGATGGACAAGGTCGGCAACAAGACCGCGCAGGCCGAGATCGCGATGATCAAGGTCACAGCTCCGAATATGGCGCTGAGGATCATCGACAACGCCATCCAGGCTTACGGCGGTGGCGGCGTCTCCGACGATGCCGGCCTGGCGCGGGATTATGCGCATATCCGTACGCTTCGTCTGGCCGACGGTCCGGACGAGGTGCATAACCGCGCCATTGCCAGACTTGAACTTCGGAAGTATGCAAACGCTACGCACTAACTAATAGAGGGAGCGAACGCAGCGCTCTCTCAACCGTCATTCCGGGGCGATGCGCAGCATCGAACCCGGAATCTCGAGGTTCCGGGTCTGGTCCTTCGGACCATCCCGGAACGACGGATAAGAAACTTAAGGGGAGCGTCATCGTGGCGGACGGCGTCAGGAAAGACGAAGAGTTTTCGGGCACCAAGGCAGTCGAGGAGCGCCATCGCATTGATGAGGCGAGCCTCGATCGCTGGATGCGCAAGCATGTCGAGGGCTATCAGGGGCCGCTGACAGTCCGGCAGTTCAAGGGCGGCCAGTCCAATCCGACCTACAAGCTCGAGACACCCGCTCGCTCCTATGTGATGCGCCGCAAGCCGTTCGGCAAATTGCTGCCGTCGGCGCATGCGGTCGACCGCGAGTTCCGCGTGATCGCAGCCCTCGGCAAACAGAGCTTTCCGGTTGCCAAGGCCTATGCGCTGTGCACCGACGACGCCGTGATCGGCGCGGTCTTCTATATCATGTCGATGGAAGAAGGCCGGGTGTTCTGGGATCCGACGCTGCCGAGCCAGACGCCGGACGCGCGGCGCCAGATCTTCACCAGCAAGATCGAGACGCTGGCGAAACTCCATGTCTTCAATCCGGAAGCGATCGGGCTCGGCGATTTCGGCAAGCCCGGCAACTATTTTGCGCGCCAGATCGACCGCTGGACCAAACAGTACCGCGCCTCCGAGACGCAGCACATTCCGGAATTCGAGAAGGTGGCCGAATGGCTGCCGCGAACCGTTCCGGAGCAGAAGCGCGTCTCGATCGTCCACGGCGACTACCGTCTCGACAACATGATTTTCCACGCGACGGAACCGCGCGTACAGGCGGTGCTGGATTGGGAATTGTCGACGCTCGGCGATCCCATGGCCGACTTCACCTATCTGTTGATGCAGTGGACCATGCCGGGTCTGGCCAATGTCGATCTCAAGGCGCTGAATATTCCGAGCGTGGAAGAGGCCGCGCAGATCTACTGCAACGTCACCGGCATGGAAGTGCCCGACCTCAACTGGTACTTCGCCTACAACATGTTCCGCCTGGCGGGCATCACGCAGGGTATCGCCGGACGTATTCGCGACGGCACCGCCGCCAACGCCAAGGCGTTGGAGTCGGCGGCGCGCACCGTGCCGCTGTCGAAGTCTTCCTGGGAATATGCTCAGAAGGCCGGCGCGACTTAATCCTACTGCGTCATAGCTGCTCAAAAACCCTCATCCTGAGGAGCCCGCAGAGCGGGCGTCTCGAAGGATGTAGGCCACAGATGGGGCCTCATGGTTCGAGACGCGCTTCGCGCTCCTCACCATGAGGAAATCCAGTTGGCACTCTCTCCGAATATTCGCGGCAGCCTGCTGATGGCGGTGTCCATGGCGGCGTTCACCATGAACGACTCCATCACCAAGGCGGTGTCGTCAGAGATGAACTTTGGCCAGGTGATGCTGGTGCGCGGGCTGTTCGCGATCGTGCTGGTCGCGGCGTTCGCCTGGTATCAGGGTGCGTTGCGTCCGCTGCGCACGCTGATGCAAAAGCCGGTGGCGCTGCGGGTGTTCGGCGAAATCGGCGGCTCGATATCGTTCATGGCGGCGCTCGCGCACTTGCCGCTCGCCAATACCTCGGCGATCTTTCAGGCCTTGCCGCTGGCGATTACGCTCGGCGCCGCCGTGTTATTCGGCGAGCCGGTCGGATGGCGGCGCTGGTCGGCGATCGTGGCCGGCTTCATCGGCGTACTTATCATCGTGCGGCCGGGGCTGGCGGGCTTCAGCCAGTATTCGGTGTTCGCGCTGGTGTCGGTCGCGTTCTGCGCGCTGCGCGATCTCGCAACCCGGCGGATACCCGCCAAGATCCCGTCGCTGTTCATCACCTTGCTGACGACAATGACCGTAACCGCCGCCGGCGGCGTCATCCTCGTTCCGCTCGGGGGCTGGACGCCGCCGTCGACAGGCGCGCTTGGCCTGCAGGCGCTGGCCGCCGTGCTGCTGCTGATCGGCTATCAATGCATCATCACCGCGTTGCGCACTGGCGACATCTCGGCGGTGGCGCCGTTCCGTTATTCCGCGCTGCTGTGGGCGATGCTGCTCGGCTATCTCGTGTTCGGCGACGTGCCCGATGCGATGATGGTGCTGGGCGCATCCGTCATCGTGCTGTCCGGCCTCTATGCCTTCTACCGCGAGCGCATTCGTCACCGCGCGCTGGCGGCGGAATCATCGGGCTTTCCGCCGGATGGGTTGTGATCGTTCGCCGCCGAAAGATTAGGAGCTTACTTGCGACTTCCGCCTGGAAAATCAGTCTCGTGTCCCGGACGCGGTGCGGCACAAAGTGACGCGCCGCAGAGCCGGGACCCAACTTCCCGTTCCGTGCAAGCAATGGGCCCCGGCTCTGCAGCGCAACGCCATAGCGCGTCGAAGACGCGCGTGAACGCACTTGTGGCGCTGCGCTGCGTCCGGTGCACGCGATCACGGCTAAATCGGCTTCCCCGTATACGGCATCGAGGCAGTCAGGCCGCCGTCGACCGGGATCGCTTGACCGTTGACATAGGAAGCGTCGTCGCTGGCGAGGAACAGGCCCATCGCGGCAAGTTCGTGCGGCTGGCCGGCGCGCTTCAGGGGATTGAGCTGGCCGATCTTGTCGGAGGTGCCGCGCTCCTTGGCGCGGTCGAACACCGGCTTGGTCATGCCGGTTTCGATCAGGCCCGGGCACACCGCATTGATACGCACGCCGGTGCCGGACAGCGAGTAAGCAGTGGTTTGCACCAGGCTGATGACGCCGGCCTTGCTCGCACCATAGGGGTGTCCGCTGGCGCCGGCCTTCAGGCCCGCCACCGAAGCGGTGCAGACGATCGAGCCGGACTTCTGTCGGATCATGTGCGGCATCGAATGCTTGATCGCGAGGAACGGTCCGATCAAATTGATGCGCAAAACTTCCTGCCAGTGCTCGACTGTCTGCTCGGCCAGCGGCACCAGTCCGCCGCTGACGCCGGCATTGGCCCAGATCGCATCGAGGCTACCGTATTTCGCGACCGCCTTGTCGATGAAGGCCTTCACGTCGGCTTCCGAACCCGCATCCGCCATCACGGCCTCGACGGTGCCGCCGGCATCGCTGACGAGCCTGGCGGTATCCCTCACGCCCTCGGTCTTATCGACGATGACGAGCTTCGCCCCTTCCTTGGAGAACAGCACCGATGCTGCGCGCCCGATGCCGCTGCCCGCGCCGGTGATGATGACGGATTTGCCTTCGAGGCGGCCCATGAGTTTCTCCCTACCGTGTTGCGTGTGTCGGCGTCTGCCGCCTTGCGGAATTCAAACAAGATTTCAAACGTCTGAGGCACTTGAGACGATGTATGCTCTGACGTACAGCGACAACGAACAGTATTGAAGGGCTTTGGCGATGTCCAATACAGACAAACCGCTGACGATCACGACACGATGGTGGTGGGTTCGCCATGCGCCCGTCCGCGAAGATGGCGGCTGCATTTACGGACAGAAGGATCTCGGCTGCGACTGCAGCGATCGCATCGTATTCGAGGCGGTCGGAAAAATCCTGCCGCGTAACGCAATCTGGTATGCAAGCAATCTGAAGCGCACGCATCAGACCGCGAGCGCGATCTGGTCCGCGGGATTCCCGAAGCCTTCGGAGATGCCGTACGTGAATGCATTCGCCGAGCAGCATCTCGGTGAGTGGCAGGGCCTCAACCGCGCGGCGTTCCTCGCCAGCCGCCCGGTCGGCAGTCACTGGTTTGCGGAGATCGACGAGGTCCCGCCCGGCGGCGAGAGTTTCATGGACCTGTACAATCGCACATGCGGCGCGATCGAACGCATCAATGCCGAACAGGCGGGCAGGGACATCGTCGTGGTTGCGCATGGCGGCACGATCAGGGCCGCTATCGGCCTCGCGCTCGGCGGTCAGCCCGAAAAGAGCATGGCCTTCGATATCGATAATTGTTCGGTGACACGGCTCGATCATATCTCGAGTGCCAATTACGGCGGCTGGCGGCTCCCGATGGTCAACCAGCAGCCCTGGATCGCTGATGCTTCGCACAATGCCATGCATCAGCCGGCGGGACCGGAGGTCGAGCCACCGGAGACGAAACTTGGCTGAGCCTTAAGTTGTCGAGAACCGCAAAGGCTGCTTAGTTCGAATTCAAGACCAAACCGGCATCGCGCTGGATCAACATCGGGGAGAGAGACATGAGCTTGTTCGATATGACCGGGAAAGTCGCCGTCATCACCGGCTCCACGCGCGGCATCGGCCGTGCCATCGCCGAGCGCATGGCCGAACACGGCGCCAAGGTGGTGATCTCCTCGCGCAAGCAGGATGTCTGCGACCAGGTCGCCAAGGAGATCAACGAAAAGTTCGGTGAGGGAACGGCGGTTGCGATCGCTGCGAACATTTCCAGCAAGGAAAACCTGCAAAACCTAGTCGACGAGTCCAACCGCGCCTTCGGCAAGATCGACGTGCTGGTCTGCAACGCAGCGTCCAATCCCTATTACGGTTCGCTCGCCGGCATTTCCGATGACCAGTTCCGCAAGATCCTGGACAACAACATCGTCGCCAACAACTGGCTGATCAACATGGTGGTGCCGCAGATGATCGAGCGCAAGGACGGCTCGATCGTGATCGTGTCGTCGATCGGCGGCCTGAAGGGTTCGACCGTGCTCGGCGCCTACGCGATCTCGAAGGCGGCCGACATGCAGCTCGCGCGTAACCTCGCCTGCGAATACGGCAAGCACAATATTCGCGTGAACTGCATCGCGCCCGGTCTGATCAAGACCGATTTCGCCAAGGCGCTGTGGGACAATCCGGAGACGCTGAAGGCATCGACGGCGCGCTCGCCGCTCTTGCGCATTGGCGTGCCGGACGAGATAGCGGGCGCCGCGGTGCTGATGGGATCGAAGGCTGGCGACTTCATGACCGGTCAGACCATCGTGATCGACGGCGGCGCGACGATCAGTTGACTATTGGCCTGTCATTCCGGGGCGCGCGCCAGCGCGAACCCGGAATCTCGAGATTCCGGGTTCAGCCCTAACGGGCTGCCCCGGAATGACGCTGCGTCTTATTCCACCGCCGCGTAAACCAGATCCCGCAGCATGTTGCGGATATATTCGCGCTGTCCGGGGCCCTGCATCATGAACACTGTGAATAGCTCCTCGGCCGGATCGATGAAGAAAAACGTGCCGGCCATGCCGCTCCAGAAGAACTGGCCGAGCGAGCCCGGGAAGGGCGCGATGCCTCGGTGAGTGCGGACCGCGAAGCCGAGGCCAAAACCGTGACCGGGCGGCATCAGCGGCGAGTCGACCTTCACACCGGCGCTGAGATGATCTGAAGCCATCAGCTCGAGCGTTTTGCGGCCGATGATCCTGTTGCCGTCGAGCGAGCCGCCGTTGAGCAGCATCTGGCAGAACCGCGCATAATCCATGGTGGTTGAGACTAGCCCGCCGCCGCCGGATTCCATCGCAGGCTTCTCCAGCATGTTGAAGAGCTGCACCTTGTCGCCATTCCAGGGATCGGTCGCAAACGGTTCTGCGAGTCGGCCGGCATTCGCTTCAGCAGTGTGGAACGCGGTCTCCGTCATCTGTAACGGCGCCAGGATGCGTTCGGTCAGGAAGGCGCTGAGCGACTTGCCGGAGACGACCTCGATGATGCGGCCGAGCACGTCGGTCGAGCGGCTGTAGTTCCATTCCGCGCCCGGCTGACAGATCAGCGGCATACCGGCGATCATGGTCGCGTGCTCGGCGTTGGTGATCTTGCGGCTGCGCAGCCGCGACTGCTGGTAGAGCTGCTGGACGAGGCCGTTGCCGGTGTGGTCGTAAGTAAGGCCGGACGTGTGCCGCAGCAGGTCCTGAACGGTCATCTGCCGCTTCACAGGCACGAGGTCGAGCTTGCCGTTGCTCTCGACGCCGACCTTCTGGTCGGCAAATTCCGGAATGAATTTTGCGACGGGATCGCCCAGGATGAAGTGGCCGCCCTCGACCAGCATCATGATGCCGACGGAAACGATCGGCTTGGTCATCGAGAAGATGCGGAAGATGCTGTCATGCGCCATCGGCGCGCTGGCCGCCGGGCTCTGGCGGCCGATCGCATCGAACCAGCCGATCTGACCGCGCCGCGCCACCATGACCGTGGCCCCAGGGAGGGTTCCCTTGTCGACCTCGCATTTGAAGGCATCAGACATCCGCTGCAGGCGGAGGGGCGAGAGCCCGATGGTTTCCGGCCTGGCGTCGGGGAGAGAAGGGGTCTGGGGGCCGGATGTCTGCCGGGCGGCGGTCTGGGCGTTCATGGTGTCTCCCGTTGCTCTTGTTTGTTGTGCCGAGAACAAAGTTTGGCTCAGAAGCCCTGCTTTGGGTAGGGCGCAAGCCGCTTCGCCCCTTGCAATCGGGGCATGGCCTATGCTTGAAACGGCGCGAAGCGGCCGCACACGCCGCTTCCCTGCAGGAGTGTAGCTCAATTGGTAGAGCACCGGTCTCCAAAACCGGGGGTCGCAGGTTCGAGCCCTGCCACTCCTGCCAATGATATCAATGACTTAGGGCTAATCGCCGACCTGATTGTTCGGTTTTGCTAACGGATTTGCTAACACGCGGGGCTGCCTGCCGCACGATCAACCAGCGCCAAGAAATCCAGCCGCCAAGCCCGCAATGGTATCGGACAGCTTTTCGTCAGCCTGCTTCAACCTTTTCCGCTTGGTGTAAGTCCGCAGAAGTATGGCGGGGTCGTCCCCGATCCGTTGGGCGACAGTATGTACAGGTATCCCAGCATCGAGGAGGGCGGTGGAATGGATGCCGCGCAAATCATGGAACCGGGTTTTGCCAAAGCCGAGCAGCTTGGCCTGCTCCGCAAAATCCCTTGAGAAATTGCGCGGATGGCGCGGCGTGGTGAATGACACGGAGAGTGCCGGAAACATCAGCGCGCCGTCGGGCAGCCGGATCAGGGACAGATCAACGTCGGCACCGTCAGGGATGCCAGCGCAGAGGCGCTGATGCCGTTCTTTCGCCTCAAGCAAGATCGCAATTGTTCTATCATCCAGATCAATGGTCCTAAACCCGCGTTTCGTTTTCGGCGGCTTGATCCTGATCCCGAATTTTTTCGTCTGCTCCAAAGCCCTTTCGATCCGCAGCGTCTTTTTGTCGGCATCAAGGTCGGACCAGCGCAAGGCCAACAGTTCATTCCGCCGTGCGCCGCTAGCGGCTGCCAGCGCGACAACAGGGAAGATGCTGGATAGCTTGAACCCTGCGATCAATGCTGCCAATTCGGTTTCCGTCAAGCCCTCTCCGATCTCGTCGGTTTCCTGGTCGTGATCGAAGTGATCCGGCGCTGGGACTTGCTCGACCCGCAGCATCGGATTGGCGGATATTAGACCCTTGCGGTGGGCGGTCGCCAAGCAGGCACCGAGAACAGTGTGAACATGATGCTGCGTCCGAGGTGATATGAGTCTGGCTTCCGCCATGCTGGCGTAGAGCGCGTCGACTTGTGGGGCCCGCAATTTCTGGAGTAATCGATTGCCCAATACCGGCTTAACGTGCGTCCGCAGCAATTGCCCATAGCGCTCTAACGTCCGCTGGCTGACTTTCTTGCGCCTCCGCCCCGGTGCCCCGGCCTCAACCCACTGGTCGATCCATTGGCCGACTGTCAGCTTGGAAGTCTCGACATATTCTCCTGCCCCCATTTCGGTGATCAGCCGGGCACATTCGATCTCTGCTTCGCGCTTAGTGCCACGAAATGTGTGCCATTTCTGCCGCCGCTTCCCGGTCGCCGGGTCTTTGCCGAGATCGAGGATGATCGAATAGCTGCCGGGGGAGCGCTGCGTGATGCTGCCCTTCATGGCTTTCTTTCCTTTGCTTGCCGATTTGGTAGTGGCCGCGAACCCAAGCGTTCGAGTGTCTTGCCCCATGCTTCGCGGCTAGCGAGGGCGTCAGCTATTGATTGATCATCGCTCCCACGAGCACGAGGCGGGTTTATGCCGCCCAAGCCCGCGAACATCTGCGCCAGTTCTGCCGGTGATTTGCCGTCGAGTGAGCCGGTCGGCCTGCCACGGCCGTTCCGCAAGACGAGGTCGCGATAAGATCGGATCAGTTCCGCCACCGTCAAGCTGAAAAGCTGGAAGGTGTTTTCGTCATCAATCCATCTCTGGCCGGTGAATTGCTCGATGTGCCAAAGCGCCTTGGCCATGCTGTCGGCGATGTCAAAAACGTCCTGGCCCCATTGCTCGACCAGATAGTCCTGTCTGTTCAACGAATGCTCCATCCGAACCTCCACCTCGGCGGCGAGTGATCGGCCTGAGCGTTGGGCCGCATTCTCCATGCGATCCCGCAATTCTTGTGTTGTCCGCATATTGAGCGGATGCCGCTTACCAGAGGTTTTCTTCCGCTTGCTGGTGCTACCGACGGTTCGCGGCATCAGGTGTCCTTTTCCGAAATCTGCGTCAACTATTACGCATTGGCCTTGACAGTCAAGCTGGGTTGTGGCGGGTTAAGCCTAATACTCATTTGCGTAATAGATTACGCAAAGATGGAGATTGGTCATGACTAATGCCAACTGGAGCGGCCCGGACAACGGCCAAGCCACCCTGACCATTACGGTGCCCGAGGCGGGGAGGATGGTCGGGCTTTCGAGGAACGCGAGTTATGCCGCCGCTCAAAGGGGCGAAATCCCAGTTCTGAGATTTGGGGCGCTTCTGAGGGTTCCGGTGGCCGCGTGGCTGCGAAAAATCGAGCAACCCGAAACCATTGCCGAAGGGCCCGCCAAAGTGGCCCCGATCAAGATGGGCAAGCGCAAATAAAAAAGCCGCCGGGCGAGGCTGTCGATGCGTTCGCCCCAAGCGGCTTGGAAAGTTTTCAAATGTGCCGCGTCATTTTAGGGTCGCCACTCGAAATCCGCAATGGGCCGAGGCAGCCGCGATGACAAGCGCCGCAGCCATCGCCCAAACCCTCGGCGGAGCACGGCGCGAAGGCACCGTTTGGCGCTGCCTCTGTCCCGCTCACGGCGGCCGTTCGCTAGTCCTTCGCGACGGTCATGACGCGCTGCTGGTAAAATGCTGGGGCGGCTGCGCAACCGAGGATGTTTTCGCCCATCTACGTCATCGAGGGCTGACCGACAGGTACGATCAACCTTCACGGCACGTATCGCGAGCGCCGCCGCCCAAGCAGATTGCCGCCGACGACGCAGTGACGCAGCTTCGCACGGCGCGCTTTCTGTTTGGGCTTGGGCGGGCGGTAGACCAATCGCCCGCCGCAACGAGATATATTCGGGAAGCCCGCGCCTATGCCGGGCCGATCCCGCCGACGATCCGCTACCTGCCTGCGTGCAGCGACTACAAGCACGCCATTGTTTGCGCTTACGGCATCCCCGCCGAAATCGAACCCGGCGTTTTGCGCCTGGCCGACGAAGCCGTTGCCGGTGTTCACCTGATCAAACTCAATGCTGATGGCGGCGACCGTCATCGCCCTAGCGCAGATGATGGCGATCCGGCCAAGATCACCATCGGGCGCTGCCTCGGGACGCCGATGATCTGCGCACCATTTGCCGAGTGCAGCAATGCACTGGCGATCTGCGAAGGCGTCGAGGACGCGTTGTCGGTGCACGCCGCGATGGGGATCGGTGCTTGGGCCGCAGGCGGTGCAACGCGCATGCCCGCGCTGGCCGAGAGCGTCCCTGCCCATGTCGATTGCGTTTCAATCTGCGTCGATGACAATAAGGCCGGACGAGAAAATTCAGCAAGGCTCGCCGAACGGCTGCAAGGGCGTGACATCGAGGTCCGGCTAATTCCGCCGTTCGAAATCGGGAGTGGTGCCCGATGACCGCCGACATCAACTACAGCATGAAACAGCGCGGGAAAGCCGCGACACTTGAAGATATCGACAAGGTAAAGCCGGAGCCGCCGCGCACAAACGGCAGTGATCCCGGCGAAAAGCAAATGCGCGAGCCTCCGGTCCCGTGGTGGCGTGACCCGGCGACAATTCCGAAGCGGCACAGCCTCTACGAGGGTCACTACATTCGCGGTGCAATCGGGGCGACCATTGGTGCTGGCGGTCGCGCCAAAACCACGCGCGCCGTCTACGAAGCCGTTTGTATGGCCGTCGGCTTCGACATCGCGACCAAGGTTGTCTCGCCGGAAGGGAAGCTGCGGGTTTGGTTCTGCAATGGCGAGGAAGATCAGAACGAACTCGACCGGCGCGTCGCCGCTACATGCCAGCACTATTGCATCACGCGGACGGACCTGGCCGACCGCCTCTATGTCCAATCTGTCCGCGATAAACCCCTGCGGATCGCCACGCTGATCGCAGGTAGGCCGGTGATTGATCAGGCTGCCCTCAACTACATGGAGCACTTCATCCGCCAGAATGGCATCGACGTTTTCATGATCGACCCGCTGATCTCTTTTCATAGCGTGATCGAGAATGACAACGCTCACATGGACGTTGTGATTAAGGAAGGCTTCGGCTCAATCGCCGGGCGGACCAACTCAGCAGGTGAGGTCTTTCACCATCCCGGTAAACCGAAATCGGGGCAGCCCGATACGACCGTTGAAGATATGCGCGGTGCGTCTTCCGTACTTTGGGCGGTGCGCTCGGCGCGGGTGCTCAACCTCATGACGCGAGACGAGGCCGTAAAGCTCGGACTGTCGGACGACGAGCGCCGCCTGCACATTCGCATTACCAACGGGAAGGCCAATATGGGGCCTCTCGGCAAGTCAAAATGGATGCGTCTCGTGGTCGAAAATCTGGTCAATGGAGATCGGATAGCGTGCGCCAGTCCGTGGGAGCCGCCCGACCCCTTCAAATATCTCACCAAAACGGACATGGAACTGGCGCGAACACTGGCGCGGACTGGCGCATATCGCGCCGACCGGCGGTCGCCGGAGTGGTTCGGCTATGCGCTCGCCAAGCAACTCGGTCTGACGGTAGCGCATGAGGGCCACACGGACCCGAAAGACCTCGCAAGCCTCCAAGCGATCATCAAGAAATGGCTGGAAAATAGGGTCTTGGACATCGAGAAGCGCAGGGACGAGGACCGTAAGGATCGCAGCTTCATTATTCCTGGCCCGTTCAAGCCGGAAGCGCCCGCAGTATCGGCATTGGCTTGTCCCGATGACGAATAGCCGCCAGCTTCTCAACTGGCGCATTACTGGCGCACGACTGGCGCAGCCATCGGGCGTAAAGGGCCGAGATTTGCGCCAGTGCGCCAGTTGCGCCAGTCCCTTTAGGGACTGGCAACTGGCACTGACGCAAAGCGGCCCCCAACATGACCGCGCCGGTCTTAGCGGCCGATGGCTCGGTTCTCCTGCTTTCCCATCGCTCTGCGTATCTTTTAGCCGTTCGGCGGCTGTTTCGTCGCGCGTATCAACCGAAGTCGCTCGCGTTCGAGATCGAGCGCGCGTTCATGAACGCACCGGCCCGCCCCCGCATCGACGAGCACGGCATCGAAGGAAGGAAGGTAGGCAGGGGGAGGGAGAGGCCCCTCCGTCATCCCGAGACGAAATAGCCCCCTCTCCCCCGAGGGGAGGAGGGGGCGGTCTCCGGAGCGCCATGTCATCCGCGCTGGCGAGTCATGCTCTGCCCATGCCACGAGTTCCGGCGCGAACAGCCGCATCAGCGTGGCTCGCAATGGCTGCCTATAGCGGGCGTCCTCCCCGGGGCGGGGAGGGATCGCCCCATCGCACGAACGGCCACCGGCGTGGCCACCATCGATGCGCAAGGGCCAACCATCGCGATTTCTGCGCGAAAAATTTAGGGACCGTATCGCGGAACCGAAGGCCCGCGCGGCCGCCGCGCGCGGATTTTGAGGATATTTCGGGTTCGAGAAATCGCGGTTTCGCTTCGCGAGAGGAGCTGATGATGACCAACCTCGTAGACCAGCAAACGCTAGCGGACCGCCTCCGCCTGACGCAAAGGCGGGTTCAGCAGCTTGAAGCCCGGGGCGTGATTGTGCGCCTTCCGGATGGCGGATATGACTTCGACCGCAACCAGCATCGCTACCGATGCTTTCGCGACCGAGATACGGTGCAAGTGAAGCTCGAAATTGTGCAAGCTGCGAAGGACGTCGATGAGATGCTTGCGCTGATGAGAACTAAACGCCGGGTCTCGCAACGCCGCCGGATCGCTATGGAGCGTGGTCCTGCTATCGGGCGACTAGACGATGCGATGCAGCTTTCAAATGCTATGGCGGACGAGCACGAACGTCAGATGCTGAGCGATTACACAAACATGGTCGTTGGCCGTTCCATGGGTGAAATGTTTGCTTTGTGCAAGTGGCAGCTTGCCGACTAGTGGGTTGCCGGACTGTTCCCGATCCACCGAGCGGCGCGAATGGAGTAGAACCAGCGTTGCTAGCCCCTAGCACCGCCTGCCCACCACACTTGGTCTCGGCTCAGTCATTTGCCTCGCCTATCTCGCGGATTTCGCAACATTAACCGGCGGATCAAAATCGGGAAACGCAAATTCCAAATATCCAGAAAGGCCGCCGTCCCGCGTCCCCGCGTCGGAGGGAAGGCCCCCAAAGTACCTTAGAAAAGGCTGCCGGAGCGGCCTTCATCTTATTGTTTCGACGCGACGTCCGAGAAGCGGAAGATGAATTCAGGTTCCATAAGGGAGCCGCGCAAGGTCAAGCTGCCTTCTCTGACACAATCGGTGCTGTCCGCCCGAAATGATCCAGAGAAAACGACCTGCTTTCCTTCTGCCAGCGCCGACGCCTTCGAAAACAATGGGCTACCTGGATCGATCAGGGTGTTATCTCCTGCGTCCGAGACGGCATTGTTCCAAGTCTTGATCACAATGTCCTTGTCGATCTGCACTTCCAAGACGCCCTTGCCGTCGCCATTTGTCGAAAGCTTTGAAACTCGCCCGACCCAATTCCTAATACTCGGCGAGCGCAACAGGGCACATAGTTCCTTTGCGCGCAGTGGCCGGGCGGCCCCTTTCGCCATGTCATTCGCTCCCGACTTGTAGACCGAGCGCGCGTTCTCGACGGCAGCGATGAATTGCTTTTCGAGATCGGGCATTGCATTGAGCGCCTGCGATATCTCGGCCTTCGCCGGGGTTGTTACCGCAGCGAGTTCATGTTTTGCGGGGTCAGCCTCACGTTGCAGTTCTTGCCGTCGAGAAATTTCTGCCGCCTCTGCTCGGGCCAAAGCATCCTGCCGCGCTTTTTCCTGCAACCCTAGCTGACTTCGAATATCCGCTAGCTTTTGCTCTGCCGCCTGTCGAGCGCGCCGAGCTGCTTCGGCTTCCTTGGCCGCTTCCGCAATTTTGGGTGCCTCGGCTTCCGCAACTCGCAGCGCCTCTTCTGCGGCCTCTCGATCACGCTTCGCCTCTGCGCGAAGCCGCTCTTGCTTTATGCGAGCTTCCTCTTGCGAGAGTTCGCGTTTCTTTTGAGCCTCAAGCGCTTCTAGCGCAGCCATTTCGTTTTGCTTGGCGCGCTCTCGCTCCATCGTCTCCCTTGCGAGCCTGCCGCTCGCTTCGATTTGGGCAAGCCTCTGTCGTTCTGCGGCCCTGCCTCGTTCGACCGCTTGCTTGAGTGTCTGCGTTGCTCGTTGAACCTCGCGCCGAGCGTCAAGATTGTAGCTCGGAGGGAAACCATTGACCTCAAGGAAGCACCGATCTCTTACCTGTGCGTACTCCTCAACCATCGCGTCAGTCCACTCGGAGTTTGGCTTGCCGAGGAACTTATCGCCGTAAATCCGTCCCAGATCGGTCCACGCGCGTTTGCAACCACCCCGGCTGTCCACCCACGACTGAACATAGTCAGCTTTGGCAATATTAGAACTGGCGAGGGCGACCATCACCACGCCCAGCGAAACTATCACTCTCAAACGACAATCCCCCAATCATCAACGTTTGGCTCGTATTGATCACAGCCAACACACGATGTCAGTTAGACGAATTAGGTGCATCCGCTCTTCTCCCCAAGTTCCTCACTAGGAACTGGCCGCTGCAACCGGCAGCCGAGCTTTTGCATGGGCGACATTTGGCTCCGCCCTTTAAGGGATTTGTAACTGGTCGGTGAAAGCCTACTCACATTGCAGATAGGTCGCGATCAGCGGCAGCGAATTCCGAAATGCTTTAACCCGACCGGCCCGGTTTGCGGTCTCCTTCCATTTTGGAGAGGCCCACTATGTTCAAAGGCATCCTAGTTGCAGGTTTGGTGCTGCTTGGTGCAGCGCTGCTCGATCAGTATCTCACCCATGGTCTGTATGCCGACGCTGCCATGGCGATGCTGCGACAGATCAGGCACTCGTTTCGCGTTTGAGGCATTTCGGCTGATGCCATCTGACCGAGCGGCAGACTATGGAGCTATGGCAAGGCTCACGGCTGGTAGGCTCTCCAGCCCTGACACAACAAAAGCCATGTGGGCGTTACACCGCATGGCTTTTGGTGGGACTGTCCCCGTCAGCGCGGGAATTCCATCCTCTCGCCATTAAAACGCGGATAGCGTCCGGACGTTCCGGACCTTTGCGCCAGCTATGTTTGCTAGCGCCTTCGGAACCGCAACCTTTTAAACCTAGGTGAATTAATCTTCGGCTGCGGGCTTCGCAAAACTGCGAGGCGAGCCATGCACCTATCGCCAATTGAGGCCTTTCTTGCAGTCGCCGCCCTAGGAACCGCAGTCTTGATCGAGATCGCTGCGTTCATCGTCATAGGGTTGATCTGAGACCGCTGATAGCAGCCACCCTGGCATCGCCGCCATACCGAACGCTGTTATATCGATGCTGCGACAAATCAGGCACTCGTTTCGCGTTTGATTGAGGGGCGCTTCGGTGGACGCCGTGCGTGCACGGTCCCGCCTCGGGTAGTGGGGCTGGGGGCTCTGGGACGGAACCGTGCTAGGCCGCTCGGGGTTGGCGGCCCGATCTGATAACGCGGCGCTGTTAGCTGTCGTTCCTGCTGCGACGCAGATGCGCGCGAGGCCCGGCTGAGGGTATCCGGGCCTCTGGCAGGAACCTCAACGGCACCCCTCCGTGCCGCTCGGCTGATGCTCTAACGAACGTTAGGTCTTTTATCATTCCGTCACATTGATCTGGGGCAATGTGTCGGTACCGCACGGTGATCGCGTATCGGTCGCCATTCCAGCAGCTCCCGCCAAGCGCTGCACCCGCCGCCGCGCCTGTTCCTGATCGTGGATGTGGGCCATCACTGCGCCAAATCGCGCATGTCGAACCATTGCCCGCAGCCAGGGCATTTCATGTGATGATCGGCCTCGGTCCTAGCGATGCCGTTGACGTTTCGTCCTCTGCAACGCCTATGATCTCGTACTCAAAGACGACGCCTTCGGGATCGTTCACCACGAACCACTTATCGGCGAGGTCCGGGTTTGCAAACACCTTGAGATGGTCACGGTCGCCGACCTGCTTCTTTGTATCGACGTAAATCCAGACCGTTTTCATCGATCTCGCGCCAGCTTGCGGCGTCCCCAGTGGGGTTCCTTGCGAGATGGGTTAAATTCCGAACGTGGCCCCGGTTCAATGCTTTCATGACGCCGATCCGGGCAAACATCGCTGGCCCATCGTGTTCCGCTACCAGCAACAGCGCCTGCATCGCGGCTTGCCATTTTTCTTCATCGTGCTCTGCGTGCGGCAGCTTGGTAATGTATTCTGCCGCGTCGCGCAGTGTGACCAGTGGCTTCCGGCCCGGCACTATGATTGGATCGAAAAACCCTTGATCCCATGACACTAACCCACGCCCGCCGACTGGCTGTCGATATCGAGGACTGTGGATAAGAGAAATATTTCTACAACCATCACGCGAATGGTGCACTTTTTTCGTGTAGCGTGTGATTGCTGGTTCGTAAAAGAGATGTCTATGGCCTAGCGGGTTATAGAGTTCATCATTTTCAAAACGATTGCTGAGGAACGTATGGCTAAAGCAAAGGTCTTTATTAGCTTCGATTACGATAACGACGAGACGCTCAAGGATTTTCTGGTAGGGCAATCAAAACTCGCGGACTCCCCGTTCGAATTGGTCGATTGGTCGATCAAGGAAGCGTTAAGTGGGAATTGGAAGGAGAAGGCGCGTGCAAGGATAAAGGGCGCTGATGTTGTTGCAGTCATCTGTGGAAAGAAAACCAATACCGCTGCGGGTGTGAGCGCTGAAGTTTCCATCGCGCAAGAGGAGAAGATTTCTTACTTCCTGCTGCAGGGCTATAAGGATGGTGGCTGCAAAGCACCGACCTCCTCCAAATCCACCGACAAGATATACGATTGGACGTGGCCGAACCTCAAAGCCCTTATCGGCGGCGGTCGATGAAAAAGGCGTTGATAATTGGCATCGACGATTACCCATCCGCCCCTTTGAGCGGTTGCGTAAACGATGCCATCTCAGTCGCAAACAGACTTGAAACGAATGGCGATGGTTCGCCCAATTTCTCGGTCCGCCTAATCACCAGCAACGATACGAATGTAACGAGCGCTCTGTTGTCAGAAGCCACTTCCGAACTCTTCAAGGGAGATGCTGATACGGCGCTCCTCTTCTTTGCAGGTCATGGGCTAATCAATCCAGAAACGAATGCTGGCTATATAGTTAGCCAAGACGGCAAAAAGGGATCGTGGGGTCTAGGTTTGTCTGAAATCCTGAACCTTGCCAACACCGCTTATCCGCGTATCAAATCAACCGTCGTCATCCTCGACAGTTGCCAATCTGGCTTTGCTGGAGAACTGCCGTCATTGGCGAACCAAAATATCTCAGCAATTGGCACCGGCGTGACAATTCTTACCGCCTGCCATCGAGAAGGCGCAGCGAGTGAAGCTAATGGGCACGGGCTTTTTACTGGAATACTTCTCGACGGATTAGGTGGTAGTTCGGCGGACGTTTGCGGCAACATAACGCCTGCATCGCTGTATTCGTTGATCGACCAAACGTTGGGGCCTTGGGAGCAGCGCCCAATCTATAAAGCGAACGTGCAGACGTTTGTTACCCTTCGACAGGTGACGCCCAAAATCCCACTAGACACACTTCGGCGGCTTCCCGCCTATTTCCCGATGTCGGCGCACATATTTCGCCTTGATCCTTCTTTTGAGCCTGACCGGCAAAACATCCCTGAGGCGCTGCGCAACATTCCGGTAAATGAGGAGAATGTGCGGACCTTCAAGGAGCTTCAGATGTGCAACCGCCACGGTTTAGTTGTGCCCATCGATGCTGAGCACATGTTTTATGCTGCTATCAATTCGACAGGCTGTAAACTTACCGCGCTCGGTGCGCACTATCGAAAGCTAGCCGAGATGAAGCGGATTTGAAGTGTTGGGATAGCTGATCAAGAACAACCAGCAGGCGATCCACCTGTTCTTCGGCAAGCACGATACCGCCAAGGCTCGATAAAACTGCCGCTCCACATGCCACGGTCCGCGCGCTTTGGTTCGTCCTGCGCCGCCGCGTATGCTCCCTTGGAATATAGCGGCCAGTCGAGTGCCTGGCCGTTCTTGACCAGCCACTCCGCAAGATCGATATCCGCGACAGTGCAGACCGCAACAGCGCGCCGGTATTGGTCGCGATCAACTTCAACGCACTCAACGGGGCGGCTAATGAATGCATCGAGGTCGTTCGCGGCTTTCTGCCCACATCGATAATGGTCGCTGCTCTTGGTCCGGCAAAGTTGGTCGCTCTCGGGCGCGTCGATGCCCCAAAGGCGAAGGCGGTTGCCGTGGATTTCTAGCGTGTCGCCGTCGATGACGCTGGCTTGGCCGGTTAAGCCATCGGCCGCTTGAGCCGATGTGGCTAATAGCATCGATGCTATTAGGAGGTTGCGCACGGAGAGGCCGCGCAATTTGAAATCAGCGCGATCATTTCTTCTTACATGGCCACGTTACCATCATCACTGCGGTCGTTGGTACGATAAAGTCGTCATGTAGTTGCTCCGGGCGGCGCTCGGCTTCTTTCACAACCATCCGCACAAGCTGATCGTTGGTGACGCCATCAGGCGGACATACCAGTGCGAAAGCCCGCAATGCCTCCACAGCGCCGACCACAAAACCAGCGCACATCCCCGAAGTGGTGAGGCGGTTCGGCTCCGTTCTGAGGATTTGCTTAATCTCTTCTATGTCGCGGTCGGTTTTGTTCTGCCCGGGCAGATGCCGATCCGATCAGTACAGCGATCACCGTCGTGGTCAAACCCGCAATTCGACGAAACTGAAACATTTCGTTTGACCAATAACTTTAGAGTGGCCAGTGGACACCAAGACAGATTTCAATTCCCGCCTTTAAGTAAGCCAAACGACGCAAAGATCATTCCGCCGACTATCATGAGGACGGCCAAAGCCCTTCCGGCCAGTTCGCCCTGTCCCAATAGCGCGAGCAACGTAAAAGCTACGATCCAAGTGCACATGACAGCGGCGGGACCGTTAGCCCGCAAGTTCAAAGCAATATTGCTGAAAAAATTCATTTCTGGCCTCAGTTGAAATTCAACCGGAACTGGCAACCGAAGGCAATAGGGACTATCCGTCTTATGCAGTGGATGATGCTGCCGCCACGTCTTCCTTGTCCGCGCCGCGCGCCACGATCTTCAACGCATCATCCGGCAGCGGTCGCTGCAACGCCTTCGCTTCTTCCCATGGCGCGCGCATCCAAACGTCTCGTTCTTCGTCGGTCGTCAGGATCACCGGCATTGCCTTGGGATGGATCGGCTCGACCACCGCGTTCGGCGATGTCGTCAGAAAGCCGTAGACGAGATGCGGTCCGGGGATCGGTTTCGACTTGGTACCCCGGTCGCCTTTGAACTCAGTCCAGATGCCGCCGAAGGCGAACAGCGGTCGGTCATTGTTCAGCGCAAACCAAACCACGTCCTTCTTGCCGGTCTCTGGGTTCGGCTCCGGCGCGTATTCCGCGAAGCTGTTTGCCGGGATAAGACAGCGGTTGTCCGCCTGAGCCATCCCCTCCAATGCGGCGAGGACGTATTGCGGATGTTGGTGACTGGTGGGCCGCCTGTGCGCGGTGGTGGCGGCATGCCCCAGCGCATCACGGCAAGCTCGGTGCCGTTGTCGGTGTTGCGGATCACGGGCGCGGGATAGTCCGGGAAGACGCCGGGCATGGGCGCGAGGTTGCCGACGTAGCGGTTGAGGACACGAAACAGCCGGATGATCGCTTCCTGGTTCGTGGTGATCGAATAGAGATTACACATATCAAAGCCGTGGTGTGCACTCAGGCTCAATCGTCATTTAACATCGTGCGGATCGATACCTTTTCCAGCAATAGCTCGTTCAGTTCCATAGGCCTGACTCGTCTGAAACCCCTAACGCGTAGCCGCCGTGGATCAGTTGGCTGCCTTCCTGGCCTTCTTGACGGCAGTTGTTTTCCGGGCTTTGGGACGGCGCTTCACGGGTAAAGTCTGCTCCGCCTTGATACGTTCCAGCAGGGCGCTAGCCGGTTCGTCGTTCGGGTCCTGCGGCACAAGCTCGCCCCGGAACGCTTTGGCGAGGATGGCTTGGTCGAGGTGGTCGATGAGTTTGCGGGCACTTGTTGTCTCGGCAGCAAGGCGGTCGATCCAAGAAAAAGCGGTCTCAATTTTGCTGACGATTACTTGCTGGTCCTTGAGCGAAATTTCCGGAACGCTGACCGCTCTTATATCTTCAAGACCGAGACCAGCACGCGTCGCTCCTCGATCCTTCTCCAACAGCTGTTCTTGTCCGATGTCACTCGATAAGTACCACGCCAGATATGGACCGTTTTCAGGAGCCTTGAGCCGAACCAAAGCTACGTGCTGATTTACATAAGCCGGTCCTATGTCGGAAGTGACCAGTCCGACCCGCCCTAGGTCAGCAGTGATGGTAATCACGAGATCATTCGGTCGTACATTGGTCCGCTGACCCTCAGATCCATCTGGAGGAGCTACCCTTTGAGTGTCGTCCCAATTAAGGGAGATGTCCGTCCGCTGGACATTCCCGACCCGGATGAACTTCGGTCCGGTATCTGAATAATATTTCGCCCAGCCACGTGAGCCGCTCGTCACGAAGTCGGAGCAATCGCCAAGCGTCGTTGTGATGCAGGTTTGCAACTGGCCTCGAAACGCCGCCGTTAAAATCGCTTGTTTGTACTTCTCAACAAGTCGAGGGATATGGTCGAGGTGTTGGCGGGCGCGTCTTGAGTTTGCAGACAGGTTTTCGATCTTCGCCACGATCCGTCGCTGCTCTGGCAGCGGTGGTAGAGCCATCAGCGTTCGGTTTAAGGCCGCCTGATTGATTTTTGGCAGCACGGTCCGGCCCTGCTCATGAGCGATCACATCTCGGAAATCGGGCGATGTTAGCCAGTAGAGCAAATATTTCGGCTCCGCCGTATCCTTTGTCCAAAGAGGGTACATGTCAGCACTACAGACGCCCTCGAAATCCACCAGGACAGATTTGAGCAGATACGGGCGTATCTTGGTGAAGAGTATTTGACCGGGGTAGAAGCGCTGCTTGGAGCTAATGACGGCATCGGCGCGGACGGTCGAATATGGAAGCAGTTGGCGGTTGCCCGAACCAATGTGGTTGGGCGCGATGTGAGGTAAATCGAGTACTTTCGACGGTGCGACCAAGTTCTGTGCAATGTCGGCAACGTCTTCAAATCGGGCCCATGCCCAGCCGTTCGGCAGATCGCTCATTCCGCAGCCTCGGCCACGGCAGCAGCTTCATCAACAGTGTCCGGCTCTAATTCTTCCGATAGGGTTTCGATTTCCTCCAGCGCCGCCTTGAGATGCCCGATAATCGCAGCTGCAATATCTTCCGGCTCCGTTAAGTACGCTTCCGCATCAATCTCCGTATCGCGCAGCCAGGAAATGTCGAGGCTGTCATTTCGCGCCTTGATTGCTTCCCGCGTGAAACAACGCCAGCGACCTTCCTCGCCCTGATCCTTGCGCTTGGCTCCGCCGTTCGGATCGTCCCCATAAGCCTTCTCGAAGTCGGCGAAGTCTTGAACCGTCAACGGACGGGTTTTGCCGAAGGCAGGCGCGTCTGCGCGCATGTCGTAGACCCATACGGCCTTGGTGTTGGCCCTGTCGGTCTTGCCACGTTGAAAGAACAGCAGGTTAGTCTTGACACCCTGCGCATAGAAGATGCCCGTTGGTAGCCTCAACACGGTGTGCAGATTGCACAGATCCATCAGCCATGAACGCAGCCGCTGTCCGGTATTATCCTCGAACAGAACGTTATCGGGCACCACCACCGCCGCCCGCCCGCCCGGTTTCAAACTGCGCACAACATGCTCGACAAAGGCCAATTGCTTGTTTGACGTATCCGCCGTGATGGAGAAGTCGGAGCGCGTTGGCCGACCGCCGCCCTTCTTTGTTCCGAAAGGAGGGTTGGTCAGGATCAAGTCGGCCTTCGGCAATCGCTCACCGTCGGGGCTCAGCGTATCTCCTACGGCGACACCCGATCCCTCGATGCCGTGAAGCATCAGGTTCATTAGCAACAGCCGATGGGCATCAAGGACCAGTTCTAGGCCAACGAAAGCCTGTGTTCGCTGGAATGCCTGCTGCGCTGGGGGCAGGTTGAACAGGTCGTCGGTGGCGTCCTTGATGTAACGATCCGCCGCCACGAGAAAGCCGCCTGTCCCGGCTGCGGGGTCCTGCACAATCTCGCCCGGCTTTGGCTTGAGAAGGCGCACTGCACAGTCGATCAAGGGACGCGGTGTGAAGTACTGTCCAGCTCCCGATTTCTTCTCGCCAGCATTCTTTTGCAGCAGACCTTCATAAAGATCGCCCAAGCCCTCACGTCGAGCCGAAAACCAATCCAACTTGTCAATTTCCGAGACCAGCGTTCTTAAATTTGTCGGCTTCCGCAGCGAAGTCTGAGCGTCCGTAAAGATGTCCCGCACCATGCCGGTGCCACTGGTGCCGAGCTTGAGCAGCAAGGCACGGTAGTAGGTCAGCAAGTCTTCGCCTTCGCGCTTGGTCAGATCGCCCCAACGATATCCCTTGGGTAAGGCGTCCTCGCGCTTGGTCTCCTGCATCATCTTTAGAAATAGCAGAAACGTAAGCTCGGTCACGTAAGCTTGATACGTGATGCCGTCATCGCGCAAAACGTTGCAGAGGCCCCAGAGCTTCTGCACGATATCGCGCGTGACATTGTCGTTCGTCATGCAGACTTGCTCCAGAGTTCGTCATTAATGTCGCCCAGAATGGCTTCCAGTCGTCCGTCAAAGATGCGATCCAATCGCGTGAACCCGCCGGTTTCTTCACGGAATTGACCTTCATCCAACACGGCACGGTCGGCAACGCCAACCTGTGCCACGGCCTTGCCGATGCGTTCAAGCCATTTGCGCTGCGGTTCGCTCCAAGTCCCGCGCTTGCCAATACGATCCATCGCTGTCTTCACGCGGTCGGCCCAGGGTAGAAGCGGATCGCCGAGTGCCGCCTGCCGAATGAACCCAACAATGGATGCAGCGATATCCTCGTTCTTGGCCTGCTTCCAGGCGTTCCGTAACGCGGCCTCGGAGAACCCTTGCCGGTCGAGCTCCATCCGGACGGCCTTGAGGTTATCTCGCGTCAGCTCTCGCGGGCGCTGCACGACGGCTCGCAATGCCGCGACTTTGTTGACGTTTTCGCGGACGAACCGTTCGAACGAAATGAGAAAGTCTTCCGGCTTTGTTGTCGCACCGTATCCGCTTGTCACGCCAACCAGTTTGTCAGGATGCACCGAAATCGGCAGCGGGATTGGTCTTCCGCCTTCAGGCCTCCAGTCGAGGATCGGTCCAATCCCGGGCTTGCCTTTGACCCATGTGGCCATTCCCTCTAGTGGCTCCTGCGCAAGGCGATTGAGCGTCGTCCGGACCGGCTCGCCCGCTGCTGCCTCATAGGCCTCCTGTGCCTGCGGCGTTAGCTTGCCTACAGCTCTACGTAGCTTCACGAGAATTTCGTCGCGCAATTGTCCCCGATGACCGGGGTCGGTCACCCGAGCGAATTCTTCGAGCAATTGCGTGAGGGTCAATTTCGGATTGACGACAACCGGTTTCATCGCGGTCAGGGATTGAAGCGCCTCATAAATACCCACGGCATCAAAAATGCGGAATGTCTCCTTGCCAATTTCAGGGCAGAGGCGGGTAGCCCGACCTAACATCTGTTCGTAGAGGATGCGGCTTGACACACGACGGATGAACACGAGATTTTCGATCTTGGGGACATCGATGCCAGTCGTCAGAAGATCAACTGTTACCGCCACAGATGGCGCAGCATCGTTGCGATAACTGCGGATCAGCTTTCCGGGGTCGTCAACGCTGCCCGTGATCTTCGCGACAGTGGCGTCATCCACGCTGCCATAGCGTCGTTCGAACGCCTTCTTGAGTTCGTCCACCACGATATCTGCATGCCCATCGGTTGCAGCAAAAACCAGAGTTTTGCCGGGCAGGGACGGGTCAATCTGCTTGGCCAGCTCCTCGCAAACCACCCGATTGAATGAGCGGGTGATTACTTTTCGATTGAAGTCACTCACCTGGAAATCAAGATCGTCTGGCGCGTGGGTCAGATCGATTTGTCCGGTGGTTGCGTCGAGCAAAGGCAACTGT
Organism: Bradyrhizobium sp. CSA112; assembly: GCF_029051645.1. Classification (GTDB taxonomy): domain Bacteria; phylum Pseudomonadota; class Alphaproteobacteria; order Rhizobiales; family Xanthobacteraceae; genus Bradyrhizobium. The sequence continues at coordinate 366,635 of NZ_JAACFS010000002.1, forward strand.
TCCCCGCGCGCGAAATGAATGCCATCTCGCGAAAGCTCGGTCTCGATCCGGATCGGCGGATCGTGATCGATCAAAAATCCATCGATCACGGCCTCGCGGTAGGAGTAGGTGAAGATGGGATCACCGAATATCTGGACAGTATGCAGCGCGGGTGTCGCTGTCAGTCCGATCTTCACGGCGTCGAAGTGTTCCAGCACGCGTCGATATTTCGATATGTAATCGGTCTCGCTCCTGAACGACAGTTCTGCATCGGACATTTCCCGGTCAAGCAGATAGCCTCGATGACACTCATCCACGATGATCAAATCGTATTGGTCAACGGGCGGTACATCTTCATTCTCGTTGGCAAACAGCACTCGCTTTACCAGCCCCTGGATCGTGCAGATATGCACCTTGGTGGCCGTTTCCGGGCTGATATCGCCGAGTTCCTTTAAGCCAAAGATGTCGGCAAATGTTCGCGTACTCACAATGCGCGTGGTCTTGAACTCGTTAGCAGCTTGATCACCGAGGGCGTGGCGGTCCACCACGAAGCATACACGGCGGAAGCGCTTCGTCTCCAGGAGACGGTACAGGAGAGCGATGGCGAGCTTGGTCTTGCCGGTGCCGGTTGCCATCGCCAGCAACATCGTGCGGTTGGCATCGTTGGTGAGCGCATTCTCGACGGTGCGTATTGCCCGCTTCTGATAGTCGCGCAGCGGAAAGCCAAACTCGATGGGCGATGACGCGAGGCGTTCCTGAGCAGCTTGCCGATCAATGTTCAGTTCGGCGGTCAAGCCTTCCGGCGTGGGCCAATCAGTCAGAGCGCGTCGCAAGTTGGTCGAATGACGGGCGTCACGAAACCATATGCCACTCTGCGTCTCGACCTGCTTGAGATAAGGGCGACCGTTGGTAGCGAACAGGAAGGGGACACGAAAGGGCTGCTCGTTAGTCTCCCCGGAGCTAAATCGCCATGGCCCGCCTTCCGGGAGTTCAATGCCGTCACCCGCCACGAACGCCTGAGCGTAGCGCCCGGTCTGATCAATCGCCGCCTGGATGTTTTTGCGCTTGCGCTTGGCTTCCACCAAGCCGATGCAGGTCATGCCAACGAAAAGAGCATAGTCGGCCGGACCGTTAGGAGTTGGCCATTCCGCGATAGCCATCGACTTGCCTTTGATGGGCCGGGCACCCTTGGCATATCGCAGGTTAACGCTGTCGGCGTCCCAACCGCGCTCACGCAGTTGCTCGTCTACGAGCTGGCGTGTGTCGGCTTCATCGAGGTTGATGGCTTCGGCGGCAACTTCCGCAAGCTGAACGACCTTCTGTTTTTCGGCCGCCGGACTGGCGACAGCGGCAGCCTGCCATTCAACCATTTGTTCGGCGAGTTGATTGGCGTCAATCCATGCAGCTTCTCGCGACGCGTTGGATTGAGGAGCCGATAAATGTTCAATTGCCGACGTCGCGACCTTGCCTTGCAGAATGGCTAGGCGCAGGGAGAGCTGTTCCTTAGCCGCTTCGCTTTCGGCGGCTAACTGCGCCCAAATCTCCTTCTCCTCGGCCGCGCCCTTCGCGCCCTGTTCGGCGACTAACTTCGCTGCCTCAGCCTCGGCGACAGCCTCTTTAGCTCGCTGGGCCTCAGTTAGGGCTGCCTCCTTTTCGGCTCGCAGTCGCGCAAGTTCGGCGGTGAGTTCAGCGGTGGCGTCAATGGGAGGGCGGGGTGGCTGAAATGGCCCTGACTTAAAGTTTTGATCGTCGAACGTGCGATAAAACCAGATGCCCAATTGCCGGGCCATCTTGAGGCATGACAACGCAGTTGCATGATCACCATCGCGGCGATGTACCGCAGCGTTGCCTGCCACCCGCAGCTGATGGAAGAGGTCCAGCACGTTCCGTGGATAGTTCGCATCAACCCGGAGGCGGCGGAGCAGATCGGCTTGAGGTTCGCTGGCGTCGGCCAAAAGGCCAGAGCGAGCGGCAACCATCTGCGCCAACAATTCGCCGAACTGGCGAACCGTTATCAGCGCGATAATGGGGTCATCGGAAAAATAGCGTTCGCAAAGAGCGCCGATGCGCTCCAAATCTGGATAGCGTCTCGCCAGAAAATTGAAATTGGCGGATTTTGGCTGCGCTTTGGCATTCATTTAGTTTGGCGACCGCTCCCCCGAAGCAGGCTGATTACCGCTATGGTGGCCCCCGTAGCGGTTAACCAGTTCTAATGCCAAGGCTGAGACACCATGAGCGAACCTCAGGGTCAATGCAACCGAAGTCATAGGCAGTCCGCAAGCGGGTAGGCTGGTTGCAGGTCAAATGCCGCCGTTGCGAGACCGAAGCTAGCCTCCCGCTCAATTCAATTCCGGCGTCCGCGCGATAGCCAGTCTGGAAACTGGAAGCGGCACTGAAATGCCGTTCATGCGGAACTCCGGCGATACAGGCCGCCCGTGGTGAAGCTGACGCAAGAGCTGGAGATCGCTCACCCGGACGATGATGATCGACGATGAAGCGCGGCTGAAAACGCGCTGTCGGGCCACGGCTATCGGTCGTCCGGGTCGCGGCAGGTACATTCCGCGAACCCGGTGCTAACATTTTGCTAACAAACCGCCTCAAACGGGGAGGGGCTGAACGAAACTAGAACGGCCTCAAATATGCAAAAAGCCTTATAAAATGGGATCAACTGCAATTGGACATGACAGGAGCGGATGGGCGCAGCCGAACTCCAAAACCGGGGGTCGCAGGTTCGAGCCCTGCCACTCCTGCCAGCTAAATCAAGCACTTACTCTAATTTGTTTGACTATGACGGGACCCCATCTAGGGGCACGACCGATTCGGGGACTGCGCCTTTCCACTGGATAGCACGGGACCGCAGCCGCCCTTTCACTCGCGGCGAGCGGACGGGTTCAGCTCCGTCATTCATGGAGCAGATTACAGGGGAACAGTCGGTCGAGAGACCGGACACCGATGCGCGCAGCCGTATCGTCGCACCCTGCAATGCCTTTCAGTATCCGGAGGAAACTTCCAAGAACTCCCGCGTTGCCGGCACAGCGCGCAGCTTGTTGCGCATTCAAGGGAGGCGAGGGAAGACCAATGGGACTCTTGTGGCGAGTCCTGAAGGCTGCGGTATCCGGCTTCATTGCCAACGATGCATTGAGCCGGGGAGCGTCCATCGCCTTCTATGCCGCCACCTCTCTGGCACCCGTGCTTCTGATCGTCGTTGCGATCGCCGGCCTGGCGTTTGGGCAGGACGCTGCCCGGGCCGCGATCAGTGAGGAGCTCGGTAAGCTGTTGGGGCCGACCGGCGCCGACTTCATTAAATCCATCCTGGCGCGATCAAGCGATCCGATGTCCGGCGCGACCGCGACAGCCGTCGGCATCGTCACGGTGCTGATAACAGCGTCAGGCGTGTTCGGCGAGATGCGCACGGCGTTAAACGCAACGTTCAAGGCCAAGCCGGCGGACGAGCCAATCTCCGCCTTGATCCGAAGCCGGGCGGCCAGCCTCGGTCTCGTCGCCGCATTGGGCTTCATGCTGATCGTCTCGCTGGCCGCCAGCGCCGCGCTGTCGGCCCTGGAACACTGGTCTGCCGGCAAGGTCGTGCTCAGCGCGATTAACACGGTCGTGTCGCTCGGCATCTTCACGCTATTGTTCGCAGCGATCTACAGGGTGCTGCCGGATACGACGATCTACTGGCGCCATCTTCTGCTGGGCGCTTTCGTCACAGCCCTGCTGTTCACCGTCGGAAAGTCGCTGATCGGATGGTACCTCGGTCAGGCAGCCCCGAACTCGACCTATGGCGCCGCGGGTGCTCTGATCGTCCTGATGTTCTGGGTCTACTACTCCGCGCAGATATTCCTGTTCGGCGCCGAGCTCACGAAGGCGATCGATGACGAAAGCCGGCCCGCCGAACCCCGGGACGCAGAAGGAGCGGGGTTGAGGCGTGCGTGAGAACGAATCCGCTGGTGGGTCGCTAATTCGGCAACCAGATCAAATGGTTGGACGAATTTCCTGCCGCTTGCCTGGAGCTAGGCGAAGAATGCGGTGAGGACGTCCACGTCCGATCGGGTGGGAGCTTCGCCCCGCAGGTCTGCGTCGATTACCCGCCGGCACGCATCGACCGTCATCTTGTCGCCGAGGTCGTTTGCCGCGTCGAGAACGGTCCAGGCCGTCTCGCCTGAAGGTCTATCGTAGTCGTGGCCTAACTGAGCCATGGTCTTCCCTCATTGCCCATCGATCGAGCATCAGGATAGCAGCCAGCTTTTTAATATCCGGATCGCGATCTCATGAGGATTTGAGGGGAGCCGGTACCTGCGATTAACCAATGGCTTTTCGCCGTCCAGGCCGGCCGCCCGGAAACGGCCCGTTGGAGGCCCGCGGCACCCCGTACCTTGACCTTTTGCCCGGCTGCCAGTAGATACCCGCTACCTGCTGCCGGCCCGTTTGACGGATATCCGGCGCGGCTTTGAATTCCCCCGAACAATCGAGCCCGCTGTGCGGCTCATCCTTCGAGAGAGGGCTGGGCGCGAGAGGGCTGTTCGGATTCGCTTTAAATCACAATCGTCTCACGAAGGACGCGGTAACCAACGATGGCTTTCAGCCCGTTCAAATTCCTGCAGGAAGTGCGCTCGGAGACCGCCAAGGTCACCTGGCCGACGCGCCGCGAGACGACGATCACCACGATCATGGTGTTCGTGATGGTTGCACTGGCTTCGATCTTCTTCTTCTTGTCGGATCTGATCATCCGCTACGTCGTCACTTTCCTCTTGGGCGTCCAATGATGAGCACCGGAACCCTTACGATGGACAAGCGCTGGTATATCGTTCACGCCTATTCGAACTTCGAGAAGAAGGTCGCGGAATCGATCCGCGAGCAGGCGAAGCAGCGCGGACTCGAGGAACTGTTCGATCAGGTGCTGGTGCCGACCGAAAAGGTCACCGAAGTGCGCCGCGGCCGGAAGATCGACGCCGAGCGCAAGTTCTTCCCGGGCTACGTACTGGTGAAGATGAAGCTGACCGACGAGGCGTTCCATCTCATCAAGAACACGCCCAAGGTGACCGGCTTCCTCGGCGCCGAAAACAAGCCGATGCCGATCTCCGAATCCGAGGCGATGCGGATCCTGCACCAGGTGCAGGAAGGCGTCGAACGTCCGAAGGCGTCGGTATCGTTCGAAATCGGCGAGAACGTGCGGGTGGCCGACGGTCCGTTCGCGTCGTTCTCCGGCGTGGTTGAAGAAATTGATGAGGCGCGTTCGCGCGTGAAGGTCGCGGTGTCGATCTTCGGCCGCGCTACGCCCGTCGAACTGGAATTCGGTCAGGTCGAGAAGGTCTGATTGATACTGTCATTGCCGGGCTAAAGCGCGAAGCGCGTCTTCGCGCTAGAAGACCGGCAATCCATCTGCTTCGTAACAATGCGTCTTACGAAGGTCGATGGATGCCCGGGTCAAGCCCGGGCATGACGAGAAGGGAGGCGGCAACGCTTCCAAAGAGCCGTGGAAGGGGACTGACGGTCGCCAGCCGTCATGCGAACCGTACCACGGTCCTGTGAAGCTTCCGGATTGTCCGGAGCAACATGAGGAGCAATACATGGCAAAGAAAGTGACCGGATACCTGAAGCTTCAGGTCCCGGCCGGTGCGGCGAATCCTTCGCCCCCGATCGGTCCCGCGCTTGGTCAGCGCGGCCTCAACATTATGGAATTCTGCAAGGCGTTCAACGCGCAGACGCAGAAGGAAGAAAAGAACACCCCGATCCCGGTGATCATCACCATCTATGCGGACCGTTCCTTCACCTTCGAGATGAAGACGCCGCCGATGTCCCACTTCCTCAAGCAGGCCGCCAAGATCCAGTCCGGTTCGAAAGCTCCGGGCCGCGACAAGGCCGGCCAGGTGACCAAAGCGCAGGTGCGCGAGATCGCCGAGAAGAAGATGAAGGATCTCAATTGTGATTCCATCGAGGCGGCCATGAAGATGGTCGAGGGCTCCGCCCGTTCGATGGGTCTGGAAGTTGCGGGGTAACGGACCATGGCAATCGGAAAACGTTTGAAGAAGGTCCGCGAGGGCATCGACCGCGAGAAGCTCTATCCGCTCGCGGATGCCATCAAGATGATCAAGGAACGCGCCACGTCGAAGTTCGACGAGACGATCGAAATCGCGATCAATCTCGGCGTCGATCCGCGTCACGCCGACCAGATGGTTCGTGGCGTCGTCAACCTGCCGAACGGCACCGGCCGCACGCTGCGCGTCGGCGTGTTCGCCCGTGGCGCCAAGGCGGAAGAAGCCAAGGCAGCGGGCGCTGATGTCGTCGGCGCCGAAGACCTGGTCGAGAAGGTGCAGGGCGGCAATATCGATTTCGATCGCTGTATCGCCACCCCCGACATGATGCCGCTGGTCGGCCGCCTCGGTAAGGTGCTCGGCCCGCGCGGCATGATGCCGAACCCGAAGATCGGCACCGTGACGATGGACGTCACGTCCGCCGTAAAGGGCGCCAAGGGCGGCTCGGTCGAGTTCCGCGTCGAGAAGGCCGGCATTGTGCAGGCCGGTGTCGGCAAGGCGTCGTTCTCCGAGGAAAAGCTCGTGCAGAATGTGAAGGCGCTTGCCGATGCGGTGTCGAAGGCAAAGCCCGCCGGCGCCAAGGGCACCTATATCCAGCGCGTGGCGGTTTCCTCCACCATGGGCCCGGGCGTCAAGGTCGAGCCGGGCACGCTGCTCGGCTAGTTCATTGCGGTTTACGTGAATAGAAAAGGGCGGAATCGGGAAACCGATTCCGCCCTTTGCGTTTGACGACGCTTTGCGTAATCGTCGCCTGTGCCGGACTTGGCAAGAGGACTTGACAAGAAGGACTTGGCAAGAAGGAAGAACAATGCCCGAGAAGGTCCTGATCTATTCGCGTTTTCCAAAGGCCCAGATGGAGCGTTTCGGCGAACGGTTTGAACTCCTGAACGCCGCTGGCAAGCCGCCCAATGAAGTGTTTTCTGCCGAACAGCTCGCGGACATTCGTGCGATGATCACGGCCGGCGGCACGCCGCTCGGCGCTGGCGCCATGGACATGCTGCCCAGGCTCGGCGCGATCATCTGCTACGGCACCGGCTATGACGGCGTCGATCTGGCTGCGGCGGCGAAACGCAACATTGCGGTCGGTCACAGCCCGGGGGCCAACGCGGCGTCGGTCGCCGACATCGCGGTTACTTTAATGCTGGCGGCCACACGGCGACTGCTCGTCGCGGACGACTACGTGCGGGGCGGGAGCTGGGCGGCTGCAAAACCATCGCCGATGATGCGCCCGCAGGCGGGCATGCTTGGCCGCAGAATAGGCGTCTACGGCATGGGCGAGATCGGCCGCAAGATTGCCGCGCGCGTCGCCGCCTTCGAGACCGAGGTCGGCTATTTCAGCCGCAGGCAGCACGACGTGCCGTACCGATATTTTCCGAGCCTCGATGCGCTGGCCGAATGGTGCAGCGTCTTGATGATCGCGGTGCGGGCGGGGGCGGATACTAATCACGCTGTCGATGCCGATATCCTGCGCAAGCTCGGCAAGGACGGTTACGTCGTCAACATCTCGCGGGGCTCGGTCATCGATCAGACGGCGCTGATCGCAGCACTGACGGATCAGACCATCGCCGGCGCCGGTCTCGACGTCTACGCGAAGGAGCCGCATGCGCCTGATACGCTGACGGCGCTGCCTAACGTCGTGCTCTCTCCGCATATCGGCGGCCATACGCTGGAGTCGCATGTGGCGATGCAGAACTGCGTGCTGGCCAATCTGGATGCGTTTTTCGCGGAGAAACCGCTGCCATACAGGGTGGCCCTCGGCTGACGGCGTCAGTGCAACCCGGCAGGCGGCAGATGGCGCAGCTTGTCGGGATTTCGGACGATATAGATCGCGGCGATTTTCTCGCCGTCGATCGCCATGCTCATGGTGTTGTCGAGTTCGCCGTCCAGGTAGAGCAGGGCGCCGAAGGCGCCGTTGATCATGGCAGGCTCGATGCGCATGTCGTGGCCGGCGTTCTTGGCGGCAACACCGATGAAGAAACGCGCGATCTTGTCGGCGCCGATGATCGGATTGCGCGCTGCCGTCTTGCGGCCACCGCCATCGGTCAGCGCCACGGCATCCTCGCGCAGCAGCGCGGCGAGCTGCGCAACGTTGCCGCTGGCGACCGCTTCACTGAAAGCCTGCAGCAGACGGGCGTGATTGTCGGGCGCTCGCGCCGGCGCTGGGCGATTGTCGCGCACCGCACGGCGCGCCCGTGACGCCAGTTGCCGGCAGGACGCCTCGGTGCGACCGAGCATGGCGGCGATCTCGGAAAACGGCGTGTCGAATACGTCGTGGAGGAGGAAGGCCGCGCGTTCCATTGGCGACAGCCGGTCCAGCGCCAGCAGCAATGCGAACGATAGGTCGTCGGCCAGTTCGGTGGCGGCGTCGGCCGACAGGCTCTCCGCATCGAACACCGGCTCCGGCAGCCACGGCCCGACATAGACCTCCCGCTGCGCCCTCGCGCTCTTCAGGCGATCGAGACAAAGCCGGGTCACCACGGTGACGAGAAAAGCCTCCACGTTGTGGACGTCCTGCGCGCCGGCAAAGCGGAAATAGGCGTCCTGCACGACGTCTTCCGCGTCGCTGCGGCTGCCGAGCATGCGATAGGCGAGCCCGAGCAGGCGCCCGCGATGAGGCGCCAGCGGGTCGTGGTCATGCGGCCTGTTTGATGACATCGACATTGTGTCCACGGACAGTGACGCGGCGGCACTCCTTGGCATAGCCGAGTCCGGCCTTCACCATCGGGAACATGCGGCCCATCTGCAGCGCCAGGGTCAGATCTATCACGCCTTTCGGGCCCCATTGGGCTCGGACGGCGTCGCGAAACTCGTCATCCTCGCCGGAGCGGCGCACCACGGCGTCGGCAAACCTGAAACCCAGCGTGGTCGCGTCGTTCATTGCGCGCGGATCGCGGCGGAGGACCGCCTCAATCTGGTCCTTGGCCATGCCGGCTTCCAGCGCCATGTCGACGACCAGTTGGGTGCAAGGGCCGCAATCCTCGGCCAACGCGCCGACGATCTTGGCCGCGAAACTCGCGTCGATCGGGACCGCCTCGCGGTGGGCGGCCGCCTTCATGAGGGGCGCGAATTTGAAGAAGGCGGAAGGGGACACGTTCAGCATCATTTCGAGATAGCCGACGTCGTACCCGTAACGCTTGGCAAATGCGCGCAAGCTGCGGCGCGCGATCCAACTACGCATGATGTTCTCCTTGGCTGGGGAAGGCGGAATAGAGGGCGGCTGCCGACGGCAGCACGATGGCGAGGAGGTCGAAGGCGGGGTAATGGGCGTGGCCGCCCGCCATGATCACCACATGGAGCAGGGCGTGGACGGCGAGGAATCCGGCACCCGCGACAGCCGCCGGCCAGTACCGTGGCCGCCATGCCCGCGCGGCCAGCGCCAGACCGGCCACGAGGAACGCGGCGCCGATGTCCTGAACGAAATGTGGGTTGAACGGGCCGGTGTCCGGCACGCCCGGCACGGTTTGGTACCAGAGCGGGCCGGCCACGAGCATGATCAGCCCGTTCAGAACCGTAAGTATCGCAAGAAAGGCCGCTAACGGACGCCGCATGGGAACCTCCTGCGGCCAAGACGAGCCTGATGACCCCGGTGTGACGGGGCCGTCAAAGAATTTCAAGGATTCGGGGCGAAAATTTTTGTTCCAGCCAGTCAGCGAACTGGTGTGAATTTTGCCCTTGGCAAGTCGGGTGAGACTCGGTAAACAACCGGCCTCCGGGCGTGCTGGCCGTAGCTGGCACGTCCGTGCGCGCATTCCGAAAACCCGGCACGGTAGGAGATCATTCCTTTCAGGACATCCGCATGGATTGCTCGAAAGGAAGGAAAACTCATCGCTTCGGTGGAATGCGGCAGGGGTCTTTCGGCTTGCCGGATGACCTCGATCCTGTCCGAGACTGCAGGCGCCCAAGTCGAAATTTGTACTGAAATGCAAATTTCTTCAACGGCTTAATCTTACGGCCTGCATAGACGGGTGAAGACCGGATTTTGCTTTAACGCCGCCCTTCGCGGCGCCGTAGCTGATTTGGTTCGAACCTCGACACCCCGCGCCATCTGGCTCGGGAGGGCAGGCTTATCAATGTCGTCTTGCCCGACGTGTCCTTGAGACTGGTGTCTAGAGGTCAGGTTTTGGGTGAGACGATGGGTGCAACCCGGCGGTCTCGCTTCTTACGAAGGCCGCCAACCGGAGAGAGCTTGCTGTGGAAAGAGCGGCAAAAAAGGACGCGGTTGAGGCGCTGAACGAGGTCTTCAAGACCACGAGCGTCGCAGTCGTCGCCCACTATTCCGGCCTCACCGTGGCCCAGATGCAGAAACTGCGTATGCAGATGAAGCAGGCGGGCGCGTCGGTGAAGGTCTCGAAGAACCGTCTCGCCAAAATTGCTCTTGAAGGCACGGATGTCGTTGCCATCGGTTCCCTGCTGAAGGGGCCGACCGTGATCGCGACTTCAAACGATCCGGTAGCGGCGCCGAAGGTTGCCATGGAGTTCGCCAAGACGAACGAAAAGTTCGTCATTCTCGGCGGCTCGATGGGTAAAACCGTCCTGGACGTGAACGGTGTTAAGGCGCTTGCCTCGCTGCCGTCACTCGATGAACTGCGCGGAAAGCTTGTCGGCCTCCTGGTGGCGCCGGCGACCAAGATCGCTCAGCTCTCGACTGCGCCCGCGGCCAAGCTCGCGCGCGTCGTCCAGGCCTATGCCTCAAAGGGCGAAGCGGCCTGACCCTTCGCTAATCTCAAAACTGGTTCGAAACCAAACGCTTAAGGAAATAGATCAATGGCTGACTTGCAAAAAATCGTCGACGACCTCTCGAGCCTGACCGTGCTCGAAGCCGCCGAACTCGCGAAGCTCCTCGAAGAAAAGTGGGGCGTTTCCGCCGCTGCCGCCGTTGCGGTTGCCGGTCCCGCCGCTGGCGGCGCCGCCGCTGCTCCGGCTGAAGAAAAGACCGACTTCACGGTCGTTCTCGCCGCTGCCGGCGACAAGAAGATTGAGGTCATCAAGGAAGTCCGCGCCATCACCGGCCTGGGCCTCAAGGAAGCCAAGGACCTCGTCGAAGGCGCGCCCAAGCCGGTCAAGGAAGGCGTGAACAAGGATGAGGCCGACAAGCTCAAGGCCCAGCTCGAAAAGGCTGGCGCGAAGGTCGAGTTGAAGTAAGCGTACTACACAGAAAAGTGTGGGGATTCGCGGGGTTAGCCCCTCGAATCTCCATGGTTCTGCCCCATATCGGGGCGGCAGCAGGAAAACACGGCAGGCGGCGGGACGGCAGGGTTCCGGGCGTAAGCCGTTGGGAGACAGTCAGATTTCGGGCTTTTTCAGTCCGTGAAGCGACCAGTTGTGACGGGCGGGTGCAGTCATGCGCCCGCGCGTCGTTTTGCGTTTTGAGGGTCTAAAGAACGGGTTCAGGACTTAATTCCTGAAAGTGGGCTTGGTTCCTTTGAGCGATTCGAAATTCAACCCGGGGGCGATGGCAGTCGCGCTTCGGAAGGTTCGCCCACAAGGGCGACGAAAATGAGAGGCCACGATGGCGCAGCAGACATTCACCGGTCGCAAACGTGTTCGCAAGTTCTTTGGACACATCAAGGAAGTCGCCGAGATGCCGAACCTCATCGAGGTTCAGAAGGCGTCCTACGACCAGTTCCTGATGGTCGACGAACCCCCGGGCGGCCGGCTGGACGAAGGCCTGCAGGCGGTATTCCGCTCGGTGTTCCCGATCTCGGACTTCTCGGGCACCTCGATGCTGGAATTCGTCCGCTACGAGTTCGAACCGCCGAAGTATGACGTCGACGAGTGCCGCCAGCGCGGCATGACCTATGCTGCGCCGCTGAAGGTGACGCTGCGCCTGATCGTGTTCGATATCGATGAGGAAACCGGCGCCAAGTCGGTGAAGGACATCAAGGAGCAGGACGTCTACATGGGCGATATCCCGCTCATGACCATGAACGGCACCTTCGTCGTCAACGGCACCGAGCGCGTCATCGTCTCCCAGATGCACCGTTCGCCCGGCGTGTTCTTCGACCACGACAAGGGCAAGACCCACTCGTCCGGCAAGCTGTTGTTTGCCGCGCGCGTGATTCCATATCGCGGTTCCTGGCTCGACATCGAGTTCGACGCCAAGGACATCGTGTTCGCGCGCATCGACCGCCGCCGGAAGATCCCCGTGACCTCGCTGATGTACGCGCTCGGTCTCGACGGCGAGACGATCCTGTCGACGTTCTACAAGAAGATCAATTTCAAGCGCGCCAAGGAAGGCTGGCGCGTGCCGTTCGACGCCGCCCGTTTCCGCGGCTACTCGACCATCAACGATCTGATCGATGCCGATACCGGCAAGGTCGTGCTCGAGGCCGGCAAGAAGCTGACCGTGCGCGCGGCGCGCCAGTTGCAGGAAAAGGGCCTCAAGGCGCTGCGCCTGTCGGATGAAGAGCTGGTCGGCAACTATCTTGCCGAGGATCTCGTCAATCCGAAGACCGGTGAAATCTACGCCGAAGCCGGCGAAGAACTCACTGAGAAGTCGCTGAAGGCGCTCAACGAGCAGGGCTACAAGGAGCTGCCGCTGCTCGACATCGACCACGTCAATGTCGGCGCCTACATCCGCAATACGCTGCATGCCGACAAGAACATGACGCGTGAAGACGCGCTGTTCGACATCTATCGCGTGATGCGTCCCGGCGAGCCGCCGACCATCGACTCGGCCCAGACCATGTTCCAGTCGCTGTTTTTCGACAGCGAGCGCTACGACCTGTCCGCGGTCGGCCGCGTCAAGATGAACATGCGCCTCGAACTCGACGCGCCCGACACCCATCGCACGCTGCGCAAGGAAGACATCCTGGCCGTCATCAAGACGCTGGTCGACCTGCGCGACGGCAAGGGCGAGATCGACGACATCGATCATCTCGGCAATCGCCGTGTGCGTTCGGTCGGCGAGTTGATGGAGAACCAGTACCGCATCGGTCTGCTCCGCATGGAGCGCGCGATCAAGGAGCGCATGTCGAGCGTCGATATCGACACCGTCATGCCGCAGGACCTGATCAACGCCAAGCCGGCGGCTGCCGCGGTGCGCGAGTTCTTCGGCTCCTCGCAGCTCTCGCAGTTCATGGACCAGACCAACCCGCTGTCGGAGATCACCCACAAGCGCCGTCTCTCGGCGCTTGGTCCGGGCGGCCTGACCCGCGAGCGTGCCGGCTTCGAGGTGCGCGACGTGCATCCGACCCACTACGGCCGCATCTGCCCGATCGAAACGCCGGAAGGTCCGAATATCGGCCTGATCAACTCGCTGGCGACGTTCGCGCGCGTCAACAAGTACGGCTTCGTCGAAACGCCCTATCGCAAGGTCAAGGACGGCCGCGTCACCGACGAGGTCGTGTACCTCTCGGCGATGGAGGAGGGCCGCTATCGCGTGGCGCAGGCCAACGTGCCGCTCGACGCCAAGGGCCGCTTCACCGAGGACCTGATCGTCTGCCGTCACGCCGGCGAAGTGCTGCCGATCACGCCTGATAAGGTCGACTATATGGACGTGTCGCCGAAGCAGCTCGTTTCGGTTGCCGCAGCCCTGATCCCGTTCCTCGAGAACGACGACGCCAACCGCGCGCTGATGGGCTCGAACATGCAGCGCCAGGCGGTGCCGCTGGTTCGCGCCGAGGCGCCGTTCGTCGGCACCGGCATGGAAGGCGTGGTCGCCCGTGACTCGGGGGCTGCGATCGCGGCCCGCCGTTCCGGCGTGATCGACCAGATCGACGCCACCCGCGTCGTGATCCGCGCCACCGAAGATCTCGACCCCACCAAGTCGGGCGTCGATATCTACCGGCTGATGAAGTACCAGCGCTCCAACCAGTCGACCTGCATCAACCAGCGTCCGCTGGTGAAGGTCGGCGACATCGTCAAGAAGGGCGACATCATCGCCGACGGTCCCTCGACCGATCTCGGCGAGCTCGCGCTCGGCCGTAACGTGCTGGTCGCGTTCATGCCGTGGAACGGCTACAACTTCGAAGACTCGATCCTGCTCTCCGAGCGGATCGTGAAGGATGACGTCTTCACCTCGATCCACATCGAGGAGTTCGAGGTGATGGCCCGCGACACCAAGCTTGGCCCTGAGGAAATCACCCGCGACATTCCGAACGTCTCGGAAGAAGCGCTGAAGAACCTCGACGAAGCCGGCATCGTCTATATCGGCGCGGAAGTTCGCGCCGGCGACATCCTGGTCGGCAAGATCACACCGAAGGGCGAAAGCCCGATGACGCCGGAAGAAAAGCTCCTGCGCGCCATCTTCGGCGAAAAGGCCTCCGACGTCCGCGATACCTCGCTCCGCGTGCCCCCGGGCGTGCAGGGCACGATCGTGGAAGTGCGCGTGTTCAACCGTCACGGCGTCGACAAGGACGAGCGTGCGCTGGCGATCGAGCGGGAAGAGATCGAGCGTCTGGCCAAGGACCGCGACGACGAACAGGCGATCCTCGACCGCAACGTCTACGGCCGCCTCGCCGAGCTCCTGGAAAACCGCCAGGGCATCGCCGGTCCGAAGGGCTTCAAGAAGGACACCAAGATCACGCGCGCCGTGCTCGAGGAGTATCCGAAGTCGCAGTGGTGGATGTTTGCGTCCCCGAACGACAAGCTGATGGCCGAAATCGAGGCGATGCGAAAGCAATACGACGAATCGAAGAAGGGCCTTGAACAGCGCTTCCTCGACAAGGTCGAAAAGCTGCAGCGTGGCGACGAATTGCCGCCCGGCGTGATGAAGATGGTCAAGGTCTTCGTCGCGGTGAAGCGCAAGATCCAGCCCGGCGACAAGATGGCCGGCCGTCACGGCAACAAGGGTGTGGTGTCCAAGATCGTTCCGATCGAGGACATGCCGTTCCTCGAGGACGGTACGCACGCGGACATCGTGCTCAATCCGCTCGGCGTGCCTTCGCGCATGAACGTCGGCCAGATTCTGGAGACGCATCTCGGCTGGGCCTGCGCAGGCCTCGGCAAGCGCATCGGCCAGACCATCGACAGCTATTATCAGAAGCAGGACCTCAAGCCGCTGCGCGAGACCCTGAAGAAGATCTATGGCGATGATGAAACCATCAAGACGCTGAACGACAACGAGCTGATGGAGCTTGGCAGGAACCTGAGCCACGGCGTGCCGATTGCGACGCCGGTGTTCGACGGCGCCAAGGAAGCCGACATCGAGGAGATGCTGAAGCTCGCGGGCTTCGACGCCTCCGGCCAGTCGACCGTCTATGACGGTCGCACCGGCGACGCCTTCGATCGCAAGGTGACGGTGGGCTACATCTACATGCTCAAGCTGCACCATCTGGTCGACGACAAGATCCACGCGCGTTCGATCGGCCCGTACTCGCTCGTCACCCAGCAGCCGCTGGGCGGCAAGGCGCAGTTCGGCGGCCAGCGTTTCGGCGAAATGGAGGTGTGGGCGCTGGAAGCTTACGGCGCAGCCTACACGCTGCAGGAAATGCTGACCGTGAAGTCGGACGACGTCGCCGGCCGTACCAAGGTGTACGAGGCGATCGTGCGCGGCGACGACACGTTCGAGGCCGGTATTCCGGAATCGTTCAACGTGCTGGTCAAGGAAATGCGCTCGCTCGGCCTCAACGTCGACCTGCACAATTCCAAGATGGGACCGGCGCCGACGTCCGAGGCGGCCGAGTAACATCAAAGATTCCATGTCCGGCCCCAGCGCGAAGACAACTTCGCACCTGGGCCGGACATTCGCGCTTCGCTCGGACGTTGAGCGGGGCGTGGGCCAAGAAGAATTTCGAATTTGCTGCCGGTGACGATCGGCACGCGAGGAGAAGACGATGAACCAAGAAATTATGAATCTCTTCAATCCGACGACCCCGGCTCAGGTCTTCGACCAGATCCGGATCTCGATTGCATCTCCGGAGAAGATTCTGTCCTGGTCCTACGGCGAGATCAAAAAGCCGGAGACCATCAACTACCGAACCTTCAAGCCGGAGCGTGACGGCCTGTTCTGCGCCCGCATCTTCGGGCCGATCAAGGATTACGAGTGCTTGTGCGGCAAGTACAAGCGGATGAAGTACAAGGGCATCATCTGCGAAAAGTGCTCGGTCGAAGTGACGCTGTCGCGCGTCCGGCGCGAGCGCATGGGCCATATCGAACTGGCCGCGCCGGTTGCCCACATCTGGTTCTTGAAGTCGCTGCCGTCCCGTATCGGCCTGCTGCTCGACATGACGCTAAAGGATCTCGAGCGGATCCTTTACTTCGAATATTACGTCGTGCTGGAGCCGGGCCTGACCGCGCTCAAGGACCGTCAGCTCCTGTCGGAAGACGAGTACCTGAAGGCGCAGGACGAATACGGCCAGGATAGCTTCACCGCCATGATCGGCGCAGAGGCGATCCGCGAGCTGTTGAAGGGGCTTGAGCTCGAAAAGCTCGAGCAGTCCCTGCGCGCCGAGATGCACGAGACCGAGTCCGACATCAAGCACAAGAAGCTCGCCAAGCGCCTGAAGATCGTCGAGGCTTTCCGCTATTCCGGCAACAAGCCGGAGTGGATGATCCTGACCGTGGTGCCGGTGATTCCGCCGGACCTGCGTCCGCTGGTGCCGCTCGACGGCGGCCGCTTTGCGACGTCCGACCTCAACGACCTCTACCGTCGCGTGATCAACCGCAACAACCGCCTGAAGCGGCTGATGGAGCTGCGCGCGCCGGACATCATCATCCGCAACGAAAAGCGCATGCTGCAGGAGGCCGTCGACGCGCTGTTCGACAACGGCCGCCGCGGTCGCGTCATCACCGGCGCCAACAAGCGCCCGCTGAAGTCGCTGGCCGACATGCTCAAGGGCAAGCAGGGCCGTTTCCGGCAGAACCTGCTCGGCAAGCGCGTCGACTATTCGGGCCGCTCCGTGATCGTGGTCGGTCCCGAATTGCGCCTGCATCAGTGCGGCCTGCCGAAGAAGATGGCGCTTGAGCTGTTCAAGCCGTTCATCTATTCGCGGCTCGACGCCAAGGGCCTGTCAACCACCGTGAAGCAGGCGAAGAAGCTGGTCGAAAAGGAGCGTCCCGAGGTCTGGGATATTCTCGACGAGGTGATCCGCGAGCATCCGGTGCTGCTCAACCGCGCGCCGACGCTGCATCGCCTCGGCATTCAGGCGTTCGAGCCGGTGCTGATCGAGGGCAAGGCTATCCAGCTCCATCCGCTGGTTTGCGCCGCGTTCAACGCCGACTTCGACGGCGACCAGATGGCCGTGCACGTCCCGCTGTCGCTCGAAGCGCAGCTCGAAGCGCGCGTCTTGATGATGTCGACCAACAACATCCTGCACCCTGCGAACGGCCAGCCGATCATCGTGCCGTCGCAGGACATCGTGCTCGGTCTCTATTACGTGTCAATCATGCGCGAAGGCCTGCCCGGCGAGGGCAAGATCTTCGGCGACATGGCCGAGCTCGAGCACGCCCTGCATTCGAAGGTCATCCACCTCCACACCAAGATCAAGTATCGGTGGGAAGGGACTGACGAGAACGGCAAGACCACCAGGCGCTGGATCGAGACCACCGCGGGCCGCGTCATGCTCGGCACATTGCTGCCGAAGAACCCGAAGATTTCGTACGAGATCATCAACAAGCTGATGACCAAGCGCGAAATTTCCGGCGTGATCGACCAGGTCTACCGTCACTGCGGTCAGAAGGAGACAGTGATCTTCTGCGACCGCATCATGGCGCTGGGCTTCTACAATGCGTTCAAGGCCGGCATCTCGTTCGGCAAGGACGACATGGTCGTGCCGCACTCAAAGTGGAAGATCGTCGACACCACCCGTACGCTGGCGAAGGATTTCGAGCAGCAGTACAATGACGGCCTGATCACCCACGGCGAGAAGTACAACAAGGTGGTCGACGCCTGGTCGAAGGCGACCGAAGAAATCGCCAAGGAGATGATGAAGGAAATCTCCTCGACCAAGAAGACGCCGAAGGGCGCCGACGCCGACATCAACTCGATCTACATGATGGCGCATTCGGGTGCGCGCGGTTCGCCGGCCCAGATGCGTCAGCTTGCCGGTATGCGCGGCCTGATGGCGAAGCCGTCGGGTGAGATCATCGAGACGCCGATCATTTCCAACTTCAAGGAAGGTCTGTCGGTGCTCGAGTACTTCAACTCGACCCACGGCGCCCGCAAGGGTCTCGCGGACACCGCGTTGAAGACCGCTAACTCCGGTTACCTGACCCGCCGTCTGGTCGACGTGGCGCAGGACTGCATCATCACGCAGGACGATTGCGGCACCAAGCTCGGCATCAAGATGCGCGCCATCGTCGATGCCGGAACGGTCGTCGCTTCGCTGGCCTCGCGTATTCTCGGCCGCACCGCGGGCGAGGATCTGCGCGATCCCGCGACCAACAAGGTCGTGGTCAAGCGCGGCACGCTGATGGAGGAGACGCATGTCGACGCCATCCAGCAGGCCGGCATCCAGGAAGTGAAGATCCGCTCGGCGCTGACCTGCGAACTCGTCAACGGCATCTGCGGCAAGTGCTACGGCCGCGACCTGGCCCGCGGCACGCCGGTCAACCACGGCGAGGCGGTCGGCGTCATTGCCGCCCAGTCGATCGGTGAACCGGGCACGCAGCTCACGATGCGCACGTTCCACATCGGCGGCGCAGCGCAGATCAACGAGCAGTCGTTCGTCGAATCGAATTTCGAAGGCAAGGTCACCATCAAGAACAAGGCCATCGCCAGGAACAGCGAAGGTCACTTGATCGCGATGGTCCGCAACATGGTCGTTGCGATCACCGATGCCGACGGAACCGAGCGTGCTACCCACCGCATCCAGTACGGCGCGCGCATGCACGTCGACGAAGGCGATATGGTCAAGCGCGGCCAGCGCATCGCGGAATGGGATCCGTACTCACGTCCGGTTCTCACCGAAGTCGAAGGCACCATCGGATTCGAGGATCTGGTCGAAGGCCAGTCGATCTCGGAAACGCTGGACGAATCCACCGGTATCGCCAAGCGCGTCGTCATCGACTGGCGCGCGTCGCGGGGCGGGGCGGATCTGCGTCCTGCCATCGTCGTCAAGGGCAAGGACGGCAAGGTGCTGAAGCTCGCACGTGGCGGCGATGCCCGCTACATGCTGTCGGTCGACGGCATTCTGTCGGTCGACGTCGGTGCCAAGGTCAAGGCTGGCGACATTCTGGCGCGTATCTCCACGGAAAGCGCCAAGACACGCGACATCACCGGCGGTCTGCCGCGGGTGGCCGAACTGTTCGAGGCCCGCAAGCCAAAGGACGCGGCGATCATCGCGGAAATCGCGGGCACGATCCGTTTTGGCCGCGACTACAAGAACAAGCGCCGCATCTCGATCGAGCCGATGGACAAGACCGAGGAGCCGCGCGAGTACCTGATCCCGAAGGGCAAGCACATCCATCTGCAGGACGGCGACATCGTCGAAAAGGGCGATTTCATCGTCGAAGGCAATCCGGCGCCGCACGACATCCTGGCGATCAAGGGCATCGAGGAACTCGCTGCCTATCTGGTCAACGAAATCCAGGAGGTCTACCGGCTGCAGGGCGTGCTCATCAACGACAAGCACATCGAGGTGATTGTCCGTCAGATGCTGCAGAAGGTCGAGGTCACCGACCAGGGCGACACCGACATGATCTCGGGCGAGCAGGTCGACAAGATCGAGTTCGACGCGCTCAACGTGAAGGCCAAGGAAGAGGGCAAGAAGCCCGCCACGGGAACGCCGGTTCTGCTCGGCATCACCAAGGCGAGCCTGCAGACCCGTTCGTTCTTCTCGGCTGCCTCGTTCCAGGAGACCACCCGCGTGCTCACCGAAGCTGCCGTCAACGGCAAGGTGGACCCGCTGGAAGGCCTCAAGGAGAACGTCATTGTCGGCCGGCTGATCCCGGCGGGCACCGGCGCCTCGATGGCCAAGATCCGCGAAGTCGCCGTCAAGCGCGACAAGCTGATTCTCGACGAGCGCGAGAAGCAGGCGGCCATCGTGCCGACCGCTCCGGAAGCCGAACCGCTGGCATTGCCGCCGGCGGAGTAAGGGCTCCACGCCAATCAACAGGAAAGCCGGCTGCGAAGCCGGCTTTTTCTTTTTACGAGCGAGGATATTGCTTCACCCGGATGGGTGACCGCTGCTATCAAGTCAGGAAATGGCCTCCTGCCATAACGGTAATGTTTGCAATTCCCCATGAGCGGCTCGGCTCATTTTGAACCCCTGATCGACCGCATTTACGAAGCGGGGCTCATTCCGTCGCTTTGGCCGGCTGTGCTCGGCGAACTCAGCGCAGCGATTGGCGGCAACGGCGGCTTTCTGTTCGGCGTGCGCGATGGCTACACGAGTGCGGTCAATTCTGTCGAATATGACCAGCTCATGCCGGTGTTCTTGGGAGACGGATGGAGCGAACGCGATCCAAATCTACCGCGCGCCATCGCCCTCAATCATGCAGGCTTCGTCACTGATTATGATCTCCTCTCGGAGGAGGAGATTGCGACCAACGACGTCTATTGCAACTTTTACCGCAAACACGGCCTTGGCTACCGCGCCGGGACGATCATTCCGATGCCGAGCGGCGATTCAATCGCGATCGTGATGCCGCGGCATCAGGATCATGGCCCGGTACCCCGCGAAGTCGTCGCCTTGCTGGATGGATTGCGTCCGCATCTGGCCCGGGCTTCGCTTGCGGCAAACCGCTTCGGCTTCGAGCGCGCCCGTGCGCAGGCTGATGCGTTGCAGGTGTTGGGGCTGCCGGGCGCGGTGCTGCACGGGCGCGGCCGGGTGTTCGCCGCAAACGATCTGTTCGAAGCGCTGGTCCCTTCGCTGTTTCAGGATCGTATCGAGCGCGTAATGGTGACGGATGCCACGGCGGACGCGCTGCTTGCGGAGGCGCTCGGTACGCAGTCCCTTGCCGGCGGCCAGACTGTCAAATCGATACCGATCGCTGCGACGGCAGACCGCGTGCCGATGGTATTGCATGTCATCCCCGTGCGCGGCGATGCGCGCGATATCTTCACCCAGGCCACTGCGCTGTTGGTGGTGACGCCGGTCGATCGCGCCGTGGTGCCGACGGCGGAAGTCCTGCAAGGCTTGTTCGACCTGACGCCGGCGGAGGCGCGTGTGGCGCGGGGCATCGGCCAGGCTGTCACCATCGATGCGCTTGCGGATGCGACCGGCGTCAATCGCGAGACGGTGCGCAGCCAGCTCAAGGCCGTGCTATCGAAGACCGGCCTGTCGCGCCAGCAGGAGCTTGTCAGCCTGCTCGCCGGCAAGGCGTTCCGTGGCGAATAGACAACCGCGCCGTGCAGCACTGGACTCGAAACGGCCGACCGTGCTGCTGCCAGAATAGCGCACCCGCAAGAATACGGTGCGAAGACAAAAGGTCGGCGCAAGCCGGCCTTCTTGCTGCTTTCTTTCATTGCTGCGTTGCGAGGGCCTGCTTTGTTCATCTTCCCTTCAGGGTGAAAAGGGCTTTTGCTAGCGGTTTAGACCGGCTGCTTTACTAAAAGCATGGGGAGCCGGAGGGCGACGGAAAAGACATGTTGGATCTTGCGATTGTAGGGGGCGGCCCGGGCGGCTTGATGAGCGCCTGGTATTTGAAGAAAAAGCTCGGCGATCTCTGCCGCATCACGATCTACGAGGCGTCCGACCGTGTCGGGGGTAAGATCGTTTCGCGCAAATTCGATACCGCGCCGGCGATGTACGAGGCAGGCGTCGCCGAGATCTACGATTATTCGATGACCGGCCCGGATCCGCTGCGGGAACTGATCCAGCATTTCGGCCTGCAGACGATACCGATGGACGCCGAGCAGGTGCATATCGACGGCGAACTGCTCCACGACGTGCCGGGCATGCGCCGCAAGTATGGCGAGAAGACCGCGGCTGCGATTGAGGCGTTCCGCAAGCGTTGCAGCGATATGGTGTCGCCAATCGAATATTATGAAGGCGTCGGCGCCCACGACAACGAGCATCCCTGGGCCTACAAGACCTGCGAGGAAGTGCTGGACGAGGAAGTCGACGATCCCACGGCCAAGCGGTTCTTCAAGGTGATGGCGCGATCGGATATCGCGACCGAGAGCCACAACACCAACGGGCTGAACGCGCTGAAGAATTTCGTGATGGATGTCGACGGCTATATCAGCCTGTACTCGATCCAGAACGGCAACGAGCAGTTGATCGACTGCCTGCGCTCGGAAGTCGATGCCGACATCCAGCTCAATCATCGCGTGCTCAAGGTCGGAAAGACCTCCTCGGGTCGCTATCAGCTCAACATGATGAACGGGAAGGGGCCGGAGACACGGGATTTCGATCTGGTGCTGATGTGCCTGCCGCATTCCTGGCTCGCCACCATGCGCTGGGACGGCGAAGACCTGCGCAAGTCGATGGTCAAGCATGTCGCCTATTTCGACCGTCCGGCGCATTATCTGAGGGTTTCGATCCTGTTCGACGAACCGTTCTGGGGCGAGAAGATCGCCGGCGCCTGGTTCATGTCGGAAGCGTTCGGCGGCTGCTGCGTCTACAACGAGGGCGCCCGCCACGACGTCGGCAAGCACGGCGTGCTCAACTGGTTGATCGCCGGGTCGGACGCGCTGGCATTTGCCAACCTCAGCGACCAGGAACTGATCGACGCCGCGCTCAAGTCGCTGCCGGCTTCGTTCGGCGATGCGCGCGATCATTTCCTGGAAGGCAAGATCCACCGCTGGTTGTCTTCGGTCAACGCGATTCCCGGCGGCCTGCCGGTGCGTGACGTCATGACCAACCACCGCCCGGAGCCGAAGCAGCATCCGGGGATCGTCGTGGTCGGCGACTACCTGTTCGATTCGACGCTAAACGGTCTGCTCGACTCCTCCGACGCCGCCACCGATATCATTCTGACCGAGATGATGCGGTTGCGCCGTGCCCGTGCACAGCAGGGCGAGGTGTCGTCCGACAAGATCGACCGCAGCTATTTCGAGAATTACCGCGGCCTTGGTCCTTACAGCGAAGTCTGGAGCAAGTTTACCGATCCGGCTTATCTCACCGACCTGATCAAGATCGTCTGGGACAGGGCCAAGGGCTACAAGCTGCTCGTTGCAGGCTCGGCCAGCGGCGAACTGGTCGGCGCGCTGCGCGAGCGCGGCATCGATGCCTGGGGCATCGAGAACAACCGAGCGATCCACGCAAAAACGCCGAAGGCGGTGCGGAAGTTCAACAAGCTCGGCTCCATCGTCGACATGCCGTTCAAGGACGATGAGTTCGATTTCGTGTTCGAGACCAGCCTGTGTCACGTTTCCGAAAAGCAGGTCCCGCGCGCGGTGCGCGAGCTCAACCGCGTCGTGAAGACCGGACTGGTGTTCGGGTCGGTGACGTCGGACATGGCGCCCGCGCTGATCGACCGCTACGACCTGTTGCGCGGCGTGAAGAAGCTCGGCACCTGGTGGGAGTGGTCTGAATTGTTCTTCGGCAACGGGTTCGACCTCTCGATGCACCGCCGCGACTGCACCGATGCGGTGTGGGCCGCGACGCTGGCCGCCAACAAGGGGCCGGGCCAGTGGTACGCCGACTCCGACAGCCTGCGCTATTCGTTTTTTGACAAGGTCGAATCAGACGATTGAGCTCCGCCCGGTTGTATTAAGGCGCGACTGGCTCTGGACTGGCTCTGATGAATCAGAGTCAGTCGCGCCAAATGTTTGCCGAATTCATCCCGATCGCATAGAATCCTTTGCGGTAGCGCTCGCCGCTGCCGCGTTCGATTTGCGGTCATGCCGGCCGTGCAGCATCGGTTGGTTTCATGGCGCCCAAGCCTCCTTCCTCGGATGATCAGAATCCCGCGCCGGCGGACGATCCTGAGCTTGCGAAGAAGCTCGCGGTTGAGGCTGCCGCTGCGCCCCTGGCTGGTGGCAAGGCGGCCGGTGCGCCTCCTGACGACGAAAAGGACAGCGAAGAGGACGAGCTGGAGCTCGACGACGATGATGATGACGAGGACCTCGTCGTCTTCACCGCCAAGGAAGCCGCCGGCGCGATGGCCACCGTCTACGGCTTCGTCAAGCCGTATCTGGGCAATTACAGGAAGCTGCTTGTCTTCGTGACCTTCGGCGTTCTCGTTGAGACGCTGTTCAACGTCATCATGCCGCTGAGCCTGAAATTCCTGATCGACGACGCGCTCGGCGAAGAGGATTTTCAGGCGCTCTACAAGATCCTTGGCGTGCTTGCGGTCGCCGGCATCATCACCTCGATCATTGCGGTCTGGTACGAGCGCTGGGATGCGCGGCTGGCGGCATGCATCATTGCCGATGTGCGGACGCGGCTGTTCGAACACGTCCAGAACCTGCCGGCGTCGTATTTCGCCCGGACCAAGCGCGGTGAAATCCTCTCGCGCTTCTCAATCGACCTTGCGGCCTTCGAGGGTTCGATCAAGACCTTCGCCAACAGCGCTGCCTTGCCGTTCCTGGAACTGATCGCCGGCATCATCCTGATGCTGTTTTTGAACTGGCAGCTTGCGGCCGTGGCGCTCCTGGTGTTTCCGATCACGCTGATCGGGCCGCGGATTTTGACGCCGAAGGCGGTGCAGGCGAATTACGAGCAGAAGCTCAACGAATCGGCGCTGCTCGGCACCGTGCAGGAAAACGTGGCGGCGCAGGCGGTGATCAAGGCATTCAGCCTGCAGCGCCGCACGCTCGGCTGGTTCACCATGCGCAACCAGCAAGTCCGCATCAAGACCGCGTCCGCCGTCTTCCTCTCCACGATGGTGGAACGCACCGTCACCATTTCAGTATTGCTGCTGCACCTCGTGGTGCTGGCGATCGGCGCCTATCTCGCCACCAAGGGCCAGATCACCATCGGCACCTTCGTCACCTTCGAAAGCGCGTTCTGGGAGGTGTCCTACAACATCGCCCATCTGATGCATTTCATTCCGGTGTCGATCCAGTCGGCGGCGGCGGTGCGGCATATGCAGGAGCTGCTGGATGAGCCGACGCGCGGTGCTGATCGTCCGGGCGCGCCTGACTTGCCGCGCATCACCAACGACATCACCTTCGACCGCGTCACTTTCGCATACGAAGGCAGCGAGACGCCCGTGCTCGACAATTTCAGCCTCAAGCTTGGCGTCGGCAAGCGTATCGCAATCGTTGGTCCCAGCGGCTCGGGCAAGAGCACGCTGCTCAACCTGATCTTGCGTCTTTACACGCCGGACGAGGGGCGGGTGGCGATCGACGGCGTCGACATCCGCCGCGTGACCCGCGAATCCCTGCGGGCGAGCATGGCGATCGTGTTCCAGGAGAACATGCTGTTCAACATGTCGATCCGCGAGAACATCCGGCTCGGCAAGGAAGGCGCCAGCGACGCGGAAGTCGAGGAAGCGGCGCGCAAGGCCGAGATTCACCGCTACATCATGAGCCTGCCGCAGAAATACGACACGCCGGTCGGCGAACGCGGCGATACGCTGTCGGGTGGCCAGCGTCAGCGCATCGCGATCGCGCGCGCGATCATCCGCAATCCCTCACTGCTGCTGCTCGATGAAGCGACGTCGGCGCTCGACCAGACCACGGAAGCCGCGATCAACCGCACGCTTCTGAACGTGGCGGAAGGGCGCACCATGATCTGGTCGACACACCGCCTGACGTCGGTGGTCGAGATGGACGAGATCATCGTGATTTCAGGCGGCAAGGCGATCGAGCGCGGCTCGCATGCGCAGTTGCTGGCAGCCAACGGTGTCTATCGCAAGCTCTGGGACGACCAGGGCCGCCACACACCGCACAACGCCGCCGCTGAGGCCGACGACGACAATGAAGACGATGACGATGAAGAGGATGATGACGCGAAGGAGTGAGCAGGGCGGTTTGACCCTGCGCTGATTCCATTGCGCATCCGCCGCAAGGCGCCTTCGCCGAACCACGCCAGGAAGCGCGCGCAGCGCTATGCACGCCGGCCGGGGCTACGATCTCCGCCTGGACCGCGCCGATCAGCGCGTCATACATGATGCCGTATTGGCGGCTGGGCGGCTTCTTCTCCAGCAGGTAGCCGAATCGCGAGATCCAGTTTTCGCCGTCATGGGTGGCCGAGCGAAGCACCGAATCGGCGATTCCGGTCTGGTAGAAGCGACCGAGCTGCTCGTCGCCGCTGATTTTTTCGACGCGGAGGTCGAATGGATAGGCCTGATGCGGATCGATCAGAACAGTCGGGATGCCCGCGCGTCCGAGCATGGCGGCCGCGGTCGAGCCGGCAAGGCCGCCCGCCGATGATCGCGATGTCGGCGTATTTCATGGGCAATCCCGGCCGTGTTGCGCCAGTTTTGCGCCCGGAAAGGCAAATAAAGGCTTAGCCGGGAAAAACTGGAACCGGAGATCGGTGCCCTCGGTCTTATTTATCCGGGTAAAAACAAGCCGAGTCGGTACGCCGCGGGAGGGCAGGGCATCGCCATTTCGGACCTCCCGAACTCGCGCGAAACGCTGAATCCGCAGACGCCGTAGGCGTTTCCAGCGTTCTCGTTTCGCTTGACTTAGCTATCCACCGCTTATAGAAGACGGCCACTTAACGACAGGCGGTGAGCAACGCCAGCGTCGGAACGGAACACCCTTTCAAATCCTTCTGGACTGAGACGGGCACCAACCTCGACGAATGCCGCTCAAACGCTGTCGATCATATTGCTAGGCAATGCCAGGACGATTTTAGTTCTCTTGAGCACGTCCTCTTGAGAGTGAACTCGGATGCATGACCTCGAAAGCAGGCCGGACAGCGAGCGCTGATCGGTCTTCATTCGCGGTCCTCTGTGGCGTCGAAGCGCTTTCCGCTCA
The DNA here is from genome assembly GCF_029051645.1 of Bradyrhizobium sp. CSA112. Classification (GTDB taxonomy): domain Bacteria; phylum Pseudomonadota; class Alphaproteobacteria; order Rhizobiales; family Xanthobacteraceae; genus Bradyrhizobium. The sequence goes on from NZ_JAACFS010000002.1 coordinate 393,350, forward strand.
GCGATGAGTGGTTGGCGCGATTTCGTTTTGCGTGGATGTTTTTTCACGCAAGGCGGGCCGAACGGAACGGCTAGTTCCGAGAAGAATTTGCGAGGCCATTCCAAGGTTTCGCGCGAACTAAAGGGTGAAGGCTGACATGCCGACGATCAACCAGCTGATCGCAAAACCGCGTACGGTACAGAAGTCGCGCAAGAAGGTGCCGGCGCTGCAGCAGTCGCCGCAGAAGCGCGGCGTTTGCACGCGCGTCTACACCACGACCCCGAAGAAGCCGAACTCGGCGCTTCGTAAGGTCGCCAAGGTGCGCCTGACCAACGGCTTCGAAGTGATCGGCTACATCCCGGGTGAGGGTCATAACCTTCAGGAGCACTCGGTGGTGATGATCCGCGGCGGCCGCGTCAAGGACTTGCCCGGCGTGCGCTACCACATCCTCCGCGGCGTCCTCGATACCCAGGGCGTCAAGAACCGTAAGCAGCGTCGTTCGAAGTACGGCGCGAAGCGTCCGAAGTAATCAGGAACAGAATCGATGTCTCGTCGCCATTCTGCTGAAAAGCGTGAAGTGAACCCGGATCCGAAGTTCGGGAACGTCATCATCACGAAGTTCATGAACTCGATCATGTACGACGGCAAGAAGTCTGCCGCCGAGAGCATCGTCTACGGCGCGCTCGCCATGATCGAAACCAAGACCAAGCAGGGTCCGCTGCCGGTGTTCGAGCAGGCGCTGGAAAACGTCATGCCGACCATCGAAGTGCGGTCGCGTCGTGTCGGTGGCGCCACCTACCAGGTGCCGGTCGAGGTCCGCTCGGTCCGCCGTCAGGCGCTGGGCATTCGCTGGATCATTACTGCAGCGCGCGAGCGCAACGAAAAGACGATGACGGAGCGGCTCTCGGCCGAGCTGCTCGACGCGTCGAACAACCGGGGAAATGCCGTCAAGAAGCGTGAAGATGTGCACCGGATGGCGGAAGCCAACCGCGCCTTCTCGCACTATCGCTGGTAACGGCGAAACACGGATTTTAAGGAACAGCCCATGCCCCGCGTTCATGCCATAGAGAACTACCGCAACTTCGGTATTATGGCGCATATCGATGCCGGCAAGACCACGACCACCGAGCGCATCCTCTATTACACCGGCAAGAGCCACAAGATCGGCGAAGTGCACGAAGGTGCCGCGACGATGGACTGGATGGAGCAGGAGCAGGAGCGTGGCATCACGATCACCTCGGCTGCGACCACCGCGTTCTGGAACGGCAAGCGCCTGAACATCATCGACACCCCCGGCCACGTCGACTTCACCATCGAAGTCGAGCGCTCGCTGCGCGTGCTCGACGGCGCGGTATGCGTGCTCGATTCCAACCAGGGCGTTGAGCCGCAGACCGAAACCGTCTGGCGCCAGGGCGACAAGTACAAGGTTCCGCGCATCGTCTTCGCCAACAAGATGGACAAGACCGGCGCCGACTTCTTCAAGTGCCTCGCCGACATCGTCGACCGCCTCGGCGCCAAGCCGATCGCGATCCAGCTTCCGATCGGCGCCGAGAACAACTTCAAGGGCCTCGTCGACCTCGTCGTCATGAAGGGCATCATCTGGAACGATGAATCGCTCGGCGCGAAGTTCGACTACGTCGATATCCCGGCCGACATGGTCGACCAGGCCAAGGAATACCGCGAGAAGATGGTGGAAGCCGCCGTCGAACTCGACGACGACGCCATGGCCGCCTATCTCGACGGCAAGGAGCCGGACGAGGCGACGCTGAAGCGCCTGATCCGCAAGGCGGTGCTGACCGGCGCGTTCTATCCCGTGCTGTGCGGTTCGGCCTTCAAGAACAAGGGCGTGCAGCCGCTGCTCGACGCCGTCGTCGACTATCTGCCGTCGCCGATCGACGTGCCCGCGATCAAGGGTATGGACGAGGACGGCAACGAAGTCGTGCGCAAGGCAGACGACAAGGAGCCGCTGTCGCTGCTCGCGTTCAAGATCATGGACGACCCCTTCGTCGGCACCATCACTTTCTGTCGCATCTATTCGGGCATCCTGGCGTCGGGTACCGGCGTCGTGAACTCGACCCGCGAGAAGAAAGAACGTATCGGCCGCATGCTGCTGATGCATGCGAACAACCGCGAAGACATCAAGGAAGCCTATGCGGGCGACATCGTCGCGCTGGCCGGCCTGAAGGAAGCGCGCACCGGTGACACGCTGTGCGATCCCGACAAGCCGGTGATTCTGGAAAAGATGGAATTCCCGGAGCCGGTGATCGAAATCGCGATCGAGCCGAAGTCTAAGGCCGATCAGGAAAAGCTCGGCGTCGCGCTGGCGAAGCTCGCCGCCGAAGATCCGTCGTTCCGCGTGTCGACCGACCAGGAATCCGGCCAGACCATTCTCAAGGGCATGGGCGAACTCCATCTCGACATCAAGGTCGACATCCTTCGCCGCACCTACAAGGTCGACGCCAACATCGGCGCGCCGCAGGTGGCGTTCCGCGAGCGGGTCACCAAGCGCGCTGAAGTCAAGTACACCCACAAGAAGCAGACCGGTGGTACCGGTCAGTTCGCCGAAGTGTCGATCATCGTAGAGCCGAACGAGCCCGGCAAGGGTTACGAGTTCGAGTCCAAGATTGTCGGCGGCGCGGTGCCGAAGGAATATATCCCCGGCGTCGAAAAGGGCCTCAACAGCGTGATGGGCTCAGGCGTCGTCGCCGGCTTCCCGGTGGTGGACGTCAAGGTCCAACTGGTCGACGGCAAGTATCACGACGTCGACTCCTCGGCGCTGGCCTTCGAAATCGCATCGCGTGCGGCTTTCCGCGAAGCGCTGCAGAAGGGCAAGTCCGTTCTGCTCGAGCCGATCATGAAGGTCGAAGTGGTGACCCCGGAAGACTACACCGGCTCCGTCATCGGCGACCTGAATTCTCGGCGCGGCCAGATCCAGGGTCAGGACATGCGCGGCAATGCCAACGTCATCAACGCGATGGTGCCGCTCATGAACATGTTCGGGTACGTGAATAACCTGCGCTCGATGAGCCAGGGACGCGCGACCTTCACGATGCAATTCGATCACTACGCTGAAGCGCCGGCGAACGTGTCGGCAGAAGTCCAGAAGAAGTTTGCCTGATTGTCGTTGGTTCAAAGCTAACGACTGAACGGAGAGTCAAATGGCCAAAGCAAAGTTTGAACGTACTAAACCGCACTGCAACATCGGAACCATCGGTCACGTCGACCATGGCAAGACCTCGCTGACCGCAGCGATCACCAAGGTGCTGGCTGAAACCGGCGGTGCGACGTTCACGGCGTACGACCAGATCGACAAGGCACCGGAAGAGAAGGCGCGCGGCATCACGATCTCGACCGCTCACGTCGAGTATGAGACGACCAATCGTCACTATGCCCACGTCGACTGCCCCGGCCATGCCGACTACGTGAAGAACATGATCACCGGCGCCGCGCAGATGGACGGTGCCATCCTGGTCGTGTCGGCCGCCGACGGCCCGATGCCGCAGACCCGCGAGCACATCCTGCTCGCTCGTCAGGTCGGCGTTCCCGCGCTCGTCGTGTTCCTGAACAAGTGCGACATGGTCGACGATCCGGAACTGCTCGAGCTCGTCGAGCTCGAAGTCCGCGAACTGCTCTCGAAGTACGAATTCCCGGGGGACACCATCCCGATCATCAAGGGCTCGGCGCTGGCCGCTCTTGAAGACAAGGACAAGGCGCTCGGTCACGACGCGATCCTCGAGCTGATGAAGAATGTCGACTCCTACATTCCGCAGCCGGAGCGTCCGGTCGACCAGCCGTTCCTGATGCCGGTGGAAGACGTGTTCTCGATCTCGGGCCGCGGCACCGTCGTCACCGGCCGTGTTGAGCGCGGCATCGTCAAGGTCGGCGAGGAAATCGAAATCGTCGGCCTCCGCGACACCCAGAAGACCATCGTCACGGGCGTCGAAATGTTCCGCAAGCTGCTCGACCAGGGCCAGGCCGGCGACAACATCGGCGCGCTGCTCCGCGGCACCAAGCGCGAGGAAGTCGAGCGTGGCCAGGTGTTGTGCAAGCCGGGTTCGGTCAAGCCGCACACCAAGTTCAAGGCTGAGGCCTACATCCTGACCAAGGAGGAGGGCGGTCGTCACACCCCGTTCTTCACCAACTACCGGCCCCAGTTCTACTTCCGCACCACCGACGTGACCGGCGTCGTGCACCTGCCCGAAGGCACCGAGATGGTGATGCCGGGCGACAACATCGCGATGGAAGTGCACCTGATCGTGCCGATCGCGATGGAAGAAAAGCTGCGCTTCGCGATCCGCGAAGGCGGCCGCACCGTTGGCGCCGGCGTCGTCGCCGCCATCATCGAATAAGCGAACAGGGAATGGCGAGTAGCGAGTGGATTTAATCCATTCGCTATTCGCTACGCACCACTCGCCCTACGCGACAAAGAAAGACAAACGGCAATGAACGGCCAAAATATTCGCATCCGTCTCAAGGCGTTCGACCATCGTATCCTCGATACGTCGACCCGCGAGATCGTGAACACGGCGAAACGTACCGGTGCCCAGGTTCGCGGACCCATTCCGCTGCCCACCCGCATCGAGAAGTTCACCGTCAACCGTTCACCGCACGTCGACAAGAAGAGCCGCGAGCAATTCGAGATGCGCACCCACAAGCGCCTTCTCGACATTGTCGACCCGACCCCGCAGACCGTCGATGCTCTCATGAAGCTCGACCTGGCCGCCGGTGTCGACGTCGAGATCAAGCTCTAAATTTCAGGATCGTCCGAAGTTAGCGGACAGAAAGAACAGGAAGCACGCCGATGCGCTCCGGAGTGATCGCACAAAAGGTCGGGATGACGCGGGTCTTTACGGAGACCGGCGAACATATCCCTGTGACCGTGCTGAAGCTGGGCAATTGCCAAGTGCTGGGCCACCGCACGACCGAGAAGAACGGTTACGTTGCGCTGCAGCTCGGGGCCGGTAGCCGCAAGACCGTCTATCTGCCGAAGGCAGAGCGCGGCCAGTTTGCAGTCGCCAAGGTCGAGCCCAAGCGGAAGGTCACCGAGTTTCGCGTGTCCGAGGACGCGTTGATCCCGGTTGGCGCCGAGATTCAGGCCGACCATTTCGTCGTCGGCCAGTTCGTCGACGTCACCGGCACCTCGGTCGGTAAGGGTTTTGCCGGCGGCATGAAGCGCTGGAATTTCGGCGGTCTGCGCGCCACCCACGGTGTGTCGGTTTCGCATCGTTCGATCGGTTCGACCGGCGGACGTCAGGATCCCGGCAAGACCTTCAAGAACAAGAAGATGCCCGGTCACATGGGTGTCGATCGCATCACCACGCTCAACCTGCGTGTGGTGCAGACCGACGTCGAGCGCGGCCTGATCCTCGTCGAAGGCGCCGTTCCCGGCTCCAAGGGCGGCTGGATCTCGGTGCGCGATGCCGTGAAGAAGCCGTTGCCGAAGGAAGCTCCGAAGCCCGGCAAGTTCAAGGTCGCCGGCGGCGAGCAGGCTCAGGCTCCGGCCGAGCAGGAGGGCGCGTGAGATGGAACTGAAAGTCACGACGCTAGAAGGCAAGGAAGCTGGATCCGTCCAGCTCTCGGACGCGATCTTCGGTCTCGAGCCGCGCGCCGACATCATCCAGCGTTGCGTGCAATGGCAGCTCAACAAGCGCCAGGCCGGAACGCACAAGACGCAGGGCCGCGCCGATGTCTGGCGCACCGGCAAGAAGATGTACAAGCAGAAGGGCACCGGCGGCGCCCGTCACGGCTCGGCCCGCGTGCCGCAGTTCCGCGGCGGTGGCCGTGCGTTCGGCCCGGTGGTCCGCTCGCACGCGACCGACCTGCCGAAGAAGGTGCGCGCGCTGGCGCTCAAGCACGCTTTGTCGGCGAAGGCCAAGGACGGCGGCCTGATCGTGATCGAAAGCGCACAGGTCAAGGACGCCAAGACCAAGGCGCTGGTCGGCCATTTCTCGGGTCTCGGCCTGACCAATGCGCTGATCATCGACGGCGCCGAGCTGCACACCGGTTTCGCAACCGCTGCGCGCAACATTCCGAATATCGACGTGCTGCCGATCCAGGGCATCAACGTCTATGACATTCTGCGTCGTCAGAAGCTCGTGCTGACGAAGGCGGCAGTCGATGCGCTGGAGGCGCGCTTCAAATGAAGAATATCGATCCGCGCCATTACGACGTGATCGTAGCTCCTGTCGTCACCGAAAAGGCGACGGTAGCATCCGAGCACAACAAGGTCGTGTTCAAGGTCGCCAGCAAGGCGACCAAGCCGCAAATCAAGGAAGCCGTCGAGAAGCTGTTCGACGTTAAGGTGAAGCGCGTGAATACGCTGGTCCGCAAGGGCAAGACCAAGGTGTTCCGCGGCAATTTCGGTTCGCAGTCGGACGTGAAGCGGGCTGTCGTGACCCTCGAAGAGGGCCACCGCATCGACGTCACCACCGGACTATAAGGCGACACAGCGATGGCATTGAAAACATACAATCCGACGACGCCGGGCCAGCGCCAGCTGGTGATGGTCGACCGTTCGGCGCTCTACAAGGGCAAGCCGGTGAAGGCTTTGACCGAGGGCAAGCTCGGCAATGGCGGCCGCAACAACACCGGCCGCATCACCGTGCGTTTCCGCGGCGGCGGCCACAAGAAGTCCTATCGCATGGTGGACTTCAAGCGGAACAAGGTTGACGTTCCCGCTGTCGTCGAGCGGCTGGAATACGATCCGAACCGCACCGCGTTCATCGCGCTGATCAAGTATCAGGACGGCGAGCAGGCCTACATCCTGGCGCCGCAGCGGCTCGCCGCAGGCGACACGGTCGTTGCCGGCAACTATGTCGACGTGAAGCCCGGCAATGTCATGCCGCTCGGCAACATGCCGGTCGGCACCATCGTCCATAACATCGAGATGAAGATCGGGAAGGGCGGCCAGATCGCGCGTTCGGCCGGCACCTACGCCCAGATCGTCGGCCGCGATCAGGACTATGTCATTCTGCGCCTGAACTCGGGCGAGCAGCGCCTGGTGCACGGCCGTTGCCGCGGCACCATCGGTGCGGTGTCGAACCCCGATCACATGAACATCTCGATCGGCAAGGCCGGCCGTACCCGCTGGCTGGGCTGGCGTCCGCATAACCGCGGCGTCGTCATGAACCCGATCGACCATCCGCACGGCGGCGGCGAAGGCCGCACCTCGGGCGGCCGCCACCCGGTTACTCCGTGGGGCAAGCCGACCAAGGGCAAGAAGACCCGTTCGAATAAGTCGACCAACAGATTCATCCTCCTAAGCCGCCATAAGCGGAAGAAGTAAGGAACGCCGGACATGGTTCGTTCAGTCTGGAAAGGCCCGTTCGTCGAAGCCTCTCTGCTCAAGAAAGCAGACGCTGCGCGCGCGTCCGGCCGTCACGACGTCATCAAGATCTGGAGCCGCCGCTCGACCATCCTGCCGCAATTCGTCGGCCTGGTTTTCGGCGTCTACAACGGCCAGAAGCACGTGCCGGTCTCGGTCAACGAGGAAATGGTGGGTCACAAGTTCGGCGAGTTCTCGCCGACCCGTACCTTCCATGGCCACTCTGGCGACAAGAAAGCCAAGAAGGCTTGAGGAATAGACGATGAGCAAACCAAAGCGCGAACGTAGCCTCGCGGACAACGAGGCCAAGGCGGTTGCCCGGATGCTGCGCGTCAGCCCGCAGAAGCTCAATCTTGTCGCGCAATTGATCCGCGGCCGGAAGGCGTCGGCTGCGCTCGCCGACCTGCAGTTCTCGCGCAAGCGGATCGCGGTCGACGTCAAGAAGTGCCTGGAATCGGCGATTGCGAACGCCGAGAACAACCATGACCTCGAGGTCGACGATCTCGTCGTCGCCGAGGCCCATGTCGGCAACGGCATCGTCATGAAGCGTTTTTCGCCGCGCGGCCGTGGCCGTTCGGGGCGTGTGTATAAACCGTTCTCGCACCTGACCATCGTGGTTCGTCAGGTCGAGGCCGAGGCTGGCGCTTAAGGGCGCGGGAGAAAACGATGGGTCAAAAGATCAATCCAATCGGACTGCGTCTCGGCATCAACCGCACCTGGGATTCGCGGTGGTTCGCCGGCAAGAACGAGTACGGCAAGCTGCTGCATGAAGACGTCAAGATCCGCGAGATCCTGCACAAGGAGCTCAAGCAGGCGGCCGTCGCCCGCATCGTGATCGAGCGTCCGCACAAGAAGTGCCGCGTGACGATTCATTCGGCGCGTCCCGGCGTCGTGATCGGCAAGAAGGGCGCCGACATCGACAAGCTGCGCAAGCGCGTTGCCGACATTACGGCTTCCGACGTCGTCATCAACATCGTCGAAATCCGCAAGCCCGAACTCGATGCCACCCTGGTCGCCGAATCGATCGCCCAGCAGCTCGAGCGCCGCGTCGCGTTCCGCCGCGCCATGAAGCGGGCGGTGCAGTCGGCGATGCGTCTTGGCGCCGAAGGCATTCGTATCAACTGCTCGGGCCGTCTCGGCGGCGCGGAAATCGCGCGCATGGAGTGGTACCGCGAGGGGCGCGTGCCGTTGCACACGCTGCGCGCCGACGTCGATTACGGCGTGGCGACGGCGTTCACCACGTTCGGCACCTGCGGCGTCAAGGTCTGGATCTTCAAGGGCGAGATCCTCGAGCACGATCCGATGGCCCAGGACAAGAAGATGGCCGAAGGCGACACTGCACGGCCGCGCCGCGACGCCGCTGCGTGAGACATCAGAAGAAGGTTTGAGGGCTTAAAGCCATGATGCAACCAAAGAAAACGAAGTTCCGGAAGGCGCATAAGGGCCGTATCCACGGCGTTGCGACTTCGGGTGCGACGTTGTCGTTCGGTCAATTCGGTCTGAAGGCGATGGCGCCCGAGCGCATCACCGCCCGCCAGATCGAAGCCGCACGCCGCGCGCTGACCCGTCACATGAAACGCGCCGGCCGCGTCTGGATCCGCGTGTTCCCGGACCTGCCGGTGTCGAAGAAGCCCGCCGAAGTCCGCATGGGTTCCGGCAAGGGCACGCCGGAATTGTGGGTGGCGCGGGTCAAGCCCGGCCGCGTGATTTTCGAAATCGACGGCGTCAACGTGCAGACCGCGAAGGAAGCGCTCACGCTCGCCGCCGCCAAGCTGCCGATCAAGACGCGCTTCGTCGCGCGCATTGCGGAGTAACCGTCATGGCCCCGATGAAAGTTGAAGACATCCGCGCGATGAGCGACGACCAGAGGGAGGACGCCGTCCTCAATCTGAAGAAGGAGCGTTTCAATCTGCGTTTCCAGCGCGCCACCGGGCAGTTGGAGAACACCTCGCGGCTGCGTGAAGCCCGCCGCGACATCGCCCGCATCAAGACCATCGCCGCGCAGGTTCGCGCGAAGAAGAAGTAAGAGGCCTTTATTATGCCGAAACGTACCCTTCAGGGCGTGGTCGTGAGCGACAAGCAAGCCAAGACGGTGGTGGTGCGCGTCGATCGCCGCTTCACCCATCCGATCTACAAGAAGACGATCCGCCGCTCCAAGAACTATCACGCGCACGACGAGAACAACGAGTTCAAGCCGGGCGACATGGTGTGGATCGAGGAGAGCAAGCCGATCTCGAAGTTGAAGCGCTGGACCGTGGTCCGGGGCGAGCAGAAGAAAACGGCCTGAGGTTCGTTCGGCTAGGCCGGACGGGTTATCAGGGAAAATTTTAGGCGCTAATTCGAGCGCATCAGAAAGAGGACGAGGTGCATCAATGATTCAGATGCAGACCAACCTCGACGTGGCCGACAATTCAGGCGCACGCCGTGTCATGTGCATCAAGGTGCTGGGGGGCTCCAAGCGCCGCTATGCCACCGTGGGCGACGTTATCGTCGTGTCGATCAAGGAAGCCATCCCGCGCGGGAAGGTGAAGAAGGGCGACGTGATGAAGGCCGTCGTGGTGCGGGTCCGCAAGGATATCCGCCGCGCCGACGGTTCGGTCATCCGTTTCGACCGCAACGCCGCAGTGCTGATCAACAACCAGTCGGAGCCGGTCGGCACCCGTATCTTCGGGCCGGTGCCGCGCGAGCTGCGCGCCAAGAACCACATGAAAATCATCTCGCTTGCGCCGGAGGTGCTGTGATGGCTGCCAAGATCCGGAAAGGTGACAAGGTCATCGTGCTGAGCGGCCGCGACAAGGGCCGTACCGGCGAGGTATTCGAGGTCCGCCCCGCCGAGAACAAGGCGCTGGTGCGCGGCGTCAACATGGTGAAGCGTCACCAGAAGCAGACCCAGAACCAGGAAGGCGGCATCATCTCCAAGGAGTCGCCGATCCACCTGTCCAACATCGCCTATGTCGGCAAGGACGGAAAGCCGACCCGCGTGGGCTTCAAGATTCAGGCTGATGGCAAGAAGGTACGCATTGCCAAGAGCTCGGGAGCAGAGATCGATGGCTGATACCGTTTACACGCCGCGCCTGCGCGCGGAGTATGACAAGAGCATTCGTGGCCAACTGACCGAAAAGTTCGGTTACGCCAACGTCATGCAGGTGCCGCGGCTGGAAAAGGTCGTGCTCAACATGGGCGTCGGCGACGCCGTCAATGACCGCAAGAAGGCCGAGACCGCGGCTGCCGAACTGACGCAGATCGCCGGCCAGAAGGCGGTCGTGACCTATTCGCGGATCGCGATCGCGACCTTCAAGCTGCGCGAGAACCAGCCGATCGGCTGCAAGGTCACGCTGCGCAAGGCGCGCATGTACGAGTTCATCGATCGCCTGGTGAACGTGGCGCTGCCGCGCGTGCGCGACTTCCGTGGCCTCAATCCGAAGAGCTTCGACGGCCGCGGCAACTACTCGCTCGGCCTCAAGGAGCACATCATTTTCCCCGAAATCGATTTCGACAAGGTTTCGGAAGCCCGCGGCATGGACATCACGGTCTGTACCACGGCCAAGACCGACGACGAGGCGCGCGCCTTGTTGACCGCTTTCAATTTCCCGTTCCGGCAGTGAGACGCAGTTAAAGCCTCTCAAACGCGGAAACCCAGGAGCCAAGCATGGCAAAGAAGAGTTCGATCGAGAAGAACAACCGGCGCAAGCGGATGGCCAAGAACGCCGCGCCTGCGCGCGCGAAGCTGAAGGCGATCATCGCCGACAAGACCCGGCCGATGGAAGAGCGGTTTGCGGCGACGCTGAAGCTTGCCCAGATGCCGCGCAATTCGTCGACGACGCGCATCCGCAACCGTTGCGAACTGACCGGTCGTCCGCGCTCGAACTACCGCAAGAACAAGCTCAGCCGCATCGCGCTGCGTGAACTCGGCTCCAAGGGCCTGGTTCCCGGGCTCGTGAAGTCGAGCTGGTAAGGAGGGTCGTCAAGATGTCAACGCACGATCCGATCTCCGATCTCATCACCCGCATCCGCAACGCGCAGATGCGTTCCAAGTCCAAGGTCTCGACCCCGGGCTCGAAAATGCGCGCCAGCGTGCTCGAAGTGCTGAAGTCGGAGGGCTACATCCGTGGCTACGCCAGCGTCGAACACGCCTCGGGCCGCAGCGAGCTCGAGATTGAGCTGAAGTATTTCGACGGCGAGCCGGTCATTCGCGAGATCGAGCGGGTCTCCAAGCCGGGCCGCCGGGTTTACGCTTCGGTGAAGAACCTGCCGCGCGTGAACAACGGTCTCGGCATTTCGGTGTTGTCGACGCCGAAGGGAATCATGGCTGACCACGAAGCGCGCGACGCGAACGTGGGCGGCGAAGTTCTCTTCACGGTGTTCTGAGGAAGGATTTGAGCCATGTCACGTGTTGGCAAACGGCCTGTGGCGATCCCGTCCGGTGTGACGGCGACCGTCGAGGGACAGACCGTCAAGGTGAAGGGGCCGAAGGGCCAGCTTCAGTTCGTCGTGCATGACGACGTCGAGGTGAAGTTCGAAAGCGGTGAGGTCAAGGTCGCGCCGAAGTTCAAGACCAACCGCGCGCAGGCCATGTACGGCACCGCGCGTGCGCAGGTCGCGAACCTGGTCGAGGGCGTCACCAAGGGCTTCGAGAAGAAGCTCGAGATCACCGGCGTCGGCTACCGCGCCGCGATGCAGGGCAAGAACCTGCAGCTCGCGCTCGGCTACAGTCACGACGTGGTCTACGCGATCCCGGAAGGCATCACCATCGCAGTGCCGAAGCCGACCGAGATCACGATCACGGGCACCGATTCGCAGCGCGTCGGCCAGGTCGCGGCCGAGATCCGCGCCTACCGTCCGCCGGAGCCCTACAAGGGCAAGGGCGTGAAGTACGCCAACGAATTCATCTTCCGCAAGGAAGGCAAGAAGAAGTAACGGAGCCGGTCATGTCACTCAAGGTCACGAATGCCCGGCGCAAGCAGCGCGTGCGCAACGCGCTGCGCCGGTCCGCCAATGGACGCCCGCGTCTATCGGTATTCCGTTCGTCGAAGCACATCTACGCCCAGGTCATCGACGACCTGAAGGGCGAGACGCTGGCTTCCGCCTCGTCGCTGGAAAAGACCATGCGCGAGGGCGGCAATACGGGCGCCAACATCGATGCGGCCAAGGCCGTCGGCAAGCTGCTGGCGGAACGCGCCGTGCAGAACGGCGTCAAGGAAGTGGTGTTCGATCGCGGTCAGTATCTGTATCACGGGCGCGTCAAGGCGCTTGCGGATGCGGCCCGCGAAAGCGGACTGAGCTTCTAACGAACCGGTTTTGGATAATTACGAGGACAGGGGCTTTCTTCCCCTAAAGATTGGAAAACACCATGGCAGGTGAACGCGAACGCGGCGGACGCGAACGGAGCAGGGATCGCGATGAGCGCGACAGCGAGTTCGTCGACAAGCTGGTCCACATCAATCGCGTGGCGAAGGTCGTCAAGGGCGGCAAGCGCTTCGGCTTTGCGGCGCTGGTCGTGATCGGCGACCAGAAGGGCCGGGTCGGTTTCGGCCACGGCAAGGCGCGCGAAGTTCCCGAGGCGATCCGCAAGGCGACCGAGTCGGCCAAGCGCAACCTGACGCGCGTGGCGCTGCGCGAAGGCCGCACGCTGCATCACGACATTGCCGGCCGCCATGGCGCCGGCCGCGTCTACCTGCGCGCCGCTCCGGCCGGTACCGGCATCATCGCCGGCGGCCCGATGCGCGCGGTATTCGAAACGCTCGGCATCCAGGACGTGGTGGCGAAGTCGATCGGCTCGTCGAATCCCTACAACATGGTTCGCGCGACCTTCGATGCGCTGAAGCATCAGGATTCGCCGCGTTCGGTGGCCGCCCGCCGCAACATCAAGGTGTCCACGCTGCAGTCGCGCCGCGTCGGCGGCGATGCCGAAGTGGTGGCTGAATAACCGGCGCGATTTTTAAGCGCTCTTTGGAGTTAAGACGATGGCCAAGGCCGCAAAGACGATCAAGGTCGAGCAGACCGGCAGCGCAATCCGCCGCCATCACTCGCAGCGTGCGACGCTGATCGGCCTCAAGCTCAACAAGATCGGTCGTGTCACTGAGCTGCAGGACACGCCTGCAATTCGCGGCATGATCGCCAAGGTTCAACATCTCGTCCGCGTCGTCGGCGAGAAGTAAGTAAGGAGACAGGGCGATGAAGCTCAGCGATATCGCCGACAACGCCGGCTCGCGCAAGAAGCGCATGCGCGTCGGCCGTGGCATCGGTTCGGGCAAGGGCAAGACCTCGGGCCGCGGCGGCAAGGGCCAGACCGCGCGTTCGGGCGTGCGCATCAAGGGCTTCGAGGGCGGCCAGATGCCGCTGCATCGCCGCCTGCCGAAGCGCGGCTTCAACAACATCTTCCGGCTCGACTTCGCCGAGATCAATCTCGACCGGCTGCAGCAGGCGATCGATTCCAAGCTGGTCGACGTCAAGGAAACCGTCACCGTCGAATCGCTGGTGAAGGCCGGCGTGATCCGTCGCGCCAAGGACGGCCTGCGGCTGCTCGGCCGCGGCGAGCTCAAGGCCAAGCTGGCGATCGAGGTGCATGGCGCCTCGAAATCCGCGATCGCGGCGGTCGAGAAGGCCGGCGGCACGGTGAAGATCCTGGCCCCGGCCAAGAAGGATGAAGGCGAGGCGGCGTAACATCTGCGTCATCGCCCGCTCAATCGCGGGCGATCCGCACGGTAGGATGATGGACTTATCGAAGCCGAGCACCAAATAATGTCCGGCGTCTGCCGATCGCCCCGCCAGGGGCGACGGCCTGAGGGACGGCGGGAGAAAGCCTGAACATGGTCTCAGCAGCAGAACAACTTGCGGCAAACCTCAACTTCGGCGCACTGGCGAAAGCCGACGAACTGAAGAAGCGCATCTGGTTCACGCTGGGTGCGCTGCTTGTTTATCGGCTCGGCACCTATATCCCGCTGCCCGGCATCGATCCCGCGGCCTGGGAGCAGGTGTTCAAGTCGCAGGCCGGCGGCATCCTCGGCATGTTCAACATGTTCGCCGGCGGCGGCATCAACCGCATGGCGATCTTCGCGCTGAACATCATGCCGTACATCTCGGCATCGATCATCATCCAGCTCTTGACCACCGTATCGCCCAAGCTCGAAGCGCTGAAGAAGGAAGGCGAGGCTGGCCGCAAGACGCTGAACCAGTATACCCGCTACCTCACGGTGATCCTCGCCACGTTCCAGGCCTACGGCATCGCCGTCGGCCTCCAGGGCGCCGGTAACGTCGTCAGTGAACCCGGGCTGTTCTTCCTGATTTCCACCACGGTCACGCTGACCGGCGGCACCATGTTCCTGATGTGGCTCGGCGAGCAGATCACCTCGCGCGGCATTGGCAACGGTATTTCGCTGATCATTCTGGCCGGCATCGTTGCCGAGCTGCCGTCTGCTCTCGCCAACATGCTGGAACTGGGACGCCAGGGCGCGCTCTCGACCGGGCTGATCCTGCTGGTGATCGCGATGGCGATCGTCGTGATCGCCTTCATCGTGTTCATGGAGCGCGCGCAGCGGCGGCTTTTGATCCAGTATCCGAAGCGACAGGTCGGCAACAAGATGTTCGAGGGCCAGTCCTCGCATCTGCCGCTCAAGCTGAACACCTCGGGCGTGATCCCGCCGATCTTTGCCTCCTCGCTGTTGCTGCTGCCGGCGACGGTTGCGAACTTCAATGCCGGCCAGGGCCCGGAATGGTTCCAGTGGCTCAACACCCAGCTCAGCCACGGCCGTCCGCTATTTCTGATCCTCTACCTGAGCCTGATCGTGTTCTTCGCCTTCTTTTACACCGCGATCGTGTTCAACCCGACCGAGACCGCCGACAATCTGAAGAAGCATGGCGGCTTCATCCCGGGCATCCGTCCGGGCGAGCGCACCGCCGAATATATCGATTACGTGCTGTCGCGCGTTACGGTGCTCGGCGCGATCTATCTGGCGATCGTCTGTCTGATTCCCGAGATCCTGATTTCCTATGCGTCGGTGCCGTTCTACTTCGGCGGCACATCGCTTCTGATCGTCGTCAGCGTGACCATGGATACGGTGGCGCAGGTGCAGGGCTATCTCCTGGCCCATCAGTATGAGGGGCTGATCAGGAAATCCAAGCTGAGGGGTCGCCGCCGCTGATCGGCGGACTCTGAAATTCAATACAGGGTGCGCGGGGTTTCGCTCACCAAGCCGGGGGGCGAATAGTCATGAGATTGATCCTTTTGGGTCCGCCGGGCGCGGGCAAGGGGACCCAGGCACAGCGGCTGGTTCAGAAGTACGGCATCGTCCAGCTCTCGACCGGCGAAATGCTGCGTGCGGCGGTCGCCGCGCAAACGCCGGTCGGCCTGCAGGCCAAGGACATCATGGCCAGCGGCTCCCTGGTGCCGGATGAGATCGTGATCGGGATCATCTCCGACCGTCTCGACCAGCCCGACATGAAGAACGGTTTCATCCTCGACGGCTTTCCGCGCACGGTGCCGCAGGCGGCGGCGCTCGACGATCTCCTGAAGAAGAAGCACATCAAGCTCGACGCCGTGATCGAATTGCGCGTCAACGAGAGCGCGCTTCTGAACCGCGTCGAGACGCGCGTCGCCGAGATGCAGGCCCGCGGCGAGGAAGTGCGAATCGACGACACTCCGGAAGTGCTGTCGAAGCGGCTGGCGAGCTACCGCTCGATGACCGAGCCGCTGATCCACTATTATTCGGAGCGGCGGAAGCTGGCGACGGTCGACGGGATGATGACCATCGAACAGGTTACCCGCGAGATTAACCGGATCCTGGCTGCCGTCGGCGCGGTGGAACCCAGGGCGGTACCGGCCCGGAAGGCCAGGGGAGCCGCCAGGAGGACCGCCAGGCCCGCGGGCAAAAAGGCTGCCAAAACCGCCAAGAAGGCCGTCAAGCAGGCGCGTAAGGCCGCCAAACCCGCCTCTAAGGCTTCCAAGGGGGCCAAAAAGGTGGGCAAGACGGCGGGCCGGAAGGCCGCTTCGCCGGTCAGGGGCCGGGGAGCCGGGACGGCCAAAAAGGCGACAAAAAAGGCTGTCCGGAAGGCTGCCAAAAAGGTCACGAAAAAGCGAGCTAAACGGTAGAGGCGGTTGACGAAACCGAGTTGAATCCTTTAATAAGCCCCGCATCCAAGTCGGATAGTTTTTTGACGACGCCGGGCCCCGAAGCAGATGAGGGGAAGGGCGTCGTGTTCGCGTTTGCGGACACCTGCCCGAGATAGCAAGAACTTAAGGCCGTTTCCATGAAGGATCGGCGACAGGAGAGAAGTCCGTGGCCCGTATTGCCGGCGTGAATATCCCGACCAACAAGCGCGTTCTGATTGCGCTCCAGTACATCCATGGCATCGGCCAGAAGAATGCGGCCGAGATCGTTGAAAAGGTCAAGATCCCCCTGGATCGTCGTGTCAGCCAGCTGAGCGACCAGGAAGTCCTGCAGATCCGCGAAGTGATCGACCGTGACTATCTCGTCGAAGGCGACCTTCGTCGCGAGACCGGCATCAACATCAAGCGTCTGATGGACCTCGGCTGCTATCGCGGCCTGCGTCATCGTCGCGGCCTGCCGGTGCGCGGCCAGCGCACCCACACCAATGCGCGCACGCGCAAGGGCCCGGCCAAGTCGATCGCTGGCAAGAAGAAGTAAGGTTGGCGAATACGAAATAGCGAATGGCGAATAGGGGTCGAGCCTTACTATTCGCTATTCGCCACTCGCTTTTTTAGGTGTAGCCGCTGGCACTACGGCGGCGTCTGAGATCACAGGAAAGGTTTTTAGGTAATGGGCAAGGAAGCCACCCGCGTACGCCGCCGCGAACGCAAGAACATCGCCTCCGGCATCGCGCACGTGAATTCGTCCTTCAACAACACGACCATCACCATCACCGACGCGCAGGGCAACACGATCGCCTGGTCCTCGGCCGGCACGATGGGCTTCAAGGGCTCGCGCAAGTCGACCCCCTATGCCGCGCAGGTCGCGGCCGAAGACGTTTCCAAGAAGGCGCAGGAACACGGCATGCGTACGCTGGAAGTGGAAGTTGCCGGCCCCGGTTCGGGCCGCGAATCGGCGCTTCGTGCGCTGCAGGCGGCGGGCTTCACTGTGACGTCGATCCGCGACGTGACGACGATCCCGCACAATGGTTGCCGTCCGCGCAAGCGCCGGCGGGTCTGATGTTCGATTGCGGGCGGTTTTGCCGCCCGCGATTGCTTTTGGAATTTTCCGCGGACTGATCCGCGATCTCCAACGCCGGTGATTTGAAGGCAGATTGACTGGCCCATGGGTGACAAAGTGACGATCCAGAAAAATTGGCAAGAACTCATTCGACCGAACAAGTTGCAGGTAACGCCGGGCTCCGACGCGACCCGGTTTGCGACCGTCGTTGCCGAGCCACTCGAGCGCGGCTTCGGTCAGACGCTCGGTAATGCGCTGCGCCGTATCCTGTTGTCGTCGCTGCAGGGCGCGGCCGTGCAATCGGTGCACATTGACGGCGTGCTGCACGAGTTCTCCTCGATCGCTGGCGTTCGCGAGGACGTCACCGACATCGTGCTCAACATCAAGGACATCTCGATCAAGATGCAGGGCGAAGGCCCCAAGCGCATGGTCGTGAAGAAGTCGGGTCCGGGCGTTGTCACCGCCGGCGACATCCAGACCGTCGGCGACATCGTGGTGCTCAATCCCGATCTGCAGATCTGCACGCTGGACGAGGGCGCGGAAATCCGCATGGAGTTCACGGTCGCCGCCGGCAAGGGCTATGTCGCCGCCGAGCGTAACCGCCCCGAGGACGCGCCGATCGGCCTGATCCCGGTCGACAGCCTGTTCTCGCCCGTGCGCAAGGTCTCCTACAAGGTCGAGAACACCCGCGAGGGCCAAATCCTCGACTACGACAAGCTGACCATGACGATCGAGACCAACGGCGCGATCTCGCCGGAAGACGCGGTGGCCTATGCCGCCCGCATCCTGCAGGATCAGCTCAACGTGTTCGTGAACTTCGAAGAGCCGCGCAAGGAAGTGGCGCAGGAGATCATCCCCGATCTCGCCTTCAACCCGGCGTTTCTCAAGAAGGTCGACGAGCTCGAACTGTCGGTGCGTTCGGCAAACTGCCTGAAGAACGACAACATCGTCTATATCGGCGACCTCGTGCAGAAGTCGGAAGCGGAAATGCTCCGCACCCCGAACTTCGGCCGCAAGTCGCTGAACGAGATCAAGGAAGTGCTGGCCCAGATGGGTCTGCATCTCGGCATGGAAGTGCCGGGCTGGCCGCCGGAGAATATCGACGAGCTCGCCAAGCGCTTCGAAGATCACTACTGATCGAACAATAAGTCAAAGCGCGATGATGTTTCATCGCGCTTTTTAACGGGCGAACGCAGGCAGCCCACCTGAGCAGCAAGTCCGACGAACCGTCGCGACGAAGACAAATCAAGGAATAGATCAATGCGTCACGGCAAGGTTCATCGTAAGCTCAACCGCACCGCCGAGCATCGCCGCGCGATGTTCGCCAACATGTGCGCCGCGCTGATCAAGCACGAGCAGATCGTCACCACGCTGCCGAAGGCCAAGGAATTGCGCCCGATCGTCGAGAAGCTGATCACCCTCGGCAAGAAGGGTGGGCTCGCCATGCGCCGCCAGGCGATCTCCGAGATGCGCGACAAGGATCAGGTCCGCAAGCTGTTCGATACGCTGGCGCCCCGCTACAAGGACCGCCAGGGCGGCTACACCCGCATCATCAAGGCCGGCTTCCGCTACGGCGACAACGCGCCGATGGCGGTGATCGAGTTCGTCGACCGCGACGTCGACGCCAAGGGCCTGGATTCCGGCCCGGTGCAGGAAAAGTCCGCCGAAGCGGCGTAAGTCTTTCAAAATCGCAAGTTTCAAAAGCGGCGCTTCCAGCGCCGCTTTTTTTATTTGGTGTTCAAAACGCATACGATCTTCCAAACCGATCCAATGCGGTGTGACGATCGCGGGAGCATCATTCTCGTTCTCGATAGTTCCCAGCCGGTAAGCGCCGCTCCCCAATCGCATCGCTCGCCCTAGAATGCCCTTTAACTACGGAGCACTACCGGTCGGCGCGTTGATCATGACTTCGATGTTGTATCCGTCAGGATCTAAGACGAAGCACGCGTAGTAATCCTCGCTGTAGGCGGGGCGAGGCCCAGGTGGACCATTATCCTGTGCGCCTGCGTCAAGCGCAGCTCGATAAAATCCGACGACCTCTTCCTTACTCTTTGCCCGAAAAGCCACATGCACGCGCGTATACGGAGGAGGGCGTTCTGCCATTGCCGAACTTATTTCGAACAACCCATCACCAATATCAAACGCCCAGAAGATCCCTTCTTTACCAAATGAAATACTGTACCCTAAAGGAGCGAACGACTTTTCATAGAAGTGCTTGCTTCTTTGGAGATCGCTTACAGCAATGGTGATGTGGTCGATCATGGCCAACCTGCCCGTTAAGACGTTTGCACGAACATAGGGACCGTAACGACGAATATTACCACACTGGGCGTACCGAGCGACGGGTCGCTAACAAACCTTGTCTGCGGCGGCGTCCGGGTCTGACCCCGATGGGGGTTGCCTCCAGAGCCGGATTTTCATCGCCTCGTCTGACGGGAGGCTCGCAGAGTCTATCAAGCGCACTTTTATTGGCCGACGCACCCGCGGCCTGGTTACCCCTGCGGCTTCATAGGAACCGTCGGAGCCCGTAGACGTTGACAGGTATGAGCAGAGCATTCGTCAAAGAAACACAGGACGTCGAAGATCTGCCTGATCGGCCGATCTCCGATCTTCCGAATGACGTGACGCCTGGGGGTCTCCACCAGATCGAACAAGCGTTGGCCGCGGCCGAGGCCGCCCATGCCGCAGCGCAATCCGCTGGCGACCGGGCAGCCCTGACCAGCGCCCGCCGCGACCTCCGCTATTGGAGTGCGCGCCGCGCCACAGCGACGGTGATTCCGGAGCCAACGGACAATTCGGTCGTGCGGCTCGGCCACACCGTCACCATCGTGCGCGACGATGACCGGCGACAGACGTTCCGGATCGTCGGCGAAGACGAGGCCGACCCCGCACGTGGGACAATCTCGCACGCGTCGCCGCTGGCGCGCGCGCTGTTCGGCAAGGGTGTCGGCGATGTCGGCGTCGTCGCCGGAGGTGAAGCAGAGATCGTCGAAATACGGTGATCAATTGTGGTCGGAGGTTT
Organism: Bradyrhizobium sp. CSA112; assembly: GCF_029051645.1. Taxonomy (GTDB): domain Bacteria; phylum Pseudomonadota; class Alphaproteobacteria; order Rhizobiales; family Xanthobacteraceae; genus Bradyrhizobium. The sequence goes on from NZ_JAACFS010000002.1 coordinate 413,841, forward strand.
GCGATGTCGGCCTATGTTATTTCCGAAGTTGAGATGCGCGATGCGGCGGGTTTCGAGGCTTATCGCATCATCGCCGCGAAGACGATCGCGCAGTATGGCGGGCGCTATTTAGTCCGCCGCGGCGTCGCAAATTTGATCGAAGGCGGCCCACCACCGAAAACCATCATTGTCGTCGAATTTCCAACGATGGAGCGTTTGCGCGAGTGGTACGGCTCGTCGGAATACGCGGAGGCTCTGAAGGTGCGGCAGACAGCGCTGAATCGACGACTGATTTTCGTTGAGGGCGTCGCGCCAACTTGAGCTGCAGTGCGATGTCGCGCTGAAAGCGGCGCGTCAGGCAATAGCTTTGCGCATTCAACGCCTTGCGGTGCGGCATTCTTCTCGGAACAAGAGGGCGAAGAATCTGTTTTTCCCGCAGCCGCGCTGATGCGGTTAGAGGAGGAACAAGATGAAGAAGCTGTTCATGATTGCGGCCGCCGCGTCGCTGGTTGCGACGATGGCCAGCGCCCAAACCACCGTTGAAACCGAAACCACGACCGGAGTTGCGGGCGCGACGATCCGGATCGAGCCGGAATATCGCACCAAGATCAAGAGCTATGTGACCAAGCACAAGATCCGTCCGGTGGAAACACGGGAAAGGATCGTGGTTGGCGCCAGAGTGCCGACAGAAGTCGAACTCGAGCCGGTGCCTTCGGATTGGGGCCCGACAGTAACGAAGTATCGCTACGTCTACTCGAACAACCGCGTGATGCTGGTCGATCCCGCCACACGCACCGTGGTGCATGAGATCGATTGAACAATCGATTGACGCCCTTCATAAAAAGGGCCGCCTTGTTGGCGGCCCTTTCGACTTGATGCATCACCAATGATGCCAGTGGCGGCGATGGTAAAACCGCGGACCATAGAATCGCGGACCGCCATAGTAGGCGAATGCCGGGCGAACCACGCGACGGTAGCGAACGACAGGGTAATAAGGCTCGTCGTAATATCCGCCATAGTAAGCCGGCGCATACCCGCCATAATAGCGCGGGTAGCCATAATATCCGTAACCCGGACCATAGGCGTAGGCGCTCGAGGCCAGTCCGCCAATTACGGCGCCCGCGATCAGTCCGCCAGCCACGGCCGGGAAAAATCCCCCGCCGCGCCAGTGGGCTTCCGCCGGCGACGGTGCGGTTACCGCCGTCAAGCCCAGGACCGCCGCTGCGGCCAAAGCCAAAGGTGCTTTCCTCATGGATAACTCCTTTCCGTAATTCAGACGCCCAATACTTTACATTCGAGCGAAGTTCGCTCTTTCGCAAAAACGGACACTTGCTAAACACATTCGAGTGAAGTTCGTTGCCCAAGTGCCGGCTTCAAGACCGCCCTGGCGTCAGATTTAACTTTGATGAACGAACGTTCAGGCGACGGCTTCGAATGGAGCCGGATCAATCGAAATCCAGAAAGCCGGGCCGGCCGGACATCGGCGGCTGGCGGCGCAGCCAGGCGAGATCCGGCATCGGACGGGCCGTCTCCGGATTGGCGCCAAGCAGCGCCTCGATTTCGCGGGCAACCGAAAGCGTCGCGACATCGCCGCCTCGCGGGCCGATGATCTGGATGCCGAACGGCAATCCGGCACCGTCGCGACCGGCCGGTATCGCCACCGCCGGGTGTCCGGCATTGGTCACGGCATAGGCCAACGCCAGCCAGTGAAAATAGCTTTTGGTCGGCGTGCCATCGATAGCGGCCGGGTAGAGCTCCGACCAGGGCCGCGGGCTGATCGTGACCGTCGGCGCAATGACAAAATCATGCTCGCCGAAGAATGTCTGCCAGCTTCGGTAAAGCGCGGTCTGCAGCGAGAGCGCACGCGCCACGTCGAGGGCGGAATAGCCAAGTCCCTCGGCGACGTTGTCGCTGATATTGGGACCCACCTTGTCGGGATATTTCTCCGCAAGCTCCCGGTGCCGGCCCAGAAATGCGACAGCGCGCAGGATCCGGAACACCTCGTCAGCGTGGCTGCAATCAGGATGGGTCCATTCGAGGCTGCGGAATGCCGATCCGAACGTCGCGAGCTTCTTCTTGAACGTCTCGGCGATCGCGCGCTCCGTCGGGGCAAATCCGAAATCGCATGTCGCCGCGATGCGCAAGGTGGCGAGATCGGTCCGTGGCGGATCGCGATAGGTCTCGCGCACGGGCGTTCCGCCGGCGTGAAGGATGGCCGACAGCGGATCGCGCGCGTCGCGATCCAGCATGCAGGAAAGCATAAGACACGCGTCCGATACATTTCTTGCCATCGGCCCGAGCTGTGAGATCTGCAGCCAGGCCATGTTGCGGCTGTTGCTGGCGATCAACCCGGGCGAGGGGCGGAATCCGACGACCCCGCAAAACGCGGCGGGGTTCCTGACCGACCCCCCGGTATCCGAACCGGTCGCCAGCGGTACCATGCCGGTGGCGAGTGCCACCGCCGATCCGCCGGACGAGCCGGCGGCGGAGCGCTCGGGGTCGAACGGGTTGCCGGTGGCACCATGAAGCGCATTGCGGGTGTTACCGCCCGCGCCCCATTCGGGGACGTTGGTCTTGCCGACGACGATGGCGCCCGCGCGCTTGAGCATCGCGACAACAGCTTCATCCTCGGCTGCGACGTTGTCAGCAAACAGCACGCTGCCGAAGCTCGTCGGTAGCCCCTTGGCGTCAATCAGATCCTTGACCCCGAGCGGAAGTCCGTGCAGCGGGCCAAGCGCGTCGCCCCGCATGACGGCGGCCTCGCTCTCCTGTGCTGCCGTGCGCGCGCTGTCAAACGAGCGCGCGATGATCGCATTGACGGAGGGATCGATCTCCTCGATGCGCCGGATGCAACTGTCCATGAGCTCGACCGGCGAAAGCTTGCGCTCGCCGATCAGCGCCCGGGCGGTCACCGCGGGCAGATCGCACGGCTCGGTCATGTCAGGATTACTCTTCCTTGATCCCGCCCTTGCGGGCCAGTTCCTTCATCTCGGCGGTTTCCCTGGCGATGAATCCCGGCCAGTCCGAATAGCGCTTGAAGCCAGCTTCGTACCCGACTTTCTGGAAGCGTTCGATCACCTGGGGGCTTGCGATCGCCTCTTCCAGCACCGAGGCCAGCCGGTCGCGAATGGCCGGGGGGATTTTCTTGGGCGCCACCACGGTACCCCATGAGACAAGGTCGATATTGGGGTAGCCGAGTTCGGCGAGTGTCGGAACGTCGGGAAGGAACGGCGAGCGTTTAGCCGAGAACACCGCCAGCGGACGAACCGTGCCGGATTCGAGCAGCGGCCTGATCGCGATGACGGTGTCGACGTGGTACTCGATATGCTTGCCCATCAGGTCGTTCATCGCGGGCGCGCTTCCCTTGTAGGGCAGGTGCACCATCTTGACCCCGGCACTCGATTTGAAGAGCTCGCCGGCAAAATGCGAAATGGTCGCCACGCCAAAGGAAGCCAGCGACAGCTTGTCGGGATTAGCCTTGGCCGCAGCGACCAGCGCCGCGACGTCCTTGATTGGATTGTCGCGATGGGTAACCAGCACCATGGCCAGGGTGCCGGTCTGGCCGATCGGCTCGAAATCCCTGGCGCTGTCGTATGGCACGGTCTCCTTCACCGCATGCTGCAGGGTAAAGGTCGAATTCGAGCTGGCGAACAGGGTGTATCCATCGGCAGCCGCGTTGGCAGCCTCCTTGGCCGCGATTGTGGTGCCGCCGCCAGGGCGATTGAGCACAATCACGGGCTTGCCCAGACGCGCCTCTAGCTCGCCGGCAATGATGCGCCCGACGACGTCGGAGGCTCCGCCCGGCGGGAAGGGCACGATCAACTGCAGCGGTTTTTCGGGGTAGCCAGCTTGCGCTACTGCGATCGACGCGCAGCCTACCACGCAGGCCGACGCTATCGCGGCCGTCAAAAACATCCGGATCATATCGAAACAGGTCTCCTGTCTTCCGTGTGCCCCGGCAATTCGCGCCGGGGGTTTCGGCGACAGCCATCCCGGATCGATGGGACAGGGTCCCTTGAATCGACTTTCCGATCAACCCTGTTTATTGGGCCGCTACCACCCCTCCAGCACGATCTTGCCGCGCGACTTGCCGCTTTCCAAAAGCGCATGGGCGCGCTTTAGATTGGCCGCGTTGATGGTGCCGAAAGTTTGGTCGAGCGTGGTGCGCAGCACGCCCTTGTCGAGGAGGTCTGCCACATCGTTGAGCAGATGGTGCTGGGCGATCATGTCCGCCGTCTGGAATGACGAGCGAGTGAACATCGACTCCCAATGGATCGAAACCGCCTTGCCCTTGAATGCACTAACGGTGAATTCCGGGGGATCATCGATCAGGCCGAACTTGCCTTGCGGGGCGATGAAGTCGGCGATCGCCTTGTAATGCTGGTCGGTGAAGGTAAGGCTCGCGACCAGCGCCACCGGCGGCGCCTTTAGCTGCTCGATCTGCTCCTTCATCGGTTTGGAATGATCGATCACGGCGTGCGCGCCGAGGTCGAGGCACCATTTTTGCGACTCCGGCCGTGTGGCGGTGGCGACCACCGTCAGGCCAGTGAGGCGGCGCGCAAGCTGGATCAGGATCGAGCCGACGCCACCGGCGCCGCCGGTAATCAGCAGGGTGCGCGGATCGAGGCTCTTGCCCGGCACGGCGCCGAGCCGGTCGAACAACAATTCCCAGGCGGTGATCGAGGTCAGCGGCAGTGCGGCGGCCTGTGCGAACGACAGCGATTTCGGCTTCTTGCCGACGATCCGCTCGTCGACCAGGTGAAATTCCGCATTCGTGCCCTGGCGCAGGATCGAGCCCGCGTAAAACACTTCGTCGCCCGGCTTGAACAGGGTCACGTCGGGGCCGACGGCATCGACGATTCCTGCGGCGTCATAGCCCAGGATCTTGGTCTCGCCCTCGGGCGGGGCGGCGCGCTTGCGGACCTTGTAATCGACCGGGTTGGCGGAGATCGCCTCGACGGCGACTCTGATGTCGCGGCCCTTCGGTTCCGGTTTGGCGGCCTCGAAATCGATCAGCGATTGCGCGTCCTCGATGGGGAGCGATTTTTTGTACCCGACAGCTTTCATGTCAGTGCCTCCTGCGTCGTTTGAAAAGGTCTCTATTTCTGACGCGTTTTCTTCACGCGAACCGGCTCCACTTCGCTTGAAAACGCTTTCGCCGCCTAACTGTCGCGCTGGCATCCACTTGGCAAGTACTGTAAATATGGGGAACTAGTCCCTGTTTGGATACTATTGGGAAAACCCCCAGGAAAACTCATGAAACGGCGAGATTTTGCCCGTCGGCCGGGCTGCGCGGTTGAAGCCACGCTCGATCTGATCGACGGCAAGTGGAAAGGGGTGATCCTGTTTCATCTGCAGGCCGGCACCCAGCGCTTCGGGGAGTTGCGGCGGCGGATGCCCGGGATTACCCAGCGCATGCTGACCAAGCAGCTTCGGGCGCTCGAGGACGACAAGCTCGTGGTTCGCAAGGTCTATGCCGAGGTGCCGCCGCGGGTCGAGTATACGCTGTCGGAGATCGGCGAGAGCCTGCGTCCTGTCATCGAGACGTTGCGGGCGTGGGGCGAGGGCCATCAGGAGCGGCTATCCTGTGCGCCGGCGCCGGACGCCGCCAAAGTGCCCGATCGCGCGGCGTAGCTGCCGGTATTGTATGCCGCTTTATCTTCTCTCGTTGCCGCCTCGCATCTATATGTGGGGCGCTGAATTCCGGGATTTTCGCATGAATTTGATCCGATCCTTCGCGCTGCTGCTGGCTGCGGCAGTCATGGCAACACCAGCGCTGGCGCAGGACCGGCGCGTGCCGTCCTCGGGCGCCGAACTGCGGCTGTCCTACGCGCCGATCGTGCAGCGCGCGCAGCCGGCGGTGGTGAACGTCTATGCCGGCAAAACCGTGCAAACCCGGAACCCGCTGCTGGACGATCCGATTTTTCGTCGTTTCTTTGGCGTGCCCGGGCAGCAGCCCGAGCAGATGCAGCGTTCGCTCGGATCAGGTGTAATGGTCGATGCCTCGGGGCTCGTGGTCACCAACAACCACGTCATCGAGGGCGCCGATCAGGTCAAGATTTCGCTCGCCGACAAGCGCGAGTTCGAGGCCGAGATCGTGCTGAAGGACAGCCGCACGGATCTGGCCGTACTGCGCGTGAAGGACGGACGAGAGAAATTCGCAACCCTCGACTTCGCCAATTCCGATGAACTGCTGGTCGGCGACGTCGTGCTCGCGATCGGCAACCCATTCGGCGTTGGCCAGACCGTGACCCACGGCATCGTCTCGGCGCTGGCCCGCACCAAGGTCGGCGTCACCGACTACCAGTTTTTCATCCAGACCGATGCGGCGATCAATCCCGGCAATTCCGGAGGTGCGCTGGTCGACATGACCGGCAAGCTCGTCGGTATCAACACCGCAATCTTCTCGCGCTCCGGCGGCTCGCAGGGCATCGGCTTTGCGATCCCGGCCAACATGGTGCGCGTGGTCGTGGCGTCCGCCAAGAGCGGTGGCAAGGCCGTCAAGCGGCCGTGGCTGGGTGCAAAGCTGCAGGCGGTGACGCCTGAGATCGCCGAGACGCTGGGGCTGAAACTGCCGAACGGCGCCTTGGTCGCCAACGTCGCGCCGAACAGTCCGGCGGCGCGCGCCGGGCTGAAGCCTTCGGATCTGATTGTAGCGATCGAAGGGCAGACGATCGACGAGCCTAACGCGTTCGACTACCGCTTCGCTACAAGGCAGCTCGGCGGCGCTGCGCAGATCGACGTGCAGCGCGCCGGCAAGACCGTCAAGCTGACGGTCCCGCTGGAGACCGCGCCCGATACCAACCGCGATGAAATCGTGCTCACTGCGCGATCGCCGTTCCAGGGCGCCAAGGTCGCCAATATTTCGCCGGCGATTGCCGACGAACTGCATCTGGATTCCCAGACCGAGGGCGTCGTGGTGATCGACCTCGCCGACGGCGGCACCGCGGCAAGCGTGGGCTTCCAGAAGGGCGACATCATCCTCGCGGTCAACAGCCAGAAGATCAGCAAGACCAGCGACCTCGACAAGGCTTCGAAGGCCGCTTCCAGGCTCTGGCGCATCGTCGTGGTGCGCGGCGGCCAGCAGATCAACGTGACGCTGGGCGGATGAGTCCGAAGCGACCACGCGAGGTAGCCAACCTCTTCGCTGCGGCGGGGATGGAGCAGGATGCGCCGCATCCGCTGCCGGACAGGCTGCGCCCGCGTTCGCTTTCCGACGTCGTCGGGCAGGATCATATCCTCGGTGCCGACGGCGCGCTGACGCGCATGCTGGAGACGCGCACGCTGGGCTCGCTGGTGTTTTGGGGGCCGCCCGGTACCGGCAAGACCACGGTGGCGCGGCTGTTGGCTGACGCCACCGAACTGCATTTCGAGCAGATTTCCGCGGTGTTTTCCGGCGTCGCCGACCTGAAGAAGGTGTTCGACGCGGCGCGCGCCCGGCGCGAAATGGGCAAGGGCACGCTGTTGTTCGTCGACGAGGTGCATCGTTTCAACCGTGCGCAGCAGGATTCGTTTCTGCCCGTGATGGAAGACGGCACCGTGGTGCTGGTCGGCGCCACCACGGAAAATCCGTCGTTCGAGCTCAACGCCGCGCTTCTGTCGCGGGCGCGCGTGCTGGTGTTTCATTCGCTCGATGCTGCCGCGATCGAAAAACTCTTCGTGCATGCCGAGAAGGTCGAGGGGAGGAGGCTGCCGCTCGATGCGGAGGCGCGCGCCGTGCTGGTGCGGATGGCCGATGGCGACGGCCGCGCGGCGCTGACCTTGGCCGAAGAGGTCTGGCGGGCCGCGCGCAAGGACGAAATCTTCAATGCCGCACAATTGCAGGAGATCCTGCAACGACGCGCGCCGATCTACGACAAGTCCGCCGACGGCCATTACAACCTGATTTCGGCGCTGCATAAATCGGTGCGCGGCTCCGATCCCGATGCGGCGCTGTATTACCTCGCGCGCATGCTGGACGCCGGCGAGGATCCGCTGTTCCTGGCGCGGCGCGTGGTGCGAATGGCGGTGGAGGATATCGGCCTTGCCGATCCGCAGGCGCTGGTGATCTGCAATGCCGCCAAGGATGCCTTCGATTTTCTTGGGTCTCCCGAGGGCGAACTCGCGATCGCGCAGGCCGTGATCTATCTCGCCACCGCGCCGAAATCGAACGCCGCCTACACGGCCTTCGGTGCTGCGATGCGTACGGCGAAAGAGGGCGGCTCGCTATTGCCGCCAAAGCATATTCTCAACTCGCCGACCAAGCTGATGAAGTCGGAAGGTTATGGCTCGGGTTACGCATACGACCACGATGCGCCCGACGCCTTCTCCGGGCAGGACTATTTTCCGGAAGCGCTGGGGCGGCAGACCTTCTATGATCCGCCGGACCGCGGGTTCGAGCGCGAAATCCGCAAGCGGCTGGATTACTGGGCGAAGCTGCGCAAGGAACGAGGCCATCGCGAATGAGACGTTTAGGTACCTTTCTCAAACAGACCATTCGGGCTGTCGCCTGCGTGGTGATGCTGGCGTCGCCGCTGCCTGCAGCCGCCGAGACGGTCGAGGTTGCGCCGGGCGTGCAAGTGACGAAGCGGACCTATATTGCGCCGGCCAACGAGCAGCCGTTCTTCGGATTTGCGGCCAAGAGTGCGGAGCAGAAGGCCGGGGATGAGAAGTTTGTAAGCGCCATCATCGGGGCCACCGGGTCGCGCGAAAAGGCGTTCGAGGAAACGACCAAACGTGCGTGGATGGCGATACAGGGCGGCAAGGTGCGGGAAGCCGCGCTTCGATTCAATCAGGCGTTTCTCGTTTCACCTGAACAGAGCAGCGTCTATCATGGTTTTGCGGTGATCGCTCAAGCTCGCTTCAATGATCTGGATGCCGCCGACGAACTGTTCAGGATCGCGCTCAAGCAGCCTAATCCGGTGAAGGCGCTCAAGGCCGACTATGGCCGCCTGCTCTTGATCGCCAAGCGGCCGCGCGATGCCCAGGCGGTGCTGGACCTGGCGGTCAAGGAGGCCCCCGACTTCGGCGATGCCTGGACCAATCTTGCCTGGGCCAGGTTCCAGAACGGAGATGCGGCGGCGGCCTGCGCCGCAGCGGAGGAGGCCGCCAAAAAGCGTCCCTCCAACAATTCCAGCAGTGATTTGACCGCGGTGAGAAGCGTCGCACAGTGCAAGTAGCGCCTGGGGCGCCCCGGCACAGTGCGAGCGGGCGGCCAATTGAGGCGACCGCTCCGCGTGTTGACAGCTCCTCGCGCGCGGCCGAGCGACCGGCTATTTCCCTGTCTTCACGAAATCCAGGATCTGATCGGTCAGCCGGGTGTCGGCGGTGTTGATCGAATACACCTCCGACATGTGACTGTGTTGCGGCAGCAGGATAGCGCGTGCGCATCCGGCGGCGCGTTTGCAGCTTGCATCTTTCGCGAGATCGAATTGCAGCACGAAGCCTTCCGGGTCCAGTTCGGCGGCGGCCATCATCAGCGGGATATCCGTTGTTGCCAAACCGGACAGTGAGGATCGTTCGGCGTAGCGCGCGGGATCGGCACCGAAATAGGCGCGCCCGGTATCGGCGAGCGGTGTCGCGGTCAGGTCGTAAACTCCCGAGAGCATGATCGCGCCGGCCAGGCCGCCACCCTTCACCTTGTGGAATTCCGGATGCGAGACATAGTTCGCGACGTGAACCGCGCCGGCGGAATGTCCCATCAGGTAGATGCGCGCCGGATTGCCGCCATGCTCGCCGATCTTGTCGGTGATCCACTTGACCGCGGCGGCGATATCCTCGGTGCCCCCCGGCCAGGGTGCCAGTGGCGCGAGCCGATAGGTGACGTTGACGCCGACGAAGCCGTTCCTTGCCGCCCATAGCATGATGTTGTCGTAGAACGGGCTGGTCGGTGTGGTCCGCTTGTTGCCGCCGACGAAGGCGCCGCCGTGAACAAAGATCAGCACCGGCCGGGCCGATGTCACGTTATCCGGTGCGAAGATATCGAGCAGGTTGCGGTCGGCAGGGCCGTATTTGATGTCCCGCTCGACCTTGACGCCCTGATACGGCTCTTTTTCCTGCAGCGGCGCGTAGAGCTCCACCGTCTTGGGTGGATCGATGACGCGGCCGAGTTCCAGGAGCTTCCAGGCCAGATCCTCCGGCATCTGCGCCCACGCTGGGCTCGCGACCATTGCCGCCAGAACGGTCAAAGCCGACCTTGAGAATTTCATCCGGACTGCCCCACGTTTCTTGGTCGTTTGGCCTAGCATGGCCGATCCGCCGCCTGATTTGTACTGAATTCACCGTGACGGTTCGCTGCTTTTGCGCTACCCAACCGCATAACTTTCGGAGCAGCAGCCATCATGAGCCGACGCGTCAAGAGACCTCTCCGCCCGGCGGGCGATCGCCCGAAGGGCGCGCGTCCTTATCGAGGATCGTCAGCCGAGCGGCCGCCGGCACATCGCCCGGGCGGAAAGCCAGCGGCGCGGTTTGCCGCCTCGCCACCCCGTGCTTCAAAGCCTCTTGTCGCCGAGCCAGCGAAGGTCGCGCCCGAGCCGCCGCCGCTGCCCACCAAAGTCCAGACCGTCGTCGTCACCGCGGACGAGAACAACATGCGCGTCGATCGCTTCCTCGAGGCGCGTTTCCCCGGCCTGTCGTTCTCCCATATCCAGCGCATCGTCCGGAAGGGCGAGCTGCGCGTCAACGGCAAGCGCGCCGACAGCAAGGACCGGCTCGAAGAGGGTCAGAGCGTTCGCATTCCGCCGCTGCGGCTCGATGCGCCGAAGGGCGCGGGTCCGCTTTCTGAAGCCGCGACCAAGACGCTGCAGGCCCTGAAGGAGATGACGCTTTACGAAGACGCCGACGTCGTGGTGCTGAACAAGCCGGCGGGGCTGGCGGTGCAGGGCGGCTCCGGCATCACGCGAAATGTCGACCAGATGCTGGAGGTGATGCGCGACGCCAAGGGACAGAAGCCGCGGCTGGTGCATCGGCTGGATCGGGAAACGTCGGGCTGTCTTCTGGTCGCCAAGACGCGCTTCGCTGCCACCGCACTGACCGGCTCGTTCCGCCACCGCTCGGCGCGCAAGATTTACTGGGCGCTGGTGGCGGGCGTGCCGAAGCCGAAGCAGGGCCGCATCTCGACCTATCTCGCCAAAGAGGAGAGCGAGGAGGACAGCATCATGCGGGTCGCAAAACATGGCGACGAGGGCGCGAGCCACGCGGTGACTTATTATGCCGTGGTCGAGACCTCGGCGCAGAAACTTGCCTGGGTGTCGCTGAAGCCGGTCACCGGGCGAACCCATCAATTGCGCGCGCATATGGCGCATATCGACCACGCGATTGTCGGCGATCCCAAGTATTTCAACAAGGAGAATTGGGACCTGCCGGGCGGCCTGCAGAACCGGCTGCATCTGCTCGCGCGACGGCTCGTGATCCCGCATCCGCGCGGCGGCGTGATCGATGTCAGCGCGCCGCTGCCGCCGCATATGCTGCAATCCTGGAATCTGCTCGGGCTTGAGCACGACCGGTTCGATCCGATCGAGAACGCGCCGGAGGAATGACGCGGACGCTTAGTGCCGCAGGTTGGCGCAACAACTATCAAGCTGGAAGTGCGCCAGTTCGGTATGCCCCTGCCTGATCGCAATTTCAGAGGTGCTGCATATGAACGGAAATATTGTCCGCGTCGCGCTTTGCTTTTTCCTTTTGACCGCGGTTTCAGGCGCACGCGCGCCAGCCAGCGCCCAGACGCTCGCCCTTGTGGGCGGCAGCGTATACGCTTCGCCTGACGCCGCACCGCTTCCCGATGCCGTGGTTCTCAGCGCCAATGGCGTCATCACCTCGGTCGGAAGCCGCAGCGAGGTGCAAATCCCCAGCGATGCGCGCCTCATTGATTGCGCCGGCAAGACCGTGGTCGCCGGCTTCTGGAACAGCCACGTCCATTTCTCGCAGGCCGTGTGGAAGAACGCAGGCTCCGCGCCCGCCGCGCCGCTGGCCGAGCACATGCAGGCGATGCTGACGCGGTGGGGTTTCACCACCGTATGGGACCTCGGGTCCGACGGACGCGATACCTTGCCGTTGCGCCGTCGCGTCGATTCCGGCGAAGTACCGGGCCCGGCCATCCATATGGCTGGCAGCATTTTTCCCAAGGACGGTCATCCAGCCTATCTGCCCGCCGAGATCAAGCTGCCCGAAGCCTCCACGCCGGAAGAAGCCACGCAATTGGCGCGCACCTATATGGGCTTCGGTTTGGACGGCGTGAAACTGTTCACCGGCTCCTTCAAGGGCACCGATAAGCCGGTCGTAAACATGGACCCGGCCATCGCCAAGGCGGCTGTCGATGTGGGGCATGCCGCGGGCAAGCCGGTGTTCGCCCATCCGCAAAACATGGCGGGCGTGGACGCCGTGATCACGGCCGGTGTCGACATCATGGCTCACACGGTGCCTGGCGAACCGGCCTATTCGCCCGAGCAGCTCGCGCGATTCAAGCAGCAGGGCATTGCCCTGGTTCCGACGCTGTCGCTGTTTGCGAAGCTTCCTGTTGCGCCCGATATCGCTACGCGCCTCGTTGCGACGACCGTCAATCAGGTCAAGGCGTTCTCCGACAATGGCGGTCCAGTGCTGTTCGGTACCGATGTCGGCTTCACCGCCTATTACGACACCACGCTCGAATACGAGCTGATGCATCGCGTGCTATCGGCGCGCCAGATCCTGGCGTCGCTGACGACCAGTCCTGCGCAGTATTTCAAGGCGGCGAAGAAGGGCCGGGTTGAAAAGGACTTTGACGCCGACGTCGTGGTGCTCGACGGCGACCCCACAGCCGACGTCACGAACCTCGCCAAGGTCGTCTACACGATCCGGGCGGGGAAGGTAATCTATCAAAAGCCCTGAGCTGGAGTACGTGGGATGGGTGGAGCGAAGCGATACCCATCATCGCAATCATGACCGCGATGGGTTTCGCTTCGCTCTACCCATCCTACATTCTGGAATCTGCTCGGGCTTGAGCACGACCGGTTCGATCCGATCGAGAACGCGCCGGAAGAGTAGCGGGCACGCAGTGCCGGTCGCGCAATGACTTTCAAACCGGAAGCGCAGAGCGGAATAGCTTTAGGCTGGTTCGATTGGGGACCCCCGAATCGAGGTGGGTTTGATTCAACATGCTGGCTGCGGCGCTTCAGTTGCGCCGCAAAGTCATTTTAATGTTCTTCCCTGGAAAAAATTCCGCTAAGAGATGGCTATGAAAAACGCTCACGGTCTCGATATTCCACAAACGCTTGAAGAAATCTGCACCCCCGCGCGACTAGCGCTGGTCGTCTATGACATGCAGATCGGGATTCTAAGCCAGCTCAAGAACGCCGACGAGATCGTTGCGCGGGTATCGAACGTCCTTGCGGCGGCGAGAGATGCCGGCGCCCGCATCTTCTTCATGCGGCATCTGTCGTTGCCCAAGGAATTGATGGGCGTCTTTCAATATCGCATGGCGATGGCCTGGCAACGGGTCGACGATCCGGCCAAGGTCAGCCCATGGTTTTTGCGCGACTCGCCGGGATTTGCGATCACGCCCGAACTAGCTCCGCGTCCGAGCGAGGCGATCTTCGACAAAATCACGATGTCCGCATTTGAAGGCACGCCGCTGTCCATTGCATTGCGCGACTGCGGCATCTCGACGGTCGCACTCGTCGGCGTTGCCATGGAAATCGGTATCGAGCCAACCGCGCGCCACGCCGCCGACCTCGGAATGATCCCTGTCGTCATTACCGACGCGTGCGGTGCCGGACACGCCGATGCAGCACAGCGTTCGATCGACTCGCTGAAATTCGCAGGAGACGCGATGTTGACCGATACGAGCGCGTTCTGCCAGGCGATCCTTTCACGTCGCTAGTCTAGGCGTTGCGCACCGGCGATTCTGATGAGCGGAACCCGGCATAAGCAGGCCGGGACGACCAGCCGCCAGTACGTAGGATGGGTAGAGCGAAGCGATACCCATCATCGCAATCATGACCGCGATGGGTTTCGCTTCGCTCTACCCATCCTACATTCATGCCTCTCTCCCTGTTATTCTGGGGTCGAGCGGAACCCGGCATGAACCGGCGAAACGCCAGCATAACCAGAGTGGCAAGTCGTGGCCGCAACTTCCTCATCGGCTTTATTTGCACCCGCCGGCATCGTATTGTCGGGCCTCGATTATCACCGACCACCGGAAGCCGCATGCGTGAACTATTTGATGAAGTCGCCGGACATTCTCCGCTCGATCCGGAAGAGGCGGTGCGACGCGCCACGCGCGTTCCCCAACGTAAGCGCTTCTACAAGGAGGCCGGCATCGCGCCAGCCGATGGCGGGTTTGCCGTTACGCTTGACGGCAAGCCGATCCGCACGCCTTCCGGCCGCCAGGTCGTTGCGCCCACCAGCAGGCTCGCCGAGCAGATTGCTGCCGAATGGAATGCGCAAGGCGAGACCATCGATCCCCTGACCATGCCGCTGACGCGCTTTGCCAACAGCGTCGCTGAGGTCACCGATCGCGTCGATGCCGTGGCCGAGGACGTGGCGAAATATCTCGGTTCCGACCTGCTGTTCTATCGTGCGGGCAATCCCGAGGCGCTGGTCGCCCGGGAAGCTGCGCATTGGGACCCCGTGCTGTCCTGGGCTGCGAACGATCTTGGCGCCCATTTCATTCTGTCCGAAGGGATCGTGCATGCCGCCCAGCCGGAGCAGGCGATCAAGGCGGCCCGCGACGTATTCCCTGATGACCCCTGGTCCGTGGCCGCCCTGCATGTGGTGACGACGCTCACGGGTTCGGCGCTGCTGGCCCTGGCGCTGCTGCACGGCGTCCGCGATCCCGATCAGGTCTGGACCGCCGCCCATGTCGATGAGGACTGGAACGCCGAAAAATGGGGCGTGGACGAGGAGGTGGCGGCCCGCCGGGCCGCCCGGCTGGTCGATTTTAAGGCCGCCGTGAGCATTTTGGCCGCCCTGAAGGCCTGAGCGCCTGCCGTCGGTTAAGCAGAGGTTTACGACGCCGGGTTAGCCTCTAGCCTGGCCGAGACCCTAGGATATGGCGATTTCAATCAATCCCGTTGTGCCGGTGCTTGCCGCCCAAGAGGTTGGCGGCGTAGCGCCCGAACTCGTGCTGCAGCCGGGCAGCGTGGTCAACGCACAGGTCCTGAAGGTGCTCTCCGCCGATCTGGTGCGGATTGCAATCGCCAGCCTGTCGATCGACGTGGCCACCGAAATTCCGCTACAGCAAGGCCAGAACCTGCAGCTTGCGGTGTCACAGACCAAAGACGGCATTCGCCTCGCCGTGGTCGGGCAGGGCGGCGATGCTTCAGGCGCCGCGGCCGACGCCGTGACGCTTTCGCCCGATGCGCTGGCCGATGCCGTGGCCAACCGTCCGACCATCGTGGCACCGAAGAACGTGCTGACGCCGCTGGAGCGCGCAGCCGTCTCCGCGGCGGCGCAGGCCGCGGCGACCGAACAGGACAGCCTGGCGCCCTTGTTTGCCAATCTCGGCGCCGCGGTTTCGTCAGGTAATTTGCCGCCGAAACTGCAACAGGCCATCGCGCAGGTGCTGGCGCAGCAAACCAGCCTTGATCAGAACCTCGACGGTAGCGACATCAAAACGGCGTTCCAGAAGTCGGGCATTCTCCTCGAAGCATCGCTGGCGACAGGTTCGCTCCCAACGGCCGGCGCTCCCGATCTCAAGGCCGCGCTGATCGTGCTTCGCCAGACGCTGCAGTCGGCGCTTGGCAGCAACGCAACAGCCGCGACACCGGCCGGGGCACAGCAAGCCGCGTCGCCGCAGGCCGCCGCCGCGAGCCTCGCGCCGTCCTTGTCGCCTGCCTTCGATGCGCAGGAAATCCTGCTGCCGCAGGCGCGATTGCCCGCCGCCGCGAATTTTGCGCTGGCAGGCCAGGCCGCCCGCAATCCGCTGGCGGCGGCGCTCGACGCGGGACCTTCGGCCGGTGCGACCTTGAACCTGCTGCAGGAAGCGCTGCAGGAGCTTGGCAACCCGGTGCGGGCCGCCGCCACGCCGAAAGACGTTCGCGGCGCGGACATGACCTTTCACACCAACACGCCGCCTCCGCCCATCCGCGGCGCGCTGCCGGCCGCGCAACCGATCGCCGCGCCTACGATTGCCCCGCATGCGCCGCTCGAAGCCACCGCGCATCATCTGCTTGATGACACCGATGCCGCCATCGCACGGCAAACCCTGCTTCAGGTGGCCTCCTTGCCGGATCGCGTCGATACGTCAGCGCCGAAAGCCGACGCGACGGCGCCACGCTGGAATTTCGAGATTCCCTTTGTGACGCCGCAGGGCACGGCGATGGCGCAGTTCGAGATTTCCCGCGATGGCGGCGAGCAGGAAGTCGAAGCGGCCAAGCGGGTGTGGCGCGCACGATTTTCGCTCGACGTCGAGCCGGCCGGTCCGGTTCATGCGCTGATATCGCTTAACCGCGACAAGACCTCGGTGCGGATCTCGGCAGAGCGGCCTGCGACGGCAGAACAACTGCGCGCCGGCGCGTCCGACCTGAGCCAGGCGCTCAGCCGGGCCGAATTGCAGCCCGGCGATATCGTGATCCGCGACGGCGCGCCGCCGCAGGCCGCGCCCGCCGCCCGTGCCGGCCATTTCCTGGACCGCGCGCTATGAGCGTCGAGACCAGGAACAAGCTTGCGGTCGCGCTGCACTATGACAAGACCGGCGCCCCGCGGGTGGTGGCGAAGGGCAAGGGCGTCATCGGCGCGAGGATCATCGAACTCGCTCGGGAACACGACATCCCGATCGAGGAGAACGAAGTGCTGGCGGGCGCGTTGTCTCATGTGGAGCTTGGCGACGAAATTCCGCCGGAGCTTTACAAGGCGGTTGCCGAAGTGCTGATCTTCGTGCTGCGGCTGTCGGGCCGGATCCGCTAGCAACTCTTCCCATTGTCATTGTTTTACCACGATGCCATCTGCATCGTTTCTGCATCCCTCAACCAGTTCGGATAGAGCCGTGATCAATCGCCGCCATGCGCTCGGCCTTCTCACCGCCGCGAGCATTCTTCCCAACCGCAGTTTCGCCAATGTCTCCTACCAGCGCAGCGAGTTTCGCGACGATCTGGCCAAGCGCTTTTTCGATCTCGGCACGACAGGTACCTTCGTCGGCTACAAGGTGGACGATTATTTGATCATCGCCAGCGACAAGGTCCGCTCGGGCGAGGGCAGGCTGCCGGCCTCGACGTTCAAGATTCCGAATTCGCTGATCGCGCTGGAGACCGGCGTGGTCGAGGACCCCGACAAGGACGTCTTCAAGTGGGACGGCGTGACGCGCAACATCGAGGCCTGGAACAAGGATCACACGCTGCGCTCGGCGATCGCTGCCTCCGTGGTGCCGGTCTATCAGGAAATTGCCCGGCGCATCGGGGCCGAGCGCATGCAGAAATATGTCGACCTGTTCGACTACGGCAACCGCGACATCGGCGGCGGCATCGATCAGTTCTGGCTGACGGGAAATTTGCGCATCGACCCGGTGCAGCAGATCGATTTCGTCGACCGGCTGCGGCGCGGCGTGCTGCCAGTGTCCAAGCGCAGCCAGGAGCTGACACGTGACATCTTGCCGGTGACGAAGGTCGGCGACGCCACCATCCGCGCCAAGAGCGGGTTGCTCGGCGCGGAGCAGGGCAAACCGTCATTGGGCTGGATGGTCGGCTGGGCGGAGAAGGGATCTTCCGCCACCGTGTTCGCCATGAACATGGACTGCAAGGAGCAAAGCCACATCGCGGCGCGCATGACGGTCGTGCAGCAATGCCTCGCCGACATCGTGGCCTATTGACGGGTCGATCCGGCGCATTCGCAAGGATGAGGACCATCGCTGCGCGCATGACGCTGACGCAACCATGCCTCGCTTACCTTGTATCGTGGCGCTTCTTTGCTAACGCCGGTTCAGCGCGAGCGAGACGGACGTGACGTTAGTGCCCTGAGGTTGGATGGACACCGTCTGCCGACCGCCACGCGTCGTCAAAGACAAGTTAGCTGAAAAGCTGTCGCCTCTCGCCGCAGCCTGGACACGATCGCCGGAGGCGCGTCCGGAAAGCGTTCCGGAAGCGTTGCGGCTGGTTTCGCTCCATGAACCTGAGATCGCGCCGCCACGGTATTCAACGTCGCTTGCGAGATCGAAGTTATAGCTTGGGCTGGCACATCTTATATTGAGCCGAAGCTGCTCGCCGGCTCCGGCGACATTGTACGCTGCGCGGCAACGCAATTGCTCCTGTTGTCCGTCCGTGGTGCTGAGCACGCCGCCACCGGACCATGTACCCGCCATGGCGGCAAAGGGGGAGACGGGTGCGGCTAGGGCCGCGCTGCCCGGCAGGGTTAGCGATGCGAGCAGCAACGCCGTTCGGGTGAGACTGGATCCAGACATCTTGATGGCCCTCCATTCGGTTAGGCAATCAACGCCCAAAACCCGAGCCGGTTCATTGTTTGCGGCGCCGCCCTCGGGTCATGTGGGCGGGTTCCACCGCCACTACCCGAGCTTGAACAGCGCCAGCAGGAATTCGCTCACGGCTTTCTGCGCTTCCTTTGCGGTTACCGGATGCCGGCAGAGACGATCACGCGACGGCCGCGTTCACTTACTTTAAGCGTGCCGCCTGCCTAAGCCTTGGTGGACGGCTTCCCGATCCGCCCCAGATGGGTGAAGCCGAAACCGCTGGCATATTTCAGGCCGTAGCCGAGCGCGCGGTCGAAGCCGATATGGGCCAGCCAGATCATGGCGATCGAGAGCACCAGCGGCGAGGCTGTGGCAAATCCGGTCGTCATCATCGCCATCGGCGCGAGGTAGCTATGCACGGCGTTGTAGACGAGGGCGCCGAAACGCGGTCCCGACAGATAGGCCGCAAAGCTGAGATCGGGCACGAAGAACACCAGGGCGTAGACCCACCACGATCCGTCCCAGATATAGTAAAGCAGCGTCATGCCGATAAAGAGCGCTAACCCCTCGAGCCGAAGCACCGCTCGCAGGCCTCCGGTAACGGCGCCTGACGTCTCGGCGCTTGCGGTATCGGTCATTCCATTCCCCTGATCAGGATGGGCATATAGGGCGTGCCGGATGGCGGTACCAGAGGCCGGAAGGGGGTGTTTCCCGTTCAGAAAAGGCCGTGTTAGAAGGCCCCCAAATTGTCACCTGACGGGGCGGAAGCAGCATGAAGGATATCCTGGACACCCTTGAAGCACGGCGCGCCGGCGCCAAGCTCGGCGGCGGCGAGAAGCGTATCGAGGCGCAGCACGCCCGCGGAAAACTGACCGCGCGGGAGCGCATCGAGTTGCTGCTCGACAAGGGCTCGTTCGAGGAATTCGACATGTTCGTCGAGCACCGCTCGACCGAATTCGGCATGGAAAAGACCAAGGTGCCGGGCGACGGCGTCGTCACCGGCTGGGGCACCGTCAACGGCCGCAAGACGTTTGTCTTCGCCAAGGACTTTACCGTGTTCGGCGGCTCGCTGTCGGAAACCCACGCGCTGAAAATTACAAAACTGCAGGACATGGCGATGAAGGCGAGGGCGCCGATCATCGGCCTCTATGACGCCGGCGGCGCGCGCATCCAGGAGGGCGTTGCGGCGCTCGCCGGCTATTCCTATGTGTTCCGCCGCAACGTCATCGCCTCCGGCGTGATCCCGCAGATCTCCGTCATCATGGGCCCGTGCGCCGGCGGCGACGTCTATTCGCCGGCGATGACCGACTTCATCTTCATGGTGAAGCACACCAGCTACATGTTCGTCACCGGTCCCGATGTGGTGAAGACCGTCACCAACGAGGTGGTCACGGCCGAGGAACTCGGCGGCGCCTCGGTGCACGCCACGCGCTCCTCGATTGCGGACGGCGCGTTCGAGAACGACGTCGAGACGCTGCTGCAGATGCGCCGGCTGATCGATTTCCTGCCATCCAACAACACCGACGGCGTGCCGGAATGGCCGAGCTTCGACGACATCGAGCGCGTGGACATGTCGCTCGACACGCTGATCCCCGACAATCCGAACAAGCCCTATGACATGAAGGAGCTGATCAGCAAGGTCGTGGACGAGGGCGACTTCTTCGAGATCTCGGAGGCGTTCGCGAAGAACATCGTCACCGGCTTCGGCCGCATCGCCGGCCGCACCGTCGGCTTCGTCGCCAACCAGCCGATGGTGCTGGCGGGCGTGCTCGATTCCGATGCGTCACGGAAGGCCGCGCGCTTCGTCCGCTTCTGCGACGCCTTCAATATCCCGATCGTGACGTTTGTGGACGTGCCGGGCTTCCTGCCGGGGACCGCGCAGGAATATGGCGGCCTGATCAAGCACGGCGCAAAGCTGTTGTTCGCCTATTCGCAATGCACGGTGCCGCTCGTCACCGTCATCACCCGAAAAGCCTATGGCGGCGCGTTCGACGTCATGGCCTCAAAGGAAATCGGCGCCGACATGAACTACGCCTGGCCGACCGCGCAGATCGCCGTGATGGGCGCCAAGGGCGCGGTCGAAATCATCTTCCGCAGCGACATGAACGATCCTGGTGCGATCGCCAAGCGAACCAAGGAATACGAAGATCGCTTCCTGTCGCCGTTCATCGCCGCCGAGCGCGGCTACATCGACGACGTCATCATGCCGCATTCAACAAGGAAGCGGATCGCCCGCGCGCTGGCGATGCTCAGGGATAAGAAGGTCGAGATGCCGGCGAAGAAGCACGACAATTTGCCGTTGTGAGGGGCGGTAGATGCTAGGGGACAATGCTACTGCGGTTTAGGATACCCGGGCGGCTTGGTCATGGAGCCGAAAGATGGATGAGGTTGAGATTGTTAACTACGATCCGCGCTGGCCGTCATTGTTCGACGAAGAGGCCAAACGGTTGCGCGCGACACTCGATTCGTCCTTCGTATTGGGACTTGAGCATTTCGGAAGTACGGCCGTTCCCGGCTTATCCGCCAAGCCGATCATAGATATTCTGATTGCGGTCCGATCACTGGCAGACGCGCGGGCTAGCTTTGTCGAAGCCCTTCGAAATCTTGATTATATCTACTGGGCCGACAATCCGAAGAAGGATCGAATGTTCTTCGTTAAAGGCATGCCACCCTTTGGATCGAAGCGCTCCCACCATGTGCATGTGACGGAGGTGCATGGAGAGATGTGGCAGCGGTTGGCGTTCAGAGACTATTTGCGCGTTCATCCAGAGGAAGCTGGGATTTACGAGCAGCTCAAGAGACGACTTGCAACCGAATATCAAACGGATCGCGAGGCTTATACCGACGCTAAATCCGCCTATATTGAAAGTGTGATGCGAAAGGCAATCAGCATTAGGGTGGATTAGCGAAGCGTAGTCCGCCCTCGTGTGTGTTGGAGCTGTCGAACGGTGAGCTACGGCTTCCGCCCAGTTTAGCCGAAGGCGTAACCCACCAACATGTCTGGTGCAGATTGATTGCAGGGCAGGCTACGCATCCGCCTTCGCTCTCCCGAGCGTCAACGGACACGCTAACCCACCCCGCATTATTCTACAGCGAGGCGCGCTACGCCGCCTTGTTTTGCTGCTTCATGAATTCCGCCGCGCGCTTCTTGAGCTCGGCAGGCGCAACGTCCTCGACGTGGGTGCCGATGTGCCAGTGATTGCCGGCCGGGTCCACCACGCCGCCGCTGCGGTCGCCATAGAACATGTCCGCGGGCTCCATCACCGACGTCCCGCCGGCCTTCAGCGCCATCTGGTAAACCGCATCCACATTGGGCACGTAGACGTGCAGCATGGCCGAAGTGGGCTTTGCGCGTTCGGAAGCATCGGAAATCATCACGACGGAATCGCCGATCTTGAGCTCCGCGTGCATGATCTTGCCGTCGGGCCGCATCATCGGCTCTAACACGAATTGCGCGCCGAATGCGTTCTTCATGAACTCGACGATCCTTTGCGCGCCGTCGACGACGAGATAAGGGGTGAGGGTGTGATATCCTTCAGGAATGGGCTTTACTTTAGTTGCCATCGCTGTCTCCTTTGGTTTGGATGACGCCTGCAGCAGAACGACCCAACATCCCCTTGTCTTTTGGATTTTCACGCGGTTGTTTGTAGAAAGTGTGACGGGCCGCGACGGCGGGTCGGGTACGTGGGCGCTCGCGCTAGAGGGGTTCCGCGTTATCTTGCTTCTCGGAACAATAGGAAGTCGCGCTGACCATTCCTCAACGCGACACCAGCGGAACAAAATCGTATTCGCCGACGCCTTGCAGAACCAGGAAGGTGAGCGACGTCGTGCCTCCGTTGGTCACCAGATGCGGTCGCCTGGGTTTGACGACATAGACTTCGCCGGGCTTCAAATTCACTTCCTCCTTCGGGTCCTGCAGGAACAGCCGCATGTGGCCTTCCAGAACGTAAAAAAGTATCTGACACATTGGTGTGGGCGTGCCACGGCACCTTCTGGGTTGCAGAGAGCTGCAGCTCAGTAATGCGAAAGCCGGGGCGCGCGGCGTGCTGGGCACGACGCTCGACTTCGTAAAGCTGACTGGCGTCCTTGACTGGCTGCGGCTGGGTCATGACTTCACTCCCCATCGTCCCTTAGCCGCTGCTCACCCTCGCGCAGCCGCTGCGCGATCGCCCTTCGCCTTGGGATCAGCGCGGCCTCATCCGCGAGCCGCTGTGCCAGATCGGAGTGGTATTGCTGCACGACGTCGAGCACTGCTTCCTTGGCGAGCCGGCGATGGTATTCGGCCAGGAATCTGTGGAGGTCAGCGAGCTGTTCTTCGTCCATAGCTATCGCGCCTCAGCCGCGATGGCTGGATTATACCGCAACCTGTTGACCCCACACCAGCTTGCACCGTCCCAATGCCCTGAGTTCCACAAATCCAGCCGCCGCAGAGGGGGCGTTGCGGCAAGTTCAAGTCGACGGAGCGCCGCCCGTTAACCATCTGTTAACCATAACGCCCTTAGCCTTGCGGCCACTACCCGGTCATCATCAGCCGATTCCCGCGGTTCGTTCGAGGAGAACAGCCGATGCCCGTTGAGATTCTGACTTATGGCGCTCTCGGCGCCCGCCTGAAGATTTCGCCAGTGGCCGCCCGTTCGTTTGCCAAGCGGCGCGGCTTGCCACGCTCTCTTTCGGAGGATGGCAGGGCCCTGGTGAGCGTTGATCTCGCTGAGGTCAGGCATAGGCCACAGCCACCGGCCCGTCGCCAGGCAGGCGACGGCGCTCAGTTGACGGCAATGATCGCGACGCTGCAGGCGGAGATCGCGCAGCTCGAGGCCAGGGCAGCCGGCCATCGCGCAGACTTCGAGCACGAACGCGAGCGCGCCGATCGCCTGATGGCTGAGCTACTGCAGGCGGCAGCCGAGACCACGGCCGCCAGGGAGGCGACGGCGCGACTTGAGGGGGAGGTGGCAGCGCTGCGGATCGCTGTCCGGGCTGGTAGTTCGAACGAGAATCACGGACATTCTGCGCGCCGGGTGGGGCATCTGGCTGCGAGCTTGGTGGAAGCAGATCGCAAGGCTGCTGGCGGGTAGCAATCCCTTTTCTCTCATTCCGCGGCTTGGCGGAGCAACCGTGGGGCAAAAATGAGTGGCATCTCCGACGTCCGCGAGCTGAGGGCACGCATCATCGTGTTTGGGGTCGGCGGCGCGGGCGGCAATGCCATCAACAACATGATCGAGGCCGGGCTTGAAGGCGTCGAGTTTATCGTCGCCAATACCGACGCGCAGGCGCTCACCAGTTCGAAGGCCGGGCGCGTCATCCAGATGGGCGCGCAGGTGACCGGCGGCCTTGGCGCCGGCGCACAGCCCGATGTGGGGCGCGCGGCGGCGGAGGAGACACTCGACGAGATCCGCGATCATCTGACCGGCGCGCACATGGTGTTCATCACAGCCGGCATGGGCGGCGGTACCGGCACTGGCGCTGCGCCCATCATCGCCCGGGCCGCGCGCGAGCTCGGCATTCTCACCATCGGTGTCGTCACCAAGCCATTCCAGTTCGAGGGCCAGCGGCGCATGCGTTTTGCCGAATCAGGCATCGCGGAACTCTTGAAGGCGGTGGACACCCTCCTGATCATCCCGAACCAGAACCTGTTCCGGGTTGCCAACGAGAAGACCACGTTCTCCGATGCCTTCGCCATGGCCGATCAGGTGCTTTATTCGGGCGTGGCCTGCATCAGCGACCTCATCGTCAAGGAAGGTCTGATCAACCTTGATTTTGCCGACGTTCTCTCGGTGATGCGCGAGAAGGGCAAGGCCATGATGGGCAGGGGCGAGGCTTCCGGCGACAAGCGCGTGCTCAACGCCGCTATTGCTGCGATTTCCAATCCATTGATCGAGGATCCCTCGATCAAGCGCGCCAGCGGCCTCATCGTCTCCATCACCGGCGGCAGGGACCTCACGCTGTTCGAGGTTGACGAGGCTGCGACCCGCATCCGCGACGAGGCCGATCCGGATGCCAACATCATCGTTGGCGCTACCTTCGATGCAAACCTCGAAGGCTTGGTCCGCGTCTCGGTTGTGGCGACCGGCATCGATAATCTCGGCGCGCCGCGTCAGGCGCAGCCGGCGGAAGGCTCACTCACGGACCTCGCCGGCCGTCTGAGCAACGACAGGCGTCGCATCGCCGACCGGGTCGAGCGTAGTCTACCGCCGCCGCAATTGGAGGGGCCGTCGCTCCTCCCGACGGCCCGCCAACTCGAAGGGCGAACGGCAAAGCCGATCGCGGAACATGCGCGGCAGGCGGCTCCGCAGGGGCTCGATCCCTACGGCCGCGCCGCTCCTGTGCGCAATTCGATCGAGGAAAAAGTTCTCGATATCCCGGCTTTCCTGGGCCGCAAGGCCAACTGAGCCGTCGTTAGAAGAGCCAAGGTAGCTCGCTCTCCACCCACGCTGCAGCGGGCCTGGGCGGTGCCGGAGGATGTTGCCCAAAATCAGCCCCATACTTTCCATCGTCCAGCCTTGCTTTGGTCAAAACGGCGGTAGGAAGTGTTTACAATCCGACGATCGCCCGTTCAGTTGACGGCAAACTGGGAGCAGGCGCCCATGGATTCCCCTGAGGACACCAAGCAAACCGATCCACGCGATGTTAGTCCGGGACTGTCCACGCAAGAGGTTGAGCTGGTCGCGCGCGCCGATGAACGGCTCGCACATGCCTATGAACAGATCGCCCTCGCGGATCAACAGCTCGCGCGTCTCAATGAACAGATTTTAAAGATAGATCACGATGCGGCGCGCGGCTCTTCGGATGCGAAGAGGGCCCTGAAAGAGCTTCATCGGCCTTCGCGTGGCAGGCCGGCGCTGCGCGGCTTCATCGGCCTGCTGTTGACAGCGGGCATCTGTACCGCGGCTTTCGCCTGGCAGTCCTATGGTGAGACGGTCAGGCCGATGATCTCCCGGTGGGCGCCGCAACTGGCCGCAGCTTCGTCGTTGCCGTCGGCGACGCCGGAGCTCGCTGCCCAGGATAGTCCGCCTACTGTTCAGGTGGCTGCGGCGGATGCAGCGCATTCGCAATTATCACTTCCGGCTCAGACCGCGCCGCAAGACGCGGCAGCCGCCCCGATCCCACCCGAGGTGACACAGTCGCTGCAAACGATGGCGCGTGATCTCGCAAACATGCAGCAGGAGATCGAGCAGCTCAAGGCCAGCCAGGATGAATTGGCCCGCGAAAATGCTGGGATCGCCGAACAGCTCAAGGCAAGCCAGGAACAAATTGCGCGCGCGATCTCCAGCGCCTCCGAACAGAACCTGCGACCCAGGACTTCACCGGCGACATCAGCTAATCCGCCGCCGGTTGCCAACCCTGCGCGTAAGCCCGTGTCGACGCCTCCGCCGACGCAAACCAGGGCGCAAGCGCGGGCGCCAGTGCAGTTGCAGCCCCGACAACAGTAGTTTTCATAGCCGCCGCCGTGGTTCTTGAAGAAGGCATCGGCCCGTTTACATTAACGATGCCTAAGATCGAAAGGTGACCGAGGGAGCGACACGATGTCGGCGGTGCCGGAAGTCATATCCGCAGGCGCGAACGACCGGGCAAACGCGATCAGCACCATTGTGCTCGGCTTTGCCGCCGATCCGATGGCGCGTTTTGCTTGGCCCGATCCGTCCGTGTACCTCAGAATAATGCCTCGGATGGTCAATGCTTTCGGCGGCGGTGCTTTCGAGCACGGCACAGCCTACATCACCGAAGGGGCCCGCGCTGCCGCCCTATGGCTGCCACCAGGCGTCGAGCCGGACGAAGCAGAAATGAACGCCATCATGGAGGAGTCCCTGCGCCCGGAGATCGCCGGGGATATCGGGGCCATCATGAAAGGAATGGCCGAACATCATCCGCATGAGCCGCATTGGTATCTGCCTCTTATCGCCGCCGATCCGAAATGGATCGGGCAGGGGCTTGGCTCGTTGCTGATGAAACATGCGCTTCGACGATGCGACGAGGAGGGCATCGCAGCCTATCTCGAAAGCTCGAACCCGCGTAACATTTCGCTCTATGAACGCCACGGCTTCAAGATCACTGGCAGAATCCAAAGCGGCTCTTCGCCAGTGGTGACGCCGATGCTGCGGCCCGCATCCTGAACGTTTGAATTGACTCAACCGAGCATCACCGCACCACATTTTCCAGCTCTCGGAAAATTACAGTTGCAGATGCTATCATCGAGCTGACACGCCCACGAGTTGTGGCGAAAGATCCGGATTTTGTTAACTGCGCTGATCTGTCCCGGCCTTCGCATATGGCAGAAGCCGGGCGATGCGATACCCTCCTTGAAAAATCAAGGAGGAAATATGCCCTTAAAGTTCAACCGCCGTCATTTCATCGCTGCTGGTACGGCCGCTGCCGCGCTGCCTTTTCTTTCGCGTAGCACCCGCGCGCAAGCCGCGTGGCCGTCGCGGAATATCCGCATGGTCTGCAGCTACCCGGCGGGCGGGCAGACCGACCTCTTGGCGCGCGCCTTCGGCGATTACATCTCCAGGCAGGTGGGGCAGAACGTCGTCATCGAAAACAAGGCAGGGGCTTCCGGCTCGATCGGCGCGGCGGAAGTTGCGCGCGCGGCGCCGGACGGCCACACCATCCTGTGCTCTATCTCGACCACTTACGTGATGAACCGGGTGATGATGAAGAATCCCGGCTACGACATGGACAGGGACTTGACGCTCGTCAGCGTCATCCCGGGCGCCGGGCTTCTGCTGGTCGCGAGCCTGGCGTCCGGCGTCAAGACGCTGGACGACTTCGTCGCGTTCGCGCGCAAGAAGGGCCAGGTGAACTTCGGCACCTATAGCGCGGGCTCGGCCCCGCACATGACCATCAACGAACTCAACAAGCAGTATGGTCTCAAGATCGAGCCGATCCACTACCGGGGCGAGGCGCCGATGTGGACGGGGCTGATGGACGGCACGCTCGACGTCGCGATGGGCAGCTACACGGCCGCGCAACCCGTCCTGCAGGGTAACCACGGCGTGGTGTTCGCGGTGCACTCGAAGAAGGTCGCCGCGATCCCGAACGTCAGGACGTTGCCTGAACAGGGCGCGACATCGAAGTTTTTCACGGTGAGCGGTTTCACGGGCTGGGCGCTGCCGAAGGCGACCCCACAGCCGATCGTCGACCGGCTGTCGGAACTCTGCGTGGCGGCCAATAGCGATCCGAAGGTGAAGGAAGTTCTCTCCACTTTCGTGCTGGAGCCGGCGCTCGGC
This sequence comes from Bradyrhizobium sp. CSA112, assembly GCF_029051645.1. Lineage (GTDB taxonomy): Bacteria > Pseudomonadota > Alphaproteobacteria > Rhizobiales > Xanthobacteraceae > Bradyrhizobium. Next base: position 441,393 of record NZ_JAACFS010000002.1, read on the forward strand.
TTCAAGGAAAGCAATGCGCTGTATCAGCGCGAATTGCCGACCTGGATCGAGACCGCGCAGGCGCTCGGCCTGGAACCCGCCTAGCGCGAAAGGCGCTCAGCGGGTAGGGTGGGGGTTCGCCAACGGGTCGCGTGAATGCGCGCCCCGTTGGCTAACCCGCCTTGCGAAACCGACACATTGGTGCTCGATCTTGAATCTGATGGCCGAGGACGACCCGATCGACAAGATCTCACTCATCGAGGAACGGCTCGAGGAGCTTGCCGAAATCTCGGAGCGATGCCGAAAGATCATTCTGGTTTCCAAGGCGGCAATCGCCGGCGGCGTCGCATTGCTGCTCGTTACGATGCTCGGCCTGTTCGGGTCCAGTCAGGTTGCCGTTATCGGCTCGATTGCCCTGATGCTGGGTGGAATCGTGTCGCTCGGATCGAATGTCAGTACATTGCGACAGACCATGGCCGCGATCAGCGCCGCCGAGGTGCTCCGTTCGGACCTGATCAGCAGGATCGATCTCCGGGTGGTTGGTGATAGCCCCATGAAATTGAGTTGACGGGCCTGCTCGCACGTAGGCGGCGCGTAGGATGGGTGGAGCGCAGCGATACCCATCAATAACGGCTACGTCTCAATAACAGCTACGTCGCTGATGGGTTTCGCTTCCGCTCTACCCATCCTACGAAGCCCTCACTTCGTTCCCGTACAACTCGCATAGAACGTCGTCGTCGCCGGCCAGTCCGAGAACATGCCGCGCACGCCGACTTGTTTGGCGAGCACGTCCAGCACCGTCAGCGTATCGCCGTCGCGGTCGATCGCCGCCTTGACCGAGCGGTGATAGAAGCCGCCTCCCTTGTGAAGCGGGCCGTCGCGCTCCAGCGACCAGCCGATCAGGTCGAGGCCGGCGGCCTTCGCGGCCTTGGCGTATTCGGACGGCACGATTTCCTTCTTGTCGTTCAATGCCAGCATCATCGGGATCGGTGGGCCCAGGATCTTCACGCCGGAGGCTTTCAACTCCTCCATTGAAGGCTTCCAGGTCTCAGGCTTGCCGGGATCGAGACCCTGCTTCTCGTAGCGCTCTTCGAGATAGACCGCCTGTGCCCCAAAGTCCGGCTCGGTCTTCACCCAGTGGAGGACATCGGCGAGATTGAAACTCTGGGCGAACACGTCCCTTGAGGGAATGCCGGCCTTCTTGTAGGCCGCAATCATCTGGCTCGCATATTTCTCCTGGGTATAGTCGCCATCGAACGGCATCGGCACTTCCGGCGCCTTCAGCTCCGGCGTGAATTTGGCCCCGAGGCTTTTGATCAGCGCGATGCTCTCGTCATGCGTCATCAGCGTTCCGGAGTTGGCGTGGAGATCGGTGCGCCAGCGTGGCGTGCCGTTCTGGTATTCCTCCGGCGTCTTCGCATCCGGATTGAAGCCGTCCATCTTCGCCGCGAGCGTCCGGAATTCGGCAAGCGTGATGTCGCTGGTGCAGCATTTTGCGGAAGCTTTCTTGCCGGTTGCCGGATCGGGTGCGCTGAAGGGTTGCGAGCATTTTGCGGCAAGCTCCGGCACCGTCAGGATGTTGGTCGTGGTGTGCAGGTCGCATTGCGAGTGCCGGCAGACCAGTTCGCGGTCTTTGGTAAAGGTCACGTCGCATTCGATGATGCCGGCGCCCATCCGGGCGGCCGCTACATAGGACTCGCGGGTGTGCTCGGGAAATTCCAGCGCCGCGCCGCGGTGGCCGATGGAAAAGTCGGTCTTGCGAAACGGCCCGGTGCACTGGCTGAGCTGCTGCTTCAGCGGCCCGTCCTTCATCTTGTCGACGAGATAGAACGGGCGCGGCCCGATCTGCGGCTCGCGCGGCAGCATGATCCCGTCCGCAAGCGCGGGAGCAGTTGCCGCCAACAGGCAGAGGGCTGCGAGGAGGGCGGAGCGATGGCGGGCAGGCATGGGTGGCACCTCGGATAACGCGTTGCGTGCGGCCTTGATATCACGGAGCATGTGACAATTGCGTGTGGAAGGAAGCGCAAATGCGTAGGGTGGGCAAAGGCGCGCTTGCGCCGTGCCCACCATTTCTTGCACCGTCGTTGATGGATGGTGGGCACGCTGCGCTTTGCCCATCCTACAACAAGCAAAATCCTTGGGAGAGAAACATGCCCGCAGCCTTTTTCGTCGTCCGCGCCACCGTGACCGATCCGGCCAAGCGAGAGGCCTTCGACACCTGGTATTCGCACGAGCATCTGCCGGATGCCATGAGATCGTTCCGGGCCGTGAAGGCGTGGCGATACTGGAGCGACACCGATCCGTCGCTGCATCAGGCGATGTACCAATTTCCTGACAAGGCGGCGCTCGATCGCGCAATCGAGGGACCGGAGATGAAGCGTCTGGTGGCGGACTTCAATCGCGACTGGCCGGAGGTGACGCGCACGCGGGAAGTGCTGGTGCTGGCGGAGGAGCTCGCATCGGCCTGAGATGCGGTGTAGTCACACACGCGCGCGACGCAGAAATGCCGCACCAACCACAAAAGTTCCGCTGCGAGCATCAGCGCGCGAAAATAATCTTGGATCGACCTCGTTCGCAGCAAAGCCGAGCGCGCAATTCACCGCGCGTTCATCTCGGCACCTCGAAACTCTCTTTCGCACACAGCAGACGGAGGAGGAGATGTGATGGAGCGCCGCTACTTTCTGAAACTCGCCTTTGGATTTGCCGCGGGCGGTGTCGCGCTCGCAGTGAGCGCGCAAGCCGCGCCGCTGATGCCGGCGCCGCTCGCCGACGACGCCAAGCTGCCCGCCAACAAGGATGCTCAACCCGCTGTCACTTCAGGTGATGAGGTCGATCGCCTGACGGCCGAAGAAGTGCGTTGGGGCCGTGGCCGTCATCGCGGCTGGGGCCGAAGACGCTGGGGCTGGCGCCGCCGGCGTTGGCGTCGCAGGTACTGGGGCTGGCATCGCCGCCGTCGTTGGCGCCGCCGCTACTGGCGTCGTCGTCGTTACTACTGGTAAGCCGCGCCAGAGATTGTTTAGAGAAGAAATAAAAAAGCCCCGCGCGAGCGGGGCTTTTGTGATCTGGAAATCTCAGTAAGCGCGGCAGCGTCCATAGCGCCACACGGTGCCGTAAGGGCACACGCGGCCGGGCCGTACCACGACGGCCGGAGCTGCAGGCCGCACCACGACGACCGGGGCCGCCGGCCGGACAACGACTCTGCGATTGGGTTGGCAGCCGCCATACGGACCACGATGCCAGCCGGGGCCGCATCCGCCGGCCGCTTCTGCGGCGCTAAAGCCGGCAACCGTGCCGAGGGCCAAAACTGCTGCGAAGAGGTATTTCATGCTTTCTCCCGTTTTCGGCCGCAAGGGCGGCACGGAACGGAACTTAGTCCCGAGACCTGAATGGAACATGAATGTTCCCTGATGCTATGGCGCGGCCAGGAATCCGAGCACCAGTTCGTTATATTTACCGGGCGTCTCGAGAAAGACCAGATGTCCCGTGTTCGGGATCACCTCGGCCCGTCCCTTCGCCATCATAGCGGAGAGCGCTTTGGCCAGCTCGGCGTTCTGCCCCATCTTCGCGCGCAGCGCCTCCGGCGCATTGGCTCTTCCCGGCGCGTTCTTGTCGTCGGCGCCCATCACGAACAGCGTCGGCTGCGTGATCAGCGGAATCTCGTGCACAACAGGCTCGCGGTAGATCATCTGCGCCGAGCTGACGAATGCGCGCAACCAGCGCGGATATTCGGCGCTGCCCTTGATGTTGAAACGCGCATCGATGAACGGCGTGATCTGTTCGGGCGGCAGCTTTAGCGCGTAATTGGTTTCGAGCTGCTTGCGATAGCCGTCCGCGGTGAGCTTGTCCTCGTTCTCCAGAATTTTCTCGGTCGGCGTCGGCGGAACGTAGAGCCGGTAATCCTCCAGGCCGATCGGAGCAGTCAGCACGAGATGCGCGATCCGGTCGGGGTAGGCGCGCGCGATCCGAACGCCGAGCATGCTGCCGAGCGAATGCGCCACGATGTCCGCCTTCGCGATTTGCAGATGATCGAGCAACGCGATCGTGTTGCGCGCCAGCGTATCGAAATGCAGGTCACCTTGCGGCTTGGAGGATTTGCCGAAGCCGATCTGGTCCGGCACCACCACACGATAGCCGGCATCGCTCAGCGTCTTGATGACCGGCGCCCAGTAGCTCGACGGGAAATTGCGGCCGTGCAGCAGCACCACGGTGCGCCCGTTCGGCTGCGCCGGAGCTACGTCCATATAGGCCATCCGCACCTGTTCGCCGTCGTTCACCAGCGGCAGCATGTTGACGGGGTAGGGATAGGCAAAACCCTCGAGCGCGATGCCATACGGTTCGCGCGCCGCAGGTTCGGCTGCCTGCGCGCAGGAGAGGCCGCCCACGATAATAGAAAAGCAGATCATGATCGCACGTCGCATCGCAGGCTCCATTGGTTTTGGATGCGGCCTTATTGATGCGATGAAAGCGCGCGGTAAAGCCTTTGCATTTCACGTTTTGGCGAGAGCATGAGCCAGTTAACCCTCATGGTGAGGAGGCGCCAACGGGTCCGCGTGTAGCGCGGCCCGATGACAGGCTCCGCGCCGTCTCCGGACGATGCTCCGCAGCGCCGTCTCGAACCATGGGGCCCGTGGCCCATCCCTCGAGACGCCGCTAACGCGGCTCCTCGGGATGAGGTCGAGAGTGGTTCCCGTTGATGCCTTCGTCGTTGCAGTTCAGAGGAGGCCCTAGTCCTGCGCGTGGCCGAACAGCGCGGCAAACCGCTTTTCGCCGGTGCGGGTGAAATTGACGACGCGGCTGCCCGGCGCGGGGTCGCGCGCCGCCCAGTTGAGTTCGGTGAACCGGTTCATGACCGCGGCGCCCAGCGTTCCCGCGAGGTGATGCCGCCGTTCGCTCCAGTCGAGGCAGGCCTTGCAGACCGGCCTTCGCGGGTGGGCCAGCGTCTCGGTGTCAATCTGCAGCGCCTCAGCCATGAAACGCTTGCCCTCGCCGGTGAGCTCGATCGACTGCTTGGTCTGGCGGACCAGCCGCTGGCTTCGCATGCTGTCGAGCATCTGCACGCCGAGATCGCCGGCAAGATGGTCGTAGCAGATCCGCGCGCGGCGCAGCGCCGGTTCTTTCGGCCCCGTACGCACGCGGGTGTGGCCGGCGCGCTCCGCGAGGCCCGCAAGGCCTTCGAGCACATGAGCGACGTCGGGGCCGGTGAGGCGGTAGTAGCGGTGACGGCCCTGTTTTTCCGGCTCGATCAGGCCGCCGGCCTCGAGCTTGGAGAGATGCGAGCTCGCGGTCTGCGGCGTGATGCCGGCCTGGTGCGCCAGCTCGCTCGCAGTCAGCGCGCGGCCGGTCATCAATGCGGTCAGCATGTTGGAGCGCGCGGGATCGCCGACCAGGGAGGCGACCATGGCGATGTCAGGACCTGCTTTCATAGTTCGATGTTAACCGAAGCATCGTGGTAGGGCAAGCGGGTATTCTCGCAGCCGTCATTGCGAGGAGCGCAAGCGACGAAGCAATCCATTCCTCCGCTTGCGGCGCGATGGATTGCTTCGCTTGCGCTCGCAATGACGTGGGACCACCGGAGATTCATCAATGACTATCACCGTTTTCATCCGCTACCAGCTCGATCCGTTCAAGCGCGCTCTGTTCGAGCAATATTCGAAGAACTGGCTCAGCATCATCCCGAAATGCGGCGGCGACCTGATCGGCTACTGGATGCCGCACGAAGGTACCAACAACATCGCCTTCGCGCTGATCTCGTTCGACAGCCTTGCCGCCTATGAAAGCTACCGGGCGCGGCTCCGCGCCGACAGCGAAGGCATGGCCAATTTCAATTTCGCCGAGGAGCACAAGTTCATCCTCGCCGAGGAGCGGACGTTCCTGCGCAAGGTCGTGGCGTGAGGCGTCTGGCGGAATAGGCGTTGCGTTCCTATCTAGGCGGCGCAAACAAACACCGGAGGGGAGCGACCATGCTGACACCTGCTGACAAACGCGGCGCATTCAGGAAATTGCACGAGAGCGGATGCTTCATCATCCCCAATCCCTTTGATGTCGGCAGTGCGAAAGCGTTGCAGCATCTCGGCTTCAAGGCGCTGGCGTCGACGAGCGCCGGCTTTGCCTGGACGCTGGGTAAGGCCGACAATCGCGTCACCGTCGACGACGTCTGCACGCATCTCGCCGCGATCTGCGCGGCGGTCGATATTCCCGTTAATGCCGATTTCGAGGATGGCTTTGCGCACGAACCGGACAAGGTCGGCGTCAATGTCGCTCGCGCGGTGAAGACTGGCGTGGCCGGTCTTTCGATCGAGGATTTTACCGGAGACAACGCAAAGCCGCTATTCGATCGCGCGCTCGCCGTCGATCGTATCAGGGCGGCGCGCATGGCGATCGACGCCGACAACAGCGGCGTGCTGCTTACCGGCCGCTGCGAGGCTTTCCTGCGCGGGCAGAAGGATCTGAAGCTCGTGATCGACCGGCTCACGGCCTATGCTGAAGCCGGCGCGGATTGCCTCTATGCGCCCGGCATCGCGACGCCGGAAGAGATTTCGGCTGTGGTGAAGGCGGTGGATCCAAAGCCCGTCAATCTGCTGGTCGGCGCGGCCGGCCCGTCGCTGCAGGTGGCCTCGGATCTCGGCGTGCGCCGGATCAGCGTCGGCGCCTCGCTGGCGCGAATGGCGTGGGCCGGCTTCATGAAGGCATCAAAGGAGATGGCGGAGCAGGGCACGTTCACCGAATTCGCCAACGGCTGTCCCGGCGGCGAACTCAACAAGATGTTCAGCTAAAGCATGAACCCATAAAACTGATCACGGTCGGTACCTGCGAGCGCTCTGGTTTAGCGCTTCGGCTTTGGCAGCACCATCCTGCCCTGCGAAGCAATGCCACCCCACTTGGCGGACCAGGCGACTTCCGAGGCTGAGGGTTGCTCGGTGTCTTGCGGACCTCGAGCACCCTGCAGCGCAAACAGTGCGCCTTGGGGATCGGCACATCGCGCGATCCAGCAACCATCCGGCAATTCGGTCGGACCCTGGAGGATCCGGCCTCCGCCATCATTGACGCGCCTGGCGGCCGTGCCGATGTCGTCGACATTGAAGTAATAGAGCCAACACGGCTGCGACACGCTCGGAAGCTTGGTGAGCATGCCACCGATTGTCTGCCCGGCCGCCGAAAACAACTGATAGAGGTCTGCCGCATCGGTTTCACCGTCGGCCTTCTGCCAGCCAAAAAGCTCGCCGTAAAAATCAAAGATCTTGTTCCGGTCTTCAGCCAGCAACTCGTGCCAGCCCACGCGTCCCAGCTCGTCCAGCCCGCTGGGTTGCCGTTGGCCGTACGTCAGTCCGCTGACCAGCGCAAAAGTAGCCTTCTGCGGGTCGGCGACCACTGAAACCCGGCCGATATTGCTCTCTGTTGGTGGCAGCAGGACAGCGCCTCCACGACGCCTGATCTGTGTGGCCGTCGCATCCATGTCATCGACTGCGACGTAGCCAACCCACCTCGGAGTTGCCCCCAATCGCCGCCCTTCTTCCGGTAGATCCATCAGTCCGCCTACCGGAACTTCGCTGGCAGTAAGCACCGTGTAGGCCAGTTCCGGAGTCGACGCATCTTTCCCGACCCAGCCGACGACCTTGCCATAAAAGGCGCTTGCTGCCGCGACATCCGTGGTCAGGAGCTCATACCAGGCGAAGCGTCCGAGTTGATTGACCAAGTCAATTTCTCCGTTCAAGCCTGGAGACAATTGCGCACTGCACCAAGTCGCACTCGTTGCAATCTGCACTGCGGGCGCGGACCGTCGTTGCAATGAACGAAAATGCGGCGACAGCCTTCATGAAGTTGAATGCAATCTGAACGAGCGTCATTACGTTTTCGTGTGCGCATGAATCTTGCCTGCCTTATTTGGTCGGCGTAGGATTGCGTCACGGATATCCTTCTTGCAACATTGGAGGATGCGACCATGCCGCGGGTGAAGCAAGCTTCGAAAAAGAAGCGAGTAACCAGAACCGCAATACCGGCGCTGGGAGCCGCCGGATTAACTTTTTCGCTAGCAGGAGGCGCATCGGCATCGGCCGTACCGACCGGTGACGTTCAGCAGGGGCGGAATTTCGCTCCTGGTATGATGATCACGCTCGGTGAAGAGGAAATTGCCGACGTCAGCCTTGCTACCTTCAATCTCTTCGACGACGAAGAAAATGTACTTAGCGGCGTGCTGCTAGCCCAGCGCGGATGCGGTGGCTGCCGCGGATGTGGTGGCGCCCGGGGCTGCGGTGGCTTCCGCGGATGCGGTGGTTGTCGCGGCTGCGGAGGCTGTGGATGCAGAGCCTGCCGATGCGGCGTCGGCTGTGGAGGCTGTGGTGGTTGCGGCGTTGGTTGGATAGGGCTGGGCGTGCCAGGCATAGGCATAGGCATAGGATGTGCAGGTTGCTGTGCATCTTGGGGCCGGTGCCGCTGGTGCTAGGCAACGACGCTTGCTGATTGTGTATCGACAAGCCACAATTTCATTGGCCGGACTCGCGATCGACCCGGCCAATTTCTTGTTTTCGTTGCACCGTTCGCCTGCCATCGGGGGCAGCTTGCCGATGACAAGCGAGTGTGTTCCAACTCAATCAAACAATTTCAGTCGACGTCGGTACATGAGTCCGATGGAACGACGGTTCGCGGTGCGCTGGCGATCTGAAATGACAGGCAAAAAAATCCGCGTGCTGCCCCGATGACAGCCAATCGCAAGAGCCGCGTTTCGAGGCAGACCAAGGACATCTTGCGATTCTCGCCGAACTTCACCGCCTATGTACTCCCTCCCGATGTGGTCTGCCTCTATTCCGAGAACCGAAAGTTCTTCCTGCACGGCGAGCTGTATTGTGCAGCTGCCAGGGCGATCGGAAAAAATGGAAAGTCTGCGCCAGAGATCGTTCGCCAGCTTTCGAAGAGCTTTCCGATCGACAATATCGAGGAAGCGATCAAGCGGCTGTTGGAGCGCCGATACGTCGTCGTTGCAGGAACATCGCATGCATTCGACGGCGCCGTCGCTGGATATTGGGCGAGCCTCGGCCTGCCTCCCGAGGTCGCGGAGCAGAATCTCCGCAATTGCCCCGTGCAGGTGGAATCGATCGATGTCAAAGGTGCCAAAGAACTTGCCGCGGCCTTGAGCAAACTCGGCGTTCAGATCGCCAAGCGTTCGCCCAAGCTCACGATCACGCTGGTGAACGACTATCTCGACCAGCGGCTGGCCGAGATGAACCTGCAACGCGTGGCCGCCAAGACGCCTTGGCTGCTGGTGCAGCCGTCCGGCGTGTTTCCGCTGGTGGGGCCTGTGTTCAAACCGGGCGAGAGCGCCTGCTGGAACTGTCTGTTCGATCGCATGATACGCAACCGGGAGATCAAGGGATTTCTCGACCGCGGACCCGCGCAGGCGGTCGCCGTATCGCCCCTGGTCAACGACAGCGTTGGACACACTGCATTTCACTTCGCTGCCGTCGAAATCACGAAAGCGATCGCCTCGGGCTTTCGCACCGATCTGCGCGATCACATTGCGAGCCTCGACCTGACTGGTGCGGTCATAGCCAAGCACTTTGTCGCGCGGCGCCCGCAATGTCAGACCTGCGGGAGCAAAAAACTGCAGAGTCCACGCCGGGCGGCGACGCCAATCGAAATCGCCGAAGGCAGCAAGCTCATCATGACCAGCGGTGGATATCGCACCGTAACCTCCCGGGCCACCGTAGCGCGCTTCCGCAAGCATGTAAGCCCGCTGACCGGCGTGGTTTCGCGGCTCGAGCGGATCGAGGTCGACCTGCCGATGAACACCAATTTTTTTGCCTACCACAATTTCTCTGCGCCGGCCCAAAGCGTCGATCAGCTCAGGTCCGGACTGAGCGGCGGCAGCTTCGGCAAGGGCTCCACGGCCGAGCAGGGCGAGGCCAGCGCGCTGATGGAGGCGATCGAGCGCTATTCGGGGATTTTCCAGGGTGACGAGATCAGGACGGCGCGCCGCTTCACCGATTTCGCTCCAGGCGACGCCCTTCACCCCAATGACATCCAACTTTTCAGCGAAACGCAGTTTCAAAACAGGCATGCCCAGCAGCCAGACGACTCACATCCGGTTCCTGAGCCGCTCGCCCCCTCGATGCGGACCGAGTGGTCGCCGGTCTGGTCGTTGCGCGACAAGTGTTTCAAATATCTTCCGACCGGTCTGCTCTACTTCTTTTATGGCGGCTTCCATACGGATTCCAACGGCTGCGCGGCCGGCAACACCCGCGAGGAAGCCATCGTTCAGGGCTTCCTCGAACTGATCGAGCGCGATGCCTACGCCATCTGGTGGTACAACCGGCTGCAGCGTGCCGAGCTCGACCTCAAGCAATTCGAGGATTCCTATGTCCGGGATCTGCAAGCCCAGTTTGCCGACGCCGGGCGCCGGCTGTGGGTGCTCGATGTCACCAGCGATCTCGGCGTTCCCACATATGTGGCGATCATGCACTGGATGCAGAACGGCCACGAGAATATCGAGTTCGGTTCCGGCGCGCATTTCGATCGCCGCATAGCCCTGCTGCGTTCGCTCACCGAGCTGACCCAGTTCATGTCGATTGGCATGATGGGCGGCGGCAGCGGCGAGAAGCCGACGCTTGACGGTGTCACGCCGCTGCGGCTGGAAGATTATCCGTTCCTGATCCCGGGCGACAAACCGATCGTACCGCCGGCTCCCGACTTAAAGGTTCACGACAATACGCGCGATCAGGTGAATGCATGTGTCGAGATCGCCACCCAGGCAGGTTACGATTTCCTCGTGCTCGACCAGACGCGGCCCGACGTTGAGGTCCCCGTCGTTCGCGTGCTTGTTCCGGGCCTGCGGCATTTCTATCGCCGCTTCGCACCGGGCCGGCTTTACGATGTTCCCGTGAGGCTTGGATTGTTGGATCGCCCGCGGCAGGAAAGCGAACTCACGCCGTTCCTGCCGCACACCTGAAAAGGGTCATCTGTGCGCGCTCCCCGGAAAAAGCCGACCAGGAAGATTGCGCCAGTCATCACCGCCCGATTGAACGGTCATTTCTCCCTGCAGATGCAGGCGGACGGAAGCATCGCCGCCTTCGTGGACGGCTATTCCGTCAATCTGGGACAATTGAGCACGGCCGCGATGGACCGCGCGCGGAGTCTGACTGACGGCCTGCCGCTCGCGTCTCTTGCCGGCAAGAGCGCCATCGCGAGGGAAGTTGATGTCCTGGTGCATCGGCTGGCGCGGCACGGGCTGCTCGAATATCGCCTGTCCTTTCCGCATGCCGGGCAGGATCTCGTGGTTATCGAGCCCCAGGTCCCCGAATACTGGCCGCAACGCGCAAAGCTAGGCGAGAGTGACACCGTCGTGCTGTCGCGCTTTGCTTATCTGCGCCGTCGCGGCAACGAGACGGTGCTGGAATCGCCGCGCGCCGGCGCGCTGTTTCGAATCGGCGATCCCGCCATTGCCGCCACCCTCGTTGCGCTGTCGCAGCCTCAGAAGATCAGCGGGCTTCGCCGCCACGTGGCGGCCTTCAACCTCGATCTGCTCGAACTGCTGCTGGATAGCCAGTTCCTGCTCAAGCTCAATGCGGAAAGCGGCGACGGCCTCCGGGTGAACGAAGGCGACGGCAATCTCGTTCTCTGGGATTTCCACGATCTCGTGTTTCACACGCGGAGTACCGAGGGCCGACAGGCCAATCCGGTTGGCAGCACCTTCGCCTATGCAAGCGTAGTTTCACCGCCGCCTGCGGTGCGTCCGCCTTGGCCCGGCAAGGAGATCGACCTGCGGAAATTGCCTACCTCGGATCCGATCTCGCCCTTCGCAAAGCTGTTGCGCGAACGCCATTCAGTCCGAGATTTCGATGACGAGAATCCGGTCACGCTCGCAGAACTCGCGCGCTTTCTCGACACCACAGCCCGCGTCCTGTCGGAATGGAAGAGCGACGCGAATTTCGAAGGCAGTCCTGAGATCACCTACAGCACAAGACCCTATCCGTCGGCCGGCAGTGCGTACGAACTGGAATTGTATCTGGCGGTCTCGAATTGCGAAGGGCTTGCACGCGGACTTTACCACTACGACGCGGGCGGCCACGCGCTGGTAGCGATCGGGGTCTCCGCACAGCAACTCCAGGCGCTTTCGGCGGCAGCCGAGTTTGCCATGGACGCACCTGGTCCGCCGCAGGTCCTGATCACGATCGCGGCGCGTTTTGGGCGGATCTCCTGGAAATACAGCTCAATCGCGTACTCGCTGATCCTTAAGGATGTCGGCAGCATGATCCAGACGTTCTACCTCGCGGCGACCGATATGGGCCTTGGTGGCTGCGCCATCGGCACCAGCAACATCGATCTGTTTGCAAAAATGACCGGGCTCGAATTCCATGTAGAGGGCCCGGTCGGTCAATTCGCGCTCGGACGCGGCAGGAAGCCGGAGGCCCCACGCTAGCGCATAAAAAACAGCGGGCCGGCTGGCCCGCTGCGCGTCATTTCGGATGATTTGTTACTGCTTGCTGGCCGGTGCGTTATCGGCCGGTGGCGTGGTCGACTTGTTCATGTCCGTGCTCGACTCAGGTGGAGCCGTCGGGCGGTTGGGCGCCGCGCCCGTGGTCGTGCCCGGCTGGTTGTTGCTGCGCGGTGTTACGTCACGCATGCCCGGAGGCGCCGTAGGGCTGGCCGGCTGCGTCTGCTGCGCTGTCTGGTTGGGCGGCGAGGTGCCTGCCTGGTTTACGGTCGTATTATTGAGACCATAGAACAGCGCTCCCAGCACGACTGCGATGGCAACGGCGAACATGGCGACCTTGGCGCCGCTCGGAGGGCCTTCGCCGAGTGCGGGATCGGCTTGCAAGTCATTATCGAGACTGTTGAGCCGGGCCTGATGGCGGATTTCTTCCTCGCTCAGGCCGGCGCGGTAGGGATCGTTCGGATTGGGTTGGTGTGCCATGAATGGGTTCCTCCGTTAGCATCCCAGAGTTAAGAATTGGCGCGATCAGATGTTCCGCGCCAAAGTTGCAACTCCGTAATGTTGGAACCGCTGATTCCCTCCGGTTCCGAATGAGAAACGCCGAAATTCGTCTTTACCCGCGATCGGCAAATTCACGCGCAATATACCAATCCTCATCTGAGGAGCCGCCAACGGGTCGCGCGAACGCGCGCCCGATGACGGGCTCCGCGGCGTCTCGAAGTATGCAGGTCAGTCTGTGGCCTCATGGTTCGCCCGGCGATGCGCAGCATCGTCCGGAGACGCGCGTTTCGCGCTCCTCGCCATGAGGGTTGCTACTTCGCTTGCCGCGCCTTCGCGACCTGCTCCGCCGTCACCAGCGGCGCCGCATTGCCCCAGGAATTGCGGATATAGTTCGTCACATCGGCAATCTGCTGGTCGGTCATCTTCGCGGCATAGCCCGGCATCGATCCCTTGTTGGGCGCGCGCGGCGTCGTCACGGTCTCGGCGCCGTCGAGAATGACGCGCAGCATGCTCAAGGCGTCAGCGGATTGCAGGTTGGCATTGCCAGGCAGTGGCGGATAGATCCGCGGCGCACCTGAGCCGTCGGCTTCGTGGCAGGCGATGCACGCGCCATTATAGAGCTTTTCGCCTTCCGCCATTTGCGCCGGCGAGGGTGGCGTGACCTTCGGCTCCGGCGCGCCCACAGGCAGGTCTTTCAGGTAAACCGCGATGGCGCGGACATCCGCATCGCTCATCTTCGAGGTCGAATTGACCACGACCTCCGACATCAGTTCGCCGGCATGGCTCCTGGCGTTGCGGCCGCTCTGCAGATACTCAGTGATGTCTTCCACGCTCCAGGATTTCAGGCCGCTGCGCTCGGCGCTGTCCAGCCGCGGCGCGAACATGCCCGCGACCCGCCCGCCGCCATAGGCCTGGCCGCGCTTGTCCGCGCCGAACATATTCTTCGGCGTATGGCAGGCGCCGCAATGGGCGACGCCCTCAACGAGATAACGGCCGCGATTCCACTCCGCGCTCTTCTGCTGGTCCGGCATCAGAATGCCGGGCTTGAAAAACAGCCAGTTCCAGCCGCGCATGACGACGCGATAGTTGAACGGCCAGCGCAGCTCGGGCGCACGCGCTGCATTGCTCACCGGCGCCAGCGTCGCCAGATAGGCGCGGATGGCGAGAATGTCCTGGCGCGTCAGCTTGGTGAAATTCGGATAGGGGAAGGCCGGGTAATAGCGCGATCCGTCGCGCGCCACCCCGAAGCGCAAGGCGCGGTAGAACTCGTCATCGCTCCAGGCGCCCAAGCCCGTCTCGCGGTCCGGCGTTAGATTGGGCGCATAGATACTGCCAAAGAGGGTGTCGATCCGCTTGCCCCCGGCGAACGGCTTGGCGGGATCGGCGGTGTGGCAGCTCGCGCAGTCGCCGGCGTCGGTCAGCGCCTTGCCGCGCGCGATATCCTCAGCGGTCGGCTCGGCCTCGGACTGGCCATGGGCTTCGCCGACTGCGAGCGCAGTGCACAAGAGCAAGCCGGCGAGAATCGTCCGCATCGTTCGACGTCGTCCCTGCACCAATTGGCCTCTTGGAACATTATAGCGCGAAAGCAAGCAGAGCGGGGGGGGCGTCATGCCATTTCGCGCCGGGGCTTGCCGACGACACAAACCGAAACGCTGCCCCGTTGCTGCCGGCACGAAGTTGCGATCTTTGGAAGCCCGGCTTTTGGGCCGAGATTTGTGGTGCGTCGGCTGGAAAATCCGACATAGACTGGTTCTAACAAGTTCAGGTGCCTACATAAAAAGCATCGCCGATCAATGCTCACGCCGGTGACAAAGAGGGCTTAAATGGGAATCAACCAGGGTCCGATCAGCCTCGATCAGAAATACACCCAAGGTACAGGCCACATTTTCCTGACCGGCATCCAGGCGCTGGTTCGCCTGCCGATGGCGCAGATCCGCCGCGACCGCGCCGCGGGGCTTAATACCGCAGGTTTCATCTCCGGCTATCGCGGCTCGCCGCTCGGCGGCTACGACCAGCAGCTTTTTGCCGCCCGCAAGCACCTCGAACAATACAACATCAAGTTCCAGCCCGGCGTGAACGAAGACCTCGCGGCCACCGCGATCTGGGGCTCGCAGCAGCTCAACCTTTCGCCCGGCGCCAAATATGATGGCGTGGTCGGCATCTGGTACGGCAAGGGGCCCGGCGTCGACCGCTGCGGCGACGTCTTCCGGCACGGCAATACGGCCGGTTCGGCGAAGAACGGCGGCGTGCTCGTGCTTGCCGGCGACGACCACGGCGCAAAATCCTCGACCGTCCCGCATCAGTCGGACCATGCCTTCATCTCCGCACTGATGCCGTATCTCTATCCCTCCAGCATCCATGAAATGATCGAGATGGGCCTGCTGGGTATCGCGATGTCGCGCTACTCCGGCTGCTGGGTCGGCATGAAAGTGATCACCGAGACGGTCGAGACAACCGCCGAGATCGATCTCACCGACGAGATGACGCCGTTCGCGATCCCGACAGATTTCGAGATGCCGCCGGGCGGCCTCAATCTGCGCTGGCCGGACGACCGCTACGCACAGGACCTGCGCCTGCAGGACTACAAGGGCTATGCCGCGATCGCCTTTGCCCGCGCCAACAAGATCAACCGCGTCACCATGGATTCGCCGAATGCCCGCTACGGCATCATGGCGTCAGGCAAGAGCTACGAGGACATCCGTCAGGCGCTGCGCGAGCTGGGGATTACCGAGGAAGTCGCCGCCAAGATTGGCCTCAGGCTTTACAAGATCGGCATGCCCTGGCCACTGGAGCCGGAAGGCGTGCGGCAGTTCGCCGTCGGCCTCGAGGAAATCTTCATCGTCGAGGAGCGCCGCGAGATCGTCGAGAACCAGGTCAAGCAGGAGCTGTTCAATTGGCGTGACGACGTCCGCCCGCGCATCGTCGGCAAGATGGACGATCATGACAAACGCTTCCTGACCTTTGCCGCGGAGCTTTCCGTCGCCTCGCTTGCGAGCTCGCTGACGGAACGATTGCTTCGACTTAATCTCAATCCCGAAATCGCCGCGATGCTTCGCGCCAAGGCCGACTGGTTCAACGGCCGGCAGGCGACCCAGATGCAGGCTGTCGCACCCGTCACCCGCACGCCGTATTTCTGCTCGGGCTGCCCGCACAACACCTCGACCAAGGTGCCGGAAGGCAGCCGCGCCTTTGCCGGCATCGGCTGTCATTTCATGGCGCTGTGGATGGACCGCAACACCGAAACCTACACCCACATGGGAGGCGAGGGCGTGCCGTGGGTCGGCGTCGCACCCTTCACCAAGGAAGAGCACGTGTTCGCCAATCTCGGCGACGGCACCTACTTCCACTCCGGCAGCCTGGCGATCCGGCAGGCGATCGCCTCCGGCGCCAACATCACCTACAAGATCCTCTACAACGATGCGACCGCGATGACCGGCGGCCAGCATGTCGACGGCGAATTGTCGCCGCAGCAGATCACCTTCCAGCTTCACGCCGAAGGCATCCGCAACATCTATCTCGTCTCGGAAAACCCCGACGCCTATCCGGCGTCCGAGATCGCGCCCGGCGTCAAGACCGCGCATCGCGACGAGCTGCAGGACGTCATGTTGACCTGCCGGACGCTCAAGGGCACCTCGGCGATCGTCTTCGTGCAGACCTGCGCGGCCGAAAAGCGCCGCCGCCGCAAGCGCGGCCTGATGGAGGACCCGGCGCGCCGCGTCATGATCAATCCGGCGGTGTGCGAAGGCTGCGGAGACTGCTCCGTGCAGTCGAACTGCATTTCGGTCGAGCCTTTGGAAACCGAGATGGGCCGCAAGCGCACCATCAACCAGTCGACATGCAACAAGGACTATTCGTGTCTGAAGGGCTTTTGCCCGTCCTTCGTCACTATCGACGGCGGCAAGCCGCGCCGCCGCGCGCCGGCAAGCCTTGATGGTACAGGTCTCGGCGACATCGGCGATCTGCCGGAACCGGCCTCGTTCCCGTCGCTGGAACGGCCCTACAACATCGCGGTCGGCGGCGTCGGCGGCACCGGTGTGCTGACGATCGGCGCGCTGCTCGGCATGGCCGCGCATATCGAGGGCAAGGCCAGCATGATCCTCGACATGTCCGGCCTCGCGCAAAAAGGTGGTGCGGTGCTCAGCCACGTCCGGCTCTCGGAGCATACCGCTGACGTCACCTGTTCGCGCATCGTCACCGGCACCGCCGATCTCGTGATGGCCGCCGACGAGGTGGTCGCCGCCGCCAAGGACACCATCACGCTCTGCGAAGCCAGCCGTACCGTCGGCGTCATCAACACCCACGTCATTCCGACCGCCGACTTCATCCTCAACCGCGACTTCAACTTCCAGAGCCGCAAGGTCAACCACGTGCTGGAGACCGAGCTGCGCAAGGATTCCTCGTTCTACGATTTCACCAAGCCGGCCGAAGCGCTGCTTGGCGATTCCATCGCCACCAACATCATGATGCTGGGCTACGCCTATCAGAAGGGCCTGCTGCCGCTTTCGGCAAAGGCAATTTTGCAGGCGATCGAGGTCAATGGCGTCTCGATCAAGATGAACACGCAAGCCTTCCAGCTCGGCCGTCTCGCCGCGGCCGATCCGGCGCGGCTTGAAGCCATGATGAAGGGGCAGGACGAGACCGTCGCGCCCAAGACGCTGGATGCGATGACGCTCGACGAGATCATCGCGCATCGCAGCGCATTCCTGACCGATTATCAAAATGCCGCGCTCGCCGAGCGCTATCGCAGCCTCGTGAAGCGGGTCCGCGACGCCGCCGCCGACGGCGGCTATGGCGACGCGCTGCCACGGGCTGTTGCGATCAATTACGCAAAACTGCTCGCTTACAAGGACGAGTACGAAGTCGCGCGGCTGTTCACCGACGGCAAATTCGAAAAACAGCTTCGCGACCAGTTCGAAGGCGACTTTAAATTCAACTTCAACCTGGCGCCGCCGATCCTCGGCGGCGGCCTCGATGCGCTCGGCCGCCCGAAGAAGCGCGCGTTCGGCGCGTGGATGATGCCGGTGTTCCGGACGCTGGCAAAACTGCGCGGCCTGCGCGGCACGCCGTTCGACATTTTTGGTTACAGCCCCGACCGCAAGCTCGAGCGCGACCTGATCGCAGGCTATGAGAAGGACGTCGCCACCGTGCTCGGCCTCTTGTCACCGATCACGCACGATACCGCGGTCGAAATTCTCTCGCTGCCCGATCGCATCCGCGGCTATGGCCCGGTCAAGGAGAAGGCGGTAGCGGACGCGAAAGCGCGCTACGCGCAACTCGCCTCCGACCTCGTCAACCCGCCACCCGCGCCACGCCAGATCGCAGCGGAGTAGGCGGCCGTAGGGTGGACAAAGACGCGAAGCGTCGTGCCCACCATCGCTCAACGATCGCGGTGCCAAATGGTGGGCACGCTTCGCTTTGCCCACCCTACGGGGTTGTCTCCAGAGCTTGGATGGAGTGTAGTCGTCATCAGCTTGTCACTGCGTTGACGCATTGCCTGCTTCACACCAGCAACGGGTTAGCGGATGGACCAGGCCCTCGCCGATATCGGCATCATCTCCGCCTATCGCTTCGCGGGCGACGGCTCCGCGACGAAGCTCGACGTCGCCAACCTCGATGCGGAACTCGCCGATCCGCACGGCTGGCTGTGGCTGCATTTCAATCTGTCCAATCGTCGCTGCCACGACTGGCTCGCCGGGAGTGCGCGGCTGTCCGATGTCGCGCGCGAGACCCTGATTGATGCCGATGAGCATATCCGGCTCGATATCTTCGACGAGGAGATCGCCGGCGTTTTGCCCGATCTGCATCAGGAGTTCATGCAGGAGGGCGACGATCTCCTGCGGGTGCACTTTGCGATTTCGTCGAAGCTGATGATCACCGCCCGGCGCAAGCCGCTGCGCGCGATCGAGCTGACACGGCGTGCGATCGATAGCGGCCGCAAGTTTCCTACCCCGGTGTCGCTGTTCGATGCGATCGTCGACCAGTTCGCCGATGTGATCGGACGCTATTCGGCGGGCCTCGGCGACGAGCTCGACATCGTCGAGGATCATGTCCTGCACGACGAGATCGACGAAGAGCGATTGCGGCTCGGCCGCGTGCGCCTGCAGGCGATCCGCACGCGGCGGCAGCTCTCGCAGATCCGGGCGCTGTTTCACCGCCTGGAGACGCGCGAGGACGTCGAATCCGAAACCCTGCTGTCGGCGATGCGCAAGCTTGCGCAGAAGTTCGACGCGCTCGACTACGAGTTCAGCGCGATCTATGAGCGCGCGCGGCTGCTGCAGGACGAGATCGCCGGCCGCATGACGGCGATCACCAACCGCCGCCTGTTCACGCTGTCGGTCCTGACCGCGTGCATGCTGCCCTCGACGCTGGTCACCGGCTTCTTCGGCATGAACACCAAGGACATGCCGTTCCAGGACGGCGACGGCGGCACCTGGTATGCGCTTCTGATGGTGATCGCCGCGGGAGCACTGACCTGGTGGCTGCTCAGGCGGACCAAGGCGTTGTAGCTGCGCAGGGTGGGCAAAGGCGCAAAGCGCCGTGCCCACCATTCATCAACATTGGCGGTGCTTGATGGTGGGCACGCGGAGCCTGTCATCGGGCGCGCATTCGCGCGACCCGATGGCTTGCTCACCATACGCGCTGGACCTGTATGCTCGTGTGCACACTTCCTTGTGCACATTGCACACGAGACCGCGGGTGCAGCGCGCACCCGGTCTTCCCTGCGCCCTCTCGTCATGGAGGGGGGTGATGATGAGCAGAACTCGGACAAAACATGTCGCGAGAATGAGAACGCGTAGCTGCTGAGCGAAAATGTCGAACCCTCACCCTGAGGAGGCCGCAACGCGGCCGTCTCGAAGGGCGAGGGCCACCAGCGGGGCCTTCATCCTTCGAGACGCGCGTTCCGCGCTCCTCCGTTTCGCATGGGAATCTCTCTTCCGCATAGCTGTCTCAGCCTATGGATGCGCCGGCGTTTGTCCGGCTTATTCCGAGCGCCAGAATGCGGTGCAAGAGGCGCGGGTAATCAAGTCCGTCATGCCGGGCCGCTGTAGCGAACTCCTGGCTCTTCGCGATTTCGGGATTGGGGTTCGCTTCAATGAAATACAGGGTACCGTCGGCAGAGAGGCGAAAGTCGATGCGCGCGTATCCATCGAGCCCCAGTGTTCGGTAGATGCGTTTCGCTGTTCGCTGAATGCGAGCGCGTACCTCCGGCGCAAGGTTCTTGGCCGGCCCATCTGCAATTCCCACGCGCTCCTGATAACCGGGATCGTGTTTGACCTTCTCGGTGGCTATGGCCTGGCCGCCCATGGTGCCGAATTTCAATTCCCAAACCGGCAACACTCGCAACCGATTGTTGCCGAGCACGCCGACATAGAGCTCACGTCCCTCGATATATTGCTCGGCGATCGCGGCGGTTCCGATCCGCTTGTGGACGAAGGCGACGCGCTCTGTGAGCTTCTCGTCCGTATCGACGACGGATGCCTGCGAGATACCCCGGGAGCTATCCTCGTTCAGGCTCTTGACGATCAACGGCAGCGCAAGACGCGCAGGGCGTTTGACCTTTCGGCGCATCGGGAATACGGCGAAGGCCGGCACCGCGATCCGGCGATGGTGCACCAATGTCTTGGACAGATCCTTGCCGCGCGCCAAGATCAGACCACGCGGGTTACACCCGGTATACGGGATCTGCATCAGTTCAAGATAGCTTGCGACGTGCTGGTCATACGTTGGCTCGTTGTGAAACTGCTCCAGCAACGTGAATACCACGTGCGGCTTGAAACTTTCGATCGCCTCGCGCACCGGCTTGATTTCTTCCTGCGCACCGAGCGGGCGAACATCATGGCCGGCCGCACGCAAGGTGCTCACGACGTCGTATTCTGTTTTCCATTCGTTGATTTGCCGCGCAGTGTATCCGCCGGTGGAATCCGGGGGCACGAAGTCCGGATGCATGAGCACCAGAACGCGCAGGCGTCTCATAGCGCGATCCATTTTCGCCGCGAAGGACCGAACAGCGCGTGCATGGTCTTGGCGGTCAACAGGACGGTGAAGTCAGTAACAAGCTTCCGATCGGAGCCGACAGCGCGCAGATTGAGCTCTCGGCAGCGGGAGATCATGTCGTCAAGTACAGCATCAAGCGTAAGCTGGTTCTCGCCCGTCCACCGCGCGACCAGCCGCCTGAAGTGGGCGCGGTGCCGCCTGATGAATGCAGAAGCCGGCTGCCCCCGGCGATGCCGCGGATCGGCGGAAAAGAGCCGGGAGAGGTCGCGGTCGTAAGTCTTCGGTGGCCTGAAGGCGTAGAACGCCTGCTTCTTTTTATAGTGGTCGCCGAGTGTCTGGCTGAGCTCATGCAGCGGATCGACACGCTCCCGCGTCGTGACCAGCGGCCGCTTCCCGGCGATTTCCTCCATCAGTTCGTCGACATATTCGAGCTTCTTCAGCGCTGGCCAGCCGGCATAGCGCGTCCGCCAGTTCGAACGCGGCCGCAGCCACACCGCGAAGGTTTCAGCGAAATCCTCGTCCGGATGGCTCTGCGCGTACCAAAGCCGCAGATGCTGGACATATTGCCGGCTGGCTGGATTGGGCCGGTAGTAGCGCGGGTAGTGTTTTGAGGACCGGCCGAACAGCTGCTGCCAACGCCGGCGGCGCTGCAGCTGATAGCCGTGCTGGATGGCATGGCCTGCCTCATGGCGGAGGATGGCCATGCATTCGGACCAGGTGCCGCCCTCGACGTCGAGCATCATTTTCTTCTCGAGCCTCATCAGGCGGGGATGGCTGAGATAGAATGGGATGGCAATGCCGGGCACATCTGCCGGACTAAACCATTCGCTCGACATCCATGTATGTGGCCGCAGCCGGATCCCCCGCTCTTCGAGCTCTCCATAAAGAGTGCTGATACAATCCTCGAGCCAAGTGCCTTCGACCGCAACCCTCAGACTACTGAGGCGTTGCTGGAGCAACTGCTCATCCGATAGCTTTTCCCAAGCATATTTCCGGCGGGGCATAGGCATCTAGAAGTCATAACAACTCGGTACTCAGATGGTGTCATAGGATGCTGCTGACAACAACCGCCGAGTCTCCGCGGCGCGCCGTTGTGCGACCCACGTCGGCTTTGCGCGTCGGTTTGACCGTACACCGACCACTTCCGCTCGACCCCCGCCGGCAAGTCTCAAAGGTGCACAAGAGCGTACACGTCCTGAATGGACGACTTTGTACGCCCCATGGATCATGTTACTAATTTTGAGTGGATATGAATTTTAGAATAAGACGAGCTTCTCAAGATGATGCCGGTGAGGTTGCCCGGATTCATATCGAAGCCACTTGCGCAGCCTACCGGGATATCTACACAGTTGAGTACCTCAACGGCCTTTCAGTTGAAGACCGTGCTTACCGGTGGATTGAAAAGGATAAGGGGCATCTGGCTATTGGTAGGCCGTTCGGTGTGTTCGCTGCATTTGACGACGACGTGATGATTGGTTTTGCGGATGTCAGACCAACTAGTGAGAATGGTGTCGCGGAACTTTACGCGATTTACCTAGATCCCGATTATATCGGGAAAGGCGCAGGCAGAGCTCTCTTGGAGGCGTGCATCGACTACGCCACTAGCAATGGTTTTAGAGCCATGAGAGCAACCGTATTAAGCAGAAATTCTGTAGCACGCGCATTTTATGAGCGCACAGGTGCGCGAGCGGTAACGGAGACCGAAAGATTGATAGAAACAGGCGGGACTAAGGAAAAGGTCATTTCTTATCTTTGGGCAAGTTTGAGCTAAGGGACAGGCCGGGTGCGCGACAGCGCGACCCGCTAATCCAAACCCATGAAACCCGCTGCGCGCAAAAACGAATTTCACCAGCCGATTCAACGCGATTTGGGCTGTCCAGATGGCGCGGCAAAAACATATCGCTTCTCATTTCCCCCAAATCAGCTCCATCTTTGCGCCATCCCGCCTCATCGAAGAGGGACGTACGCGTCGTCACGATACGTGGAGTGCGGGTTGCGGTGGACGCGATGGCGTTGCGCGCGCGAGGCGTTGCAGGGCGACCTCAAGCTTTGTCTTGTGGCTGTGAGCGATTGATCCGCGCAGGACGAGCGACGTTGTTGCGTACGGCAAAACCGTGTGGTCCTGGCACCCGTGGCTGGTGTCAAGCTGTCGGAGGCTTTTCGAATCCAACCGGGTTCGATGGGCCGTCAATCCGGCAGCGACGGAGGCAAGAGGAATTCGTCTCCGGGGAGAGCACGGCATAAGCCGTCAAACCATTGCACAGGGAAGGCCGGATGCTCTCCGCTGGACCTGTATGCTCGTGTGCGCACTTCCTTGTGCACATTGCACACGAGACCGCGGGTGCAGCGCGCACCCGGTCTTCCCTGCGCCCTCTCATCCCTGAGGGGGCAAGCGATCAGGCACAACTCGGGCGCGTCGCGTCGCGAGACGCACTGGCATATTCGGGCTTACGACCTGATACGATTTCCGCCGATAATCATCCCGACTTGAGTCCAGTCGCTACTGTCTCGCTCTGCGGAATATTTCGGCGCTTGCCAAGGGGGCGGCGACAGGCCAGAAAAAACCTGGAAGAAGAAACGCCAACGGAGAACGATTTGACCATCAAAGGCAAAGCCTACATTGCCGGGATCTACGAGCATCCCACCCGGCACGCACCCGACAAATCAACTGCGCAACTCCATGCCGAGGTCGCCAAGGGTGCGATCGAGGATGCCGGCCTCACCAAAGCCGATATCGACGGCTATTTCTGCGCCGGCGACGCCCCGGGCGGCCTTTGGCCGATGGTCGATTACCTCGGATTGAAGGTGCGCCACGTCGATTCCACCGAGACCGGCGGCTGTTCCTATTTGATCCATCTCGGCCACGCCGCAGAGGCGATCGCGGCGGGCAAATGCTCGATCGTGCTGGTGACGCTGGCCGGCAAGCCGCGCACCGGACCGATGCCGCCGCGCGCCGCCGGGCCGGAAGCCGATTTCGAGGTAGCCTATGGGGCGACCACCCACAATGCCTACGGCATGTGTGCCATGCGCCATATGCACGACTATGGCACCACCAGCGAACAGCTCGCCTGGATCAAGGTCGCGGCTTCCCATCACGCCCAACACAACCCGCACGCGATGCTGAGGGAAGTCGTCACGGTCGAGGACGTCATCAACTCGCCGATGATCTCGGACCCGCTGCACCGGATGGATTGCTGCGTCGTCACCGACGGCGGCGGCGCGATGATCGTGACCACGCCGGAGATCGCGAAAAGCCTGAAGAAGCCGCTGGTGCGGCTGATCGGTCATGGCGAGGCGATGAAGGGCCCGCGCGGCGGCAAGGATCTCGATCTCACATATTCCGCCGGCGTCTGGTCCGGCCCGCGCGCCTTCGAGGAGGCGGGCGTCACGCCAAAGGACATCAAGTACGCCTCGATCTATGACAGCTTCACCATCACCGTGCTGATGCAGCTCGAAGACCTCGGCTTCTGCAAGAAGGGCGAGGGCGGCAAGTTCGTATCCGACGGCAATTTGATTTCCGGCGTCGGCAAGCTGCCGTTCAACACCGATGGCGGCGGCCTCTGCAGCAATCACCCGGTCAACCGCGGCGGCATGACGAAAATTCTCGAGGCTGTCAGGCAATTGCGCGGTGAAGCGCATCCGAAGGTGCAGGTGCTGAATTGCGATCTCGCGATCGCCCACGGTACCGGCGGACTTCTCGGCGTGCGTCACGCCGCCTCAACCTGCATTCTGGAGCGCGTGTGATGGCTGAAACGAAAAAGTATCCGGCGCCGGTGACCAATCCGGAAACCGCAGAGTTCTGGGAAGCGGCCAAGGCCGGCAAGTTCCTGATCAAGCGCTGCACCGCTTGCGGCGAGGCGCACTACTTTCCGCGCTCGATCTGCCCGTTCTGTTTCTCCGACAAGACGGAGTGGGAAGAAAGCTCAGGTGAAGCCACGATCTACACCTACAGCCTGATGCGCAAATCGCCCACCGGTCCGTACGCGATCGCCTATGTCACGCTGAAGGAAGGCCCGTCGCTGCAGACCAACATCGTCGATTGCGATCTAACGAGCCTGAAGATCGGCCAGAAGGTGAAGGTGGTGTTCAAGCCAACCGACGGCGCGCCACTGCCGTTCTTCACGCTGGCGTAGCGTTATTGGCGGCGCTGCGCGCCAAACAACAGGTCGTCATCCCCGCGTAGGCGGGGATCCAGTAAACGCCGGTGATTACTGGATGCCCGCCTGCGCGGGCATGACAGATGAGAACGAATTCGGGAGAGGACGATCGCGATGCCGATCAACTACGAACAGCTCATGGCCCTGAAAAATCTCGGCCAGAAATACGCCTACACCGATCGGGAGGTGATGCTTTACGCCTACGGCATCGGCATGGGTGCCGATCCCATGGACGAGAAGGAATTGGCTTACGTCAACGAAGGCACGCTGACGCCGCGTCCGCTGAAGGTCGTGCCGACCTTCGCCTCGGTGGCGGCGTGGGGCGCAGGTCCCGGCGAAATGAACCTCAACCGCGTGATGGTGGTCGACGGCGAGCGCGACATCACCTTCCACAAGCCGCTGCCGAGTGCCGCGAAGATCACGGCCGACTCGACCGTGCTCGACGTCTTCGACAAGGGCAAGGACAAGGGCGCGGTCATCCGCCACCAGACCGTGCTGAAAGACGAAAATGGCGAGAAGCTGGCTACGCTGGTGGCTTCGCGCTTCGCCCGCGGCGATGGCGGGTTTGGCGGACCTTCGGAAGGCCAGCCCGAGCCGCACAAGGTGCCGGAGCGCGCGCCCGACCGGATCGTGGACATCACGACACGGCCGGACCAGGCGCTGGTCTATCGCCTCTGCGGCGATCGCAACCCGCTGCACTCTGATCCGGAGTTCGCCAAGAAGGCCGGCTTTCCGCGGCCGATCCTGCACGGCATGTGCACCTACGGCATCACCTGCCGCGGCGTGCTGCAGACCTACGCCGACTACGACCCGTCCGCCTTCAAGCAACACGTCGCGCGCTTCTCGTCGCCGGTCTATCCTGGGGAGACCGTAACGATGGAGCTGTGGAAGGATGGCAATATCGTCTCGTTCGAAGCCAAGGTGAAGGCGAGGGGCGTCGCTGTCATCAAGAATGGCAAGACGGTGCTGGGCTAACATTCCCGTCATTCCGGGATGGTCCGAAGGACCAGACCCGGAATCTCGAGATTCCGGGTTCGCTTCGCGCCCCGGAATGACGGAGGAACGTAAGGGAGATGAAACCATGGGACTGCTCGACGGCAAGGTTGCCATCATCACCGGTGCGGGCGGCGGGCTCGGTGAGGCCTACGCAAAACTGTTCGCGCGTGAGGGCGCGGCGGTTGTGGTCAACGACCTCGGCGGACCGCGCGACGGCTCCGGGGCCGACGTTTCGATGGCGCAGCTGGTGGTCAATGCGATCAAGGAGGAGGGCGGCTGCGCGGTCGCCAACGGCTCCGACATCTCGACCATGGCCGGCGGCCAATCGGTGTTCGACGACGCCATCAAGAATTTCGGCCGCGCCGACATCCTGGTGAACAATGCCGGCATCCTGCTCGACGAGACCTTTGCCAAGGCCAAGGAAGCCAACTGGGACAAGGTGATCAGGGTGCATCTCAAAGGCACTTTTTGCTGCACCCAGCCGGTGTTCAAATGGATGCGCGAGAACGGCGGCGGCGTCATCGTCAACACGTCCTCGACCTCGGGCCTGATCGGCAATTTCGGCCAGACCAATTACGGCGCCGCCAAGGGCGGTATCTGGGGACTGTCGAACGTGCTGGCGATCGAGGGCCGCAAATACAATATCCGGATCTGGACGCTGGCCCCAGGCGCGCTGACCCGCATGACCGCAGACCTGCCGCGCTATAAGGAAAACCCCGGCGCCGCCCTGGGGCCGGACGGCATCGCGCCGGCCGTGCTATACATGGTCAGCGATCTCTCGGGCGACCAGACCGGCAAGGTGCTCGGCGTCTCCGGCCCGCGCGGCGTGCGGGAGATGCGGATGATGGAAATGGAAGGCTGGAAACCCCCGTTCACGGGATGGAAGGCCGAGGATATCGTGACCCACGCCAAGGAGATCTTCTTTTCCGAAGAGCAGATCAAGATGGGCGCGCGAAGGTTTTGAGTAGCTGTATTCCGGGGCACGCGAAGCGTGAGCCCGGAATCCATGCTACCACGGACAAATGGATTCCGGGCCTGCGCCTGTCGGCGCATCCCGGAATGACGAGAGGATAGAGGCACTAAATGACAAAACTCACCGCCCAGGCCGCGGGCACCTTTGCGATCGCGCCGACGCCGTTCCACGATGACGGCCGCATCGACGAGAAATCTATCGACCGGCTGACCGATTTTTACGCCGAAGTCGGCTGCGACGGCGTCACCGTGCTCGGTATTTTGGGTGAGGCGCCCAAACTCGACGCCGCAGAGGCCGAGCAGGTCGCGGTTCGCTTCGTCAAGCGCGCCAAGAACATGCAGATTATCGTCGGCGTCTCGGCGCCGGGTTTTGCCTCGATGCGCTCGCTGGCGAGGGCGTCGATGGATGCGGGAGCTGCCGGCGTGATGATCGCGCCGCCGCCTCACTTACGCACCGACGATCAGATTACGGGCTATTTCAAGCAGGCGCAGGAAGCGATCGGCGATGACATTCCCTGGGTGCTGCAGGATTATCCGCTGACGCTCAACGTCATCTTCACGCCCGCGGTGATCCGCAAGATCGTGATGGACTCGCCGTCCTGCGTGATGCTCAAGCATGAGGACTGGCCGGGCCTGGAGAAGATCACAACGCTCCGCAATTTCCAAAAGGATGGCTCGTTGCGGCCGCTCTCTATTCTGGTCGGCAATGGCGGACTGTTCCTCGATTTCGAAATGGAGCGCGGCGCCGACGGTGCCATGACCGGCTATGCATTCCCCGAACTGCTGATCGACGTCGTCAAACTGTCGAAGGCCGGCAAGCGCGACGCTGCGCACGACCTGTTCGACGCCCATCTGCCACTGATCCGCTACGAGCAGCAGCCCGGCGCGGGCCTGTCGGTGCGCAAATACGTGCTGCAGAAGCGCGGCATCATCTCCTCCAGCGCGCAGCGCAAGCCCGGCGCCACCATCACGGCGACCGCAAAGGCTGAAGTCGATTATCTGTTGTCGCGGGTGGCGCGCGTCGATCGCCGTGCCAATCTGCAACCGCAATCTAGCGCGGCGGGCTGATTGTCCCTCATGGTGAGGAGCCGCGAAGCGGCGTCTCGAACCACGAGGCCCCGGTGCTTCCCAATCATCCTTCGAGACGCGGCCCGAAGGCCGCTCCTCAGGATGAGGATCTGAGGAGTAAAACTGTTATGGCCGAAGCCGTCGCCCCGCGTCCCGCGTCCACCATCCTGCTGCTCCGCGACAGCACTGACGCCAAGGAGATCGAGGTCTTCATGATGGTTCGCCATTATGAGATCGATTTCAATTCCGGCGCGCTGGTATTTCCTGGCGGCAGCGTCGACAAGGGCGACAAGGAGATCATCGCGAAATCAGAACTCTATTCGGGCGGCGAAGGGCTCGACGAGGCCACGCTGAGCTTCCGCATCGCCGCGATCCGCGAAACCTTTGAGGAGAGCGGCATCCTGCTGGCGCGTCCGAAAGGATCGCAGGCGCTGGTCGATGCCAAACGCGCCAGCGAGATCGAAGCCGCGCATCGCGCCGACCTTTGCGACGGCAAGATCAGCTTCCTCAAGGTGCTCTCCGATAACGGCATGGTGCTGGCGCTCGATGAGCTCGTGCCCTATGCGCACTGGATCACGCCGGAGGGCATGCCCAAGCGGTTCGACACCTGGTTCTTCCTCGCCGCCGCGCCGCCGGAACAGGTCGGCGCCCATGACGGCAAGGAATCGACCGACTCGATCTGGATCTCGCCGCGCGAGGCGCTGGAGGGCGGTGAGAGCGGGCGCTTCAAGCTGCCGTTCCCGACCACCCGCAACCTGATCAGGCTCGGCAAGCAGGCAAGCGTAAAGGCGGCGCTGGACGACTCCAGAGGCAAATCCGTCGTTACCGTCACGCCGGTCATGACCAGGAACAATGGCGGCCGCCAGCTCCGCATTCCCCTCGAAGCCGGCTATGACGGCGAGGTGTTCGAGGTCGGCTCGGTCGGGTGACGCTCGCAACCGCCTCACGGTCTGCGGGGGCGCCCTGGCAAGGTTAATGCGCCGCCGGGTGCGGCTGCGGCCGGGCCCGGAAGGCCGATTCTGGCCGATTTCGACATGTTCCCCACGGCCCGAAATACATCGTATATTGCGCCCTGTAGGAGCCCGGCCCCGACCAACATGACCGCTGAAACGCCGCCGAATTCGCTGCCGCCGCGATCGTTCTCGCTTTCGATCGGCCAACTGACATTCGGCAGTTTCATGCTGGTGCTGGCGGTGATCATCATCACCTCGACCGCCAGCGTCATCGCCATCCGCCACATCGACTCGACCTTTGCCGAGCTGCAGCGGCTGCAGAGCGTCGGCGATCTGGCCGAGGACATCGACCGCCGCATGAACGAATTGCGGCTCGCCGCGCGGGATTTCGTCACCGACCCCGGCAACCAGTCGGTCCAGGTCGGCGAGGCCGCAACCGCACTTGGCGAGGTCCTCAAGAAGACGCGGCTGGAGCTCGCTCCCGAGCAGCAGGACATGATCGACGGCGTCACCGAGCGCCTGGCGACCTACCGCAGCGGCATCGAGCGGATTTCCGCGCTGATCAACCGCCGCGCCGAAATGATCGTCGCGTTGCCGCCTTTGCGCGAAAAATTCGATGCCGCGATCGCCGAAGCGTCCGATCCCCAGATGGCGATGGCCCTGTTGCAGACCCAGAGCCGCATCGCCTCGGCGTTGCTGGCGCATAACCCTTCGGCTGCCGAACAGGCTGCGGAAAGCATGCGCTCGATGACGATCGCGGATCCGACGCTGCGCGCGGTCGTCGACGATTATGCGCTGGCGATCGTCAACATATCGATCCGGGAACGGCAGATCTCCGACATCGACAGGGAAGTGCTGGGCGCGGAGGGCCGCTTAATCCAGCGCGTGACGGAATTGCTGCGCGACGTCAGCGAGCGACGGGGGCGCGTTCTCTCCCGCGATTTTGCGCGGACGCTGACCGAAGCCAAGTGGCAGAGCATCGTTCTCGGCACCGCCGGTGTCCTGATCGGGCTCTTTGCCTCGCTGCTGGTGGTTCGCCGCACCGTGCGTCCGCTTGCCGCGATCGCAACCTCGATCCGTGCGGTGGCCGGCGGCGAGAAGAGCGCCTCGATCCCCGCGACCGACGTGGACAACGAGATCGGCGACATTGCCCGTGCCGCCGAAGTATTCCGGCAGACGCTGGTCGATGCCGACACCGCGCGCGAGGCGGCAGTGCGCGCGCTCGCCGAGCAGCGGCTTGCCGAGGAAAGTTACCGCAAGTTGTTCGAGTCCTCGGTCGACGGGATTTACGTCACGACGCCAGGCGGTGCGCTGCTCAACGCCAACCCGGCGCTGGCACGAATGATGGGCTATGCCACGCCGCATGATCTGATCAGCGGCATCGGCGACATCGCCGATACCATCTACGTCCATCCCGAGGCGCGGACGGAATACGAGCGGCTGATGCAGCGCGACGGCATGGTCCGTGAATACGAGTACCAGGTTCGCACGCGCAACGGCTCGGTGCTCTGGCTCTCGGACAGCGCGAGCGCCGTGCACAACGAGGCCGGCGTCATCATTCGCTACGAGGGCACGGTGCGCGACATCACCGACCAGAAACGCGCCGAGGATGCGATCGCCGAAGGCCGCCGTTTGCTGCAAATGGTGATCGACACCGTGCCTGCGGTCATCAACGTCAAGGACAGGCAGCTCCGCTACGTCCTGATGAACCGCTATATGGCCGGCATTTTCGGGGTCGAGCCGGGAGATGCGATCGGCCGCACCACCGCCGAGTTGATGTCGCGCTACGGCGCGGAAAAGACCGACGAACCCGACAAGCGGGTGCTGGCGGCCGGCAAGGAGCTCGGCTTCTACGAGGAGGAATACAGGGACGCCGGCGGCCATATGCGCCAATGGCTGGTCAACAAGCTGCCGATCCTCGATGCGGCCGGCGAGATCGAGAACATCGTCACGGTTGCGCTCGATATCGGCGAGCGCAAGCGCGTCGAATCCGAGATGCGCAAGGCCAAGGATGCGGCGGAGGGGGCGCTGCGGAACTTGCGTGAGACGCAGAATTCGCTGATCGAGGCGGAAAAACTCGCCGCATTGGGACGGCTGGTGGCCGGCGTGGCCCACGAGGTCAACAATCCCGTCGGCATCAGCCTGACGGTCGCCTCCGCGCTGGAGCGCAAGACGTCGAATTTTGCGGCGGAGGTCGCCCGCGGCGCGCTGCGGCGCTCGAGCCTGAACGATTTTCTCGAGACCAGCCGCGATGCATCCTCGCAGCTCGTAGCCAATCTCAACCGCGCCGCCGAACTGATCCAGTCGTTCAAGCAGGTCGCCGCCGACCGCAATTATTCGGACCAGCGCTCTTTCGATCTCGGCGACCTCACCGAGCAGGTGGTGATGAGCCTGCGGCCCGGCCTGCGCAAACACAATCTGACGCTCAATGTCGAGTGTCAGCCCAATCTGATCATGAACAGTTACCCCGGTCCCTACGGACAGGTGCTCACCAACCTGTTCCTCAATTCGGTGGCGCATGCCTTTCCGGACGGCAAACCCGGCACGGTCGATATCCAGGTGCGGGAGTCCGGCAAGGACAATGTCGAGATCATCTTCTCCGACAATGGATGCGGCATGAGCCTCGACGTCCGCCGCCGCGCCTTCGATCCGTTC
This sequence comes from Bradyrhizobium sp. CSA112, assembly GCF_029051645.1. GTDB lineage: Bacteria > Pseudomonadota > Alphaproteobacteria > Rhizobiales > Xanthobacteraceae > Bradyrhizobium. Next base: position 473,093 of record NZ_JAACFS010000002.1, read on the forward strand.
TTCACCACGCGGCGCGATCAAGGCGGCACCGGGCTTGGCCTGCACATCGTCTACAGCATCGTGACGACACGCCTTGGCGGCAGGCTCGACCTCGATTCGGAGCCGGGCGGCGGTACGCGCATCCAGATCATCCTGCCGCGAACGGCGCCGCTGGAGCAGGCGGCGGAGTAGCCGAACGTTCGATCGAGCTAGTTGATATCTGCGAGCTTGTGCAACGTGGCGCCGAAGATCTGGCTTGCTTTGCCGACGAGCGCGGTTCCGTTCATGGTGCCACGCGTGTCGGTGAAGGTTCCGGACACGCCGATGCCGACCGGACTTGGCCCGCCGAACAGGGGATTGTCATTGTCGCGCGGTGTGGTGTGCCGCTGCACCAGCACCTCGCCCTTGAAGGTATCGCCCTTCACCGTATAGCTGCCGGTGTAATACAGATAGGCATCGCCGCCGAGGATCTGGCCGTCCCGGAACAGAATGACACCGCTGCCCTTGCCGATGCGCCCATCCAGCAGGGTGACGTGGATCGAATACAGCCCATTCTTCATGACGTCCCAGATGCCGGCCGTCGCGCCCACGCAAGGCCGGTGTCAAGGGTTATGCCAAAGCGTGGCCCGCACCGTCAACGCGTCAGGTTGCCTGCCAATTCCCGTGCAGGAGGCAAACCCGAAGCGTTCCACCCCGACGTGACACAAGGATGACAGGCGGCGTGGACCGAATCAAATTGGCCCGCGAAATGCATAGCTCGGTTTGGCACCGGCCGGCGGGTGCTGGAGCAAGAGAAACAGGTGACCAACTGGATGAATTCCGGCGGCCACGTGCCGCGCCCATATGCAGAGAATAGCAATCTTGAAACGACGGGTCGTCATCGCGCGGGCCGCTGGAAAAAGCCGCTGATCGTCGGCGGGGTGTTGCTGATGTTGCCGTTGGTCGCCGACCTCGGCGAGGCCCGCGATCCCGATGGCCGCTATGCCAACTCGCCGCTGAAGCAGTGGTTCGACAGTCTCAGAAGCGGGAAGGGACCATGCTGTTCCGACGCAGACGGCAGCGCCGTCAGCGACGTGGATTGGGAATCGAAAAGCGGGCACTACCGCGTTCGCATCGACGGCGAGTGGCATGACGTGCCTGAGGATGCCGTCATCACCGAGCCGAACCGGGTAGGGCGAACCATGGTCTGGCCGATCCGCGGCTATCAGGGATTGAGCATCCGCTGCTTCATGCCGGGATCGATGACGTGAGCAACTATCAATCCTCATCCTGAAGGAGCCGCGTGAGCGGCGTCTCGAAGGATGTAGGCCGCGCTGCGGCCTCATGGTTCGCCCGGCGATGCGCAGCATCGTCCGGAGACGCGCGTGCCGCGCTCCTCACCATGAGGATCAAGCGGTGCTCACGCGTACTTCTTGTCGCGCTCGAGCAACTCGATCGAAATGCCCTGCGGGCCGCGGATGAAGCAGATGCGCACGCCGGGCCGGATGGTAGTCGGTTCCTTCGTGAACTCGACGCCCTTGGCCTTGATCTCGGCGGCGACCGCGTCGATGTCCTTCACCGTCAGCCCGAAGTGGTCGAGCCCCTGATAGGGCGTCACTGGCGGTGTGTTGACGCCATCGCCGGCGGTGACGGGTGCGATGAATATGTTGGCGCCGCCGAGCTTGACGTCGATCCGCCCTGGGCCACGGACGATCTCGCCGCCCAGAACGTCTTCCAGCCAGGCCGCGGTCGCTTCGGGATCGGGGCTGCGCAAATGGACGTGGTCCCAGGTAACTGCCCAATTAACGGTCGGCATCTCGATCTCCCTATTGTTCTTGTTGCGCCTCTAAAGCCGGCGTGTGATGCGGCGCAGCCAATCTAGCTGCCAGGCATCCACAATTCCATCCCGTGAACCTTCCGCTGCCGCCGCAATATTGTCGAGGTGGCGTGAAACCATTTCTGCTTTGGATGATTGTTGACGCGCGGCGGGATCCGTACAGCGGCGGTCGTGACAAGAGCCGTACGGGAAAACGCCCGTAAGGCTTTTTTCATGCGCGGCGCGGCAATCGCCGGCGCTGCCGGGTGAGGACACGGCTATGAGAATCGCCGGGTGGTCGTTCGGAAGGTCCGAAGTACGGCTCGCCGTGCTGCCGGCCATCGCTATCGTCGGATGCGGCGTATGGTTGATGCTCCCGCAAGCGAGCGATGCCGAGGGCCATTCAACGGTGACGTCGCCCGAAGTCACCAGCGTCACGCAAGATACATCCCGCAACGATGATACGGCAGCGACCCAGGCGACCCTGTCACCGTCACCGCCAGCCGTTTCCCCCGATGCCGCCAACCCGGCGGCGGCCGCTGAGGCGCCTCTCGACATCGCGCCGCCGGAAACCGTGGCGCCCGCCAGGTCGCCGCTCGACGGCCTGAAAATTATCTCGCAGTCGTGGCGAAGGGGCGGGCTCGGATCGAAAGCGCTAGTGACCTTCACGCTGCGCAACGCCAATGACTACGCGGTGAGGGATATCGAGATCGCCTGCACCTTCACCCGCCGGGACGGCAGCCACCTGACCGACCGCCGGCGCGTCATTCCCGATACCGTGAACATGAAGAGCCGGAAGCGGTACGCCGGCGTGCTGGTCGGGTTCGTCAACGTCAACGCAAACAAGGCGAAATGTTCACTGGTGACCGCCAGCCGCATTTAATTTAACCCTGTGAGATCGAACTCACGTCTCGCCCCCGAAAATGTGATCGGCGCTTTTGAACCTTGGCGGCTGACCAGGAACTAATCGCTATATCGCTTGTTGGGCGATTGAACCGCGCGATGCTCGCGCGGGGGGAGCAACACCGATGCCCGTAGCGCGTTATTTCCTGTTTGTCGGCGGAGTGCTGCTCGCGCTGTTGTTGGCGATCGATGCGCTTGTTCCAGAACAGGCGGTCGTGGCCAGCCAGGCCGCTCCTCAAGCCGCTCCTTCGGTCGACAAGACCATCGTGCGCATTCGCTCCGACCAGAAGCTGCCGGAGCGGGTGGTTTATGACACCAGCCTTCCGACCATTGTTCCGCCGCCGGCCGTGACGGCCCAGGCGGTTGCGCCACCCGCGCCGGCCGAATCCGCCGCCCAGGCCCGTGTGCGGGAGACGTTTGCCCAGCTCGTGCCGGCGGAGGCGAAGAAGCCCGAGCCGCAGGTTCAACGCAAGCGCAAGATCGCCAAGGCCCGTCCGGCGCCGCCGATGCAGATGGCGCAGCCTCCGCAAACGCGACAAATGCGAATCGCGCAGCAGTCGCAGTTCGGCTTCTTCGGCGGTCCGAGCTGGAACACCTGGTAAGGTGCGCCGCCTGATCTAGCGCGGCAGCTTCGGAATTTTGTCCGCAAAACCGTTGTAGCAGGTCAACCGCTCGTCCTCCTCCTTGACGAAGCGGCAGTCATTGACGCCCTTCGCCGCCGGCGCCTTCGGCTTGGGCTGCGGCGCGTAAATGGCGTCGTAGCAATTCAGGCGTTCCTTGGTCGCATCGTCGATGTCCTGGCATGCCTGCAACTTTTGGGCGACCGACAAGGGTTTTTCCTTCTTGCCCGCCTCCGATTTCTTCGACCCGACCACAACCAGCGGTTTGCCGCCGATGGTCGGAGGATTGGCGGGCTCGGTCGCCTGAGCCAGCGCCGCCGCTGGATACAGGATCGCCAGCGTCAGGATTATCTTTCTCATGTCGAAATGTCCGAATTGCCGTAAGCCGAACGAGCGCACCTGGAGAGACCAGAACTCCCGACCCTCGGAATCGAAATCCCCTGCGCCCCTGCATTCTCTAGCACCATCCCCAAGCGTCTGTCTAACCTGTTGATTCAATAGCCATTCAGTTGAGCCTGCGACGGCCCAGGCGGATTTGCTTGACGTCTGGTTGCCCCGGGGTGCGGGCGGCCTACGCTGGCGGATCGGCGACCGCTACCGGATCGAGCGATTGCAGAAGGGCGATGTTGGCTACATCCCGCAAGGCTACGGCCACTCGACCGAGAACGTCGGCAGCGGACCGGAGCGCATCCTGATCGGATTCAATGCCGGAATCTACGAGACCATCTCTCGCAATGGATCGCGGCAAATCCGCAGGACGTGCTCGCCACCAATTTCCGTCAGCCGGCGGAGGTGTTCGCGAAATTCCGGGACCGGGACGTGTTCATCGCCGGCAAGGATGCGACTGGATAAAGAGGCTGCCGCCGAGCGTGCATCAAACGTCGACCGGTCTTGCGAAGCAATCGCGTCAGCGTGTTGCGAGGGCGAACCTAGCGCAGGCGATAGGCGTCAAATGCGTGGGCCAGGAATACGCCGATGCTGACGAAAATGAGGAATGCCGTCACGACCTCGGTCATAGCCTTCCTCCCTGTATTGCGATGCCTGAAAGGACACGCTTGAGAAACTCGCGGTAGATGAGGTTGAGGACCGATACCAACATGATCTAACCCCGTTGTTCGATTACCGGAATCGTAACGGCTCTTTGTTTCCGGAGCGCTTCGCAGCAGGGCAAAAATGGTTTCGTCCAGTTGACGGCGGGGCTGCCTGAAGGAATCTGGCCGGGATTTTGACGCTTTCAAAGACGAGTCTCAACGCTTCGACTTACTCAGATCGATAGTGGCGTCAGCGCGTAGCGCCAATCGAGCAGCCGTCACAATGTCACCGCGTCGTCACCCATAATCTCGCCAAATTGGCGGAACATTTTCTCATCGCTGGCACGACAGTGCCCGCTCTCGCCTTGAACTACTCAACGCTCGAACTGCTCAACATCCGCAACGCCGACCGATTGTCGGCGCGCGATGCTTTGCGAGTCGATTGGGGGAGACACGGGCGAAGCCGGGTGCCTGCTGGCGATCTAGATTATTCAGTTGTCACAGAGGAATGAAAATTATGCGTCAATCAACATCGAATGCCGTGGCCGGTTCGAGCGCGAACCGACGACAGATCTCATCACTCGCGGCGGGCTTCACAGCCGTTGCCATGCTCGCGAGCGTCACCGCGGCCCACGCACAGAGCACCGGTATCGCCGCCTGCGACGACTTCCTGACCAAATACGATGCCTGTGTGGTCTCCAAGGTGCCCGAAGCACAGCGCGCGACGTACAAGACGCAGATCGACCAGACGCGCAAGGCGTGGGTCGACATGGCCAAGAATCCGTCGGCGAAGGCGACCATGGAAGCGACCTGCAAGCAGACCATGGATGCGACGAAGGCATCGCTCACGGCTTTTGGCTGCTCGTTCTGATCGGCGCGACGCTGAAAAGGAGTGGCGCCATGCGGTCGCCATTCCTTGACGGCGGGCGGGGCGAGAAGGGAGGCGCGGCGGCCGATGATGACGGCGCGGCGCTGTTCCGGAATTTTGACCGAAACGACGTGTGTAACGCGACGATTTACGATCCGGCGCGCGTCTCAAGACGCGGTCTGCAAGCTTTCGATTAACCTCTTATTAACCATAACGCCCCAGGATTGCCGTATTAAAGAGTCGCCACGGACTCTAGTCCGAAGGCGCGATTGATCGTTCATCTTGGGGGCGAGCACGGCTCGCGGGGCTCCAAGGAGTAACGTCATGTCGTCATCTGGCGGACGACACCAAGCAGGTTTGCTTTCCGAATTCGTCCCGGCGATTTTCGGCGCACTTGGTTTGGGTGTCCCGATTGCGATTGCGATCATTTGGATTTGTTCCTGATCGGCAAGCCGCTTGCCTTCTAACGGCGTTCGTCCGTGCGGGGGCGTGGCGTGCCATGGCCGATGAAGGTGGGCACTATTGTTTGCTGTAGGTCTCCCGACCTCAGCTAATGGTCCTCATCCACGTCGAGAAAGCTTCGATGACAGGCGCCCGCGGACTCGTCGAGACGCTGCCCGAGAACTGGTCCCTCGGCCACGGCATCGCGCAGTACGCCACCGACGCGGCAGCGTGAGAGAGTGGTACGGGGGACCGTCATCTCGGTCCCGCGTTATTGCCTGCAATTTTGAGCTATGCTTGCAAAGGGGCTTCTGCTGGCTACATCAGGGGAGCGCAGCTTCATCGGTCCCGCCATGGCTGACACGGCAGATACCGCGAATGTTATTGTCCGGCCACCGATCGCGTGGGCGCTCGCGGTACTTGCCGGGCTCGCGCTGAATTGGCTCATGCCCTTGCCGTTCTTGCCGGCCGCGGTGTCTCCAGGCTGGCTAGGCGCGATGGTGTTCGTCCTTGCGCTGGCGCTTGTCGCGTGGGCGATCTCTACCATGACCCGGGCCGGCTCCAACGTGCCCACCAACCTGCCGACCACGACCATCGTGGAGGCCGGCCCCTACCGCCTCACGCGCAATCCCATCTATCTCGGCATGGTGCTGGGGCTTATCGGCCTGGCTGTTGCCTTCAACAGCCTTTGGCTGCTGATGACGCTGGCGCCCTTTGCGCTTATCATTCACTACGGCGTGATCGCCCGCGAGGAAGCCTATCTCGAGCGCAAGTTCGGGGACGTCTATCGCCGCTACCGCGCGCGGGTACGACGCTGGCTGTAGGGCTCGTCGATAAAAATACGGGGCCGCGGAACCCGTATCTTGCCGTTCCCGCTACGCAGAACGGCATGGGCACCGATCGCCGGAAGGCGTATGATTGTATTGTCCTTCGCGCATGATCAACATGACATGGAGGTAGCCATGAAATATGTGCTGCTTGGTAACCTGAGCCCGGAGTGGGCAAGCAAGCAATCGGAGCGAACCAGCAAGGCCAAGGCAAAACTCGACAAGCTGGGCATCAAGATCGAGTCGATCCACTACACGCAGGGCTATTACGATTTCGTCGACATCGTCGATGCCCCGAATGAGGGAGCGATGCTCGCGTTCTCCGTCTGGTATGCGACCCAGGGTCTGGGACGGATCCAGAGTATGCCGGCCTTCGACGCAAAGACCTTCGAAACCGCGATCAAGGACGCGGCGAGCTAGACGCCGGGTGGTAGCTCACAGCATTTGCTGTCAGCCACCTGTGCCAGTTCGCTTGCGCGAAGTGCGCCATTCTTCTCGGGCGCAGTAACTCGAGAGCGCGAGCGAAGGTAGTGGGAAGAATGAAGAAGCTGGAGAGGCTCCTCATATTGGCGATCTGCTGGGTGTGGGGCGGAGGCGCCGCATACGCATGTCAATGTGATCCCATCTCTCCTGAAGCCGGCTTCGACCGCGCCCAATACGTGTTCACCGGCAAGGTCCAAGCAGACCACCACGCTTGGCTCATTGAGGTCGAGCGCGTGTGGAAAGGCCATGAAAGGCTCACTCGCACCGTCAAGCTGATGGACGTCTACGCAACGCTCGACTGCGAGTTCTCTTTCCAACCCGGACAACGCTACCTCTTTTTCGCGATCCTGGCGAAGGGCGGCCGAGAAGCCTTCTATCACCCGCAAGCATGCAACTGGACGAGGCCGTTGCAGTCGACGCGCGTTCCCGCCGAGGGGAATGAGTCGCTATGGCTTGAGGACTTCATCACCCGGGAGTTCGGCCCGGGAGAACAACCCCGCGCCGAGCGCCCCTGAAAGTGCATGCTGTCGAAGAATGGCGCCTCGGCGTAGATGAAGCTGACAACTACGTTTCCGCTGGAGCGCTATGACATTTAGCTGTTCGACAGCGGAGGCCGCAGCAACCATCCTGGACTCGCCAAAGTTGCTACCACTGCGACCCTTCGGGAGGCTCCATATGGAGAATAGCGTAAAGAAGCTGTTTGAGCGCTACGAGAAGCTGTTCCGAATGGCGCTCACCGATGAAGTGGACATGGACAAGGTGGCGTCTTCATACGCCGCTGCGTTCGTCGCTGCGTCTCCGGCAGGCGTCAGTGTCGGCCAGAATGATGAGCACCTGAAGCAGGTGATGCAGCAGGGATTCGAAAACTATCGCCGCATCGGTACGAAGGACATGCGACTTCGTAATGTCCGCATCGCACCTATCGATGAGCACCACTGCCTGGCGCACGTCGCTTGGACCGCCATCTACGACCGAGGCAGCGAACCGGATATTTCCATTGATTTCGAGGTCCATTACTTGGTGCAGCAGCTTGAAGACGCGCCAAAGATATTTGGATGGGTATCGGGGGATGAGCAAGCCGTTCTGAAGCAACACGGGATCATCTGATTTCCGCTTGCTGCTTTGCAGGCCCGGGGCAATCGATCGCGGGAAATCGCAGTTTTCGGGCAGGCGTGCTGTGTGATTGCGGCGCAACATGCGGGGGAATTAGCAACCTCTGGATGATTGCGTGGCACCTGCCTCGATTGACATGCCGCGCGTTTTTTGGAGGTAAGTACGGAGTGCATTCGGAGCGATGCAGCGCGGCTCGCGACATGGATCGAGGGGTAAGCGTGAGAGGGAGACGGGTCAGTTGTCGATGCGGCCACGACCATACTCCCGGTTGCGCTACTTCTGGTTGTATTTGTCGGCCATCCTCGGCGGCGTTTGTCTCGTGCCAGCAACATCGGCGCGGCGGCAGGCAGTCCGGCGGCGGCCGCCGGCACGCTCGACGCGACAAGCGTCGCGTTCGGCGCTGGCATTGGCACGATCAACTTCAACCATAGGTCCGCCAACTACGTGTTCGGATCGACGATGACCGGCAACGGCAGCGTCAATGTGCTGTCCGGCACCACCATCCTGACGGCTGCCAATAGCTACACGGGTCCCACGACTGTCAACGGCGCCACGCTCATCGTGAACGGCTCGATCGCCTCGTCACCGCTGACGGTGGATGGCGGCGGTCTTGTCGGGGGCACCGGTTTTCTTGCCGCAACGACCATCGGTGCCGGTGCGCTCTCGCCCGGCAACTCGATCGGCACCATCACGGTGCAGGGCAATCTCGTGCTGTCGGCGGCCTCGACCTACCTGGTCGAGATCGCGCCGGCGAGTGCCGATCGCACCGATGTCACGGGCGCGGCGCAACTCGCCGGCGCCCTGCGTGTGGTCGCAGCGCCCGGGATCTACGCGCCGGGCACCACCTACACGATTCTCACGGCGACTGGCGGCATCGCCGGCACGTTCAACAGCGTGACTTCCAATCTCACGTCGTCCGCCTTCATAACGCCGACCTTGTCCTACAATGCCGACCACGTATTCTTCACCCTCGCACGAACGGCAAGCTTCGCGAGCGTCGGCTGGACGCGCAACCAGATTGCTACCGGCACCGGCGTCGATTCGCTGGGCTTCGGCAATCCCATCTTCAATACGGTGCTCTACAACACGGCCGCGCAGGCGCGGCAGGCGTTCGATGCACTCTCGGGCGAGTTGCATGCGAGTACGGTGGGCGTGCTCGTCGACGAATCGCGCGATCTGCGCGACGCGGTGCTCGGCCGCCTGCGCCAGGCGTCCTTCGACAACGCGGCAGGCGGGACGGCGTCGCGTGCCGCCAGCCCGGCGGCGCTTGCGGGGACCGTGCCGGAGACGAAGACGCACTCGTCGCGCCTGACCTTCTGGGCGCAGGGACTCGGCGCGCGCGGTCGCATCGACGGCGACGGCAATGCGGCAACGGTCGGTCGCCGCCATGCTGGCGCCGTCGCGGGGGTCGACGGCGCTGTTGATGACTGGCGCTTCGGCTTCGCGGCGGGCTATTCGGACTCCGCGGTCGGCGTGGACGCACGCGCGAGTTCGGCCTCGGTCGACAGCGGCCACGCGGCGCTCTACGGCGCGGGCAGTGCCGGCGCCTGGAGCGTGCGCACCGGCATGGCCTATTCGTACCACCAGATCGACACCACCCGCACCATCGCGTTTCCGGGCTTTGTCGATCGCGCGTCGGCCGCCTATCATGGAGATACCACCCAGGTGTTTGGCGAGATCGGCTACGGTTTCGGGCTCGGGCCGGTCGCGCTCGAGCCGTTTACAGGAGCTGCCTGGGTGCAGGCGAGGACAAGCGGTTTCACGGAGAAGGGCGGCGTCGCAGCGCTTACGGGTGCGCGTGACCGCGAAGAGGCGGGCTTCGCGACGCTTGGCGCGCGGCTCGCCACCAGCGTCGCGGTCGGGGGAATGACGCTGGCGCCACGCCTCTCCACCGCCTGGCAGCACGTGCTCGGCGACGTGACGCCGGTCACCAGCCTCTCCTTCGCGAGCGGAGGCACTGCCTTCGAGATCGCGGGCGCGCCGCTCGCGCGCGACAGCGTGCTGCTCGAAGCCGGCGCTGACCTGTATCTCAATGCGCAAACCACGCTCGGCATTCTCTACCAGGGCCAGGTCGCACGCAACGCCGAAGACCACGCCGTCCGAGGCCGCCTCGCCGTGAGATTTTGACACGTTCGGTCAACCGTCCGGGTCTTGCACGTCTGTTTGAGAGTGCACTGGCGCGCCACATCGGAGACCCTCGTGGCATGGAGGCTCTCCGATGAGCTCGAAACACTTCGAGAACAGAGTCCTGCGCGAATGATGGACGATTCACATCGTGGCGTGGCAACGGAGTTGACTGGCGCCGCCGCAATTGCTCGCGGCAATCGGCTCGACGATCGCCTCGCTTATCAGGGGAGAGCGTTCAAGCGGCCGCGCCAAATGTCGCCCCGCATTACGCAGCGCTGGCCTGCCGAAAAACCTCCCCAGACTAAACGGCAGTTTTGGTCCGGGGCCGTTTCCGCCCACTCTCAAAGTCTTTTGTCCGTGAAGAGCTCAAATGGCGCGCTCGGAGAGATTCGAACTCCCGACCCTCGGAATCGAAATCCGATGCTCTATCCAGCTGAGCTACGAGCGCCTGCGGTGGCTGGTATCAGACTTGGCCTGATAGAGCCAGTAGCGGAGGTCAGTAGCAGGGGTGCCGCTTGCGGTCCTGGCCGATATAGGCGGCCGCGCCCTGGCGGCACAGGACGGTCGAGGGACCGTCGTAATAGGCGAAGGTGCCGGGCTGAAGGCCAGGACCGTAATTGTGGAGGAAGCTGATCGGGTAGGGCAGGCCCCAATTGTGCAGGTGGTGCCGATTATGGCGGGCGTCTGCCAGGTTTGGGGCCAGGGCCGCGGTGGCGAGGAGGGCGGCGGCAACGAAAAACTTCGCTTTGGTCATTTCGATTCTCCGGAATTCCCACTGAAACTGTAGCGTTTCGAGCTGAGCGGACAGCCATTCGGGTAAAGAAAGCGCGTCAAAACAACAAGATAGAAGCTTAAGCTCTAATTCGATCGAAGGCGGTACTCCCTGGCATTTTGGCGAATCCTGATTTCCCATTCTAGGAGAAGCGGGCAGAAAAGCTGCGGAAAATCACGCTAACGCGCCCATTTTTGGCCTCAAGGGATGCTTAACGAATTCCCAACACAGTCCAGCCAGAGTTTTGCTGTCTGGTCCCCACTTTACGGGCCGACTTATCCCGCGTCTGACAAAGGCACCCGGTTCCCGATCGACCCATGCGCATCACGCCTCTCGCCTTGCTGTTTCTCTCGGCTCTGGTCGCAAGCCCGGCGCGCGCCGACCTGCACATCACGCGCGATCATGGCGGCTATGTCGAAGAGTACAAGGCCAAGTACAAACGCATCCGCGACCGCAGGGAGCGCGTGATCATCGACGGCATCTGCAACTCGGCCTGCACGCTGGTATTCGGCATCGTGCCGATGAACAAGATCTGCGTTACGCCGAAGGCGAGCATCGGTTTCCACCAAGCCTATTACGACAAGGCTTTCACCTTCGGCATGAAGGTCACGAGCTTGGAAGGGACGTCGGATTTGATGTCCTATTATCCGGATACCGTGAAGGACTGGATCCGCCGCAATGGCGGGCTCACTACCGAGATGAAGAAGATCAAGAACGGCGGCGAGCTCTGGAAGATCGTCGATCCCTGCCCGGAAGAGTGGTGAGGCGCGGCGAGTTCTGCTCTGGATTAATCTTTCCGGTTGGCTTCTCCGTCCGCGATCAGCAACACCGACACTTTCGATTTGCTGAGAATCGCTGCGGCTACGCCGCCGAAGTTCAGCGTTTCCCCCTGGATCCGATCGACCCCCAATACGACAAGATCGGCGCCGCTGCTCTCGATCTCATGCAGGATGCCTTCTTCAGGAGCCACGTCCGCACGCAGCGTGGTTCTGACGTCGACATCATAGAGGGCCGCTGCCGTCGCGGCGTCTTTCAAAATGCCTTCCTCGCTCGCGAGCGACATGCTGGCGCTGCGCCGGCGCGCGCCTTTGTCCCTGGTCGTGGACACATAAACCACCCTGAGTGGATGAGGGCTCGAGCGCGCCAGCGCGCCCGCGATCTCCGCACCGCGCCGCGATAAGGCGCTTCCGGAAACCGGAGCCAGTATCCTGAACTCCGCGCTCGCGGGTTGCTTGAGGTGGGCGCCCTTGGCCGCAACGAGGGCAACGGGACCCTTGAAGCCCGAGGCGACGTCTTCGATTTTCCTGTCGAAGCCGTCTTTGCCCAAGACATTCTCCATACCGACCACGAGAAGATCAAAGCCCTTTCGCGCCTCTTCCACCACGGCATCGGCGGCCCGTTGGACTGGGGCACGCGTCGTTACCTCGACATCGCCCACGCTCTCCCGGTCGGCCTCTGCGATCGCCGTGGCGGCCTCTCTTATGACAGCCTCGTGGCTCCCTTCATCCTGGCGCTTTGCCTCCTGTTGCTTGGCACGGACACCCACATGGAGAACCGTAATTGGGAGGCCGCGCGCTCCCGCGAGCAGGCCGGCGATACGAGAGGCAAATTTCGCGTTCGCGCTTTCGTCCACGGCGAGCAGCAGGCGCTCAAGATTGGCGACAAAATCATTTTGCTCGAACTCCTCGCGCTCAAGGCGCGCCTTTTCGTCTTTTCCGAGTGGAAGGCGGGAAAGCGCGCCGCGAAGCATCGGCGGCATCGCTATGGTGGTGAGGATCGCCATCGTCACGATCATCGAGAACAAGTTTTGGCTGAGTACACCCATGGAAAGACCGATGGTGGCGATAATGACTTCGGTCGAGCCGCGCGCGTTCATTCCGCTTGCCAGCGCGTAGGATTCCCTTGGCGTGAGGCCGCCAAGCGCGCCGCCCGCAAACGCGCCGCCGAATTTTCCGATGCTGGCGATCAGCACCAGCGCGACCGTCAGCAGGAGCAGGTCAGGATCCCTAAGCACGGTCAGGTCCATGCTCAAGCCCGCCATGCCGAAAAACACCGGCATGAACAGGCCGGTGATCAAGCCGCGCAAGCGTTCGTCGATCTGTCGCGTCAGGATCGGCGATTCGCCGACCAGGATGCCGGCGACGAATGCGCCGAGCACGGTGTGAACGCCGATCAGATGCGTGATCATTGCCATCGCGCTCATCAACAGCAGGATAACGGTGATCACCGCGGCTGAACTCACCAGATAATCGTTGGTCCAGCGGATCAGGCGGAACACCAGCCGTCGGCCGACCGTGAAGCTGATGGCCAGGAAGAGAAGGGTGCCAAGCACGGCCTGACCGACGGAAAAAACATCGAGTGTGCCCTGCGATGCCAGACTGAAGATCATCGCAATGATGACCCAGCCGATGGTGTCGTCGATGATGGCTGTGGCAACAATGATCTGGCCGACATTCCGCCGCATGAAGTTCATTTCGCGCACGACCACGGCGACGATTTTTACCGACGAGATCGAGAGCGCGGTACCGAGAAACAGTGAAGCCACGAGGCGGGATTCGGGATGCGGAAGCAGGCTCTGTGGCAGAAATTGGCCGAGCGAGAAGCCGCATATGAATGGGACCACGATGCCCGCAATCGATATCGAGGCGGCCGCACGGCCAACCTTGCGAACGAGCTTGAGGTCCGTTTCCATCCCCGTCAGCAGCAACAGCAGCAGGATGCCGAACTGCGCGATGCCCTCGATCAGCGCTTTCTGTTCGGGGGAGGGTGGAAAGATCGTGGCATGCGCGGCCGGCCAGAGCCATCCGAACAGTGAAGGACCCAGCAGCAGGCCGCCCAATAGTTCCCCGATTACGGATGGCTGACCGATCCGCTGCATGATTTCGCCGAGCCCGCGTCCCACCGCGACCAGGAGCGCGATCTGGGCGAGCAGCAGGAATTCGGACGGGCGGGCTGATTTTTCAGCGCCGGCGCTGGCGACTGGTATCATCAGCAGGAATGCAGCGAGCGTCCACAATGTTCGCGACAGGCACCATCTGATTGCCATCGCTTAATTCCCCAAAATCCACGATCCGGAAGTTTTTTGGATTCCGTGCCTTTCAGGGGTCAATCGCGTTCATGCTGATTGGTTTCAAGCGGCTAACGGGCCTTTGGCATGAGGGGGCAGCGCCGGGAAGCGCAGAGAGAGTAAGGTCCGAATCGAGGACAGCGCCGATCGCGCTCGCCAGCTAGGTGCGATCAGTTCTTGCCGCATCGCATGTGATCGGGCAACAGGGGCGGCAAATGACTGGCGACTTCGAAAAAATTGCCGCGCGCGCGGCGCCGGCGATCTTTGTCGTGCTCTGGAGCACAGGATTCATCGGCACCAAATATGTGCTGAACAGCGCCGAGCCGCTGACCTATCTCGCGATCCGAATGGCCTGTGTGGTGGGGCTGATGGCGATCATCGTGGCGATCGCGCGGCCCCGCTGGCCGGATCGCATCGGCATCGCGCACAGCGCCGTCGCCGGCATTCTGGTGCATGGAATCTATCTCGGCGGCACGGCAATCGCGATCGCGCATTCGATTCCGGCAGGGCTCTCGGCCTTGATCCCGGGGCTGCAACCGATCCTCACCTCAACGCTCGCAAGCCGCTGGCTCGGCGAACGCGTCACGCCGCTGCAATGGGGCGGATTGCTGCTCGGGCTCGCCGGCGTCGTGCTGATCCTGCACGACAGGCCGATGAGCGGGGAGGCGGGATGGGGATGGCTCGCTTCGGCCATATCGCTGGTCAGCATCACCTTGGGTACGCTCTACCAGCGCCGCTACTGCAGTGCGATCGACTGGCGTGCCGGCAATCTCGTGCAATACGTCGCGGTGACGATTTTCTTTGGCCTCGGCGCATGGCTGTTCGAGACGAATGTAGTGCACTGGACCGGCGAGTTCATCCTGGCGCTGGCCTGGCTTGCCGTGGTGCTGTCGATCGGATCGATCGGGCTATTGTACTGGCTGATCCGCCGCTCGGCCGCGACGTCGGTAGCAAGTCTGTTCTACCTGGTGCCGGCCGTGACCTCGTTGATGGCGTACGTGCTGTTCGGCGAGCGGCTCGACGCGGTCTCGATTATCGGCATGATTGCCTGCGCCGCAGCAGTGCTGGTGGTCAACCGCCGTTCAGTTTGAAGTAGAGCCCTCGGATCTCATGCACGTATAAATTTCATCAGGCTTATCAATATTTTCCCTGGGTTGTGCCCATTAAGGCGATCGTAAGCAAAACGGGTCAGATTGGGCGCGATCTGGGGGATTTCTCGTATGACCACGCAATCCATTGGAAAATTCATGCCGGCGCTCAAGCTGCGGCTCGGCACCAAGGCTGTCATCTCTGCCATCCTTCTGATTGCGGTCAATACCGCGCTGGTGGTGGGAGCGGCCCATTGGTCGCTGACATCCGAATTCGGTGACCGGGCGCTCCGCGACATCGAGGTGAACCTCCGTACGCTGGGCCTGGCGTTCGCCGAGACCTACAGCGACGCCAAGATCACCATTAAGGACGGGGCCGTCGCCCGCGCCGAAATTCCCAAGATGCCCGAATTCAAGGATCACGCGATCGTCGACCGGGCGGTGGGCTATGCCGGCGGCAACGCGACGCTGTTCGTCTATGACGACGCCAGCAACCAGTTCATTCGCCGCACCACCAACGTCAAGAAGGAGAACGGCGACCGCGCCGTCGGCACCCAGCTCGCCGCCGACCACCCCGGACAGTCGGTGGTGCGCCGCGGCGAGGCCTACCGAGGGCCCGCGACGCTGTTCGGCAAGACGTTCATGACGGCGTACTACCCGATCATGAATTCGGCCGGAAAGGTGATCGGGCTTCTCTATGTCGGCATTCCCATGGCGCACTACGAGAGCATGCTGTCGCACGCCATCCAGAACATGGCGATCGCAGCCGGCATCGCTGCGCTGCTCGTGATGATGCTGACCATGGTGCTGGTGCGCCGCGTGACCAAGCCGCTGACGTCGGTCACGGGATCGCTTACCGCCATCGCCAACGGCAACACCGAGGTTGAGGTCGACTACCACGACCGAATGGACGAGATCGGCGAGATTGCGCGGACCGTCGCGGTCTTCAAGAACAACTCGGTCGAGCGCCGAAGGATGCGCGACGAGCAGACCGCGGCTGCCGCTGCCGCCGCCGAGCAGCGCAAGGCTGAACTGCGCGGCTTCGTCGATGAGTTCCAGACCAGCGTCGGCGGCATCCTCGACAAGGTGCTGAACTCCTCCAGCGAATTCGAGCGTGTCGCGCGGCAGCTCACCGAGACCGCGCGGACCACCGCCGGGCTCTCCGGCAAATCGGCCGGCGCTTCCGAGACCGCCTCCGAGCATGTCCGCACCGCAGCGGCCGCCTCCGACGAGCTGTCCAGCTCGATCGCCGAAATCACCCGCCGGGTGCAGGAATCGAACGGGATCGCGGCCGATGCCGTCAAGCAGGCCGTCGCCACCGACCAGCGCATCAATGAATTGTCTGAAGCCGGCGCCCGGATCGGCGACGTGGTGAAGCTGATTACCTCGATCGCCGAACAGACCAATTTGCTGGCGCTCAACGCCACCATCGAGGCGGCGCGGGCAGGCGATGCCGGCCGCGGCTTTGCCGTGGTGGCGCAGGAGGTCAAGAGCCTCGCCGGCCAGACCGCGAAGGCAACGGAGGAGATCTCCAGCCAGATCGGCAACATGCAGCTTGCGACCGAAGAGTCGGTCAGCGCGATCAAGGCGATCGGCCAGACCATCGAACGCATCAGCGATATCGCGACCTCGATCTCGGCGGCGGTCGAGCAGCAGCGCGGCGCGACGCAGAACATCGCCCAGAGCGTTCGCGCAGCGGCAAGCGGCACGGCAGACGTTGCCGCCAACATCCGCAACGCCGCGCAGGGCGCCGACGAGACCGGCGAGACGTCGAGCCGAATGTTTGCCTCCGCGCAGAATCTCTCGAGCGAGAGCCTGCACCTGAAGGCCGAGGTCGAAAAATTCCTCGACCGCGTTCGCGCGGCCTGATCGGGACATCGCAGCGACGCATCGTGTCGCCGCTGAAACCTGAAGCCTCCGGATTCGTAGTTTGCTTATACTGCGAATGATTGCCCCTCGTTGGCGGGCTGGAGGCCTTCGTGAACCGATACGCCGTGCTCTATCTGGTGACGCTGTTCGTCATCGTCCCCGCCGATTTTCTGTTCCTCGGCGTCCTCGCCAAGGACTTCTTCACCTCAGAGGTCGGCAACATGGGCGAGATCAAGCTCGCACCGGCGATCCTGTTCTATCTGCTCTACGTCGCCGGCATCGTGATTTTTGTGAGCGGCGGGGCAGGGGCGACGTGGCAGTCGACGCTGCTCTATGGCGCGCTGTTCGGCTTTTTTTGTTATGCGACCTTCGACCTGACCTCGCTGGCGCTGCTCAAGCATTGGAGCTGGCAGGTCGCGATCGTCGACGTGGTCTGGGGGGCGTTGGTGACGGCGGTCTCATCGACCGCCGGATTGCTCGTGGCGAATTGGGTGGTGCCGAAAGCTTAGTTCGTCGTTCCGGGGCGATGCGTAAGCATCGAACTCTGGTGCGCAATTGCGCACCAGAGAACCTCGAGATCCCGGATATGGTCCTTCCGGACCATTCCGGGATGACGGTTTCGATTGCTTCGCAATCGCAACCGTCACTTCGGCTGCGGCACGATCCGTATGTAGGGCTTCGGCGCCTTCCAGCCGGCCGGATAGATCGTCTTCGCCTCGTCGTCGCTGACGGAGCCCGCGATGATGACGTCCTCGCCCTGCTTCCAGTCGGCCGGTGTCGCGACACGATGCTTTGCGGTCAGCTGCAGCGAGTCGATCGCGCGCAGGATCTCCTGGAAGTTGCGGCCGGTGGTCATCGGATAGACGATCGTCAGCTTGATCTTCTTGTCGGGGCCGATCACGATCGCGTTGCGGACGGTCTGGTTGTCCGCAGGGGTGCGGGTGAGGGGATCGCCCGAGGTCGAAGCTGGCAGCATCTCGTAAAGCTTGGAGACGTTGAAATCGATGTCGCCGATCATCGGGTAGTTCGGCGCCGCACCTTGCGTCTCCTTGATGTCCTCGGACCACTTCGCGTGCCTGTCGACGGGATCGACGCTGAGGCCCATCAGCTTGACGCCGCGCTTGTCGAACTCCGGCTTCAACTTCGCGAGCGCGCCGAGCTCGGTGGTGCAAACCGGCGTGAAATCCTTCGGGTGCGAGAACAAAAGCGCCCAGCTATTGCCGATCCAGTCGTGGAATTTGATCTTTCCTTCGGTGGTCTCTGCTTCGAAATCGGGGGCGGTTGCGCCTATCGGGAGTGCCATGGTTTTACCTCATGTTATTCAAGTTACAGGGAAATTTGTCTTAAGATTATACGAGTCTGAAGCGGTTAAGTGAACCGGTTGGCGCAAAAGGTGAGATCCTTCTCGCTAAGCCCGGAACTCCTAGCATCTTCTTTGGGTCCGCGCCTCTGCGACGAAAAGAACCTTTGCTCCGTATTTGATCGGTCGCAGTCATGTTTCCGAGCCATCTTTTGTTTGACCTCGATCTTTTCAAGGTTGTTCCACTTTTCTGCCGCCGCTGCCCCGATATTGCCTTTTATGGCCCGCATCAGGCCGGGCCGCTTTGCACCCCTGAGTGCTTTGGTGAACCGTGACCGACCTCACAGCGACCAATTGGCAACCATGTAAAAATCAGGGAATGCGGGCTTCGAATCGTTAACCGCTCGTTCATGCCCCGTATGGAAATGCTGGATCTGAGAAAAGAAACTGAGAAGTGCAACTATGCCCGCCCCTACTGCCAAAGCCACTGACACGTCCGCCGAAACGTCTGACGTCCCGCAACCGTCCTGCCGCCGGACCGCGGCGCACGCCTTGACCATTGTGCGCGATGGCGTGATCACCGGCGAGGGCCCCACCACCAGGGGCCGCATCCATTTTTCCCGCGCGCTCGATGCCGACGACGCCGCCTGGTGCGCGCGCATCCTGACCGTCAGCGCGGTCGACCATCAGCCGGTGAGCCGGGCCGAAGTCGAGGCGCTGTTTGAAATCAGCGATGCCGCCACCGAGCGCACCGACGATGGACGTTTCGATGATCTCCTGGCCAAGGCGGTCGCCCATCATGCCGCCTCCGAGTCCGGCCTGCCGGTGCCGCCGCGCACGGTTGCGCTGTCGCCCGACACCGACATCGAGAGCTGGGCGCCGACGCAGGCCGCCAAGATCGATACCGAGGTGCTGGAATGGCTTGCCAGCCAGATGCGCGGCAAGCGCCGCATCAACCACCGCCTCACGGCGCTGGTCGCAACCCTGATCGGCGCCGCCGCTCTGCCGCTCGCGCAGTTGCCGGGCATGCTGGACATGGGGATGCTGTAGGTTCATTCGGCGATCACTGAATTAGAGGCGGCGGGGTAGTGCCCGCCGTTTTTGTTTGGGTGATCCTGCGTTGTCCTCTGCCGTCATACCCCGCGAAAGCGGGGTATCCAGTACGCTGCGGCCTATCGGTTCAATCACTGCTGCCTCTGGCATACTGGGCGCCCGGTCAAGCCGGGCGATGACGACTGAATGTGTGTTCGCGATCTCGCCACGTCATCTGTGCGAGTTTTGCTGGAAAACTTCCCGCCCTCTTGTTCAGAGGGCGCAGGGAAGACCGGGTGCTTGCTGCACCCGCGGTCTCGCGTGCGATTTGCGCAAACAAAACTGCACACGAGCATACAGCGCGTACGTCTAGCGCGCCATCTGCGTCCATCGCATCTCACCCAAATCACGTTGAAATAGCTGGTGAAATTCGCGTTTCGCGCAGTGGCGCTTGCGTCAATAATGGACATTTCCGGTGGGGTTTAATTCCTGCCCTGGCGTCCCCATATAGATGTTTATGGCACAATGGAAATCGTCGACCACGCGGCAACCACCGATGACAAAGGACGAGTTGCGTCTGATGCTGGCCGAGGCGGTCCGCAACACGCAGCCAATCGCGGATGACAGGCCGAAACGCTCTCCAGAGGCCGAGGACGATCAGTCCTAACTGGCCGCCAGCGGCTCGCCGCTCATTCGCAAACTTAAGAAACGGACCAAGGCGCGGCGGTTGATGTCGATCCCGACAGCTTGGCCCAATCAGAAATCACAAAGGACCTAACGGATGCGGATTGCTGCCAAACCCAGCGAACAAGAGATCATCGAGGGGCCGCAGGCGGTATCGTTTCAGATCGCGAACGGGAACGTGCGGCAGTGCTGCATTCTCCAAACCGAGCTGCCAACGAAGGCGCTGGCCCAAAAATATCTTCTCGCAAACTGGCCTGTTATCGAAAAGATGGCACGCGACGCGCTCGCGGCGGGAAACCTTGAAGACGGCCAGATCAAACTCGTCATGGCGGCCTGAGCGGTTTATCATGAACGCCAATTTTGGATTGCAGGACCAGTCATGCTGAAAGATCGAGAATATCCTGAATGCGCTCCGCGAGAAGCCGCTCAAGGCCTACCAACTCATGCGGCGGGCTAATCTTCCGAATGAGGAAGCCTGCCAATCCCTGCTTCTGAAGATGCGCGACGAGGGTCTGGTGAAATTCGACATCCACAAGGGGCTATGGCTCATCGGATAGTCAGATAGTCGGATACATGCGGCGGGGTTGTTTCAAGGACGCGAAATGAGCAACGGCTGCACGTTTTCGCCGCCTGCCATTAGGGGATTCGACGGCTCGAAGCGCTCGCGCACTTCTCGCTTTCTGACGAGCGAGCGCGCAACAACAAAGGCGTCCTTCAGACTCTTGGCTTGCCGGAGTGCTATATTGAAAAAGGCGTTGCCGAAATAGGTCCATTTGGCTTTGTCCCGGCAGCCGAACGATGGATGGTCGGCATCGGCCGCGGTGATGACCAGCGTATCGGGGGTCGCGATACGAGGGATAAAGACCCCGGAATAGCAGGCCGAGATGACCACCACCTTGTATCGCATGCCAGTCCGCGCCAGCATGTAGGCGAGGTTAGACGGCGTGAGCGTTTGCGTAAGCCGCCCCGCTTTGACTGCAAGGCCGGTGCGGGAGCCGTGCGAGGTGAGAATCAAAAACAGAATGTCGTTGTCGGCGTCCATCCCGTTGGCCGCCGCTTGCAAGGACATGGCCAGGCCTTCGATCGTGGCACCTCCGCCTTTCTTCGAATTGTATTGCACGTTGATCGGGGCACCCCCGAAACGGTCCGCTACGACCCGTGCTGCGCCGGCCGCCTCGCTTCTAAACACGCCCTGATCGCCGAAAAGGCCGAAGGACACCACGCTCACCTTGCGAGTATCCTCAACGGCGTGCACCGTCGAAACCGAGGGCACAACGGTCAAAACAAAAGCGATGAGCGGCGCGCCGATCCGGCGGATCCAACGTAGATACACAGCTACACCAGGCATTTCTTTCAACAGGTCATGTGAAGAGTCCGATCCTCTTTGTGCGCGATGCAGCAGCGAGGCGCCTCGCCGTCGCCATCATCCTCATTCACGAGCATTCCAAGCTGCCGATCCGGATCGGGACGCGCCGCTGCCCCCAGTTGCCCGGGTGCGCCTCGAACAAGCCAGGGATTGCGGTGGAGCAAATACCGCATCGGCCGTTCCCTGAGAGCCGCCAAGTGGTGATGTCATACCAATCTCGGCCGATGATCCGCTCACCGCAGCCCGGGCAGTACGTACTTTGGCCGCGCTCATCATGGACATTGCCGGTGTAGACGAAATGCAGCCCGACCTTGCGCGCGATATCGCGAGCCGTCGTTAGCGTGAAGGCCGGCGTATCGGGCAGATCCAGCATCTTGTAGTCAGGGTGGAAGGCGGTGAAATGCAAGGGCACGTCAGGTCCTAGCTTTGTCATCACCCATTCGCTCAGCTTTTTCACCTCCTCCGGGCTGTCATTGTGACCCGGGATCAGCAGCGTTGTGATCTCGAACCAGACCTTCGTCTTGTTCTTCAGATACTCGAGCGTCTCGAGCACGGCACCGAGACGCCCCGTGCACAGCCGGTTGTAGAACGCCTCGGTGAACGCCTTAAGGTCGACATTGGCGGCGTCCATGAAGGTGTAAAGCTCCTCCCGCGCCGCCGCGTCAATGTAGCCCGCTGTGACCGCCACGTTCTTGATCCCGCGCCGGCGCGCCACCTTTGCAACGTCCACGGCATATTCGAGGAAGATGACGGGGTCATTGTAGGTGTAGGCGATGGAACGCGAGCCCGTGGCAATCGCAGCCTCGACAATGTCTTCCGGTGAGGCTGCGTCCTGGAGCCGGTCGAGTTCTCGCGCTTTGGAGATGTCCCAGTTCTGGCAGAATTTGCAGGTCAGGTTGCACCCGGCGGTACCGAACGACAACACGGGAGTTCCGGGCAGATAGTGGTTCAGTGGCTTCTTCTCGATTGGATCGACACAGAACCCCGAGGATCGGCCGTAGGTCGTGAGCACGATCCGGTCGTCCTGCCGGCCGCGCACGAAGCACAGGCCGCGCTGGCCTTCGTTAAGCCTGCAATAGCGCGGGCAGACATCGCACTGGATGCGCCCGTCTTCAAGCCGGTGCCAGTAGCGGCCAGGAACACCTTCCAAACGCTCGGATTCGGTCATGGAATTCGTCGTGTCGATCGCTGGGCAGACCTCAAGTTTGTTGCCAACGGGCGTGACGGAGAGTGGCCACAATATCGAGCCGGCCCGCCTAAGGGCACGAACGCCCGTGGACGTCGGCTCATCTTATTCCTGATGGGCGGAGATGGTAAGCCCGCCGACCACTTTGCGGGTCTATGGCGACAACCTTAGACGAATTAATGTCCGATCAGGTGCGCAAAGCGAACTCGTGCCATGAGCTAGGAACTGATGGGCCCATTCGCCAAGATCATTCGTGTTTGGGGGATGCGGCATCCCCGGCGATCGAAGTCGCAAACGTCCGACTTCGATCCGGAAGCGGGAGGCCGCACCACTAAGCGAAAATTTCAAGCCGAACGAATTCTAGCCTGCCTTTCGTAGCTTCAGGCTGTCGTAGAACGCCGTTTCGAAGTTCAAGTAGCCGACGAACGAAGCCGGATCGCCGAAGGGCAGAATTTGTGTGGCCCAGAATCCACCGAACCCGTTCGCCCGGTCGATCCAGTAGAAGAGATTGGCGAGGCCGGCCCAACCGAGAGCCCCGGCTGGACGTCCTGTCGGGGCCTGTTCGTCGTTGATCATGAACGTCAGCGCCCACGACTTCGACTGGCCCGGGAAGAACTCCGCGTCATTGGACAGCGAGGGAATGACTCCGGGAAGCGCGGTCACCTTCCTGTCGCCCAGGTGGTTTTGCGCCGCCATGCGCACGGTCTCGGGCTTCAGCACGCGGCCATTGTCGCCCGCACCATCGTTAAGCCACATGCGGATGAAGCGCATGTAATCGCCGACGGTGGCGTAAAGGCCATGGCCGCCCATGTGAACTTCGGGATTGGCGGGAAGCTCGAAGTCCATCGGCGTGAGCGAGCCATCGGAGCCTCTTGCATGAACCCCGGCGAGCTTGCTGCGCATCGCATCCGTGAGGTCGAAGCTCGTGTCATTCATCCCGAGGGGCTCGAAAATGCGCGTCTTGAACACCTCGCCGAGCCGTTTTCCGGTAATGGCCTCGACGATCTGGCCGCACCAGTCGAGATTGGTTCCGTATTCCCATTTGTCGCCCGGATCGAACAGAAGCGGCGTCATCAGCGATGCCTTGGAAGACGTGATGACGCTGGGCTGACCCTTCTCCTGCGCCAGTCGATTATAGGTATGACTGAAGAAATCGTAACCAAAGCCCGCGGTGTGTGTCATCAGCATGCGCGTGGTCACATCGCGCTTCGGGGGGCGTAATCTCGGTTCGCCCTTGGCGTCGAAGCCCTCGATCACCTGCAGCTTGCCGATGTCGGGCGCGTAGGTCCTGGCCGGCGCGTCGAGATCGAGCTTGCCCTGTTCCACGAGCTGCAGGATCGCGGTGCCGGTAATCGCTTTGGTCGTCGAGAAGATGGCGAACGCGCTGTCCGTCGTCATTTCTGCCGCCTGATCGAGACGACGCTTGCCGGCTGCGCCTTCGTAGATATTGCGATGACGGTCTGTGACCATCGCGACCACACCGGGGACGCGCGGGTTTGACGCAACGACCCCATCGAGAACGGCGTTTGCCGACGCATTGAAACCAGTACTCATTGTCTTCCTCCCTTTATGTAATGAATGCTCTCGATCGCTGCCCATCGCGCACGCGACCGCTGCGGTCGCGCGCGACAGGATCGTTGTCACGGGGCTTGTCACGAGGCCTTGGCGGCGCCACGCTCAATGCATGGCGAAGCCGCGGTAGCCGCCTGCTGCGACCTCGTCGCATTTCCCGTGATAGGTGCCTACACCGCCGGTGTAGGACAGCACCCGGCGCGGCTTGCCCTCGACATTCGAGCCGAGATACCAGGAGTTAGTTTTGGCGATGAGTGTCGCACTCGCGGTCTCGTCGTGATGCGCCACCCATTGGTCTTCGGCATCCTTTGTCGGCTCGATGACTTCCAGATTACGGCTGCGCATATACTTGATGCAGTTGTCGATCCACTCGACCTGCTTCTGGAGGCAGGTTGTCATGTTGCACAGGGCGGCCGACGGAGCGAGCGGCACGGCCGTCGTGAACAGGTTCGGATAGCCGTGAATTTGCAGGCCCATGGTGGTGCGGATATCCGTGCTCCAATCGTCCTTCAATGCCCTGCCATCGCGACCGCGGATGTCGATGCGCGTCAGCGCGCCTGTTCCGGCGTCGAACCCGGTTGCCAGAATGATGACATCGAGCTTGTGGATCGTCCCGTCCGCCGTCTGCAGCCCGTCAGGGGTCACGCGCTCGATCGGATTGCTCTTGACGCTGACGATTTCGACATTGGAACGATGGAAGGTTTCCAGAAAATTCTGTTCCAGCGGCACGCGGTGCGTTCCGAAGCCGTAGTCGGTCGCGGCTGGAATCAGCAGTTCGCACAGCTTCGAATCCTGCAGCCGCTCGCGCATCTTCTCGCGCACGAATTCAGATATTTGGCGGTTGACCTCCTCGTCGAAGAACATCTCGCCAAAGGAGGCGAGCCATAGCTTCAGAGAACCGTCGTTCCAGCAGTCTTCCAGCACCTCGCGGCGCCGATCGGGTGTGAGATCGGCCCAGGCATGTTCGAAATCATACTCAAAACCCGTGAACGTACTGGGTAGCTGCTTGGTGAAGAACTCGAACTTCGCCTTGTAGGCATCGACATCAGCGGCGGTGTATTTGGGATTTTTCATCGGGATGATGTATTGCGGCGTGCGGATGAAGACCTTCAGATGGCCGGCGTCGGCGGCGATCGTCTGGATGACCTGGATGCCGGTCGCCCCGTTACCCACCACGCCGATGCGCTTACCCGCAAAATTGACGCCTTCCTTAGGCCAGCGGGCCGTATGGAATAACTGACCCTTGAATGTCTCTTGCCCCGGAAACCTCGATGTCAGCGGTGCCGAAAGCATGCCGCAGCAGGTGATCAGGAACTGGGCGTGGATCGTATCGCCGTTGTCGGTCACCACCGTCCAGCGCTTCGCCATCTCGTCGAAATGCGCGCGCTCGACGGTGGTGTTGAACTGAATATCCTTGCGGAGGTCGAGCTGGTCGGCGACGTAATTCAGCCAACGCTCGATTTCGGGCTGACCGGGGAATTTCTCGCTCCAACTCCATCCCTTGTAGAGCTGTTCGGAGAACAGGTACTGATAAATATAGGCTTCTGAATCGAAACGCGCGCCAGGGTAGCGATTCCAGTACCACGTGCCGCCGACGCCGGAAGCGGCGTCGATCACTTGCACGTTTAATCCCTGCTCGCGCAGGCGATACAATTGATAAAGCCCGGCGACACCGGCTCCGACGACCACGGCATCGAAGCTCGCCGTCTTCTGCGCCCCGTTGCCTCTCCCTTTCTCTGTTGCTGCTTGGCTCATGCTTCCCTCCATTTGGCGTTTTTGCTGAAGACATGCGACTTCGTTCGCCCGTCGCGAGACGGACGGCGCACACGTCGCGGTATCGTTCACGGCAGTACAGGCGGCGGGACGCTCGATCCTTGCGTCTCTTCTGGCTTGCCGGTGCTGCTTGCCGTGTCGGATGAGGAAGCTAGTCGCAGCCCAGTGCTCCCGGCTTGGATGAATTGCGCATTCTTTTGAACGAAAATGCTGGCATCGCACGGCGTTTTCGCATTGGCCCTTGGCAAACTGCGAAACGGCCTTATGCTCGCCGCTGCCGTCTGGCCAGAGAATATAGAGCGGTCAACCGCCCCAAGACTTCCAGACGCGGGAGGTGCGCGATGGGCCGGTTGATCACGGTGGAGGAGCTCCCGCAATACGCCGGTGGCGAGCTCAAGCTGGACAGCATGGCGACGGGAATGCCGGAATTTCGAATGCGGGTGTTCCGCTACGCCCCATCCGAAATCTCGGTCCCTCCGTCGGAGAATTTCCTGATCGTCAATTACCGGGAAGGCGCGACATCCATGAACCGCCGCGTAACCGGTCCATGGAAGCAGGATCACGTCGGTCGAGGCGTGACGACGTTGCTAACGCGCGCGGAGCCTTCGAACTGGCTCTGGCGGCACGATATCGAAGTGTCTCATTTTTATATCTCGCCCGCGCTCATGATGAAGACGGCAAGCGAGGCTTTCGACCGCGACGCGGAGCGGGTTGAACTCCATGATTTGGTGCGCGCAGAGGATCCGGTATTGGCCTGGATCAGCGATCAGATGATTCAGGAGGTGGCCGCTGGAGGGCCGGGCGGGCGGCTCTGCTATGATGCGCTTGCACTTCAGGCCAGCGTGCATATCCTGCGAAAATACGCCTCCGTCCAGTTCAAGTTGCCGCGTTCGCAGGGACGTTTCAGGCCGGCCCATGCGCGGTTGATCGAGGACTACATCGAGCAAAACATCTTCCGGAACATCACGCTCGAGGAATTGGCCAACATATGCAGCTGCACGCCGGTTCAGTTTGCGCGCAAATTCCAATCGCATTACGCAACCCGGCCGCATGCCTATGTCTTGAAACGCAAGGTGGAACGTGCGTGCCAGCACCTGCGTAAAGACCGCCTGGCGCTCAAGGAAATCGCGCTTCTGAGCGGCTTTTCCGATCAGAGCCATCTCAACCGGGTCTTTCGCCGGTACATGAATGTCACGCCGGCCGAGTATCGCAGGCATAACTGCAGCAGCCGCGCGGGATAGCATCAAGAGGGGACGGTCGTGTGGAACCCGCCTCAAGGGCCGGCGATGGGTCGGCTAGCGCCCACAAGTTGGGGTCGGATGGAGGAAACATCGGGGCCCCGGCGCCGTTCTCATTGCCAGGAGGCTAGCCATGAGCAAGTTCCAACAGAAGGCCGAAGCCCAGACCAAACAGATCATCGGGCAAATGCTCGGCGATGAGCGGCTGGTGCAGGAAGCCAAGGAGCAGCAGCGCGAAGCGACGGAGCCGGGATCGACCGGTAAGCGCCATGACGATCGCTATGACCAAGGCATCGTCCGCGATGAACGCGGACAAGAGCAGCCTCGGGACAAGGAGCGCGCCCAGCGGGTGAGCAGAGTGGACCGAGGCGGCGATCCGCCGGGAAAGAAGCGAAAGAAGGGGGAGACCGCCCCCAAGCGCGCGGGGTCAGCTAGCTGACTGCAGACAGGGGATCCAGCTCCGCAGACAAGAAAAGAGGCGGCCGTGCCGCCTCTCTCAGGTCTCGCATACGTTCTCGTTACTGACAGATGTGACGTCGGCCGTCCTGGCCTATGAACGTCGTGCCAGGCTGACAGACGAAACCGCTGTTGTAGCCACCATAGTAGCGGCGGCCATAGTTATAGGCGTAGACGTCGTTTCGGAATGGAGCGGTGGCGATGGCGCCGGCCGTTCCGATCGCGCCGCCGACCACGCCCGCGGCTACTTCACCCGGCCAGAATCCGCTGTGTCTGTTATAGACGCGGTCCTGGGTTTGCGGCTGACGGATGGCATCTGACCGTCCGTGAGCATCCTGCGCCAATGCCGGCGCTGCGACCGCAGTGGAAAGAACAGCCGCTGCTGTCAGGAGCTTCCAGTTCATAAGTTGCCTCCGTTGTAGTGGCTTGCAGTGACTTTGGAGCCAACGAATAGCGATAGGCACCGTTCCGGTATTGTGATCCGGTCATTTCAAACGGATGTGAAGTTTAAGTTTCGGTTACATGTTCCGCTGCGAGGCGGCCCGTTCGGGGAACGATGTATATCGGTGCCGATTGACCGGGGAGTGCTGCGCGACCGGCCCAAGAAGGCCGGCGCAACCTGAGTTGCAGACGTATCGCGGCCTGAACGGCAATTGCGAGGTCAGCCATGAAGAGCAAGCGCGTCGGCGTTGACGAGCAGTCGCAGGTTCACGTCATCATTCTTGATGCGGGCGAGGAGGCGTTTGCAGCACTCACTCGCTTTGCCAATGAATCCGGAATTTCCGCGGCCTCGTTGACAGCGATCGGTGCCTTCGAACGTGCTACCGTCGGCTGGTTCGACATTGCTTCGAAGAGCTACCGGAAGATCGAGGTCAATGAACAATGCGAGGTTCTCAGTGCGATCGGGGATGTCGCCGTCGGCGATGACGGCAAGCCCAGCCTTCACGTCCACATTGTGCTGGGGCTCGCCGACGGCTCGACCCGCGGCGGCCATTTGCTGGCGGGCACGGTGAGGCCGACGCTCGAAGTTGTCTTGACCGAAGTCCCCGCAACGCTGCGACGAAAGAAGCGGGCGGAGCTCGGGATTGCCCTGATCGATCTTGGCGCCGAGCGCGGCTGAGGCGCCACGCGGCTTCCCTTGTCGCAGCCGGAATAAAAAGAGCCCCGCCAACCCCGTCCATCGGTTCCGCGGGGCTCGAGTTCGACGTTGCGGGGGAAGGAAACGCCGATATGGGCAAACCCGGAGCGGGCCCGATCGTTCCTGTAATCGCTTCGCTCCATGCGTTCCACTGACCGCACCGAAGCCGATATTGCGAGGAAACGCCGCGGCAGAACGCTCGTCAGGGTAGTAGTTTTACGAGGCCGAACAAATATTTGCGCGGCGAGCGCCAGCGTAAGCAAACGTTTAGCGGCTGCCCGTAAAATACCGGCATCAACTTCTGCATTAACCCCTGGTTAGTCATGCGCCTTCTGCCGATGAAAGAGCCGGACAGGTCCTGGCGGTCGATCAAGGGCCAGTGGAAGAAAGACGCCGAAAGCGTCGGCGAGGACTTTTCGACCTTTTCGACGGGAAGCTTCACGACCTATGACGGGCTGACCAAGGAAGGCGACCATCCCAGCCTGTACTGCCTTTCCGACGGTGAACGGATTCATGCGGCCTGCCAGGTCAGCCGCCTGATGATGAGCAAGTTTCCGTCGCCCATCCTGCGCGCGCGCTTCGTCGTCGTGTCGCCGGTTTACGAATTGGGGATCGCAGAGGCCAGCCAGTACGCCCAGATGATGGTGGCGCTATTCTCCGGCATCGTGTGGCTGTCGCGAGATACGATGTCGGCAAGCCATATCCGCTTCTTCCTGAAGAGCCCGGGAGATTCGCAATACTTCGCGGCGCTGCAGGCTTCGACGCCGGCCTCGCTGTTTTCGAAGTTCACGATCGACGGGGCGCTAATCGAGTGCAGCCTCAGGGAAGATGAGATGGCGGAAACCGCCTGATTCCGCTGATACCTTAACCTTGCGATAACTCACTTTGCTAACGTCCTTTTGGATTGTGTTCCCTACAACAAGCGCCTGTGGGGGCAGCGAAAATGCTGAACAATTCATCGCAAGACGTCATCGCGGAGAGCCGGCCTCGTTTTGGTGCCGGCCTGCCGTGGCGGATCCGGCTGGGCGCGATCCAGTGGCTGATCCTGAGCGCCGCAGGGCTCGTGCTCGCGATCACGCTCGGCACCGGCTATTTCGCCATGCAATACCGCGAGCGGGCGCTGGAAGTCGCCGAGCGCGAACTCAATAACAGCGCGCTGCTGCTGTCGCGGCATTTCGACCAGCAATTGCTGGACCTCCAGCATGTCCAGGAAGACGTCGTGACCGGCCTGCGGGCGGACGGGGTCCACACCGCCGACGACTTCGAAAGCAAGATGTCGACATTGAGCGCGCACGAGATGCTGCGCGCGAAGCTCTCGGTGTTGCCGCATGTCGGCGCCCTGAATCTCTGGAGCGCCAAGGGCTGGCTGATCAATTCGTCCGAGATGTGGCCGGTGGCGGACAAGACCATCACCGACCGGCGCTACTTCCAGGAGTTCATGTCGGGCAAGCCGACGCCCGGCGTGATCGTCGAGCCGGTCGTGAGCAAGGTGACCAAGGTCTGGACGACGGTCTTTGCGCGAAAGATCACCGGCCGCCAGGGCGAGATCATCGGCTTTGCCGTCCGCGGCGTTGAACCTTCCCACTTCGAAGACTTCGTTGCATCGCTGGCCCTGGACCGCGACACCGCGATTTCGATGATTCACCGCGACGGCACCATCATCGCCCGCTATCCCAAGGACGACGCGCTGATCGGCCACAACGTCGCCAATACGGCCGCATTTCAGCATGCGCTGGTGCTGGACGGCAATATTTCGGGACGCTTCACCAGCGCGAGATTGTCGCAAGACAAGGTCGGCGCGGTGAAGTCGCTGACGCACTTTCCGATCCTCATCGTCGCGACCACCAGGACGGAGACCGCACTCGCCGACTGGCGGGCGCAGACCAGGCTGCAATTTTTTGCAGCGGCGTTGGCGATCGTCGTCGTGATCGTCATGGTGTTCCTGATCGTGCGCCAGCTACGCCGCCAGCACGCCGCCGCGCAGCGCAAGCTTTCGGAGAAGAGCCAGCATCTCGACACCGCCATCAACAACATGACGCAGGGCCTCTTGCTGTTCGATGCCTCGGGCCATCTGGTGATCTGCAACCGGCGCTATATCGACATGTTCGGGCTCTCGCCCGAGGTGGTCAAACCCGGCTGTCATCTGCGCGACCTGATCCAGCACCGCCAGGAACGCGGCTCCTTTGTCGGCGACGTCGACGCCTATTGCGCCCGGTTTCTCGACCCCAGTGGCAGCCTCGTTCAGGATGCCATAACCTCGACACCCGATGGGCGCACGATCCGGCTGATCTTCAAGCGATCGGCGGACGGCGGCTGGGCCGCGACGCTGGAAGACGTCACCGAGGGGCGGCGCGACCAGGCCAGGATCGAACATCTCGCCCATTACGACGCGCTGACCAATCTGCCGAACCGGGCGCTGTTCCAGCGCCACGCGGAGGGATTGCTGCTGGAGACCGAGGGGCAGGAGTTCGCGATCCTCTATATCGACATCGACGAGTTCAAGCGCATCAACGACACACTGGGACATCTGATCGGCGACGAGTTCCTGAAGGGCGTAGCGGAGCGGCTCCGCCAGTCGGTTGGCCCTGAAGATTTCATCGCGCGGCTTGGCGGGGATGAATTCGCCATCCTGCAGAACGGCATCGCGAGCGCCGAGGATGTTCGCGCGCTGGTCGCGCGGATCTATCAGGCGCTGCGTACCCCGTTCAATTGCCATGACCATCAACTCTCCAGCGACGCCAGCATCGGCATCGCGATCGCCCCGCGCGACGGCTCGGACCTGTTCGATCTTCTGAAGAACGCCGATCTCGCCATGTATGCGGCGAAGGCGGCCGGCCGCAGGACCTATCGCTTCTTCGATCCCAGCATGGAGCAGCAGGCCAACCATCGCCGCGAGCTGGAGGCGGACTTGCGCGAGGCACTGGCGCAGGGCGGCTTCGAGCTGCA
Organism: Bradyrhizobium sp. CSA112; assembly: GCF_029051645.1. Taxonomy (GTDB): domain Bacteria; phylum Pseudomonadota; class Alphaproteobacteria; order Rhizobiales; family Xanthobacteraceae; genus Bradyrhizobium. The sequence goes on from NZ_JAACFS010000002.1 coordinate 504,767, forward strand.
CTATCAGCCGCAGGTCGATCTGCACAGCGATCGCGTCACCGGCTGCGAGGCGCTATTGCGCTGGCGGCATCCGGTGCGCGGCGTGGTCTCGCCCGCCGACTTCGTGCCGGTCGCCGAGGAAACCGGCCTGATCGAGGAGATCGGGCAGTGGGTGTTGCGTACCGCCTGTGCGGAAGCTGCGAGCTGGCCGGACCATGTCCGCATCGCCGTCAACGTCTCGCCGATCCAGTTCCGGTCGGAAACGCTGTCGCTGAAAGTGGCGGCAGCGCTCAACGAGGCCGGGCTCGACCCGCGCCGGCTGGAGCTGGAGATCACCGAAGCCGTCCTGATCGCGGACGACGATGCTGCGCTGGCGACGCTGAACCAGCTTCGCGCGCTTGGCATTCACATCGCGCTCGACGATTTCGGCACCGGCTATTCCTCGCTGCAATATCTGCAGCGCTTCCCGTTCGACAAGATCAAGATCGACCGCTCCTTCGTCAAGGAAGTGACGCGCAATTCCTCGTCGGCCTCGATCATCCGCGCGGTGGTCAGCATCGCCGCCGACCGCAACATGATCACGACGGCGGAAGGCGTCGAGACCCTGCAGCAGCGCGAGACCGTGCAGGATCTCGGATGCACGCAGATGCAGGGCTACCTGTTCAGCGCGGCGCGTCCGGCGCAGGAAGTCCGCGCGTTGCTGGCATCGGGAAAGGCCGGCGTCGAGGCCGCGGCATAAGGTTTGAGACCAGGTTGCTTCAGGCCTGCTGTGGGCGCGCCTCGGAAATCGCCTTCCTGAGAATCCGCGACAGCAACTCCACCGAATAGGGTTTCTGGATCAGCTCAAAGCCGCGGTGGGCGCTCTCCGCCAGCACGTTGCTGTAGCCGCTGGTCAGCACCACGGGCAGGCCGGGATAGCGCTCGCGCACGATGCCGGCGAGCTCGACGCCGTTCATCCCGGGCATAATGACGTCGGAAAACACCAGGTCGGCGGAAAACTCGTCCTCCGCAAGGATCGCGAGTGCGGCATCCGCGCTGGCGACGCGGCGGACGGTGTATCCGAGATCTTCCAACAGCTCGGTGGAGAACTGTCCGACGTCGTCATTGTCCTCGACCACGAGGACGCGGTAACCGCGGCCGCGCGCGGCGGGCTCGCTGCCGGTCGCAGCCGCCTCGACGGCATCGGCCGGCACCGCGGCCTGCGGCAGGTAGATCGTGAACGTCGCGCCCCGGCCGGGTTCGCTCGCAACCGCGATGTCGCCGTCGGACTGTTTGGCAAAGCCGAACGCCTGGCTGAGGCCGAGGCCGGTGCCCTTGCCGACCTCCTTGGTGGTGAAGAACGGTTCGAAGATCGTCTCGAGCAGGGCAGGCTCGATGCCGGTGCCGGTGTCGGTCACGGTAACGGCGACGAAGTCGCCGCTACGGGCGGACTGGGCGCGCAGCGGCGGAATGGCATCCACCTTGCGGACGCGGATGGTCAGCCGGCCCTCGCTGTCCATGGCATCGCGGCTGTTGACGGCGAGATTCATCAGCGCGGTCTCGAACTGCGCGACGTCGGCGATCGCAAAACAGTTGAGATCGGCGATGTCGAGGTCGATCCTGATCCGGGCGCCGACGAGGGGGCGGATCAGTTGCGCCACCGCCTCGACCTGGGTGCCGACATTGAACACCTGCGGCTTCAAAGGCTGCCTGCGGGCGAACGCCAGCAATTGCCCGGTCAGCTTTGAGGCGCGCTCCACCGTCTCGGCAATCGCGTCGATGTAGCGCCGGCGCCGCTCTTCCGGCAGCTCGCGGCGGCGCAGGAAGTCGGTCGCGGACCGGATGATGGTCAGGAGATTGTTGAAATCGTGCGCCACGCCGCCGGTCAATTGTCCGACCGCTTCCATCTTCTGCGACTGGCGCAGCGCTTCCTCGCCCTGGCGCCGCTCGGTGGTGTCGATCGCCTCCGGCACAGCGCCGATGATCGCGCCGTGCTGATCGCGCAGCGGGCGCATCGCAAAGTCGAAATAGCGCTCGCCGATCGGAAGCTGCAGCCGCATCTCGGTCTGGATTTCTTCGCCCCGCATCACGGCGATGAAGGCGTCGCGGACGGCGTCCCGCATGCCTTCGGTGCCCGTAAACCACGGCGTTTCCCAGTACGGCTTGCCGATCACCTCGCTGGCATTTGCGCCGATGCCGGCGAGCGAGGTGCTGTTCGAATGCAAAACGTCGCCGTGCGCGTTGAGCAGCCCCTGATACTGGTGGCTGGTCTCGAAGATCGCCCGCATCTGGGCCTCGCTGGATTCGAGCTGCGCCGTTCGCTCGGTGATCCGCATTTCGAGGATTTCGTTCAGCCGGCGCAAATCGCGCTCGGCCTGCTTGGCTGACGTGATGTCGTGGGCGACGCCGATGAAGCCGACATGATTGCCGGTCGCATCCCAGCGCGGCTGGGATTCCGACCGCAGCCATCGCCATTCGCCGTCGGCGCGCTGGTAGCGAGCCTCCAGCACGAACGGCTTGAGCGAGGCCTCGCCGGCGATCGACTCCTGCACGACGCGCTGCTGGTCGTCAGGATGCAGCCGCTTGCGCCAGTCGAACACGATAGCTTCCTCGAACGGTAGCCCGAGAAAATCGAGATAGGCCTGGTTGGCGAAGGAGCGCGTGCGATCGAGCTTGGTAACCCAGATCGGCACCGGCGCGCTGTTGGCGATCAGGCGAAAGCGCTCCTCGCTTTCGCGCAAGGTTTCTTGCGCCAGCATTTGAGCGGTGACGTCGCAATCCGCGCCGACCAGGCGCAGCGCGCGGCCATCATGGTCGCGCTCGATCTTGGCGACGACGCGGATCCAGCGGGTCGTGCCGTCATTGGGCCGCACGATGCGGTATTCGGCCGAATAGTCCTCGCTCTCGCTCTTCAGCACACCGAACAAATGCTGGACTGTTCGCTCGCGATCCTCGGGATGGATTCGGCTGACCCATTCCTCATAGGTTTCGTTGGCCGCCTCGGGCGGCAAGCCGTGAACCAGGAGATATTCGGGGGAGCGGCGGTTCTTGACGCCGTCACGGAAATCGATCTCGAGACCGCCGACGCCGGCGATGCGCTGGATCCGCGCCAGCTCCGCTTCGCGTTCCTGCAGAGCGCGATGGGCTCTGTCGCGCTCATCAGCGATTTCCTGCAGATGTTGCCGCAGACGCTCGGCGGCGGCGATTTCAGGCAAGACGTTCGAAGTATTGGAAGGGGTCATGCGTGCCGGCAACCTCTGCTGGCACTTTCACACAGGAAACGGCGGCTTTGCCAGCGTCATTTACTCTTGGTGGTTGATCGACAGTTATAGGCTTTGCGGAACCCGGCGGCTTGCGCGTCTTCCTCGGAACAAAACCAGCGATCCGGCTTGGTCAGGCCCGGGTAGGAGCGGCACATCTGAAGGTGGTAGATGCCGAGGTTCCCCGTGACGCGCGCGCGGACGGCGTATTTACCCTTGATGTTGCAGCTTGCCGGCATCACGAGATCCTCGGGGAACAAGGCCTCGCGGATTTCGCGGTCGCGGTCGGCGCGGCACGCGGCGCCGAGCAGGGCGCTATCCTTGTTGCCCGTGCGGAACTCGCGCGGCGCCACGAAGCAGCCTTTCCAGAGTCCCTGGCGGTCTTCCCGGGCGCGGGCTTCATCCACCTGGAAGCGGCCGCTGGCGGAGGCTTCGACATTCACGGCAAAGCCGTTGCGGACCAGCAACTGACTGAGACTTGTGGTGTCGCCCTCGATCTTGCAGACGCCGATGCGCCGTTTCTTATAGGCGGGGTCCGGACCAAGATCGTCGCAGCGGATTTGTTTGCCGCCGGTCAGTTTTGCCAATTGATCGCGCGCCTCGATACCGCAGGTCCAGCTATCGGCGTGTTCGTCGATGCAGAGCTGGTCGACGGTTGGGACATCGATGCCGTCGAGCCGGTAGGTGACATTGCCGAGCTGAAGCGTGCTGCCATCCCGGACGATGGCGGTGGCGGCCGAACTCTGGCTGGCCGGAAGTACGATCGATAGCAACGCCGCAACCAGAAAAATTCGTGACCGCATCTGTTTCATTTCTAATCAATTCCACACCCGCGAGCGCCTTCTAGCATAAGCCGAGGTGATTGAACCAAGCCACTGAAGCTAATCGCGCATGAAAGCACGTTGGGGAAAACCATCAGCGCCGTTGCGGCCAGGCGCCGAACGGCCCATTGACTTCGCAAGAACAAAATAGGAACATTGCCGGCGTCGCTCAACACGGAATATTGCCATGTCATCCTCTTCACAGCCGAAATTTGAAGAGAACGACGGGCTGGAAGCCGCGGTGGATCAAGCGATTTCCACCTGCGGCGGCGACATGAGGGCGACGATCCGCGCGCTGATTGTCGCCAATGAATATCTGGAGTCCGAGGTAGGCGAGCTGATGAAAGCGGTATCCCAGGCCTATGCGCGGGGCCGGTTTAACTCTTATTCCGGCTGAATTGCCGCCACCTGGTCTCGGTCGTCGACACGAGACCGTTGCCTCCATCGATTTTTGCTGTACGACGGGTGGGTTGCCCCGCGTCCCGCATTCCATTGCGGGGGGAGGGTCCTGCCCAAAGCTCAAGCAAGAAGAACATGTTCAAAAGAATTCTGATCGCAAATCGCGGCGAGATCGCCTGCCGGGTTATCAAGACTGCGCGCCGTATGGGGATCGAGACGGTAGCGGTGTATTCCGAGGCCGACCGCGATGCGCTCCACGTCGAAATGGCCGATGACGCCGTGCTGATCGGTCCGCCGGCGGCGGCCGAAAGTTATCTTCTGATCGATCGGATCATCGAGGCCTGCCGCAAGACCGGCGCAGAGGCCGTGCATCCCGGCTATGGCTTTCTGTCCGAGCGTGAAGCGTTTCCGCGCGAGCTCGCCAAGGCGGGCATCGTCTTCATCGGCCCCAACCCGGGCGCGATCGCCGCGATGGGCGACAAGATCGAATCCAAGAAGGCCGCCGCGAAGGCCAAGGTCTCGACTGTACCGGGGCACCTTGGCGTCATCGACGACGAAAAACACGCGGTGAAGATCGCCGACGAGATCGGCTATCCCGTGATGATCAAGGCCTCTGCCGGCGGCGGCGGCAAGGGCATGCGGATCGCGCATTCGCACAAAGAAGTCGCCGAAGGCTTCAAGCTCGCCAAGGCCGAAGCGAAATCCTCGTTCGGCGACGACCGCGTCTTCATCGAAAAATTCATCGTCGATCCCCGCCACATCGAGATCCAGGTGTTAGGGGACAAGCATGGCAACGTGATCCATCTCGGCGAGCGCGAATGCTCGATCCAGCGCCGTAACCAGAAGGTCATCGAGGAGGCGCCGTCGCCGCTGCTCGATGAGACCACTCGCCGCAAGATGGGCGAGCAGGCGGTGGCTCTGGCAAAGGCCGTGCACTACGATTCCGCCGGCACCGTCGAATTCGTCGCCGGCCAGGACAAGAGCTTCTACTTCCTGGAGATGAACACCCGTCTGCAGGTCGAGCATCCCGTCACCGAACTCGTCACCGGCATCGATCTCGTCGAGCAGATGATCCGCGTCGCCGCCGGCGAGAAGCTTTCGATCGCGCAGAAGGACGTCCTGCTGACCGGCTGGGCGGTGGAATCGCGCGTCTATGCCGAAGACCCGTTCCGCAACTTCCTGCCGTCCATTGGCCGGCTGGTGAAATATCGCCCGCCGGCGGAGGCGAGCCAGGACGGCGTCACCATCCGCAACGATACCGGCGTGCAGGAAGGCGGCGAAATCTCGATCCACTACGATCCGATGATCGCCAAGCTGGTCACGCACGCGCCCTCGCGCGCCGGCGCGATCGAGGCACAGGCGACCGCGCTGGATGCATTTTACGTCGACGGCATCAGGCATAACATTCCGTTCCTGTCGGCGCTGATGAATCATCCGCGCTGGCGCGAGGGCAAGCTTTCCACCGGCTTCATCGCGGAGGAGTTTCCGAAGGGCTTTTCGGCGCGCCCGCCGGAAGGCGAGATCGCGCGGCGGCTGGCCGCCGTGGGAGCTGCGATCGATCACGTGCTGGGCGAGCGCAAGCGGCAGATTTCCGGACAGTTGACCGGCCGGCTGGTGCAGCGCGAACGCCGCCGCGCGGTGTGGCTGGAGCGCGATGAAATCGCGCTCGATGTGGCGCGCGAGGCCGATGGCATCGCGGTGCGTTTCATCGGCGCCGACGGTCTGCCCGGCAATCCGCACAATCTGGTCTCGCACTGGACGCCGGGCGAACCGGTCTGGCAGGGCACCATCGACGGCCATTTCGTGGCGATGCAGGTACGCGCGATCCCGAACGGCTTTCGCCTTGCGCATCAGGGCTTTGAAGTTGCGGTCAACGTCTTCACCGAGAGCGAGGCCGCGGCCGCGCGGCTGATGCCGGTGAACTCAGCCGCCGACGCCGGCAAGAAGCTGCTGTGCCCGATGCCCGGCCTCGTGGTGTCGATTGCCGTGAGCGAAGGCCAGGAGGTCAAGTCCGGCGAGACGTTGGCCGTGGTTGAGGCGATGAAGATGCAGAACGTGCTGCGCGCCGAGCGCGATGGCACCGTGAAGAAGATTCATGCCGCTGCCGGTGCGACGCTGGCGGTCGATGCGTTGATCCTGGAGTTTGCGTAACGCTTCCGTCATTGAGAGCGAAGCGAAGCAATCCATCGTGCCGAGAAAGAAGTATGGATTGCTTCGCTTCGCTCGCAATGACGATGGATAGAACTGAGGGCACACTATATGGCTTTCCGTCAGCGCCGAGAGAGACTGCGTTCCATCTTGAACGGCTCGACCTGCATCCGGCCGGGGTCGGTCTATGACGCGACATCGATCCGCATTGCGGAAGACCTCGGGTTTGAGCTCGGCATGTTCGGCGGGTCGGTGGCCTCGCTCGTCGTGCTCGGCGATCCCGATATCGCGCTGATCACCTTGACGGAGCTGGCCGAACAGATGCGCAGGATGTCGCGCGCCTCGACCTTGCCGGTGCTGGTCGATGCCGATCACGGCTATGGCAACGGGCTCAACGTCCGACGCACCGTGCAGGAGCTTGAGGCTGCCGGCGCCGCTGGCCTGACGATCGAGGACACGTTGCTGCCGCCGGCGTTCGGACAGGCCGGAACGCAACTGATCCCGCTGGAGGAGGGCGTCGGCAAGATGAAGGCCGCGCTCGATGGCCGCAGCGATCCCTCGCTGGTCGTCATGGGGCGGACCGGGGCCGTGTCCATCACCGGTCTCGACGACGCGATTGCGCGCGCGCGGGCGTACGAGGCGACCGGCGTCGATGCGCTGTTCTTCACCGGCATCAAGACCCCCGCGGAGCTGGAAGCCATTTCGGCTGCGACGCGCCTTCCCATCGTACTCGGCGGCGCGCCCGAGGATATGGCCGCGCTCGATTATCTCGGAAGCCAGCGCGTGCGGATCGCGCTGCAGGGCCATGCGCCGTTCGCGGCCGCCACGCAGGCCGTCTATGATACGCTGAAGGCGTTGCGTGAGGGAGCCTCGCCGAAGAACCTGAGGGGACTGGCGTCGGCAGAGCTCACCGGCCGCGCGATGCGCGAGTCGGAAGTTAAAGCCCGCAGCGGTGAATTTCTCGGGTTGAAGAAGTCATGAGCGACGCGATCCGTCATGTCACGATCAGGGGCCGGGTGCAGGGCGTCGGCTACCGCGCCTTTGTCGACGACGAGGCGCGGTCGCATGACCTCGAAGGCTGGGTGCGCAATCGCCGCGACGGCAGCGTCGAAGCGGTGTTCGCCGGCCCCGCGGGAGCCGTTACGGCCATGATCGAGTCATGCCGGCGCGGACCATATTCGGCGCGGGTCGACGCGATACAGAATGAGGCCGCTGGTCCCGGCATGCTGAACCTGCGGCGGGCAGGGGAGCGCTTCTCGGTGCTGCCGACGATCTGAGCATCGTGATATGGGAAACACTCACAAACTTAAAACTTAAGCGGTCCCGGCAGACCGGGACCGTTTTTGTTTTGGCCCCGGTTACAACTCATTCAGCGGGCGGCTTACGCCTTTCCCTGAACGGGTCGGCGGCGTCGTCGTGACCACTACGGTTGCTGAAGAACATCAAAGCCATCAGCCCGCAGCCGATCAGGAGTGAAAAGAACGTTCCGAGTCCGAGGGCGATCCAGCCGTGCTTATCCATCACGGCGTCGCTCGTGGCGTTCCACACCGATACAGCCCAAACGCCAGTGAGGCCAAGCAGGGCTAGCAAGATCGCAAGAAGACCAACCTGTCCGAAGCTAAGGTTCCGCATGAGGGCACCCTTTCTAGCACACAGGGGAATGTGGGCAGTCAGAAGCGACACTTAGCCGAGGCTGATGCCTGGCGCGCCATTTCGGGCCGGGGCCACGCATGTAATGCAGCTCGGGCCGGTAGCTATCGCGCACGTCCATAGCCAGGTTGTGAACGATGCTGGCGAAGTCGGAGACTGTCTCAGCCGACTTGCGAGCAAAACCAGATATTGCGAACCAGCGCGCAGCAGCCGGTGCGATCGCACGAGGTCCGACGATGCTTTTCCAGATCATCCTTTTTCTCCGTCCGGTTCGATGTGGGCACCGTGATGATCTAGCGGATCGGAGCTGCGGGGGCGCCAGAGCGATTGCCCAACCTGTAGAGCGATTGCTGCTAGCGCCTGCGCGCCGCAGAGGGCCTGACCGAATACGGCATACGCCAAGTGGTCCGCGGGCACGTAAACAATCCTGAGGGATAGGTGTCACTTTGACAGTCGCTCGAAGGCGAGGTTCAATCGTCAACTGTGACTATATTGGCCTTACAAAGCTTAGTGGATCGGATCGGCGCCGAACATGTAGAACGGCGGCTGAAAGTTGAGACTGAACATGAGGCTCAACTTTTTGGCCAGGGACTGATTCTCTTCAATCTCGAAAATTGGTACAGGGCGCCTTGGATCATTGGAAGCGCGCTGAAGCTGATGGGACTGTACAACCGCGCGCGTCGCAACGCCGATCAGATCGCCATTAAGACGAATCTACTTGAATTTGAGAACCTTCCTCCGGCATTTGCAAATTTCACAATTCTTCATCTCAGTGACCTGCACGCAGACATAAGCGAGGGAGCGATGCGGCACCTCATCGGCATTGTCGGCGACCTCAAATACGACATTTGCGTACTGACGGGAGATTATCGCGGAAAAACCTATGGACCATTCGACCCGAGCCTCAAGAGCATCCATGAGCTGACGGCCCGGATAAAAGGGCCGATGTACGGCGTGCTCGGCAATCACGACAGCATATACATGGTGCCCGCGCTGGAAGAGATGGGGATCCGGATGCTTTTCAATGAGTGCGAAACAATTTCGCGCAAAGATAGTCAGATCTATCTGGCAGGCATCGATGATGCGCATTTCTACCGGACCGACGACATTGAGAGGGCGGCGAAGCGAATTCCAAGCGGCGCATTTTCCGTTTTGCTGTCTCACACGCCCGAGGTCTATAGCGAAGCGGCCAAAGCCGGCTTCAATCTAATGCTCAGCGGCCATACCCACGGTGGACAGCTCTGCCTTCCCGGCGGGATTCCAGTCAAGTTGGAGGCTCGCTTGCCGCGCTCGATGGGTGCGGGCGCGTGGCATCACGGTAGAATGGTCGGTTACACATCGGTTGGTGCCGGAACGAGCCTGTTGCCCGTTCGCTTAAACTGTCCGCCGGAAGTTACTTTACACACGCTTCGCCAGCGGATGTAAGCGCTTGACCTGTACTAATCCGCAGGAAGATGCCGTCGTGCTCGCGCGAAACCTCGCGCTAATGCGTCCGCTCGCCCGGCGCGACTTCGCCGTCGTGCTGGATGGAGGCGCTATCGACATAGTGCAGGTCGCGTGAAGAATACACGACGCTGCGATTGCGGCCGAGGCGCTTTGCCTCGTAGAGCGCGGCATCGGCTTCTCCCACCAACGCTGCCTCGTCGAGGGTCGAGCGGTTTTTGGCGGCGACGCCTGCGCTGATGGTGATGTAGCCGCGGCTGGAGGCCGTGTTCGGAATGCCGAGCGCCCGAATTGTCAGCCGGATGGCTTCGGCCACCCTCAGGGCTTCGTCTCCCGGGGTGTTCGGCAACACAATTGCGAATTCCTCGCCGCCATAGCGCGCTGACAGGCCAGACGTATTGCCGGCCGCATTGCCGATTGCCTTCGCAACCGCCTGCAGGCAGCGGTCGCCGGCCTGATGTCCGTAGGTGTCGTTATAGCCCTTGAAATTGTCGATATCGAACAGCAGCACCGAAATTTCTTCGCAGGCTTCGTATTCGCGTCGCAGGAAGCCATCGAAGGTGCGGCGGTTGGTGAGGCCGGTCAGTCCGTCGGTTGCGGCGAGCTGGGTGAGGCGGCGGTTGAGCTGGGTCAGCTCGTCCTCCATCCGCTTGCGTTCCGTCACATCGCGGATGACGCAGAGAAATTCCGTCCGGGCGGGGTCGCTCGGTTCCGTCGCCAGCTTGAACTTGCTTTCGACCCACGCCAGCGTTCCGTCGGCGCGATAGTGCCGGAACACGACCGTGCTGACGCTATCGATACCCCTGAGCCTTGTGGTGGCCTGCCTGACGCTCTCCCGGTCCTCGGGGTGGACCAGCTCGAAGCATGATTTTCCGATCAGGTCCCTGGCACGCAGCCCCAGCACCGGCTCGACGGAACGGGAAACATAACGGAGCAGGCTGCGGGCATCGATCAGGATGATGATGTCGGCGATATTGTTGGCCAGCAATCGGTAGTGCGCCTCGCGTTCGCGCAGCGTGCGTTCGGTCTTGTTGCGAAAGCGGAACTGCAGGGCAAGCAACGCCGCCAGCATCAGGATCATGCATAACAGCACGCCTGCGACGATGGCGTCGGTGCGCAATCCCTTCCACCATTCGGAAAGCAGCCAGTCTTCCGACATGGCCACGGTAACCACCATGGGGTAGTGCGGCGTTTTCTCGTAGCCGAGGTGCTTCACGATGCCGTCGAACGGCGAGATGATCTTGTAGTATCCGACAGAGCTCAGCTTAAGATGCTTTGAGAACAGGGCGGTCTTGGACAGATCCGTGCCCCTGTCCGACTGCGGCCAGCGTATCAGGAGCGTACCATCATTCCGTATCAGGGTGATGCCGCCGTCCGGGCCGAGCTTGAATGTCCGGTAAAAGCCGTTGAAGTAATCCTTGTCGATCGCTGCAGCGACAACCCCGCCAAAGCTGCCGTCGAGCTTGGTAATACGCTTCGAAAGAACGATCATTGAGGATTGTTCGTCTACACGGGACTGCATCGGCTCACTGATCCGAAGTGCGTTCTCCGGTGTGTCGCGGTGATAGGCGAAGTAGCTGCGGTCCGAGGCAGTGTGGCGCGGTGTCTCCGGCAATGACGAATAGGTCCAGTTGCCCTTGGCATCCGCGACGCCAATGTCGCGCAACTGGGGAAGCGTTCTCGCCGTTTCAGCGAGGTACCTGTTGAACCGATTCGGCTCGGGATCCCGGTATTTCAGCAGGTCCACCATTCCAGCCATCGCGATATCGACCGCCTGAATGGTGTGCGAGGCATGCTCGGAGAGCGAATGGACGAGGTTCTGGATGTCGGAGCTGCCGCTCGCCAGCGCCGCTTTCCTGGCGTCGAGCACCTTCCAGGCCATGACGCCGAGGACACTGGCGGTCATGACAAGCGCAAAGATGATGACCAGGGACGTCGACGTTACCCGCCGCAGCGGCCCGCCCGGGTCTGGGGGATTTCGATGGGGCATTCCATGCCTTGATGACCGCGCCAGACCTCGTTGCGGGTGATGCGCACGGTTGAATCTAAGCCGCGACCGGTACTGAGCGGTTAACGAATCGAACCGAAGAACGACGGAACGGCTTCGATCCGGGGTTCCATCTCGGGAACCCATGCGGAGCGTGGTGTCGGAGGCGGCCGTGCCGCGCACGGCCGCCGGGCCGCCGTGGACTCGCGGCGGGCTTGACATCCGTGCAGTAACGTCAGATATTTCTGTCATGACAGAAACAACCGGCAAAAAGAAACTCCCTGCCGTCGTCGAGCGGTTCATCCTGCACTGGGGCGACATGGGAGACGAGTGGGGCGTCAACCGCTCCGTCAGCCAGATCCACGGCCTGCTTTATCTCGCCGAGGCGCCGATGACGGCGGAAGATATCGCCGAGACGCTCGGTATGGCACGGTCCAACGTCTCCAATTCCATCAAGGAATTGCTGGCCTGGAATCTGATCCGCCGGGTGCCGATCCTCGGCGACCGCCGCGATCATTTCGAGGCGGAAACCGATATCTGGGAAGTCGCGGCGCGGATCGCCGCCCGCCGCAAGGAGCGCGAGATCGATCCTGCCATCGATGCGCTGCGTGCCTGCGTTTCCGACGCGGCTGATGACCCGACCATCAGCCCGGTCGCAAGCAAGCGGCTGAAGGAAATGCTGGCTTTCACCGAACTGGTCGACCGCTGGTACATGCAGATGCTGGGCGTGCCGCGTCCGAGGCTCGTCGCGCTGATCAAGCTTGGCGAGAAGATCGTCAGCTTCTTGCCCGCAGGCAAATCCAGATAGGTGCAGAGGGGCAGGAGTGTGTGATGGCGTCCACCAGAATACCAAGGCCTCCCGCAACACCCGCCTCGAACACCATCCTGCTCGACGACCACCGCTTCCACGATCTGTTGCCTGACGAGGAGTGGGGCCGTCTGCCGCTGGCGACCTGGCGGCGCTTCTCCAAGCGCTTCGCCGACGGCGAGACCGTGGTCTATGTCGGCACGGTCGAGGAAGCGAGCTTCACACCGGCCGGCTGGTGGCTGGCGCAGCTTGCGCGCGTCATCGGCGGACCGCTGCCGCTTTGCACCGAGACCGGCGTGCCGATGGTCGTGACGGTGACCGAGGCGAGCGGCGGCCAGACCTGGACCCGCATCTGCGCGCGCAGCAACGGCTTTCCGCAAGTCATTCACTCGGCGAAACGGTTCGCCGGGCCGACCGGGCTCGAGGAATATGTCGGCTACGGCGTCAGCATGGCGCTGCGGATGTCGGTCGAGCACGATGCGCTGGTGTTTCGCAGCGTCGGCTACTCCTTCCAGTTCGGGCCGTTGAGATTGCCGCTGCCCATGCGGTTCACGCCAGGCGATCTCACCGTGACCCATTCCGATCTCGGCGACGGCACATTCCGCTTCACGCTGGAGATCGTCCATCCGCGCTTCGGCAAACTCATTCGTCAATCCGCCGTGTTCCGGGAGGCCGCATCATGACGTCGCTGCTTTGGATCCTGATCGCCATTCAGGTCGCGATGGGCGTGTTCGACACGTTCTATCATCATGAGCTGACCGAGCGGCTCGCATGGCGTCCCTCGCAGCGCTACGAGCTGCAGCTTCATGCGTTGCGCAACATGCTCTATGCGCTGCTGTTCCTGGTGCTGGGCTGGCTGGAGGTGCACGGCATCCTTGCGATGCTGATCATCGCGGTGCTGGTCGCCGAAATCGTCATTACGCTGATGGATTTCGTCGAGGAGGACATCAGCCGGAAGCTGCCGGCCAGCGAACGCATCAATCACACGCTGCTCGCGATCAATTACGGCGCCATCCTGGTACTGTTGCTGCCGGTGCTGATCGGCTGGGCAGCGCAGCCGACCGGCGTCAAATCGGCTTACACGGGCTGGCTCAGTCTGATCGCGGCGGCAGCGGCCGCAGGCGCGGCACTATGCGGCCTGCGCGACTTCACCGCGTCAAAGCGTCTTTCGCGCATGACCTGCGCGCCCGCGGCAAGCCTGGTCGAAAAACTGCCCGCCGGGCAGACTGTGCTCGTCACCGGCGCTACCGGCTTCATCGGCAGCCGCCTGGTCGCGGGCTTGAGCGGTGCGGGGCATCAGGTCATCGCGCTGGTGCGCAACCCTGCGAAAGCCGACATGCTGCCGCCGCCGATCACGCTGATCACGAGCCTCGATCAGCTCCCGGCGGACACCAGGATCGATGCGATCGTCAATCTCGCGGGCGAGCCGATCGGCAACGGGCTGTGGACCGAAGCCAAGCGCCGCAAGATCCTCGATTCCCGCATCAACATGACGCGCGAGGTCGTCGCCCTGATCGCGCGGCTCGAACGCAAGCCGGCGGTGCTGGTCTCGGGCTCGGCGATCGGCTGGTACGGGCTCTGGCAGGACCAGGTGCTGACAGAATCAGCCAAATCGCATGCCTGCTTCAGCCACGAACTCTGCGAAGCTTGGGAGAACGCGGCGCGTCCGGCAGAAGAGCAGGGGATCCGCGTTGCGTACTTGCGGATCGGCCTCGTGCTCGGTACCGACGGCGGCTTCATCACGCGGATGCTGACGCCGTTCGAGTTCGGCCTTGGCGGGCCGCTCGGCTCGGGCCGGCAGTGGATGTCGTGGATCGAGCGCGATGACCTGATCCGCCTGATCGCCCATGTCATCGCGCGCCCCGAGATCTCAGGACCCGTCAATGCGACGGCGCCGATCCCGGTTACCAACCTGAAATTCACCGAAGAGCTCGGCCGCCGGCTGCGCCGGCCCGCGCTATTCCGGATTCCCGACGCGCTGCTGCGCCGTGTCGGCGGCGATTTTGCCAACGAATTGCTGCTCGGCGGCCAGCGCGTGCTGCCGAACAAGGCGCTGAGCCACGGATTCGTGTTCCGGCACGAAACGCTGCGCAGCGCGTTCGAGGCGATCTTGTGAGCGCCGTCACCGCGGCAGTTTCGCGATCGCCTGGCTGAGTTCGTGAATTTCGTAGGGCTTGCGCAGGATGGGAAAATCGCCGTGCACGTTCAGCGCGGCGTCGCTATAGCCGCTGGCGAGCAGGATCGGCAGTCGGGGTTTGATCGCCTTCAGGTGGCGGGCCAGGCTGAGGCCATCCATTTTGCCGGGCATCACGATGTCGGAGAAGACGAGGTCTATTCCGTCGAGCTCAATTTCGCGCAAGGCCGCTTCTGCATCCGCCACCCGGCGCACGGTGTAGCCGAGCTGTTCGAGCAGGCCGGCGCTGACGGAGGCGACATCCGGATTGTCCTCGACCAGCAGCACGGTGCCGCTGCCGGCGGCCTCGGCCGCATTGGCATCCTCGGCCGTGTCAGCGGTTTCCTTTCGCGGCAGCAGAATCGTGATCCTGGTACCCTTGCCGAGTTCGCTCGCCACCTTGACCGTTCCGCCGGCCTGATGTGCGAAGCCATGAACCTGCGACAGTCCCAAACCGGTGCCCTTGCCGATCGGCTTGGTGGTGAAGAAGGGATCGAAGATCTTGGAGAGGATATCCGGTGCGATGCCGGTGCCGGTGTCCGCCACCGAGATCGCGACATGTCCGCCTGTATCGGCCTTGCCACCGGGCGCGTCGTTGCGCGCCGATATCGTGATGACGCCGCCGCCGGTCATGGCGTCGCGGGCGTTGATGACGAGATTGACCAGCGCCGTCTCGAACTCGGCGACGTCGACCATGACCGGCCAGACGCCCTTGGCGACGTCGAATTGCAACGCCACCGCGCCGCCGGCGGCGGTATCGAGCACTTCGCGCACCGCATCGATGCGCTCGGCGACATCGACCGCCTGCGGGTTGACGCTCTGCCGCCGTGCGAATGTCAGCAACTGGCTGGTGAGGGAGGCGCCGCGTTTGGTCGCGCCTTCGATCGCTGACAGCGCCCGTTGGCACCTGGGATCGTCGCCCACCGCTTTCTTCAGCGTGTGAAGACTGCCGCTGATGATCATCAGAAGATTGTTGAAATCATGCGCCACGCCGCCGGTCAGTTGGCCGAGCGCGTCGAGCTTCTGCGATTCCGCAAGCTGCTGGTGCATCTGGTCCAGCTTGAGCTGGGCTGCGCGGCGCTCGGTAATGTCGCGGGTGATCTTGGCGAAGCTGACGAGCTTGCCGTCCTCGCAAATGGGATCGATGACGACGCTGGCCCAGAAGAACGTGCCGTCCTTGCGAACCCGCCAGCCTTCCTCCTCGTAGCGGCCCTGTTCCCGGGCGATACGCAGGGCACGCAGCGGCTTGCCGCTGGTGCGGTCGACTTCGGTATAGAAGCGGGAAAAATGCTGGCCGATGATCTCTGTCGGCGTGTAACCCTTGATCCGCTGGCCGCCGACATTCCAGCTCGTCACCAAGCCGTTCGGATCCAGCATGTAAAGCGCGTAGTCGGCAACGCCTTCAACCAGGAGTCGGAAATTACGTTCGGATTCGAATAGATCCCTTTGCTGCTGCTGATCTTTCTTGAACATTCGACTGCCCGTTTAAGAGGCGCAAACGCGCAAGGCACCAATTGGTTCCGGAAAAATCGGTCTTTTTAACGAAACGGTACGTTACGCCGGCGAAACGGACCGTTACGCCGAGGCAACCACGCTCCTGAACGTCGCCGCCAGCGTCCGCAACGCTGCGAGCTTGGCCGGGTCGCTGACCTTCGAATGCAGCACCACCTTCGAGGAAGAAAGCCGCGGCAGCCCTTCGGCCGGCCCGATGTCGACCAGACCCGGCGGCGCGATCCGCCGGGCCAGCGGCGCTACCGCGAGGCCCGCCAATGCCGCGGCGACCACGGCGGTGACGCCGCCGCCGACAAAACTCTCGGTCCATGGGATGCCGGCCTTGTCGAGGGCGCGGATGGCGAGCGCGCGCACGCCGCAGGGCGGCGCCAGCGTCGCCAGCGGCAGCGTCTCGCCGCGGCGCCAGACCGGGCGTCTTGCGGCGAACCAGCCGAAGGTGTCTTCCGTCAGCTTTTCGCCGTCGCGCCGGCTGCCTTCCTGCCGCACCACCACGGCGTCGAGTTCGCCGGCATCGTAGGCATCCAGCATCGCGCGCGAAAAGCCGATCGTCACGGAAAGCGCCAGTTGCGACGACATCGCGTGCAGCCGTTCGAGCAGCGGCACCAGTTCCGGACCCGCGGCGTGATCGGAGATCCCGAGCGACAATTGCTGGCGCGCGGGCTTTTCGCCCGACAGCGCGCGGTCATGCGCCTCGATGAGCGCGCGGGCGTGGGGCAGGAACGCCGCGCCGTCCGCCGTCAGCGCGACCGCCCGCGGCGAGCGTTCGACCAGGCGTTTGCCGGCCACGCTCTCGAGCCGCTGCAGCTTCATGCTCACGGCGGCCTGCGTGGTGCCGAGCGCCTCGGCGGCGCGGGTAAAGCTTTGCAGTTCGGCGACCAGCAAGAACGCCTGCACTGTGTCGATATCGAGGGTGTTCATCTGATCATCAATATTCGTTATCACTGTTATGAGAAGAGATAAGATACCAAAATGATGGCCGCGGGTCTAGGTAACGCGGAGCGCGATGCCAGCGCCTTTGAAGGAGAAGACCATGCCGCTCATCACCGTTACCTATTCCAGCGTCCGCAAGTCGCCGTCGCTGAAAGCCGAGATTGCCTCCGCCGTCAGCGATCTCACCGCGCGAATCCTGCGCAAGGATCCCAAGGTCACCGCTGTTATCGTGAAATCGGTCGATGCCGCCGACTGGTTCGCCGGCGGAAAGTCGCTCGCCGAACAGAGCCTCGCCAGCTTCTGGCTCGACGTTCATGTCAGCGAGGGCACCAACACCAAGGACGAGAAGGCGGCCTATCTCGCCGCGCTGTTCCAGCGCATGGGCGAACTGCTCGGGCCGCTGCATGAGGAAAGCTACGCGCATGTCGACGAAGTGAAGGGTGATGCCTACGGCTTCGGCGGCCTCACCCAGGAGCGCCGCTATATCGCGGGCCAGCTCGAGGTCGCGCCGCGCAAGGCGGCGGCGTGAACCTCATCGGGAAGCACATGTCACGCCCTTAGTACGCCCAGCACGGCCGCGGTGGCCGCGACAAACGAAAGGGCAATCACGGTGGCGCGCCACAGCAGTTGTTGGCGCGCGACCCGGCGATCCCTGTACGCAAGCCAGTCCCGGACGAACCCGGCCGGAATATCGAACACGACGGCCGGGCGCTCGGGATCATGAGTTTCGTGATCGGCGAACATCGCCCGCACATTCGGCACGCCCAGGCGGTCAAGTTCGCAATTCCATTCCCAGGCGTGGGCGCCGTTGGTCCATCGGTTCTCGAAGGGAAGCCGATGCGATTTCATCGCGACCTCCTGTTTCGAATCCGTCTGCGTTGGAATATGTGGCCCCGCTTGCCTCAGGCGGAAGATCGATCCGCGTCGGCCGGTGCAAAAAACGCTGCGGGATGAGACTTTGGCCAGATCAGCTAAGCCGTTGCTTCCGGTAGGCGTGTGGCGGTTGCCCCGAACACCTCTTCAAACGCCTGCCGCAGCGCGACGTCGACATCTTCCATCGTCACCGGCAGGCCGAGATCCACCAGCGAGGTAACGCCGTAACGCGGATCGATGACGCCGCAGGGCACGATCGCGGAGAAATGCGACAGGTTCGGTTCGACATTGATGGCGATGCCGTGGAACGACACCCAGCGCCGCAGCCGCACGCCGATCGCTGCGATCTTGTCCTCATAGCCCTGGCCCTTGTCGGGGCGCCTGACCCAGACCCCGACGCGATCCTCGCGGCGCTCGCCGCGCACGTTGAAGGCGTCGAGCATGCGGATGATCCATTCCTCCAGGCCGGCGACATAGGCGCGCACGTCTGGCCGGCGGCGCTTGAGGTCGAGCATCACATAGGCCACCCGCTGGCCAGGGCCGTGATAGGTGAGCTGTCCGCCGCGGCCGGTGGTGAATAGCGGGAAGCGCCGATCGAGCAGGTCGCCCTCCTTGCTGCTGGTGCCCGAGGTGTAGAGCGGGGGGTGCTCCAGCAGCCAGACCAGTTCGGCGGCCTTTTGGTCGGCGATCCCGGCCGCGCGGGCTTCCATTTGGGCCACGGCCTCGGGGTAGGGCACAGGAGCAGCCGAAATCCGCCATTCGACCTCGCCGCCGCCTTTGGCCTGCGCGAACGTCGTCAAATCAAGGTTTTGGCGGTCATTAACCATTGGCTAACCATAACGTGGTCAGGTGGAACCACACAGCAATTTAGTTCCCCTTTGGCGGTTCAGAAGTGGCCACCCTCGATAAAGTCAGCGTCGATCTCATGGTGGTGCTGGGCACCACAACCATGCCCATCCACCAGGTGATGCGGCTTTCCCGCGGCGCCATCATCGAACTGGACGCCACCGAGCAGGACGAGGTCAAGATCCTCGCCAACAACCTACCGGTGGCCAGCGGCGTGGTGCTGGTGGATCGCAACCGCATCGCGGTCGAAGTCAAGCAAATGCTGCCAAAATCTCCTGATGTCAGGTAGTTATCGGAGCGCAAAACTTCCTTGTCCCACCATCCCTGATTTGTTACATCGGCGCCGTTGATCCGGCGGGCCGCAATCCTTCCAGCCGGTATCCCAAGCGCTCGTGGCGGAATTGGTAGACGCGCTGCCTTGAGGTGGCAGTGAGTAAAATCGTGGGGGTTCGAGTCCCTCCGAGCGCACCACCCCCACGTTTGGCGTTGAAATCTCAGGGTTTTTTCCGCCGGTTACTCTCAAAAGTTACTATTCTGTTCTGGTCGGTCGGCATCGCCAGATCGGCGATGTTCTCCATTTGATCATAGGCCTCGATCTTCTCCATCCCACTGATCGCAAGCTTGTCCCGGTTCGCTTTGGCAATGTAGAGCGCCGGCATCTTGTGATCGCGCCAGCCGAACATCGCCATCATCTGCGCTTCCGTGCATTCCGAGTAGGCCGCAACTTCCGCGCGCGCCTTGCGCACGCCATGGCAATTCTTTTTGGGCTCGTTGACGCCGGCCAGCCGAGCAAACTTCTTGAACTTTGCCGCCCACGCCTTCTTGTTCATCGGCATGATCTCGCCCTTCACCAGCTTGCCGGTGAAGACCTCGCCGGTACCCAAGATGCCGGCATTGCGCGCTGCCGCCAGGGAGACCGCGAAGTCGCGATGCACGGGCACCGTCGCCGTGGTGTGGCCCTTGCTCTTTTCGGTCGCGACCTTGACCATCATTGTCTTCAACGTCCGCTGCAGGTGGGCGGATCCAAAGCGAGAAGCATCGCCGAGCCGCAGGTGAGTGTAGTGGAGGATGTCGAACATCAGCCGCGCCTCGGTGCCGAGCGGCCAGCGCGCGCGATACTTCGCCATATCCTCTTCTGTCCACGGCACCCAGCCACCGCTCTCGCGCGAGGCCTTTGCCTTGCCACTCTTAAGCCCGATGGTCGGATCGTCATCCGCCTCGATGTGCTCCTCGTCGATCATCCAGCCGATCATGTGGCGCAGCACCGACAACAGATTGCCGGCCTGAACCGGCGTGCGCGCCTTCAGCTCCTCGCGCAACACCCTGCGCGTAAGTGCGGCAAACGATCGCTCGCCGTTGTCACCAAGCAGCGACTCAATCAGCCCGGTCCGCGCATCTCGCGTACTCTCGGCCAGCCCTTCTTCACCAATCGCCAGATTGCCAAGCCACCGGTCGCTCTGCTTGTAGAGCATCCAGTACCAACGAAAGCTGCCCGGGACTGGCGGCGTAGTCGGCAGTGGCTCGCGCTTTTCGCGCGTCTGCTTTTCGGCGCGAACCCAGTCGGTGGCGTCGCCGAACTTGCCAATCTGGTCGACGATTGCGGCATCGACCGCGCGATTGAACTCATCGCTTCCGAACTCTTCGTTGATTCTGATCTTGGGCAGCTTGTCGCGCAGCTGTACATACCAACGCAGCTGCCCCTTGTCGGAGACGTCACTGATCAGGTAGCGGCGCGAGGTGGCGGGTGCCTCGTCGGGCTTGGTGCGGCGCATGCGTGGCACTCCTCCCAAGGCACGGACCGCAGCCTCCCAAGCCTTGTGAAAGTCGCTCTGCTCAGCCGTGCTGTACTCTTCAACGACGTCGATGCGGCGTCCCGTTTTGCTGATCTTGACGTACCAGCGCAGGCGGCCACGAAAATTGTCGTGGTACAGGTTCATCCGGTGATCCTCGGGCGCGCGAGGAGACCGGACTTTTTGTCCAAGCATTGGCTTTCTCCGTGATCCAATGCTTGGAGTCTAACGATGCGGGGACTCCGCATCAATTGCATAAGGTGCGTTTCACCCGCTTTCGGTGCGTTTCAGGTAACGCTGCAATGCCTCGGATGGTGTCCATTCTTGGTCGAAATCATTTGCAGGCTTGATCGGTGCCGCGCTTGCCGTGAGCGCAATACGAATAACGCCATCGCCATCAACGGTGACAGCGCTCGCGCCGGCTTCCTTGGCGGCGCGGATCGCACGGGCAATGTCTGCTTGTGTGACCTTGGCTGGGCGTCGCGGCATCGCGCTTCTCCTATAGACTGCAAAATTCAGCGCCGTCAGAACCGGAATCGTCGGTATGAAGAACTGAGAAAGCCGCGGACAAAAGAGTAGCCAGTTGTCCGTCGGGCGTTCGGTTAGATTGGAGTGGAAATCGGAGGGTAACTCAGAGGGTCGGGGTAGCTCGACTTGGATCGTCAAAGCGATCTGATTGCCGTTCACCCGTATCTCTGTGCGCGGCCAAGGCTTCGTGCTAAGCGATATCAAGCAAGCTGATCAGGCTCATAACCTGAAGGTCATAGGCTCAAATCTTATCCCGCAACCACTTTCATTATTACCCGCTCACCGTCCCGATCTAACGCCCGGGACGGACTTAGATTTTTCTTAGGAACGCGGAGCGGGCGGCGAGTTTAGTGGGCCGCTGCTGATCGCTACGCCTGCTTGGCGTTCTCCAATGAAAGGCTCGGCTTTGTTTGACAGGGTCGGC
Organism: Bradyrhizobium sp. CSA112; assembly: GCF_029051645.1. Lineage (GTDB taxonomy): Bacteria > Pseudomonadota > Alphaproteobacteria > Rhizobiales > Xanthobacteraceae > Bradyrhizobium. Next base: position 526,317 of record NZ_JAACFS010000002.1, read on the forward strand.
CACCGCCGCGGGGTCAACACTAACGCTGATTGAGTACGAATCTGGGGCTGAACGTTCGAATCGTTCGGGCGCGGCAGTTCTCGGGCAAAGAAGAGCACCACCGGGCCCCAGTTTTTCGCCGCGTGAGATTGTTGTAAAGGTCCTCGCTCAGACGCGGCCCTCTCGAGGCTGAAACAGGGGTTCGATTCCCCTAGGGAGCGCCATATCATCGCTCGCCTCCAACATTTTCAATCACTTAGACCCGCGTTTGTGTAATTGGGTCTCGATGTTTGTGTAAGTCGCGTTCGCGCTTTGATCGGTGATCCGCTTCGGCACCTTCGCGACGGCCTCGCGCATCTTCGCCGCGCCGCTGTCCGCAAGCTTCTTCTTGTTCGCCGCCTCGGTGTACCTTTGAACCTCGGCAAGTGACTTGTGGCCCGACTTCGCCATCAACTCATGCGTCGTAAAGCCTGCCTCGGCACCGCGCCGCATGCCGCCTTTCTTGAGGCCGTGCAGCCGGCACTGATCCGGCAAGCCTGCCAGCTTTACCCAGCCCGCGAAGTCGTTGCCAAGGGCCTTCTTGCTTCGCACCTTGCCGCGCTCGGTGTGCAGGTACGTCAGCGGAACGACGCCATTGACGACGCTCAGCCTCGGCATCGCGTCGATTGCCTCCGCCAGTGCGTCCGACATCGGGATATCGACGTCATCGGACCCATGCGTGCGCTCGATCCTGATCCGCCGCTCGCCCTCGCCGCCGACATAGCAATGCTGCGGGCCAAAGCGGACAACCTCGCCGCGCCGGGAGACGGTCTCCAGTGCGAACTCGAACACCAGCCGCTGCTTGGTCCCCAGCTTCCAATGCTTCCGATAGGTCGCAATCTGATCGTCCGTCCAGGTCCAATGGCCCTTGGACTTCGGCAGCTTCACTTGCGCGATCTTCTCTGCGGGATTGTTCTTCCGCATGATTGGCACCGCGTGCTGCAATAGATGCTTGATCGCCTTCAACCATGATCGCCGCGATGACAGCGAGGCGATGTCGTTCATGATCTTCACAAGGTGCGCCTCTTCGATCAGGCGCGCCCGCTTGGGGCCGTGCTTCAAACGGAATTTTTCGATGATCCGGCGCCGCGCGTCCCTCGTATCCTCAGCGAGCGCGCTCCAGTCGGACGACTTGTAATAGGAAACGCAAAGCGCATCGATCGTGCCGGGTGTCGTTCTCTTCTCGCCAATCTCGACCGTTGCATCTGGCAACGCGGCGAGCGCCATCTGATAGGCGTCCATGAACTCCTCGGAGCCCGGCAGGCCGGGCAACGGGATCGCCTTGTGCCCGCGCTTGCGAAAGTAGTACCGCAGCCGCTTGTCGGCGCGGTCTCTGTTCGCGAACTGATTGACGTATTTCAATCTAATGCGTGCCATCGTTCTCGTTGAAAACCTCGTCCCATTCATTGTCGGTTGCCGAGCGCTCGAGGATGCGTCGGTGTAGTTCTGCTGCCAAGCAGTATCAGGCCGAAGATCAGAAATCCGCAATGGAGAATGCAATGAGGATTGTTCTTTTGGGACCGCCTGGATCCGGAAAGGGAACTCAGGCGACCCGATTGGCTCAACGGCTGGCCATTCCGCAATTGTCCACCGGCGATATTCTGCGCGCCGCAGCGTCGGCAGGAACTCCGATCGGGCGAAAAGCCCAGGCGGTGATGGAACGCGGCGAGCTTGTTCCAGACGAGCTTGTAGTTGCCGTTGTCGCTGAGCGCATTCTACGGCCCGATGCCAGGCATGGATTCATACTCGATGGATTTCCTCGCACCATTGCCCAGGCCGTGGCACTTGACGACATCTTGCTGACCAAAGGGTTCGATCTCGACTGCGTGGTTGAGTTGAAGGTGGATGAAGAAGTCTTGTTGGGTCGCATTCTCAATCGCGCCAAAGAAGCAAAGATTAACGGTCACACTGTAAGAGCAGATGACAGCGAAGGTGCATTGAAAGTCCGCTTGGAAGAATACCGCAAGCAAACAAAGCCCTCGCCGACTATTATCGCGCGAAGGGAATTCTCAGAAGCGTCGATGGCTTACAACCAATAGATATCGTGGCGACCTCACTCCTCGAAGCTCTCGAGGCGTGACGCGACAGATTAATCCGCGACTACTTTTCGTGAAAGTCGAAACCGGGAGGCTCCAATGTCCGCCGACACCTGCGCTGACAATCCGGAAGCGGCCGTGCCGCCATGCGCTGTCGACGACGCGGGTCACAACGGTTTGTCCTTGGTGGTCTCAACCGGTCGACGCAGCACTTTAATCTTAGAGAGAAGATGGAGTGCATGGTGATGTGCCCAAGGCTTCACTGCGGCAGAGAAGGCGGACCGCATCCTCTAGGGCCGCAATGGGAAACGCGGTGCGACGTTCGCGATGGTGCCATCTCACAGAGCGCCCGCTCAAGATCTCCGAGCGCATTGTTTATTTCGCGTGCAGGCGAATATGCCAGGATTTTCTGGACGTAACCGATCCTACTGACTATGTCCGCTTACGGGTGTGCTGACCGTAGTCAACGGCTACCATAGGCCGCGAGTACCGGTTCCGCGGCTCTGCGGAAGTTTGCAGCGGGTGCGCAGCCTCGGCAAACGAAAGCCAAACTGATCCACCTTGAATATAACTCAATGCCGATCTGCGCACAAAGCGAAGACACTCACTTGGCAAACGGGTTTTGCCAACCTCTGCGACCCGTTGGCGCGCGCGGCGGATAGGCCGCTTCGAGATAGTTCAGCACCGTTTCGCGGTCTTTGCCGTCGAGCGGCGGCATGTTGTGGCTGCGGACCATCAGGTTGAGCGAATCCTCCCACCGCGCGCGCGTCATGCCCTGCTGCGCCACCAACCGAAAACCGTGGCAGGCGGTGCAGGCGTAAAAGGTCTCGTCGCGGCCGGCGCCCGCGGCGAACTCTTCCGGGCTTTCGTCGCGCGGCGTGAAGCCCGTTTGCGCCATCGCCGGCGCTATCCAAAGCGCGCCGGCCAAGGTGAGCCACGCCAAACGCTGCATCATCCGACCAGCACGGCGATGCGGTGCATGGCGTTGCCGCCATAGCCTTGCGGATTCCAGAAGCCGGCTTGGTGCGGCTGCATCGCGCCTTTGGAATCGGTGGCGCGCGCCCAGATTTCGAAATAGCCGTCGCTCGGCAGTTTTACGGTCGCGGTCCAGCGCTGCCAGTCATATTTGTTCGTCGGCTTTTCCAGCGTGGCCCGCTGCCAGCTCGCGCCGAAATCGGTCGAGAGATCCACCTGCTTCACAGTGAGATCGCCGGCCCAGGAGGCGCCGCGCAGTTTCAGCTCCTTGGTGCCGGCCGCGAACTTCGCGCCATTGGCCGGATTGGTGATGATCGAGCGCACCGGCATCGACTCCAGGATGCGGAAGTTCGCCGGGTCGGCCTTGCCGCCGGGCACCATCGGCTTGATCGCGGTGCGATAGGAAAACTCCGTCATGCCGGGACCATCATGGTCGCGGTCGCGGATGGTGATCCGCGTCAGCCATTTCTGCGAGGCGGAGCCCGACCAGCCCGGCACGATCAGGCGCACCGGCCCGCCATGGATATTCGGCAGCGGCTGGCGGTTCATGGCCCACACAATCATGGTGTTGGGGTCAAGAGCCTTCTCGATGCGCACGCCGCGCGAAAGGCTCGGCTTGCTCGGATCACCCGACAGGTGCAGGTCGGCCGCATAGTGGGCGGTATATTTGGCGCTTTTCTTCAGGCCGGCGGCCTTGAGCAGATCGGCGAGCGGCACGCCTGTCATTCCGCGCAGCCCGCGCCGCCGTTGGTCCATTGGTTGCCGCGCGCCGGCGGCGAGAATGCCGCGCGACCGTTGCCGCCACACTCCAGCACCATGCGGCGCGTCACCGCCTTGTGCTTCGATTTCAGTTCGCCGAGCGTGATCTCGATCTTGTTGTTGACCTCGCCTTCGATGGTGATTTTCCAAGCGTCGGGATCCTTCGTTTCCTCAGGGATCTGGCCGTTGTTGCGGATGTAGAATTTCTCGATCGGCGTGGTGTCGTCGTGGAGCAGGCTTTCCGGCGTCTCGGCGACGAGCGGTTTTTCGCCGAGCACGACGAGCTTGTCGTTCTTGCCGGGGAATTTCAGATATTGCGGTCCCTTCGGCTGGGCGGGTGCGGCAGCGCCACCGGCTTGCGCATGGGCGCCGGGAATGCCTGGGCCGTTGCCGGATAGCGGCACGGCGCTCCCAATGATCGCTCCCATGGCAGCCAGGCCTGTGCTGCCGAGAAATCCGCGCCGGTTGGTCTTGAAGCCGGTCCCGCCGTTCGCGGCGTTCCGCCCGGTTTCCCGCGCCATGATGTTCCTCCTTTATTGCCTGATGTTGTGTTCTTGTTAGCAGGGCTTCCGCAAGGACTCCCATATTGGCCTGAGTATTTGCACTTTGCGGCCTTGCCGTAAGCCTCACGCAATTCGTGATCAGGCCACCGTGCCAAAACGTCGCCGCCCGCGCTCAGACGGACGCACTGAACACGACGGGAATCGACGCGCGAACGGGCGAGCACCTTCCCTGGCGCTTGCCGTCCACTTCGCATGAGCTCCAGCCGTCGGCTCCCCCGTCCGTCTCTACCTAAAGAGTCCCGACAACCGGCAGCCGACACGTGCGTCAAGGCGGAAGATCGGGTTCGCAGCGGATGTCTTTCCTGTGACATTCTTGCGAGTCTAACGCGCCGCCGCCCGTTCCGCCTTAGACTCGGCTAGAAATTTCGTGAATCTGGCGAAAAGCATTTCCCGTTCTTCGGTGGAGAGCGTGTTCCGACCCGACGAAGAGACGTCGCTCTGTATGAATTTCTCGAATGCCGCCTTTAGCTCGGGTGAGGATTGGCCGAGCGTGCTGTCTGGTTTGGCGGATACGGCTTGATTTCGGTGGGCGGCAAGCCATTCGGCCGCGGGCTTAAATCGCACCCAGCCAGGCATTTCGGCCGAAAGATTGACTTCGCGCCACTTGGGATGCCTCGACGGGGTGTTGAATTGATTGATCTTACCGAAAAACGCGTCGATGAATTTCGCGACCCTCTTGTACCGCGGGGAATTCTCCGGCCAAGTATAGGCGACAAGCAATGCCCGGTTCGCGATGGTCGGGACAGAGCTCCCCTCTGCGATCAGGTTCGGATAGTTTTGATGGGTGATCTCTGCGGGAAGATAATTTGCGAACAAATCGCGCAGGTCATGATTTCGCAAGCTTTCCTGATCCAGCGGGAGGAAATGCACGCCGTCTTCCTTCTTCACCTTCGCCAGGGTGGCCTGCGGCGCTCCCGTGAGGATGATCATTGCCGAGATGTCTCCGGACATCAGCCTCTTAAGTGCTTCATCGTTGTCGTAATAAGAGCGCTGCACGGGGATGTTGAGGGCACTGAAAACGGTATCAGCGGTCACTTCGGTCTGGCTGTCCTTCAGGTTGAAGTTGACCTTCTTGCCCTTCAGATCGTCATAGGACTTGATTTCGTTTCGCGCGAGAACATGAAACTCGGAATTGTAGAGCTTCGTGATATATTGAACGCGCTGCTCGATATTGGCATACAGCACCGGATCCTTCTTCTTCAGGAGTCGAAGATTGTCCTCGTCGACGACAGCCATGTCCATGTTCTTGAGAAACAGCACATCATTCACGTTTTGAAGTCCGCCGACCCCAAGAACCGGCAGAACGCGCACCCCGTCCGGCCCCAAATCGTTCACGACGTTCCGGATGTCCTCAGTGAACCTGGCGCACGTACATGAGATGCCGGACACCACGACCGTGACGGCGATATCGTTGGCCTGACGCTTTTTTTCATCGTAACTGACCGCCGGCTTTTGGCTTTGAGCCACCGACTTTTGGCTTTGAGCCACTGGCTTGTGGCTTTGAGCCAAAACAGGACGCAAGGGGACTGTTAAGGATACAAAAAACAAGAGGAACGACAGGCACACGAAGAGATTTCTAGCAGTCGCGGTGAAGACGCCCATAACTTTGCCCTTTGCTGTGATCTGCGGCTCATTAAGTGCGTGCCGCGAAGTAAGTGCCGCGTCCGAAATTCGGTTGGACTCGGTCTGTTCGTTTGCGGCGAACATCCATCGGCAGTAAACGGCTTTGAAAACTGTCATACGATGCGCCGATTATTGCCGCTTGCTTGCGAGCAGTTCGAGCCGCTGAGGCGCCTCCGCCGATCCGAACTTTTTGGCCTTCTCGTACCAGACTCGCGCCATGGCTACGTCCGGCACGAAGCCATGGACGCCCATTTTCTCCAGGATCACTGGATCGTAGGTTCCGGCGAGCGTCATGGCGGCGCGCGCATCTCCGGCGTTAGCCGCGCGCCGCAGCACGAGGCGAGCCGCGGCGAGATCGCCACTCGCGATCAAATCATCCGCTCGCCTGAGCGACGAGGCGATTTCATTAGGATCGAGGTGGCGGATCGCATCTCCCGGGATCATGGGCTCTGGGACAGGTGCCGGCGGCAGAGCGGCAACGGGTGCCCCAGCCGGCGGCGCTACGGCAACTGACGCTGGAGCGCCCGGCGGTGTGGCGGCGGGGGCGCGGCCGTCCTGCATCGCACTCTGATAGGCCGTCGTGATCTCCTCACGCGCCGGCACCGCCGCGACCGTTGTGGCGGCTCGAAAACCAGCGGTCTGATTTGCCGGCGCCGATAGCCGCGCGGCATCCGTGGGATTCCTCAACTGTGTGTCATGTGCCGTCGATTGCGCGGGATCAGGCTGCACCGCTGCGTACGGCGTCGGAAGGGAAGCCGCAATTGAAGCCTTCGCGTTGACGATGATGTCGCGTGTGGCATCCGAAGAGAACATCGCTAATAGAATTGCCGCGGCCGCAGTCGCCAAAACGCCTGCCAGAACTCGTGCCGAGATGGAACGTCCGCCGTCCTTGCGCAAGGGAGTCACGTATTCGCTCGGATCTGGCACACCGTCGTAATCGGAAAGAAACACGGGGACGGGATCTTCCGTGTGCGAAGCGGTTCGGACTGATAGTTCGTACTTGTAAGGCGCCACTCGACGATCGGTCTGTACATCGACCTCAGGATCGTATGGTCGAAAACGCGGTGTCTGGTCCACCATGTTGACGCTCCCAGTACTCTAAAGCGACGATTGGGGCGTTGCCGGAAATTTTTCTTACTGTTCTTATTCCAGAGGCGCCTTGTTACCGAGCACCGATTCAAGCGCCTTGAATGGGTCCAAAAAGCGACCAAGGGTTGGAAAAACGGGAGTCAACTGTTCCCGGTATCGGGATCATGGACGGCTCACCTTCTTCCTTTGTACATGCCGCCGCGTATTCTTCGCTCAACTCGTCCAGCCATTTCAGCCATCCCCGATATGGCAATCGGGGCGGCCTACACATCGTCCTTTCGGCGCTTGCTCGGCGTTTGAGCGATCCAAGCAGTGAGACTAGTCAACTTGTTGTCACGATAGGCGCGGAAATCCTGAGCGGTCGGCACGTTGTCGAGAGTTTAGTCAACGTCCGCTTTTGTGGAGGTTGCGGATGCCGGCCCCGTGCGCGCTGCCACACCGTCATGGGGCCGGCATCCGAAAACCCACACAACGGACGTCACCGGACCTCAACGTCACGCCACATCGCGGCTGATCGATCCTCGCTCTCGCCTGTGCAGCGCGCCACGGTTATTCGCCAGCAGGAGGAACACAAAATGAGCGATCAAAGTTATACAGACGCGCTCTTTGCATCGCGCGTAGCCTTACGAGCGGACCAGGACTGAGCCATGGCCAAAACGTTCAAGGTTGGCGACCACGTGAGCTGGAATTCAGAAGCCGGACGTGTGCGGGGAACGATCGTTAAAGTGCACAAGCGAGCCGTCAATTATAAAGGCCACATCCACCGTGCTACGCCGGAGGATCCGCAGTATGAAATCAAGAGCGACAAGACCGATCACGTCGCCCTGCACAAGGCCGGCGTGTTGAGGCGCCTCGGCTGATGGCCCGGCGTGAATTCGAAAGCACAGCAGCCGGCGCGAAGTTTCCGTTTTTCACCATTGGCCATTCCACGCGCCCAATCGGCGAATTTATCGATCTGCTCGCTGCCTCGGAGATCGGCATCGTCGTCGATGTGCGCACTGTTCCGCGCTCGCGGACAAATCCGCAATACAATTGCGAAAAGCTTCCGGAGTCATTGTCGGGATTTCAGGTCGCATATGAGCATGTCGCCGAACTCGGAGGCCTCCGCGCACGCGCAGAGGATATTGCGCCTGAGGTCAATGCCTTCTGGCAGAATCAGAGTTTTCACAACTACGCCGACTACGCGATGAGCGGCAGTTTTCGCTCCGGCCTCGCCCGGATTCGCGATCTGGGCCGCGTGCGGCGCTGCGCCGTGATGTGCGCGGAGGCAGTGTGGTGGCGGTGCCATCGTCGGATCATCGCAGACTATCTGATCGTTGGTGGCGAGCAGGTGTTTCATATTCTTGGACCGGGCAAAGTCGCAATAGCGAGCCTGACGCCGGGGGCCCGGCCCGGGCCGGGAGACACAGTGACCTATCCGTCGCTAGTGGCGGAAGCGGGTCCATGAGTCAGTGTTGCGGGCCTAACAGTTCAAGCGAAACTGCTGGCAGTCCACTTGCCGGAGCACGGACGTCGCTTTTGGGTCAATGGCGTCGGTTTGACGATATCGGCGCCACTTCCGCGTTTGGCTCCACAGCGTCCACATAGCCGGCGATTTGTGCGACCTCGGCGAAAGGATCGTCCAGGCGATCATTGAAAGTCGGGGCCGCTTGCGACTCGAGACTCGATGATAGGGGTCTCAGAAACCCCGATCTGGACCGAGGTTTCCGGCACCCCGGTGGGTCCGCGCGCGACCCGCCGCTTGGACTTGCGCACCCGCGCACGGTGCGATGACCGATTCCGGCGAGAAGGCCTGCCGGTGACCGCACCGGCCGCAGCGCAGCTGCCGAGTCGCAAGTGGGCAGCGCCGCATTGATCTGACCACGATGACCGAACGCGCCGCCGGACCTTCCAATGGTAGCGGAGCGCCAGCATGATACGCGCGTTACAGGTTGAGGCCGTTACGCTCAGCGTTACAAGTTTACGCGCGCTGCCGCTGAATGGCCTTTGGGCATAGCTTCGCCCTTTCTCTCCGTGATCTGGTGAGGGCCGGCAAAACTTAGCCGCTTCTGACCTTCACCAAGTCACGCCCCGACATGAGGGGCCGGGCATTTGCGCCCGGGGATACTAGTTACCCTTCGCCTGCAAGCAGGCCCACTGCCGGCGGCGTTGGCGGCAGTGTCTCTAGGGCGCTTTTTTCGGCGCGCCCACAATGCGAGCGGCATGTCATCAAGCCCGCACTGCCTTTCACCGTCCCGGGGGCTGCCCGGATCATCACGTCGCAGGTCGCAATGGGCACAGCGTTGCCTGCACTGGTTTGTTTCCGACATTGAGCGGCCGGCGCGCTGCGATCATTCATGGCGGCTTCTTCGAGAGGCCGGCGGCGGGTCAAGATCGGGAGAAGACCGCAGCCATTCTCGCGGCGCGGCGATCTGGTCGGTCGCTCTGCATCAGGTGGGAACCTCCGAGCACCTGACCGAACGACCGGGACCACCGGCCGCGCGTTGGTGCTCAGGATGATCTATCAGGGAGGATCGGCTTGACCTCGTCATAGTTGGCGAGACGCTTCGAATTCCTGTTCCAGTCATCCTCCGTCTCTTCATGCCAGCAGCTGAAGAGGTTGCTGCCAATTACCCACTTCGTTTGATGATCGTGGCAGAAGAACCAATGAGAGCGGCCGGTGTTGAGGAAACCGCTTGATTTGCCGCAGATCGGGCAGCCGCCGAAATAGCTTTCGGTCGCGATCTCAAATACCGGTTCGATCTTGACCGGCTGTTGTGGCCCATCTTCCTCTTTCCATCCATTGACCCAGGCGATGGCGAGCGCGGTGAACTGCGGCCCGCGCCGTTCGATTGGTACTTCCGAGCGTTTGCGTTCGGCCTTGCAGGCGTCGACGCCGCACTGACGGGCGGCTGCGATCGTGGCCTGGTCAGCGTGACCGCGGTCGACCACTTCGTTGGCAAGGCGTTCGATTTTGTCTTGCTTCGCGCGCCAGCGTTCCTCGTAGGCACGATATTCGGCCGCGTTGCGATCTTCGACTCGCTCGACCTCCGCACGCCATTGCTCATAGGTCGGCGTGCGCAACCGGCCGATCAGGCTGCGCAAAGCACGCGCGGAGTCTTCGAGTTCCTGGGCATGGCTGGCGAGCCGCCAATCGATGCGATCCTCTTCGAGACAGCTTTCGCATACCCGGATGAGGCCGCCGTCCGGCAATCTGGCTTCTGCAGCGACCAGATTTTTTTCGGTGCAGCCCGCCGCATATGGTGCAGCTGCGGCGAAAGTACCCAAAGACCTCAACGAGCTTGATCTCGATAGCCATATTGTTGCGGCCGTTCATTGCGTGGTCTCCTCTGGTTGAAGTTCTGTGGCGGCGTGACTCCTGCGCGGGGGCCGCCCGCGCATGGATCAGCTGCTCGGAAGCTCGTGTTGAAGCGGCGCCGCGTTACGGTCGGGGGCGCCGTTACGGTGTGCGTTACGGTGCGTTACGCCCTCAGCGTTACGCTTGCGGTCCCTGTAACGGCGCTGGCGATCGGCGTTGGTCGTCGACCGTTCGGGCGGCGGTTCCGATCGGCTCGTGCCTGGCGGCTCGGACCGCTTCAGCGGCTCGCCGAAATAGGTCGTGGTGATGGTCTCCGGCCAAAGCTCGTCGCGCCCGCCGACCGCGTCGCATACGCGGTCGAGTAGATCAGCTGTCGCCTCCTGGCCGTGGCGCCTTTCAAAGTTGTGGACGATGCAGGCGAGGAAGTCGCCGATATTTTGCTCAGCGACCAGGACCCGGTCGGTCTCGGTATCCTGCGGGTCTTGCTGCTCGATCTCCAGGTCGTTGTCGACGGTGATCCGAACCAAGGTTTCGCACTGCGAAGGCAACGCAATGACCGGCTGGTCGTTAAGCAGTGCTTGCTGTTTCGTTTTGTCGGAGGTATCTGTCGCCATGCGTCTTGCTCCTTTTGGCGAGGGGGTAAAGCGCGTTCACGATCGTGACTTTGAAACCGGTGCCGTTGGTCGCGGCGCCGGTTTCGCGTTTCAGAACCAGTGATGATGGACAGAGAGGCGCGCGCGAGCGGTCGCGGGCGGCGGCGGGGACCGTTTGTAACTGTCGGAAAAAGCCGTTTAGCTTCAATGCACCCGCTTGGGAGCGTTTGTGCATCCAACTATTTGATTTTGCTTGTCTGGGCCACTTCCCTAGGGAGCGCCAATCTTTTCAAGTACTTAGCCTAGATCGGGAGCGCTGCCGTAGTTCTTCGACCAACAATCGACCAATAATCGAAGGGCTGTGAGCGCTTGGATGCCAAGCGTGTGGATTGCTTCGAGCGAACTCCTCAACCACAGCGGGTAACCGATCTTGATCCCGGACTGCTAGAGCGGACGAGATCGCGCGGAAGATTTCCTGTGGTGACGCGTCGGCTTCGACACGTCCACTCAACGAGGCTTGGAGTTAAGTTAATTGCAACCTTTTCCTGATCACGTGCTTCTCCTCCTCGCGTAATGGAGGGCTATGATGAACACTGTGGTGGATCTGGTTTCTCTTCGTGAGCTGGTCGCGGATAAAGAATGCCGCAGTCCCAATTACGACGGTGCGAGCGCCAAACCTTTAGGGGACGTGCGCTGGCGGAATCGCGCACAGGCCAAAAGCTCTTTCAGCGATAATCAAAAGGCTTTAACTCAGGAGCTTCCAGAAAAATCTCGCAAGTTCCTTGAAAACTTTTTAGCTGACAGGGGATCGCTCCTCTGAGCGAATAATTCGGATGGGCTCCGACGCGCGTGCGTGTCCTGATGGTAACACGCGTCATGCTGATGACCGCGACGATGAACGGCGCGTTCGCCGATAGGTACGGCCATAGCCTGAAAATCAGGCGGGGGTAGAGTTCGCAGCGATTTTCTTCTTGAGGGCCTCGGGAAACCGCGGTGCTCTTTTTTTCGTTCCGGCCTCGCTATTGTTAATGACGCGTCGGCGGACGCCTTCAATGATCTGGCTGACGTCCGGCTCTTCACCCTCTTCACCAGAATTTCATTTGCAAGGCATACCGGCTCCACAGTCGCAGCCGATGTCCTTATCCCATGCCTTATCAGGGTGATTTTCGCAGACCCACCCGATGCCGTGGCAGATGGGGCCATTAGGGTCTGTCACCACGCGGCGACCTAGCAAGGTTTGCCTGCGCGTCGCTTTCTGATTGCCGGAGCCGTTCGATCTGCTCTCGGAAGCTCACCGGTAGCTCTCGATCTTCTTTGAATGACGCGCGTAGTCGTTCACCAATCTTTTGGACGATCGCGAGACTATGGGTGGAGTCGATGTCAACAGGCTTTCGCATAACATCACTCCCAGGGAAAAACCGACGCCAATGTCGGGTAGCCGACTAAGACACGGATCAGGATTTCGTTCCGCGTTTTCTGAATATTTGTTCAGATTGCTTGTGGAACTCTGCGAAACAATTTCCACGTAGTGGATCAACGTCTGTCTGGTTCTCTGCAGTTGAAAACTCAGTATACTAACTTCGTGCATTGCCTGGATGCCCAACCGGGTAAGACGAGGACGGCCCCAGCAGCTATGCCCCAGCCCCCAAAAAGCTGGGGCCGTTTCCTCGGGCCATATCGGCAGTTTAGCCTCCGACCTTCGGCATCCACCACTATTTCCGAGACAGCCCCTTAAACGAACTCGAGCGCAAAAGTCCTTCTGAAGTGATGTCGCGGTATTCGACATCAGCCACGAAGGTTGGCTCAACCCATGTGGCCCTCGGCTTCCTGATGGGCTTTGTGAGCTTGGACTTTGGGCTGGACTGTATCGAGTTGCTTCCGGATTTGGCTTGAGACGGTGCGTGACCATCCCGTTCCGACCTTGCCCAGATAGACCAAGTCCTTGCCTTCCTCCTTTCCAAGGTAGAGCGCGGCGACGCCGCTAGGGTCTTTAACGAAGCCGACGACCGGGAATTTGCCCTTCTGAATGGTTTTGTTTTTCAGCCAAGCTTCATTGCGGCCGGAGCGGTAGGGCGCGCCTGGGTTCTTGGAGATGATGCCTTCCCAGTTCAGCTTCGCGGCGTGTTCAAATAACTTCTATCCGTCACCGGTGAGATGTTCGGAGTAGAGGACTGGCAGTTCAATCGCGTTTTCGCCGAGCAGGTCTAGCAGCGCTTGCTTGCGCTCGATTTGCGGGAGGTTACGAAGGTCACCGTCACGCCACAAAAGATCGAAGGCGTAGAAAACTAGCCGGTCCTGCCTGCCTGCCGCCGACTCCGCTTGCAGTTCTGAAAAATTGGGTCGGCCTTCATGGGCGACGACCGCTTTGCCGTCGATGATGGCTTCGCCGGGAATATCGAGCGCACCGGCAATCACAGAGAAGCGCTTGGTCCAGTCGAGCCCGTTACGGGTGAAGACCTTCTTCCTTCCCCTGTTGATGTGGACCTGGATGCGGTAGCCGTCGAACTTGATTTCGTGAAGCCATTGCTCGCCCTTCGGCGCTTTGGACTTCAACGTTGCTAGCTGAGGCTTAATGAAGCCCGGCATCTCAGTACGCTTTGACAATTACTCAACTCACAAAAAAGCCCGCCGGAAAGCGGGCATTCTTGCGCAGTTTTCAGAAATCTCGAACAATAGGAGACGTGATCGTTTCTGCCACTACCAATACCGCACGGCTTGTTCAGAAAGTAATCCCGGTTACCCCGCGCGGCTTCGGCGTACTGGTCGATCGCGACAGTGATCGCTTGGACATGTTGGTAACACCAACCTTCGCGCGGTGCTAACTGCCGAACTTCCGCAAGCGCTTTGATCCAGGGCGGATTGTCAGCTTTGTCGTCATACCATTTCAGGGGATTACTCATGGACGTTATGAGCCGCTGTGAATGAGCGTTGGGCAGAAAAGAACGGTCCCAGCCGTGGGGGAGGCGATGGGCTAGGGACCGTCCCAGGTTGGTGGATGCCTTTTTCTGCGGCGGGACACCCTCCGACTATTCCAAAGAGTTCCACACACCAAAGGTTCCAAACTCAACGATCACCTGCGAAACGACTAAGATTTGCATTGGACCTACAGCCCGATGATGAAGGTCGCCCGGTATTGCCCTAGCGCAAAGGTTGCGAAACACTCCCGCCGCGTCGAATCGGAGAACGTTCGTTGGCAGTTCGGGCGAGCAGATCAAGATCACAGATAACTAGAACGAGGGAAGACGGAGTGACTGAATACGTCGCAAACTGTCCAAGATGCCATGCCAACAGAACGACCTTTGACGTCCTTTCAACCACAGTCGTTGCCGTCCAGTATAGCTGGCAGCGTTTGTATGAGATGTTCTGTCGATGCCGTCACTGCTCACGTACAACTACCTTCGTGTTAGCCCAAAAAAATCACGCAGATGGGGATGCGTTAGACACGAAACCTCCGGAAGCAATCTCCGGAAGCATCAGCCGCTATTTCGAGCATAAGGGATACGTCAGTCAAAAGGATGAAGGCGCACCGAGCCACCGGACATGTCCCGGAGAATTTAGCCAAAATTTTTGCAGAGGCCACCAAATGCGTCGCTGTTCAGTGCTGGAACGCAACGGGCGCAATGTTTCGCCTGTGCGTTGATATGACAACAGAACCATTGTTGCCGGAAGCAGAAACTGAAGGCTTAAATTCTCACACGCGGAGAAATCTTGGGCCACGCGTAGAATGGCTATTTAAGAATGGCAAATTGCCAGCTGAATTATTTGCCTTGTCGGACTGTATCCGCGAAGACGGCAACGACGCCGCACATAGAGGCGCGTTAGGCAAAGAGGATGCCGAAGACCTGTTGGACTTCACCGTCGCTCTGCTCGAAAGGATGTTTACTGAACCTGAGCGCCTAAAGCTAGCGCGGCAGCGCAGGCAGGAAAGAAAAAAGCCGTCAGGCTAGTTTTTGCAACCTAAGACGAATTCAAAATGGCTATTCTCACAAAATTGAACGTTGCCAGACATCAGCTTGGCACCGCTCTCGACCTCTTTATACGAGACCGCGATCCTATCGCTGTTCAATGTTTGGCTTGTGGCGGCGGAGAACTAATCGACGGTATTGCCGCCTCCAATAATATTCCGACATTCTCAACCTACATGTTGGAAACCGTACCGGATCTGGATATTCCCAAATTGCGGTACCTGCAGCGCAAATACTGGAACGCCTTCAAGCATATGAATGGAAGAGACGGAAAGCAGCCGCGCGACGATACTGAGACATTGGCCGCGTTCAATGACACAAAGAATGATGCTGCACTCTTCGTCGGCTGGTGGCACTACTAGACCGGCAAACTCCCGCTACCTGTCCAGGTCTTCCAGACAGCCGGACAGAATCCGTTAAGATTTAACATGGCTCAGGTTGCGTTTGCTGATATCCTAAGACCCTTCTCGGGGAGAGACCTGTGCAGGGGTACGTGCATATTGTCGATGACGATGCGTCCTTCCGAGCAGCGATGGAACGTCGTTTGACGAAAGCCGGTTATGAGGTCGCCACCTATGCTTCGACCCAGCACTTGCTGGATCGCTTGCCGAGCGAAGGTGTCCCGAGCTGCGTTCTCCTTGACGTGCGGATACCGGAACTGAGCGGTCCGGAACTGCAAGAGCGCCTGGGCAAACTTGGTTTGACGCTGCCAATCATATTCCTCAGTGGGCATCCCGATATTCCGGCCACGGTTCGCGCTATCAAGGCGGGCGCGGATGACTTTCTGATCAAGCCTGTATCCTCGGATGTACTTCTTCAGGCAATCGAGCGGGCGATTGCGCATCATGAATTGACGCGAGCCTTGAAGTGCAAGCTGGATATCGTTCGCGCCCGCATCGGGACACTCACGCCGCGCGAACGGCAGGTCTTTGAACTCGTCGTTCGCGGTAACTCCAACAAAATGGTCGCCCGCGCATTGGGCGGGACAGAGCGCACTATCAAGGCCCATCGCCACAGGGTGATGGAGAAGATGCAGGTACGGTCCTTGCCGGAACTTGTGTCCCTTGCCGAGCGGGTCGGCATGGGGTCGGCTACTGGACAGACGGCGCGATGGACTGGCGACCTTGATCTCCTGCTTCATCAGCGCGGTCTTGCTGATCTGGATCGTCCGAGTGATACGGCCCGCTTGAAGACATCGGATCCACTCCGACGGTAAGAAAGGCTTGCTTCGGCCAAGCCCACATCACAGCACCGGCAGACCACAGCGAGCAGCCCTTGTATTATTGTCTACGAGAAAAGGACCATCGGAGCGACCGATGGTCCCAAAAGCCCTAAAGCTTTTCGTTGGCAATGCCGCCAGTTAACTGCACGCAGACTGGCTGGCTGCGGCAGGGTTGATGCTCGCTTTACGCTGGCCTTCTGGACACTGGCCCTTGGACGCTGGCTTTTGGACACTGGTCCCGTCGGACGCTGGTTGCCATCGGCACTGGTCGCTTTCGGCGCTCGTCGTTTTCGGCTCGGGATGGTGCGAGAAACCCGCTCAATCAACCGCCGACAATCCAACAACCGATCCGACGGACAGTCCAGACGACTATCAAGAGTTCCTCTATGAAATTTGGGTCACCGAGACTGTCAAAACACCGCGCCGACGTTCACAGCTAATTCCGCTTGGGGATCGGTCGTGCGTCGGTCTATCGAGCGCTCGACGCGTGATTTAATCAATGACCCGCAACGAGGGTCGGGGGATGCACTCTTGTTCAGGATACCCGGGGAGGGAAAACGCCTGACAAAAGCATGCTTTTCGCTGTAAGCGCAGTCGGCATTTGCGTCAAATTGAGAACTGATGAGCATACGCCAGTCAGGAGCGCTTCGCGATCAGCAATAGGAGAAGGCAATGAGGGGGATTGGAGTAGCACTTGTTCTACTGTTCGCCGCCCGTCTAACAGATCAGCATTTTGCTGAAGGAAAATACACTGATGCAGCAAAGCGCATGATCACACAAATAAGGCATTCGACCGGAATCCAAATCGCCGTTGGTATGCTGCAACGCCAGACCGAATCCCGGTTCGCTAATTCTTGGACCGCGCCATTCGTGTAGATCCAAATGCGCTCGCCAGTGACGCCCGCAAAAGCTTTTGTCTTAATCGTAAGTGGATTCAACCTCCAAGCTGTCCGCCACGACGGATGACGCTTCCACGTTCGCGGGGAGGAGCCGCATCAAGCTTGGAATAGCAGGCTTTGCAAGCGCTAGTATAGTGAGAATAAGCTAGAACTAGCTATTTCGCATGGAGGGGGTGCCAATGGCCGATCCAAGAGACGTGATCTACGCCGCGATTCATTCCGCGTTTGTCAAATATCCCAAGGAAGATGATCCCGCTTCGCACGATCATTGGATACAACCGGAAGAGGCCGCTCACTTGACGAAGGTGGTCATGACGGAGCTTGAGACCAACGGGTTCGAAATCGTGAAGAGGAAATAGGTGCGGGGACGCACTCATGAAATCCGATTTCGCGATTGGTTGGCCGGGTTCGCCTAGGGCTCAGGAGCAGGTAGGAATGTTATGGACGCCCCGCCGGGGGAAAATTCGACGTGAAGCCGCCTGTCACACCAGGCGTGATCTGCGTGCCAACCGGCCTTGTCGTGATGGCGTTGCGAAACGCGAGCGGCGAGGCAATGGTGGAAATGGTTTGCGTGCCCTCGCCGACGCCCTGAATGGTGAGGTCACCGTAGTCCATAAGGCGGCCAAGAATGCTCTGGTTGACGTCGACGCTCTCGACTTTATCGAGGCTCATCTCGAAGCCGCGATCGCAGTGCTTCTCGCTATAACCGCTCGCCATGCAACGGTTCTTTTGCGCTGCATCTATTTGCGCCTCACATTTAAAATAGATGCCCATTGCGTCCTTGATGTCCTCATCGGTCCAATCACTGGCCGGCTTGCCAAACACCTCCGGGTTCGCTCCCCTGGGAAAGTCGCGGCGTACGTCAATTGCGATGTTGCCTAACCGATTGAACGCCAGACGATGCTGCCCGCATCCACCGTTGGCGTCGAAGTAGTTCTGCAACCAGCGCTCTTCGCCAGCATGGCTTTTAGAGGTGGTAAGAAAAATTGTTAGTGAGGCTGCGAAGAAGCAGCAGCTAATCGTTCGTAACATTAGTGCCCCCGACCTTTAAGCGAGGTCTTTGGACAAGGATGGCGATAAAAATCGCAATATGACTTTGGCAGAGAGGTTACGGAACCAACAATTTCGTGGAGTTCAGGCGACGTGCTGGAAGAGGTCCGTCGCGGACGCGCGCTCGTAGGCGCCGCCGCCGGCACCCATACTTGCCCGGATAGAGCGTCCTGAATGGATGCCGCACAATTGCGGTGTTCATGAAGTTTTATATTTGCTTTCGCCCCGGTCGCCTCACTGGCGCGTTGGATCGCGTCGATATTCGCGTGCGCAGGATCAATTATGTTTCCTGAAGGAGAGAAGACACGAAGCTATGCATCGCGTTAGGGACGACCCTGTTTATGGCCGGGTTCCTGACCACAAGCGCCGATAAAGCGAGCGCCATGGTGCATGGCCAATAGGTTGATTACCGCGCCAATTGCATCGTGAGGCCCGGCGTCGTGCTGTGGCCGCTCCGGTGACGCGAGAGGAGTACGGCCTGGAACGCCGATGAACCGTGTCGGCTCGGTGGATCGGGTAGGCAGGCGCTGACCCGTAACGCCGCCAGCCTAGCTGGCATCGATCGAGGTGGATAACCGGCGATTACCGCCGGCAAGGAGGAAGCCCGCGACGTCATAGCGCCGCGGCGCGGACATCTCGTTTGTAGATGCGGAGTTCATACGAAGGCGGGGCGCTGCTAGAGGTAGCGGGCGCGGCAGGCGAACCGCCCCACGGCGGCGCGCACGTTGCGCCCGATAAGGGGCTGACGCATTTGATCTGTATCAACGCGCCGATCGCTCCGTTGCACCAGTCAAAAAGGGTAACCCTAGCTGAACCGGTTCGCTAGCAGGGAAACGCGGATGGTTGAAGCAACTTTGGGCAACGCAAGGTTCTTTCGCCGAAGTGGGCCATATTCGCTTGCAGTTGTTGCGAGTACGGCACACGGGGTTGCGGATGAACTCGAACTGCTCCTCGAAGGTGTGGCCCCCTTGCAAACGGCTGGCTCGAATGAAGTGAGTTTTCTGGATAATCGACGTTATGCGTCGGCACTCGATCAGACATCGGCCGGTGCTGTGATTGTGCATCCTGATATGGCAGCGCGAGTGCCTGCTGGGACAGTGGCGATCCGGACCACCGAACCCTACGCGGCATGGGCGCGTGTTGCTGCACTGTTCTATCCTGTGCCTCCAGTTTCTCCCGGCATCCATCCGTCCGCAATTGTCGCAGAGGGGACGCGCGTCGATCCGTCTGCGGAGGTCGGGCCGCTGTCCGTGATTGAGGCCGGAGCAGAGATAGGACCTGGCTGTCGGATCGGTCCTTGCGCGGTTATCGGCAGCGGCGTTGTCGGTCGGGACTGCCGGATTGGCGCACATGCGAGTCTAAGCCACGCGCTTCTGGGAGCACGTATCTACGTCTACCCCGGCGCCCGGATCGGACAGGAAGGGTTTGGGTTCGCCTCCACCACAGATGGATTTCTATCTGTTCCCCAGCTTGGGAGAGTTATTCTTGAAGACGATGTCGAAGTGGGTGCGAACACCACGATTGATCGAGGATCATTGCGAGACACGGTGATCGGTGCCGGCTCCCGTCTCGATAACCTCGTCCAGATCGGCCACAATGTTATCCTCGGCCGGTGTTGTGTCATCGTCGCACAGGTCGGTATTTCGGGTTCAACCATATTAGAGGATTTCGTTCGCGTCGGGGGGCAGGCGGGTATGGCCGGGCATCTTCGGATCGGTCAAGGCGCGGAGATCGGAGCGCAGGCGGGCATTATTTCGGATGTGGATCCAGGCGCTAAAGTGCTTGGCAGCCCTGCTCAGCCAAAAAGAGACTTCTTCCGGCAAATTGCCACGCTCAAGAAGATGGCAAAGGGAGAAGGATAACACGGTTTGTACCGCATGAGCGGTCTACAAAGTACATGAGAATATCCGCTTGCGACTTCCGTTGTTAGCACCAAGCGAACACGCCCGCGGATACCCGCATGTCCGATCTTCGGGGATAGTGTTGCAATGTCTTCAGTGACGCAAAAAGATGCTTTTGCAATACTATTGCTGAACTCAAGTTCCGATGAGCACCCGAAACGTACCTTGATGGTGCAAAATTCGATTCCGTGAGATCGTTCAGCGCTGCTTCGTCCGGCGCCCATGACCTCTTTCGGATACATTGCTACAGAGACTTGCGGCGCCACGGAGGACTGCCACGTGCGTTTGTTGTCCAATCTGCTTCGACGCTTCATCCGCCAGGGCACTCTGCGAGTCCGCGACGCCGAAGGCAAGATCCATGTCTTCGGCGAACGTCTGCCCGGGCCCGACGTCGCCATCCACCTCCACGATCGCAAGCTCTACACCACGCTGTTCATCAATCCGGAGCTATACGCCGCTGAAGCCTATATGGACGGCAGGCTCACGCTGGAGGGCGGTGCTGCAATCCATGATTTTCTGCTGCTGTTCTCAGTCAACCGCGCCGGGCTTTATGCGTACGGCTCACAGAAGCTGATGCGGCGGGTGTGGCGCGGCCTGCGCCGCTCGCATCAGGCCAATCCGATCGGGCTTGCCGCCGCTCATGCGCGCCACCACTACGACATCTCGACCGAGCTTTACCGCCTGTTCCTTGACGATCAGATGCAATATTCCTGCGCTTATTTTCGAGACCCCGAGCATGAAACGCTCGAACAGGCGCAGCGCAACAAGCTGATTCACGCCACTAGCAAGCTGCAATTAAAGCCCGGCATGACGGTCGCCGAGATTGGCTCCGGCTGGGGCGGCTTCGCCATTCATCTGGCGCGCGAAACAGGCGCCCATGTCACCGCGGTTAATGTTTCGCCCGAACAGATCAGGGCAGCACGCGATCATGCCGAGGCCGCCGGCGTCTCCAATCGCGTCTCGTTTCGCGAGTTAGACTATCGCCAACTCACCGGCCAGTTTGACCGAGTGGTTTCGGTCGGCATGATGGAGCATGTCGGCATCCGTCATTTTGATGAATATTTCCTGAAAATCCGTGAGCTCCTGGCGCCTGACGGCTATGCCTTCATCCATTGCATCGGCCGGATGTCGCAACCCGGCACCACCGGCCCCTTCATCCGCAAATACATCTTTCCTGGCGCCTATGTGCCGGCGCTATCCGAGACCTTCGCTGCCACGGAGCGCTGCGGTCTGTGGTGCAACGACATGGAAGTGCTGCGATTGCATTATTATTACACGGTGAAACACTGGCGCGAGCGCTTCGCCAAAAATAGAGCCCGGGCTGCTGCGATCTACGACGAGCGGTTCTGCCGGATGTGGGAATTCTATCTTGCCGCCGTCGAACTCGAATTCCTGCATGGCTCTCACATGGTGTTTCAAATTCTGCTGTCGACCAAACGTGATGCGGTGCCGATCACGCGCGACTTTATGATCGACTTCGAGCGGGCAGCCTGGGCGCGCGAGCAGACGGCCGGCTGAAGGACGTCGAATCGGCATTCCACCGACCTTGCTGACACGCGTCGGGATGATCGAATAGATCGGCCGATCACTTACGGCAATGGAACTCTTCGGAAGAAGCGCCCCCTTGAGTCCCGGCAAACTGCGTGACACCCTGCGCCCCAAACCTACGGGGAGGCACATGACGATTCTCTGCCGTGTCCTAATGGTCTATCCGGAGTTCAATCCGAACTCGTTCTGGAATTATACGGAAGCCTGCGAACTGGTCGGCGCGAAGTATCCGGCCGCGCCACTCGGCCTGATCACGGTCGCCGCCATGCTGCCGAAGCATTGGGACATCCGTCTCGTCAACCGCAACACCGAACCTTTGACGGACGCAGACCTCGACTGGGCCGATCTCGTGATGATCGGCGGTATGCTCAACCAGCAGCCTGATTTCATCTACCTGATCGATCTCGCCCACCTGCACGGCAAGCCGGTATGCGTCGGTGGACCTGACGTGTCCTCCAGCCCGCATCTTTACGCGGACGCGGACTTCCAGGTGATCGGCGAGGCCGAGCAAGTCATCCAGCACTTCATCGCCGCCTGGGAAAGAGGTGAGCGTAAGGGCGTGTTCATCGCCGAGAAATTCAAGATCGACGTCACCCTAAGCCCGATGCCCCGCTACGATCTGATTAAGTTCGATCACTATCTCTTTATCGGCGTGCAATATTCGCGTGGCTGCCCATTCACCTGTGAGTTCTGCGATATTATCGAGCTATATGGTCGCGTGCCGCGCACCAAGACCAACGATCAGATTCTCGCCGAGCTGCAAGCGCTCTACGATCACGGTTATCGCGGGCATGTCGATTTCGTCGATGACAATTTCATCGGCAACAAGAAAAACCTTCGCACGCTACTGCCGCAGCTCCAAGCCTGGCTGGAAGAGCGCGACTATCCGTTCGAGTTCTCGACCGAAGCCTCGATCAATATCGCGGACGACGATGGTCTGTTGCAGGCGATGAAGGACACAAATTTCTTCGCGATTTTCGTCGGCATCGAGAGCCCGGATCCAGAGGCGCTCGTGCAGATGAGGAAGAAGCAGAACACCAGGCGCAACATCGCGGAGTGCGTCCATAAGATTTACGGCTACGGCATGTTCATCACCGCGGGCTTCATCGTCGGGTTCGATACCGAGAAAGTCTCGATGGGACAGGCGATGATCGACGTCATCGAGGAGACGAACATTCCAGTCTGCATGGTTGGACTACTCTATGCGCTGCCTGGTACACAGCTGACACGGCGGCTAGCCAAGGAAGGCCGCCTGCACAACGGCCATGACCTCATGAAGGTCGAGCAGGCGGGCGACCAATGCACGCTCGGATGCAATTTCGACACCAAGCGTCCGCTTCGTGACATCCTTGTGGATTACAAGGCAGTGCTCGATCACGTTTTCTGCCCGACGGCATACGCGGGACGGCTGTCACGGCTCGCCGTCATGCTTGACCGCTCCGACCGTCGCCGCGACCTGCCAGACGGCGACATGCGCAAGAGACTTGGCGGCATCGACAGCGTACACAAGGTCATGCGGATCCTACCGGAGGTTCGCGAGCCGTTCTGGAAGGCCTTCGTCGAGATCGCTAAGACCAATCCAGGCGCGCTGCGTTACATCGTGATGCTGATGGCGCTATACCTGCACCTCGGGCCGTTCTCGAAGCGCGTGATCGGTGAGATTGACCGCCGCATTGCCGAGTTGGACGGTAGGCATCCGGTGAGGGCCATGGAGTCGTCTGCTTGTGCTCGTCCGGTAAAGGCCACGGGTAGTAATAACCCGAGGAATGAGCAAGTTTAGTCCGTGAACTCCTAAAGATGCAGAAGCGGACATCCGCTCGATCAAAATGCACAAGGAACAGGGACCGGGATTGGTTCGGGCACTGCGACCGGCGCGGCTTCTGATCAATGCTGGGACGTGAGCACCAACATGGTCCGCGACAAAGGTGCTGGCGGCTCGGCGTCCGGCAGCAGCGCGACTGGCAGCACCACTGGGACTGCGGCTTCCGGGTCTGCTGGCATATCTGGTGGCACAAAGGGCGGTGGTTCAATCCCTGATTCCATCAAGGCCGCTGCACGCCCTGCTGGAATGCCGAATTGCTAACCACCTGGTTGCGGGTCGTCGGATTGAGAACACCGCAGTAAGGCGAGCCGCACGGACAGGAGATCAGAATGACGCCGCGCGAGCGCAAAGACATGCCTTGGCTTCTAATGGGCTTTGCCGTCGTCATCATTGTGATGGTCGCTAGCGCCGTTTCCCGTTGGCTTTAACGGACAGTAAGGCCGCCTTAGTGGCGGCCTTTTTCATTTCTTGATGTCACCTCTTGGCACTTTTGAGACATGCTCACTGGCCTGACGACGTCCATTTACAGGGAAAGTCCGGAAGTTATCGACGGAGGGCCAAGCCGACGCGATTGACCCATCTCGGACAACGGCTCTGGACCCACAGCACGTCTGGAACAACTCTTTTTCCTGTCAATCATCGGGGCAAGCTCCTACGGTGCTGATAATTGCCGGGAGTAGGACGGTAATGCGTTTCTGGCCGACGGCCTTATCATGGCGACGGTTTTGCGCGCGGACCTTCACCGCTGTGCTTGCCGCCGCATTGTTGCTGGCAACGTTGTGCCAAAGTCAGGCGGCTGATCCAGAGCCAAAGCGCGTTCTGATGCTGCAATCATTCGGCCTCCGCTTCAAGCCATGGACCGATTTCGCAGCGTTTCTTCGGCCTGCAATGATCAAGCAGTCGAAAGTCCCGATAGACTTTCAGGACCACTCGCTGTTGACCGCTCGAGTGGACGACGACAGGGCGCTTGCGCCATTTATCGATTACCTACAAGCGTTGTACGGGGCAAAGCCTCCCGACCTCATTGTCGCTCTCGGTGCGCCAGCCGCCGAGTTCGTGCAACGATACCGCAATCGTCTTTTTCCCCAGACACCGATGCTCTTTACTTCCGTCGAGGCCCGTCGTGTCCAATACGACAAGCTAACCGGATACGATACGGTGGCCGCTGCGGCTCATAATTTTCCCGCCGCTATCGAAACCATCCTGCAAGTGCTGCCCGACACAAAATTGATCGCGGTGGTAAATGGGGCTTCCCCAAATGAGGTGTTTTGGCAAGGAGTGTTCGAGCGTGAACTCGCGCCGTTCAGCGGGCGTGTTGAACTGCGATGGTATAACAAGCTGTCATTTGAGGACATTCTGAAAGACGCGGCACATCTTCCACCTCACAGCGCCATTTTCTGGCATCTGATGAGCGTTGATGCGGCGGGTATTACGCATGAGGGCAGTACTGCATTGCACAGGCTCTCCGCCGCCGCCAACGCCCCAATCTTTTCTTATCTTGACGGATTTTTCGATGGCTCGATTGTCGGCGGCTCCATGCATTCGGTTGAGAAGGGGATGGTCGTCGCAGCCGCAGCGGCAATTCGCATTCTGAACGGTGAAAAGGCTGGTGACGTGAAGGTCGCACCCTCCGAATTTGAACTGCCGAGGTTCGACTGGCGTCAAATGCAGCGCTTTGGCATCGGTGAAAGCAATCTGCCTCCTGGCAGCACCGTTTACTTCCGAGAGCCAAGCGTATGGCAGCGATACTCGTGGCAAATCGCATTCATCGCCGCCGTGCTTCTGATACAGGCGGGCCTTATCATGGTCCTGTTGCAGGAACACCGTCGTCGTCAAATAGCAGAAGTGCAGTCGCGGCAGCGCATGGCTGAACTTGCCCATGTCAACCGCTTCGCGACGGCTGGCGAACTGACCGCCTCCATCGCTCATGAAATTAACCAACCGCTCGGGTCTATTCTGACCAACGCCGAAACCGCAGAAGAAATCCTGAAATCATCGAGCCCCGATATCGGCGAACTCAGGGAAATCGTGAGCGATATCTTACATGATGACCGGCGCGCCACCGAAGTCATCCGGAGGATGCGCGCCCTTCTGAAAAAAGCACCGTTTGAACAGAAACAATTCGATCTCAATGAAGTCGTGCAAGAGACGATCAGATTTTTTGCGGCATTAGCCATTGGCCGGAAATTTCAATTGGTGAGTGCCATCACACCGGAGGCGCTTCCCGTTCTCGGCGACCGCATTCAGCTTCAACAAGTCATCTTGAACCTTGTCATGAACGGGATAGAGGCGATGAAGGACACGCCGAGCGAATACCGCATCATCAGCATCCGGACTTCGCGGGCCGAGAACTTTGCAGAACTGTCGGTGTCGGATCGCGGACCGGGCATTCCCGAGGACAAATCGAAAGAGGTCTTCGACCCGTTTTACACCAGCAAGCCCGAAGGCATGGGCATGGGATTATCCATCGCGCGCACCATTATCGAGGCTCACAAAGGGCTGATATGGGCGGAAAATCGCGATCACGGCGGCTCGTCCTTCCGGATTAGCCTTCCTCTTGTCCAGTAGTTCGTGACCGACGGCGTGACCCACACGAAGCAGATCCGATTTCCGCCTCTGGCACGAAACGGACTAACCGGGCCAACCTGACGATGTCCGTTGAAGGGGGCAGAGCGGAAGTCGGCGGTACGCAGTCAAACCGACGCGATTGACCCATCTGAGACATCAGCCGCGCATTGCGGTAGAGCAACACTTCGTCCCCGCACACAACCGCGGGCGGTGTTACTCGTCAGGAATCCATATGCGACAATCCGAGCCACCATTCTCGTGAAAATCAGCAGTGCCGGGACGCCGTCAGAATTCCCGCTTACCAATAGCCCCAAGGCCGCCCGCCGTACCCGTAAGGTCGGTAGAAGCTAGCGGTCCCGGGTTCCTGGATTGCTTCCCAACTATAGTCGACGGGATAGTAGCTGTAGCCGCCGTAATACGGGCCGACGGGGTAATAGCCGCCGTAATACGGGCCGCCCCCATAATAGCCATATGCGCTGCTCGCGATCGCGCCACCGACTAGGGCACCAGCAAACGCGCCCGCTCCCCAACCCCGACCTCGATAACCC
>NZ_JAACFS010000030.1 GCF_029051645.1 Bradyrhizobium sp. CSA112
GAGCCATCCGCTCCCAAGCCGCGTCGCTCAAAACCAAACGATCCATCACACCCAAGGCCGCCTCCCAAAAAGCAGCCTTGAATCTGATTTGCTCCTAAAAGGGAATCCTTAGAGTCCACACCACCTAGCCAATCATGTCGTTGTCCAATAGAACGGCGCGCGGCGCGGTTGGTCTGGCATTTTTCGAGAGGTTGTATGATTTCATTCGCACGTATGGCCCGCGCAGGCGCCGCTTCGCTCTTGCTGATCGGGGCGGCCTTGCCGTTCGGCGCTGCACGGGCCGATAACGGATTCCCGTTCGGCGCGGAAATGACACTCGACGTGGACCGTCAACGCGGGTCGAAACGGATTCCCAACCTGGAGATTGGCGACAAGGGCGAGGTGATCCTCGAACTCTGGTGCAAGGGCGGCAAGGGCCAGTTCTCGGTGGCGGGAAATACCGTGATCTTCGTTCCCGGCGCGATGGAGAACCGGCCCTGTCCGCCGGACCGGGCGCAGGCCGATGACGAGTTGATCGCGGCCCTGACGGAAGCGGGCACCTGGAAGCGGCAAGGCGATTTCGTGTCGTTCATCGGCGCAAAGACGCTGCGGTTTCGTATCAACACGAACTAGGTCTGGGAGTTACTGCGTCGCAATCAAGCCGCTGGCGGTGGCAATGACCCAGCGGTTGCCCCAGCGCACGATGGACTCCACGCGTCCGATTCCGGGAATTGTGTCGCCGCGTGCGGCCATCCGGATACCGTCAGGACCTTCGAGAACGGCGGTGCCGTCCCGGACATCGACAACCGTCCAGCCGGGAATCGTCGCCGGCTTGGTTTCCGGCGCCGCCACCAAGGGCTGCCGCATCGCGATCGCAGCGGCGGAAGGGCTCGCATTGGCCTGGGAGGCCGGGCTCGCAGACGGACGTGCACCGCCCGGCAACAGGGCGGATGGCTTGGGAATGCTTCCGACAATGGCGGGCGAATCGGATGCGGATGCCGCCCTTCGAGCGCCTTCAATCCTGCCGCTTGATCGTGCTTCAGGAATTCGCGGCGAGGGCGCTTCTTTCAGCGCAACTTCTACAAGTCCGAATTCGCTTGCGAACTGGGGCCAATTCAACCCGCCGGCCCATCCCAGTCCAAAGCTTGCCACCAATGCTACGGCGACCAGCAAAGCGGTGCGTGCCCGATCGCCAAATGGCTCCCGCACCACCAAGACGTCGTCGCGATCGGGTTTAAGGAAATTCCACAAGCTCGCGGGTTGCTCCGGCCGCAGGCCGCCAACCACATTCCCCGACCAGATCTCAAAGGTACTCGGCTCGCGGTTTTGCATGGCGTGGCCCACGTTTTGGTGAACCAATGATGTCCCTCTAAGCTGAATCGAATCTTAACAATCAAAGCCCGCGGCCAGATCATTGCGCACTGTCCTGCGGCGGGAAGCATGGATACGCGCAGCCTGCCGCTCGCCCTATCGGGTTGGCACCCGGATCACTTCCACACCGACTTGTCCGCGTCCCAGCGCTGGCCCTTGAACTCCTTGGCCAGCGCCTCGACCGAGCCATTGTCGTCCTTTGGCTCGCCGCCTTCCTCGTCGCCGGTGGATTCTTCGGACAGGTTCAGCTTGGGGCCGGTGCCTTCATCTGATGTCGTGATCACCGGGCTCGAGATCCACAGCATCAGCCGGTCGGTTGCGCCCGGTTTGTCCGGCGAGACCAGCGCGGTGACCTCGACGCTTTCGGTGAGCGCGAGCGGTGGATAGATCGGGCTTGGCCGCTTGAAGGTCAACGTCAGTTTTCCGGTATTGGCGTCCCAGTCGGCGCCCGCTGGCTTGGCGGCGAGTGTTCTAGAGAGCACGGCTGATATTGCTGTCGCGATCTTGTCCCTGTTGATCTTGTCGCCGTCGCGCCATTCGGCCGCAGCAAAGCGGATGGTGCGATCCATCTCGACAGAGCCGCTGGTCCATCCCGCCGCGACCACGCCCGGCATCGATTTGGCTTTCGCAATCAGCGCAGCCGTGCGCTCCGGATCGGCCGTGAGGTTGATGGTCTGCTCGCCGGCGCGCAGCGCATCGCAGGAGATCGAAAGGCTCGATAGTCCGACCTCGACGGCCTCGCCCTTCAGGCTTTTGAGGAAATCGAGCGCGGCGTCGAGCTTGACCCGCACGCCGAACGCCTCAGGCGAAACGTCGGTAAAATCCTTCGGCGCCGGCGTGATGCCGTCGTCGCTGGTCTGGTTGTCCAGATATTCCTTCTCGCTGAGATCGGAATTATCCGTCGAGGTCACTTCAGTCACGGTCTGGCCAATCGTGATCTGGCCGCGGAATTCGAAGGTGTCGCCGACAGGCTTACGCGACAGCTTGACGATGACCGGCTGCTTGTCACCGAGGCTTTGCGTGGTGCCGGTCAGGTTCTGCCCGTTGAGGACAGCGAGATTGGCGACGAAGCGGTCCTTGCGGTCGGAGCCCTTCGCGACGGGGTAGCAGACGTCGAGGGTAGCTGCGATGACGTTCTTGCCCTGGCGCGTCTCCTTCAGCACGACGTCGGCATTGCCGTCCATCAGGCCGTCGAGCGCGGTGAAATAGCGCGTCTCGGTCGCGCCCGGCGCCGTCTTGGAGGGGAGTTTCATCTGGGCGAAAGCGAGGCTCGGGGAGACCGTCGCCAGACCGAGCAGGAGAAGGAAGCGCACGCGCATATGAAATTCCCTGAAACGATGGATTCGGCAGGGTCGTAAGTAGCAAACCCCGCCAGCATTTTCGAGCCAAGCACGTCCTGACCGATTGGGCCCGCATCATCCCAAAAAAGCCAAAAAAGAAGGCCGCCCGGAGGCGGCCTTCGACTAATTGATCGGGAACACCGGGCCTTAGAAGCCCATGCCGCCCATTCCACCCATGCCGCCGCCACCGCCGGGCATCGCCGGCGCGGACTCCTTCGGCAGTTCGGCGACCATGGCCTCGGTGGTCACCAGGAGGCCGGCGACCGAGGAGGCGTCCTGCAGCGCAGTGCGCACCACCTTGGCCGGATCGATGATGCCCTTGTCGACCATGTCGACATATTCCTCGGTCTGGGCGTCGAAGCCGTAGGTCTCCGACTTGTTCTCGAGGATCTTGCCGACCACGATCGAGCCTTCGACACCGGCGTTTTCCGAGATCTGGCGCAACGGGGCTTCCAGCGCCTTCAGCACGATATTGATACCGGCCTGGACGTCGGAATTGTCGTTGTTGATGCGGCCGACGGCCTTCTTGGCGCGCAGCAGCGCCACGCCGCCGCCCGGCACGATGCCTTCCTGGACGGCCGCGCGCGTCGCGTTGAGGGCGTCCTCGACGCGGTCCTTCTTCTCCTTGACCTCGACCTCGGTCGCGCCGCCGACGCGGATCACCGCGACGCCGCCGGCGAGCTTGGCCAGACGTTCCTGCAGCTTCTCGCGGTCGTAGTCCGAGGTGGTTTCCTCGATCTGCGACTTGATCTGCGTGACGCGGGATTCGATGTCCTTCTTCTTGCCCGCGCCCTTGACGATGGTGGTGTTTTCCTTGTCGATGACCACCTTGCCGGCGCGGCCGAGCATGTTGATGGTGACGCTTTCGAGCTTCATGCCGAGCTCATCGGAGATCAGCTGACCGCCGGTCAGGATCGCGATGTCTTCCAGCATCGCCTTGCGGCGGTCGCCGAAGCCCGGCGCCTTGACGGCGGCAACCTTCAGGCCGCCGCGCAGGCGGTTGACCACGAGGGTTGCCAGCGCCTCACCCTCGACGTCCTCGGCGATGATCAGGAGCGGGCGGCCGGACTGCACCACGGCTTCCAGCACCGGCAGCATCGACTGCAGGCCGGACAGCTTCTTCTCGTGCAAGAGCACGTAGACGTCTTCCAGCTCAGCGGTCATCTTTTCGGCGTTGGTGATGAAATAGGGCGACAGGTAACCGCGGTCGAACTTCATGCCCTCGACGATGTCGACCTCGGTCTCGAGCGACTTGTTTTCCTCGACCGTGATGACGCCTTCATTGCCGACCTTCTGCATCGCCTGCGCGATCATCTTGCCGATGGCGGTGTCGCCGTTGGCCGAGATGGTGCCGATCTGGGCGACTTCGGACGAGGAGGCGACCGGCTTGGCGCGCTTCTCGATGTCCTTGACAACGGCGTGGACCGCGATGTCGATGCCGCGCTTGAGGTCCATCGGGTTCATGCCGGCGGCGACCGCCTTGCCGCCTTCGCGCACGATCGCCTGCGCCAGCACGGTTGCAGTCGTCGTGCCGTCGCCGGCGGTGTCGTTGGTCTTGGAGGCGACTTCGCGCAGCATCTGCGCGCCCATGTTCTCGAACTTGTCCTCGAGCTCGATTTCCTTGGCGACGGTGACGCCGTCCTTGGTGATGCGGGGAGCGCCGAAGCTCTTTTCGATCACGACGTTGCGGCCCTTCGGACCGAGCGTCACCTTCACCGCATTGGCGAGAACGTCGACGCCGCGCAGCATGCGGTCGCGGGCGTCGCCGGAAAATTTAACGTCTTTGGCAGCCATTGTTTGGACTCCTGAATGAATGGATACGGTTGCTTGCCGCCTGTCATCGCCGGGTCTTCTTCCCCTCTCCCCTTGTGGGAGAGGGTGGATCGAATGAGCGATAGCTCATTCGAGACGGGTGAGGGGTCTGTCTCCGCGGATGGAGACCCCTCATCCGGCGCGCTTTGCGCGCCACCTTCTCCCACCCCCAACTCGGGTTTACCCGAGTTGGGCATCTTAACTTTGTCGAAGTCGGATAAATCCGACTTCGATGGGAGAAGGGAAGAAGTGATTGCGCCGACGACCCTGCGCGGCGGCTATTGGTTGGCCTCAGCTCAGCACGCCCATGATGTCGGACTCCTTCATGATCAGGAGTTCCTCGCCGTCGAGCTTGACCTCGGTGCCCGACCATTTGCCGAACAGCACGCGGTCGCCGACCTTGAGGTCGATCGGAATCAGCTTGCCGGCCTCGTCGCGGCCGCCCGGGCCCACGGCGGTGACTTCACCCTGTGACGGCTTTTCCTTGGCGCTGTCGGGAATGATGATGCCGCCCTTGGTCTTCTCTTCGGCATCGATGCGCTTGACCACGACGCGGTCGTGCAGCGGGCGGAATTTGGATTTGGCCATGACGTCTCCTCTTGAAGTTCCGTGGAAGGCGTGGTTTCAGGTCTGTGCCACGAAAATGGCTGATAATGCCGCGTATTCGACGCCGCCCCGGGCGGGACAGCACGACCTTAGCAATCGTTGTATTTGAGTGCTAAACGTGGGGCCGGGAAATATGGCTTGGCGCTGATGCTGTCAAGCAAACAAGGGGGTTAAGGCCTTCTTGAGGCCAATATAGGATGGTCCCACAGAAACCAAATCGGCGCAGTGACGTAATTTTAACCGACGTCATTGCTCCGGCAGGCTTTTTACGGTTGGCTGCTTGACGGGAGCGGCCAGGGAATTTGCTCGGGGGAATGCGATGATCAGCTCACGTAATGCGCGTACGGTTGCCAATCTGGCGATCGCGTCGGCGCTGACGATCTTGCTGGCGGCGTGCAGCAGCATGAGCCTGCCGTCGCTGTCGTCCAGTCCGCCCCCCGACGCCGAGCCCGGCGTTGCGCCCGAAATGCCGGCAACCATCCGCTCCGACGAGATCGTCGGCCGCTGGGGTCTCGCCTCGTTCCAGAATCCCAACGACCGCGCCCGCACCGAAGCGGCGGCACGCGGGCAGTGCAAGCAGCCTTATGTGATCGGCGCCGGCGCTTCCGGCGGCGTCGTCATGCATCTGGCCGACCAGGCCACCCCGCAGGAACTGCGCCTCAAGGGCAGCCCGAGCGGCAAGAACTATATCGGTCCGGCCGGTCCCGCCGGCGGCGAACAGGACCGCGAGATCGTCTCGTTCGACGGCCGCGTGCTCGTGACCCGCTTCATCGAAAAGGACGCCGCGGTCCGTTACGGCAACATGGTCTATGTCCGCTGCGCGCCGCGGGCGTGAGGTTGCGACACCCTCGCTCGTCATGCCCGCGAAGGCGAGCATCCAGTACGCCGCGGCCTCTCCGCTGAATCGCTGACGTCTCTGGGATACTGGATCATCCGCTTTCGCGGATGATGACGGTAGAGGACGGCGGGGGGGGGGGACGAGCCCAACAAAAAAACGCCGGCGTCTCGCCGGCGTTTTGCTTAGTCGGCGTTAATCAGCCGATCAATCGAACAGGGCGTCGATGTCGTCCTGCGAGGCGTGGCCGACGTCGCCGTCGAGCTTCGGGCCGTTGAGCAGCTTGGCGTCGCCTTCGCGGGTGTCGACGATCGGCGCGGCATGAGCCTTGATCGCATCGACGCCGCCCCAGATGTCCATCATCGTGTAGATGTGCTGCTCGATGAACTTCATCGTGGTCATCACCTTGCTGATGCGCTGGCCGGTGAGGTCCTGGAAGTTGCAGGCTTCGAAAATCGAGACGACGCGCTCCTGGATCTCCTCGCTGAGCAGCTTCTGCTGGTCGGGCGAGATGTTCTTGGACAGCGCGGTCGCCGCCTGGTCGATCGCTTCGGTGGCTTCCAGAATCTGCTGCGTGGCCTGTTCGGTGCCGCCGACGACGGCGCCGAGTTCGCCGTTGACCTTGGCCATTTCCTGGCCGTCGAAACTCTTGCCGTGCAGCGTAGCGATCTCGCGCTTGGTACGGTTGATGGCGTCGTGAATGAGATCGAGCTCGACTTTCAGCTTCGCGCACTGCTCGATCTGGGCGCGATAGGTTTCCAGCAACGCGTGGGCGTCGGCGGTCTCACGCGCGATATCCGTGGTGACGGTCGAGCCGTCGCGGGCGTGGCCGAAGCCGGCCATCTGTGCGCGGATCGCGCGCAACTCGGCCATGATCTCGCGATGCATCGGGCCGATCTCGCCGCCTTCGATCGCGGGCATGGTGATGGGCGAATCGCCCAGTATGGCTTGTTCGATACGAAAACGTTTGCGATTCACCGACATGAGTTTTTCCCACCCCTTCACTTCACGTGTGTTTTAGACCAGTGCCATTTAACGTGAGGTTCACGCCGGAACATCGCGTGTCGGCGGTTTGCCCGCGGCCGCACACCAACGATTAACCATGAGGGAGGCCCGTTCATGCAAAATAAACGCTACCGGACAAATCCGCGTGCGATTGCCGACGTGGTGAATCGAAACGCCTGATCTGTTTACCAAACCGATTAGGTTTTGATTTGTATTGATCGCGTGCAGCGGCGTTCGTCGAGCCGCCGCCAACCCCGCAATGACGAACAGTACAGAGTACGTCGATGTCCGGAAAAATCTCCCTTGCGCTCCTCGCGAGCGCGTCTTGCCTTTGCTTCGCCGGTGAGGCCTTGGCGATCGACGCCTCGCCAACAACCGAACCCACCGTGATCTACGCCCGCCAGCCTGCGCCGCTGCGGACCGCCTCTGCCGAGCGTTCGCGGATGGGCGGCGGCTTCATCGAATTCCTGTTCGGCGACCTGCCGCAGGGCGGGCGCTATCAGCGAGAGCCGGCCTATCAGCCGCAGCCCGATTACGGATATGGCGGGCGGCGCGCGCTGCTGCCGCCGATGGATCCGCAGCAGTCGATGCGCCACGAGGAGGAGGAGGCGTTCGATCCCGCGCAGCACCGGCTCGATCCGAGATACGAAAAGCAGGTGGTCGAGTATCACGGCAAGGAAAGCCCGGGCACCATCGTGATCGACACCCCGAACAAATTCCTGTTCTTGGTGCAGGGCGACGGCAAGGCGCTGCGCTACGGCGTCGGCGTCGGCCGTCCTGGCTTCACCTGGTCGGGTGTCAAAACGGTCTCCGCGAAGAAGGAATGGCCGGCCTGGACGCCGCCGCCGGAAATGCTGGCGCGTCGTCCCGACCTGCCGCGGTACATGGAGGGCGGCGCGCAAAATCCGCTCGGCGCGCGCGCGATGTATCTGGGCTCTTCGCTCTACCGCATCCACGGCTCCAACGAGCCCTGGACCATCGGCACCAATGTGTCGTCCGGCTGCATCCGGATGCGCAATGAGGACGTGATCGATCTCTACGGCCGCGTCAATGTCGGCGCCAGGGTCGTGGTGATCTGATGATTCGCGTAGCCCGGATGGAGCGAAGCGCAATCCGGGGGCGGTATCGCCCGCGGAGCGACCTGTCCCGGATTGCGCTTCGCTCCATCCGGGCTACGGCAAAATAAAACGGCCGCCTGAGGGGCGGCCGTTTTTCTTTTTCAGGTCCGGCGCCGCTCAGGCGAAATCGCTGTCGCCGCCATCGTCGCCATCGAAGCCGTCGGAATCGTGGTCCATGCCGTTATCATCGTCGTGCGAGGCCTGGTCGAAGAATCCCTGCCGCGAACCGGAATCGTTGTCGTTGTTGTCGGCGCGCCGGCTCGATGAACCGATGTCGTTGATGCCTGCGTCGCGCGCCAAGTCGCCGCCGGACTGATCGCCCCACGGCCTGCGGTCTTCGACGCCGCCGCCATGGCCCGCGGTGTCGCCGAATGCCTGGTGGTTGCCGCCGCCGCCCATCATCGAACGGATGCTGCCGGCCAGCAGCGATCCGCCGACCACGCCGGCTGCGGCCGCCGCCGCCGTTCCGAGGAACGAGCCGCCGCCGCCGAACGCAGACGGCTGCTGCTGCTGTGCGCCACCATAAGGCTGGCCGTAGGCCGGCTGATTATGTTGCCCGGGCGCCTGAGTCTGCTGCAAAACCTCGCCGGTGTTCCAGGCCGGACGTCCGCCGCCGGCCATCTCGGGCGCGCGCACGTTGGGTACCGAACCTTGCGGCTGGTTCTGCCCGAAGATCGCATCGCGCATCGAATCGAGGAAGCTGCCGGATTGATTTTCGGATTGATTTTGCTGGCCTGTCGCCGCTTCCAATTCCTGGATGCGCATGTCGGCGCGCTTCAGCGCTTCATCCTGCACCAGCGCAGTTTGCACCAGCGCATAGACCGCATTGGGCGCGTTGCGCAGGCCCTGCATGATCGCAGACATCGCCTCGGGATCGCGCTTGGCGCTCTCCAGCTTGGCGAGCCGGTCGAAAAGATCGTCAATCAGTTGGCGTTCTTGCGGTGTCATGGCCTTCTCCCTCGCGTCGATCGAGACGCGCCGAAGGATGTAAGGCGGGCTTTGTGTCGCCAGTAGTGGGTCAGCGAATTAAATTTTCGTATGCGACAAAACGCCGGGCGAGTTTGTCGCGTCTTATCAATTCAACGTAACTTTGTTCGCCGCCAGCAATGCCGGAAATCGATCGCTGGCCAGAAACGCGTGTTCCGCCTCGCGCTGGATGGTCAGGGGATCGAGGCTTTCGAGCGTTTCGTCGACGAATCCAGGGTGGCACATCACGAGCCCGCCTTCCGGCAATTCCCGAAGGAACCCACCCATCAGCATGTCGAAATCGGGCTGTTTCGAAAAATCATAGGCGCCGTCGAAGGCGGGATTGAACGGGATTTTTGCAGCGGCGGCGCGCTTGCGGAATTGCGCGCTGAGCACGTCGAGCACGAGCGCCTTGGGCTCGCCGAGCAGCTTGGCCAGCGGCCCCCGGCGTCCGCCCTGACGGACCCAGGCGCCGGGTGCAGCCTCCTTCACCGCGCGCAGAAAGGCGTCGCGCACCTGCGGGAAGAGTTGCGCATGCTGGTGGCCGTCGACGAAATCGGGCGCGCGGCCGAACAGCTCCTTGAAGGCCGCGAGCTGCGCGAGCAGTTCGTCCTCGATCATTTCAGGATCGAGCCGCCGCAACAGCCCTGACCGCAGCATGGTCGGAAACGGCAGGAACAGGCCGCCATCGAGCGGCCTGAAGTGCATCGTCAGCGGACGAAACGGCGCAGTCAGCGTCGCATGCAGCCCGATCGCGCAGCGCGGGCTGGTCGCTGCTGTGTCCTGCAACGCGGTGACTTCGGCGCGCCCGATCGCCGGGCCGACCACCATCACCGAGGTGGCGTTGAGACGGCCGCGGGAGATCAGATCGCGAATGGCGCGGTTGACGCCCTCGGCCAGCCCGTAATCGTCGGCGCACAGCCAGAT
This sequence comes from Bradyrhizobium sp. CSA112, assembly GCF_029051645.1. Classification (GTDB taxonomy): domain Bacteria; phylum Pseudomonadota; class Alphaproteobacteria; order Rhizobiales; family Xanthobacteraceae; genus Bradyrhizobium. Next base: position 9,960 of record NZ_JAACFS010000030.1, read on the forward strand.
CCGGCGCAGCGCGGCGTCGTTCATTCGGCGGCGGTCCGCTCAGTGGCGCTCGCCGCCGTCTCGCCATCGGCGCGCTTTTCGGAATGCTCGGCGACGAAGTAGATCGGACGCGCCTTCAATTCGGAGAGGATCTTGCCGATATATTCGCCGACGATGCCGATCATGATGAGCTGCACGCCGCCGATCGTCATCAGGCCGATCATCAGCGAGGGATAGCCGGGGACCTGCTTGCCGGTGGTCCAGACCTCCCAGAGAATGGTCAGGCCGAACACGAAGGCGCTGATCGCCAGCAGCACGCCGAGCAGACTCGCAAAGCGCAGCGGCGCCACCGAGAACGACGTCAGTCCCTCGATCGACAACCCGATCAGCCGGCCCGGGCTGAACGTGGTGACGCCATGCGCGCGCGGCGCCGGCTCGTAGTCGACGCGGATCTGGCGGAAGCCGATCCAGTTCGACAGTCCCTTGAAGAAGCGGTTGCGCTCGGGAAGTTGCCGCAGCGCCGCGGCCGCGCGTGGCGACAGCAGGCGGAAATCGCCGGCATCCTCGGGGATCTTCTGCCGCGCGCCCCAATTGATCAGCGCGTAGAAGCCGTGCACCGCCTGGCGGCGCAGGAACGATTCATTGTCGCGATGCGCTTTCGCCGTATAGACGACATCGTAGCCGTCATCGATCCAGTGCGCGACGAGCTTTACGACCAGGCTCGGCGGATGCTGGCCGTCGCCGTCCATGAACAGAACAGCGCCAAGGCGGGCATGATCCAGCCCCGCCATCAGCGCGGCTTCCTTGCCGAAATTGCGCGACAGCGACACCACCTGGACGTCGAGCGCATCAGCGCTAAGTGTGCGCGCGATCTCCAGCGTATTGTCGGCGCTGCCGTCGTCGACATAGACCACTTCGCTGGCGAGTCCGTAACGTTCCTTCAGCGTGCGGGCGAGGCCGACCAGCCGCTCGTGCAACAGCGCGAGCCCCGCCGCCTCGTTGTACAGCGGCACGACAATCGACAGGCCTTGCGCCGCGGCGCTGGCTGCGGTCGTCGACAGGCGGGAAACGTCAGAGCCGAGCATCATCGATCAGGTTCCAGATTGTCCAACCGCATATGTTACCTGCCGCTAGCTGTCGCAACGATGAACGAAACGGCAGCCTTATTGCCGCAAGAACGCCTCGAGCCTGGCAAATAGCGGGTTTTCCCGGTCGAGCACATAGTCGAGTGAGGCGATCGAAACCGTGTCGGCGCCGTGTTCGCGCAGGAAGCTGCCGAGCGCATAGAGGTGCATAGGCGGGCAGTGCAGCGTGATCATGCCCGAGGATGTCGGCCCGCCGAACGGCGCGACCACGCCAAAACGATTATGGGCTTCCGTCAGCAACGCATCGTTGCAGCCGGCGAAACGCGTTCGCACCTCGCGATATTTGCTGGCGCGGGCGCGCGCGGCGATATGGTCGAGGATGACGCGCGCGGTCTCGCGGGCTTCAGCCGACCAGTCGGCATCGCGGGAAGCCACGAGATTGGCCTGGCTGCGCAGGATCACGCCGTCGTCGAGCACCTTCAGCCCGTTGGCGGCCAGCGTTGCGCCCGTCGTCGTGATGTCGACGATCATCTCGGCGGTGCCGACGGCCGGCGCGCCTTCGGTGGCGCCAGCGCTTTCGACGATTCGGTAATCGACCACGCCGTGCGCGGCGAAGAAATTGCGCGTCAGGTTGATGTATTTGGTGGCGACCCGCATCCGCCGGTTATGCTGAGCGCGGAAGCCGGTGGTGACGTCGTCGAGATCGGCCATGGTGCGGACGTCGATCCAGGCGTGCGGCACCGCGACCACGACATTGGCACTGCCGAAGCCGAGATTGTCGATCAGCAATATGCGCTTGTCGGCGTCCGCAATGCTTTCGCGCAGCAGATCCTCGCCGGTGACGCCGAGATGCACCATGCCGCGCGCGAGCTGGGAGGCGATTTCGCTCGCCGAGAGATAGGCGATCTCGACATTGTCGAGGCCTGCGATGGTGCCGCGATAGTCGCGCGCGCCGCGCGGTTTCGCCAGCGAGAGCCCTGCGCGCGTGAAAAACGCCTCGGTGTTTTCCTGCAGGCGGCCCTTGGAGGGAACGGCGAGAACGAAGGGGGCGGTCATGCGGCGCCCCCTTGCGAGACAGTGCCTGACTGCGTCAGGGCTTCGATCCATACCGAGAAACCGACCGCCGGGATCGGCGTGGGCGAACCGAGCTGCGTCATCAAGCCATCATAGCGGCCGCCGGCCACTAGCGGCTCGACGCCGTTGCCCTTGCTGTTACCCTTGGTGCTTCCCTTGGCGTGCAGTTCGAATTCGAAGCCGGTGTAATAATCGAGCCCGCGGCCGAACGAGGTGGAAAACCGCGTAAGCTTCGTGTCGATGCCGCGCGCGGCCATGAAGCCGATGCGACTTTCGAGCTCATCGATCGCTGCCGCCAGATCGAGCCTGGCATCGGCGGCCAGCGCGCGCAGTTGCGCCACCGCTTCATCGGGGTCGCCCGCGATCGCGAGGAAGCGCTTGATGGTGTCGAGCGCGTCGCGCGGCAGCGCGCCGCCCTTCAGCGTCGATTGTTCGAGGAAGCGGTCGGCGATCTCGGCAACCGTGCGTCCCCCGACATTGGTGGTGCCGGCGATCGACATCAGGTCGGTGACCAGCGCCAGCGCCGCCTTGCGGTCGGAGCCGGCAAGTGCGGCCAGCACGCCCTCATATTCGTTGCGGCCGGGCGCGGTCGCGAGCGTCAGGCGCTCGATGTCCTCGGCGAGGCTGATCTTGCGGTTGAAATCCTTGATCAGTCGCCGCCGCCAGACCGGGTAGAGGTTAAGCGCGTCGATCAGCGCGGTGAACAAAGCGACGTCACCGGTGCGAATTTCGACGTCCTCCAGTCCGAATGCGGCCGTGGCTTCCAGCGCCAGCGCCAGCATTTCCGCATCCGCCGCGGCGCGGTCCTGCCGGCCGAAGGATTCGATGCCGGCCTGCAGGAATTCGCTCGGCTGGCCGCCGCGATAGCGGAACACCGGCCCGAGATAGGAAAAGCCCGCGGGCTTTCCGGCGCTCGCAGAGGCAAGATAGTCGCGCGCCACCGGAATGGTGAGGTCGGGGCGCAGGCAGAGTTCCTCGCCGGAGGCGTCGGTCGTCAGGTAAAGGCTCTTGCGGATATCCTCGCCGGAGAGGTCCAGGAACGGCTCAGCCGGCTGCAGGATGCCGGGGTGGGCCTGGACGTAGCCGCCTTGTGCAAACGACAATAGCAGCGCATCCGCCCAGGCGGCGGATCCGGCAGCACCTCTGACGGCAGCGGTCGCAGTCATTTCAGGTCCAAATATCCGGAAAAACCGGGTTCCAGGGTTCGTTTGGGGCCCCCGGGGGTTCCGGGGGGCCTCGTTGGCGCAGGCCATAGCATGGCCGGGGCGGCGTTTCGACAGGGATTGGCCAACTGAATTAATGGGCGGTGCTGGGTTAACAGGCGGACTTGGGAGCCTGCAACCCAATGTGAGGTGAGTACGCTCGTCAGGCTCCCTGCGGGGGAGGGTTGGGGAGAGGGGTAGCCGCGCACTCGGAACGAAGAGATTACGCCGACCTCAAACCGTTGCGCGCGCCGCGCTCAAGCTGGGAGCCACGTGTCGCGCCATCGTCTGGCAACGGAGCAAGCGGCACCCCTCTCCCTAACCCACGAGCGAGCTTCGCTCGTCTCGGACCCCGCAAGGGGGAGGGAACCCGTCTGCCGGTGCGTCCCTGACCAACCCTCTAAGGAGCAGCCACCCGCCAGTCCCCCAGCGCCGCCTGCACCAGGGCCAGCGCGGCGACGCCGGCGGTATCTGCGCGCAGGATGCGGGGGCCCAGAGACAGCGGCAGCGTCCTGGGCTGTCGCAGCAACAGCGCCCGCTCTTCCTCGGCAAATCCGCCCTCCGGGCCGATCAGCACGTCGATCCCGTCGGCGGCGGTCAACCCCTGTTGCAACGCCTCGATGGGATTGCCGATGTCGGCTGCCTCGTCACAGAACACCAATAGCCGCCTGGTTTCGCGCTTTTCGAGAAAGCGGTCGAGCGCGATAGGCTCGGCGACCTCAGCAAGGCTCAGGATCCCGCATTGTTCGGCGGCCTCGATGACATTGGCGCGCATCCGCTCAACGTTGACCCGCGAGACCTGGGTGTGCCGCGTCAACACCGGCTGCAGCTTTGCGGCCCCCATCTCGACCGCCTTCTGCACCATGTAGTCGAGGCGGGCATGTTTCAGCGGCGCGAAGACATAGGCGATGTCGGGCAGGCGATCCTGCGGCCGCGTGCGCGCGACGATCGTCAGGCCGTCGGGCCGCTTGCGGCCCTCGATCTCCGCCCGCCATTCGCCGTCGCGGCCGTTGAACACCGCGATCGATTCGCCGGCCGAAAGCCTGAGCACGTTGCCGAGATAGTTGCTCTGGTTGCGCTCCAGCGCGATTCTGTCGCCCTCGCGCAAGGGAGCATCGACGAACAGGCGGGGGGCGCGAAAATCGAGTTCGGGCATCGGTATTGTTCCGTTTCCGGGCGCTTTTAGCCTAAAGCGCTAGAATCCGGAGGCTATTTTTGGCTTTGCGGCCGCCATGCGCCGCGCTGCTGCCCCAATCAACGGGTTGTTAAGCGTCGGCAGGAATCGTAAAAATGCCCATTGCAAATCTGCGTCGTTCGGAAGACGCCGGGGCTGCCTGACCTTGCCGGAGAACAACCCTTGATGATCCGCCGCCTGATTGTGCCGCTGACCGCTGCCGTCGTGATTGTTCACGCCGGGCAAGTGCTTGCGCAAGGTGCGTTTCCGGCGCCATTGCCCAACCAGAGCGCGGCACCCGCGAATGCCTCGCCGTTTCCGCCGGTGAATGGCGCGGCGCCGTCGGCCTCGGTCGGCGCGCCGTCGCCGTTCCCGTCGCAAGGTGCCGCCCCGGTCTCCCGCGGATTCAGTGGGCCGCCGCCCCAGGCCAGTGGTTCGGCGGACGACTGCATGAAAGGGTTCGTTCCCTTGCGCGAGGAGGCCGAGCGGCGCGGCAAGATGATCAAGGCCGCGAGCGACCGCAAGGCGCCGCCGGACGAGGCCTGTAAGCTGATCAAAAATTTCGGCCAGGCCGAATTGAAGATGATCTCATATGTCCAGACCAATTCCGCCAAGTGCGGAATTCCGCCGCAGATCGCCGACCAGCTCAAGAACGGCCACAAGAACACCGAGAAGATGCAGAATCAGGTCTGTTCCGTCGCGGAGCAGGCGCGGACACGCGGACCGGCCGGTCCGAGCCTCAGCGAAGTGCTCGGCTCTTCGGCGGCGCTGCCTGAGGCGCAGGCCGTCAAGAAGGGCGGCAGCACCTTCGATACGCTGAACGGCAACGTTCTCGCGCGATGATCCCGGCCCGATGAGCGACGCGACCACCCGCGTTGCCGACGCCACCGGCAACTGGGTCGATACGCGCGCGCCGTCATGGTCGCGGCCCTATTTGCGGCTTTCCCGTTTCGACCGTCCGATCGGATCGTGGCTGTTGCTGATGCCGTGCTGGTGGTCGGCGGCGCTGGCCGCCGGCATCGCGCGCGACGTCTCGCAATTGCCGCTCGTGATCGTGCTGTTCTTCGTCGGCGCCTTTGTCATGCGCGGGGCGGGCTGCACCTGGAACGACATCACCGACCGCGATCTCGACGCGCGGGTCGAGCGGACGCGGTCGCGGCCATTGCCGGCCGGGCAGGTCAGCGTGGCGCAGGCGTTTGCCTTCCTGGTCCTGCAGGCGCTGATCGGACTTGCCGTGCTGCTGCAGTTCAACCGCTTCGCGATCATGACCGGCATCGCCTCACTCGTCATCGTCGCGGTCTATCCCTTCATGAAGCGCATCACCTGGTGGCCGCAGGTGGTGCTGGGGCTGGCGTTCTCCTGGGGCTCGCTGATGGGATTTGCGGTCACGCTTGGCCGCATCGATCTCACCGCGCTCGTGCTCTACGCCGGCTCGATCGCCTGGGTGATCGGCTACGACACGATCTACGCCCACCAGGACGCCGAGGACGACGCGCTGATCGGCATCAAGTCCACCGCCCGCCTGTTCGGCGCGCGCACGCATCGGGCGCTCGCGGTGTTTTACTCGCTCGCAGTGATCTTGATCGGCGTGGCGTTGGTGCTGGGCGGCGCACGCTGGCCGGCATGGGCCGGGCTGATCGCGTTCGCGGCGCATCTCGCCTGGCAGATCAAGCGACTGGACATCAGCGATCCCGCGCTGTGCCTGCGAGTATTCTGGTCCAACCGCGATGCAGGGCTGTTGCTGTTCGCCGGATTGCTCGTGGACGCGGTGATGCGCGCGTAATTCGCAAATCTCGTAGGGTGGGCAAAGGAGCGTTAGCGACGTGCCCACCATCTATCATCGAGCACGCTTCGCGATGGTGGGCACGCTTTCGCTTTGCCCACCCTACGGATCCGCGAACTGATGCAAACCTCGGGCGCAACGCGTCGCGAGATCGCGAAGGTGTGCCGGCGTTTGGAAATTGAATCCGGAAGCTCCTCCGTCGTCCCTGCGAACGCAGGGACGACAGCGATGAGGAGCGCCTCACTCATCCTGCAGGAGCGATGACGAGGTTAATCCCGCGCGATGATCTCGCGCTCGTCGTGATGAACGGTCTCGGTGTTGCCGAGATTGCCGAGCCGGCGGCGGACCAGAAATTTCGGGCGGCGGGCGCGGATCGAGTTGTGGCGGCGGCGCCGGGCGGCCGGTTCGCTGTGGTCATCTTCCGCCAATAGCGGCAGCGCGAAGATGTCGCTCCACATCTGCCAGGCGATGGCGATCTCGTCGTGGTCGGAGCTCACGCATAAGGGAATGTTCAGCGAGGGGTCGCGATGCGCGAGCACCAGCATCTGTGCGTCGTCGTCGAGACCACGCAACGCGACGCCAAGAAAGTCGCTGACGCGGACGTTGATCGCCATCCGCATGCCCTTGACGGCACGGTGCAGCACAACGCGTTCGCGATGGAGTTCGATTTTTCGCACGCCGCCGTCTGCGCGGGTGTCGTGCGCATGGAAGCTAAGCGGCAGAGAAAGAGGGTCGAGCCGCAGTGCACGGCTCGACCCGGCGGGATTGATCCCGCTTATTGCTGTTTGACGCCTCACGGCTCTCATCTCCCCGCCGGGATTATGTTCCCGGTCGATACGCGAGACCTTAGCCGAGCGATTTCCGTTTCGTCTTAAAAAGCCTGGTTAAGGAGACGTCACCCGCCCTGGATCTCCCCGCATGATTGACAAGACCTTGGCACGCATGATTGACGAGACCTTGCGCAAATGCCGAAATTGTTTGGTATTTGGCGTCGCAAAATGCTTGAAATCCCTGTGAATCAGGCACATCTGAGGGCCTTGCGATTTGCGCCTGAAACCCCTTCAATGTCAGGGATTTTGTTTGTGAACTCTTCACCATCCAGCACGTCACAGCTTTCGAAGTCCCAGAAGACCTCTGACGCGGCCTCCGACCTGTTCGACCAATCGGCGCTCTCGACGCTGGCGCAGCAACTGGTCGAGGCAGCCAAGCGCGCCGGTGCGGATGCCGCGGACGCGGTCGCGGTGCGCGGCGTCTCGCAAGGGGTCGAGGTGCGCGACGGACGGGTCGAGGAATCCGAGCGTTCGGAAGGAGATGACGTCGGCCTGCGGGTGCTGGTCGGACAGCGCCAGGCGGTGGTCTCCACCAACGACATCTCCGGCGACGGCGTCGCCAAGCTCGCCGAGCGGGCGGTCGCGATGGCCCGCGTTGCGCCCGATGACAAATATGTCGGCCTCGCCGACCCCTCGCTGCTGGCGCGCGAGTTCGCGGATCTCGATCTGCTCGACCGCAATATTCCGACCACAAGCGAGCTGGAGCGCCGCGCCTGCGAAGCGGAGGCCGCAGCTCTGGCGGTCAAGGGCGTGACCAAGTCGAGCGGCGCGTCCGCCTCGAGCGGCATCGGCGGCATGGTGCTGGTGACCTCGACCGGCTTCCACGGCTCTTACCTGCGCTCCAGCCACGGCATCTCCGTGACCGCGATCTCGGGCGAAGGCACGACGATGGAGCGCGATTACGATTTCACCTCGGCCCCGCATGCCTCCGACCTCGATTCGCCCGAAAGCGTCGGCCGCAGGGCAGGGGAGCGTACCGTGGCGCGCGCCAATCCGCGCAAGGTCGAGACCTGCAAGGTGCCGGTCGTGTACGACCCCCGGGTGTCGGCATCGCTGGTCGGCCATCTCGTCGGCGCCATCAACGGCGCCTCGATCGCGCGCAAGACGAGCTTCCTGAAGGACCGGATGGGCGAGCAACTGTTCGCGAAGAATATCCGCATCATCGATGATCCCTTGCGGGTGCGCGGCCTGCGCTCGCAGACCTTCGACGCCGAGGGCGTGAAAGTGAAGAAGCTCGCGCTCATCGATGAGGGGGTGTTGACCACGTGGCTGCTCGATTGCGCGACCGCGCGCGAACTCGGGCTGGTCACGACCGGGCATGCCCATCGCGGCGTCTCGTCCTCGCCGTCGCCGGGATCGTATAATCTGCATCTCGAGCCCGGCGAGATGACGCCGAAGGAACTGATCTCCGACATCAAGCAGGGCTTTTACGTCACCGACCTGATCGGCTCCGGCGTCAACGGCGTGACCGGCGATTACAGCCGCGGCGCCTCCGGCTTCTGGATCGAGAACGGCGAGATCACTTACCCCGTCAGCGAGGTGACGATCGCGGGCCATCTGCTGGCGATGTTCAAATCGCTGGTTCCCGCCAACGATCTGGAATTCCGCTACGGCGTCAACGCGCCGACGCTGCGCATCGAGGGCCTGACGCTTGGCGGACGCTGATACCGCCGACCGCATTTCGGCGCGCGATGCCGCGCTGTTGAGGGACACCGTGCGCGAAGCCGGTGCGCTGGCGTTGTCGCTGTTTCGCACCGAGCTGAGGAACTGGACCAAGGGCGCCTCGTCGCCGGTCTCCGAAGCCGACATCGCGGTCAACGACCTCGTGGAGCGGCGGCTGCGCGCGGCGACGCCGGATTATGGCTGGCTCTCGGAAGAGAGCGTCGACGACGACGCGCGTCTCGGCAAGAGGCTGGTCTGGATCGTCGATCCGATCGACGGCACCCGCGGCTATCTCGCCGGCCGCGAAGACTGGTGCGTCAGCGTGGCGCTGGTTGCGGGTTCGGCGCCGGTGCTGGCCGCGGTGTTCGCTCCCGCCAGCGACGAGTTCTTCTTCGCGGTCCGCGGGAAAGGCACCACGTGCAACGAAGTGCCGGTATCCGCGGCCGCAGGAACGGAGCTCGACTTTTCCCGCATGGCCGGTCCGAAGCCGCTGGTGCAGCGGCTAAGCTCGTCACCGGACGAGATCACGCTGCATCCGCGAATCGGATCGCTGGCGCTTCGGTTGTGCCGGGTTGCGGACGGCAGCCTCGATGCCGCTTTTGCAGGCGGTCAGAGCCGCGACTGGGATCTTGCCGCGGCGAATTTGATCGTGCAGGAAGCGAATGGTAGAATGACCGCGCTCTCGGGGGATGCGATTGAGTATAATCGCCGGGAGGTGGTGCACGGGGTGCTGGTGGCGGCGGGACAGGATCGGCATGCGCGCATTGTCGAGCATTTCCGAAAGCGTCCGTTGCCCTGAATCGGTCGAAATCCGTGCCACAAATCATCCCGTCCACGCCGCGACACACGCTGTCGCTCCTGCTTGCCGGGCATCTCATTAGGAAAGACCAACATGCCAGATAGCGCCCCGCAGCAATTGCTTCATCTCGTCATCGGCGGCGAGTTGACCGATCTCGAACACACCACGTTCAAGGACCTCGACCAGGTCGACATCGTCGGCGTGTATCCCAATTACGCATCCGCTCACGCGGCCTGGAAGGCGAAGGCGCAGCAGACCGTGGACAACGCCCACATGCGCTACTTCGTGGTTCACCTCCACCGGCTGCTCGATCCAGGTCAAGACACGAAGTCCTCCAGTTAAGAAGTCCTGCAGTTGAAACGATTCCTTCGCGACTTGCTGCGCAGCACCTGGGTTCAGCGCGCGCTGGGGGTGCTCGCGGCCGAATATCTGCGGCTGGTCTGGCTGACCAATCGCTTCAGCTATGAGCCGGCCAACGTCTATGACATCGTCGAGCCGGAGATGCCGGCCATCTTCGCGTTCTGGCACGGCCAGCATTTCATGACGCCGTTCATCAAGACCAAGGAGGTGCATCGCGCCAAGGTCCTGATTTCGCGGCATCGCGACGGCGAGTTCAACGCCATCGCCGCCGAGCGGCTCGGCATTGGAACCATCCGCGGCTCCGGCGATCACGGCGGCGCCTTCCAGCGCAAGGGCGGCGTCGGCGCCTTCAGGGAAATGCTGCAGGCGCTCGAAGAAAAGTGGAACGTCGCTACCACCGCCGACGTGCCGAAGCGCGCGCGGGTGGTGGGGCTCGGAATCATCATGTTGGCGCGGGAGTCGGGCCGGCCGATCATGCCCTTTGCGATGGTGAGCAGCCGATTCATCCGGTTGAAGAACTGGGACTCTACCACCATCAATTTGCCGTTCGGGCGCGGTGCGGTGGTCGGCGTTGGACATGTATACGTGCCGCCGGATGCTGATGCCGAGACTATGGAAAAGCTGCGTCTTCAGGTAGAAGCTTATCTGAACGAAGCGACTCGTCGCGCCTATAAGGCCGTCGGGCGTCCGGAGGCCGCTCTTGGCTAATTCGCTGCCGATGACGTTGCGCGTCTACCGGAAACTGTCGTTCGCGATGGTGCCGCTGTCGCCTGCGTTGATCAGCCGGCGATTGAAGCTCGGCAAGGAAGATCCGGCGCGGGTCGGCGAGCGCCGCGGCATGAGCGCCGACGTCCGCCCCCCAGGCCCCCTGGTGTGGATCCACGGCGCCAGCGTCGGCGAGGTGCTGGCGGCGGCTGCGCTGATCGAGCGGCTGCGGGCGCTCGACCTGCGCATCCTCGTGACCTCAGGCACGGTGACCTCGGCGGCGATCGTCGCCAAGCGGTTCCCTCCTGACGTCATCCATCAATATGTGCCCTACGACTCGCCGCGCTATGTGGCGCGGTTTCTCGATCACTGGCGGCCCTCGCTGGCGCTGTTCATCGAATCCGATCTGTGGCCGAACCTGATCCTGTCGAGCGCCGCGCGCCGGCTGCCGATGGTGCTGATCAACGGGCGGATGTCGCATCGCTCGTTTCCGCGCTGGCGCCGGGTCGCAGGGACCATCTCGGCGCTGCTGGGCAAGTTCGACATCTGCCTGGCGCAGTCACAGACCGATGCCGATCGCTTTGCCGCTCTGGGCAGCCGCAACGTCATCGTCACGGGAAATCTCAAGCTCGACGTTCCTGCGCCGCCGGCCGACGGCAACAAACTGGATATGTTGATGTCGATGACGCGCGGCCGCCCGGTGGTGGTCGCGGCCTCCACGCATCCCGGCGAAGAAGAAATCCTCACGGAAACCCACCGGAAGCTCGCCCGCTATTTTCCAAAGCTGCTCACCGTGATCGTGCCGCGGCATCCCGATCGCGGCGAGGCCATCGCGCGCATGATCTCTGCCGCGGGTCTCAATCCGACCCTGCGCTCGCACGAGGACTTGCCCACCGCTACGACCGACATCTATGTCGCCGACACCATGGGTGAACTGGGATTGTTCTACCGCCTGGCGCCGATCGTGTTCATGGGCGGATCGCTGGTCGAGCATGGCGGGCAGAATCCGATCGAGGCGATCAAGCTCGGTGCGTCGGTGGTCCACGGCCCCCACGTTTTCAATTTCACCGACGTCTACGAAGCCCTCGATTCTGCCGGCGGCGCCAGGCGGGCGGATACGCAGGAAATGCTGGTCAAGCACTTCGGGCAGATGCTCGCCGATCCCAAGGCGCGCGAAGCCGTGCTCACTGCCTCCGAGCGCGTGGTCGGGCAACTCGGCGGTGCGCTGGAGCGAACGCTCAACTCGCTCGAGCCGTACTTGCTGCAATTGCGGATCGAGATGGGAGCCGCCAATGCGTGAGCCGGGCTTCTGGCACGGCCCGTCTTCGCTCAACTCGCATCTATTGAAACCGCTTGCCGCACTCTATGGCGCCGTTGCCGCAAAGCGCCTGCACCGCAAGGGATTGAACGCCGGCATTCCGGTGCTCTGCATCGGCAATTATAGCGTCGGCGGCGCCGGCAAGACGCCGACCGTGCTGGCGCTGGCGAAGCTGCTGGGCGAGCTCGGCGAGACGCCGGTCGTGCTCAGCCGCGGCTATGGCGGCGAATTGCGCGGGCCGGTCAGGGTCGATCCTGTCAGGCACGCAGCTTCCGATGTCGGCGACGAGCCGCTGATGCTGGCGGGCCACTTGCCGGTCGTGGTGTCGCGCAAGCGCGCGGACGGCGTGCCGCTGGCGCGGTCGCAAGGCGCGACCGTGATCCTGATGGACGACGGCTTCCAGAGCCCGGCGATCGTCAAGGACGCTTCGCTGATTGTGATCGACAGCGAGCGTGGGGTCGGCAACGGGCAGGTATTTCCCGCCGGCCCGCTGCGCGCGCCGCTGCGGCCGCAACTGGCGCGCACCGACGCGCTGATCGTTGTCGGCGACGGCACTGCCGCTGCAGCAGTGGCGGCGGAGATTGCAGCGCAAGGCAAGCCGGTGTTATCAGCGCATCTGAAGCCGGATGAGGCCGTGGTGGCGCAGCTTCGAGGAAAGCGCGTGCTGGCATTTGCCGGCATCGGCGATCCAACGCGATTCTTCAACACGCTGCGCGCCAGCGGCATCGATGTCGTCATGCAGCGTGCCTTCGCCGATCATCACCCGTATTCGCAAGCCGAGATCGAAGGACTGATTACCGAGGCTCGGCGCGACGGGCTGACATTGGTGACGACGGAAAAGGATCTGGCGCGGCTGCGGCGCGGCGGGAGCTTGCCGGAATGCGCAAAGCAGATCGTACCGTTCGGCGTGGCGCTCGAATTCGACGACAAGGGACTGCTGCGAAAGTTCGTCGCCGACCGGTTATTCAAAGCTCGGGAGAGACCGTAGGGTGGGCAAAGCGAAGCGTGCCCACCACTAACACCAGCCGCGCAAGGATGGTGGGCACGGCGCGATGCGCCTTTGCCCACCCTACAAATCCGGACCTAACCCTGCGACTTCAGCGTGCCGGGAAAGTGCCGCTGCAGCACGGCGGTCGGAACCGAGTAGGCCTCCTGCAGATCGACGCTCCAGTATTTCAATTCGTCAAGCGGGATCCGCACGTCGGTGATGGCGCAGCGCACATAGGTTCCGGGAGAGATCACGCGGAAATCGCCATCCAGATACTGCACCTGCGCTTCGCCATGGCCCGAGGGGCCGAATTTATTGAGCACCGTCAAACTCTCCGATAGGCCGGTCCCGAGGGCTGGCCTTAAGTATATTTTCCAAAATTTGATCTATCATAAATAGGTCGCACTGTCCGCCCCGGAAACCCACCGACTTGTGATGATTTTGTGCCGTCCTGCATGATAGCGTGAATTTTATCGTGCCTGCAGCGTCATACCGATCCGACAGAGACCGATGCGCCTGTTGTCAGCAACGCTATTCCTGACGCTCCTTGCTGCGACCTGCACAGCCGGCGCCGCGCCGTTGCCGGCCCCGCGCCAGGTCGATATCCCGGCGACCGGTCTGACCCTGCACGCGCAGCTCTACAAGCCTGATGGCGACGGCCCGTTTCCCACCGTGATCGCGCTGCATGGCTGCGGCGGATTGGGTGGACAGTCGGAGCCGGTGCAGCCGCGCTACCGCGACTGGGCGGAGCAGCTATTGAAGACCGGCCATGCGGTGCTGTTGCCGGACAGTTACGGTTCGCGCGAACTCGGCCCGCAATGCCGCGTCAATGAGCGCCGTGTGCTCGCCCGCCGCGAGCGGGTGGCCGATGTCAACGCATCGCGGCAATGGCTGCTGCAGCAACCCTGGGTCGCGCGTGACCGGATCAGCCTGATGGGATGGGCGAGCGGCGGCAGCGCCGTGCTGTGGGCAGTGCGTCCGCAACTATCGTCGCGCAGAGCTGAACCGGATTTCCGCTCGGCCATCGCATTCTATCCGGACTGCCGGATCTCGTCCGGCCTCGGCTGGAGCGCGCGTGTGCCGACGCTGCTGTTGATTGGTGCAAAGGACGACATCAGTTCGCCACAGGCCTGCCGCCAGATGGTGGATGGCGCCCGTGGCCGCAGCGCACTGGCGCGGATCGTGGTCTATCCCGGCGCATCTCACGATTTCGATCGTGCCAACCTTCCGCTGCTGGCGATCGCAGGGACCGACGCCGCGTTGCCCGAACGCGGTCACATCGGCACCGATGCGGACGCGCGCAAAGACTCGCAGCAGCGCGTCACGGAGTGGCTGGCGCGCTAAAGCGTTTTCGAGCGAAGGCCTGCCCCGGACTTGATCCGGGGTGGACACCGGTTCGCGTCAAGAAAACGCGTCAAAACAAGAATCTAGAGCCCGGTTCTGATGCAATCAGAACCGAAAAGGCTCTAGAACAGGCTTCCCTGATCAACCGGCTTTGCCACGCGCTTGGGCGCGGCCGGCTTGGTCTCGCGCGGGGCCGGCTTGGCCGGGCCAGCGGCGGCGGTCGTCGCGGCCGGCCGATCCGCATCCGCCGTGGCGCCGACGCGGCCATCAGCAAATTCGATCGACAGATGCGCGCTCGGTCCGATCGCGGCAGCGGCGTGGACGGCGTGGCCCTGTTCGTCGCGCACCAGGGCAAAGCCGCGGGCGAGCACGCCGCGATAGGACAGCGCCGACAACAATTGGCCGCTATGGGCGACCCGCGCATCGAGACGCTGCATGGCGGTGACCAGCGCGCGGCGGGCGCGATCGGCCAGCCGCTGTGTGCGCTCGCGGTCGCGCGCGATAGCGTTGCGCTGCGCCTGGGCGTTGGAGAGTTTTGAGGCCTTCAGCCTGACCTCAAGCCCGGCAAAGCGTTCACGCCGGTTGCGCAGCAGGGCGCGGGCGGACAGCCTGATACGTTCGCCCGACACCGTGAGGCGATGATTGGCCTGCGAGACCTGTCCGCGCAGAACCTTCAGGGTCAGGCCGGCGCTGAGCTGCGAAAAGCGGCGGTGATGGGCGTGCGTATTGGCCTTCAGGCCGCGGGGCAGGGCGGCGCCGAAATGATCCAGCCGCTGCCTGGGGATCGCGAGCAGTTCGCTTAAACCGGGCAGCGCGCGGGCGGCGGCGCGCAACTCGTTGCGGCGGCTCTCCTGGCCGCGCTGCCAGCACACCATCGTGCGCCGCGCCAGGCTTTCGACCTCGGCGAACAATTCGCTGCGGACGGGAACCGCCATTTCGGCGGCGGCCGTCGGCGTCGGCGCGCGCTTGTCGGCGGCGAAATCAATCAGCGTGATATCGGTCTCATGGCCGACGGCCGAGATCAGCGGGATCATGCTGTCGGCGACGGCGCGAACCACGATCTCCTCGTTGAACGACCACAAATCCTCCAGCGAGCCGCCGCCGCGCGCAACGATCAACAGATCCGGCCGCGGGATTCGCCCCGCTTCCGGCAGCGCATTGAAGCCGCGGATGGCCGCTGCCACCTGCTCCGCCGAGCCATCGCCCTGGACCTTCACCGGCCACACCAGCACGCGGCGGGGGAAGCGGTCCTGCAGCCGGTGCAGGATGTCTCTGATCACCGCCCCGGTCGGCGAGGTGACAACGCCGATCACTTCCGGCAGCCAGGGCAGCAATTGCTTGCGCGCCTCGTCGAACAGGCCCTCGGCGGCGAGCTTCCGCTTGCGTTCCTCCATCAGCGCCATCAGCGCGCCGATCCCGGCGGGCTCGAGCGCTTCGATGACGATCTGGTATTTCGACGAGCCCGGATAGGTCGTGAGCTTGCCGGTGGCGATGACCTCGAGCCCTTCCTGTGGCTTGAACCGCATCCGGGCGTGGGCGAATTTCCAGATCACCGCCTCGATCTTGGCGCTCTCGTCCTTCAGCGCGAAATAGCAGTGGCCCGAGGAGTGCGGCCCGCGGAAGCCGGAGATTTCCCCGCGCACGCGGACATGGCCGTAGGCGTCCTCCACCGTCCGCTTCAGGGCGGAGGAGAGTTCCGAGACGGTGAATTCGGGCGCGTTGATCAGGTTATCTGGCGGCATCGGCAACTGATTCGGACCTTTGAGGCATTGCCCGCAACGTAGGGATTTTTAACGATCCCCGCCATTCCAGGACTTGTGGAACTCATGTACTCTGTAGTACAGAGTTCTCTGTGTTATGTTCAGGCGAGGCGAGATCGATGTTTAAATTGCTAATCCGCGGCTTCGTGAGCCTCGTGAAATGGGGCCTGTGCGGCATCGGCGTGCTGGCGCTGGTGGTGCTGGCCCTGCTGGCAACGCCGCTGCAGCCGTTACCGGAACTGCAAGCGATCTCGCGGGCGCGGGCCACCGTCGATCTTTCCAGCCTGCCTGCGATTGAGCGGTTCCAGGCCCGCGACGGCACATGGCTCGGCTTCCGCCATTATGGCGTGGGTGGCGCGCCGACGGGGCGCGTGGCGATCGTGATTCATGGCTCCTCCGGCTCCAGCGGCGGCACCATCCATGCGCTGTCGCAGGCGCTGGCTGCGCACGGCGTGGAGACCTTTGCGGTCGATATGCGGGGCCACGGCACGTCAGGCACGCGCGGCGATATAGGTTATGTCGGCCAGCTTGAGGACGATCTCGCCGATTTCGTCGCGGTGTTGCGCAGCAGCGTGCCGTCAGCGCCGTTGACCCTGATCGGTCATTCCTCCGGCGGCGGCTTTGCGCTGCGCACCGCCGGCTCGCCGATGCAGAACCTGTTCGAGCGCTTCGTGCTGCTCGCTCCCTATCTCGGCTACGATGCTCCCTCCACCCGGCCGAGTTCCGGCGGCTGGGCGCGCGCCGATATCCCGCGCATCATTGGCCTGCTGGCGCTGCGCAAGTTCGGGATAACCTGCTGTGAGGCACTGCCGGTGCTGGCGCTCGCGGTACCACCGAACTCCGAGAAGACGCTGGTGTCGACTTATACCGACCGGTTGATGCGCAACTTTGCGGTTGCGGGCGATTTCCGCCACGATCTCGCCGCCGCGACAAAGCCGCTTACAATCATCTCCGGCGCCGACGACGAACTGATGTTTTCGGACAAATACGCCGAAGCCGTGCGCGGCGCGAAGGTCGCGGTCGACGTCAGGGTGCTCGACGGCATCAACCACATGGGTATCGTCGCTGCGCCGAAGGCGGTATCCATCATCGCCGAAGATGTTGCCACGCGCGCCATGGCAGGATCATAGCGGTGACGTGGGGATGGGCAACATGATCGACAGCCGCGCGGCCTCCGAGGCGCTCGCCGACATCAACGAGATGACGCGCCGCGTCCGGCAATCGCGGATCTACAATCTCGCCAGCCTGATGCTGATCATGTGGGGCACGCTGGTATTTGCGGGCTATCTCGGCTCGTTTCTGCTGCCGCGCCAGGCCGGCTATTTCTGGGCCGGTCTGAACATCGCGGGCGTCGCCGGATCGTTTGCGATCAGCGCCTTCGGATATCGCAAGACAGGCATTCGCACGTTCGACTTCAGGATGCTGATCGCGTTCGTGCTGTTCTTCGCCTTTGGTTTCCTCTGCACGAGCGTGCTCGGCCACTTCACGCCGCGCCAGATGGGCACGTTCTGGCCAATTTATTTCATGCTGCTCTACGTCATCGCCGGACTCTGGTTCGGACAAGCCTTTGTCGTGATCGGTCTTTGCATCAGCGCACTGGCGCTGGTCGGATACTTCCTGCTCGGCGACTGGTTCGACCTGTGGATGGCCTTTGTCGATGGCGGCGGGCTGATGCTCGGCGGCTGGTGGATGCGCCGGAACTAGCGCCATGGCCGAGATCGACGATATCATCCATCAACCGCTGCGCTTGCGGATCATGGCGGGGCTGAACGCATTACCATCGGGCACCGGGCTGGAATTCTCAAAACTGAAGCAACTCACCGGCGCTACCGACGGCAATCTCGGCGCCCATATCGAGACGTTGGCCAAGGCCGGTTATGTCGCGGTGGAAAAGGCCTTTGTCGGCAAGAAGCCGCAGACCACGGTAACCGCGACCGCGGCCGGCCGCGGCGCCTTCGCCCGCCATGTCGCCACGCTGCAGGAGATCATCGCCGCGTCAGGGGGGAAAGTGTAGCAAACTCCTCTGCACAAGCGTGATGCTCCCCTTGCGGGGGGAGGGACTTTTATGCGACCGACTTGGCCTTGAACTCCCGTATCTGGCCAGATTCATGAACATTCTCCTGCTCGGTTCCGGCGGCCGCGAACACGCTCTAGCGTGGAAGATTGCCGCTTCCCCGCTGCTGACCAAATTGTGGTGCGCGCCGGGCAATGCCGGCATCGCGCGAGAAGCGGAGTGCGTGGCGCTGGATGTCGCTGACCATCTGGCCGTGATCGAGTTTTGCAAGAGCAATGCGGTCGATCTCGTCGTGGTCGGCCCGGAGACGCCGCTGGCGGCGGGAATCGTCGATGATCTCGCCAAGGCCGGCATCAAGGCGTTTGGTCCGGGCAAGCAGGCGGCGCAGCTCGAGGGCTCCAAGGGGTTTACGAAGGCGCTCTGCACTGAATTCAACATTCCGACCGGGGCTTACGGCCGCTTCACGACGGCTGACGATGCGATGGCTTATGTGCGCGCGCAGGGCCCGCCGATCGTGGTCAAGGCTGACGGGCTGGCGGCCGGCAAGGGCGTTGTCGTCGCCAAAACGCTTGATGAGGCCGAAGCGGCCATCGCCATGATGTTCGACGGTGCGTTCGGTGCGGCCGGCACCGAAGTCGTGATCGAGGAATTTCTCTCTGGCCGCGAGATCAGCTTCTTCGCGCTGTGCGACGGCGAGACCGCGATCCCGCTGGCCTCAGCGCAAGATCACAAGCGTGTTTTCGATCACGACGAAGGGCCGAACACTGGCGGCATGGGCGCCTACTCACCGACGCCGTTCGTGACGCCGGAAATTCACGATCAGATCATGGCGCGGATCATCCTGCCGACCGTCGCCGGCATGAAGAAACGCGGCACGCCGTTTCGCGGCGTGCTCTATGCCGGCGTGATGCTGACGGAGCAGGGTCCAAAACTGTTCGAGTACAACGTTCGCTTCGGCGATCCCGAATGTCAGGTGCTGATGCTGCGAATGATGTCCGACATTGTGCCGGCGTTTCTCGCCTCCTGCGACGGAGAACTGAAGCATTTCGACCTGCGCTGGTTTCCCGAGCCGGCGCTGACCGTGGTGATGGCGGCGAAGGGTTATCCCGGCGACTACAAGAAGGGCACGCGCATCGAGGGCCTCGATGACGCCGCGAAAATCGAGGGCGTCGAAATCTTCCATGCCGGCACGGCGGAGAAGGACGGCGCTATCATTGCCAATGGCGGGCGTGTGCTGAACGTGTGTGCGATGGGCAAGACCGTGACGGAGGCGAGAGAGCGCGCCTATCAGGCTGTGGATCGCATTAATTGGCCCGATGGTTTTTGCCGCCGCGACATTGCCTGGCAGGCG
Source organism: Bradyrhizobium sp. CSA112 (assembly GCF_029051645.1). Classification (GTDB taxonomy): domain Bacteria; phylum Pseudomonadota; class Alphaproteobacteria; order Rhizobiales; family Xanthobacteraceae; genus Bradyrhizobium. The sequence continues at coordinate 29,388 of NZ_JAACFS010000030.1, forward strand.
GTGGAGCAGGAGAGGGCGCGGGGCTGACGCGCGCGTTGCGCGCAACTGACTCAACTCGTCATGCCCGGGCTTGACCCGGGCATCCATCATCTTCGCAAGAATCTTCGAGAGGGATGGATTGCCGGGTTAAGCCCGGCAATGACACTTCTCAGATACTGGCGACGTCACAGCAAATCTCCGCCCGCGGCGCTTGCCGTCGTGCCGTGCTCGCGGAACGCCTTGATGACGTTCTTGCCGATCCGCCACTTGTGCACTTCGTCCGGACCGTCGACCAGACGCTGCGCGCGGACCTGGGTGTACCATTTGGCGAGCGGCGTATCCTGGCTGAAGCCGAGTGCGCCGTGGAGCTGGATCGCGGTATCGATCACCTTGTGCACCATGTGCGCATGGAAGATTTTTGCGATCGAATTCTCCTGCCGGATATCGAGGCCCTTTTCCGCCTTGTAGGCGATGTGCAGCAGCATCAGGCGGCCGATGTAGAGTTCGCTGGCGCAATCGGCGAGCATGAACTGCACGGCCTGTCGGTCCGCCAATAGGGTGCCGAAGGTCGAGCGCTTGGTGACATGGGCAACGGCCATGTCGAGCGCGCGCTGCGCCTTGGCGACGTTGTGCATGCCATGGCGCAGGCGGCCGTAGGCGAGACGGTGCTGGCCCATCGCAAAGCCGTTGCCTTCGCCGCCGAGCAGATTGTCGGCCGGCACCTTCAGATCCCTGATCTCGATTTCGGAATGGCCGCCGTGGATGACATCGTCATGCGGTCCCTCGATCGCCATGTTCGCGACATTGCGCTTGATCTTGTAGCCGGGGTTCGGCAACTCGACGATGAAGGTGGAATATTGCTTGTGCCGCGGCGCGTTCGGATCGGTCTTGGCCATCACCAGCGCCATGTCGGCGACGCTGGCGGAGGAGGAGAACCATTTTTCGCCGTTCAGGATGTAGTTCTCGTTGCCGTCCTTCACCGCCGTGGTCTGCATGCCCGTGGCGTCGGCACCGGCGGCCTTTTCCGTCATCGAGAAGCAGATCCGCTTGTCGCCATTGAGCAGGGGTTTAAGGAACTTCTCCTTCTGATATTCCGTGCCGTGGGCGAGGATCGTCATCATTGAGGCGTCGTCGGGCCCCTGCGTGTTCATCGACAGCGCGCCCAGCATGCTCTCGCCGAGCTCCATCTGCACCAGCGCATTGGCCAGCGGCCCGAGACCCATGCCGCCATATTCCTTCGGCACCCACGGGCACCACAGGCCGCGCGCGCGGGCCTTGGCCCGCAGCGGGCCGAGCACTTCGGCGAGCGGCCTGGTGTCGAGTTCCTTCTCCGCGGGGATACATTCCTCATGCACCCATTGGCGGACCTTCTCGCGGATTGCCTTGGCCTCGGCCGGGATTTCGAAATCGATCGACATCGGTGGTTTCCTCGCGCCTTGTTCCTGTTGGTCGGGCTTGAGGGATGGCTTAAACCTGCGGTCTGCCAACCGGCAACGACAAACAAAGTTTGAAGCAGCAAGGAGCGCCCGCCCATGCCCGATCTTGCCGATCTGTTTCCCGGATACGCCTCCGAATGGATCAACACCTCGTCGGGCCGCATCTTTGCCCGCGTCGGCGGCAACGGCCCACCGCTATTGCTGCTGCATGGTTTTTCGTCGACGCATGTGATGTGGCACCAGGTCGCGCCGCAGCTGGCCGACAGGTTCACGCTGATCATCGCCGACCTGCCGGGCTATGGCTGGTCGGACATGCCCCGCAGCGACGAAAACTACACGCCCTATACCAAGCGCGCGATGGCGAAAGCGATGGTGGAGGCGATGGAGCAGCTCGGCCATGTCCATTTCGCGCTCGCCGGCCACGACCGCGGCGGGCGGGTATCGTACCGGCTGGCGCTCGATCATCCGGGCCGGCTGTCGAAGCTAGCCGTGCTCGATATCGCGCCGACCTATGATTACTGGGAGAAGTTGAACCGGCTCTCGGCGCTGAAGATCTATCATTGGGCGTTTCTGGCGCAGCCGTACCCGCTGCCGGAAACGCTGGTCGCCAGCAATGGAGAATTTTTCCTTAAGCATAAGATGGCGAGCCAGACCAAATCGAAGACGCTCGACGCCATCGATCCGCGCGCGCTGGAGCATTATCTCGCGCCGTTCCGCGATCCCGCCCGCGTACACGCGATGTGCGAAGACTACCGCGCCGGCGCCTATGCCGATTACGAGATCGACAAGGCGGATGTCGATGCGGGAAAGAAGATTACGATTCCGATGCTGGCGCTGTGGGGTGATGCCGGCGTCGCGCCTGCAGCGGCAACTCCGCTCGATGCTTGGAAGAGATGGGCGACGAACGTTAGCGGCGCGCCGGTGGATTCCGGGCATTTTCTCACGGAGGAGAATCCGGACGTGACGGCGAAGCTGCTCAGGGAATTTTTCCTGGCGCCTTGAGTTGACGCGAACCTCTCCACGTCATTGCGAGGAGCCAACGGGTCGCGCGAATGCGCGCCCGATGACAGGCTCCGCGACGAAGCAATCCATCTATCCGTTATGCCGCGCGATGGATTGCTTCGCGGAGCCTGTCATCGGGCGGCGCCTTGCGCCGACCCGTTGGCTCGCAATGACGGCCCGCGCCTGTCGCCGCACGCACCGTCGTCATACCCGCGAAGGCGGGTATCCAGTACGCCGCGGTCTCTCGGTTGATCACTACCGTCTCTGGAATACTGGATCATCCGCTTTCGCGGATGATGACAATGGCGTGTGGAGCGCGCGGGCCTACCGCCTCACCTTGAAAAACTCCTTGAGCAACGTCGCCGCCTCGGTCTCCCCCACCGCCGAATAAACCTCCGGCGCGTGATGGCAGGTCGGCTGTGCAAAGAACCGTACGCCGGAATCCACCGCGCCGCCCTTGGGATCGGCTGCGCCGTAATAGAGCCGCCGGATCCGCGCAAACGAGATCGCGCCGGCGCACATCGTGCAGGGCTCCAGCGTGACGTAGAGGTCGCAATCGACCAGTCGCTCGGTCCCGATCGCCTCAGCAGCCTGCCGGATCGCCAGTATTTCGGCATGAGCCGTCGGGTCGCGATCGGTCAGCGTCCGGTTGCCGGCCGTGGCGATTACCTCGTAATCCCTGACGATTACGCACCCGATCGGAACTTCGCCGGCTTTTCCGGCGTTTTCGGCCGTTTTCAGCGCTAAATCCATGAAAGAAGGGGCCGTCATGCCTCGTATCATCGAAAGAAACCTGCTATGAGAACCGCCTTCAGCAAACGCGGATACCGGTGTTGCGTGAGAATGCGCCTTGAGCAAAGTGCGCGCGCGTTATCGCTATGACAGCCCATCCGCACCCTGATTGGCAATTCATCCATATTCGAGAGACCATTCATGCCCCGCGATAGCGACAAAAACAACGATTCCCGCGGCCGGCGTGACCGTCCCGGCGGCAGCAAGGGCCGCGCCGGCGGTGGTAAGGGCCGCTCCGGGGCGGCGAGGGGGCCGGAGAAGAAATTCGCCAAGCGCGGGTTTGCCGGCAAGGGCGACGGTGACGGGGAGCGGCGTCCCTATGCCGGCAAGCCCGACGGCGCGAAGTCGTTTGGCAAGAAGCCTTATTCCGGCGGAAAACCTTACGCCGGCAAGCGCGACGGCGACGATCGTCCGCCGCGTCGGGATTTTGGCGATGCGCCGCGCCCGCGCAGCGATCGGCCGTTTACGCGGGATCGCAATCGCGACTCCGGGGATCGCAACAGCGACACCGGTGATCGTCCGGACCGTGGAGCGCGTAAGGATTTTCGCCCGCGCGATGACCGCGGCGGCGAGAAGCGCTCGTTCAAGCCGCGCGGCGATCGGCCGAATTTCAATCGCGACGACCGTGCCCCGCGCCGTGATCGCGACGATGCTCGCCCGGCGGGACGTTTTTCCGAACGGAAATTTGGCGACAAGAAACCCTATACCCCGCGAGAGGGTGGTGGCGAGAAGCGGCCCTATACGCCGCGCGGCGAAGGTTTTCGCAAAGACGGCGACCGTCCGCGCGGCGATCGGCCCTTTAGCGCCCGGCCGTCCCGCGATCGCGATCGTCCGGAGCGAAAGTTTGGCGGCGACAAGAAGTTCTCGCGCGGTGCGCCTGATCGCGGTCCGCGCAAGAATTTTGGCGCCGATCGCGGTGATTCAAAGCCGTGGCAGAAGCGCGAGGACCGCGGCGAGCGTGACTCCCGTCCCGCCCGTGACGGTGCGCGCAATTTCGATAAACCACGCTTTGACCGGTCGCGCGACGATCGCGGCGGCGAAGAGCGTCCTCGCTTTTCGCGTTCGCGTGAGGACCGGCCGAAGTTCGACCGTCCCCGACAAAGACCGGAAGGCCGCACCGATTGGCAGGAGCATCCGCGCAGCGAAGGCGACCGGCCGCGCCGCGACAATGAAGACGACAGCAGGATTTTTGCAAAGCGTCCTGCCTTCGGGGGCCGTGGCGCGTATCGCGAGCGCCCGACCGATTTCGACAAGCGCGCGCCGCGCGCGGAGCCGAAGCCGAAAAAAGCCGGCGAGCGCATCGCCAAGGTCGTGGCCCGTGCGGGGCTGGCCTCGCGCCGCGATGCCGAGGAATGGATCACGCAGGGCCGCGTCACCGTCAACGGCCGGGTGATCAATTCGCCGGCGCTCGACGTCACCGCCAACGACTCCATCGCCGTCGACGGCAAGGTCTTGCCGCCGCGCGAGCGCACGCGGCTGTTCATGTATCACAAGCCGCGCGGGTTGATGACGACGCATGCCGACCCCGAGGGGCGGCCGACGGTGTTCGACAATCTGCCGGAGGGATTGCCGCGGCTGATCTCGATCGGCCGGCTCGATTTCAACACCGAGGGCCTGCTGCTGCTCACCAACGACGGCGGGCTCGCGCGCGCGCTCGAACTGCCCGATACCGGCTGGCTGCGGCGCTACCGTGTCCGTGCCCATGGCGAGGTCACCCAGGCGCAGCTCGATGAGCTGAAGAAGGGCGTCGAGGTCGATGGTGTCAAATACGGCTCGATCGATGCGACGCTGGAGCGCGACCAGGGCGCCAATGTGTGGCTGGTGTTTGCGATCCGCGAAGGCAAGAACCGAGAGGTGCGCAACGTCATGTCGCATCTCGGTCTCGAGGTGAACCGGCTGATCCGCGTCTCCTACGGCCCGTTCCAGCTTGGCGAACTCGCGGAAGGCGAGGTCGAGGAGGTCAAGACGCGGGTGCTGCGCGAGCAGCTCGGCGAGAAGATCGCAACGCTGGCCGGTGCCGACTTCAACCGGCCGATGCCCGGTGAGAAATCCGAGGACGAAGACGACGCGCCGCGCGGCAAGAAGCCGTTCAAGCCGGCGGGCAAGAGTGCACTGATCGCCGACCGCAAGGGCCGCCGCGTGCTGGTGCAGCGTACCGGCAGCGAGGAAGCCCGTGCGCGCAACGAGGAAGAAGCCAACGGCTACGGCCCGCCGCGCCGCCCCCGGCGCGGCTATCACGGCAAGCGCGACCTGACGCCGCGGGACGAGTAGTTGGGCGATGCGTGTCGTCGGTGGACGATTGAAGGGCCGTAATATCGCCTCGCCTTCCTCGCAGGCGATCCGCCCGACGGCGGACCGCTTGCGCGAGTCCGTGTTCAACATCCTGATCCACGCCTATGACGACCCGATCGAGGGTGCGCGGGTGCTCGACCTGTTCGCCGGCACCGGCGCGCTCGGCATCGAGGCGGTGTCGCGCGGTGCGGCTTTCACGCTGTTCGTCGACAACGGCGCCGAAGCCCGCGCGCTGTTGCGCAACAATGTCGAGGCGCTTGGCCTTGGCGGCGTGACAAAGGTCTATCGCCGCGACGCCACCAATCTCGGCCCGGCGCATCCGGTCGAGCCGTTCTCGCTGGCCTTTCTCGATCCGCCCTACGGCAAGGGACTTGCAGAGAAGGCGCTGGTCTCGCTGCGCGATGGCCGCTGGCTGACGCCGGGCGCGCTGCTGGTGGTGGAGGAGGCGAAGGCTGCGGCACTTGCGGCGCCCGAAGGCTTTGAGGAGCTCGAGCGGCGCGCGTATGATGATACGGAGTTCGTGTTTTTGAGAGGTCGGTAGGGTGGGCAAAGGCGCACTTGCGCCGTGCCCACCATCAAGCAGCGTGCTCGTGATGGTGGGCACGCTTCGCTTTGCCCACCCTACGATTTCTCACCTTCTCCCGAACAGCTTCTCGATATCCGACAGCTTCAACTCCACATAGGTTGGCCGGCCGTGGTTGCACTGGCCGGAGTTCGGCGTGTCTTCCATTTCGCGGAGCAGTGCGTTCATCTCTTCCGGCTTGAGGCGGCGGCCGGCGCGGACCGAGCCGTGGCAGGCCATGGTGGCGGCGACGTGCATCAGCCGGCGCTCCAGCGGCAGCGCCTCGTCCCATTCGGCCATGTGCTCGGCGAGATCGCGCAGCAATCCCGCAGCATTGGCTTTGCCGAGCAGCGACGGCGTCTCGCGCACCGCCACCGCACCGGGGCCGAAGGATTCGATCGCGAGGCCAAACGAGGCAAGTTCGTCGGCGCGCGCGAGCAGTTTTTCGACAGTGGCTTCGTCAAGTTCGACGATCTCGGGGATCAGCAATATCTGCCGCTGCACGCCGTTCTTCGCCAGCGACGCCTTCAGCTTCTCATAGACGATGCGCTCATGCGCGGCATGCTGGTCCACGACGATCAGGCCATCGCGGGTCTGCGACACGATATAGGTCTCGTGGATCTGCGTCCGCGCGGCGCCCAGCGGCCGGTCGAGCAGATCGGCGGATGGTTGCGCGTCGAAGCGCACGTCGGCGGTCGGCGCGCCGACATCGAAGGCGGCTTGCCCCGCTTCGGCGAGCGCCATTGCCGCTGCGCCTTCGAACGAGGGCGCGGGCCTGACCGGATAGGCCGGCGAACTGCGCCAGTCCCAGTTGGTCGGGCGCGGTGCAAAGGACGGGCGGAACGCCGACAGCGCCGCGCCGTCGGTATTGGCAGCCGTGCGCCTGCCTTCGCGGGCAAGACCCTCTTTCAGCGCATGCACGATCAGCGCGCGGACGAGGCCGGCGTTGCGAAACCGCACCTCGGTCTTGGCCGGATGCACGTTGGCATCCACCTCCTGCGGCTCGAGCGTCACGAACAGCGCCACGACAGGATGGCGGTCGCGCGGCAGGTAATCCGAATAGGCCGCGCGCACCGCGCCGAGGATGAGCTTGTCGCGCACCGGGCGGCCGTTGACGAAGAGATATTGTCCGAGCGCATTGGCCCGGGTCAGCGAGGGGGCTGCGGCAAAACCCTCGACCACAACGCTTTCCCGCTCCGCGCGCACCTCGATGGCGGAAGAGCGAAAATCGCTTCCCAGGATATCGCCGAGCCGCGTCAGCCGACCCGCCGCGCCGGGCAGCGCTGCGGCCCAGGTCACTGGCGCGCGTTCTTCGCCGGCGAGCGTGAAGGCGATATCGGGCCGCGCCATTGCGAGCCGCCGCACCACTTCGCGGATTGCTTCGGCCTCGGTGCGGTCGGTCTTGAGGAATTTCAGCCGCGCGGGCGTCGCGTAAAACAGATCGCTGACCTCGACGCGGGTGCCTTGCGACAGGGCCGCCGGCATGATCTCCGATTTCACGCCGCCTTCGACCGACAACGACCAGGCGTGCGGCTCGCCCGCGTGGCGCGTGGTGATGCCGAGGCGCGCGACCGCGCCGATCGAAGGCAGGGCTTCGCCGCGAAATCCGAGTGTGCGAATGCGTAAGAGATCCTCGTCATCGAGCTTGGAGGTAGCGTGGCGATCGACAGCGAGCGCAAGATCGCCATAGATCATGCCGCTGCCGTCGTCGGTGATGCCGATCCGTCGCCGGCCGCCGCCGTCGGTGAAGATGTCGACGCGGCTGGCGCCGGCATCGATGGCGTTTTCGACGAGTTCCTTGACCACGCTCGCAGGACGCTCGACCACCTCGCCGGCGGCGATGCGGTTGACGACCTGTTCGGGGAGTTGGCGGACGGGCATGCGGTCTCGGATCGATTCGAGGCTGGTGGGCGATTTTAGAGGGCTACCGGATCAAATGCATGTATCAAAATATTTTTACGGAACTTTTCCGAAGCTGCCGAAGCATCGCATATGCGGTTGGTGTGTGGCCAAGGATTCGCAAAATTACCCCGAAATCCCTGCAAGATCACCACATCGCGCGGCTTGCATGGCGCGCGCGTCGTTCGCGGATAACGACTGATCCGGCGATGAACATGTTCGGGTTGTGAACGGCGCCTGAAGAAGCCGAACTGTTCGTCGTCAACAAAACCTTGGAGAAATGGATGAAGTTAGCGAAAACCTCGGCGATCGCTGTTGCAATCTCGGCGCTGCTTGCTGGTCCGGTACTGGCGCAAGGCGTCTCATCCGACCCGCAGATCCGCGGCGGTGCAAAGGGCACGACCCAAATGCAAGGCGGCGGAGCGTCAGGCAGCGTCGATGAGGACATGGATGCGCGGGCGGCGCCCGGCCAGAAGGCTGGCGGCGCGACCGCCAAAACCGGTGCTGGCGCCAAGGGTACGGTCGGCGCCGGCAGCACAGCGCCCAAGGCCCCTGGCGGCGCTGGCGGTGCAGCGACGGGCCGGTAAACCCGTCCCTTCGTCGGGTTTCTCTTCCGAAACCAGAAGCTCCGGCCGCGCGGCGGCCGGAGTTTTTTTTACGTTTTGGCAAATGACGCGCGAACCGAAAGCCCGGCCGGGCGGCTCTATCGGGGGAGAACGCTGATGTTCTCTCGCTGAATCGAAAGGAGCTGGTATGTTTTATCGCAAGAATTTGCCGGGATGGGAGCGGGCCATGCGGTCGGTCGCGGGTGTTGGCATGATCGCATATGGGCTGCTCGGCATGCCCGCCGGCTATCTGATCGCGGGCGCCGGCGTGATCGCAATCGCAACCGGATTTTTCGGATTTTGTCCGATGTGCGCCATGGTCGGCCGCAGGCTGCCGTCGCCATGAATGCGTTGGCTGGAACAAGCCGCTGCGATCCTTCGCTGGTCGAAGCCGCGCGCGGCGGGGACACTGCGGCGTTGGTCGCGCTGATCGCAGCGGCCCAGCCTGATATCCGCCGTTATGCCGCGCGCACTTGCCGCGCGGCCGATATCGACGACGCGGTTCAGGAAACGCTGTTGCTGCTGTACCGGCGGGTGGGCACGCTGCGCGCAGTGACGTCGTTTTCGGCGTGGCTGTTTGCGGTCGCGCGCCGCGCCTGCCTTCGCCTGCTGCGCCGGGCGACGGGAACATCGGAAGCGCCAGCAGACAATGCGGAGGCGCGCCTGACGCATCTCGCGCCCGAAGACATTCGCATCGATCTTTCGCGCGCCATCCAGTCGCTGCCCGATCACTACCGCGAGGTGATCCTGCTGCGCGATATCGAGGAATTGTCGATCGACGAAATCGCTGATGTTCTCGCTTTGACGCGCGAAAGCGTCAAGGCCCGCATTCACCGCGCGCGAATCATGATCCGGGAGTATCTGATCCGGGACTGATGCCGCGCCTGCGGCATCAGTCGTCGAAGCGCGCGGTGGTACGCTTCGACTTGATGTCGCTGCGGCGCTTCTTGCCTTCCAGCCTTCGCTGCTTCGAGCCGAAGGTCGGCTTGGTTGCTCGCCGCGGTATCGGCCTTACCATGGCTTCGCGCAGCATTTCGAGCAGGCGGTCGATGGCGTCAGCCCGGTTGCGTTCCTGGGTACGGAAGCGCTGGGCGTGGATCACGATCACGCCCTCCTTGGTCATGCGCTGGCCGGCAATCCGGTTCAGCCGCAGGGCTGCGTCCTCCGGCAGCGTGATCTTGCGCGTGTCGAAACGGAGCTGGGCCGCGGTCGCGAGCTTGTTGACGTTCTGCCCGCCCGGGCCGGACGCGCGGACGAAGCCGATCTCGATGTCGTTCTCGTCGATCGTGAGGTCGCGGGAAACCCGCAGCATGGCGTTCACCAGGGAAAAAGAATCGCCGAGCACCATAGCGGTTTTGAGGAGAAGCCGCTCGCCGCGCGCTCGGTCGTTCCCTCCCCCCTTGCGGGGCCTTGCGGGGGAGGGTTAGGGAGAGGGGTGGCGGCATCGGCGGTGCGTGTGGCTTACCCCTCTCCCCAACCCTCCCCCGCAAGGGGGGAGGGAGCGCAGTGTGCTGTGTCGGGAGGGAGTGCCTGACCGTAGAAGAGGCCTAATTCGTCTTTAGCGGCGCCGCGGCGGGCTGGGCGGCGGCCTGCGGGGCGCGGCCGACGATGACGGTGAGCAGGCCCTGGTCCCAGAGCTGCTTGGCGACCTTTCTGGCGTCATCGAGCGTTACGGCGTCGACAAGGGCATTGCGCTTTTCGATGTAATCGATCGGCAGCTTGTCGAGCTGGTATTGCAGCAGCGCCTGCGCGAGCTTCGAGGAGGTATCGAGCGCCAGCATCTGCGAGCCCTTGAGATACGACTTGGCTTCGTCCAGTTCCTTCTGGTTCGGGCCTTCCTCGGCCATGCGGCGGATTTCCTTCTCGATCGCGTCGACAGTCTCGCCGGCACGGTCGGCCCGGGTGCCGGTGTTGCCGATGAACAGGGCGGAGCGATCCATCCAGAGCAGGGATTCATAGACCGAATAGGCCAGGCCGCGCTTCTCGCGTACCTCCTTGTAGAGCCGCGACGACGATCCACCGCCGAGGATGTGGTTCACGACATAGGCCGCCATGAAATTCGGATCGTAGCGGCGAATGCCGGGTCCGCCGAACGTCACCACGGTCTGCGGCACGTCGAGCGGCACGAACGCGCGCTGCGGCGGGCGGGTGGCCTCGACCTCGGCCACCGGCGTCAGGCTGGCCTTGGCTGGCAGTCCGCCGAAAGTCTTGTCCAGCAGCTTGCCGAGCGTGTCGGCATCGACATCGCCGACCACGGCAATCCGCAAGCTATCCTTGGCGATCACGCGGCGAACGTAGTCCTTCATATCGGCGACGTCGATCTTCGGCACGCTGTCGAGCGTGCCGTTGCCCGGCCTGCCATAGGGATGATCGCCGAACGCGACTTCGAGGAATTTGCGGCTCGCCAGCGAGGTCGGGTTGGTGGAGTCGCGGCGCAATCCGGAGAGCACCTGTGCGCGAATACGCTCGACGTCGGCAGTGTCGAAATGCGGCGAGGTCAGCGCCATCTGCAGGAGATCGAAGGCCTCGTCCTTGTTGTCCTTGAGCATGCGGAGCGAGCCGCGGAAATAATCCCGGGTCGACGAGAAGCTCAGCTCGATGGCGCGGCGCTCGAGGCGCTCGTGAAAGGTCTTTGAATCGAGATCGCCGGAGCCTTCATCGAGCAGGCTGGCGACCATGTTACCGACGCCGGACTTGCCTGATGGATCCTGGCCGGCGCCGCCGCTGAACGCGTACTCCATCGCAATCAGGGGCACGGTGGCGTCCTGAACGAACCAGGCCTCGATGCCGCCAGGCGAGACCAGTCGCTGGATCTTTGCCGCGGCGTGCGACGGGCTCGCCGCCAGGAACAGCAGCACGGCGCCGGCAATCAGGCCGGATGCGAGGCGGTGTGCGCCAATCGAAAAACGGATCACGAGCGCTTCTCCTCGCGTTTCGCCGTCGTATCCTTGATGAGATAGCCGGTCACCGAGCGTTTCTTGTCGAGCCATTTCTGCGCGGCATCGCGGATTTGTTCGGAGGTGACGGCGCGAATCCGGTCCGGCCAGCTCCTGATGTCGTCGATGGAAAGTCCCGTGGTCAGCGCCCCGCCATACCAGCGCGCCAGCGTGGCCTGGTTGTCCTGGGCGTAGATCGCCTCTGCAATCAACTGGGTCTTGACCCGCTCGAGATCCTCGGCGCGGACGGGATTCTGGATGACGTCTGCAATCACCCCGTCGATTACCTGCTCGATCTGCAAAAACTCCACGCCGGGTTTCGGCGAAACCGAGATCGAGAATTGCGAGGGATCCAGCGCGGTGCCCTGGTAACCGGCGCCGGCGCTGATAGCGAGCGGGCGGTCGACCACCAGCGCGCGATAAAGATAGGAGTTGGAGCCGCCGCCCATCAATTGCGCGAGCACGTCGAGCGCCGGGCCTTCGCCGGCCGCAGCGGTCGCGGAGGAGGGGACGAGATAATAACGCCGCAGGCTGGTCTGCTCGACGCGCGGATCGGACAGCGTCACCGCGCGGGGAGCAGCGGGCACCGGCTCCTGCGGACGGATGCGCTGCGCGGCAATGGAGGGCTGCGCCGGAATGCCGCCATAGGCCTTTTCCACCATCGGGCGGACTTCCTTGGCGTCGACATCGCCTGCAATCACCAGGATCGCGTTGTTCGGCGCGTAGAAGCGCTTGTAGAACGCCAGCGCATCCTCCCGGTCGAGCTTCTCGATTTCCTGGCGCCAGCCGATCACCGGCCGGCCATAGGGGTGATTGAGATACAGCGCCGCCATGATCTGCTCGGTCAGCCGCGCATCCGGATTGTTGGCGACCCGCATGTTGAATTCCTCGAGCACGACATCGCGCTCGGGCAGTACGTTCTCATCCTTGAGGATGAGGCCGGTCATGCGGTCGGCCTCGAACTCCATCATTTTCGCCAGTTGTTCGCGCGGCACGCGCTGGAAATAGCCGGTGTAGTCGAGCGAGGTGAAGGCGTTCTCGTTGCCGCCGATCCGCAGCACGGTCTGGGAAAATTCACCGGCGGGATGTTTGGCGGTCCCCTTGAACATCAGATGCTCGAGGAAGTGCGCCAGTCCGGATTTGCCCGGTGTCTCGTCGGCGGAGCCGACCTTGTACCAGATCATCTGCGTGACCACGGGCGTGCGGTGATCCGGGATCACGACCACTTGCAGGCCGTTGTCCAGGGTGAAGCTGGCGGGACGTTCCGACGTGACCGTGGTCTGGGCGAATGCACTGCCGGTGGAGAAAGCAAATGTCGAGATGAGGGCTGCGACGAGAGAAGCGGCAAAGCGGTGTGAGGACATCATGACCTATTATCTGGCGCGCTCATCCCGCAAAACTGGCTACCGGTCTTGCGACGGGAATTCGCGCAAATGTTAGAAGTAACCCGACGAAACCGTTCGGGATCAAGCCGCGGCATCGTACACCGCGCCGGTACCAGCAATCGTCACGAAGGCGAGAGATGAGCTTAACTATTCGCCATACTTGCCGGCGGCCGGATTGTATTCCTTGTTGAGCGATTCCTTCGGTCCGGTGCCGTAGGCAAAGTTCGACGACGGCGTCTGGTAGCCAGGCGGAGGCTGCGTCAGCGAATCCCGCGTCGGCTCGCCCTTGAACGGGGCCGTCTCGCTCTTGCTGCCGCCGAACAGGCCGCTGAAGCCACCGGTATAGCCGAGCTGCGACGGGCTCAGCATCGGATTGTAGTTGGTGGTGCCGGGCTGCACCGGATCGTTGTCCTTGCGCGAGGGCGCCGCGGTCTTGCCCACCGCGAGTTCGGCCGGCGTCAGGATGCGCGCCGCTTCGTGTGGATCCTTGTTCGCTTTCTTGCGCGCCACGGCAGCAGCCTTGCGGCGCTGCTCGTCAGGGTCCTTTGGCCAGTTCGGCGCCTTCACTTCGGCCGCGGTTCCGGCCGGCGGCGGCAAATCGAGCTTGGGCGGAACCACCAGCGGGGAACGCTCGCGGTAATCGATGCCGCGGTTTTCCATGTTGGTGCCGCCGATGCCGCGCATGATGCCTTCGATGATCTTTTCCTCGAAGGTCTTGTCGTCTTCTTCCTCTTCGTCAGCCGCGCGCACCGGTCCGGCGGCCATCACGAGGCCGATGCCGAGGGCAATGGCGGCGAACCGCAACGCCCGGTTCAGCGAGCTGGTCTGCAGCATCCAGTAGCGGGCTTCGGTCTCGCGCATCGCGCTGTTCCCATTCACAATTTTTGCAACACGTCTTGCAACCCTTGGGGGCCGGCTTGAGGGGCGTAATGGCTCCATACCGCAGGGGTTCGTATCGGCCGGGATCAGGGCGCTTTTGCGGCGGGTACCCCCAGGAACGAGTCATACAATAGGCCCGCTACCCCGGCAACAATGGCCACATCCGCCAGGTTAAACACGTACCAATTGAAGGTTTTTCCCCCGATCTCAAGGTGGAACAGGGCGAAATCGACCACCGCGCCGTGCACGAATCGGTCGATGCCGTTGCCGGCCGCGCCGCCGATGATCAGGCCGAGCGCCAGCGTCGCGAGACGCGTGCTGGAGCGCGCCATCCAGATCCCCAGCACGATCACGGCGATCGCCTTGATCGCCATCAGCGCGAGCTGGGCGAACTGATTATCGCTCTGGAACCAGCCAAAGCTGATCCCGATGTTCCAGGCCAGCACCAGGTCGAAGAACGGCGTGACCCTGACCGCGCCGCGATGGGCGAGGTCGAACACATAGAGCAGCCAGAGCTTTGAGGCCTGATCGATCACGAATGTGACGACCGCGGCAATCGCACCGGCGCGGAGGTGAGGGGTCACGAAGCGCTCCTTGCCGGACACTTATCTGGCCTTCTTCTTTTTCTTCTTTTTCGACGCGGTCGCAGGCAACTTTCTTGCCGCCTTCTTGGCAGTCCTTTTCTTGTCCGCCTTCTTTACCGCTTTCTTCTTAGCTCCCTTCTTGCCCGCCTTCGTTGCCGAAGCAGCTTTTTTGGATTTGGCGGCTTTCCTGACCTTGGCTTTCTTGGTTTTGGCTTTGTTGGCCTTGGTCTCGTTGGCCTTGGCTTTCTTCGTTGGGGCCTTCTTGGCTGCAGCCTTCTTGGGTTCTGCTTTCTTGACTTCGGCCTTGGGTTCGGGGGCGCTCTTGGCTTTCGCCTCGCCCTTGGCTTGCTCGGCCTCCGCGGTTGCCAAAGTTTTCCTTGCTCTGACCTTCTTCGCAGTCGTGTCCGCCGTTGCCTTTCCTGAACCGGCCTGCTCCGGCGCTTTCTCCGCTTGTTGCGGTTGTTCTACAGGTTGCTGTTCGACCAACGCGACAGGCTTGGCAGCCGCTACGGCTGCATCGGCCGGCTTATGGCCTTCGGCAAGCGCCTTCCATTCGCGCAGCGCCTGCGCATCGCGCGGGGAGACGTCGGGATACTCGGCGTCTTCGCCGACCGTGGGCAGGATCTTCCATGACCGGGCGCATTTGGTGCCCACTGCCTTCTCGACCACAACGGCGACATCAGGAACGTCGGGGAGGGTGAACGCGCTGGCCGGCGCGCCGTCGTTGGTCACCATCGCGTTCGAAGTGATGCAGACTTCAGCCAGGTCAATATCGAACAGCGTATCGAAGATGCTCTTGTCCGATACATAGACCAGCGGCGAGGCCTCCAGCGATGAGCCGATGTTCTTGGCCGCGCGCTCGAGTTCGAGCGCACCGGTGACGACACGGCGGACGTTGCGAACGGTTTCCCACTTCGCGGCCAGCGCATCGTCGCGGAATTTGTCAAAACCTTCCGGGAACAGGGTCAGGTGCACCGAGGCTTCCGCGTCCGGCTTGTACATCCGCCACGCCTCTTCGCAGGTGAAGCTGAGCACAGGCGCAAGCCAGCGCAGGATCGCATCGCAGATGATGTCGATCGCGGTCAGCGCCGCCTTGCGCGCCACTGACGACGGCGGATCGCAATAGAGCGTGTCCTTGCGGATGTCGAAGTAGAACGCCGACAATTCGCTGTTCATAAACGCTGCCAGCGTCGCGACCACCGTCTTGTAGTCGAACTCGGCATAGGCCTGGCGCACGATTGTCGCGCGTTTCGCCAGTTCGTGCAGCGTCAGGCGTTCCAGCTCGGGCATGTCGCCATGGGCGACCGCGTCGGCCGGGTTGAAATGATGCAGCGTGCCGAGCATCCAGCGGATCGAGTTGCGCAGCTTGCGGTAGGTCTCGATGGTGTTCTTGAGGATCTCCGGTCCGATGCGCTGGTCGTCGGCATAGTCGGTGGCAGAGACCCACAGTCGGAGGATATCTGCGCCCGAATCCTTCATCACCTTCTGCGGCTCGACGGTGTTGCCGAGCGATTTCGACATCTTGCGGCCGTTCTCGTCCAGCGTGAAGCCGTGGGTGAGCACGACGTCATAGGGCGCGCGGCCGCGGGTGCCGGCGCTCTCCAGCAGCGAGGAATGAAACCAGCCGCGATGCTGGTCGCTGCCTTCGAGATACATCACGGTATCGTCGCCGCCATCGACCTTGCGGACGATGTTGCCAAGGCTTGGAAAATTCTGGCGGTCCTCCAGCACGAAGGCATGCGTCGAGCCGGAGTCGAACCAGACGTCCAGGATGTCGTCGATCTTCTTCCAGTCTTCGCCGGCGCGTTCGCCCAGGAATCGTTCACGTGCGCCGTCCATGTACCAGGCGTCGGCGCCTTCCTCCATGAAGGCTTCGACGATGCGCTGGTTGACGATGTCGTCCTGCAGGATTTCAGCGGAGCCGTCGCCCTTCTCGCGCACGAACACGGCGATCGGCACGCCCCAGGCGCGCTGGCGCGAGATCACCCAGTCGGGGCGGCCCGCGATCATGCCGTTGATGCGGTTCTGGCCGGCAGGCGGCACCCACTGCGTCACCGAGATCGCTTTCAGAGCTCGGTTCCGCAAAGTGTCATCGCCGGCCAGCGTCAAGGGGGTATTCACACCACTGCCCCAAACCAACTTGTTTGGAGTGATTGCTTTGTCCATCGCGATGAACCATTGCGGCGTATTGCGGAAGATCACCGGCTTCTTCGAGCGCCAGGAATGCGGATACTGATGCTTGAGCCGGCCGCGCGCCAGGAGCTTGCCGGCCTCGACCAGCGCCTTGATCACGGCGTCGTTGGCGTCGCCCTTCTCGCCCTTGTCGTTGATGACGCGCCTGCCGGTGAAGCCGGGAGCGTGATCGGTGAAAGCACCATTCTCGTCGACGGTGTAAGGGATGGTGATGTTGATGCCGCGTTGATCGAGCTCACGCGCATTTGCCGTCCAGACGTCGAAGTCCTCGCGGCCATGGCCCGGTGCGGTATGGACGAAGCCCGTACCGGTGTCGTCGGTGACATGGTCGCCGGGCAACAGCGGCACCGTGAATTCGTATCCGCCGCTAAAACCCTTCAACGGATGGGCGCATTCCACCGCGTCGAGCGTGTCGCCCGGCAGTTCGCGCACCTTCTCATAGGCGGTGACGCGCGCCTGCTTGAACACTTCTGCTGCGAGCGCGTCCGCAAGGATCAGAAGGTCGCCGGTCTTTGCCCAATTGTCGGCGGGCGCATCGGTGACCTTGTAAAGACCGTAGGCGATCTTCGGCGAGAACGAGATGGCGCGGTTGCCCGGCAACGTCCACGGCGTCGTGGTCCAGATCACCACCGACGCCTCGGCCAGCGCGCCAAGCGCCGGCGAGGTGACCGGAAATTTCACCCACACCATGTCAGAGGTGTAGTCCTCGTATTCGACCTCGGCTTCGGCCAGCGCGGTCTTCTCGACCACGCTCCACATCACGGGCTTGGAGCCGCGATAGAGCGTGCCGTTGGCGGCGAACTTCATCAATTCGCGCGCGATCTGGGCTTCGGCCGGATAGCTCATGGTGGCGTAGGGGTGGTCCCAGTCGCCGATGATGCCGAGCCGCTTGAACTCCTCACGCTGGACGTTCAGCCAGTGCGTCGCATAGGCGCGGCATTCTTTTCGGAACGCCACCATCGCGGTGGAGTCGCGGAAGTCCGGCTTCGGCTTGCCCTTGGAGCGGTAATTCTCTTCCTCGATCTTCCATTCGATCGGCAGGCCGTGACAGTCCCAGCCCGGCACGTAGTTGGAATCGAAGCCCAGCATCTGCTGGCTCTTGGTCACCACGTCCTTGAGGATCTTGTTCAGGGCGTGGCCGATATGGATGTTGCCGTTGGCGTAGGGCGGCCCGTCATGCAGCACGAATTTGGCGCGGCCGCGGGCGTCCTCGCGCAGCTTTCCGTAGAGGTCGATTTCGTTCCAGTATTTCAGGATCTCCGGCTCGCGCTGCGGCAGGCCGGCGCGCATCGGGAATTCCGTCTGCGGCAGGAACAGGGTCTTGGAATAGTCGGTAGTTTCGGATTTTTGCAACTTTTGGGACATGAATGCTCTGGTTTGGCTCGAAGACGGCGCTGAAACGCGGGGGGAAAGCGGCTGAGCAGGAAAAACCCGGTCTTGCGCCGAGCAGAACGCTCAGGCGGAAGCCGGGCCGCTAATGCTGATGGTGCGCCGCGCAAACATGGGGCTTTTCCATAGCAGCCAGCCGGGAAAATCGCAAAGCCTGCTGGGGGGCGGGGACCGTCAGGCCTGCCGCGGCCGGGCCGGGTTTCCGGCAACTATGACGCCCGGGCCGACATCCCGCGTGACCACGCTGCCGGCGCCGATCACCGCGCCGTCGCCGATCGTGACGCCGGGGAGGATGATCGCGCCGCCGCCGATCCAGACATCGCTGCCGATTCGCACCCGACGGCCGAATTCAAGGCCGGTCCGCCGCGTCTCAGCGTCGCGCGGGTGGTCGGCGGCGTAGATTTGCGTCGCTGGTCCGATCTGGGTGCGGTCGCCGATGACGATCTCGACCACGTCGAGGATGACGCAGTTGAAGTTGAGGAACACCTCGTCGCCGAGCCGGATATTGTAGCCGTAATCGCAAAAGAATGGCGGACGGATCACGGCGCCGGTGCCGACGCGGCCGAAATGGGCCGATAGCAGCGCGTGACGCTCGGCCACGGGTGCTGCGAGCGCCGCATTGTAGCGCGCGAGCCAGGCTTTGTTGGCGGCGGCATCCGCCTGCAGTTCGGGGTCGCCGGGGCGATAGAGTTCGCCCGCCAGCATTTTTTGCTTTTCGGTTTTGCTCAACCGATCGCTCCTAGCTTGGGAAAAGCATCCGGCGCGGCGGCCAGCCGCTCGCGAGCCCGGGCGCTGTCGTCGTCCATCTGCCGGATCAACGCGTCGATCGAGTCGAATTTAAGTTCATCGCGGATGAAGCCGATGAAGGCAACATCGAGCACGGCGCCATAGAGGTCGTCCTTGAAGTCGAACAGGAACACTTCCAATAGCGGCGCGCCGTTGTCGAAGGTCGGCCGGCGGCCGAAGCTTGCGACCCCCTCCAGCCGCACCTGATCCTTTCCCTGCCCGAGGCCGACCCGCACCGCATAGATGCCGTGCTTGAGGCTGCAATTCTTGTCGAGGCGGATATTGGCGGTCGGATAGCCGAGATCGCGGCCGCGCTTTTCGCCGTGGATCACCTCGCCGCTCACGAACCAGGGCCCGCCGAGCATGGCGGTGGCATCGTCGATCTGGCCCTCCGCCAGCGCCATGCGGATCGCGCTGGAAGACACCGGCCGTTCCTCGATATCGACATGGGCCTGGACGTCGACCTCGATGCCGAGCCGCGGCCCCTCGCTGACCAGAAGGCTCGGCGAGCCGGCACGGCCCTTGCCGAAATGAAAGTCGTAGCCGACGGCAATCCCGCTGACCCCGAGGCGTTCGATCAGGTCATGGTGAATGAAATCTTGCGCCGAGGTTCCGGCGCGGGCCTTGTCGAACGTCATCACCACGGCGCCGGCAAGGCCGGTCGCAGCCAGCAGCCGCAGCTTGTTGGTTTCATCCGAGAGGCGGAACTGGGGGCTGTTCGGGCTGAAAAAGGTGCGCGGATGCGGCTCGAAAGTGACCGCGAAAGCCGGCTTGCCATGGGCGCGGCCCATCCGCAGGGCGGCGTCGATCACGGCCCGGTGGCCCAGGTGAACACCGTCGAAATTGCCCATGGCGACGACGGCCCCGCGGGGGATATCGGCGGCAGGGGTGGTGTCTCGGATAACGGTAAAACCAGTTGTCATTTCAGGGATTCTGCACGGATTCTGTACGGATTCTGTACGGATTCTTTGGGTCTCGGTGAACGCGGCCGGACCGTGACGCGGTGGCCCCGTCGAAGTCAAGCGGGCGGGTTGGGCCAAAACGGATGCAATCCGGTGCCGCCCGGTTAACGGGCTGTTTAACGGCTGATGCTAGAGGTTGGGGGAGGACTGCGGGTCGCGCAGGCCTGTCGAATATTTGTGGCGTGAGCGTTGAGTGGGGGAAAAGATGGCGGTTGATTTGTCCATGCCGGTTCTGGTGGTTGATGACTACAGCACCATGATCCGCATCATCCGAAATCTTTTGAAGCAACTCGGCTTCGACAACATCGACGATGCCAGCGACGGCTCGGCGGCGCTGAACAAGATGCGCGGCAAGAAATACGGGCTCGTGATCTCCGACTGGAACATGGAGCCGATGACCGGCTACGACCTGCTCAAGGAAGTCCGTGCCGACCCCAATTTGGCCACCACGCCCTTCATCATGATCACGGCGGAATCCAAGACCGAGAACGTGATCGCCGCCAAGAAGGCCGGCGTGAACAACTACATCGTCAAGCCGTTCAACGCGGCCACGCTGAAGACCAAGATCGAGGCTGTCTTCCCGGACATGGCGACGGCGTAAGGCGCCTGGTCTCCAGCTAGGCCGTGAACCCATAAATCTGCCGGACGGGCGGCTTGCGAGGTCCGCTATGCCCCGATAGCCGACTTATTGCGAAGCGATCGCACAAACGGAGGTCGCGCAATAGGGCATATGCCAAGTGGTACGTCGGTTCAGCATGACGTCCTGCGCGGAGCATTGCTGTTAACGCATGCGCCGTCGCCAATCGCTCGGTGTTTCTCCGGTCAGCTTCCTGAACGCCGCGGCGAAGGCCGTCTGGGAGGCATAGCCAAGCGCCGCGGCGACCGAGACGACCGACTCGTCGGTGTCGCGCAGCATGTTCATGGCCTGCTCGAGACGGTGCTGGCGCAGCCAGGCATGCGGCGAAAGCCCGGTGCTCTCCTTGAAGGCACGACAGAAGTGGAAGCGCGACAGGCCGGCCTCTGAAGCGAGAGCCGCGAGCGAGACGTCCGCTTCGCTGTTCGAACGTAGGCGTTCGATGGCGCGGAGCAGGACCTTCGGCGACAGCCCACCCATGGTCGGCTGGGACGGCGTTGATAAGCCAGTGTGCGCAGCCAGGAGGCGCGTGGCCAGGAGGTCTGTCAGCTGCTGCCTGAACAGGGCATCAAGCGTTGCGTTGCCCTCCAACACGTCCGCCGCACTGATGAGCAGGCGGGATGTAACGGGGTCGGGATGCCCCGTTCGCTCCAGCAGGTCGCCCGGTGCCGACGCGCCGGCTCCCATGGCAACACGCTCGAGCGTTCTGTGCGGAAGGTAGAGCTGAACGACGTTGACAGGTCCCGGAATATCCCAACGCGCGCTCGATCCGGCCGGAATGATCGTCACCACCCCGGAACGCGCCGTTCCAATCGCGACTGATTTCCCGCTGCGCCGCTCCAGCCGCTGAACCCCGGTGGGGTAAGTCATAATGACGTGATCTGTCATGGGCTCAACGACGTCATGCAGGGCGCCATGCTTCCAGTGAGCGATCGCGCCGCTTGAGGGATCGGACGCCATGCGCACCGGTGCGATCTTCAGCACACGGGCCATCTCCACATCGGCAGAACGCCCATCGGCAATCGGCGAGTTGCTCTGACGGGCTTCAGATACGACGGGCGGGTGCTCCTGCAACGGATCGCGCCGGATCGGCTTATTCATGATCCAATACCAAAGTTGCGGTGGCGATGGAGCCCTCGCCGCGATGGCGCGAGCAGTAGGTGGGGCGGTCGCTGACCTGCTGGCGCGGAACTTACCTCAGCACACTCCTCACGTAAACTATCTGACGGATAGTGTGATCTATCCGCTACGGCGTAGCGGAAGAACACATAATTGGCCGAGCTATTCGCAGAACCTGCGAAACCCGAGCGATTGGCGGAGGCGCAGGCGTTAGCAGCAATCGCTCTATAGCGACGACAATCGCTCTGGGGCAGCGGCACGCCAGGTTCGCTAGAGATCGTCGTGCCCGCGCTGAGAGAGCGAGAGAGCGACACACGAACTCAAGGGACCGATCCTATGACCTCCGTCACCACCAACGATGGCGTCCAGATTTTCTATAAGGACTGGGGGCCGAAATCCGCCCAGCCGATCGTTTTTCACCACGGCTGGCCACTGACCGCCGACGACTGGGATAACCAGATGCTGTTCTTCGTCAGCAGGGGTTACCGTGTCATCGCCCATGATCGCCGGGGTCATGGCCGGTCGATGCAGGTGAGTGATGGCCACGATATGGATCACTACGCAGCCGATGTCGCGGCCGTCGTAGAGCACCTTGATCTTCGGAATGCCATTCACATCGGTCATTCCACGGGCGGCGGCGAGGCCACGCGCTACGTTGCACGCCATGGCAGAAATCGCGTGGCGAAGCTGGTCCTGATCGGTGCGGTGCCACCGCTGATGTTGAAGACGGAGGCCAATCCGGGTGGCTTGCCCATCGAAGTGTTCGACGGCCTACGCCAGCAGCTCTCTGCCAACAGGGCGCAGTTCTACAGAGACTTCGCGAGCGGTCCATTCTATGGCTATAACCGCCCGGGCGCAGAAGCATCGCAGGCCGTCATCTGGAATTGGTGGCGCCAAAGCATGATGGGCAGCGCCAAGGCCCACTATGATGGCATCAAGGCTTTCTCGGAAACGGACTTCAGCGAGGACCTGAAAAGCATCACCCAGCCCACGCTCGTCCTGCATGGCGGTGACGACCAGATCGTACCCGTCGACGACTCCGCGCCCCTGTCAGCGAAGCTACTGAAGCACAGCACACTAAAAATCTACGATCTTCTGCCGCACGGCCTGTGCACGACACATGCCGACTTCATCAACGCCGACATTCTCTCCTTCATCTCGGCCTAGTCGGCGCCGATCAGGAACAGCGGGAGACAAATATGACCTGGAAGAGCCTCGCCAGCCCACTTGCAATCAAATCGCGACGTAGGGTCGTTGTCCCTGCCGTCTTCTACGGCCTCTCTCTGGCCGTTCGCTTCACTTCCGCGGCGGGCGAGGAGGTGGAAGTCGCGCCGCACTTCATGCAAACGCCGCACCCGCTGGTTTCGATGATGACCAGGGCTGGGTCCGGTCTTCCCTACCAGGACTGGAGTCCGAAGAGGTCTGCGCCGGCTGCTTTTGAATACGGCCGGCCGCTGAGCTCGCTGTCACGCTGCATCGCGCCTTAAGACCAGCATTCACCTCACCTCTCGTAGCGCCGCCGAACGCTGCCCTCAACGGAGCAGCGGCGGTAGCGCACAGACTTTCGACAAGTGCAAACCAAGGAGCAAACCCATGCGACTAGCCATTATCGGCGCCGGCTTCGCCGGCATGTACGCCGCCCTTTCCTCCGCCCGCCTGCGCGACATTCACGGCGTTTCGCCTGACGATCTCGAAATCGCACTGATCGCACCGGAGCCGACGCTGGTGGTCCGCCCGCGGCTCTATGAGCCGAGGCCGGAAACCCTGACCGCGCCGCTGCTTGACGTCCTCAAGGCGATCGACGTCGACTACATCCAGGGCAGCGCCGAGACGATCAACACCGATGCTCGAACGGTGCAGATCACGACTCCAAAGGGCCCGCGAAAGACTCTGTCCTACGACCGTCTCGTGGTGGCCACCGGCAGCCGCCTGTTCCGCCCCAACATTCCGGGCCTTGCCGAGCACGGCTTCAGTGTTGACTCGCTCGATGACGCAATCGCGCTCGATAAGCATCTACACAGCCTGGCCGACCGGCCGGCCATTAACGGGCGCGATACGGTCGTCGTCGCCGGCGGCGGCTTCACCGGCATCGAGGCAGCAACCGAGCTGCCCGCGCGCTTGCGCGAAATCCTTGGCAAGGACGCCAAGACGCGCGTGATCATCGTCGACCGCAACAGTGCGATCGCTCCCGACATGGGCGAAGGCCCCCGTCCTGTCATCGAAGACGCCCTGCGCAAGCTCGGTGTGGAGACCCGTCTCGGCGCCGGCGTTGCGGCGCTCGATGGATCCGGCATCACGCTTGCCGACGGCAAACGCATCGAAGCCGAAACCGTGATCTGGGCGGCCGGCATTCGCGCCGCCCCGTTGACCCAGCAGATTCCTGCCGAGCGTGACAATTTCGGCCGGCTGCTGGTGGATCGCGATCTGCGCGTGCCGGGTGTCGCCGGCGTCTTCGCCACCGGCGATGCTGCGCGGGCCGCATGCGACGACCAAGGCAACTACGCGCTGATGTCGTGCCAGCACGCCACGCGGATGGGCGCCTTTGCCGGCAACAATGCCGTCGCCGAACTCCTGGGCGTTCCGACCAGGCCGTATCACCAGAAGGCCTACGTCACCTGCCTCGACCTCGGCGAAGCCGGCGCTCTGTTCACGCGCGGCTGGGAGCGCAAGGTCGAGATGGTCGGCGACCTCGCCAAGAAGACCAAGCAGGAGATCAATACTGTCTGGATCTACCCGCCCCGCGCCGAGCGCGCCGCGGCGCTCGCGTCGGCCAATCCGGAGCGCGTGACCAACCTCTAGACGCCCCAAGCGATGGCGGCCGCGCTCCCCTGGCTGCGCGGCCTGCTCAACCAAGACCAGCCAGAACCAAGACCAACCAGGCGCCTTTACTATGAAACAGGAGACGAACATGAACCTGCACAACACCTCATACCCCGTTACATCGGGACCCGAAGAGCTCGTTCCGTCGCGCTACGCGCTGAAGGTCGGCGACATTGACGTGCTGGTGGTCAGCGATGGGGTGCTGCCGCTCCCAACCCAAATGTTGGGACACAACGCCGACCCGGCCGACCGCGCGGCCTGGCTGAAAGACATGTTCTTGCCACAGGACGCGTTCGACTGGGCGCTGAACGTGGTCGTGGTGCGTAGCGGCGGCAAGACCATCCTCATTGACGCTGGACTAGGGTCCGATCCGGACTTGAACTTGCCGCGGGCCGGCCAGTTGATCAAGCGACTGGAGGCCGCCGGCATCGATCTTGGGTCCGTGACCGACCTGGTGCTGACCCACATGCACATGGACCACATTGGCGGGCTGCTCGTCGAGGGGGTGAAGGAGCGACTGCGTAAAGACCTGCGGATCCACGTGGCGGCCGCCGAGGTCAAGTTCTGGGAGTCGCCCGATTTCTCCCACACCTCCATGCCGCAGGGTTTCCCGGACGCGCTTCGGTCAGCCGCCAAGCGGTTCGTGAGCGAGTACGGGAGCAACCTGCGGACGTTCGATGAGGAGCACGAGATTGCGCCGGGCGTGGTCGCCCGTCGCACCGGCGGTCACACCCCCGGGCACAGCGTGGTCCGCGTGGCGTCCGGCGGTGACGGGCTGACGTTCGCCGGGGACGCCGTGTTTACTGTCGGGTTCGAGCAGCCCGACTGGCACAACGGTTTCGAACACGACCCCGAAGAGGCGGCGCGCGTTCGTATCAGTCTTTTGCGGGAGCTGGCTGAGAGCGGCGAGATGCTGGTGGCCACTCACCTGCCGTTCCCGTCCATCGGACGGGTGGCGGCCGACGGCGACGCCTTCCGTTTCGTACCGGTCTTCTGGGACTACTGACCGCTCGTTGGGTTAAGGCCGAACCAGGGCGCGTATGAGTTCGCGCCCTGGTTCAATACCTCGCAACCACTGAGCCGCTGAAACCGAAGCGGTCGCTTAATGCCCGCTTTGACCAACTTCCAACTTTACAGATGAGTCGAACGAACATGCAGAATGAAAAGGTCATGATCATAACGGGCGGCAGCTCTGGCATCGGTCGGGCGGCCGCGCTCCGTTTTGCCAACCAGGGCGACAAGGTGCTCATCACCGGCCGCCGCGCCGGCCCCGTCGAGCAAACGGTGGCGGAGCATAAGAATATCGCGGGCATCGTTGCGAATACCGCCTCTGCTGAAGACGCCAGGCGGACCATCGCCACGGCGGTCGACAAGTGGGGCCGAGTGGATGCGCTCGTCAACAACGCCGGCGCGGGCGCCATCCTTCCGTTATCGGATGCGACAGCCGATCGGATCACAGACATCTTTTCCGTCAATGTGCTCGGTCCGAGCCTGCTGGCCCGCGCCGCCCTTCCTCACCTGAAGGCGACGCAGGGCACCATCATCAACATCTCCTCGACCTTCGGTCACCGGCCGGCGGCGGGACTATCGCACTACGCCGCCAGCAAGGCGGCGCTGGAACACCTGACCCGCTGCTGGGCGCTCGAACTCGCGCCGCTCGGAATAAGGGTGAATGCGGTCGCGGCCGGGCCCACGGAATCCGGCGCCTTGACCGGGATGATGGGGCTATCTGCGGAACAGGCAGAAGCCGTCAAGGAAGACGAGCGCGCACGGATTCCGCTCGGGCGGCGCGGCGTTCCCGACGACATCGCGGAATGGATTGTCCAGCTTGCGGGCCCCGCCTCGCAATGGCTGACGGGCCAGGTTCTCGCCGTCGATGGCGGCTTGGGACTGGCTTAGTTTCCGCGCTGCCAATTGCGCTCCAAATCTCGTGATGCCCGGCCCAATCCCGGGCATTGCTGCGTTCTCATGAGTCCACGCCCTACCAGGTCTTGCGTTTTCGGATGACGTAAGGCCCATTGCTACTTTGCATGGGGTTGTTTTCGCAATTTTGAGTCCGGTGCAGCGATGCACCTACCATCGCAGCTCGCGCATCAACGCGCGGGGCGGGTGGCCGAACAGCTCCTTTACCGAAGCCGGGTCGAACTGCTCGATGCCCTCGAACTCCTCGGAATGGATGCCGCGGGTGAGGAAAAGACAATCGATTCCGAAGCCGTGCGCGCCGGTGAGATCGGTCCGCACCGAATCCCCGATCGCCAGCACGCGGTCGAGCGAGGTCGGCTGGCCGCGGCGCTCAGCTGCGAGTGCCATCGCGCGCTCATAGATCGGCCGGTGCGGCTTGCCGTAGAAGATCGCCTCGCCGCCGAGTTCGCGATAGAGCTCGGCGATCGCGCCCGCGCAATAGATCAACCGGTCGCCGCGTTCGACGACAATGTCGGGGTTGGCGCAAATCAGCGGCAGCTTATGCTCGCGCGCCTGCAGCATCATCGCGCGATAGTCTTCCGCCGATTCGGTTTCGTCATCGAACAGGCCGGTGCAGACGATGTAGTCGGCCTGCTCCAGCGGCGCCATCACGGCATCGAGCCCGCGATGGATCGAAGAGTCCCGCTCCGGACCGATCCAGAACATCTTCTTGCCGGGATGATCGGCAACGAAATTCCGGGTCAGGTCGCCGGAAGAGACGATGGCGTCGTAGGCTTCGTCGGCGACGCCGAACTTGCGCAACTGGCGCTGCACGGAATCGGCCGGCCGCGGCGCATTGGTGATCAGGATGACGGTGCCGCCGCGCTGGCGATAGGTGTGCAGCGCCTCGCAGGCTTCGGGAAAGGACTCGAGCCCGTTATGCACCACGCCCCAGATGTCGGAGAGGATAACCTCTACGCCGTCCACGAGGTCGCGCAGCCGTTCGACAAACCGCAATGAGGTCATGATTTCGGAAGCCTGCTAGCCCGGTCCAGCGGCGCGGCGCGCCAGCGCGGCATTGCCGGTCGTCCGCATCGCGGGCTCAGCGGCGGGGCTGGCAATGGGAACGGTGTTGCTGGAGCCATTGGGACTGCCGGA
The DNA here is from genome assembly GCF_029051645.1 of Bradyrhizobium sp. CSA112. GTDB lineage: Bacteria > Pseudomonadota > Alphaproteobacteria > Rhizobiales > Xanthobacteraceae > Bradyrhizobium. The sequence continues at coordinate 56,702 of NZ_JAACFS010000030.1, forward strand.
TTCCTTGTTCAGGCTGGTCCCGCCGGTAGCAGATGCCCCTTCGGGCCGCAACGGCCGCGGCGGCGCAAACAGGAAACCCTGCCCAAACCGCACGTCATAGTCGAGCAGGTCCACCACCGCGCGCTCGCCCTCGATCTTTTCGGCGATCAGGTCGATGCCGAAGCGGCCGAGCAGATCGGAAAGGTCGGAAGGGTGGATATCCGAGGTCGAGCTCTGCTTGGGATCGAGCAACAATGCCGCCGGCACCTTGATGAAGCGGACGCCGCGGTCGGCGAGGTCGCGAGGCTCGATCCGCAAGTCGGTGACATGATCGATCGAGAAGCGGTAACCACGCTGCGACAGCGCCGCGAGGTTCTCGATTTCGGCCGGGCCGAGCTGGCGGAACGTCGCCTGCTTGAACTCGAGCACGAAGGACGGCGCCAACGCCCGATTGGCGTCGAGGAAGTCGAGACATTGCGCGAAATTGGCGGAATTGCCGAGCGTCGCCGCGGAGACGTTGCAGAACACGCCGACGTCCTTGTTGCGCACCATCAGGCGGCGCAACACCTGGACACAGCGCAACATCACCATGTGGTCGATTTTGCCGATCAGCCCGCCGGCTTCGGCGGTGGCGATGAAATCGTCGGCGGTGAGGATCTGGTCCTTGTCGTCGCGCAGCCGCGTCACTGCCTCATAGAAGCGCACCTTGCGCTGCGGCAGCGTGACCATCGGCTGCAGGTAGATGTCGAGCCGGTTTTCCTCGACGGCGTTTTTCACCGCGCCAAGCAGTTGGGGCTGGCGGCGCGAGGCAGATGTTGCTTCCGCGGCAATTGCAGCCGTCGCCGGCTTTGCGGCAGCAGCCGGGGCGGGCCTCACGGCAGGCGCCGGCTGTTCCGCGGCGAGCGCCGGTTCGTTCCGCGGTTCGTTATCCGGCCCGCCCGCCGGGGCGGGGGCCGCGGGCGCCGGGCCCGATGCCAGCAGATCCTCATGGCTCGCCACCGAGACGGCCAGTTGCTTGACCAGCACGCCGAGTTCGTTGATCTCGCCGAGGACGGCCTGGATGCGGTCGGAGCTTGTAGAGTTCGCCGACACTACCCGGCCCTCGACGGCGGCGAGCCGGCGGCCGAATTCGGCGACCTGGCGGGCGAGGTCGGCGGTGCCGCGCGAAAGATCGGCGATCTGGCCGCCGACGTCGGAACGGTCGCGCAGCCGCATCGACACAGCGTTGTAGAGGATCAGGAAGGTCAGCGCGGTAAGCGCCACGAGTGCGGATTCGGTGCCGCTGAAGCCCGCCACCGCATGCAGGACGAGCCCGAGGGAGGCTGCAACCAGCACCATGCAGATGGCGATGAAAATCGTCGAAATGCGAATCATGTTGCGCGCTACGCCCTCAAGGTCCGAACTGCCCTCACCCGGGAAAACACGGAAGTCTCAGGCACGTTCCGATATGCGCTCCCCCAAGCGCTGCAACCTTAACATCAATGTTGATTCGCAGAGCTAGTGTTCTTTCGACACGGTCGGAACTGGAATGTAGCGCCGGTCAGTCACGTGTCCCGGCCCTGATGCGCAATTGCGCATCAGGAGCCGGGACCCATGTCTAGGATCAGGACTGACGAGAGGTGGGCCCCGGCTCAGGGCCGGGGCACGAGAGCGATGGCTACGCCGTCGCCCGGATCACCTTGGCGACCTTCTCGATGATCTCGCCGATCTGGTCCTCGGTAACGATCAGGGGCGGGGTCAGTGCCAGCGTATCGCCGGCCACCCGGATCATCAGATCGTTGTCGTGGAAGGCGCTGTTGAGCCCGGCAAAACCGCGCTTGCCCGGCGCGTCGGCCTGCGGCGCGAGGTCGATGCCGGCGGTCAGGCCGATGGTGCGGATATCCACCACACCCGGTTCGTTCCGCAGCGACATTACGGCGTCGGCGAATTTCGGCTCGAGCCCATGAGCACGCTCGAACAGCTTTTCGTCGCGGTAGATGTCGAGGGTGGCCAGAGCGGCGGCGCAGGCCAGCGGGTGGGCCGAATAGGTATAGCCGTGGGTCAGCTCGACGGCATGTTCCGGGCCGCTCATGAAAGCGTCGTGGATGGTATCGCGCACCAGCACGCCGCCCATCGGGGCTGCGCCATTGGTGACGCCCTTGGCGAAGGTCAGCATATCAGGCACCACGCCGTAGCGTTCGGCGGCAAAAGCAAAGCCGAGCCGGCCAAAGCCCGTGATGACCTCGTCGAAGATCAAGAGGATGCCGTGCTTCTGGGTGATCTCGCGCAGGCGCTTGAGATAGCCCTTCGGAGCCGGCAGCACACCGGTCGATCCGGCCATCGGCTCGACGATCACGGCGGCGATGGTGTTGGCACCGTGCAGGTTGACCAGCCGCTCCAATTCATCGGCGAAATGCGCGCCATAGTCCGGCTCGCCTTTGCTGAAGGCCTGTTTGTCGCGGTCGTAGGTCGCCGGCAAATGGTCGACGCCGGTGAGCAGCGAGCCGAACAGCTTGCGGTTACCAACGATGCCGCCAACCGAGGTGCCGCCGAAACCGACGCCGTGATAGCCGCGCTCACGGCCGATCAGGCGGATGCGGCCGCCTTGACCGTTGATCTGGTGATAGGCCAGGGCGATTTTCAGCGCGGTATCGGCCGCCTCCGAGCCGGAATTGCAAAAGAATACGTGGTCGAGGCCGGCGGGCGCGAGCTCGGCGATGCGGTTGGCGAGCTCGAAGGCCTGCGGGATGCCGAACTGGAACGGCGGCGCATAGTCCAGCGCCTCGGCCTGCTTGGCGATCGCCGCCGAAATCTGGGTGCGGCCGTGGCCGGCATTGGTGCACCACATGCCCGAGGCGGCGTCGATGATCTTGCGGCCGTCGACCGTGAAGTAATGCATGTCCTTGGCGCCGGCGAGCAGCCGCGGGTTTTTCTTGAACGCCCGGTTCGCGGTGAACGGCATCCAGTGTGCGGCGAGGTCGTTCGGAACGTTGATGGGGGTCGGGCGGGGGCTCTTGTCCAGCATGGGGAGGCCTCTTTGATGTTTGGGGCGTCGGACTGATGCCAAACTATCAGTTTCGCCCTTCAACGGGAACGCCAGCACGCCGTGATATTTGCGCGCAATTCCGTAAAATTCAGAGGTCGGCGGCGGCGATCCAGAATACTTCGCCCTCGGAATCCTCGGTATCGAGCCAGAGCAGCGGTAATTGCGGATAGGCGGCCTCGAGTTGCGGGCGGCAGCGGCCGATTTCGCATAGCAGCCCACCCTGCGGTGTCAGGTGCGCTTCTGCCTCGTCCAGAATGCGGCGGACGACGTCGATCCCGTCGGCGCCACCGTCGAAGGCAAGCTTCGGCTCCGCACGGCATTCACGCGGCAGATCGGCCATGCCTTCCGCATCGACGTAGGGCGGATTGGAAATGATGAGGTCGTAGCGCTTTTCGCCAAGCGGTTTGAACAGATCGCCGCGGTATAGCGTGAGGCGATGCTGCAAGCCGTAATCCCGGACATTGCGCGCGGCGACGTCGAGCGCGTCCTTTGAAATATCGACCGCGTCGATTTCGGCATTCGGAAAATTCCGGCTGGCCAGAATGGCAAGGCAGCCCGAGCCGGTGCACAGGTCGAGCACGCTTTCTACCGCGGTCGGGTCCGACATCAGCGAGCCGGCCTCCTCGTCGCCGTCGCCGCCGAAATGCTGGTCCAGCAATTCGCCGATGAAGGAGCGCGGCACAATCGTGCGCTCGTCGACATAGAAGGGCAGGCCGCGCATGTAGATCTTGTTGACGAGATAGGCGGCGGGCTTTCGCGTCGTGACGCGGCGCGCGATCAGGTCGAGAATCTTGCGGCCTTCGGCCGCCGTGACGCGCGCGGTTGCAAAGGTCTCGAACTGGTCGGGGTGCAGATGCAACGCCTCGCAGACCAGGAAGACGGCCTCCGCAATCGGATCGGTGGTGCCGTGCGCAAACACCAGTTCGGCCTCGGTGAAACGGCTGACGGCGTAGCGGACGAAATCGAGCAGCGTTAGCAATTCGCCTGCACCGACCTTGGGGAGTTTCGACGGGCTGGCGCCGCGCTTCGCCGCCGGGTTTGCGCGTTTGGCCATCAGGGTTTGGTCCAGCGCGCGGTGGCCGCGTCATCATGGTCGCGCGCCTCGACCCAACTGGTGCCTTTTTCGCTTTCCTCGCGCTTCCAGAACGGCGCGTTGGTTTTCAGGTAGTCCATCAGGAATTCCGCTGCTTCAAAGGCCGCCTGCCGATGCGGCGAAGCGGTTATCACCAGCACGATGTTCTCGCCCGGTGCGATGCGGCCGAAGCGGTGAATGACGGTCAGGCCTTGCAACGGCCAACGCGACAACGCCTCGTCGGTGTGGCGGGCGATCTCGGCTTCCGCCATACCGGGATAATGCTCGAGCGTCAGCGCGGCGATCGGTTCGCCATTCTCGCTGCCGCGGCAAATGCCGCTGAACGTAACGACTGCGCCGATATCGGTGCGGCCTTTGGTGAGCGCCGCGATCTCCTGCGCAACGTCGAAATCGCCTTCCTGGATACGGATGGTCGCGGTGACGGACATGGTTGAGGTCAACCGCCGGTCATCGGCGGGAAGAACGCAATCTCACGCGCGCCTGATATCACGGCGTCCGGCTTGACGTGGGCCTGGTCGATCGCGGCGCGGATCACCTTCGGCTTTTCGAAGGCATAGGCGTAGGCCTCGCCGCGGCTGGACAGCCAGCCGATCAGATCGTTCACCGTGCGCACGTCGGCCGGCGGCTCGACGGTTTCCTCCGCCATGCCGACCCGCTCGCGTACCCAGGCGAAATATTTGACCTTCACCCCGCGTCCTCCTTGATGAGGTGATGGATGCCGGCGCGGAAATAGTCCCAGCCGGTGTAGATCGTGAAGATTGCCGACATCCACAACAGGACGATCCCGATCAGGGTGGTCGCGGGCAGCAGCTGCTCGCCCGCTTCGCCCGCGATCAGAAAGCCGATCGCGACCAACTGGATTGTCGTCTTCCATTTCGCAAGCTTCGTCACGGGCACGCTCACCCGCAACGCCGCCAGATATTCCCGCAGGCCCGAGACCAGGATTTCGCGGCACAGGATCACGATGGCAGCCCACAGCGTCCAGCCGTGGATGCTGCTATCGGCTGCCAGCATCAGGAGGCAGGACGCCACCAGCAGCTTGTCGGCGATCGGGTCGAGCATGCGGCCAAAGGCGGACTGCTGGTCCCAAATGCGCGCATAGTAGCCATCGAGGTAGTCGGTCACCGCGGCGGCGATGAAGACCGCCAGCGCCACCCAGCGCAGCCACAGCGGGCCGTCCTGGATGGACTGGGCAAACACGCAGCCCACCACCACCGGAATGGCGGCTATGCGCGCGTAGGTAAGGATATTCGGCAGGGACATGCTCTTGGTCTGTCCCCTGGTCGTTGCGATGTTCATCCGTCTTACCAATACCGCTGAAGCGTGAAGGTCAACCGTGCGGGCCTAGATGTCGCAGGCGACACCCATATGAATTAAAGCCCCTTAACTCGGTTGCGCATGGAAAAACTCGAAAATTTTGCGGGCGCTTTCGGCGCTGACCCCCGGAACCTTGCCCAGGTCGGCGATCGAGGCCCGCTCGATCTCCTTCAGGGTTCCGAAGTGGTGCAGCAAGGCACGTTTGCGTGACGGGCCGATGCCCGGGATCTCCTGCAGGCCAGCTTCCCTGATGTCTTTTTTCCGCAGTTTGCGGTGCGAGCCGATCACGAAGCGATGTGCCTCGTCGCGCAGTCGCTGGATGAAGTACAGCACAGGATCGCGCGGTTCGAGCTTGATGGCCTCGCGGTCCGGCATGAACAGGGTCTCCCGCCCGGCATCGCGGTCTGGGCCTTTTGCCACGGCCATCAGCGAGACCTGGGCCAGCCCGAGCCCGTCGAAAATCTCCCTGACGGCGTTGAGCTGGCCGCGGCCGCCGTCGATGATGACGAGGTCGGGCCATTGCGGAAACGAATCATCGTCGGCCTTCGCTTTGACGACGTCGCCCTCCGGCGGCTTCAGCAGCCGCTTGAAGCGCCGCTCCAGCACCTCGCGCATCATCGCGTAGTCGTCGCCGGGCGTCAGCCCCTCGGACTTGATGTTGAACTTGCGGTACTGGTTTTTGATAAAACCATCCGGCCCCGCCACGATCATCGCGCCGACGGCGTTGGTGCCCTGGATGTGGCTGTTGTCGTAGACCTCGATGCGTTTCGGCACCTGCGGCAGTCCGAGCGTGGCTGCCATCCCTTCCAGCAGCCGGCTCTGCGTCGCCGTATCGGCGAGCTTGCGGCCAAGCGCCTCGCGCGCATTGGTCAGCGCGTGTGTGACCAATTCCTTTTTCTCGCCGCGCTTTGGCACGGAGATTTCGACTTTGTAGCCAGCCTTCACGCAAAGGGCATCGGCAAGCAGTTCTGATTCTTCGATCGCGTGCGAGAGCAGGATCAGCTTCGGCGGCGGCTTGTCGTCGTAGAACTGCGCGAGGAACGAAGCCAGCACTTCCTCCGACGTGAACGACTTCTCCGCGCGCGGGAAATAAGCGCGGTTGCCCCAGTTCTGGCCGGTGCGGAAGAAGAACACTTCAACGCAGGAATAGCCGCCTTCCTGATGGATGGCGAATACGTCGGCTTCTTCCACGGTACGCGGATTGATGCCCTGCTGCGACTGGATCGCCGACAGAGCGGCGAGGCGATCGCGGTAGAGCGCCGCTGTTTCAAATTCGAGTTCGTTCGACGCCTTCTCCATTTCGGCGGCGAGCAGCTCCTTCACGGCGTGGCTGCGGCCGGAAAGGAAATCGTTCGCCTCGCGCACCAGCTCGGTGTAGCCGGGGAAGTCGATCTCGCGCGTGCAGGGACCCGAACAGCGGCGGATTTGGTACAGCAGGCACGGCCGCGTGCGGCTTTCGAAAAAGCCGTCGGTGCAGGAGCGGATCAGAAACGCGCGCTGTAGCGCCGTAATCGTGCGGTTGACGGCGCCGGCGGAAGCGAACGGCCCGAAATATCGTCCGGGCCTGGTTTGCGCGCCGCGATGTTTGAGGATCTGCGGCGCCCAATGGTCGCCGGTGATCAGGATGTAAGGAAACGATTTGTCGTCGCGCAGTTGCACGTTGAAGCGCGGCCGTAGCTGCTTGATCAGATTGGCTTCCAGCAGCAGCGCTTCGGTCTCGGTCGTGGTGGAGACGATCTCGACCGTCACGGTCGCCGCGATCATGCGCAGGATACGCGCCGGCAGCGGCGCGTTGACGCGGGCGTAGGAAGCAAGCCGCTTGCGAACGTTTTTCGCCTTGCCGACGTACAGCACGTCGCTCGCGGTATTGAGCATGCGATAGACGCCGGGAGAGGTCGGCGCCAGCCGCACCGCGTTTTCGATAGCCGCGTGGCCGACCGCCAGCGGGCCTTCGGCAATCGCCTCGGCGGGCTCCTCGGGGGCTTCCGGCAGGCGCGCCTCGTCGTCCTCCTCGGCGGCAGATGTCGCGGGATCGACGTCGGCGGCGGCGGTCAGGTCCTGGGGCGGTAAATCCGGCTGGGAACCCCGCCGCGCCTTGCGCGGGGGCTGCGGATGGTCGGTAGAATCGTGATCCATGGACCTAAATTAAGCGCTGCAGGGCGGCATCGCCAGCGCTCGCGGCGCGCTCTTCGCGGAGCGGCCGGTAACGCTTCCTTAACACTGATGAGTGGGCGGTAATCCGACTTAACAACCCTTTAACTTAAAACTCTCGATAAATCTTACTGGAAAAGATGGAGTTCCGTAACCAGGCCGGTTTCTCGCCGGCAAGGTCGCGGCAGTTGCGTGGAGTTGGGGATGGGCAGGATTGTGTGGGGCGCGCTGGCGCTGATCGCCACCGGCTGGACCACGTCGGTACGGGCGGCCGACCTCTACGGATCGCGCCCGCCCTTGACGGTCAACCAGACGCAGTTCGGCCCCGATAGCTGGGCCGGCCCCTATCTCGGCGGCAACCTCGGCTATGCCTGGGGCTCGGTCGCAAATAATCCGGCCAAACCGTCCGGTTTCGTGGGCGGCGTTCAGGCCGGCTACAATTGGCAGAACGGACCGTGGGTGTTCGGTCTTGAAGGTGACATCCAGGCGACCGGCGCCGAAGAAACCTTCGCACCGTGGAAATTCTCCAATCCCTGGTTCGGCACGGTTCGCGGCCGCGCCGGTTACGCGTTCAACAATGTGCTGTTCTTCGGCACGGGCGGTCTCGCCTTTGGCGAACTGCGCGCCACCACCTTCGGCCTGTCTGAATCCCATACCAATGCGGGGTGGACGCTCGGCGTCGGCGCCGAGATGGGCTTTGCCCAGAACTGGAGCGCCAAGGTCGAATATCTCTATGTCGATCTGGCCAACAGCAACTTCGTCATTACAGGCGCGTCGAACGGTTACCGGTTCGGCGTGATACGGGCCGGCTTGAACTATCACTTCTGAGAACAAAGAAACTGTCGGCTACCAACTCCCGGCGGCGGTAAGCCGCCGAGATTTTTTTTGCCTTGTGATCGGCACGTCACGTGAAAGCGCGATAGAACGGTATCATGCAAACTGGACAGCCTAGCCTTACCGCATTGGGCGCCGCCCGCTTGCGCGCGGCGCATCAGGTGCTGGATCACGCGTCGATCCTCGCCGATCCCCTGGCGTTGCGTATTCTCGGCGACGACATTGCGGTGCCGCTCGATCATGCGCGGGCTCACACGTCCGGGCCGCGGCTGCGCTGGTTCATCGCCGCGCGTTCGCGCATTACGGAAGACGCCCTCAACGTCGCAGTGAACGCCGGCACCATCCAGCTTGTGGTGCTCGGCGCCGGACTGGACACGCTTGCCTACCGGACGCCGCTCGCCGGCCGCCTGCGGATGTTCGAGGTCGACCATCCGGCGACGCAGCAACGCAAGCGCCAAATGCTTTCCGATGCCGCGATTGATATGCCTGACACGCTTCGTTTCGTCCCCATCGATTTCGAACGCGAGACGCTGGCTGAAGTTCTCCGCACCGCGGGCTTCAATGCGGCGGAGCGGAGTTTTTTCAGCTGGCTCGGCGTCGTGCCCTACCTGACCGAGCCGGCGATCTTTTCGACGCTCGGCTTCATCGCCCAACTGGAAGGCGGTGCTGAGGTGACGTTCGACTACGTCAATCCCGCGGCTTCGATCGCACCCGCCGCCCGTGTGGCTCATCAAGCGCTGGCAGACCGGGTGGCCGCGGCAGGCGAGCGCATCCAGAGTTATTTCGACACCGCGCCGTTATGCGCCAAAATGACGGAGGCGGGTTTTCGCCGTGTTGATGATATCGGCCCGGCCGAGATTGCGACGCGTTTCTTTCCCGAGGCCGAATGGTCGGCGCCAGCGCGCGGCGGGCATGTCATGCACGGCTCAACGATCTGAGCGGCAGTGGCGCGCCAGTTGATCTTGCAGGCAAAGTTCAGTCTGCGTCCAACGCGAGCATCAGCTCACGATGAAATCACCAGGTTGACCGCCTTGGGGCCTTTGCCCTTCTTGTCCGGTTCGACCTCGAACGTAATGCGCTGTCCTTCTATCAGATCCTTCAATCCGGCCCGCTCGACGGCGGTGATGTGCACGAACACATCGCGGCCGCCATCATCAGGCTTGATGAAGCCGTAGCCGCGTTCTCCATTGAAGAACTTGACTGTTCCAGTCATGGCCATCGGGAAACTCCTCCCCCGTATTGCACTGCCGCTACGCGCACCTCGCGTATCGGCCGACCGGACATTCGCTGCCGGATGCTTGGCCACCTGAGCCGATCGGGTTCATGCCGCCGACCGACCTGGATTTTTCTTCGGCCTTGATCACTCCGCCGCAACCATTCGCGGAAGCGGAACGTAAAGCCAGTCCCAACAGTCTGAGCATAATACGGTTTCGCATAAATTGCCTACGGCGATTCGCACTTTTCACCGGCTGCCTGGGCCCTCAGGGCTTGGGCGTCTCCAGCCTGAACCGGCCGGCCCCGCCCTGGCCGAGCGGTTTTTCAAGTTCGGGCAAAATTGTCTTCAACTCACCCGCCAGCGTCCACGGCGGATTGACGATCAGGAGGCCGGTGGAGGCGAGGGGGCCGCCCGGCGCCTGCGGCGCGACGCTGAATTCGAGCCGCAGACATTTCCCGGCCGGCTTGCTGGCGGCGGCAGCGCCCGCGACAAGCCGCGCCAGCGTGTCGGTGGCGCGCCGGCTCTTCACCGGATACCAGATCAGATAGCTGCCGGTCGGCCATTTCGCATAGGCTTCGGCGAAGCCGCTGGCCAGGCTTTCGAATTCGTCCTTTTGCTCGAACGAGGGATCGATCAGTACCAGGCCGCGCCGCTCGTTGGGGGGCACGAAGGCCGGCAGCGCCGTCCAGCCGTCGAGATCGACCACCCGCGCCTGACTGTCGCGGCGCAGCGCATCGATCAGTTGCCTGCGGGCATTGGGCTCGATTTCACAGGCGGTGAGGCGGTCCTGCGGCCGCAGCAGCGCGCGGGCGATCAGGGGCGATCCGGGATAGGCCTCCAGCTTGCCGGGGGCGTTGAATGCCCTGACGATATCGAGATAGGGGCTCACCAGCGGCAGCGCGGTTTCCGAGAACCGCGCCTGCATCACCCGTGCAATGCCGGTCAGCCATTCGCCGCCGCGGCGCGCCTCTTCGCCTGTGAGATCGTAACGGCCGGCACCGGCATGGGTGTCGATGACGCGAAACGGCGCCTGCTTTTCCTGCAGATAGGTCAGCATGCGCACCAGCACGATATGCTTGATGACATCGGCAAAGCCGCCGGCGTGAAAGGCGTGTCGGTAGTTCATGGCAGTCGGCCGATCAATTGGAGCAGACGAAAGCGTCTTCTACTCGCCAGGGCCGGCCTTGTCCTCCTTCGCGAAACGCTTCGGAGGACCAGGGCTGAAAACCCGGCGAAGCCTTGGCGAAGACGGGTCCTGCTCGCAAACGCCTCACGATCGGGGCCGAAATGGCCAAAGACGCCTTGGTGCAGGTAGGTCCCGGCCATCCACGCGTCTTGCAGATGACGATAAAAGCCGTGGATGGCCGGGAACGCAGACAACTAGCAGTCTGCGCAAGGGAGCCGCCATGCCCTGGCATGGCGGAGCAAGAGTGGCTTCAGCCGCCCCGCACCGGCGGCATCACCACCTCGTCACGCCGGCAGGCGCGGCGGTCGATTTCCTCGCAGGCGCGGAATTGCATGTCCTTGCTCAGGCAGACCCGAACCTCGCTCAGGCGCCGGCTGGAGCAGGTCACGGAAATCGCCGCACTGCTGAGGCCCGGGTTGATCTTGATGAAAGCTTCCTCGAGATCGCCGGGGGCGATGGTCTTCTGCTCCGACAATTGCAGGAATTCCTCGGGGATTTTCACCGCCGCGCGCGCCTTGCGGATGCTCTCGAAATAGGCCCGCGCGCCAAGGCCCGAACAGGTGCCGTGCTTGTCCCACTCGTTGAAGACAAGGCCGGGTGCCGGCATCAGGTCCAGCATCGAGGTCATGATGTTGCGATCGAGCCGCGGCGAGGGCCGCTGGCAATATTCGGGAAAGCCGCGCTCATATTGCGGCCACAGGCCGTGAACCACGAAGGAATAGGGGCGGCTGCACTGGGCCTGTGATCGCCCGCTATTGCCGCGCTCAGCGGCCGCCTCGCAGAACGAGGGCGACCAGGAGAGGGCAAGGACGTAAAAATCGAACTCGCCCGGGGCGTTCTGCCGGCGGTCCTGGGCGGACGCCATTCCGGCAGAGACGACAACAAGGGCTAGTGAAATCAGAAGCCGCGAAAGAATAATGGACCGGTGCATCGAACGCCCCCTCTACTCGACTACCGGGAGCCTAGCAGGGAACCGGAACATTTCAAGAACAAAATTGATGATTCCCCACACGCTGGCCCGGAGCAGGCCCGCTCGGATCGGCGAATCGGGGATGGGGATCAGGGCCGGGCGGCTCGGCAGCCCGGGCTGTAGGCCCAATTGCGGTCGAGCCCGGTCACACACCATTCGACGCCCTGGCCGAAGCCGGCAAAGCCGCCATCCTCGATGATCGAGTAGTGCACCGTGCGCATCTTGCCATCGCTCAGCATCACGTCGCCGCTGCAGTAACGGCGCGGGATGTTGTCGGACTGCCATGGCCGGAATGCAGTTTCATGGATCCGGCCAAAGCCGGTGATCACCAGCGCCGAATTCCAGAACTTGCCCTCCTTCTCCTGGAATTGATAGGCGATCGTCGTCAGCGCCCGCTCGCATTCGGCGACGCGCCCGTCATACCTCGGGCCGAACAGGCCGAAATTCAGCTCAATTGGATTGGCGGCCTGGGCGGCGTGGCTGGAGGCCAGCAGGGCGAGCGCCGCCGCCATTGGGCCAAGTGCTCTGGGACCGAGTGCTCTCAAGGATTTGAACAAATTGCGCATGGGGAATCCGCCGGTAAGCCAACGCACGGGACGGTGCCGCGAAGCCCTGACAAGGTCAAGTGCAGCGCGGCAACACCTGACGGCCAAGTCCGCCCCGTGCTGCGTCAATTCTTTTCACGGCGACCGGCGCACACTATGGTGGGCTTCGAGCGAAATGGAGTCTGCGATGCGAAGAATTCTGGCCGCGTGCCTGATTGCCATGGGCGGGATGCTGGCGGGGGCGCCGGCGCAGGCGCATTGGTGGGACATCGATACGGTGCCGGCGTTCAAGGGCAACGACACCGGCGGCATCATCGCCCATCAGCTCGCGATGCGGGCCGATGCCCGCCAGCTCGCCGTCGACCACTGCGCCCGTTACGGCAAGGTGGTGAAATTCCTCGGCGTGCAACCCAATTACGGCGGCTACGTTTCCTTTGCCTGCCGCTGGGTCCCCTATGGTGCCGCTGAGCGGCCGCTGCGCACGCTTTACTGAGCGCAGCCGCTACCTGTTTTCCGGCCGGACATGTTTTTGCCACGCAAAGCGTGTGTTCACTTCGCGCGCACGATAGCGTTGAAGTATTCAGGGGAGCACACGCATGCGACGACTGCTTTTTGTGTCTTGGTCTGCCGTTGGTCTGCTTGCCCTGTTGCCGGCGAGCGGCGCCGTTGCCGTGGAGCTGCCGGTGCGCAAGGCCGGTCTGTGGGAAATGAAGGTGCTGAGCGGCGGAACGGTGCCCGAGATGACCATGCAGCAATGCACCGACGAGACCACAGACAAGGACATGAGCACCGCGATGTCGCCGGTGGCCAAGGAGATCTGCTCGAAGCAGGAGATCCAGAAGACGGCGACCGGCTATGTCACCGATTCCGTTTGCGGCATCGCCGGCGTGACGGTCAAATCAAAGGCCGAGATCACCGGCGACTTCAACTCCGCCTACACCGTGAAATCGACCTCGCATAGCGAAGGTGGGCGGGCCGGCGCGAACGATTCCACCTCAACGATCGAGGCCAAATGGGTCGGCGCCTGCAAGGCCGACCAGAAGCCCGGCGACATCATGATGCCTGGCGGCATGAAGATGAACATCAAGGACATGCAAAAGCTAAAGGCGCTGATCCCGAAGCAGCCGGCGAAATAGCCTTCGAAGATCGCCTGGCCGGTGGCCTCATGGTTCGAGACGCGCAGCTTCGCTGCGCTCCTCACCATGAGGGGTGCAGGCCCGGTGCTGCGGCCTCATACTGGGCAAGACCCTCGCCCTGAGGAGCGCGGAACGCGCGTCTCGAAGGGCGAGGCCGAGATCTCTCGAAAACGACCTACACCGGGACCCTTACCGACGCGCGCAAGCCGCCCATCGGGCTGTTGCCGAGCGTGATGTCGCCGCCATGCGAGCGGGCGATGTCGCGGGCGATGGCCAATCCCAAACCCGTGCCGCCCTCGTCCTGATTGCGGGCGTCGTCGAGCCGCAGGAACGGCTTGAACACTTCCTCGCGCATGTTTGCCGGAATGCCTGGCCCGTCGTCGTCGACCGTCACCGTCAGATAGCGGTGATCGCGGTGGCCGGTGATGGCGACCGTCTTGGCGTGCCGTGCTGCGTTGGAGACGAGGTTGGCGATGCAGCGCTTGAACGAGGCCGGTTTTACCGTCACCACCGGCAGGCCGCGGAACACCACCGTCGCGGTATGGCCGTGGCGCTCGGCATCGTTGCGCAATTCCTCCAGCGCCATCGCCATGTCGGTCGGCTGCGCCACCTCGCCGCTGTCGCCGCGCGCGAAGGAGAGATAGGCCTCCAGCATGCCGGCCATTTCGTCGACGTCCTTGCGCATGCCGTCGACTTCGGGGCTGTCGCCGATCAGCGCGAGTTCGAGCTTGAAGCGAGTCAGGATGGTGCGCAGATCGTGCGAGACACCGGCCAGCATCGCGGTGCGCTGTTCGATCGAGCGCTCGACGCGAGCTTTCATCTCCAGGAACGCCTGCGCCGCTTGCCGCACCTCCCGCGCGCCACGCGGGCGGAAATTCGGCACCTCGCGCCCCTTGCCGAAGCTTTCGGCGGCGTCTGCCAGCCGCAGGATCGGCCTGATCTGGTTGCGCAGGAACAGCACCGCGACGATCAGCAGGATCGAGGAGGTGCCGAGCATCCAGAAGATGAAAATTTCCGAATTGGAGGCATAGGCGGCACTGCGCTGTGCGAACACACGCATCACGGCATCGTCGAGCTGAATGCGGATTTCAACCAGATTGGACTTGCCGACGGTATCGATCCAGAACGGGCGGCGGATCTGGCGGCCGATCTGCGACGACAGGGTCTGGTCGAGCAGCGAGAAGAATGGTTTCGGCCCGGGCTGCGGCATATCGCCGACGGGAAGAAAATCGACGACCAGTTGCAGCCGCTGTCCGATGTGGCGCAACTGCGCGCGGTCCTTGTCCTGCGGGAAGGCCTTGTAGACGTCGATCAGGCTGGCGATGTCCTGCACCACGGCGGCCGACAGGCGCCGTGTCACCGTGTTCCAGTGCCGCTCCATGAACACGAACGCCACGACCGTTTGCAGGATCACCATCGGCACGATCATGATCAGGAGCGCCCGGGCATAGAGGCCGGTCGGCATCCAGCCCTTGAACGCGTTGCCCATCCAGCCATTGGCCCTGGAGACGCGTTGCGACGCATTGCGGATGAACGTCAGGCCGGTGTCGAGCGTGCTCATGAGTTGGCTCAGGGCGACGCGACCAGGCGATAGCCGATGCCGCGCACTGCCTGCAGGAACAGCGGATTGGCGGGATCGCGCTCGATCTTGCGCCGCAGGCGGTTGATCTGCACGTCAACCGCGCGCTCGTTCACCGTGCCGTCCCCCGTCAGCGCCGCACGCGGCACGGTCTCGCCGGGCGCGGCCGCCAGAATGCGCAGCATTTCGCGCTCGCGGTCGGTCAGGTGAATGATCTCCTCGCCCTGGCGCAGTTCGCCGCGATCGAGATGAAACACGTAAGGGCCGAACGCGATCTGCTCCAGCGCTTCCACCGGCGGCGGCGCGGTACGCTTGAGGATGTTGCCGATCCGCAAGATCAACTCGCGCGGCTCGAACGGCTTGGCAACATAATCGTCGGCGCCGATCTGCAGGCCCTCGATCCGCGCCTCCGCCTCATGGCGCGCCGTCAGCATGATGATCGGCACCGAGGAAGAGGTGCGAATGAATCGCGCCAGGTCGAAGCCGGTTTCGCCGGGCATCATGACGTCGAGGATCAGGAGATCGAAATGCAGGCCGAGCAGTTTTGCGCGCGCGTCGGTCGCACTCGACGCAGTGGTGACGCGATATCCCTCGCCGGACAGAAACCGCGACAACAGATCGCGGATACGGCGGTCGTCGTCGACCAAGAGCAGATGCGGGGCGTCGTCGGCCAGTTGCCGCGCGGCGCGCGCGGTGGCTGCAGCGATGGTTGCTCCTTGCGCCACGGTTACTCCCTTGGCTTCTTGCTGCCGGTCCCGAAGATCGCCTCGAGCACCTTGTCGGGATCGTCGCGATCGATCATCGCGCGCAGAAACTGGCTGATCGCCGCGACGCCTTCGGGATTGATATCCCGGAGCGCGCGGGTGATGCGATCGGTCTGCAGCCCTGCGAGCTTTGCCACCAACGCTTCGCCCTTGGGGGTGGCGTAAAGAAGGCGCTGCCGGCGGTCGTTATTGCCGGTCTTCTGCACGATGTAACCCTCGTCGAGCAACTGCTTCAGCACCCGGCCAAGCGACTGCTTGGTGATCCGCAGGACGTCCAGCAGGTCGGCGACCTTGAGGCCGGGATAGCGGTAGACGAAATGCATCACGCGGTGATGGGCGCGGCCGAAGCCGAAAGCCTCGAGCTCATGGTCGGCGTCGCCCACGAAGTCGCGATAGGCGAAGAACAAAAGCTCGATGATGTCCCAGCGCAGCTCGCCGGCTCTCGGGGCGGGCACACCCTCGGCCCCCTGCGAATCGGGGTTAGCGGCGCCCCTTGAGAAATTTATGTCAGTCATGTTGACATATCTTGGGTTCAATGTTACAAAACTGCCGGCCACGACGAAACTTTAAGTCGTTTCGAACGGGTGACGTGTCAGGCAGGCAGAAAAAGCCAGCAATGGCGGCAACAGCCGCGAATTGAACTACCGTGCGATTGTCGAGCGGCATTTCGACAAACATACTGGACTTCGGCATTCCGCAAAAGCATGTCCTCAACCGACATGGTGGCGATGGAAAACCGGCCGCGAGGCCAGGTGGCGGTGATGTGCAGTCGTATAAACCAGCAAGCCCGGAGAGGCAGGCCGGCGCCAAAAATCGCGCCGATTCGGACAGCGGGAAGCAAGGAATGAGTTTGAAATTCGAAATCCAGCCTGCGGCGAATCCTACCCCTGAGAAGGAGCGCGCGGCAAAGCTCGTGGATCCGGGCTTCGGCCGGGTTTTTACCGATCACATGGCTTTGGTCCGCTACAGCCAGGGAAAGGGTTGGCATGACGCGCGCATCGAAGCCCGCGCGAATTTCTCGCTCGATCCGGCCACAGCCGTCCTGCACTACGCACAGGAAATTTTCGAAGGCCTCAAGGCCTACAAGCGCGACAACGGCGTGAACCTGTTCCGCCCCGATGCCAATGCCCGGCGCTTCCGGAGTTCGGCTGAGCGCATGGCCATGGCGCCGCTGCCCGAGCCTGTGTTCATCGAAGCGGTCGAGCAACTGGTGCGCATCGACAACGCGTGGATACCGGGCGGCGAGGGCAGTCTCTACCTGCGGCCGTTCATGATAGCGAACGAGGTCTTCCTCGGCGTGAAACCATCAGCGGAATACATCTTTGCCGTCATCGCCTCGCCGGTCGGCTCCTATTTCAAGGGCGGACCCGCGCCGGTGTCGATCTGGTTGTCGGAGAACTACACGCGCGCTGCGATCGGCGGTACCGGCGCGGTGAAGTGCGGCGGCAATTATGCTGCGAGCCTGCGCGCGCAGGCCGAGGCCATCGAACACGGCTGCGATCAGGTCGTTTTCCTCGATGCGATCGAGCGCCGCTACATCGAGGAACTCGGCGGCATGAACGTCTTCTTCGTGTTCGACGACGGTTCGCTCTCGACGCCGCCGCTCGGCACCATCCTGCCGGGCATCACGCGCGATTCGATCATCGCGCTCGCCAAGGATGCCGGCACGCCCGTGCGCGAGGAGCTCTATACGATCGATCAGTGGCGCGCGGATGCCGCCAGCGGAAGGCTGAAAGAGGCGTTCGCCTGCGGCACGGCGGCCGTCATCTCGCCGATCGGCAAGGTGTGTTCCGCGAGCGGCGATTTTCTCATCAGCGGCGGCGCGGCCGGCCCTGTCGCCATGGGGCTGCGCAAGAAGCTGGTCGACATCCAGTACGGTCGCGCGGCCGACCCGCACGACTGGATCAGAAAGGTCCTGTGACCTGCGGCGGAATTATTCCGCCGCTCTGCACCAAGCAAATTATTTCTACCTGAGCGCGGGGCTGTGCGCCGCGCTGCGCGTCGACGCGCGCGTGTGGACTGGAAACTGATTAGGGAGTGTCAGGCGCGAATCTCGCGTCAAATCGGGAGAGAGGCCATGGGAGTTTCGTTCGACAAGATAGATGGCGTGATCTGGTACGATGGCAGGCTGGTGCCGTGGGCCGACGCCAACGTTCACATCCTCACCCACGGCCTGCATTATGCGAGCTGCGTGTTCGAGGGCGAACGCGCCTATCGCGGCACGGTCTTCAAGAGCAAGGAGCATTCGGAGCGGCTGAGGAATTCCGCCGACATCCTCGATTTCGAGATTCCCTATTCGGTGGCCGAGATCGATGCCGCAAAACAGCTCGTGATCGACAAGAACAACCTGCCCGACGCCTATCTCCGGCCGATCGCCTGGCGCGGTTCGGAGATGATGGGCGTGTCGGCGCAGAGCAATACCATTCATCTCGCGATCGCCGCCTGGGACTGGCCGAGCTATTTCGATCCGGCCGAGAAACTGAAGGGTATCCGGATCGGCATGGCCGAATACCGGCGGCCGGATCCCGCGACGATCCCGGCGATGGCGAAGGCGTCCGGTCTCTACATGATCTGCACCATCTCTAAGCACAAGGCGGAGCGTGCAGGCTATGCGGATGCCATGATGCTGGACTGGCAGGGCCGCGTCGCCGAATGCACCGGCGCCAACATCTTCTTCATCAAGGAGGGCAAGATTCACACGCCGATCGCCGATTGCTTCCTCGCCGGCATCACCCGCGCCACCGCGATCGACCTCGCCAGGCGGCGGGGCATCGAGGTGATCGAGCGCCGCATCATGCCGGAGGAACTCGACGGGTTCTCCGAGTGCTTCATTACCGGCACCGCCGCGGAAGTGACGCCGGTGTCCGAAATTGCGAATTGGAAGTTCACCCCCGGCAAGATCTCCGAGCAATTGATGGCCGACTACACCGCCGAAGTGCAGCCCAAGGGCAAGGCCGCGGCGGCGTGATCTTTTTTCCCTCTCCCCTTGTGGGAGAGGGTGCCCGCAGGGCGGGTGAGGGGTTCTCTCCGCGGACGCAGACCCCTCATCCGACGCGGACTTCGTCCGCGCCACCTTCTCCCACAAGGGGAGAAGGGAAGTAAGCAAGGTTGCCCGGCCGCGCCCCGGCTGGTACCAACCGCCCATGGCTGAAAAACCCAAAAAACCCCAGAAGCTGAGGGCCCGCCTGCCGCGCGGGCTGGAAGATCGCGGGCCGGCCGCGATTGCCGCCACGCGTCAGATGGTCGAGAAAATCCGCGAGGTCTACGAGCGCTACGGCTTCGAGCCCGTCGAAACGCCGGCGATGGAGTTCACCGACGCGCTCGGCAAATTCCTGCCCGACCAGGACCGGCCCAACGAAGGCGTGTTCTCGTTCCAGGACGATGACGAGCAGTGGATCTCGCTCCGCTACGACCTGACCGCGCCGCTGGCGCGCTACGTCGCGGAGAATTTCGACGCGCTGCCGAAGCCCTATCGCAGCTACCGCGCCGGCTACGTCTACCGCAACGAAAAGCCCGGCCCCGGGCGCTTCCGCCAGTTCATGCAGTTCGACGCCGACACCGTGGGCTCGGCGTCGCCGGCGGCAGATGCCGAGATGTGCATGATGGCGGCGGACACGATGGAAGCGCTCGGCATTCCCCGCGGCAGCTACGTCGTGAAGGTGAACAACCGCAAGGTGCTCGATGGCATTATGCAGACCATCTCTCTTGGCGGAGATGAACACGCGGGACGTCGGCTGACGGTGCTAAGGGCAATCGATAAGTACGATCGGCTCGGCCCCGATGGCGTCCGACAACTGCTTGGTGAGGGACGCAGGGATGAAAGCGGAGATTTTACCAAGGGAGCAGGTTTGGGAGGCGGAGAAGCGCAGGCCCTGATTGACTATCTCTTCTTGCACTCGACCGCTCCGCAAGGAGGACTGATCGAACTGCTCTTGGAGAGATTTGGAGGCAATCCAACCGCTCGCGAGGGTATCGACGAACTAGCTATGATTGAACGGTTGGTGCTGGCAGGCGGATATGATGCTGATCGCATTCGCATCGACTCTTCCGTCGTCCGGGGACTCGAATATTACACCGGTGCAGTTTACGAGGTCGAACTCACCCTCGAAACTAAAGACGAAAAAGGCCGGCCAGTACAATTCGGCTCGGTCGGCGGCGGTGGCCGCTATGATGGCCTCGTCTCGCGCTTCCGCGGCGAGCCGGTGCCGGCGACGGGATTTTCCATCGGCGTATCGCGGCTGCAGGCCGCGCTGACGATGCTGGGCAAGCTCGACACGCGGCCGGACTTCGGGCCGGTCGTGGTCACCGTGTTCGATCGCGATCGCGTCGCCGACTATCAGAAGATGGTTGCGCAGCTCCGCAATGCGAACATTCGCGCCGAGCTCTATCTCGGCAATCCGAAGAACATGGGCAACCAGCTCAAATATGCCGACCGCCGCAACTCGCCATGCGTGATCATTCAGGGCTCGGATGAAAAGGCGCGCGGCGAGATTCAGATCAAGGACCTGATCGAGGGCGCCAAAGCCGCAGCTGCCATCGCCTCCAACCAGGAATGGCGCGAGATGCGTCCTGCGCAGTTTTCCTGCGGTGAAGGCGAGATCGTCGCGAAGGTGCGCGAAGTGCTGGCGCGCCATGACGTGAAGTGGAATTAAGCCCTCTTGGTGAGGAGGCGCTCTTGCGCCGTCTCGAACCATGAGGACAATAAGGCCATCCTTCGAGACGCGGCCCAAGAGGCCGCTCCTCAGGATGAGGACTGAGTTTGTGGCGAACGAAACGTAGCAAGAGCAAAGGGAGAGACAACAATGCCTGAGATCACCGTAAGCATGGCCGCCGGCCGCACCGACGAGCAGAAGGCCGGCATGATGCGCGACATCACGCAGGCGCTGGTGAAGAACCTCGGCGTCGATGCCGATGCGGTGGTCATCCAGATCAACGAAGCACCGCTGGCCCACAAGATGAAGGGCGGCAAGACGTTCGTCGAGCGCGCGGCGGCTGCCGCTGCTGCTGCGAAGAAATAACTCTCCATCGTCCCCGCGAACGCGAGGACCCATAACCACCGGCGCCTGTTGTTTGGAAAGGCGTCCGGCATCACTGCCTTACTGAGGCATCACGCGGTATGGGTCCCGGTTCGCGCTTCGATTGGCCAGGACGACAGCGGTTTTGCGGAAACATCCATGGACGCACGCGACTTCATCAAGGTCGGCATGAGCGCCGAGCGGACGCTGGTGGTGCCGCGCGAGCGCACCGTCGGGCATTTCGTGCCTGATATGCCGATGGTCTATGCAACGCCAATGATGATCCTGGAAATGGAGATGGCATCCAGCGACGCCATCCGGCGCTACCTGCAGCCCGGCTGGATCACCGTCGGCACCGAGGTCGATATCCGCCATCTCGGCGCCTCGCTGGTCGGCGCGATGGTGCGGGTCACGGGAAAGGTCGTCGCGGTGGAACGCCGCGTGATCCGCTTCGAGGTCGAAGCCTTCGAAGGCGAACGCAAGATCGGCGACGGCTGCCATGCCCGCGGCCTCGTCAATGTCGAGGCGTTCACGAAGAGGCTTGCCGGGAAGTAGCCGAGATGTCTGACCTCATCCTGAGGAGCGCGGAACGCGCGTCTCGAAGGATGCAGGCCCGTCTGTGGCCTCATGGTTCTCCCGGCGATGCGAAGCATCGTCCGGAGACGGCGCGGAGCCTGTCATCGGGCCGCGCTACGCGCGGACCCGTTGGCGCCTCCTCACCATGAGGATAACGGAAACGTTACTTCGCCAAATCTTTCGAGCGCTTCGTCGCCGCGGCGATCGCGCGGATCATCAGCGGCTGCAGGCCGTCCTTGTCCATCAGCACTTCCAGCGCGGCCGCCGTGGTGCCGCCGGGCGAGGTGACGTTCTGGCGCAGCGTGGCCGAAGCAAGGTCCGAGCGATGCAGCAATTCGCCGGAGCCTGCGACGGTTTCGCGCGCGAGCTTGGTCGCAAGTTCCGCCGACAGGCCGGCCTCGACGCCGGCGCGCGCCAGTTCCTCGGCGAGCAGGAACACATAGGCCGGGCCGGAGCCGGACACGGCGGTCACCGCATCCATCAGGCTTTCGTCGTCGACCCATTCGACCGAGCCGGTGGCGCGCAGCAGCGCATCGGCGGTGGCGCGTTGTGCCGCGCTGACTTTTTTTGCTGCTACTGCAACCGTAATGCCGCGGCCGATTGCGGCCGGCGTGTTCGGCATGGCGCGAACCACCATGCCGCCGCAGACTTCTTCCAGCGCCGCAATCGTCGTGCCCGCCATAATCGAGACCACGAGCGTGGACGGTCCCACCAATTGCTTCAGCGCCGGCCCGGCTTCATGGAACGTCTGCGGCTTCACCGCCACGACCAGCGTGTCGGCCGTGCCGGCGTCCTTCGGATTAAGACGGACGCCCTTGGCCGCGAGCGCCTTGATGTCCTCGGACGGGTGGGGCTCGACCACGATCACGCGGTTTGCGTCGAGGCCGCCGGCCAGCCATCCCGTCAGCATCGCGCCGCCCATCTTGCCCGCGCCGGCGAGCGCGATGGTGCCATGGAGGTTTTGAAGTGCGTTGTTGGTGTTCATAGGCGTCACCACAAGTGCAGGCGTCGTCCCCGCGAACGCGGGGACCCATAACCACAAGCGGTTCTAGTAAAGCTCAGGAGAGGCCACAAGCAATTTGCTTGAGCCCTGAGGTCACGGAGTATGGGTCCCTGCGTTCGCAGGGACGACGCTGAGTGTTTGGAAGCAGCGTGCCCTACGCCTCGCCCTCGGTATCGAACATCGCCGCGCTCATGGCTTCCGCGGCGCTCTTTCCTGCCCAGATCACGAACTGGAACGCGGGGTAATAGCGCTCGCACGCGTGGATGGCGCCGACCAGCATGACCTCGCATTGCGCGGTCGAGGCGATCAGCCCGCCCGGCAATACCAGCGCCTGCCGGTACATAATCATGCCGGTGTGGGTCCAGATGTCGAAATGGCCGACCCATAGCTGTTCGTTGATCCCCGCGATCAGCCGCTGCACTTCCGCGCGGCGCGCAGGCGGAATCTTCATGTCGAAGGCGGAGGCCAAATGCAGCGCCTCGATCTCCGGCATCCAGGTGAAGGAGAGCTGATAGTCCGTCCAGTTGCCCCTGGAGACTATGGTGACTTCGTCTTCGCCGGAGCGTTCGAACGCCCAGTTGTTGTCGGCGGCAATGTCCTCGACCACCGCCAACGGGTTGTTCCGGGAATCGATAATGCTTTCGAGGAGGGACATGCCGTCTCGACCTTGTTGTTGAATTCTTCTGATACGCACACGGAGCCCGGCGCGCGTTGAACTTAGGCGGCGCCGCCGACTGCAATCCCCTGATCGCTGGTCGTCCCGGGGCCTGCTGACGCTCAAGTGATGTGATTTGCGGAATCCGCGCAACTGACCCCTGAGTCCGTCCACAGGCCAAAGCGGCGTCGTCCACAGTTGAACGCGGTCATAATTATTAATTTGAGAACAAACCGGAATCGGATTCGAGCGCCGCGGAGTCCAGCGGCCGGAGAAATCGGGCCGGTCTGCCACAAAGGTTAATAGATCGCTAATCTTCTGGAATGACCGCTTCGCGTTCCCAGCACCGGGACATCAGCCAGGCGCGCAATACGTGGCCTTTGCACGGAAGGCCTAGCTGGCGCCTTACTCTGGTTTCAGGTGGCCTGCGCGGACCACCCTGCCCCACTTCTCGGTTTCGTCTGCGATCAGCTTGCCGAAATCGGCAGGCGAGCCCGGCATCGGGTCGCCGCCGATGGCGGCAAGCCGGGCCTTCATGCCGGGATCAGCGATCGCCGCGTTGATCTCCTTGTTGAGCTTGTCGACGATCTCGGCCGGCGTATTTTTCGGCGCGGCGAAGCCGTACCACTGGCTCGCTTCATAGCCCGGCACGACATCTCCCACGGTCGGGACCTCCGGCAGTTCCGTCATGCGCGTAGCTGTCGTCACCGCAAGCGCGCGCAGCTTGCCGGTCTTGATGTGATCGGCGGTGCCTGGCGCGGCCGCAAACAGGATCTGCACCTGGCCGCTGATCAAGTCCGTCATTGCCGGCCCTTGGCCGCGATAGGGGACGTGGACCATGTCGACGCCGGTCATCATCTTGAACAACTCGCCCGCCATATGCGGCGCGCTGCCGCTGCCGGCCGAGGCCATGTTGACCTTTCCGGGATTGGCTTTGGCGTAAGCGATGAATTCGGCCAGCGTCTGCGCAGGCATTGAGGGGTGAACCAGCACCACCATCGGCACGCGAATGACGCCGGCGACCGGCGCGATGTCGCGGACGAAATTGAAACTGAGCTTTTCGTAGAGCGAGGCGTTGACCGCGTTCGGGACGGTCGCCAGCAGCAGCGTGTAGCCATCGGGGGCCGCATTCACGACCGCCTCAGTGCCGATATTGCCGCCGGCACCGGTCCGGTTCTCGACGACGAAGGACTGGCCAAGGTGATCGGCCAGCCACTGGCCGATCAGGCGCGCCGTTATGTCGACGCCGCCGCCTGCGGCGAAGCCGGCCACGATCTTCGTCGGCCGCGTTGGATAATCGAGCGCGGACGCCAGTCGCGGCAAGGCGGGCGCGGCGATGAGTGCGCCGGCCAGCTTGAGGAGATTCCGACGAAGAATTTTCATGTTGAGCGTCCCCCCGTTCTTAGCAAGCCTATCTCAATTGTCGCGGTTTGAGTAAAGGCAGCGATCCGGCAGGCCACATGCCCTGTTCCGGCGGCATGGGGACATGCCGATTCCCCATGCCAAAGGCGCTTGCTGACGCCCCGGCGTTGGTCATATTCTTGGGGCAGGTCGTCCATTCCGGGCGGCTGATGTTCTCAGGGCGGGGCGAAAATCCCCACCGGCGGTAAGGGTGACGTAGCCCAAGCCCGCGAGCGCCTTCTTTTCTCCCGAGGAGAAGGGTCAGCAGATTCGGTGCGATTCCGAAGCCGACGGTTACAGTCCGGATGAAAGAGAACGGTTTGCGGCGGCCTCGCATCTTTGCGCGTGGGGCCGACGTCGTTCCGTATGCCCTGATTCTGGTCCTGAAAGAGGAAAGCCATGAATCAGATGTTGCAAGAGCCTGAAGTCCAATCCCAACCCCAAACAGTTGAAGCCGGTCACGTCCCTGACGTGCCCGAACGTCCGCCGGCGCCGGCGCATCCGCGTTTCGTCAAGCCGCAGCGCATCGCCTTTGTGCAGTCGTCCTGGCACCGCGACGTGGTCGAGGAGTGCCGCATCGCCTTCCTCGAAGAGATCGAGGCGCGCCACATCACGCGCGCGCAGGTCGATCTGTTCGAGGTGCCGGGTTCGTTCGAGATACCCCTGCATGCGCAACTGCTCGCCAAGACGCGGCGCTACAGCGCGATCGTGGCCGCGGGCCTCGTGGTCGACGGCGGCATCTACCGCCACGAATTCGTCGCCGACACCGTGATCAAGGCGCTGATGGACGTGCAATTGCGAACCGAGGTGCCGATATTCTCGGCGGTGCTGACGCCGCAGCAATTCCACGACAGCGCCGTGCACCACGAATTCTTCCGCAAGCATTTCGTCATCAAGGGGGTCGAGGTCGCGGAAGCCTGCGCCAACACGCTGCACAGCCTGGAACGGCTGCGCGGCCAGGTGGCTGCCGGGATTGTGGGGTAGGAGGTAGTCTCCGTCATTGCGAGCGAAGCGAAGCAATCCATCTCGCCACGATGGGAAAATGGATTGCTTCGTCGCTTCGCTCCTCGCAATGACGGATGCGGGCATTGGAGTCATCGATGGCTGAAACCGAACAACAATCTTCCGATTGGCTCGACCTGTCTGGTCGCGCTTGCGTGGTGACGGGTGGTGGAGGCGGGATTGGTCGCGCAACTGCCGTCAGCTTCGCCCAAGCCGGCGCGCGCGTCGCCGCCATCGATCTCGATGAACGCGGTCTCGATGTGACGGGCGAAGAACTCACCAAGCTCGGCGCCGAGCATGTCACCGCCCGCTGCGATACGACTGACGTCGGGAGCGTCACCGCTGCATCCGAGACCATCGAGAAATCGCTGGGGCCGTGCCACGTTCTGGTGAACACCGCGGCGGTGTTGCGTCCCGGTGCGCTCGACAGTTTGACGCTTGCCGAATGGAACGCCGTTCTCTCCGTCAACCTGACCGGCTATTTCGTCTGCGCGCAGATTTTCGGCCGGCAGATGCGCGCGCATCGCCGCGGCAGCCTCGTTCATGTGGCGTCGATCGCCGGCAGCAACGCGCAGGGGCAGAGCGGCGCTTACAGCGTCAGCAAGGCCGGCGTGATCATGCTGTCGCGGCAACTTGCCAATGAATGGGGACCGCACGGTATCCGTAGCAACGTCGTCAGCCCCGGCATGGTGATCACGCCGATGAGCCAGGCCTTCTACGACACGCCGGGGGTGACCGAGCGACGCTCCGCCGTGGTGCCGATGCGGCGGGTCGGCATGCCGCAGGATATGGCCGACGCCATCCTGTTCCTGGCCAGCGACCGCGCGTCCTATGTCAATGGCGAGGAGATCACCGTCGACGGGGGCTACGCCAATATGCTGATGAATCTGGTGCCGCGACCGGGATTTGAGTGAGGCGGGTGGCGGCGCGTAGGGTGGGCAAAGCGATAGCGTGCCCACCATCTATCCCAAAGCGCCGTCGTGAATGGTGGGCACGCTTGCGCTTTGCCCACCCTACGAATCCGATCCTAGTCGAACAGGCTCGACACCGACTCTTCCGATGCGGTACGGCTGATCGCCTCGGCGATCAGGGGCGCGATCGACAGCGTGCGGATATTGGCGGCCTTGTTGACCGCTTCCGTCGGCAGGATCGAGTCGGTGATGACGAGCTCTTTCAGCTTCGAGGAGGCGATGCGGGCCGCGGCGCCGCCGGAGAGCACGCCGTGGCTGATATAGGCGTAGACTTCCTTGGCGCCGTTGGCGATCAGGGCGTCGGCCGCGTTCACCAGCGTGCCGCCGGAATCGACGATGTCGTCGATCAGGATGCAGGTGTAGCCGGCGCAGTCGCCGATCACGTTCATGACCTCGGATTCGCCGGCACGCTCGCGGCGCTTGTCGATGATGGCGAGCGGCGTGTTGATGCGCTTGGCAAGCCCGCGGGCGCGCACCACACCGCCGACGTCGGGCGACACCACCATGAGGTTGCTAAGATCAAAGCGCTCCTTGATGTCGCGCACCATGACCGGCGAGGCGAAGAGGTTGTCGGTCGGGATGTCGAAGAAGCCCTGGATCTGGCCGGCGTGCAGGTCGAGTGTCATGACCCGGTCGATGCCGGCCTGGGTGATCATGTTGGCGACCAGCTTGGCCGAGATCGGCGCGCGCGAGCCGACCTTGCGGTCCTGCCTAGCATAGCCGAAATACGGGATCACCGCCGTGATGCGGCGCGCGGACGACCGGCGCAGCGCATCGGTGATGATCAACAGTTCCATCAGGTGGTCGTTGGCCGGATACGAGGTCGACTGGATGATGAACGCGTCCGAGCCGCGGACGTTTTCCTGAATTTCGACGAAGATTTCCATGTCCGCAAACCGGCGGACCGTTGCCTTCGTCAGCGGCAGGTGCAGCCAGTTCGCGATTTCCTGAGCCAGCGCGGGATTGGAATTGCCGGCAACCAGCTTGATCGAGCCGTTCTTGGCTGCCATCAACGCTTCTCCTCGCGCCTTGCTGGATACGACGTTCAGCATATCGAGAAAGTCCTCGGGAACCGGCGCTTTTTGATGAGCGAGGAGATATCAGGCAGGTGCCTCGGCTGGCAACCCATTGACGTCGTTTTCCCGGTTAAAAATCGGCCAATACGGGACTTTTCGGGGCCGCTTATTGGGCGCTGAAACCGAGCGCGGCGACGCCAGGTGCATCCTGGGCGGGTGCCGCCGCTTCCGCGCTCGCCACCGCGGGACCGCGGCGGTCGGGGGCTGGTGCAGGTGCCGCATCCGGGCTGCCATTGACCATGCTGCTGAGACCGCCAAGGCCGGCCTGCGCGATTTTCCTCAAGACGAGGTCATCGGCCGCGGCCCAGGCGTCGCGGCCGGCCTTGCCGGCAGGCTCTTCGCCGGAAAGCCGCAGCGCGCGCTGCTGGTTGTTGTCATAGACATCCCAGACCCAGGCGATCACGGTCTTGCCGCGAACCACCTGCGCCGAGAGATAGCTGCGCACGCGGTAGGAAGCCACACCCTCGCGAGACACGATCGACAGGTTGCGCAGCTTTGATTCGCTGTCGAGCACGCTGACCATCCGGTCGAACACCTGCGGCGGCGGACCATCGATCGATTCGAATGCCACGGTGGCGCCGCCGCCGGCGCTCGTCGCCATCGCGAACGAGCCGCTGCCCGTCGTTGCACCGCCGCCGGCGCAGCCGCCAAGCGCCGAGGCGGCGACAAGCAGCGCCGCCGCGATCACGGTACGCGGCGCTTTCAGGCACGAAGCTATCAAGGTGTCCCTCATTGCTCCCTGCGATATCGTTAAAATGTGTTAAGGTCTAGGGCAGCGGATGCACCGGCTCGCCAAAAAGATTGCGTCGAGCTCGTCCCGATTTACCTTGTTGTTGCCAGAATTCTTCAGCCCCCGCAGGAATGATCCATGCGCGCCTTTGTTCTCGACGGCTATGGCGCGATCGCAGACCATGTCCGCCTTGCCGCAATCGCCAATCCGGTCCCAGGCCCCGAAGAGGTCCTGATCGACATTCATGCCGCCAGCCTCAATCCGATCGACTTCAAGATCGTGCGTGGTGACTTAAAGCGCGTCTCGAAGTATCGACTGACGACCCTGCAGTCGTGAGCACGTTCTCCAGCCCCCAGAGCTGAAACAGCGTGGCGAGCAAGATGCGTTGGGGGTCCGCCCACAGCCCATTGCTCGGGCCAAGAAGCGCTCGTGGAAAGAGAGCCGACCGCCAAGGTGCACGCCGACGAGATAAAGCCGCCGTGTCCGATACGAGGTGAAGCCGATCGTGACATTGTTGCGGATTGGCCAGGTCGCGAGCCCGCGCGCACAATTGATCTTGACCGGCCGCAACTGCGACGCGTTGCTCTGCGCCAGCGCTTGCTGCTGCGGGCTTGCCGCTTCCAGAGCAGGGTCGACGTGCTTGCTGTTCAGAAGAAAAATGCTCGGAATGTTCATTCATGAGACGGAACTGCCAATTTACGCAGCCACCTCCGTAGCATGCGCGCTGGGTGTCGTTATCTTGTGATAACCGACGAGATAACGTTATACTTTGTTGGAACAGGGGAATCGCAAGGTCAGAGTCGCAAATCGTTTCCAGATGGAGGACAGCGGCGCCGGCTAGCAACGATCATAGACTATGGAGCAATTCACCGCCGGCGAACGCGGCCTCAAGCAGTTCCTCGAGGCGACCGACGAAATCTGCGATGTCCGCTCCACGGTTGCGCCGGAGACATTCCGCAACATTTCCACAGGCATGCCTCTCTCCGGCGGGTTGCTGATCGACGCCCGCACCACGCCCGTGCAGTACGAGCGCACGGCGCGCCATATCGCGCGCGGCGGTATCGATCACTACCAACTCGCAATGTATCTGGACGGCGAGACCGAATTCGCCGCCGGCCGCCGCAGCGCGCATTTGCGCGTCGGCGACGTCTGCCTCATCGACATGGCGCAGGCGAACAGTACGCGCATGAAGGCAGGCGCGAGCGGCGTCTCTCGCGTCCTGACGCTGGTGGTGCCGCGCGCGCGGTTGGCGCCGCTGCTAGCCGCGCCGGATTCGATGTCGGCCTCTGTGATCGCCGCCGATACGCCGGCGGGCCGTCTGCTCGGTGAGCACCTTCTGGCGCTGCGTCGCGGCGAGGCGCGCGCCGACAACTCCACAGCGGTCGATGACGCGGCGCGGCTCGTCGCCAGTGCGGTCGGCTTTGCCGGCGGCGCCGAAGCCGCCATCAAGGGCGCCGCTACCGGCGCGCTCGCCGCCGCGATCAAGCGCCATATCGAGGCCGAGATCGAGGCGCCGTCGTTGACCGCCGAGACGCTCTGCAAGCGGTTCGGCATCTCGCGCACCCAGCTCTACCGGCTATTGGAGCCCGACGGCGGGCTCTACCGCTACATCCGGGAGCGCCGGCTCGACCGCGCCTTCCGCCGATTGATGTCGCCCGCGGGCGAGGGTGTTCGCCTCATCGACCTTGCATTCGAATCCTATTTCAGCAGCGACAACACCTTCATCCGCGCGTTCCGTCATCGGTTCGGCATCACGCCTGGCGAGGTGCGCGAACTGGCGATGGCGCGCGTGCAAAACGACAACGGCCGCAACGGCGCGGCGCTGAGCTTCGACCCGGTCGCCGCCCTGCGGCAGCTTGCGGAGGGATAGCAAGTCCGAAGCGTTTCCCGGAGATGCCGCGGCGTGGGGTTTCCGGATTCAGCGCGCGCTTCCTGCCAAAAAGCGCCCTTCCACACGATAATTTTGCCCATTTGGGACGCACTGCACATTGCGCGGTGTCAGAGTCCGTTAAAGTCGCCCGAATGACGCAAGGGGCACTTGAGTGGACGTGATGCGGAAGGGGAAGGCGTCGTTGCGCTCCGGCGCGACTGCGAGAAGACGGCGAGACGACTGGGCGAGCTCCCTTCGGCGCGGGCGGCTCACCGAAACGCGCCTCTGCAGCTACCACGCGCTCGCCGGCGTGAGGTCGGACACATTCCCGGCGCTGAGCGCGACTCGCGGCTGGCGCGTGGCGATGCTTGGTACGGCCGCAATCGGCGCGTTGTGGTTGATGGAGCCGCGGCCGGCGCAAGCCGGACCGGGCGGCTGCACGACCGTCGGAGCAACCGCGAGCTGCACGGGCGATCAATCGGCCGGGATCGGTGCTGCTGATTTCGATCAGACCGTCGTCGACACGCTCAACGTCAATTCGCTGACCACCAATATCGCGCCGGCCGCTGGCACGTCCGGTATCGATTTCGAGCGCCCGACCGGCGCGGTCACCATCAACAGCGATATAGCGCCCCATTCCATCACCGTGACCGGAGCCGCCGACGGCATTCGTGCCTCGTCTTCCGCGATGGGGTCGTGGGAAACCGGGGTGGTGACGATCAACCATACCGGCGACATCAGCTCGGCTGGCGGTTTCGGCATCCACGCATCCACAGTTGGCCTTTTCGGCAACGCCGACATCAGCATCACCAGCAGCGGCACAATCGCTGCATATCGCGACGGCATTTACGGCCGCGCCAATGTCGGCCATTCCGGCGATATCGTCGTCACGCACAACGGCGACATCAGTTCTGGTATTGGCTCGGGAATTTATGCCGAATCGTCGAACCAGACCGTCTCTGTCACCAGCGTCGGAAATATCAACGCGGCCAATATCGGCATTTGGGCAAACGGTACCCTTAGTGCCACAGTCGACAGCGTCGGAGACATTGCGGCGAAGGCCGGCATCATTGGCAGCGCCGCATTTAGCGACGTAACGATCGCGCACAGCGGAAACATCTCTTCCCTTTTCGGCATTCAAGCGGAGGCGGGCAGATCCGTAAGGATCACGCATGAGGGCGGTAACATCACGTCCGACCGCATGGCTATCTTTGCGGCTGCTATCGACGACATATACATTACCAACCGCGGCAATCTCATCGGCAACGACTACGGCATCATCGCGAGCGCCCAGATCGGCGCCAACGTGGACAGCATCGGCGACATTACCTCGCACAACGGCTCCGGCATGTATCTCGTTGGGACGGCTGCCGTCGTGGTGACGAGCCGGGGAAACATCCGCGCACTCGATTACGGCATTTACGCGTTGATGGGGGGAGTCGGGTACTACGTCGCGGTGGACAGTACCGGCGACATCACCTCGTCCGGCAGTGAAGGAATTCATGCCGATGCCAATGCCGGCTACACGTCGGTCATCAGCCGGGGAAACGTCAGCGCGTATGGCGACGGCATCCACGCCGGGTCGGTGGGCGACACCACGGTGAACAGCACCGGCAATGTTACGTCGCTGACCGGCAATGCGATCTATGCCGGCGCTGGCGGCAATATCGGCGTTACGGTCAATGGCGGCGTCGTATCCGGCGCTCAGGCCGGCATCAACCTGGACGGCGGCGCAACCAATACCCTGACCATTGGCTCGACGGCGACGGTCACGGGAGGTCTTTACGCCATCACAGCCGGCGCCGGCAACGACATGGTGAACAATTCCGGCACGGTCACCGGCAATGTCGGTCTCGGCGGCGGAACGAACGCCTTCAACAATCTTTCGGGCAGTGTGTTCAACAGCGGTACGACGGTCGATCTCGGCGCCGGCAACATGCTGAGCAACAGCGGCACTCTGGCTCCGCTCGGCGTCGGCACTGTCGGCTCCACGACGCTCACCGGCAACTTCGTGCAGAACGCGGGCGGCAAGTTCGCCGTTGACGTCGACCTCGCCGGCCAAACCGCCGACCGACTCAACGTCAGCGGTACAGCCAGCCTCACCGGCAAGGTGGTGGTGGATCCGCTGGCGCGCGTGTCCGCGACGACGACCTATACGATCATGACGGCGGGCACGTTGAGCGGCACCTTTTCCGGTGTCGACTTCCTCACCGCCTCCAGCTTCGCCCGTAACGCGCGGCTGACATATGTCGGCAATGACGTGCTGCTAACGCTCGATCCCGGTCTGCTGTCGTCATCGCTGTTGGGCAACGCCAACATCAATCAGAGGAACGTCGCGGCAGGAATCGACAACGCGCTGATTGGCGGCGCTACCATGCCAGCCAGCTTCAATGCGCTGTTCGCGCTGTCGGGCAACGCTCTGCTCGATGCGCTGACGCAGGCCTCCGGCGAGACAGCGACCGGCACCCAGCAGACCACCTTCAATGCGATGAACCTGTTCATGGGTGTGCTGACCGATCCGTTCGTGGCCGGACGCGGCGATCCTCGTTCGTTGTCCGGTGTTGCGATGGGTTATTCGGCCGGCGACAGCGATGCGCTCGCCTATGCCGGCGGCCGCAAGCGTTCGGGCGCCGAGCGCGAGGCCTACGCCGCCATCTCTCGCAAGGCGCCGCCGGCGCAGGCCTTCGAGTCGCGCTGGAGTGTGTGGGCCGCGGGCTTCGGCGGCACCCAGACCACCGACGGCAACGGCGCGCTCGGCTCCAACACCGCCACCAGCCGCATCGCCGGTGTGACGGCCGGAGCCGACTATTGGTTCTCGCCCTTGACCGTGGCCGGCTTTGCGCTCGCTGGCGGCGGCACCAGCTTCTCGGTGGCGAATGGCGGCACCGGCCGCTCCGATCTGTTTCAGGCCGGCGCCTTCGTGCGCCACAATGCCGGCCCGGCCTATGTCATGGGCGCGCTGGCCTACGGCTGGCAGGATGTCACCACCGACCGCACAGTCACCATCGCAGGGGCCGATCATCTGCAGGCGCGCTTTAATGCGAACGCCTCTTCAGGCCGGCTAGAAGGCGGCTATCGCCTCATTGCGCCGTGGATCGGCAGCGTCGGCTTCACGCCCTATGCCGCGGCCCAGTTCACTACGTTCGACCTGCCGGCCTATGCGGAGCAGGCGATCACCGGCACCGACACCTTCGCTCTGAGCTACGCCTCGAAGAGCGTCACCGACACCCGCAGCGAATTCGGCCTGCGCACCGACAAGTCCTTTAGTACAGCCGACGGCATCGCCACGCTGCGTGGCCGCATCGCCTGGGCACACAACTTCAATTCCGACCGCTCGATCGGAGCGACATTCCAAGCGCTGCCCGGCTCCAGCTTCGTCGTCAACGGCGCGGCGCAAGCCGCCGACGCTACGCTCGTCACGGCGTCGGCAGAGAAGAAGTGGCTGAACGGCTGGTCCGCCGCTGCGACGTTCGAAGGCGAGTTTTCAAACGTCACACGCAGCTACGCCGGCAAGGGCGTGGTGAGATATCAGTGGTAGTGCCCCGGGGATGACGCCGGATACACGTCAGCGCCACTCCAGGGCGGGCGCAATGTGTGTCAAAATCGCTTCAATCGTTTGTGCACGCGCCACTTTCATGCCACCAGGTGCCGTCTAAGAACAATGTGCAGACAACACTTGGCATCGGCGCCGGTGCCGGGCGAGAGGTTGACGTTGGAGATGGAAATGCTCACGGCGCACCATTTCGCTCGAACGGATGCTGAGGATTGCGCGCGTCAAGGCGCGCGCCGGCCAGCGCATTCTGATCCACGCAGGCGCGGGCGGGATCGGTACGTTCGCCATCCAGTATGCCAAGCATCTCGGGCTCGAGGTCACCACGACCACGAGTTCGAAGAACGCCGATTTCGTCAAATCGCTCGGCGCCGACCGCGTTATTGCCTATGACCGCGAAAACTATCTCGAAGCGGGCGGCGGCTACGACATCGTCTACGACACGCTCGGCGGTGCATTCACGATCGACGCCTTCAAGGTGGTGAAGCGGGGCGGCGCCGTGATCTCGCTGAGCGGCCCGCCCGATCGCGATTTCGCCCGGCGCGAGGGCGCGGGCTGGCTGGTCCGCGTAGCGGTCTGGCTGATGAGCCGGAAGGTCTATGCCGCAAGTGCCGAGGCCGGCGCGACTTATTGCTGGTTTTTCACCGAGCCGAGTGGCGAC
Organism: Bradyrhizobium sp. CSA112; assembly: GCF_029051645.1. GTDB lineage: Bacteria > Pseudomonadota > Alphaproteobacteria > Rhizobiales > Xanthobacteraceae > Bradyrhizobium. The sequence goes on from NZ_JAACFS010000030.1 coordinate 91,007, forward strand.
CAGTTGCGCGAGATCGCCGGGCTCGTCGATCGCGGCGCGATCAAGCCGGTGATCGACCGCGAATTTTCCTTCGAGCAGTTGCCGGCGGCGCTCACCTACCTCGAGGCCGGCCGGGCGCGGGGCAAGGTGGTGTTGCGCGTGAGGTAACGAACTACTCGCTCGCCAATGCGATCGCGTGAACGTGGCGGCCGTAGTCCGGCTCTTTCCGGTGCACCGAGCGGCGGTAGCTGTAGAAGCGCTCGTCGGAATAGGTGTCGACGCCGATGTCGTCGATCATGAGGATGCCGGCATTCTCCAGCCGCATGCGGATGAAGCCGGCGAGATCGAACATGGCATGGCCTGCGCGCACCGAGGGGATGAAGAACACGCCATTCTCCGCATCGGCGTCCAGGAAGCGCTCGACGAATTCGCTGCCGACTTCATAGGAGTGCTGGCGGATCAGCGGGCCGATGGCGGCGACGGTGCCGGCGCGGTCGGCGCCGAGTTTCTCCATCGCGTCGATGGTGGATTCCAGCACGCCGGTCAGCGCGCCCTTCCAGCCGGCATGGGCGGCGCCGATCACGCGCGCGCTGGCGTCGGCGAACAGGATCGGGCCGCAATCCGCGGCGGTGACGCCGATGGCGATGCCTTCGGTGCGGGTGACGAGCGCGTCGGCGCGCGGTTTGTCGCCTTGCCAGGGGCCGGTCACAACGACCGCATTGGGCGAATGGATCTGGTGCACGCTGAGCAAACGCTCGGGCGCAACGCCCATCTGCTCGGCCATCCGGCGGCGATTTTCAGCGACATTGGCCGGATCGTCGTTGGAGCCGAGCCCGCCATTGAGACCCTGGTAGATTCCATTGGATATCCCGCCCTCGCGGGTGAAGAAGGCGTGGCGCAGCCCGGGAATGGCTGCGAGTAGCGACGATCCGAACGTCATGCTGTTTCGTCTCCCGACGCCGGCGGTTCGTCGCTGAGGCCTGCGACCGAGGTGAGATTTGGTTCGGTGACCGCAAGCACCTTGAACATCGATCCCATGCCGCCGCGGCCGCTGTCGGTCAGGCGCTTGAGCGCGGCGGAAATATCGGCAGAAACTTCCGCTGTGGTTTTTGCCATCAGCGTGACGGCCCGGGTCTCGATGCCGAGCCGCTTGAGGAATTCGCCCTGCGTCACCGGGCCGTGGACGCGCGCGCCGACATCTTCCGCCGCGCGCGCCAGCGCCTGGAAATCGACATGGGCCGTGACGTCGGCCTGGCCGGGATTTTTCAGCGGATCGGCAAAGCTGTGGCGGGCGATCGCCTGGAAGGTGTCGCCGGCGTCGCTGCGCAGATGGCCGTAATCGATGACCAGCGCCGCACCGTCCTGGTCGCGCACCCGCGCGGCGATCTTCATCATCTCGGTATCCGGCCGCCATTCGAACACGGCGCCGATAGGAGCCGCGCGCACCAGCGGCGGCAGTAACACCTCGAAGCGCGGCAGCGGCTCGTCCGAGGCTGCGAATACCAGCTTGCCATTGGCATCGAGGTTGACGACGCGCTCGTGCCAGCCGGTCTCGCGTTTGACCACCTGATGGATCGGCAGCACGTCGAAATATTCGTTGGCGAGAATGACCGCGGGACCCTCGGGCACGTCGTCGATGCTGTCGTGCCAGGTGATGTTGCGCACGCCGGATAGCGTGGCCCGCTGCTTCTCGCGCAGCACCGGGTTGATCTCGACGAGGTGGATCTCGACCGATTGATAGAGCGGCGGCAGCACCCGAACCGCGCGCAGCGCATCCGCCATCATGGTGCCGCGCCCCGGACCGAGTTCGACCAGCCGTAGCATCGGCGGCGAGCCGATCGCCTTCCATACCGAGGCTGTCCACAGACCGAGCAGCTCACCGAACATCTGGCTGACCTCGGGCGCGGTGGTGAAATCGCCCTCGCGGCCCAATGGATCGCGCGACACGTAATAGCCGTGCTCGGGATGCATCAGGCACAGTTCCATGTATCGCCAGACCGGCATCGGTCCTGACGATTTGATCAGCTTGTTGATCTCCGACTGCAACGGCGAAAATTCGGTCACGGCCTGCCTTAAATCGACTTCTGTATATGCTGCGGCGCCTTGCGGCGCCATGCCATCATAATCAGGATGGCCCCGGCAATGATCATTGGTACCGACAACAGCATACCCATGGTCAGCCCGCCCCACAAAAATCCGAGCTGTGGGTCCGGTTCACGGAAAAATTCGCTGGCAATGCGCGCAAGCGCGTAGATCGTGATGAAGCTGCCGAGGATCAGGCCCGGCCGCTTCAGCGCGCCCATACGGATCATGACCGCCAAGATTGCAAACAGCAGGATTCCCTCGAGCGCGGCCTCATAGAGCTGGCTCGGGTGCCGGGGCAGCGGCCCGCCATTTGGAAATACCATCGCCCAGGGCACGCTGGCGTCGGCCGGCCGGCCCCACAATTCGCTGTTGATGAAATTGGCAAGCCGCCCGAGGAGCAGTCCGATCGGGGCGACCGCGGTGGTGATGTCGCCAAGCGACAGGATCGAAATGTTGTTTCTGCGGGCAAACAGCATCACCGCGGCGACGCAGCCAAGGAAGCCGCCGTGAAACGACATGCCGCCATTCCAGAGCTGGAATATCTCGGCCGGGTGCTGGATGAAGAAGGCGGGGTTGTAGAACAGGACGTAACCGGTGCGGCCGCCGACGATAATGCCGATGGTGACCCAAAGGATGAAATCATCGATCTGAACCGGCGTAGCCGGCGCCGGACCGCCCCAGAACTTTTCGTTCTTGAGCAGCGAGCGCGCGTAAATCCACCCCGAGAGGATGCCGCCGATATAGGCCAGCGCATACCAGCGGATCACGATCGGCCCGATCGAGACGGCTACAGGATCGAACACCGGAAAGGCGATGGTGAGAAAGGGCATCGGGCGTGATGTCTACAGTACGAGGTTGCGGCGATAGAGCGCCAGCAGGCGCTCCCAATGCCGTTCGGCGGCGTCGCGGTGGTAGACCGGACGCTTCGGGAAGGCAAAGCCGTGATGGGTGCCGGGATAGATCTCGACCTCGTTGTTCGATCCTTTCATACCGGCCGCTACCTTGTCGATGATCTCCTGCGGCGCATAGATGTCGGTCTCGGCGCACGCGAAATAGAGTTCGGCCTTGGTCTTGCTTGCAGCAAGGTGCGGGCTGTCGGGCTGGTCGGTCGCCAGATGCGTGCCGTAGATCGAAGCGGCGGCCTTCACACGATCCGGAAAATGCGTGGCCGCGTTGACCGCGTAGCGCCCGCTCATGCAGTAGCCGACTGTGCCGACGATCTTTGTGTTCGCTGCGGCTTGCGTCTCGGCGAAGGCGAGCAGGGCCTTGGTGTCTTCCATCACCATGGGAATGTTGATGGAGTTCATGAAGCCGAACATCCGCTTGCGCTCCGGCGCTTCCGGGTCCGGCGGTATCGGCCCGAGCTCCATGACGCCGGAGCGGTAATACATGTTGGGGAGCATCACATAATAGCCTGAGGTGCCGAGCCGCCGTGCCATGTCGCGCAATTCCTCGCGGATCGCCGGCGCGTCCATGTAGAAGATGATGACCGGAAACGGCCCGCCGCGCTCGGGGTGGGTGATGAAGGTCGTCGTCTTGCCGTCCTTGGTCGCAATATCAATCTGCTGGTCGATCATGGGCGTTTCTTCTTGCTTTGTGATTCTGGCTTCCGGTTAAGCGCGTGATACGATTGCAAGGAAACCAGGGCATGACAAGGCGAACGGCTGTCACGTCGGCCTTGAACGCTGCACTTGAACGTTGTCCTTGGGATCGCCATTGTCATGGCAGTGACGACTTTTTTGCAGCGACCGGAGCGTTTCAGATGACCCAGACCAGCAATCGGTTTTTCGACGAGATCGGCCGTTTGATGAACGACGCTGCCGGCGCCGCCCAGGGCGTCAAGCGCGAGGTCGATACGGTCATGCGAAACCAGGCCGAACGCATCCTGCGCGACCTCGACCTCGTCAAGCGCGAGGAGTTCGACGCGGTCAAGGACATGGCCCGCCTGGCGCGCGAGGAGAACGAGGCACTCAAGAGCCGGATCGCGGCCTTGGAAGCCAAGCTCGGTATTGCGCCGGCCGCGCCGGAAGCCGGCAGCATGGCGGACGGGTAGGGGGCCCTTACCCTCCCCTGGAGGGGGAGGGTCGACGCGCGCGAAG
>NZ_JAACFS010000031.1 GCF_029051645.1 Bradyrhizobium sp. CSA112
CCGTAACACCATCCATGTGAGGGACGACCGCCCGCCTTCCAAGCAAGCCGCGCGAAGCGCGCATTCAACAGCGCCGTAGCAAGCGCGGCTTGCTTGGAGGGCAGACCGGGCCCGTTACCCCATCTACACATGGAGCCAATGGTGCCATCACTGCCGACACTCACGGACTACGAGGCATTCCGCCCCTGGCGCGCCGATCCGGCGCAATGGCTGCCGATCGCGCGCGATATTGCCCGCGGCCACGGCCTGACATGCCCGGCGCCGCACATTTTCTCCACCGGCACCAATCTCGTCCTTGCCCTTGACAAAAAGCTCATCCTGAAGATCTTCCCGCCATTTCTTCGCGGCCAATTCGTCTCAGAACGAAGCGCACTCGCGCAGCTCCACGGAAGGCTTCGTGTCGCGATCCCCGAAATCGTCGTCGAAGGCGAGCGCGACGGATGGCCCTATCTCGTCATCACGCGGCTGCCGGGTGTGCTCGGCGCGGACGCATGGCCATCCTTGCCGGAACAGGACAAGGAGCGCGTCCTCGCAGAAATAGGCGAGACCATTGCGCAGGTGCAGCGCTTCCCCGTCGGCGCGCTGGCGCAGATCGAGCCGGGCTGGGACGTCTTCATGCGCGGACAGATCGAGGGATGCCGCGCCCGGCACGAGCGTCTCGGTTTGCCGCAGAAATTTCTGGATGGCATGGACGAACTCCTTCGCGATACGGCTGACACGCTGATCGCTGTAGAGGGGCCGCCGGTGATCCTGACCGGCGAATACATTCCGGAGAATTTTCCGCTGAGCCGCGGCCGTTCGGGTTGGCGGCTCGCCGGATTGATCGATTTCGGTGACGTGATGACGGGCAGGGGCGAGTACGACCTGCTGGGCCCGAGCGCCTTCATGACCGGCGGAATGCTGCGCCGCGTGCGGAGCCTGTTCGAGGGCTTCGGATATTCAAGCGCCGATATCAATCGCGACCTCAAACGGCGGCTAATGGCGTTGATGCTGCTTCATCGGGCGAGCGATCCAGTCAGGCATATCTGCATCGAGCGTTGGCAGGCGCGGGCCGGCGACCTGTTCGAGCTGCAGGATTTGCTTTGGCCGGTTTGAAGGAAGTCCGGAGGCCGCACAGCAAAGGAGCGAGCCAAATATCTGCATTAAAAATAGGCAAGTATGCATCTTTGTATGCAATGCTGATTTGCCGCTGCTGTCGATAATTCGCCGTCGGATTCCTATCGCCCCGATAGATCAGCGCCTTAGCGCCGCAGTAGCTTTCCCTTAAGGGTTGGCACGAACCTTGCGATTCCCGTTCCAAAGCCGTTTCCCCTCAAGGCGTTTGGAGCATCACCCATGAAGCGTCGCGATTTCCTCAAATCCGTGTCGGGGCTGGCGGCTGCCGGCGCGGTTACGCCGGCGCCGGCGATCTGGTCCGCCGCCAAGGCTGATGCGCGGTCGGAAACGCTGCTGATCGTTTCCGAAAGCGGCCCCAACAATCTCGACATTCACGGCGTCGGCACCAACGTGCCCGGCTACGAGGTGTCGTGGAATTGCTACGACCGGCTGATCAGCCACGAGATGAAGAGCGGTCCCGGCGGCGTGCCGTATTACGACCGCGACAAGTTCAAGCCCGAACTCGCCGAAGACATGAATGTCGGCGAGATGTCGGTCACCTTCAAACTGAAGAAGAACGCAAAATTCCACGACGGCGCGCCGGTCACGGCCAGGGACGTCAAGTGGTCGCTCGATCGCGCCGTCAGCGTCGGCGGTTTTCCGACGTTCCAGATGGGCGCGGGCTCCTTGACCAAGACCGAGCAGTTCGTCGTCGTCGACGACAACACGGTGCGGATCGATTTCGCCAAGAAGGACCGCCTCACCATTCCGGATCTCGCGGTCATCGTGCCCTGCATCGTCAATTCGGAGCTGGTGAAGAAGAGCGCCACCGAGAAGGATCCGTGGGGCCTCGAATACACCAAGCAGCAGACCGCGGGCTCCGGCGCCTACAAGGTCACAAAGTGGACGGCCGGCACCGAAGTCGTCATGGAGCGCAACGACGCGTGGGTCGGCGGTCCCTTGCCGAAGGTCAAGCGCATAGTCTGGCGCATGGTGCCGCAGGCCGGCAACCGGCGCGCATTGCTGGAACGCGGCGATGCCGACATCTCCTACGATCTGCCGAACAAGGATTTCGTCGAGCTGAAGGACAACGGCAAGCTCAACATCGTCTCGGTGCCGTATTCCAACGGCGTCCAGTATATCGGCATGAACGTCAAGATCGCGCCGTTCGACAACCCCAAGGTTCGCGAGGCCGTCGCTTGCGCGATCCCCTACCAGAAGATCATGGACGCGGTGCTGTTCGGCCTGGCCAAGCCGATGTTCGGCGCCGCTGCCGACAAGGCGACCGAAGTGGCGTGGCCGCAGCCGACCAAATACGTCACCGACATCGCGAAGGCCAAGGCATTGCTGGCGGAAGCCGGGCATCCCAACGGTTTCGAGACCACGCTGTCGTTCGACCTCGGCTTTGCCGGCGTCAACGAACCGCTCTGCGTGCTGGTGCAGGAGTCGCTCGCGCAAATCGGCATCAAGACCACCATCGACAAGATTCCCGGCGCCAACTGGCGCACCGAACTCAACAAGAAGGTGCTGCCGCTCTACACCAACGTGTTCTCCGGCTGGCTCGACTATCCCGAATACTTTTTCATCTGGTGCTACGACGGCAAGAATTCGATCTTCAACACCATGAGCTACCAGTCGAAGGCGATGGACGAGTTCATCCACGGCGCCGTCGACGCCGCAGCGGTCGGCAACGCTGCCAAGTACGATACCGACGTAAAGGGCTTCGTCGATCTCGCCTTCAAGGACATCCCGCGCATTCCGCTGTATCAGCCCTACGTCAACGTCGCGATGCAGAAGAACGTGTCGGGCTATCAGTACTGGTTCCACCGCCGGCTCGATTACCGCACGCTGGTGAAGGCGTGATGTGATGATCGCTGAGTGCGGCGCATCGGCGTGTATTGGTTTGCTCCGCATTGGTGGGGCGGGCGCCGCTCTCTCTTCGCTCAGTGAGGGGCGCGCTGCTCTGTCACTCCCTCCCCCCTTGCGGGGGAGGGGCGGGGAGAGGGGTAGCGACAACGGCGGTGCGCGTGGCTTACCCCTCTCCCCAGCCCTCCCCCGCAAGGGGGGAGGGAGCCGAGCTGCGCATGTGGCAGCAGCTTCTTTCATCACGGGGAGAGCGCCATGCTGACCATGATCAGCAAGCGGCTGATGTTTGCGATCCCGTCGCTGATCGGGGTCGTCATCGTCACATTCCTGCTGACGCGCGCGCTGCCCGGTGACCCCGCCGCCTATTTCGCCGGGCCCGCGGCGAGCAAGGAAGCCATCGAGCAGATCCGCAAGAAGCTCGGCCTCGACAAGCCGCTGATCGAGCAGTTCTTCCGCTACACCAGCGATCTCGCACATGGCGATTTCGGCAACTCGCTGACGACAGGCCAGCCGGTCGCCACCGAAATCCGCAACCGCCTGCCGGCGTCCGCCGAACTAACGCTGCTTGGCCTCGTCGTTTCGGTCATGATCGCGATCCCGCTCGGTGTGCTGGCGGCAACGCGCCCGGGCTCGTGGATCGACCATCTCTGCCGCGTCACCACGACGGCCGGCGTATCGCTGCCGGTGTTCTTTACTGGCCTGGTGCTGGTTTACGTCTTCTATTTCAGGCTCGGCTGGTCGCCGGCGCCGCTCGGGCGGCTCGACGTGTTCTACAGCGCGCCGCCGCACGTGACCGGCTTTTACCTGATCGACGCCCTGATCGCGCGTGACTTCGAGACGTTTCGTTCCGCGCTGAGCCAGTTGATCCTGCCGGCGTCGACGCTGGCGGTATTCTCGCTCGCGCCGATCGCGCGCATGACGCGGGCCTCGATGCTGGCGGTGTTGGCTTCCGACTTCGTGCGCACTGCGCGCGCCAGCGGCCTTTCACCTTCGACCGTGATCGTGACCTACGCGTTTCGCAATGCGATGCTGCCGGTCATCACGACACTCAGCATGGTGTTCTCGTTCCTGCTGGGCGCCAATGTACTGGTCGAAAAAGTGTTCGCCTGGCCCGGCATCGGTTCCTACGCGGTGGAAGCGCTGATCTCGTCGGACTTCGCGCCGGTGCAAGGCTTCGTGCTGACCATGGCGGTCATGTACGTGCTGCTCAATCTGATCATCGATATTCTCTACGGCGTGATCGATCCGCGAGTCCGGCTGGAAGGGTGAGGTTGGAAAATGAGTAGCGTTGCGCCTGCCGTTGAACCCACTGCGCCCGCGCGGACCTCGGGACTGGCTGCGATCCTTGAACATATCAGCTACGTGCTCGGCGAGAACAGAGTCACGGCCTTCGCCTTCGGGCTTTTGGTCGTCATCCTGTTCGCCGCGATCTTCGGCCCCTATATCGTGCCCTACGATCCGCTTGCCAGCGATACCGCCGCGGCGCTGAAGCCGCCATCGGCGGCGCACTGGTTCGGCACCGATCAGTTGGGCCGCGATATTTTCAGCCGCGTCATCGTCGCCACCCGGCTCGATACCTTCATCGCGGTCGCCTCGGTGGTGCTGGTATTCCTGATGGGCGGGCTCGCCGGCATCGCCGCCGGCTATTTCGGCGGCTGGACCGACCGCATCGTCGGGCGCATCGCCGACACCATCATGGCGTTTCCGCTGTTCGTGCTGGCAATGGGCATCGTCGCGGCGCTCGGCAATACCGTGCAGAACATCATCATCGCGACCGCGATCGTGAATTTTCCGCTCTATGCGCGCGTCGCCCGTGCCGAGGCCAATGTCCGCCGCAACGCCGGTTTCGTGCAGGCGGCGCGGCTGTCGGGCAACGGCGAAATGCGGATTCTGCTCGTGCATATCCTGCCCAACATCATGCCGATCATGATCGTGCAGATGTCGCTGACCATGGGTTACGCCATTCTCAACGCCGCCGGTCTCTCCTTCATCGGGCTCGGCGTGCGGCCGCCCACGGCGGAATGGGGCATCATGGTCGCGGAAGGCGCAGGCTTCATGGTGTCGGGCGAATGGTGGATCGCGCTGTTCCCGGGGCTCGCGCTGATGATCGCGGTGTTCTGCTTCAATCTGCTCGGCGACGGCCTGCGCGACATCGTCGATCCGCAGCGGAGGACGTGATGGCTGATTCAAGCTTTGCTCGGCTCGGTCCCCGCAGGGGGAATGCGACAGGGGGGTTGACCGTTCTACTTTGCATGGGGTTGTTTTCGAGATTTTTGCGGAGGTCGTCATGACGGCCCAGCCTCTTCTCGACGTCCACGACCTCACCGTCGAATTCACCACCCGGCGCGGCATCGTCAAGGCGGTACAGCACGTCAATATCTCCGTCGCCAAGGGCGAGACGCTCGGCATCGTCGGCGAATCCGGCTCCGGCAAGTCGGTGACATCCTATGCCGTGATGCGGATCCTCGACCGCGCCGGCAGGATCGCCGAGGGCTCGGTGATGTTTTCCGGCATCGACGTCAAGGCCGCGACCGAAAACGAGATGCGCGATTTGCGCGGCCGGGAAATCTCGATGGTCTTCCAGAACCCGCGCGCCGCGCTCAATCCGATCCGCAAGGTCGGCGACCAGATCGAGGACGTGCTGCGCCAGCACGTCCAGAGCGCAGCCAGCGACCGCGGCGAGAAGGCGATCGAGGCGCTGGAGCAGGTCAAGATCGCGCGTCCCCGCGAGCGCTATCACGCCTATCCGTTCGAACTGTCCGGCGGCATGTGCCAGCGTGTCGTGATCGCGCTGGCGCTGGCCTGCAATCCGCAGCTCCTGATCGCGGACGAGCCGACCACCGGCCTCGACGTCACCACGCAGAAGGCGGTGATGGATTTGATCGTGGAGCTGACGAAGCGCCGGCACATGTCGACGATCCTGATCACGCACGATCTAGGCCTCGCCGCCGCCTATTGTGATCGCGTGGTGGTGATGGAGAAGGGCCGAGTGGTGGAGACCGCGAAGTCGGCGGATATTTTTGCGAAGCCCGAACACGCCTATACCAAGAGGCTGATGCGTGCCACGCCGCGGCTTGGTGTTTCGTTGCGGGATTTGCTGCCGGAGGAGGAGGCGGTCTTCGCCTCTCCCCGCACGCGGGGAGAGGCCGACGCGCGCAGCGCGGCGGGTGAGGGGCTGTCTCCGCAGACCGCGCTCGCGGAGAGAGCCCCTCACCCCGACCCTCTCCCCGTGAAGGACGGGGAGAGGGAGCAGAGGCCCCTCCTCCTCGTCGAGAAGCTCGTCAAGGAATATCCGCGCCAGGGCGCGAGCGCGGTGCTGTCAAAACTGTTCTCCCGCAAGCCGCCGGTCGAAGCGGAAGTGTTCCGCGCGGTGGACGGCATCAGCTTCACGGTCGGCCATGGCGAGAGCGTTGGCCTGGTCGGTGAATCCGGCTGCGGCAAGTCCACGACGTCGATGATGGTGATGCGGCTATTGGATCAGACCTCCGGGCGCATCCTGTTCGACGGCGAGGAGATCGGCGCCATCATGCCGCAGGCGTTTGCGCGACTACCCCTGCGCAAGAGCATCCAGATGGTATTCCAGGACCCGACCGACAGCCTAAACCCGCGCTTCACCGCCGCACGCGCCATTGCCGATCCGCTTATGCAGCTCGGCGACATCAAGGGGCGCGACGCGCTGCGCGCCCGATGCGAGAAACTCGCTGGCCTGGTTGGCCTTCCCGTCGACCTGCTCGATCGTTTCCCGCACCAATTATCCGGCGGCCAGAAGGCCCGCGTCGGCATCGCGCGCGCGATTGCGCTGCATCCGAAGCTTGTGATTCTTGACGAGCCGACCGCGGCGCTCGACGTCTCCGTGCAGGCTGTCGTGCTCAATCTCTTGGAGGATCTCAAGCAATCGATGGGCATGAGCTATTTGTTCGTGTCGCATGATCTGAATGTGGTGCGTTTGCTGTGCGATCGTGTCATCGTGATGCGCAGTGGGCGAATCGTCGAGCAAGGCTCCTCCGAACGCGTGCTCGGCGATCCGCAGGATGCCTACACAAAGGAATTGCTGACGGCGATCCCGCATCCGCCGTTGCCGATCTAGCTGTCATGCCCCGCGAAGGCGGGGCATCCAGTACCCACTGATGCTGGTGTTTACTGGATCGCCCGCCTGCGCGGGCGACGACAAGAAGGGAGAGTACAGTGACTGTTGAAAAATCACTGGATAGTTACATCGACGCCGTCGCCACGGCATTGTCGCTGCCGGTCGAGGAAGCCTGGCGCCCTGCGGTGCGCGCGAACCTCGAAGTATCGCTAAGGCTGGCGCGGCTGATCGATGAATTCCCGCTGCCGGATGAAACCGAGCCTGCCAGCATCTACACCGCCTGATAGCGCCATGACCGTGAACACTGACGGACTGTCTGCCCAACAGATCGCGCAAGCGGTAATCGACCGCAAGCTTTCCGCCCTCGATGCAACCGAGGCCGCGCTGGCGCGGATCGTTGCGCGCGATAGCGTGCTGAATTCCTTTACCGACATCACCGCGGATCGTGCTCGTGCCACGGCCAAAGCGATCGATGCCAAGATCGACGCCGGCCAGAACGCCGGCCCGCTCGCCGGCGTTCCGTTCGCGGTGAAGAACCTGTTCGACGTGAAAGGCCTCGCCACCCGCGCCGGATCTAAGATCAACCGCGACCTCGCGCTGTCGTCGCGCGACGCCACGCTGATCGAGCGGATGGAGGCGGCCGGCGCCGTGCTGATCGGCGCGCTCAACATGGGCGAATACGCCTATGATTTCACCGGCGAGAATGTCCATGACGGCCCGTCGCGTAATCCGCACGATCCGACACGGATGAGCGGCGGCTCCTCCGGCGGCTCGGGCAGCGCGGTCGGCGGTGCGCTGGTTCCGATCGCGCTCGGATCCGACACCAACGGATCGATCCGGGTGCCGTCGTCGTTCTGCGGCGTCTTTGGCCTCAAGCCGACCTATGGGCGGCTGTCGCGGGCTCGCTCGTTTCCCTTTGTCGCAAGCCTCGATCATCTCGGTCCGTTCGCGCGCCATGTCAGCGATCTCGCGCTGGCCTATGACGCCATGCAGGGGGCTGACGCCGATGACGCGGCCTGCTCAACACGCCCGGTCGAACCGGTCACGTCGGTGCTGGCCGAGGGCATCGACGGCCTGCGGGTCGCGGTCGCCGGTGGATACTTCCAGCAGAACGTCTTCCCGGAAGCGGTCGAAGCCGTTTCGCGCGTCGCCAAGGCGCTTGATGCGAAGACGACGGTCGAGATTCCCGAGGCCGCGCGCGCCCGCGCCGCGGCTTACGTGATCACGACGACCGAGGGCGCTTCGCTGCATCTCGATCGCCTGCGCAAGCGCCCGAACGATTTCGATCCGGCGGTGCGTGACCGCCTGATTGCCGGCGCCATGGTCCCGGCGCCCTTGGTCGACCGCGCGCAAAAATTCCGCCGCTGGTATCGGGCGAAAGTGCTGGAACTGTTCAAGTCGGTGGACGTCATCATCGCGCCTGCCACGCCCTGCGTCGCGCCGAAACTGGGGCAGGTAAACTTTGTGCTCGACGGCGTCGAACTGCCGGTGCGCGCCAATATCGGCATCCACACCCAGCCGATTTCGTTCATCGGCCTGCCGGTGGTTGCAGTGCCGGTGCCGCTGGAGCCGATGCCGATCGGCGTGCAGATCATTGCTGCACCGTGGCGGGAGGATATTGCGCTGCGCGTCGCGCACGCGCTGGAGCAGATGGGCGTTGCTGCAGCGCCGCCGCCAAGGGGCCTATCAAGGGGACTATGACGATGCAGATAGATCTTCCCGATGTACTGGCCGAAGTGACTGCGCAGTTCGCGCGGTACGAAAAGGCGCTGGTGTCGAACGACGTGGCGGTGCTCGATGAATTGTTCCGCAACGATCCCCGAACGCTGCGCTACGGTATCGCTGAAAATCTCTACGGCTATGACGCAATCATGGCGTTCCGCGCCGCGCGCTCGCCGGCCGGGCTGATGCGGCGGACCGACAAGACCGTGATCACGACCTATGGCCGGGATACCGCAGTCGCCTCGACGCTGTTCTATCGTGAGGGCGCACCGGGCAGGGTGGGGCGGCAGATGCAGACCTGGATCCGATTCCCCGAAGGTTGGCGGATTGTCGCCGCGCATGTCAGCATCATCGACGAGCCCAAATCTTCCCAGCACATGGATCAAACGACATGAGCCTGGATGATCCTGCCGCCCGCGCACCGCAGCCCGGCGCCGAATCCGGGACGGTGGTTCGCCGTGTCGATCGCCCGTCGACATCGCGCGACAAGGTCACGCGCGCGGAGGAACTGCGGCTGCAGCTTGCCGACGAGATCGTGCGCGGCGTACTGCCGCCCGGCTCGGCGCTCGATGAGACCGACATCGCGCGGCGCTTTTCCGTCTCGCGCACGCCAGTCCGTGAGGCGTTGCGTCAGCTCGTGGCGAGCGGCCTGGTCGAGGCCCGCGCCCATCGCGGCGCCGTGGTGGCGCAGCCTTCGCTGGACCGTTTGACTGAAATGTTCGAGGCGATGGCCGAGCTGGAAGCGTTGTGCGCGGGGCTCGCCGCCGAGCGGATGCCGCCAGCGGACCGCCAGAAGCTCGAAGCAATCCACGAGGAATTGCGGGTGCTCAGCCATGCCGGCAATCCCGAGCGCTTTCACGAGGTCAACGAACGTTTCCACAACGCGATCTATGCCGGCTCGCAGAATGGCTACATCGCCGAAATGACGCTGGCGACGCGGGTCCGGGTGCAGCCGTTCCGCCGCGCCCAGTTCCGCAATTTGGGACGTCTCGCAAAATCGCATGCCGAGCATGACCGCGTCGTGGTCGCGATCATGCGCGGCGACAAGGCCGGCGCGGCCGCCGCCATGCGCGCCCATATCGAACTGGTGCGCGGGGAGTATGAAATTTACGCGGTGTCGGTGTAGGCCTCCGTCATTGCGAGGAGCGAAGCGACGAAGCAATCCATCTTTCCGCGCGTGCGGAGAGATGGATTGCTTCGCTTCGCTCGCAATGACGGCTTACACCCCCACCTTCTCCGCCATGAACGCGCGCCAGCCGCCGTAAACCGAAATATCGCGCGCGCCGTTGATCGCAGCGGGTTCGACGACAAAGCCCTTCACGCCTCTGCCGTCGGCGAGCCGGATCGTGCCGATGCCGAGCGGCGGCGGGATTGCGGCGACGAACTTGCCGAAGGCTGCCGCCGACAGCGTCCATAGCTCCAGCTTGATCGCGCTTCCCGCGCCGGCGTCCACGCGCAGCATGCCGGGCTTCGGCGGCGTGGTGTCGAGCGCGTAGAGCTTGTAATCAGGCGCGGTCGTCGTCGCCTCGAGCAGGCGTGCGCCGAGCGCCTGCAGTTCGCCGTTGAGCGCCATGCCGGAGAGATGCGCGCCGACCACGGCGACGGTGATTTCGTCGGCGCCGGCTGCCGCCGGCAGCGAAGCGAGCGGTGGCTGCGTCAGGCCCTTGGCTCCCATTTTCAGTTTGGTGTCGGCATGAAACACCCGTCCGATACTGGCAAGCTGCGCGTCGCGTCCGGCGGGCGCCAGCAGCGTGATGCCGAACGGGATGCCGTCGGCGCGCATGGCGGCCGGCAGCGCGAGGCCGCAGAGGTCGAGCAGGTTGACGAAATTGGTGTAGGTGCCGAGCCGGCTGTTGAGCTCGATCGGATTGGCCAGCACCTGCGCGGTCGAATAGGCGGTCGGCGCCGTCGGCAGCACCATCGCATCGAAATTGGCAAAGCTGCGCTCGGCGACGCGCCGCAGCGCCTGCAGCCGATAAAGCGAGGCAAAGGTGTCGGCGGCGGTCAGCCGCGCGCCGGCAGCTGTAATCTCGCGTGTCACCGGATGAATCGAATCCGGCGAGGACGCCAGCAGATCGCGGATGACAAGATATCGCTCTGCGACCCACGGGCCCTCGTAGAGCAGCCGCGCGGTCTCATAAAACGGTTCGAGATCGAATTCGATCAGCGTGGCGCCGAGCTGTGTCCAGCGCTCAAGCGCCTCGCCATAGGCGTTCTCCGAGGCGCGGTCGCCGAAGAAGATCAATTGGCCGTTGCGCGGCACACCCAGCCGGAGCTTTTCGGGAAACGCGGACACTGCTCCTAGCGGCCGGTCGCGCGAATACGGATCGGCGCCGTCGGGGCCGGCCATCGCCGTCAGCGCGGTCATCGCATCGTCGACGGTGAATGAGAACACCGAAATGCAGTCCAGCGTCCGGCAGGCCGGGACGAGCCCGGCATTGGAGATCAGCCCGAGGCTCGGCTTCAGCCCGACGATGTTGTTGAGCATCGCCGGCACGCGGCCGCTTCCTGCGGTGTCCGTGCCGAGTGCGAGCGGCACCAGGCCCGCGGAAACCGCGACCGCCGAGCCCGAACTCGATCCGCCCGGAACGAGATCGCTGCGGACCGGATTGACGGGAATGCCATAGGGCGAGCGGACGCCAACCAGGCCGGTCGCGAACTGGTCGAGATTGGTCTTGCCGATGATGATGGCGCCGGCCGCGCGCAGTTTTGCTGCCGCCGTCGAATCCTGAGCCGGGTCGTAGGAAAAGGCCGGACAGGCCGCCGTGGTCGCCATGCCCTTCACGTCGATGTTGTCCTTGACGGCAACGGGGACGCCGAGAAGCGGAAGCGCGTTCGCATCCTTCGCGGCCAGCGCTTCGGCCTCAGCCAGCGCATCGTTTTCATCGCGCAGGCTGATGAACACGGCGGGATCGTTATGGGCGCGGATGCGCTGATAGCAGCGGGCTACGGTTTGCGCCGGGGTCATGGTCGCGGCGCGGTGCGCGGCGACAATGGCGGCAACGGTTTCAGGCGCGTCAGACCCCATGGCGGACAAAACTCCAGCGAGCGTAGGTTAGCCGGACTAAAGCAAGCGATGTGCCATTGTGTACAATGGCTCGGTCGGGTCGACCCTTGAGGATAGATACTTACTTTCAGATGCTTATGACGAAAGTGCGGATGCTTTGCGAGCCCGTCACGGCTGAGTTATGCACAAAATTTAGGCGACGAGACCTCGGGCGAGGCGGGACCTCAATCACGTGAACGCAGACAGGATCTGCAGCAGCTTCTCCCGGTTCTCCTTGCCGATCTTCTCTGCCACATGGCGCTCATGTTCGGCGGCGAGCCGCCTGAACTGCGCCAGTGCTGTCCTGCCGCGCGCGGTCAGATGCAACGCGTGCGAACGCCGGTCGGTGGCCGATCTGACGCGGCTGACGAGATCGCGCTGTTCGAGACTGTCCAACAGATGCACCAGCCGGGCGCGCTCGATCCCGAGCCGTTTGGCCACCGCCATCTGGCTCAGCCCCGGGTTCGCGCCGATCACCGTCATGACGGAGTACTGCGTCGGGCGGATATCGACGGCGCCGAGCGTGCGAATAAAATCTTGAAAAATCCAGATCTGGAAGCGCCGCACCGCATACCCGGCGTGGCCGGCCAGCGCGTCGAGGCCGATGTCGAGATCGCCGGCATCGGGGCGTGAACCGCCATTGCCGGCCCGCTTCCGGCCACGAGGCGCCGGCGTCTCTGCTCGCGATTTGGCCGCCCGGTTCGACACGTGGATACTCTCCGTCATCATGTTCCTTCTAACGCGTCGCGGCTCTAAGGGGAAGATTGTTGTTGACGACAACAATTGTTGTGCTCAACATTAGCGCAAGCAGCCCTTTGAACTGCAGGCCGGCATGACGCACGGCGATCCCGAACGGTTCGGGTGAGGAGGAAACCCATGACCATCGCCGCCACCAGCGGTGACCTGTTCGCGACACCCGCGATCGTCGCCGACCGCCGCGCCGACGGCAGCATCCTTGTGAAATCGACCGTGCCGCTGCAGCAGAGCGCGCGTTGCATCGGCGACTGGCTGGAGCATTGGGCGCGGCAGGCGCCGGACCGGATCTTTCTCGCCGACCGCGCCAGCACCGATTCGCCATGGACAACCGTCACCTACAGGGACGCCCTGCAGCAGGTGCGCTCGGCAGCCACCTGGATACTCGCGCAAGGGTTAAGCGCCGAGCGTCCGTTGGTGATCCTGTCCGACAACAGCGTCGAGCATGCGTTGTTCGCGCTCGCCGCCCAGCATGTCGGCGTGCCGTCGGCCGCGATCTCGCCGGCCTATTCGCTGATGTCGAAGGACTTCGACAAGCTCAAGAGCATGGTTGAGCTGCTCGGGCCCGGTGCGATCTATGTGTCCGCCGCCAAGCCGTTTGCCGCGGCACTGGCTGCGATCAAGCCGCTGCATTCGGCTACGATCGTCAGCGGCAGCGCGGACGACAGTGAGGCGATCTCTTTCCGCGCCATCGCGGCAACGCCCGAAACGCCCGACGTCGAAAAGGCATTTGCCGCGATCACACCTGACACGATCGCAAAATTTCTCTTCACCTCGGGCTCGACAGGCACGCCGAAGGCCGTCATCAACACCCAGCGCATGCTGACCTCGAGCCAGCAGGCCAAGGCGCAGACCTGGACGTTCCTCGAGAATATCGGCGGGGGCCTTGTGATCCTCGACTGGCTGCCGTGGAGCCATACCTTCGGCGCCAACCACAATTTCAATCTGGTGCTGCGCAACGGCGGCACGCTCTATGTCGACGGCGGCAAGCCGGCGCCCGGGCTGTTCGCGACTTCGCTGGCGAATCTCCGCAGCGTGATGCCGACGGTCTATTTCAACGTGCCGCGCGGCTTCGACATGTTGATTGCGGCGCTACGTGGCGACGAAGAGTTGCGGCGCAAATTCTTCAGCGAAGTCAAATTCGCCTTCTATGCCGGCGCTGCGCTACCGCAAAATCTCTGGGATGCTCTGGAAGAGCTCTCGGTCAAGACCGTCGGCCGCGCGATGCCGATGGTGTCGGCCTGGGGCTCGACCGAGACATCGCCGCTCGCGACCGACTGCCATTTCCAGGCCAGACGCTCCGGCAATATCGGCGTGCCGATTCCGGGGACCGAATTGAAGCTGGTGCCCTCGGGCGACAAGCTGGAGGTCCGCGTGCGCGGTCCGAACGTCACGCCCGGCTACTGGAAGGCGCCCGAATTGACCGCGCAGGCGTTCGATGCCGAAGGGTTCTATCTGATCGGCGATGCCGTGACCTTTGCCGATCCGGCGCGCCCCGAACTTGGATTGTTCTTCGACGGACGTGTCGCCGAAGACTTCAAGCTCAATTCCGGCACCTGGGTCAGCGTCGGAACCTTGCGCGTCGCCGGCATCGCCGCGCTGGCGCCGCTGGCACAGGATATCGTGGTCACCGGCCACGGCAGCGACGAGGTTCGCTTCCTGGTATTTCCGAATATTGCGGCCTGCCGTGCACATGCCGGCTTGCCCGACAGCGCCGACGTGAAAGATGTGATTGGCCACGACAAGGTTCGCACAGCGATCGCGCAGGGGCTTGCGAACCTAAAGGCGCAAAGCGGCAACTCGTCCGGTCACGCAACGCGCGCGCTGCTGCTGGCCGAACCCGCGTCCGTCGACGGCGGCGAGATCACCGACAAGGGCTATATCAACCAGCGTGCGGTGCTGACGCAGCGCGCGAGCGCAGTGGCAACGCTGGATGACGACGCCTCGGCCAAATGGATCGGCTGCGCCGGCTGAAATACTAGGCGCGTCGGGATGCCGTGTGCTTGTGCGCCTCGACCAGCCGCACCAGCATCTGGAGAAATGCCGTCTGCTCGCTCTTGCTGAGCACGGAAAGCGTCTGGGCATTAAAGCTCTCACCAAGCCGGCTGGCCTCGTCAGCGCGCCTCTCGCCCGCCACGCTGAGGCTGAGCTCGACCGCGCGCTTGTCCCGCGCGGATCGCTTCCGCTTCAAGACGCCGGTCTCCTCCATCCGTGACAGGATTTTCACGAGGTTGGGGAGCTGCATCTTCAACACACCGGCGAGTTCGCTCTGCGTCACCGTCTTGTTGTCCCGCACCGTAACCAGGATGGCGTATTCGAGCGGCGAGAGCTTCAGCGATTCGAAATACGGATAGAACGCCTCGAAATTCTGCAACTGCAGGATCCGGATCATGAATCCCGGGGTCTGCTGTAGCGCGGTGAGATCGAGTTTTCGCGCCGAGTCCGGCTCGGCCGGTCTGGCCGCTCCGTTGCCGTTGCTCGTCGAAATTTTTCCGATTCTTTCCATGGGCAAAAGCTCGCACGGCATCACCTGAATTGACAATCCTCAAAATGCTTATAAATTATAAGCAATTTAGAATGGTCACTAAGACCGCCTTTTCCACACAGGAGGGAACGCATGCGACAGATTTTTCGTACAGCAATGCTTGTTGCTGCGCTCGGCGGCATGTTTATCGGCGCCGCCCGAGGCCAAGCCCAAGCCCAGGACCGCGTCCGGATCGGCGTGCTTAACGACCAATCGGGCGTATTTTCGACCTATCAGGGCATAGGCTCGGTCATTTCAGCACAAATGGCCGTGGAGGATTATGGCGGCAAGGCAGCCGGCAAGCCCGTGGACGTCATCACCGCCGATCACCAGAACAAGACCGACGTTGGGGTGGGCATCGCGCGCCGCTGGTACGACACCGAAAGCATCGACGCCATCTTCGATCTGCCGAATTCCGCGATCGCGCTCGCGGTCGCCAATATGAGCGAGCAGAAGAACAAGGTCTTCATCGGCTCGGGCGCTGGCACGGCGCTTCTCACCGGCGAGAAATGCACGCCGAATACCGTGCACTGGACCTACGACACCTATGCCTATGGCCGCGGCCTCGGCAAGGCCGTGGTCGCCCAGGGCGGCAAGAAATGGTTCTTCCTGACCGCTGACTATGCCTTCGGCCATGATCTGGAGAAGCAGGCGGCCGAAGGCGTCAAGGCATCCGGCGGCGAAGTGCTCGGCGCCGTGCGCCACCCGCTCGGCACCGCCGACTACGCCTCGTTCCTGCTGCAAGCGCAGGCCTCGGGCGCCGATATCGTCGGCGTGGCGAATGCCGGCGATGACACCATCACCTCGATCAAGCAGGCGGCGGAATTTGGCTTGACCCGGAAGCAGAAGCTGGTCGGTTTGATCCTCGGCATGAACGGTATTCCCGCGCTCGGCCTGAAGGCCGCGCAGGGCGCGCAGATCATGAATCCGTTCTACTGGGATTTGAACGATGGCACGCGCGCCTTCGCCAAGCGGTTCGCCCAACGTCATCCGCAGAACAATTATCCCAATGACATGCAGGCCGGCGTCTATGCGTCGGTGCTGCATTATCTGAAAGCCGTCGACAAAGCCGGCGGCGCCGCCGACGGCAAGGCCGTGGTGTCAGCGATGAAGGCGATGCCGACCGACGATCCGCTGTTCGGCAAGGGGATTATCCGCAGCGACGGACGCAAGATTCACCCGTTCTACCTGCTCGAGGTCAAGAAGCCCGACGAATCCACGTCGAAATGGGATCTGCTGAAGGTCGTTGCTACGATTCCGGGAGATCAGGCGTTTCGTCCCGAGAGCGAAGGCAACTGCCCGCTGGTCAAGAAATGACCTGACTAGCGGCGGTCGGTGGGAACCGGCCGCCGTCGAAAATCAGTCTTCGATCCTTGCCGTATATGTTGCCAAGGCAACTAATTTATGCGAGCTTGTTTTCATAACGCGGCCGATCCCAGAGCACAGAGATTGCCGGGCCGCGAGGGAGAAACGGATGTTCGGGCGTGTCGGATCGTCGCGACACAGCGCGGTGCCGCGTATGCAGCGCCATGGCGGAAGCGTCGTTTGGCACGGCGCCGCCAGTGCGGCTCGTTCAAGCCCGATCGTCGACTTCGCCCGCGCCTTTCACGGCGTCGAGATTGCCGTGTACCCGCAGCAGCAGCCCAATCAGGGTCTCGCGTTCCGGCTTGCTCAGGCAGGAAAGCAGGCGGCGTTCGCGTTCGAGCGCGACCGCGATGACCTGGTCGTGGGTGGAATATCCTTTCGCGGTCAGCGAGATCGAATGGGTGCGTCCATCCTGCCGGTCGGCCCTGATGCTGACCAGTCCGCGCTCCTCCATTGCTGCCAAGGTCCGGCTGACCGGCCCCTTGTCGAAACCGATCACATGGCAGATGCGGGCCGCCGAAATTTCCGGCTCGATCGCGAGCAGCGACAGGATCCGCCATTCCGTGACGTTGACCCCGAAACGCTTCTGATAGACCACCGTCGCGCTGCGCGACAATTTGTTGGCGATGAAGGTGATGAGCGCCGGAACGTAACGGTCGAGGTCGAGCACCTGTTCGGCCCGTCCGCTTCTGCCTGCCGCGCCCGCGCGGGGGGCGCGCGCCTGTCTGTTCCTGCTCATGCTCTTCCGAAGCTGCTCCAGCGGACCAGACATAGAGACAGCGTGCACCGCTCTGCAAGAACATTATGCAGGAGACTCACATGAGCGCGACCTCCCGGACAGACCACGTAGCCTCGGCGCAGGGCGCGCCGGCCGGCGTCCCGAGCCTGGACGTGGATCCGTTCTCGGCCGAGTTTTTCGAGGATCCGCACCCGATCCACCAAGTCCTCCGCGAGGCCGGGCCGCTGGTCTGGCTCGACAAATGGGGCGTCTATGGCGTAGCCCGTTATGCAGAGGTGCATGCCGTTCTCAACGATCCCCTGACCTTCTGTTCGAGCCGCGGCGTGGGCTTGAGCGATTTTGCCAAGGAAAAGCCGTGGCGCCCGCAAAGCATCATCCTCGAGGCGGACCCGCCGGCGCATACCAGGACGCGCGCGGTGCTCGCCCAAGTGCTGTCGCCGACGGCGATGAAAGGGGTCCGCGAACATTTCACGGCGATGGCCGCCGCCAAGGTCGACGAGCTACTGGCGCGCCGGAGTTTTGACGCGGTCGCCGATCTTGCGGAGGCCTATCCGCTTTCGGTCTTTCCCGATGCGATGGGCCTGAAGCAGGAGGGGCGGGAGAACCTGCTGCCTTACGCGAGCCTGGTGTTCAACGCGTTCGGACCGCCGAACCAGTTGCGCCAGGAGGCGATCGAGCGCTCCGCGCCCCATCAGGCCTATGTCGCCGCGCAGTGCCAGCGCGAAAATCTTGCGCCCGGCGGCTTCGGCGCCTGCATCCATGCGCGCGCCGACGCCGGCGACATCACGGCGGACGAGGCGCCGCTGCTGGTGCGCTCGCTGCTTTCGGCAGGCCTGGATACCACCGTCAACGGCATCGGCGCCGCAATCTATTGCCTGGCGCGCTTTCCCGATCAGCTCGCGCGGCTGCGCGGCGATCCGACGCTGGCGCGCAATGCCTTCGAAGAGGCGATCCGCTACGAAAGCCCGGTGCAGACCTTCTTCCGCACCACGACGCGAGAGGTCGAACTCGCGGGACATCGCATCGGTGAAGGCGAGAAGGTTCTGATGTTCCTCGGCGCGGCCAACCGCGATCCGCGGCGCTGGGAGAATCCCGACAGCTATGACGTCACCCGCCGCACCTCCGGCCATGTCGGGTTTGGCTCGGGCATCCACATGTGCGTCGGCCAGCTTCTGGCGCGTGTGGAAGGCGAGGTGATGCTGGCGGCGATCGCACGCAAGGTTGCGGCCATCGAGATCACCGGCCCGGTCAAGCGCCGCTACAACAACACGCTGCGCGGCCTCGAAAGCCTCCCCATCACCATTTCTCCGGCCTGACGGACCGCAAATGCCAAGCATCATCTTCATCCATCCAGACGGCCGCCGGCAGCAGATCGAGGCGAGCGTTGACGAAAGCGCGATGCAGGCCGCGACGCGCCACGATCTCAGCGGAATCCTGGCGGAGTGCGGCGGCAACGCCATGTGCGCCACCTGCCATGTCTATGTCGATGAGGGCTGGCTCGCCCGTCTGCCGACGATGGGCGGCGATGAGGATGCGCTGCTGGACGGCGCCGCTGCCGAACGGCAGGCCAACAGCCGCCTGTCCTGCCAGATCAGGCTCGCCGCCGATCTCGACGGTTTGGTCCTTAGCCTGCCGGACCGGCAGACGTGACGGCATCATCGGCGGTCATCGCCTGCAACTGAAGTCAAACCTGGCGAAGTCCGGGAATCTCAAGATCAAATTCCAAAGGGAGAAAACAATGAAGGGTTACAGGTTAGGTCTGGCGCTTGCCTTGTCTTGCGCTGCGTGGGGCGCGGCGCGCGCGGAGATTTCCGACAACGTTGTACGCGTCGGCGTGCTCAACGATATCTCCGGCATCTTCCAGGACACCAACGGCATGGGTTCGGTGGAAGCCGCGCGGATGGCGGCGGAAGATTTCAACGGCGGCGGCAAGGGCATCAAGGTCGAAATCGTCTACGCCGATCATCAAAACAAAGCCGACGTCGGTTCCGCCATCGTGCGCAAATGGCTCGATGTTGATGGGGTCGATGCGGTGGTCGACGTGCCGAATTCGGCCGTGGGCCTCACCATCAATTCGCTGCTGCGCGACAGCCGCATGACGTTCCTCGCGTCATCGACCGCGAGCTCCGACCTGACCGGCAAGGCCTGTTCGCCCAACACCATCCAGTGGGTCAACGACGCCTGGGCGACCGGCAATTCCACGGCGGCGGCGATGATGTCGCGCGGCGGCAAGGAATGGTACTTCATCACGGTGAATTTTGCGCTCGGCCAGGGCATTGAGTCTGAAGCCACCAATTACATCGAAAAGCACGGCGGCAAGGTGCTGGGCTCCGCCAAGCATCCGCTCAACACGGCGGATTTTGCTTCGCTTCTGCTGCAGGCGCAGAATTCCAAGGCCAAGGTGATCGGGCTCGCCAATGCCGGCGGCGACACCGTCAATGCGGTGAAGCAGGCGGCCGAGTTCGGTCTTCAGCAAAGCGGCCAGACGATGGTGGCGTTCCTGCTGTTCATCAACGACGTCCACGGCATGGGGCTGAAGGTCGGCCAGGGCCTGCAATTGTTCGAGGCGTTTTACTGGGACATGGACGACGATACCCGCGCCTTTGCCAAACGGTTTGCAGCGCGGCCGGGCGTGAACGGCAAGATGCCGAGCGGCAACCAGGCCGGCGTCTATGCTTCGACGCTCGCCTATCTCAACGCGGTGGCGG
This sequence comes from Bradyrhizobium sp. CSA112, assembly GCF_029051645.1. GTDB lineage: Bacteria > Pseudomonadota > Alphaproteobacteria > Rhizobiales > Xanthobacteraceae > Bradyrhizobium. The sequence continues at coordinate 19,906 of NZ_JAACFS010000031.1, forward strand.
CCACCGGCAGCGACCATGCGAAAGATGCCGTGCCACAGATGAAGAAGTTCAAGGGCAAGGACAAGCTGTTCGGCGACGTCACCATCCGCCAGGACGGCCGCGTCATTCACCCGATGTATCTGTTCGAAGTAAAGAAGCCGGAAGAGTCGAAATACCCTTACGACTATTACAGACTGGTTTCGACCATTCCGGCCGATCAAGCTTTCCGGCCGCTTGCCGACGGTGGCTGCTCGCTAGTGAAGTGAGGCTTATTTCGATTGACGTCCGCGCGGCGCAAACCATTGTAGGCCTGACGGCCGGCGCAAAATGCGGCTGCAAGACGGTAGCCAGGGGAGAAACAATGCAACGCCTCAAGTTCGACACGCGCGCGTGGGTTCAGTTCGCTTCGCTGATTGCGGCTGCTTCGCTCTGCAGTCCGGACGCGATGGCCGCGAAAATGGCCGGCGATCCGGCTGCGACCTGCAGCGACCTTATCCGACCGACCGATAATGCCGTGCGGATCGACTCCGCCTCCATGATCGCGCCTACACCACTCGCAGTCTCCGAGAGAGGACCGACGCCGGCGGCACGCGTCACCCCGGCCAATCCGGAATTCTGCAAGGTCCTCGGCCAGATCGCGCCATCGGATCCGAAAGCGCCGCCGATCAAATTCCAGGTGAATCTCCCGGTCGAGTGGAATGGCCGCTCGCTGCAATATGGTGGCGGCGGCTTCAACGGCGTGCTGATCAGCGGGCTTGCTTTGCCGCCGGCCTATCCGTTCGGCGCGCCTTCGCCGCTGGCGCGGGGATTTGTCACCTATGGTACGGATTCCGGCCATGAGACCAAGCCGGGCGAGCCGCCGCAGGTGTTTGCGCTCAACGACGAGGCTTTCGAGAATTTTGCGCATCGATCCTACAAGCGCGTGCGCGATGCCGCCGTGGCCCTGATGGTGCGCGCCTATGGCAACCCGCCCGCCAAACTGTATTTTATGGGATCGTCGGAAGGTGGCCGCGAGGCGCTGACGATGGCGCAGCGCTATCCCGACGATTTTGACGGCATCTTTGCCCGCGTGCCCGTCATCAACTGGGTTGGATTGCAGCATGCCGGGACGCGGTCGGGGCTCGCAACAATGGGCGAGGGCTGGATACGCCCCGCGCAGGTCGAATTCGTTGCCAAGGCGGTGCTGCAGGCTTGCGACAAGGCCGACGGCGCGGAGGATCAGCTCGTTCTGGATTCGGTCGGCTGCAAGGCGAAATTCCAGCCGGAGTCACTGCGTTGCGCGGCGGGCCAAAGCGGCGACCAGTGCCTGACCGAGGCGCAGATCGCGGCGATCAGGACGCTTCATTCGACTTACAAGTTCTCCTTTCCGCTTGAGAACGGCCTTGATGATTATCCGGGCTGGGGCGTCTCGGGCGAAAACACGCCTGCCTTCGGTCCGACCGGCGGCTGGATCGCCTGGTGGCTCGGCAAGGCGGCGCCATCGCAGCCGCCGGTGCCGGCCAACGGCATCGCCTGGATCTATGGTGCAGGCGGCATCCAGTATGTCTTTGCGCGCGACCCGAAGCTCGATGTCAGGACATACAAGCCCGAGGATCACAAGGAGCGCCTGCTTCAGGTCTCGCGGTTGATGGATTCGACCAATCCGGACCTGGGCCGCTTCAGCGCGCGCGGCGGCAAGCTCGTGATTCTCGAGAACATGGCCGACTACGCCCAGAGCCCCTACGCAGGGATACGCTACTTCGAAAACGTGCAGCGCACGCTGGGCAAGGAAAAGACGGCGCAGTTCGCCCGCCTCTATACGGCGCCCGGCGTCGACCATGTCGGCTCGGGCGCGCCCGCCAATGTCGACATGCTGGGCGTGCTGGTCGACTGGGTCGAGAATGGCAAGGCGCCCGGCGATCTCGAGGTGATCGAGCAGAAGGTCGAAGCGCCGGCATTTGAAACGACGCGCTCGCTGCCATTGTGCCAATGGCCGGCTTGGCCGCACTACAAATCGGGGCCGGTCGATCGCGCCGCCAGTTTTGCCTGCGCGCCGTGAGGAAACCTAGTCGGACTGCGTCACAAGCTCCTCATGGTGAGGAGCGCGAAGCGCGTCTCGAACCATGAGGCCCCAGTCGGGCCTTCATCCTTCGAGACGCCGCTAACGCGGCTCCTCAGGATGAGGGTTTGAGCGGATCATGACGCAGTACGACTATCCCGTGACCTTGCTCGAGCCCTGCGTGATCAGCCGCGCGGCGCGCTGGTCGCGGGCATGAATCCATAGCCAGCTCAAGGCGACGCTGAGCCGGTGGCGCAGGCCGATCAGGAAGTAGATGTGGGCGATGCCCCAGATCCACCAGGCGAGGTTGCCGCGCAGTTTAATCCGGCCGAAATCGATCACAGCCTTTTTCTTGCCGATCTGCGCGAGGCTGCCGGCATGCTTGTAGCGGAACGGCGGCAGCGTGCCGCCGCCGAGGCGGGCCTTGATCAGCGCAGCCACATAGCGTCCCTGCTGCTTGGCCGCCGGCGCGATGCCCGGCACGGGATTGCCGTCAGGGCCGGCGATCGTCACGGTATCGCCAACGGCAAAGATGTCGGGATGGCCGGGCACGGTAAGGTCGGGCTCGACCTTCAAACGGTAGGCGCGGTCGGCGGGCGCGTTCAGCCATTCCGCCGCGCGCGAGGCACGCACGCCGGCGGCCCAGACGATGGTTCTGGCCTCCAGCTTGTTGCCGCCATAGACGACGCCATCGATGGCGCATTCGGTGACGGGCTGCCCAAGCACCACCTCGACGCCGATCTCCTCCAGCGAGCGCTGCGCATAGGCGGAGAGGTCCTCGGGAAAGCCTGCCAGCACGCGCGGGCCGGCCTCGACCAGGACAACGCGGGTCTTGTGGGTGTCGATGTTGCGGAAGTCCGGCGGTAGCGTGTCTCTGGCGAGGTCGGCGATGGTTCCGGCCATTTCGACGCCGGTCGGGCCCGCGCCGATGATGACGAAGGTGAGCAGCGCCGCGCGCCTGACAGGATCGGTCTCGCGCTCAGCGCGCTCGAAGGCAACGAGGATGCGCCGCCGCAGCGTGGTGGCGTCCTCCAGCGTTTTCAGGCCCGGCGCGAACGGCTCCCATTCGTCGTGGCCGAAATAAGCGTGGCGGGCGCCGGTGGCGAGCACCAGCGTGTTGTAGGCGATCGTCTCGCCGTCTTCGAGCCGCACGCACTTCGCCGCGGCGTCGACGCCGCTGACATTGGCGAACAGCGTCGTCACCTCCTTGCGTCCGCGCAGGAGGTAGCGGATCGGCCAGGCAATTTCTGACGTCGCCAGCGAAGCGGTCGCGACCTGGTAGAGCAGCGGCTGGAACAGATGATGGTTGCGGCGGTCGATCAGCGTGATCCTGACCGGCGCACCGGCGAGGCCGAAGGCTGCTTCCAGTCCGCCGAAACCGGCGCCGACGATGACGACGTGGTGGGGCTGTTTCGGCGCTGTCGTCATGGCATGCGGCCTTTGGGTTCGGATGTCTCAACACATTGGATTATGTAGCCATTTGCGCGTCCGGTCCAAGGCGCGTTTGCTAATCGGTCGATAGCGAAAGCGTATGACGGTGTCGTCCCGGCCTTGAGCCGGGACCCATAACCACAGGATCTTGTTGTTGCGACGGTTGGAGCCGCAGCACAGCGCAGCAACCACGTCTTGGGGTTATGGGTCCCTGCTTTCGCAGGGACGACGAGAGAAGTATTTGTTTCCGGGACCGCATCCTTTGGCGGATTCCAAACGTCCTTGGGATCGAAGCGCTGCCTTTGCAGCCGCCAACAAGGAGAAGCCCATGCGACGGACCGTGGTAAGATACAAGACCAAGCCCGAAATGTCCGACAGGAATGCCGAACTGGTTGCAACGGTGTTTGCCGAGCTGAAAGCAGCGCAGCCGGAAGGCTTCCGCTACATGTCGCTGCGGCTGGAGGACGACACCTTCATCCATTTCGTCGAGAGCGCGGCCGATGACGGCTCGAGCCCCTTGCCGAAGCTGGCGGCGTTCGCCGCGTTCCAGAGCGGCATTCGCGAGCGCTGCGCCGAACCGCCGCTGCCTAAAGGCGCCACCATCGTCGGCAATTATCGCATGCTGGGCGAGGATTGAATCCGCTTGCCGGAGGCAGAATGAGCGTGGTCACCGAGACGTCCGCCGCCTTTGAACGCTTGCTGGTCGCGATGCGGCCAAGGCTGCACCGCTATTGCGCGCGCATGGTCGGCTCGGTCATCGACGGCGAGGATGTGCTGCAGGACGCGCTGATCAAGGCGGTGGAGGCGCAGGCGTCCGCAGGCGATATCGGCAATCCCGAAGGCTGGCTGTTCCGGATTGCGCACAACACCGCGCTGGATTTCCTGCGCTGGCGTGGCCGCCAGGAGGCGCTCCGAGGAATAGGGGAGGTGGACATGATCGTGGACCAGCTCGACGCCGTGGAGAGCCGCCAGATCGCCGCGACCTCCTTGCGCACCTTCATGCGCCTGCCGGTGGCGCAGCGCGGAAGCGTGATCCTGATGGACGTGCTCGGCTGCTCGCTCAGGGAAATCTGCGAAATCATGGATTGCAGCCTGCCCGCGGCCAAGGCCGCGCTGCATCGCGGGCGCGCGCAGTTGCGGGAAATCGCCGACGAGCCTGAAGATACGCCGCGACCGGGATTATCGGATGCCGACCGCGCGCGCCTCGGCGCCTATGTCGCCCATTTCAACGCGCGCGACTTCGACGCGATCCGCGCCATGATCTCGGATGACGTCAGGCTCGACCTCGTCAACAAGACCCATATGCGCGGCAAAGCCGAGGTATCCCGCTATTTCGGCAATTACGCGAAAGCCAGCGATTGGCATCTGGTCCCGGGCCTGGTGGAGGGACTTCCCGCCATCCTGGTGTTCGATCCGAACGTATCCGGTGCGGGGCCGAAATACTTCATGCTGCTGGGCTGGGCCGCCGGCAAGGTGGCGGCCATCCGGGATTTTCGCCATGCGTCCTATGCGATCGACGGCGCGGAATATTCGGTCTGAACCGCTCGCCCTGGTGCGACAATTGTTGCCCCGGCAACCGGAACTATAGTTCTTGCCATTCCCACCGTCTGCGAATTATGGTGCAGGCTGCTAGGGCATGGGCCGAAGGTTCTAAGAGGGGCCATTGGTTCATGCTTGCCGCAGACCGGCCATTTCGCGCACAAAATACCTCACCTGATAATGAGGCGCGCGAGACAGGCGCGGTCGCCCGGTTGACCCGGGTCTGGTTCGATAACGAGGAGGGGAGTGATTATGAAAAAGGCATTCTGGCTGGCGGGCGCAACGGTTCTGGCGCTGGCGCAGCCCGCGTCCGCTGGCGACAGCATCAAAATCGGCTTTGTTTCGACCTTCAGCGGCCCGACCGCTGTGATCGGCAACGATATGCGCAACTCGTTCGAGCTGGCGCTCGACCATCTCGGCCGCAAGATGGGCGGCAAGCCGGTCGAGGTGCTCTACGAGGACGACGGCCAGAAGCCCGACGTCGGCAAGCAGAAGACCGAGAAGCTGATCCAGTCCGACAAGGTCGACTTCATTGTCGGCTACATCTGGTCGAACGTGCTGCTGGCGTCGCTGAAGACCGCGGTCGATTCCAAAACCTTCCTGATCACGTCCAATGCCGGCCCCTCGCAGCTCGCCGGCGAACTCTGCTCGCCTTACGTGTTCTCGACCTCGTGGCAGAACGACCAGACCCCGCAGGCGGTCGGCACTTACATGAACCAGAAGGGCGTCAAGTCGGTGTTCCTGATCGGCCCGAACTATGCCGCCGGCAAGGACATGCTGGCCGGCGTCAAGAGCACGTTCAAGGGCCAGGTCGTCGGCGAGGAATATACGGTGTGGCCGAGCCAGCTCGACTTCTCCGCCGAGCTCACCAAGGCGAAGAATTCCAAGGCCGAGTCGATCTTCGTGTTCTATCCCGGCGCGGCCGGCGTCCAGTTCCTCAATCAATACGCCCAGGCTGGCCTCAAGGGGCAGATCCCGCTCTATACGGCGTTTACCATCGACGAATTGTCGCTGCCGCTGCAGAAGGACAATGCAATCGGGGTGCCCGGCGCGCAGCAATGGGTCAACGATTTGCCGTTCCCCGAGAACAAGAAGTTCGTCGAGGACTACCGCAAGAAGTACACCGGCCTGCGCCCGACGTTCTACGGCGCGCAGTCCTATGACGCCGCGAACCTGATCAACAGTGCTGTTGTCGCCGTGAAGGGCGACACCTCGAAGAAGGACGAGATGAAGGCCGAGATGGAGAAGGCCAACTTCAAGTCGGTGCGCGGCCCGTTCAAATACGGCAACAACCACATTCCGATCCAGAATTTCTACCTGCAGGACGTGGTCAAGGACGCCGATGGCCAGCTCTCGCTCAAGACGGTGGCGACCATCGTCAAGGACGACCAGGACCGCTTCCACGACAAATGCCCGATGAAGAAGTGATTGTTGGCATGGCCGGTGCATGATCTCTTGAATGCGCCCTCGGGCTTGACCCGGGGGCGGTTTGCGACAGATCATCCGCCCAACAAGAAAAATGGCGGCGGCGCAGATGTGCTGCCGCTGTTTTGTTAGGCCCAGAGTTTTAAGGTTCATGCTCGTCCTCGTAGAACAATCGCTGAACGGCCTGCAGTTCGGCCTGCTGCTGTTCCTGCTGGCAGCCGGCTTGACGCTGGTGTTCGGCATCATGGATTTCGTCAATCTGGCGCACGGCTCGCTCTATATGATGGGCGCCTATTTCGCCGCGACGTTCGTGGCCTGGACCAATAGTTTCGTGCTGGGCATATTGATGGCGCTCGGCGCCACCCTGCTATTGGGTATCGCGCTCGAATTCATTGCGCTCCGGCATCTCTACGGCCGCGACCATCTCGATCAGGTGCTGGCGACCTTCGGCCTGATCCTGTTTTTCAACGACGCGGTGCGGCTGATCTGGGGGCCGGCCGGCCTGTCGCTACCGCTGCCGGCTTGGCTGACCGTGCCGGTCCAGATCGTCCCCGGCGTGTTCTATCCGGCTTACCGGCTGTCGATCATCGTGGTCGCGCTGGCGGTCGCAGCGTTACTCTATGTCGTCGTCATGCGCACCCGCATCGGCATGCTGATCCGCGCCGGCGCCTCGAACCGTGAAATGATCGGCGCGCTCGGCATCAACATTAAGCTGTTGTTCACGCTGGTGTTCGGGCTTGGCGCCGCGCTCGCCGGCCTCGCCGGGCTGATGCAGGCGCCGATCCTCACCGTGCAGATCGGCATGGGCGAGAACATTCTGATTCTCGCCTTCGTCATTATCGTGATCGGCGGCATCGGCTCGATCCGCGGAGCGTTCATGGCCGCGATCTTCGTCGGCATGATCGATACGCTCGGCCGCGCCTTCCTGCCCGATCTCCTGCGCACCGTGCTGAGTTCCGCCGCCGCCTCCACCGCCGCGCCCGCACTGTCGTCGATGCTGATCTATCTCCTGATGGCCATCGTCCTCGTGGTGCGGCCTGAGGGGCTGTTTCCGGCTGCCAAGCGATGAAATCTCAAATCAACGCCCGCAACGTCGTCGTGGCGCTCGTCGCGCTTGGCTTGCTGCTGCTCCCGCTTTACTCGGCGCTGACCGGCAACATCTTCATCCTGACGCTGTTTACCCGCATCGTCATCTTCGCGCTCGCCGCCGCCAGCCTCAACCTCATTATGGGCTATGGTGGCATGATGAGCTTTGGCCACGCCGCCTATCTCGGCATTGGCGGTTATGCGGTGGGCATCCTCGCCCATGAAGGCATCGGCTCCGGCTTCATCCAGTGGCCGGTCGCGCTGGCGCTGTCGGCGCTTTATGCGCTCGTGATCGGTGCGCTCAGCCTCCGCACACGCGGCGTCTATTTCATCATGATCACGCTCGCCTTCGCGCAGATGGCCTATTACATCGCCTCGGGTCTTTCTCGCTATGGCGGCGACGACGGCCTCACCATCTACAAGCGCAGCACTTTCGGCGGCCTGATCGACCTGTCGAACCGCGTGCAGTTCTACTACCTCTGCCTCGCCTGCCTGTTCGGCGGCGTCTATTTGATCTGGCGTATCATCAATTCCCGGTTCGGCATGGTGGTGCAGGGCGTACGTTCCAACGAGCAGCGCATGCAGGCGATCGGCTTTCATGCCAATCGTTATAGACTCGTCTGCTTCGTCATCTCCGGCACGATCTGCGGCCTCGCCGGCGCACTGCTCGCCAACAACACCGACTTCATCAGCCCGGCCGGGATGTACTGGACCCGCTCCGGCGAACTCATGGTGATGGTGGTCTTCGGTGGCATGGGTTCGCTGTTCGGTCCCGTCCTCGGCACCATCGTGTTCCTCCTGCTGGAAGAAGTCCTGTCGCAATTCACCGAATACTGGGCGCTGATCATGGGCCCGCTGTTGCTGCTGATCGTGCTGTTTGCGCGCGGCGGCATCATGGGTTTGCTGGGGAGGTTGAGCCGTGCCTGATTCCTTGGCTGAACCCTTGCTCCGCGTCGAAAACCTGGTGCGCAGCTTTGGTGGCATCAAGGCCACCGACAATCTGTCGCTCGACGTCCTGCCGGGCGAGCTGCACGCCATCATCGGCCCCAACGGCGCCGGCAAGACCACGCTGATCAGCCAGTTGACCGGACAGTTGACGCCGAATTCCGGCACTATTCACTTCGCCGGCCGTGACGTCACGTGGCTGCCGTCCTACCGGCGCAGCCGGCTCGGACTGGCGCGCTCGTTCCAGATTACCTGCCTGCTGCCGGATTTCACGGCGGCCGACAACGTCGCGCTCGCGGCGCAAGCGCATGACGGCCACTCGTTCCGCTTTTGGGGCGCGGCGCGCAAGGAGAGGCATCTGCGCGAAGCGGCACAGGCGGCATTGACGCGGGTCGGGCTCGCAAGACGCGCAGATGTGCCGGTGTCCGAGCTGAGCCATGGCGAGCAGCGCGAGCTGGAGCTTGCGGTGGCGCTCGCGACCAAGCCGCAATTGCTGCTGCTGGACGAACCGATGGCCGGCCTCGGCGTCACCGAATCCGCGCGCATGGTGGCGCTGCTGAAGGAACTGCGAAAGGAAGTCACCATCGTGCTGGTCGAGCACGACATGGAGGCGGTGTTCGCGCTCGCCGACCGCATCACGGTGCTGGTCTATGGCCGCGTCATTGCCTCAGGCGATCCCGACGCCATCAGGAACAACGAGGAAGTCAAGCGCGCCTATCTGGGCGACCAGCATGTGGTGGTCAGCCATGGCTGAAACCTTGCTCGAAATCGACGGCATCGAAACCTGCTACGGCCTCAGCCAGGTGCTGTTCGGCCTGTCGCTGAAGGTTCAGTCCGGCGAAATGGTTGCCCTGATGGGTCGCAACGGCATGGGCAAGACCACGACCATCCGCTCCATCATGGGCATGACGCCGGCCCGATCAGGCAAGATCCGCTTCGCGGGCGAGGAAGTGCGCAGTCTGCCGTCGTACAGAATCGCCAAGCTCGGCGTCGGCCTGGTGCCGGAAGGCCGCCAGATTTTTCCAAACCTGACGGTGTACGAGAATCTCGTCGCCGCCTCGGGCAATCGCGCCGGCAATGCCGATCCCTGGACCATCGAAAAAATCCACGCGCTGTTTCCGCGGCTCGCCGAGCGCGGCAGCAACATGGGCGTGACGCTGTCCGGCGGCGAGCAGCAGATGCTGGCGATCGGCCGGGCGCTGATGACCAATCCGAAACTGTTGATCCTCGACGAGGCCACGGAAGGCCTCGCGCCCTTGATCCGCGAGGAAATCTGGAACTGCCTGTCGATGCTGAAGGGCCGCGGTCAGTCGGTGCTCGTCATCGACAAGAACGTCGCCAACCTCTCCCGCATCGCCGACCGCCACTACATGATCGAGCGCGGACGGACGGTGTGGACGGGGACGAGCGAGCAGTTGATTGCGGAGCCGGACCTGCAGCACCGGTATTTGGGGATTTGAGGGAATCCGTAGGGTGGGCAAAGGCGCGCTTCGCGCCGTGCCCACCATCCATCCAGTTGCGCGCTTGATGGTGGGCACGCTTCGCTTTGCCCACCCTACAATTCCGTGCTCGTCGCCGTCATTGCGAGCGCAGCGAAGCAATCCATCCATCCGATTGCTGAGGCATGGATTGCTTCGTCGCTTCGCTCCTCGCAATGACGGGTTGGGAGAGCGTCGTGTTCCCTCAAAACATCTCGAAATATTCGCGGTGCTCCCAGTCCGAGACCTCGGCCTGAAACCGCTCGATCTCCGCGTTCTTGATGTGGACGTAGTAATCAACGAACTCTTTGCCGAACGCGCCGCGGAAAAACGGATCGTCCTGCAACGCGAACACCGCTTCGCGCAGGCTCTTCGGCAACAGCGCAGCCTTGGTCTCGTACGGCGCATCCGCCGACGGGCCGGGATCGAGCTTGCGGTCGACGCCGTCGAGTCCGGAGAGAATTTGCGAGGCCATGTAAAGATAGGGATTGGCGGCGGGCTCGCCGATGCGGTTCTCCAGCCGCGTGGCAGCGTCGCCGGCCCCGCCGAGAACGCGGATCATGACGCCGCGGTTGTCGCGGCCCCAGATCGCGCGGTCCGGCGCCAGCGTGTAGGAGCGATAGCGCTTGTAGCCGTTGATGGTCGGCGTTGTGAATACGGTCGACGCGCGCGCGTGCTCCAGAAGTCCCGCAAGATAGTGTCTTGCGAACGGACTCAGCACCTCGTCCTTGTCGCTGGCCATGAATGCATTCTCGCCGCTGGCGCGCGACACCAGCGATTGATGCAGGTGCCAGCCGGAAGCGAACACGTTCGGCAATTTCGGCCGGCACATGAAGGTGGCGTGATAGCCGTGGCGGCGCGCGATCTGTTTTACGGCCGAGCGGAACAGCACCATGTTGTCGGCGGGAGTCAGTCCGGTGGTCGGCTGGAAGGTGAATTCGCACTGGCTCGGGCCGAACTCGACCTCGACCGACCGTAAGGGAAGGCCGAGCGCCAGGACGTCGCGCCGGATGATTTCGAGCGCCGGCTCCATCTGGTCGTAGCGCTGCTCGGTCAGGTATTGATAGCCGTGCGACAGCAGGCTCACTGAAGGAGGACGCCCCGGCTGGCCGGCATCCTCCGGCGCCATATGCGCATCGTCGAGCTTGAAGAGATGGAATTCGACCTCAAGGCCCGCGACGAAATCGTAGCCGCGCTGGCCGAGCTGATCGAGGACCTTGCGATAGAGGTGCCGCGTCGCAAACTGCACCGGGCGGCCGTCCGCGAAATAAAGGTCGCACAGCAGCCAGCCCGTGGTCGGCGCCCATGGCAGCACGCGAAAGGTGGTGGGGTCAGCCACCATCAACACGTCGGCGGCGCCCTCCATCTCCTTCATGCCGAAGCCGCCGCCTGCGGTGAACACCGGAAACACCGTCTTGTGCGAGGTGTCCTTGGCGAGCATCGTGGTGGTGATGGAGCAGCCGCTTTCGAGCGAGGCAAGCGCTTCGTCCGCAACCAGCGTCTTGCCGCGGAGGATGCCGTGCTGGTCGGGGAATGACAGCCTGACGACTTCGAGATTTTTCTCTTCGACGATCTTGCGCAGGCGGCTGGCGGCCTCCTGCTGCTCCTTCGACCACAGCCCGTGACGTTTCACAAAACTCAACGCCAATCCCCCACCTTCCGTCATTCCGGGACGATGCGAAGCATCGAACCCGGAATCTCGAGATTCCCCGGTGTGCAATTGCACACCTGAGGTCTGGTCCTTCGGACCATCCCGGAATGACGGTGCCACAAATCTCACTCCGCCGCCGACAAATGCCGGATCTTGCCGGCGATCTCTGTCGGCACCGGCGCGGCCCACGGCGCGCCGCGGCGGCGCTTGACGTCGACTTCCATCCAGTAGATTTCCCAGCCGCGTGTCGGCCCGATGCCGTCCATGGTCGCCGGGCCCTGGATGCTGCGCGCATGCGCAGCGTCCAGGAACATGAACGGCTTCTCGCCGCCTACGACCTTTTCGATCTCCTGCCGCAGGAGGCGCCGATACTGCACGATCGCCTTGTCCGATGTGCCGAGGTGCTCGTTGGTACGGTCCTGGATCGCGCCCATCGATTCCACCGCCCACTGGTCGTGGACGTTGATGTCGTTGCCCATGCCGGTATAGGTTTCGGTCGCCTGTTCGTGCGGATCGAAGCCGTAATCGTTGCTCTTGTTCTTGCGCGACTTGTAATCCGGCAGCTCGTACAATTCGAGGCGCTGGTCGCGCATCTTCTTCTTGTCGACCGGCGCCGTGTAACTGGTGAAGATCGCATACCAGTAGCAGTTCTCGTCGTCGATGGGCACGTGCCACTGCGTGATCGTCATCTCCTGGCTCATCGGGATGACGAAGCCGTGCGGGAAGAGCTGATTGGTGACGCGCACATGGGTGCGCTCCTCATCGATCTCGCGCAATGCGATCAGGCGCAGCCCGTATTCGGTATGCTCGACATTGATGATCGGGTTGTCGTATTCGCGCAGAATCTTCGTCATCGGCATGTCGCTTCCAGCGGAAGCGCCGCGGAACTGCTTGCCGTAGGCGGTCGAGGTGTCCTCGTCCTCGAAGAAGCGATGCAGGAACGAGGCGTGTGCCGGATCGATGCCGACTTCAAGCGCCTGCAGCCAGTTGCAATTGATGTGGCCCTTGAATGCAAAGGTATGGCTATCGGGCGCGACGAAGCAGTCGATTTCCGGAAACGCCGGCGGTTCGCCCTCGCCCAAATATGCCCAGAGGATGCCGCTCTTCTCGACCACGGGATAGGAGCGCTGCCTGATGCCCTGGCACAGCTTTGAATCTTTCGGCTCGGCCGGCGTTTCCAGGCACTGGCCGGAGACATTGAACAGCCAGCCATGGAAGGCGCAGCGCAAGCCGCCATTCTCGAGCCGCCCGAAGGCGAGGTCGGCGCCGCGATGCGCGCAGTGGCGGTCGATCAGGCCGTAGCGGCCTTCTTCGTCGCGAAACAGCACCAGGTTTTCGCCGAGCAGTTTGACAGGGCGAACCGGCCGCGGTCCCTGCAGCTCGTCGATCAGCGCCGCCGGCTGCCAATACATCCGCATCAGCTTGCCGCACGGGTCCTTGCGGCCGGTGCGGGTGATCAGGTCGTTCGCTTCCTGGCTCATCATGGCGAGGGCTCCGAGTAGTAGATTTGTTCGCCTATTGAACTTTTGGGCGATTTTAACGTAGGCTGGGCGTTCGGCAAGCGGATTTTGGAGGCGGCGATGCCCAAGCTTAAGCGCCCGAGCGACGGCGACAACCGCGGGGCGACCGATTTCATCGAAAGCCTCGACCGCGGCCTGCGCCTGCTGGAGATGTTCGGCAGCAGCCAACAGGCGATGACGCTGAGCGACCTCGCCAAGGAGGCCGGCCTGCCGCGCGCGACCGCACGGCGAATTCTGTTCACGCTGGAGCGCGCCGGTTTTGTCGCAACCGACGGCAAGCTGTTTCGCCTCACGCCGCGCGTGCTGGTGCTGGCGTCAAGCTTTCTGGTTTCCAACCATGTCGTCTCGGTGCTGCAGCCGGCGCTCGATAAATTGTCGAGCGAGGCGCAGGAAATCTCTTCGATGGCGATCCTCGATGGCAACGACGTCGTCTTCATCGCGCGCGCCAGCCCGACGCGGATTTTTTCCGCAGGCATCGACATTGGCTATCGGCTGCCGGCCTTCTGTACCTCGGTCGGTCGTGTCCTGCTGTCGCGGCTGCCCGACGACGAATTGGCCGCGGCGCTCGACCGGATGGATCTCGCAGCCCTGACACCCTTCACCGTGACCGACAGAAAACTGTTGTTGAAGACGATCATCGCCGATCGTGCGAAAGGCTATTCGCTGGTCGATCGCGAAGCCGAGCCCGGCTTTCGCTCGGTCTCGGTGCCGGTCCGCCGCTACGACGGCGCGATCGTCGCCGCCATCAACATGGGCGCGCATGTCGACCGCGTATCCGCGGCCGAGATGATCGAACGCTTCCTGCCGCGTTTGCGCGAGGCAGCGGCCTCGGTGAAGTCGTTGCTGGTGTGACGGAAGCGTCCGCCGTCATTGCCTGCGACAAACGCGGAGCGTTTGCGCAAGGGAGCGAAGCGACGAAGCAATCCATTCTATCCGGCGTCGCGCGATGGATTGCTTCGCGGAGCCTGTCATCGGGCGCGCATTCGCGCGACCCGTTGGCTCGCAATGACGGGGTGGACGCCTCGATATGAAGAAGAGAGTCCGAGCACGTTGCTCGACCTGCTTTCTAGGCGTTGAGCCCGAAGCGGCGTACGATTTCCTGCGCGGTCACTTCTGCCGGGTTCATCCCGGTATCCAGCTTGAGACAATGTGGCCGCGGCACGGCGGTGAGGTCGTAGCGGTCGAACTCCCGGATCAAATGTTCTCCTGAAGTTATCTTGCCCCGCGCCACCCGGTCGGGATTGCCGACCCTGCGCAATGCTTCTTCGCGCGAGCAGTGCAGGAAGACCGGAAGCAATTCGCCGCTGCGACGTTGCACGATCTCCTCGATCTGCCTGAAATGCTCTCGGTCGTCAGGCTCGGCATAGCAGAAGGTCGTGACCAGCAGCGGCACGCGATGTTCGGCGGCAGCATCAATGGCCGAACGTCTGACGTCATGGACAAGCTCCCAGAATCCGGGCGCGCCGAAATCGAAGATCGTGAGCGCCAGATCGATGGCGGCGTGATTGTCCATCAGCCGCCCCGGCACGATCCGGAGCAGCGCCTTTGCAACCGTCAGCTTGCCGGCCGCGGGCGCTCCATGGAGGAAAAGCAGCTTCATGCGCTTCAGACGCGTTATGGAGGGGGCAATCGCTTCAGCGCCGCCGCTATCGCTTCGAACTTGGCGACGATCTGTGGTGTCACCAGATAACGCAGCGTGCCCGCGACCGTGAGGCCGACGACGATCGCGATGATCGTGTACTGCGTCGTCAACACGGCCAGCAGTATCGTGCGCAACCTGCGCCGCCGGACTTTCGGCGGTTTGGCGGCAGCAGGGAGGAGGGCGTCTTCGCCTTCAACCGTACTCATGCGGTCCGACCTGACAAGACCGCATTCAGTATTCGGAAAGGAACTGATCGAGGCGGGACTGCAGCCGCCTGTTGGCCCGTTCGCTGGCGCGCAGCTTGCGCACCCAGTGCAGCGGGACGACGCCGCTGTCCTCGTGCACATTGGCGAACACCAGGCCCGCCGCATCGCGGCTGCGCCAGACGAGGCGCGCCGTACACGAGATTGCCTTGCGCTCGATTTCGAAGTCCACCTCGTCGGGGACAAGGGCCGCGCCTTCAAATTCGATCTTCGCGCCAAACATGCTGAAGTTGCGCACGGCGCAGGCGATCGTTGAGCTGCGGCCGTTGAACGCGACGAGGCCGCCGTAATAGACGCGGCTTCTGGGCAGGTGACGACGCTCGAGCATGGTTCCTCTCCATTCGATTAACGAATTGGTAACACAATTCAAGGGTGTGCCGCTGCATAGAACTCGTGCCGTGGTTAACCGCGGCCATGCGGTTGTACGAGCGGAGCCCGCCCCGATAGGTTGTAGTGCTATGGCGGGGAGATCAGGAGGCCGCGCTGCGCAGGCCGAAGGCGTGCTTGTCGTGCAGCACCGGCGCGACCGCATCGACCAGCCGCGTCGCTGCGGCGTCGACCGAAAGCCCAGCGGTATCGACCACGGCGGAGGCGCGGGCGTAGAGCGGCTCGCGGCTGACCAGGATGTTGCGCAGCTCCGCCATCGCGGAACGATCGTCCGCCATCGGGCGCAGATCGCCCTGGCCGCGGACGCGGGCCATGTGCTCTTCCGGCTCGGCCTTGAGCCAGATGGTGTAGAACGACGACAGGATGAGGTCGAAGGTCAGCGGCTCGGAGACGATGCCGCCGCCGGTCGCCAGCACCATTAACTCTTTCCGCGCCAGCAATTGCGAAAGCGCCGCCTGCTCCATGCGGCGAAAGCCTTCCTGGCCGTAGAGCGCGATGATCTCGGCGACGGATAATCCGTTCTGCGCCTCGACCTCCTTGTTCAGCTCGACGAACTTCCAGCCGATCTTCTTCGCCAGCATCTTGCCGAGCGTGGATTTGCCGGCGCCGCGCAGGCCGATCAGGGCGATGCCGGCGAAGGAGATCCGCCGCTGCGCCGACAGGCCGCCGCCGGCGAGCGCGTCCTTCGCCTGCGCAATCTGGGCGGGCGTTGCCTTGCGCAGGAGGTCGCGGATGACGGCCCAGTCCGGCGCCGGCTCGGTAGCGGGAATGAGGTCTTCGAGATGCGCGCCCATCGCGTTCGACACGCGCCGCAGCAGCACGATCGATACGTTGCCCTTGCCGCTTTCGAGCTGCGCGATGTAGCGCTCGGAAATCCCTGATACCTTGGCGAGTACCTTGCGCGACATGCCGCGAAGGGCGCGCATGGTGCGCACACGCTGGCCAAGCTGCTCGAGAAAGCCGGTTTCGGGGTCGCTGGCCTCGGTCATTTCCCTCGTTCGGCTTTACCTGCTGGTGAACGGATTTCGGAAACATAATGCCGATGAGGATTGACAGCAAGCGCCGCTGGTGTCTTTGTATGAATTATAATTCTTAAAACCCAGGGGAGAAGCGTCGTGAGCGGCATGTCCGGTTCGTACAATGCGGTGACCTGGCTGCTCGACCGCAACGTCGACGAGGGCCGGGGGAAGAAGCTCGCCTTCACCGATACCGTCTCCGAGCTCACCTACGGCGATCTGCAGAAGCAAAGCTGCCGCGTCGCCAACATGCTGCGCCGGCTCGGCGTCCGCCGCGAAGAGCGCGTCGCGATGATCATGCTGGATACCGTCGATTTTCCTTCCGTGTTTCTGGGCGCGATCCGCGCCGGTATCGTGCCGGTGCCGCTCAACACACTGCTGACGTCGGATCAATATGCCTATGTGCTGGCGGACTGCCGCGCGCGCGTGCTGTTCGTTTCCGAAGCGCTGCTGCCGGTGGTCAAGGACATCGTCGGGCGGATGCCGGATCTCGAGCACGTCGTCGTCTCCGGCAAGGACGCGCACGGCCACAAGAAGCTCTCCGACGGGCTCGCGCGCGAAAGCGATTCCTTCGCGACCGCGCCGACCCATGCCGAGGAGCCGGCATTCTGGCTCTATTCGTCCGGCTCGACCGGAATGCCCAAGGGCGTGCGGCATCTGCATTCCAATCTGCAGGCCACGGCAGAAACCTACGCCAAGCAGGTGCTCGGCATTCGCGAGCACGACGTTTGTCTGTCGGCGGCCAAGCTGTTCTTCGCCTATGGCCTCGGCAATGCGCTCACGTTTCCGATGTCGGTCGGCGCGTCGACGGTCTTGAACACCGACCGGCCGACGCCGGCCGCGATGTTCGCGCTGATGAACAAGTATAACCCGACCATCTTCTACGGCGTACCGACCCTGTTCGCCGCGATGCTCAACGACGAGACGCTGAAGGACGCGCGGGCCGGCAATCGTCTGCGCATATGCACTTCGGCCGGTGAGGCGCTGCCGGAGTCCGTCGGCAATGCCTGGAAGGCGCGCTTCGGCGTCGACATTCTCGACGGTGTCGGCTCGACCGAGCTGTTGCACATCTTCCTCTCCAACGCGCCCGGCGACATCAGGTACGGCTCCTCTGGCCGCCCCGTGCCCGGCTACAAGGTGCGGCTCGTCAATGAAGCAGGCGCCGAAGTGCCCGATGGCGAGGTCGGCGAATTGCTGGTCGATGCGCCCTCGGCAGGAGAAGGCTACTGGAACCAGCGAGCCAAGAGCCGGCAGACCTTTGAGGGCCACTGGACCCGCACCGGCGACAAATACATCCGCGACGCCGACGGCCGTTACACCTTCTGCGGCAGAAGCGACGACATGTTCAAGGTCTCCGGCATCTGGGTTTCGCCGTTCGAGGTCGAGAGCGCGCTGATCACCCATCCGGCCGTGTTAGAGGCCGCCGTCGTGCCCGAGGCCGATCCGGAAGGATTGCTGAAACCAAAAGCCTTCGTCGTGCTGCGCGCCGGCACCAGGACCGATGATCTGCATGAGGCGCTGAAGGAGCACGTCAAGCAGAAGATCGGCCCGTGGAAATATCCGCGCTGGATCGACGTGGTGGACAGTCTGCCGAAGACGGCGACGGGGAAGATTCAGAGATTCAAGTTGCGGGATGGCGTATCGTAACCTTTCTCACGTCGTCCCTGCGAACGCAGGGACCCATAGCCACCGGCCTTCGTTGTGACCAAAGGTCTCACACATCACGCGTCAATGGATAAGCCGCGGCGTATGGGTCCCTGCGTTCGCAGGGACGACGTGAGAGAGGAGTGCGACGTCTGGATCACTTTCGGAAAACTTACAGCATGACAACCCTTACCCCCTCCGGCTTTCTCACCGTCGGCGCTTCGCATCTCGAATACCGCATGATCGGCCCGTCGCCCGAGGCCGCGCCGACCATCGTGGTGCTGCATGAGGGGCTCGGATCGGCCGGGCTGTGGGGCGACTTTCCCGAAAAACTTCAGGCCGCGACCGGCGCCGGCGTGTTCGTCTATTCGCGCGCCGGTTATGGCCATTCGACGCCGGTGAAACTGCCGCGGCCGCTCGACTACATGCATGTCGAGGCGCTCGACGTGCTGCCGAAACTGCTCGACAAAATCGGCTTTCGCCGCGGCCTGTTGCTCGGACATTCCGACGGCGCCTCGATCGCGGCGATCTATGCGGGCTCGCATCAGGATCACCGCGTCCAGGGTCTCGCGTTGATCGCCCCGCATTTCATCGTCGAGGATATTTCGGTGGCCTCGATTGCGCAGATCCGGAACGCCTATGAGACCACGAACCTGAAAGAGAAGCTGGCGCGCTGGCACAAGGATGTCGACAACGCCTTCTATGGCTGGAACGGCGCCTGGCTCGATCCGGAATTCCGCAACTGGGATATTTCCGAGTACCTCGCCTATATCCGCGTACCGGTGGCGATCCTGCAGGGTGTGGACGACCAGTATGGAACAATGCGCCAGGTCGAGATCGCGCGGGAAGAGTGCTACTGTCCGGTCGATGTGATTGTCATCCCGGGAGCGGGACATCAGCCGCATCGCGAAGCGCCGGGGGCGACGCTCGATGCGATCTTGGAATTCGCAAACGCGGTGTTGCACGTCGATGACGGCTCGCAGGGACGGGCCGCGTAACGCGTTTCGCTATGCGCCTTCCCTGACGCTTTCCGGGACGGTGTCCCTATGACCGCGCCCTCAGGCACCGGCAATCTGCCGCTGCCGCGATGGGCTTATGTGCCTGGCCAGTCCGAGCAAGCCGGCGCCGATTACGAAACGCTGTCGCAGATCGCAGCTCAGGTGCCGCCGCGCTTCCGCGGTTACGTGCCGGCGCGCCATCCGGCGCTGCGCTACGGCATGATGCTCAACGACCACGGCTACTTCTGGGAGTCCCAGGAGATCCTGGAAGCGGTATGGGCGGCGGCGCCGCAGGGCGGCCGCGAACGGATTCTGTTGCGCGCCTGTATCCTGATCGCGACCGCGAATTTGCGGCTGCGTATGCAGAGACCGCATGTCGCCTCGCGCCTGTTTGGCGAAGCGCTCGGCCAGCTCGAGGCGCTGGGTGCGCGCAATGCCGGTGGCGACGGGTTTGCCGACGGCTTCCCGGTCGCGGCGCTGGCGGCGCTCATCAAGGCCAAACCGGCCCGGCCGCTGCTCTCCACCGCCGATTGGGTGGCATTCGCCGCTTGCCGAACATGAAGCAAAATGCATGTTCCGACGTTTTAGACTAGACTCGATCAAAAACATGCACTATTGTGCATCTAACGAACCAAGCAAACCTTAAGAAAACGACAGAGGGTGGCCCATGGCCGGTGAAGATCGCGTCCTCGCAGGCGGCGCGAAATACATCGATTTTCAAACGGATCCGTCGCGCTACCGGCACTGGAAGCTCGCCGTCGAGGGCGAGGTCGCGACCCTCACCATGGATGTCGATGAGAACGCCGGCCTGTTCGAAGGCTATCAGCTCAAGCTGAATTCCTACGATCTCGGCGTCGACATCGAACTCGCGGACGCCGTGCAGCGGCTGCGTTTCGAGCATCCGGAAGTGAAGGTGGTGGTGATGCGCTCGGGCAAGAACCGCGTGTTCTGCGCCGGCGCCAATATCCGCATGCTGGCGGGCGCCACCCACGCCCACAAAGTCAACTTCTGCAAATTCACCAACGAGACCCGTAACGGCCTGGAAGATTCGTCGGAAAATTCCGGGCAGCGCTTCATCACCGTCGTCAACGGCACCGCGGCCGGCGGCGGCTACGAGCTGGCGCTCGCGACCGATCACATCATCATGGCCGATGACGGCGCCGCCGCCGTGGCGCTGCCGGAAGTGCCGCTGCTCGCGGTGCTGCCGGGCACCGGCGGGCTGACGCGCGTGGTCGACAAGCGCAAGGTGCGCCGCGACCATGCCGATTTCTTCTGCACCATCGAGGAAGGTATCAAGGGCAAGCGCGCCGTTGCATGGCGGCTGGTCGACGAGATCGCGCCCAACAGCAAGCTCGAAGGCAAGGTCGCCGAGCGCGCCAAGGAATTCGCTGCCGCCTCGAAGCGCAACGGCAGCGGCAAGGGCATCGCGCTTGCGCCGCTCAACCGCACCATCGACGACAGCGGCATCCGCTACGGTTTCGTCAGCGTCGACATCGACCGCGCGGCGCGGATTGCGACCATTTCGATCAAGGCGCCGGAAGCGGCCCCGCCTGATGACATCGACGGCCTGATCGCGCAGGGCGCGTCGTTCTGGCCGCTGCAGGTGGCCCGCGAGCTTGATGATGCGATCCTGCACTTGCGCATCAACGAACTCGAAATCGCGATGCTGGTGTTCAAGTCGCATGGCGATGCCGCCAATGTAGTGGCCTGCGACACGTTCCTCGAAGCCAACAAGGCGCACTGGCTGGTCAACGAGATCAGGCACTACTGGAAGCGCGTCTTGAAGCGCATCGACGTCACCTCGCGCACGCTGGTGACGCTGGTCGAGCCCGGCTCCTGCTTCGCCGGCACGCTGGCCGAACTCGTGTTCGCCGCCGACCGCTCCTACATGCTGATCGGCTCGCGGCAGGGCGACAACCGCCAGCCTCCGGCGATCCAGCTCACCGCGCTGAATTTCGGCCCCTATCCGATGAGCCACGGCCTGACCCGGCTGCAGTCGCGCTTCCAGGCCGATCCGTCCGATCTGGAGCGCGCGGAAGCCACCATCGGCACCACGCTCGATGCTGAGGAAGCCGAGGAGCTCGGCCTCGTCACCTTCGCGCTCGACGATATCGATTGGGACGACGAGGTGCGGGTGTTCCTGGAAGAGCGCACCAGCTTCTCGCCCGACGGTCTCACCGGCATGGAAGCGAACCTGCGCTTCGCCGGACCGGAGACCATGGAATCGAAGATCTTCTCGCGTCTCACGGCGTGGCAGAACTGGATCTTCCAGCGCCCCAATGCGGTCGGCGAAGAGGGCGCGCTGCGCCGCTACGGCACCGGTCAGAAGGCGCAGTTCGATATGACGCGGGTTTAGACAGGTATTGCTGCGTCATGGCCGGGCTCGTCCCGGCCATCCACGTCTTCTTTTCATCAGCAAGAAAAGACGTGGATGCCCGGCACAAGGCCGGGCATGACGGCAAATGTGCACAAAGGAGCACGGCCATGAACTTCATGAACGTCGACTACTCGACCAAAATCCCCAACAACGTGAATCTCAGTGAAGACCGCCAGGTGCTGAAAGCCCTGGAGGGCTGGCATCCCGGTTACATGGACTGGTGGGGCGACATGGGCCCCGAAGGCTTCCAGCAGTCGCTGGTGTATTTGCGCACCGCCTATTCGGTCGATCCGCGCGGCTGGGCCAAGTTCGATTACGTCAAGATGCCGGAATATCGCTGGGGCATTCTGCTGGCGCCGCAGGAAGAAAACCGCGTCATTCCCTTCGGCGAGAATTACGGCAAGCCGGCCTGGCAGGAAGTCCCGGGCGAACACCGCGCCACGCTGCGCCGCCTGATCGTGATCCAGGGCGACACCGAGCCGGCTTCCGTCGAGCAGCAGCGCCATCTCGGCAAGACCGCGCCCTCGCTCTACGACCTGCGCAATCTGTTTCAGGTCAATGTCGAGGAAGGCCGTCATCTCTGGGCGATGGTCTATCTCTTGCAGAAATATTTCGGCCGCGACGGCCGCGAGGAGGCGGACGATTTGTTGCGCCGCCGTTCCGGCGATGCGGATAGCCCACGCATGCTCGGCGCCTTCAATGAGGCGACGCCGGACTGGCTATCGTTCTTCATGTTCACCTACTTCACCGACCGCGACGGCAAGATGCAGTTGCACTCGCTCGCGCAATCCGGTTTCGATCCGCTGTCGCGCACCTGCCGCTTCATGCTGACCGAAGAAGCGCATCACATGTTCGTCGGCGAGACCGGCATCAGCCGTGTCGTGCAGCGCACCTGCGAGGCGATGAAGGAAGCCGGCATCTCAGATCCCACCGACGTCGCCAAGGTGCGTGCGTTAGGGGTGATCGACCTGCCGACCATCCAGAAGAAGCTGAACCTGCATTATTCGCTGTCGCTCGATCTCTTTGGCTCGGAAGTCTCGACCAACGCCGCCAACGCCTTCAATGCCGGCATCAAGGGCCGCTACAAGGAGACCCAGATCGACGACGACCACCAGCTCAAGAACGCCACCTATCCGGTGCTCAAGCTGATCGACGGCGTGATCAAGCGCGTCGATGAGCCGGCGCTGACCGCGCTCAACATGCGGCTGCGCGACGACTACACGCAGGATTGCGTCAAGGGCATGCTGCGCTGGAACAAGATCATTTCGCTCGCCGGCTATCAGTACAAGCTGACGCTGCCAGACGTTGCGTTCCACCGCCACATCGGCGAGTTCAAGGATATCCACGCTACGCCCGACGGCGTCCTGATCGACGACGCCACCTGGAACCAAAAGAGCGAATGGTTGCCTTCGACGCAGGACGGCGACTTCATCGCTTCCCTGATGAAGCCGGTGACCGAAGTCGGCGTCTATGCCAACTGGATCTCGCCGCCGAAGGTCGGCATCGACAACAAGCCCGGCGATTTCGAGTACGTGAAGATCGAGACCTGAACCACCCCGTCATCGGGGAGCAGTAAGATGGACCCCGACCAAGATCTCGAAGCAATGGGCCGCGACCAACTGGTCGCGGAGGTGAAACGTCTAAGGGCCGGTATCCGCACGCATCGTGACAGCACTGGTCACGACCTGTGCTGGCATCATCCCGATCTCTGGGGCCTGTTGCCCGAGCGCGTCACGCCAGAGGTGGCCGTCCCGCCCTGGCCGAAATTTTTGCGCGGATGCCTGCGCTATCGCGAGGCGCTGGATCGCGAGTTGCCGAACGCGCCGAAGGCAGATTACGAATACGATAAGGACGAGCCGTGATCTCTCCGTTGCCCCGGCCTTGAGCCGGGGCCCATAACCACCGGACGTCGTTGTTTTAGCACGGCGTCAGCCATCATGCGCCATTGATGGATCACGCGGTATGGGTCCCTGCGTTCGCAGGGACGACGTTGGTTTCGCGGAGATGACGGCCGCGCGTTACCCCGCGATCTCAAGCCCCGCATTTGCGTAGACCACGCCGCCATCGACGGCGATCGTATTGCCGACCACGTAATCGCCCGCGCGCGAGGCGAGATAGATCGCTACCCCCGCCATGTCCTCGTCGGTGCCGATACGCCGCGCCGGAATACGCTTTGCGACTTCGTCCGAATGGTCGCGCGCGGCCCGGTTCATGTCCGACTTGAACGCGCCCGGCGCAATCGCGGTGACATTGATATTGTCCTTGATCAGTTTCGTTGCCATGCGCCGCGTCAGATGGATCACGGCGGCCTTGCTCGCCGCGTAGGAATAGGTCTCGCTGGGGTTGACGAAAATGCCGTCGACGGATGCGATGTTGATGACCTTGGCCGGCCGTTCGGGCGAGGCCGCGGCGCGCAGCGGTTTCGCCAGCGCCTTGGTCAGAAAGAACAGCGACTTGACGTTGAGGTCCATGACCTTGTCCCAGCCGCTTTCGGGGAATTCGTCGAATTCCGCGCCCCATGCAGCGCCGGCATTGTTGACGAGGATGTCGAGCTTCGGCTCCAGCTTGATGATTTCGCCAGCGAGCTTGTCGCAGCCTGCGACGGTTGAGATGTCGATCGGCAGCGCGATGCATTCGCCGTCATAGGCGGCGGAGAGTTCCTGCGCAGTCGCTTCGCAGGGACCGGCCTTGCGCGCGGTGATGTAAACCTTTGCCGCGCCCTGCGCGAGAAAGCCGGCCGCGATCATCTTGCCGATGCCGCGTGACCCGCCCGTCACCAGCGCGACCCGGCCATTGAGCGAAAACAGATCCTTGAACATGCGTGCCTCCATTGCTTTGCCGCCGGTTTTGGGCGGGGGAGTGCGGCGAGTCAAGGAAGCTCATCGCGGTCGTCCCTGCGAACGCAGGGACCCATACGCCGCGGCCCATCCGTTGAGCGATGGAGTAGCTACCTTCTGCAACAATCGAAGCCGGTGGATATGGGTCCCTGCTTTCGCAGGGACGACGGATAGACCTTACGCCGCGTCGATGCGGCGAAAGCCGTTCCACATCGCGGTGGCGGCGCCGGAGGTCAGGACGGGGAGGATACGCGCGTCCTGGTAGTTGCCGTTCAGCGAAACCCGCTGCAGCGCGGTCATGTGGTCGGCGCTTTCCGGGAAGATCATGCCCGGCCGCGTCGTGACCGCTGTCTTGAACCCTGCCGCTTTCGCCAGCCTGAATTCACGTTGTCCCGCCGCGATCCGGTCGCCATAGGGATAGGCGAGATGAAGCACCGGCCGCTGCAACTTAGCTTCGATCCGTGCACGGCCGGTGGCCAGTTCGAACGAAGCGGTCTCTTCGCTCTGTCGCGCCAGATTGCAATGCGTGATCGTATGCGCGCCGACCGTCACCAGCGGATCGTCCGCGAACGCCTTCAATTCTTCCCAGGACATGCAGAGGTTGCGGGCGATTGGAGTCTCGTCCACGTCATATCGCGTGCATAGCGCGGAGATTTCGCGCTGCATGTCGTGTTCGGTCGGCAGTGCGCGCAGCCAGTTGTGCATGCGGTCGAACGCCGCCTGCTTGGCTGCCGGCGTCGATGCGTCGAAGCGGATCTTGACGCCGCCGATCGGAGCTTCGATCGAGGATGCCTTTGCGATCGCCTTCTCGAGCGCGACCCACCACAACCGGCCGGTGCCCTCGGCGAAATCACTCGTTACGTAGACCGTA
The DNA here is from genome assembly GCF_029051645.1 of Bradyrhizobium sp. CSA112. GTDB lineage: Bacteria > Pseudomonadota > Alphaproteobacteria > Rhizobiales > Xanthobacteraceae > Bradyrhizobium. The sequence goes on from NZ_JAACFS010000031.1 coordinate 45,033, forward strand.
AGGGGCGCGCCAAACTCACGCATCACGGGCAGGGCGTAGTCGCGATTGTCGCGATAGCCGTCATCGAAGGTGAAGCAGGCGAAGCGCCGCGCGAAATTGCGCTCCTGGAGTCGCTGATGCACCTCGTCCATGGTGACGATGTCGACGTCGAGCGCGCGAAGATGCGCCAGCATGGCGCGCAAGAACTCCGGCTCGACCTCGAGATGATGATTGGGCTGAAACTCGACGTCGCGTCGCGGTCGGACGTGGTGCAGCATGAAAATAGCGCCGACGCCTGCGAAGATTGGTCGCAGCAGGAAATGCGCGCCGGAGAAGTAAAGCGCCTCCAGCCCGACGCGGATGACGGTGTTGCGAAGCAGTTTCATCGAGATGCAGGGATGCCCGGTTATTTACGGGGAGAAACTAGCGAAAGACCGCTGAAGAAACAGTTAGCCGGACCAATTTCAGAGCTCTTCGGCTCCTGCGACATTTCGGGTTTGACAGCCCGGCAAGGGTTTGTTTTCTCTCCGATCCGGACCCCGCGGGAACTCGAATGCACGGACTTTTCAGGTGGAGTAGCAAATGGTGGCCGGGCGTCATTCCTTTGGTCATCTTTTGGGCTATCGCGGCCTGGACGAGCACTGAGCCGCTGGAGATCGATCTGGCGCAGCGGTCGGCCGCCGCCCTCAAGGATACCATCCTCGACAAAAGGCGAATCTCGGTCGCAGGCCGCGACGTGACCCTTGCGGCGGATGCATTCTCGGAAGACGGCAGGCAGAGTGCCGTGGCGTCGGTTGCGGCGGTACCGGGCGTGCGGCTGGTTGATGATCAAACCCGGCTCGTTCCGGAAGCCAAGCCGTTTGTCTGGTCGGCCGAGCGTGACGTGCTTCGGGTGACGCTATCGGGCAGTTCGCCCCTGCCGGCGACCAGGGGCCGGTTGATGGACGCGGCCCGCGCCAATCTCGGCGGCGTCGAAGTGGTCGACCGGATGAATCTGTCGCGCGGCGCACCGCCGCGCTTCGACAACGCCGTGCTGTTGCTGCTCGACCTGGTCGGCAAGCTGAAGGACGGCAAGATCACGCTGTCGGACACCAAGGTCAGCCTGTCCGGCATGGCGCGCGACCTCGGCGGCCGGGAAGCCATCGCCGCCGCGCTGAAAAAACTGCCCGAGGGCTTTTCGGTCGCGGCCAACGAGGTCAAAGCGCCGCCTTACATCTTCCAGGCCTACAAGGATCCGGTCGCGCTGACGCTGACGCTGACCGGCAACGTGCCCGACAGCAACGTCCACGCCGCGCTGGTGGCTGCGGCGGGACGCAAGTTCTTCAGTGAAAAGGTCGTCGACAACCTCAAGGCGAGCGTCGGCGCGCCCGCGAGCTTCGCCAACGCGGCGGTATCAGCGCTCGGCGCGCTGTCGCGCCTGTCGACCGGTACGCTCGTCGTCTCCGACCGGGAGGTGAAGCTGTCCGGCGATGCGCTCTATGAAGCCGCCGCCAGTGAGATCCGCGCCGGCCTCGGCAAGGACTTTCCGCAGGGCTGGCAGTTCAAGCCGGAAATCTCGGTCAAGCCGGCCGCGGCGCCGGTGGATGCGACCGTCTGCCAGCAATTATTCGCGGAGTTGCTCGGCAAGGCCCGGATCCGCTTCGAAACCGGCAAGGCCAATATTGTTGCGGATTCCGCCGGCCTCCTCGACCGTTTGATCGAAACCGCGTTGCGCTGTCCGACCGCCAATATCGAGATATCAGGACATACCGATACTGATGGCGACGAGGCGGCCAACCAGGGGTTGTCCGAGCAGCGTGCGCAGGCGGTCGCCGATTATCTGGTCAAGGCAGGATTGCCGGCCAACCGGTTCAGCGCGGTCGGCTATGGCTCGACGCAGCCGATTGCGGGGAATGAGACCGACCAGGGCAAGGCGCAGAACCGCCGCATCGATTTCGTGGTGAAGTGAGCATGGCCTATCTGACCACATTCTACTGGGGTTGGCTCCTGGCATCGGGGCTGCTCGGCTTCGCCATGGGCTGGATATCCGTTGTTCAGCACGGCAACGGCGTCTCGCGGAAACTGCGATGGTGGCTTTCGGCCTTGGTTGCGGCGCTGGTTGGCGTCGCGCTTGCACGTGTCGTGCCCGGCCGTTTCGGCTACTGGCTCGATCTCGGCCTGATCATGTTCGCGCTCTATCTCTGCTTCTGTGCGGTCGGATCATGGTTGCGCGGCTGGGTGGTCTCGCGCAGCGCGCCGCCGGCCTGACCGCGCCATGAGCCGGTCAGCTTTACCGCCGTCATTGTCACGCGTTCTTGACCGGCCCCGGCTATGGTCGCGAATCGCCGTCGGGCGGCGGATTGCTGCAAAACCGTACTTCTACCGTCCCCAACTGGCGCCTAATATGTTGAAGAAGCGCGTTTTATCGTCGTCAGGCGAATTCCACTCCGGCTCAAAACGCGCTACCAGAGGAGCAACGGAGCAGCGTAGCATCGGCGGGGTTCGCGCCATTGCCATCGTCGCAGCAGCGCAATTCGAGGTGTAGATGCTGGAAGCAATACGCAGGGCGATCTCGTTTCTGCGCCAGAAGCAGGTCCTGCACAAGCTCGGCGTTTTGATCAGCATCACGGTCATCGCCGTTGCGTGCTACGTGCTCTATCACATGCTCCGCGGCATCGACGCCAATGAGGTGATCGACGCCATCAAGCGCACCGAGCCGCGCCAGATCGCGCTGGCGGCATTGTTCGTGGCGGCGGGCTATTTCACGCTGACCTTCTATGACTGGTTCGCAGTCCGCGCGATCGGCCGCGGCCACATCCCCTACCGCGTCAACGCGCTTGCCGCTTTTACCTCCTACTCGATCGGGCACAATGTCGGCGCCAGCGTGTTCACCGGCGGCGCGGTGCGCTACCGGATCTATTCGGCCTGGGGGCTAAACGCGATCGACGTCGCCAAGATCTGCTTCCTGGCCGGGCTGACCTTCTGGCTCGGCAATGCCGCGGTGCTGGGACTGGGCATCGCTTATCACCCGGAAGCCGCCGCCTCGATCGATCAGTTGCCGGTCTGGCTCAACCGCCTCGCGGCGTTCGGCATCATCATGGCGCTGATCGGCTATGTGTTCTGGGTTTGGGTCCAGCCGCGCAGCGTCGGCCGCGGGCCGTGGACGGTTACACTGCCGGGCGGGCCGCTGACGCTGCTGCAGATCGCGATCGGCATCGTCGATCTCGGCTTCTGTGCGCTGGCGATGTATGTGCTGGTGCCGGACGAGCCCAATCTGGGCTTTGTCGTCGTCGCGGTGATCTTCGTCTCGGCCACGCTGCTGGGGTTTGCCAGCCACTCGCCGGGCGGGCTCGGCGTGTTCGATGCCGCCATGCTGGTCGGCCTCTGGCAGATGGACCGGGAGGAACTGCTCGCCGGCATGCTGCTGTTCCGCGTCCTCTATTATATTGGTCCTTTTGTCATATCTGTAATCTTGCTGACGCTTCGGGAGATTATCCTCGGCGCGCGATCGAAGCGCCTGCGCCAGTTGGCGTCCGGCGCCGGCGCCGAGCCGACGAGGCATGAAGCCGCCGTCTATGTGCGCGAACGTGGAGACACGGGCGCCTGATGGTGCGGCGGATGCCTCATCAATAGAGGAAGAAGGCCCGCGCAATGGCAATAGACGATTCCAGCACTTCCTCCATCTTTGCACCGTGGCCGGACCGGCTGCGGCATTCGGCCATCATCCTGCTGGCCGCCGGCCTCGCGCTGTGTGCGCTCGTGCTGCTGGCCGATCTCTCGCCGGCGCGCGCTGTGGCGGTTTTCATCTGTATCGCAGCCGCTGCACTGGTGCCCTGGCGGCTGCATGATGCCGGCAGTTCCCGCGAGGATGTCCGTGCGGTCAGTCCGGTCGAGGCGGCAGCCGTCAGCGCGGTCGTTGCCGGCATGCCGGATCCGGCGGTGCTGCTCGACCGCGCCGGGCGTGTCATTCATCTCAATGCGGCGGCTGCCCAGCTCGCGCCGGCGCTGCGCAAGAACGAACTCGCACAGTTCGCGCTGCGCTCGCCGGAGATCATCACCGCACTTCGCGAGGCGATCGCGACCAGTGAACCGCGCCGGGCGCTCTATCTCGACCAGGTGCCGGTCGACCGCTGGATGGAACTGATCATCACGCCGGTGCCGGTGCCGACGCTGTTCGGCGGCACCGAAAAATGCATGCTGATGACTTTCCACGACCAGACGCCGCTGCGGCGGGTCGAGGAAATGCGCGCCGATTTCGTCGCCAATGCCAGCCACGAGCTGCGGACGCCGCTGGCGGCGTTGTCGGGCTTCATCGACACGCTGCAGGGCCCTGCCAAGGACGACGCCAAGGCGCGCGAACGCTTTCTGTCGATCATGCATACGCAGGCGACGCGAATGGCGCGGCTGATCGACGATCTGTTGTCGCTGTCGCGGGTCGAGTTGTCGGCCCATGTCCGCCCCGACGCCTGCGTCGATATCGTGCCGATCATTCGCCAGGTCGCCGACGGGCTGGAGCCGCTCGCCCGGGAACGCCAGGTCGAAATCGAGATCGACCTGCCCACCGCGCCGGTGACGATCGCGGGCGATCGCGAGGAGTTGCTGCGGCTGTTCGAAAACCTGATCGAGAACGCGCTCAAATACGGCGCGTCCGGCGGGCGGGTCATCGTCACCCTGACCCAGGCCACATCTGGCGAGGGCGCGCCGGAAGTCCGTATCATGGTCCGGGATTTCGGCCCCGGCATCGCGCCGGAACATCTGCCGCGGCTGACCGAACGCTTCTACCGGGTCGATGTCGGCGACAGCCGCGCGCAAGGTGGAACCGGCCTCGGTTTATCCCTAGTGAAACATATTCTTAACCGTCATCGCGGCCGGCTTTTGATCGAAAGCGTGCCCAAAAACGGCGCCGTCTTTACTGCCTGTTTTCCCCAGGCCAAGGCCCCGTCAGCGCATTAAGTCAAGCGATTTCAATTGCTTGTTACTGTCATCCAACTGTCATCTAACCTTCGTAAAAGCTCTATCGACCGCGCCTAAACGGGCGGGCGTGAGCGCGATCGGGCGTAACAGACGCTTCGCTCACACAGATGGAGACGACCATGAATTTCATGAAAGCTATCGTCGCTGCAGGCCTCGTTGCCGCATCGACGTCGGCCTTCGCTGCCGACATTACCGGCGCAGGCGCGACCTTCCCCTTCCCGATCTATTCGAAGTGGGCCGATGCCTACAAGAAGGAGACCGGTAACGGCCTGAACTACCAGTCGATCGGCTCTGGCGCCGGTATCAAGCAGATCCAGGCCAAGACCGTGACCTTCGGCGCCACCGACGCGCCGCTCAAGGCCGAGCAGCTCGAGAAGGACGGCCTGGTGCAGTGGCCGATGGTGATGGGCGCGATCGTGCCGGTCGTGAACCTCGAAGGCATCAAGCCGGGCGAACTGGTGCTGTCGGGCGAAGTGCTCGGCGACATCTATCTCGGCAAGATCAAGAAGTGGGACGATGCCGCAATCGCCAAGCTCAATCCGAAGCTGAAGCTACCCTCGGATGCCATCACCGTGGTCCGCCGCTCCGACGGTTCGGGCACCACCTTCAACTTCACCGACTACCTCTCGAAGTCGAGCGCCGACTGGAAAGCCAAGGTCGGCACCGGCACCGCGGTCGAGTGGCCGGTGGGCGTTGGCGCCAAGGGTAACGAAGGCGTCGCCGGCAATATCGGCCAGACCAAGAATGCGATCGGTTACGTCGAATACGCCTACGCCAAGCAGAACAAGCTGACCCATACCGCGATGATCAACAAGGCTGGCAAGACCGTGCAGCCGACCATGGAAGCCTTCCAGGCGGCCGCGTCGAACGCCGACTGGGCCAAGGCGCCCGGCTACTACGTGATCCTCACCGATCAGCCCGGCGACGCCTCCTGGCCGATCACGGCGGCGACCTTCATCCTGATGCACAAGGCTGCAACCGACAAGGCGGCGTCCCAGGAAGCGATCAAGTTCTTCAAATGGTCGTTCGAGAAGGGCGACAAGATGGCTGAAGAGCTCGACTACATTCCGATGCCGGACTCGGTCGTCAAGCTGATCGAGAAGACCTGGTCCTCGGAGATCAAGAGCTGACGGAGCCAGCGCTTCGCAACGCGACCGCTCAACCCGGGATGCCCGGGTTGAGCACCCCTCTCGGGACAAGAGAGGCAAGAACAATGTGCGAGCCGAAAAAGCCGTGCACCGAAGTCCGGGTCGCTGGGCTATAAGTACAGGGGATTGGCGTGGCAGAAATGACGGTCGAAAGCGACGTAATGGACGCTGCCGGACCTTATGATCGCGCAAAGGCTCTCAGCGCGTTCAAGCTCGGCGACGTCACCTTCTATTGGATCACGCGCGCCTGCGCGATCTCGGTTCTGCTCATCCTCGGCGGCATCATCATTTCGCTTATTATCGGCGCCTGGCCGGCGATCCGGGAATATGGCGCGGCCTTCCTGTGGACGCAGCGCTGGGCGCCGTCTGCCGACCCGCCAGTGCTCGGCGCGCTCGGCCCGGTCTACGGCACGCTGGTCACTTCCGTGATCGCGATGATGATCGCCATTCCGGTCGGCCTCGGCATCGCCGTGTTCCTGACGGAGATCTGCCCGATCTGGCTGCGCCGTCCGATCGGCCTTGCCATCGAACTGCTCGCCGGCATTCCCTCCATCATCTACGGCATGTGGGGCTTCTTCGTGCTGGGGCCGTTTCTGGCCAACACCTTCCAGCCGTTCATGATCAGCGTGTTCGACGGCGTTCCCGTGCTGGGGACGATCTTCGCCGGTCCGCCGTCCTATCTCAGCCTGTTCAACGCGTCATTGATTCTGGCGATCATGGTATTGCCGTTCATCACCGCGATCTCGGTCGACGTCTTCAAGACGGTCCCGCCGGTGCTCAAAGAGGCCGCCTATGGGGTGGGATGTACCAACTGGGAAGTCGTCCGTAACGTCGTCATCCCCTACACCCGCGTCGGCGTGATCGGCGGCATCATGCTGGCGCTCGGCCGTGCGCTGGGCGAGACCATGGCGGTCACCTTCATCATCGGCAATTCGTTCAAGATCCAGTCCTCGATCTTCGCGCCGGGCACCACGATCTCGGCGGCGATCGCATCCGAATTCGCCGAGAGCGACGGGCTGCACCAGTCGGGCCTGATCCTGCTCGGCCTGCTCCTGTTCATTCTGACGTTCTTCGTTCTTGCTGCCGCGCGGCTGATGCTGATGCGTCTGGAAAAGAAGGCGGGGAACTGACATGAACCCGATTTACGTCTCCCGCCGCCGCAAGAACATCATCGTCAAGTTCCTGTGCCTGGGCGCCGCAGCGTTCGGCGTAACCTGGCTCGCGCTGATCCTGTTCACGCTGTTCTATAACGGTCTCGCCGGACTCAACCTCGCCGTCTTCACCCAGGATACGCCGCCGCCCGGTTCGACCGATGGCGGCCTGCGCAACGCCATCATCGGCTCGATCATGATGACCGTGATCGGGGTCGGCATCGGTGCGCCGCTCGGCCTGTTCGCCGGAACCTATCTCGCCGAATACGGCAAGCACGACAAGCTCACCTCGGTGATCCGCTTCATCAACGACATTCTGCTCTCCGCGCCTTCGATCATCATCGGCCTGTTCATCTACGGCGCGATCGTGGTGCCGATGGGCGGCTTCTCTGCCTTCGCCGGCTGCCTGGCGCTCGCCGTGATCGTGATCCCCGTGGTGGTCCGCACCACCGAGGACATGCTGGGGCTGGTGCCCAATCCGCTGCGCGAGGCGGCGTCCGCGCTCGGCCTGCCGCGCTCGCTTGTCATCAAGCGGATCGCCTACCGCGCCGCGCGCGCCGGCCTTATCACCGGCGTCCTGCTGGCCACTGCCCGCGTCGCCGGCGAAACCGCGCCGCTGCTGTTCACCGCGCTGTCCAACCAGTTCTTCAGCCTGGACCTGACCAAGACGATGGCGAACCTGCCGGTCACCATCAACAACTTCGTGCAGAGCCCCTATGTCTACTGGAAGCAGCTCGCCTGGAGCGGGGCCCTGCTGATCACGCTTACCGTACTTGCCCTGAATATTGGCGCGCGCATTCTTGGCGCCGAGAGGACATCCAAATGACCGAACTCTCCGTATCCGTGAGTAACGCGAACGGTCCCGTTCCGCAGGTGGCGCTGCCCGAGGCTGCGCCGAAGGTGACTGCCCGCGGCCTGAACTTTTACTATGGCGAACACCACGCGCTGAAGAACATCAACCTGACGCTCGGCACCCACCGCGTCACCGCCTTCATCGGCCCGTCCGGCTGCGGCAAGTCCACGCTGCTGCGGATCTTCAACCGGATGTACGACCTCTATCCCGGCCAGAAGGCGACGGGGCAGTTGATGCTCGACCAGACCAACATTCTCGACCCCAAGCTCGACCTCAATCTGCTACGGGCCCGCGTCGGCATGGTGTTCCAGAAGCCGACGCCGTTCCCGATGACGATCTACGAGAACATCGCTTTCGGCATCCGCCTCTATGAGAAGATCTCCAAGTCGGAGATGGACGGCCGGGTGGAGAAGGCGCTGCGCGGCGGCGCGCTTTGGAACGAGGTCAAGGACAAGCTGAACGCCTCCGGCCTTTCGCTGTCCGGCGGCCAGCAGCAGCGGCTCTGCATCGCGCGCACGGTAGCGGTGCGGCCCGAAGTGATCCTGTTCGACGAGCCTTGTTCCGCGCTGGACCCGATCTCGACCGCCAAGATCGAGGAGCTGATCCAGGAGCTGGCGGAGGATTACACCATTGCCATCGTCACCCATAACATGCAGCAGGCGGCGCGCGTCTCGGACAAGACCGCCTTCATGTATCTCGGTGAGCTGATCGAATTCGACGACACCAACAAGATTTTCACCTCGCCCGGCGATCGACGCACCCAGGACTACATCACCGGCCGATTCGGTTGAGGAGATAACAGATGGCATCCGAGCACACCGCCAAGGCGTTCGACAGCGACCTTCAGGAACTGACCCGTCTGGTCGCCGAGATGGGCGGCATGGTCGAGCGCATGATTACCGAATCCGTCGACGCGCTGGTCCGCCGCGACGTCCCGCTCGGCAAGCGGGTCGTTGCGACCGACGTCGAGATCGACCGCCTGCAGCATCTGATCGAGGAGCGCGCGGTGCTAACCATCGCACGGCGCCAGCCGATGGCGATCGATTTGCGCGAGATTGTCGGCGCTATGCGCGTTGCCACCGATCTGGAGCGGATCGGCGACCTCGCCAAGAACATGGGCAAGCGGGTCTCGGCGCTGGAGAACGATTTCCAGCCGCTGAAGCTGATGCGCGGCCTCGAGCACATGACCGATCTGGTGCAGTCGCAGGTCAAGTCTGTGCTGGACGCCTATGCGGCGCACGATCTGCCGGCGGCGATGGCGGTGTGGAAGGGCGACGAGGAAGTCGACGCCATCTGCACCTCGCTGTTCCGCGAGCTCCTGACCTATATGATGGAAGATCCGCGCAACATCTCGTTCTGCATCCACCTGATGTTCTGCGCCAAGAATATCGAGCGGATCGGCGACCATGCCACCAACATCGCCGAAACCGTGTTCTACATGATCGAAGGCCAGCAAATTCTCGACCAGCGCCCGAAGGGCGACATGACGACGTTTGCTACCACCGTACCTAATACTTGATAAAGCGTTCTCGAGCGGAGTGGAGACCGGTTCGCATAGCAATCAAGTTTACGCAGACTGCATAGACATATCTGCGTAGAAAACACGTCAAACAGAAGAGGCAAAAGCAGAATGAGCGCGCGCATTATGGTGGTCGAGGACGAGGAAGCGCTGACCACGCTGTTGCGCTACAACCTCGACGCCGAAGGTTATGATGTCGAAACCGTCGCCCGCGGCGACGACGCGGATACGCGGCTGAAGGAGCGGGTGCCCGATCTTGTGGTGCTCGATTGGATGCTGCCAGGCCTGTCAGGCATCGAACTGTGCCGCCGGCTCCGCGCCCGACCTGAGACCAAGCAATTGCCGATCATCATGCTGACGGCGCGCGGCGAGGAGAGCGAGCGCGTGCGCGGGCTTGCGACCGGCGCCGACGACTACATCGTCAAGCCGTTCTCGGTGCCGGAACTGCTGGCGCGGGTGAAGGGCCTGTTGCGGCGGGCGAGCCCCGAGCGGCTCGCCACCGTGCTCACCTATGGCGACATCGAGCTCGATCGTGAGAAGCGCCGCGTCGCGCGGTCGGGCCGCCAGATCGATCTCGGCCCGACCGAATACCGGCTGTTGGAATTTTTTCTGGAGCATCCCGGCCGCGTCTTCAGTCGCGAGCAGTTGCTCGACAGCGTCTGGGGCCGCGACATCTATATCGACGAACGCACCGTCGACGTTCACATCGGCCGCCTGCGCAAACTGCTCAACCCCGGTCGCGAGCAGGATCCGATCCGCACCGTCCGCGGCGCGGGATATGCGCTGGATGATCGCTTTGCGAAGGTGGAGCCGTAAGGCTCTGCTGTTGTCTCAGCAGACTCAGCCGTCGTCCCCGCGAACGCGGGGACCCATAACCACAAATCTTGATTGTTGAAAAAAGCTGGAGCTCCAGCTCAGCATAACCACAGACACCTGTGGTTATGGGTCCCTGCGTTCGCAGGGACGACAACTACTACCGCGCCCCTTACCTGGTCTGCTTCGGCTGCTGCCTCCGCCGGTCGGCGGCGGGCTGGTAGGCGATGCGCGAGTGGTGCGCGCAGTAGGGCAGTCCGGTGAGCGCCTTGCCGCCGCAGAAGAAGAATTCCGGGCTCGAGGGATCGCCGACCGGCCAGTGACAAGTGGCTTCGTTCAGCTCCAGCAGCGACAGTCGCTGGCTCATCGGCACCACATTGTCGACGGCGATCGGATCAGGCTCCATCTCGAGCTCGAAGGCGTGCGCGAGCGCGGTGTTGCCGCGCGACACCGGCCGCGACACCCGCATCATCTGCTGGGCGGCGGGACGCGCCTTGCGCTGCCGCGGGGCTGCCGAGGAGGGGCTCTTGGCACGGCCGGACAGGCCCAGCCGGTGCACTTTGCCGATCACGGCATTTCGCGTCACATTTCCGAGTTCCGCAGCGATCTGGCTTGCCGATAATCCGGCTTCCCAGAGCTTCTTAAGCTGCTCGACGCGATCGTCTGACCAGGTCAATACCGTCATCGTATTCTTCCCTTCGCATCGCGCCGGCCGATCAGGGGCAGCGCTGGCGACGTCATTCGTCTCAAAAATCCCTGCGGTCAGAATCCCTTAGCCCTCGCCGGACGCGAAAACCGCGCCCGAACGTTTACGCCGTACAAAATGGACTCCAGGGATCAGAACTGCCGCACGAGATGTCGTACCCGACGGGCCAAAAGCTACAATATGGCGGGACTCGGGCGCAAGAGTCCGGGCCCGCGCGTCCACATGTTCCGACATCTAGGCATTGCACTGCGTGTTTTCCACCACACCGCAATCTTACGGATTTCCTTGCCTTGCAGTGCAGGAAAGGCGGCTTCGTGGCGTGTTGACAGCGCCCCCCGCCCACATAGAATACCTCTCACGTGCCGCCCTTAAGAGGCGGCACGTTTCGTTTTCGCAAGACCGGCTGTTGCCGCCTTCGCGCCAATGCACGCGTGTGCTCCGCGGCAGGTTCAAAAGCAGGTCTCAAACCTTCAGTGATTGCCATGACCAATAGCGCCACGTCGCATCTGCTCCCCGTCTTCGCCAGGGTCGATCTCGGCTTCGAAAGCGGCGAGGGCTGCTGGCTGACCGCAACCAATGGCGAGCGCTATCTCGACTTCACCTCGGGCGTTGCGGTCAATGCGCTGGGTCATTGCCATCCGCACCTGATCAAGGCGCTGCAGGAACAGTCGGCAAAGCTCTGGCACATGTCGAACCTGTTCAGGAGCCCGGATGGCGAGAAGCTTGCCGCGCGGCTCTGCGAGCAGAGCTTTGCCGACCTTGTGTTCTTCTGCAATTCCGGCGCCGAGGCGATGGAAGGCGTGATCAAGGTCGTGCGCCGCTACCAATTCTCCAAGGGGCACCCCGAACGCTATCGCCTCATCACCTTCGAGGGCGCGTTCCACGGCCGCACCCTGGGTACGCTCGCAGCGACCGGCTCTGCCAAATACCTCGAAGGCTTTGGGCCGCCGATGGACGGTTTTGACCAGGTGCCGCATGGCGATCTCGAAGCGGTGAAAAAGGCGATCGGTCCGCATACCGCGGGCATCCTGATCGAGCCGGTGCAGGGCGAGGGCGGCGTGCGCTCCGCGCCGCAGGCCTTCTTCAAGGCGCTGCGCCAGCTCTGCGACGAGCATGGCCTCTTGCTCGCATTTGACGAGGTGCAGACCGGCATGGGCCGCACCGGCGATCTCTTCGCCTACAAGCGCGTCGGCGCGACGCCGGATGTGATGTCGCTGGCCAAAGCGCTCGGCGGCGGCTTTCCGATCGGCGCGGTGCTGGCGACCGCGGAAGCCGCCTCCGGCATGACGCCCGGCTCGCACGGCTCGACCTTCGGCGGCAATCCGCTGGCGATCGCTTCCGCCAATGCCGTGCTCGATGTGATGCTGAAGCCCGGCTTCTTCGACCATGTGCAGAAGATGTCGCTGCTCCTGAAACAGAAACTGGCCTCCGTGGTCGATCGCTATCCGGCCGTGCTCTCGGAAGTGCGCGGCGAGGGGCTCCTCGTCGGCGTCAAGGCCGTGGTGCCATCGGGCGATCTCGTCAATGCGCTGCGCGACCAGAAGCTGCTGACGGTGGGCGCCGGCGACAATGTGGTGCGCTTCCTGGCGCCGCTGATCGTGACCGAGGCCGAGATCGACGATTCCGTTCAGATGCTCGAGCGCGCCTGCGTTGCGCTGTCGGGCGCGCCGTTGAAGAAGGCGGCGGGATGATGAGCAAGTCCGTCCGCCATTTCCTCGACATCAGCGAACTGCCGCTGAGCGAATTGCGCAACATGCTGGCCGCCAGTACCGCCATGAAGGCGAAGCTGAAGGCGCACGAAAAGGCCACGAAGCCGCTCGAAGGCAAGACGCTGGCGATGATCTTCGAGCGTCCCTCGACCCGAACGCGGGTGTCGTTCGACGTCGGCATGCGCCAGCTTGGCGGCGAAGCCATCATGCTGACGGGCGCGGAGATGCAGCTCGGCCGCGGCGAGACCATCGCCGACACCGCTCGCGTGCTGTCGCGCTATGTCGATGCGATCATGATCCGCATTCTCAATCACGACGCGCTGTTGGAATTGGCCGCGCACGCAACCGTGCCCGTGATCAACGGGCTGACGCGGCGCTCGCATCCCTGCCAGGTGATGGCCGATTTGATGACCTTCGAGGAGCATCGCGGGCCGATCGAGGGCCGCACCGTGGCATGGACCGGCGACGACAACAACGTGCTGGCGTCCTGGGCGCATGCGGCCGAGCGTTTCAAGTTCAAGCTCAATGTCGCGACCCCGCTGCAGCTCGCGCCGAACAAGGCGATGAAGGACTGGATCAAGGCAACGCAGGCCCCGATCGTGCTCGGCAACGATCCCGAGGCCGCGGTCCGCGGCGCCGATTGCGTCGTCACCGACACCTGGGTATCGATGGGCGACAAGGACGGCGAACACCGCCATAACGTGCTGAAGCCCTATCAGGTCAACGAAAAACTGATGTCGCTGGCGAACAAGGATGCGATCTTCATGCACTGCCTGCCCGCGCACCGCGGCGAAGAGGTCACCGACGAGGTGATCGACGGTCCGCAATCGGTCGTATTCGACGAGGCCGAAAACCGCCTGCATGCGCAAAAAGGCATTCTGGCCTGGTGTTTCAACGAAGTGGCGTAGGTCTCTCCGTCGTCCCTGCGAAAGCAGGTAGCCATACGCCGCGGCCCCAGTAATTGAAGGCAGTGGTTGACGCCTTGCCTTACTCACAACGCCCTGTGGTTATGAGTCCCTGCGCCGAGTGCGCGATTGCGCACGGAGGCAGGGACGCGTGGAGATGGTTTCGCCGGCTCGTCAAGCCCTTTCGTTTTGCATGTTCCGACCCCAGATAAGGCGCCATGGATTCACAATCAGACGTCAAAATCACGACCGAGGCGCCCGTTCGCGCGCCGTCGTCCATTCCCGTCGATGATGCGGTGCTGCCGTTCGAGGTCGCAGCCCTCGATCTGCGCGGACGGCTGACCCGGCTCGGCCCCGCGCTCGACGACATCCTGACCAAGCACGATTATCCGACGCCGGTCGGCAAGCTGCTCGGCGAAGCGATCGTGCTGGCGACGCTGCTCGGATCGGCGCTGAAGTTCGAGGGCCGCTTCATCCTGCAGACGCAGACCGATGGGCCGGTGTCGTTCCTGATCGTGGATTTCCAGTCGCCGGACCGCCTGCGCGCCTATGCGCGCTATGATGCGAGGCGACTGAAGGACGGCCAGGATTCAGGCGCACTGCTTGGCAAGGGCCATCTTGCAATGACCATCGACCAGGGTCAGGACATGAGCCGCTATCAGGGCCTGGTGGCGCTCGACGGCGCCAGCCTGGAAGACGCCGCCCATGAATATTTTCTGCGCTCCGAGCAGATCCCGACCCGCGTGCGGCTCGCGGTCGGCGAGGAATGGCGCGGCGGCGACGGCGGAAAACATCGGTGGCGCGCTGGCGGCATGCTGCTGCAGTTCTTGCCGAAGGCGCCGGAGCGCGCGCGGCAGGCCGATCTGCATCCCGGCGATGCGCCGGAAGGCGCGGTGACGCATTCGCTTGCGGAAGATGATGCGTGGGTCGAGGGGCAGTCGCTGATCGGCACGGTCGAGGATGTCGAGCTGATCGATCCCGATCTGTCGGGCGAGCGCCTGCTGTACCGGCTGTTTCACGAACGCGGCGTGCGCGTGTTCACGCCGCTGCCCCTGCGCGCGCAATGCTCCTGCTCGCGCGAGGCGGTATCGGCGATGCTGAAAAGCTTCGCGCCGAAGGACCGTGCCGAAATGGTCAAGGACGACAAGGTGGTGGTGACCTGCGAGTTCTGCTCCTCGGTGTATGAGTTCACGCCGCACGAGGCGGGCGTGGAGGAGTAGCGGCGTTCGGTCGTAGGGTGGGCAAAGGAGCGTTAGCGACGTGCCCACCATTCGTGCTGCGCTTGTGATGGTGGGCACGCTGCGCTTTGCCCACCCTACAATTCGCGGCCATTTCACTTGTCGGGCAAATCACCGGGCATAACTCCGCGCGTCTCACGGCAGATGAGGGGCGAAGATTCTCGGGGGCGACGGTGGCAAGAAAGCCGTTCACCGGGTAGAGCACGAAGTAAGCCGTAAAGCCATTGCGCAGGGAAGGCCGGAATGCTCCCGCTGCCCTGTATGCTCGTGCGCAGTTTTGTTTGCGCAAATCGCACGCGAGACCGCGGGTGCAGCAAGCACCCGGTCTTCGCTGCGCCCTCTGATTGGAGAGGGCGGGCAAAAGAAGATGCAAACCTCGGGCGATCAGCGTCGCGAGAACGCGAAGGTATGTCACCTCTTTGAAATTGAGTCCTTCCGTCGTCCCTGCGAACGCAGGGACCCATAACCACCGGCGGTAATTGGTTTTGTGATGTCTTTGTCATCTTGTCTTTTCCGGCAACAACGGCCGCGGAGTATGGGTCCCTGCGTTCGCAGGGACGACAGTCCGTGTTGCGCCGTTACCTCCACGTCATTGCGAGCGTAGCGAAGCAATCCACCTCTCCGCCCGCGGCACAATGGATTGCTTCGCGGAGCCTGTCATCCGGCGGCGCTGCGCGCCGACCGGGTGGCTCGCAACGACGCGGATGGGTCGCTGCGTACTGGATGACCACCCTTCGCGGGCGACGAGGAGGGAGCGATGCCCCTAGTTCAACACCCGCTTATTGTCCGGGCTATCCAGCGAGAACGTCGGCACGTCGATCTCGAACCGTTCGCCGCTTTCGCTTACCATCTGGTAGCGGCCGGTCATGAAGCCGGAGGCGGTCGGCAGCGGCACGCCGCTCGTGTATTCGAAGCGCTCGCCCGGCGCGAGTACGGGCTGCTCGCCGACCACGCCTTCGCCGCGGACTTCCTGCTTGCGGCCGGTGGCGTCGGTGATGATCCAGTGCCGGGTGCGGAGCTGCACGGTTTCAGCGCCGGTATTGGTGATGACGATGGTGTAGGACCAGAAATACTGCCCGCGATCGACCGACGAGCGCTCGGGGAGGAAGTTCGGTTCGACGGTGACTACGATCTGGCGGGTGACGGCGCGGTACATGCGGGCAAGCTTCCGGAAATCCTGTTCCGCATCATAGCCAAGAATGCGGGGGGAACCAATCTCCGGCCCGCCGGTTTGCTGGTTGTTTGATCGCGGTTTCAACATAGTTCCATTCTAGAGCGCACCCGCGCGCCGTCCGGCTCCGTAGCTGTTTGCGTATCTTGTTTGCAAGTTGCGGGCCGATATTATCTTTCCCGGACCGTTCACGCCTAAAGCTCAACTAGCGGTGCCAGATGTCGTCCATTGCCGATCCAGTTGCCGGAACGCCTCGCAGCGATGCCAAGGCGGTGTCTGCTGCGCCGGCGATCACGCTGCCGGTGGCTGGCGAGCGCGAATTGCGGCTCGACCTGTTTCGCGGGATGGCGCTGTGGCTGATCTTCATCGACCATCTGCCGGCCAACATCCTGACCTGGTTCACGATCCGCAATTACGGATTTTCCGACGCCACCGAAATCTTCATCTTCATCTCCGGATACACCGCCGCCTTCGTCTACGGCCGCGCGATGCTGGAGGCCGGCTTCGTGGTGGCCACCGCACGCATCTTGCGGCGGGTCTGGCAGATCTACGTCGCGCATGTGTTCCTGTTCACGATCTTCCTGGCGGAAATATCCTACGTCGCGACCCGTTTCGAGAATCCGCTCTACAGCGAAGAAATGGGCATCATGGATTTTCTCAAGCAGCCTGACGTCACCATCGTCCAGGCGCTGCTCCTGAGGTTCCGGCCCGTCAACATGGACGTGCTGCCGCTCTACATCGTGCTGATGCTGTTTCTGCCTATCATCCTGTGGCTGATGAAGTGGCGGGCCGACATCGCGCTGGCGCTGTCGGTGCTGCTGTACGCCCTGACCTGGCACTTCGACTGGTATCTGACGGCCTATCCGAGCGGCTTCTGGATCTTCAACCCGTTCTGCTGGCAGTTGTTGTTCGTGTTCGGTGCCTGGTGTGCGCTGGGCGGCGCGGCGCGCATGTCCCGCATCCTGTCGTCGCCGGTGACGATGTGGATTTGCGTTGCCTATCTCTCGGCCGCCTTCTTCGTCACGCTGACCTGGCACATCCCGCAGCTCAGCTTCCTGATGCCGAAGCGGATCGAACAGTGGATGTATCCGATCACCAAGACGGATCTGGACGTGTTGCGCTTTGCCCATTTCCTGGCGCTGGCGGCCCTCACCGTGCGCTTCCTGCCCAAGAATTGGTCGGGCCTGAAATCACCGTGGCTGCGACCATTGATCCTGTGTGGCCAGCATTCGCTTGAGATATTTTGTCTCGGCATCTTCCTTGCTTTTGCAGGACACTTCGTGCTGGCCGAAGTTTCCGGGGGTGCTTTCACGCACGCCATGGTCAGCCTTGCCGGAATCCTCATCATGTGGGGCGTGGCGTGGGTGATTTCGTGGTACAAGCATTCGGCCGACAAAGGAGCGTCGAAAACGAAAATCGCGGGTGGCAACGCCGACATGGCGGGAGGAAGCGCATGAGGCCCGGCGCGGGAGCTGTGCTGGTTCTGACCCTGTTCGTCGGTCTTGCAGCCGCCGGTTTTGCGCGCGCCCAGGATGCCGCCCCTCAGACCTGCGAAGTCCCAAGCCATCTCCTCTCCACCGAGAGCACGCTTCCGAAGGTGGCCGAGGCCGTCAAGAACGCCCGGCCGCTGACCGTCCTGGTGGTGGGGAGCCGGTCATCGACCATCCTTTCCTCCGAAAACAGCGCCTATCCGGCCAAGCTGCAGGCGGCCCTGAAGGAAAAGCTGCCCTCGACCCCGATCAACCTCTCCATAGAATTACAGACCGGCAAGACGGCCGAGGAGGTGGACGCCAACCTCGTTAAGCTGGTGGAAGCAAAAAGGCCTACTTTGGTCATCTGGCAGACGGGAACCGTCGATGCTATGCGATCCGTCGATCCCGATGATTTTCGCGGTGCCGTCGAAGAGGGAGTTGCTGCGCTGCAAAATGCGGGATCCGATGTGGTTCTGGTCAATCTGCAATACAGCCCACGGACGGAAACGATGATTTCTGCTCCGCCATACCTGGATAATATGCGCGTGGTGGCGCAGCAGCATAATGTTCCGCTGTTCGACCGGTTTGCCATCATGCGTCACTGGAACGACGCCGGAGATTTCGACCTGTTCAGTACTTTTCACGGCACCGACATGGCTAAACGGGTTCATGCTTGCCTCGGCCGCGCGCTGTCGAAATTTGTGCTCGATGCGGCCCGCCTCGATCAGGCGCAGCAGAATTAGGGAACCAGCGTTAATGAGTCGTCACTGCCCTTTTCGTTTGTCGACATTGCTGGCTGCCTCTGCCGCGGCCCTGGCGCTGTTGACCCCTGTCTCGATGCTTCCGCTGCGTGCCCAGACGGCCCTGCAGCAGACCGCCCAGCAGGCGGCGCTGTCCGATAACGCCAAAACTGACAACAAGCCCGAACAGAAGCCCACGGCTGAAAGCACTCCGCCGCAGACAGCGCCGACGGCCGCGGCCAATCCGACTGCGCAGAAGGGCATCACCGGCAAGGCGATCGACAAGGTAAAGGAGGTCGCTAAATCGGCCGGCGACATCTTCAGCCGCGTACCCTGCCTGCCGCCGAAGGGCGCCTCCAAATCGATGGGGTCGCTGCCGCGCGTCGCAAACAAGCTCGTCGCGGGTCAGCCGGTCGTGATTGTCGCGTTCGGATCGTCATCGACTGCCGGCTACGGCGCGACGTCTCCGGAATTCAACTACCCTAACCGGCTCGCCGCGCAATTGCGCCGGCAATATCCGACGGCCCACATCTCCGTCATCAACGCCGGCAAGGGCGGCGAGGACGCGCCGGAAATGATGAAGCGGCTGCAGACCGCCGTGATCGACATGCGTCCGGATCTGGTGATCTGGCAGGTCGGCACCAATGCCGTGCTGCGCAACCTCGATCCGGGTGAGACTGCAAAACTCGTCGAGGAAGGCATCGCGCGCATTCAGGCTGTTGGAGCCGACATCGTGCTGATCGATCCGCAATATTCGCCGCGGGTCAACGAGCACGCGGAAAGCGCCGGCAAGATGATGAAGCTGCTGAACAAGACCGCCGAGCTTCGCAAGGTCGGCGTCTTCCCGCGCTTCGCGGTGATGAAGGACTGGCACGAGCGGCAGGCGATCCCGATCGAGAATTTCGTGATCGCCGACGGCCTGCACATGAGCGACTGGGGCTACGCCTGCTTCGCGCAACTGCTCGGCGACGACATCATCAAGTCGGTCGGCCAGATCAAGCTCGGCGTCAACGTGCCGTCGGATGTGCGGGCGTACCGGCCGATGTAGCCGTCGTCCCTGCGAACGCAGGGACCCATACGCCGCGGCCCGAATGATGGAAGGCAGAATTCGTAGGGTGGGCAAAGGCGCGTTAGCGCTGTGCCCACCATTCCATCCTGGCACGCGCTGTGAGATGGTGGGCACGCTACGCTTTGCCCACCCTACACATTCTACGTGCGTAGCGTCACTTCACGCCTTCTCCAGCGCCGCCGCAAAATCCTCGATCAGATCATCGGCATGCTCGAGTCCGGCCGAGAAGCGGATGAAGCCCTCGCTGATGCCGAGCTCGGCGCGCGCCTCCGGCGTCAGCCGTTGGTGCGTCGTGGTCGCGGGATGGGTGACGAGGCTCTTGGCGTCGCCGAGATTGTTGGAGATGCGCGAGATCTGCAGCGCGTTGAGGCAGCGGAACGCGGCCGCCTTGCCGCCCTTGACCTCGAAGCCGATCAGGGTCGAGCCGGCGCGCATCTGCTTTTTCACCAGCGCGGCCTGCGGGTGATCGGGGCGGCCGGGATAGATCAGCCGCGAAATCTTCGGGTGCGACGCGAGCGCGTTCGCCACCTTGGCGGCCGTCTCGGTCTGCGCGCGCACGCGCACGCCAAGCGTCTCCAGCCCCTTCAGCAGCACCCACGCGTTGAACGGCGACATCGACGGACCGGTCTGGCGCATGAAATTGTGGATGTGCTCGGCGATGAACGCTTCCGAGGACAGGATGATGCCGCCGAGGCAGCGGCCCTGGCCGTCGATATGTTTGGTGGCCGAATAGATCACGACGTCGGCGCCGAGCGACAGCGGGCTCTGCCAGATCGGGGTGGCGAATACGTTGTCCACGATCAGCCGCGCGCCGCCCTTGTGCGCGATCTCGGCGATCGACTGGATGTCCAAAATGTCGAGCGTCGGGTTGGTCGGGCTCTCCAGGAAACACGTCTTGGTGTTCGGCTGCATCGCGCGTTTCCACTGGTCGAGGTCGAGGCCGTCGACCAGGGTGGACTGGATGCCGTAGCGCGGCAGCAGGTCCTCCACCACATAGCGGCAGGAGCCAAACATCGCCTTCGCCGCCACCACGTGGTCGCCGGCCTTCAACGGCGCGAGGATCGCGGTGGTCACCGCCGCCATGCCGGTCGCGGTCGCGCGCGCGGCTTCCGCGCCTTCGAGCTCGATCATGCGCCGCTCGAACATCGAGATGTTCGGATTGGAGAAGCGCGAATAGAGAAAGCCGGGATCTTCGCCCTTGAATCGCGCCTCGCATTGCTCGGCCGTATCGTAGATGAACCCCTGCGTCAGGAACAGCGCCTCGGACGTCTCGCCGAATTGCGAGCGCAGGGCGCCGGAATGCACCAGCTTGGTTTCGGGGCGAAAACGCTTGGTAGAACCAGTCTCAGACATGTGACCTCCGCCGTGACCACCGGAAAATGGTCACAAAAAAACCGGCCTGGAAAAATCTCCACAGGCCGGGATCACACGTGTCCCCGGCCTGTTTAGCGACTTATTTAACGTGGCTGCAAGCCGGCCGGCTCAAATCACCACGGGATAAGTCATGCTGATATTCGCTTGCGCCCTTTCAGTCAAGGCGGCCATCGGATAACCCGTAAAAGCCCATATTTATGAGGTTTGGATGACATTTGGGCATCCGAAAAGGGCCGCCTCAGAGGATCGCGCCGTGCCGTTCACGCTTCCGCCCGACGCCAACGGAATTCTGCCCGACCGCATGATCGCAGCGATGGCCGATGCGGGCCTGATCCTGCCGGAATATCCGTTTGTCGAAAGCCAGATCCAGCCGGCGAGCCTCGATTTGCGGCTGGGCGACATCGCCTACCGGGTGCGCGCCAGTTTCCTGCCCGGCCCCGGCGCCACCGTCGCCGAGCGCATCGACGAGCTGAAGCTGCACGAGATCGACCTTTCCGACGGCGCGGTGCTGGAGACCAACTGCGTCTACATCGTGCCGCTCTTGGAGAGTCTGGCGCTGCCGCCGCAGATCGTGGCTGCCGCCAATCCGAAGAGCTCCACCGGGCGGCTCGACGTGTTCACCCGCGTGATCGCCGATGGCACCCGCCGCTTCGACATGATCGGCGCGGGCTATCACGGTCCGCTCTATGCCGAGATCAGCCCGAAGACGTTTCCGGTGCTGCTGCGCGAGGGCTCGCGGCTTTCGCAGGTGCGCTTCCGCGCCGGCGACGCCATCCTCAATGCCGACGAGCTCGACGCGCTGCACGGTGCCGAGCGGTTGGTCGATATTGATGATGCCGATCTCGCCAATGGCGTCGCGCTATCAGTCGATCTCTCCGGCGAGAATACGTCAGGCTTCGTCGGCTACCGCGCCAAGCGTCACACGGGGGTGGTCGATATCGACCGTCGCGGCGGCTACGCCGTCGACGAATTCTGGGAGCCGATCCCGGCGCGTCCAGACGGCAGCCTGATCCTCGATCCCGGCGAGTTCTACATCCTGGCCTCCAAGGAAGCCGTGCAGGTGCCGCCGGATTACGCCGCCGAGATGGTGCCGTTCGACCCGCTGGTCGGCGAATTCCGCGTGCACTATGCCGGCTTCTTCGATCCCGGCTTCGGCTATGCCGGCGCCGGCGGCCAGGGCGCGCGCGCCGTGCTCGAGGTCCGCTCGCGCGAGGTGCCGTTCATCCTGGAGCACGGCCAGATCGTCGGCCGGCTGGTCTATGAGAAAATGCTGTCGCGGCCCGACGCTCTGTACGGCCAGCGCATCGGCTCGAACTACCAGGCGCAGGGCCTGAAGCTAAGCAAGCATTTCCGGGTGTGACAGCGGCCTCCATGCCGCGGTCCTCATCCTGAGGAGCGCGCATCGCGCGCGTCTCGAAGGATGGCCGCAGGCGAAATCGCGGCCTCACGGTTCGAGACGCGCGAAGACGCGCTCCTCACCATGAGGGGCTTTCACCGCGACGCCGATTTCGCCGCCGGCGTCACGCGCCAGATCGTGTTGCCGACGTCGTCGGCGACAAGCAACGCGCCCTGCTTGTCGAGCCGCAGGCCGACCGGACGGCCTTGCGCTTCGCCCTGGTCGTTGAGAAAGCCGGTCAGCACGTCCTGCGGCGGGCCAGATGGCTTGCCGTCCTTGAAGGGTACGAAGATCACCTTGTAACCCGAGGGCGGCCTGCGATTCCACGAGCCGTGCTGGCCGATGAAGGCGCCGCCTTCCATTTCGGGCGGGAACAGATTTCCGGTATTGAAGACGAGACCGAGCGAAGCCGTGTGCGCGCCGAGCGCATAATCCGGGGACATCGCCTTCTGAACGAGGTCGGGCCGGCGCGGTTCGACGCGCGTGTCGACGCGATCGCCGAAATAGCTGTACGGCCAGCCGTAGAACGCGCCCTCCTTCACCGAGGTCATGTAGTCGGGGACGAGATCGTTGCCGAGTTCGTCGCGCTCGTTGACGACAACCCAGAGCTCGCCGGTCTTCGGATTCCAGGCCGGTCCGTTAGGGTTGCGCAAGCCCGACGCGAACACGCGCCATTGGCCGCTGGCGCGATCGACCTCAAGCACCGCGGCGCGATCCTTCTCGGCCTCCATGCCGTTCTCGCCGATATTGCTGTTGGAGCCGACGGTTACATAAAGCTTGCTGCCGTCGGGACTGGCGGTGAGATCCTTGGTCCAGTGGTGATTGATCGGGCCCGCAGGCAAGTCTGCCAGCTTGACGCCGGGTGCGCTGATTTTGGTGTCTCCCTCGCGATAGGGGAATTTCACGATCGCGTCGGCATTGGCGACATAAAAATCTTCGCCGACCAGCACCATGCCGAACGGCGAACTCAGGTTGCTGATGAAGGTACTTCTCGTCTCGGCGACGCCATCGCCATCGGCATCACGCAACAGGGTGATGCGATTGGCGCTCGGAACCCCTGCGCCCGCCCGGTTCTGCGCCAACCCATAGATGAAGCCCTTGATGCTGAAGCCGCTCTGCTTCGGCGGCGCGTTGCTCTCGGCGACCAGCACGTCGCCGTTCGGCAGCACATAGACCGTGCGCGGATGCTCGAGCCCGGTCGCGAAGGCGGCGACCGTCATGCCATTGGCGGCGACAGGCTTGGCGCCCTCGGGCCAGCGGTTGACCGAGGCGATATCGACCGTCGGGATCCATGAATGTTCCGGCGGCGGCAGGGTGGGCGAAGGACCGTAAGTCTGTGCGACGGTAGCCGTTTCCTTGGACTCGTTGCAGGAGGCAAGCGGCAGCGCCAGGGCGCCGACGCATATTGCCAATAGGATGTTGTTGCGCATGGCGGAGTTCCCCGCAGATGTCGGCTTTACAACGGGGTGTCGACCTGAACGTTCGTAGACTCCGATGAATTCCCCGTGAAACGGCTGGCCGGCCGTGCCCCCGCGTGCACCGATGGAGCGCACGGGCGTCGCCGCCCGCAATCCCGCAGGCCCCCATTGCGCCCCGCGCACGTGGAATCACGCCCCGCCATGCTAGGAACAGCGCGCCGCGGCCACCCAAGCCCGTGCGCAGGGAGCAGAAATGTCCGACCTCGGCGTTGCCGACATTCCCGTCGACGAGAAGGAGCGCCCGCTTCCGCCGCCGGAAGCGCCGACGAAGAACGCGCTGCTCGACGGCCCGATCCTGCGCACGCTGCTGTGGCTGGCCTGGCCCAACGTGATCGCGCTGACCGCAGGCACCTGCGTCGTGATCGCGGAAACCTCCTATATCGGCCGGCTGGGCGTGGAGTCGCTGGCTGCGATGGCGCTGGTGTTTCCGATCGTGATCCTGACCATGACCATGTCGGGCGGGGCGATGGGCGGCGGTGTGGCCTCGGCCATCGCACGCGCGATCGGCGCGGGCGATCTCGACCGCGCCTCGACGCTGGCCGCGCATGCGCTGCTGATCGGCCTCTGCTTCGGGCTCACCTTCATGCTGGGCATGCTGATCTTCGGCCCCGCGCTTCTGGAATTGCTCGGCGGCCGCGGCAACGTGCTGACGCAGGCGGTCGCTTACACGCAAATATTCTTCGGCGGCGCCGTCGTGCCGTGGCTGATGAACACGATGTCGGGGATCTTGCGCGGCACCGGCAACATGAAGCTGCCGTCGCTGCTGATGCTCTCCTCGGCGATTTGCCAGATCATTCTCGGCGGCACGCTGGGCTTGGGCCTCGGCCCGATCCCGCAGTTCGGCATGCGCGGCGTCGCGGCGGGCTCGCTGATCGCCTACCTGATCAGCATTTCCGTGATGTCATGGTATCTGTTCTCGGGCCGCGCGCGCGTCATTCCCAAGATCCGCGGCCTTCGCATTCGCATGCCGATGTTCATCGACATCCTGAAGGTTGGCGCGATTTCCTGCTTCTCGCCGCTGCAGTCGGTGCTGACCATCAGCATCTTCACCCACATGCTGGCGAGTTTCGGCACCGAAATCCTGGCCGGCTACGGCATCGGCGCGCGGCTCGAATTCATGCTGACGTCGATCGCATTCGCCGTCGGCATCGCCTCGGTGCCGATGGTCGGCATGGCTGTCGGTGCGCAGCGCATCGCGCGGGCTCGCAAGATCGCCTGGACGGCGGGGCTCGTCGCGTTCGTATCGGTCGGCGCGGTCGCGGTCCCCATCGCTGCTTTCCCCGATATCTGGGTCAACCTCTTCACCGATGATGCGAGCGTGCGGGCCGCCAGCCGTCAATATCTGTCGACGGCGGCGCCGATGTACGCGTTCATCGGGCTCGCTACAACATCCTACTTTTCATCGCAGGGCGCGGCGAAGGTGCTTGGCCCCGTGCTGGCGCAGACCGCGCGGCTATTGTTCATCGGCGCCGGTGGCTGGTGGCTGTCGACGCACGGCGCCACCGCGCAAAACTTCTTCGTGCTGGCGGCGGCGTCGATGGTGCTGCTCGGCGTGCTGTCTTGCGCCAGCGTGATCCTGACCCGCTGGGGGCCGAAGCCGCGGCCTGCGCCTGCGGTCAGGCCGGCGTTGTTGTGACGGCCGTCATTGCGAGCCAACGGTCGGGCGAATGCCCGCCCGATGACAGGCTCCGCGGAAGCAATCCATACCCCCGCTCGGGGATAGAATGGATTGCTTCGTCGCTTCGCTCCTCGCAATGACGAAAATAGCTACCTTCGCCGATGTCTCCGGCCGTGACGACCACCGCTGACATTGGGCATGCGCATCAGCAGGGAGCTGATCGGTGAGAAAGCTCACGTTCGTATGAGGCCTTTAGGCCGCGTTGCGCCCCAGCGCCTTTTGCATCGCCGAGAGGCCGAGATCCATCTGCGCGTCCATGTAGGGCGCGATCTCGTTCGGCAGCACGTCGGCGATCCACACGAAGCGGGTGCGGCCGTCGCTCTCGGCAAAGACCTGTGCGGACGCGCTGTGCTGCTTGATGCGCTCGCTGACGATGGCGTAGACCAGCCGGCGCTTCTTGTCGTCGCAATCGACCGGAATTTCGCGCGCCACCGTGCCATTCGAGAACGTGACAATGCGGGCGTCGCCGTCGAGCTTGGTGTCGGTCACGAAGCCGGGCACCAGCCGCGTATGCAGCGCGCCGAAATCGCGCAGCGCGTCCCAGACGTCTGCAGGGTTCGCGTCGATGAGGATTTCCTTGTGAATGGAAGCCATGATGATGAGTCCTTTGTTGTTGGGTTGGTAGGGTGGGCAAAGGCGCGCTTGCGCCATGCCCACCATCTATCCAGGATTGTCAGCTTGATTGGTGGGCACGCTTCGCTTTGCCCACCCTACGATTTTCGCTCCTCGCGATGACGGCGGTGAGAGTTGGTGCCCTACGTGCAAACCGCCTCGACATTGTTGCCGTCGGGATCGATCAGGAACGCCGCGTAATAGGTCGGGCTGTAATCCGTCCGCGGCCCGGCGCCGCCATTGTCGCGGCCGCCGGCCTTCAGGCCCTCGGCGTGGAATTTCTCGATCGCCGCATGATCCTTGGCGCGGAACGCAACATGCGCGCCGCTATTCGCCGATCCCTTGTGCAAGTGTAGCCAGAGCGCCGGTGCGCCCTTGGGGCCAAAGCCCGCGCCGGAATCGTCGCGCGAGCACAGCACGAAGCCGAGAGGCGCGAGCGCTGCCGTATAGAAGCGCACGCTCGCGTCGAGGTCGCCGACACGTAATCCGATGTGGTCGTACATGATATTCTCCAGTTGAAGCGCGCGAACTCGCGCGTCCCGGAGAAAGCCTAGCTAGTGGAGGGCCAGCCGTTCTTGGAAAATCTTGCGCCTGCCCCGCGATGCCTGGCGGAACTTCAGCGGCGAGATGCCGGCGGCGCGATGGAAGGTGCGCACGAAATTGGAGAGGTCGGCAAAGCCGACATCGTAGGCGATACCGGTAACCGGACTATCGTCGTCGGCCAGCCGCCGCGCGGCATGGCGCAGCCGCGAACGCACCAGATATTGATGCGGGGTAACGCCGAGCACCTCCGAGAACAGCCGCAGGAAGTGGAACGGGCTAATACCGGCCTGCGCGGCAGCATCTTCGAGGCCGATCGCCTGGTGCGAATGGGCGTCGATCCACAGCGCAGTCTCGACTGCGCGGCGGCGGTCGCGCGCCGCGTCGGGACCGGATTTGCGTGGCTTGCCAGAGACCACCTCGACAAAACGGCTCGCCAGCACCTGGCCGATCTCGTCGAGGCCGATATCGCTGCTGCCATCTGCTGCCGATTGCGCCAGTTCGCCCAGCACCACCAGTTCCGGCAACGGCGGCGCCGAGCCGATCTGCCAGGGCGTCTTGCTGTCGCTGATCGCTTCCACCAGTTCGGGGGCGAGGAAGAATGACAGGCACTCGTCGCCGCAGACGTGCTCGTGGGTGCACGTATATTCGTCGCCGGGATGGCCGATCAGCACCGATCCCGCCACCAGTTCGCTGAACTTGCCGCGGCAATGCAGGCCGAAACTGCCCTTGCGCACATAGGAGATCGAATAGCGGCTGTGCTGCTCCGCAAACGGCTTATCGCCGGGCCCCGCGGTGCAGCGGAAGTCGGAAACAGAGATGGATTTACGTTCCAGGAGCGTGGTCACGTTCATCCGGCAGATCTAGGGATGCCGCGGCGGCGGTGCAACCGGCAGCAGCACATCGAACAGCGTCTTGCTGGAGGTCGGGCTGGCGCCCTCGATCGAGAGTAGCCGGCGCTTGGAGATCGCCCCGCCATGGGCTGAGATCTTGTCGGCATAATTGCCCGCCTCGAGCACGCGATGGCAGGGCACGATGATCATGAAGGGATTGCGGGCGATCGCCTGCGCCACCGAATTGGTCGCCCCCGATGCGCGAAGGTGTGCTGCGACTTCCGGATAGGTGCGGGTCTCCCCGCGCGGGATCGCGCGCGCATAGGCATAGACGCGCTGGTTGAAGGCGGGAATGCCGGTCATATCCAGCGCGATGTCGGCAAGATCGGCCTCGCCGCCACGCAGCAGCGCAGTCATGCCTTCGATCGCGAGCTGGACATTCGCCGGAGGGCGAAGCTCGCGGGCGTCAGGATAAAGCTGATACAGCCGCCGCCGTGTATCGATCTCGCGAATTTCGGGAAGCTGCACGCCGATAACACCCGCCGCGCCCCATACGATGGCGCAGCGACCGATCCCGGTATCGAAAATGGTGTATCCGCGCCCCGTCATACGCCAATCTGCCCCAACCAATAATCATAGCACCGGAATGGAATCGCGCATCTGGATTTTTTGGAAGTTAAGAACGTCGCTGAAAGTCGGATCGAACCGCTTGGCGGATCGCGTCAGGTCGGCTAATCATGGCGAGCATGATCCGGAAAAGTGGTCACCGGTTTTCCGAAAAGATCATGCTCAATACGAAAGAGCGACCCGCGGGCGTAGTTCAATGGTAGAACGGCAGCTTCCCAAGCTGCATACGAGGGTTCGATTCCCTTCGCCCGCTCCAAGCTTCCTTATGCAATACACAGCATGACTGCCGGGCCTACCGGCTCTGTGACGGTGCGACGATGAGTGCAGCGCGCATCCAGCCCCGTTGTTGTCGCAGGAGTAGCGGGACGACAGCTTAGTTGGCTTGCTGTGCCATTAATCGCAAGGGCGGCTGGAGCGGACATGAGGCGAAAGCCGCGATGCGATCAGCTTAAAGCCGCTGGCAAAGTCTCGTAGCTAATTCGTCGCGAAATCCGCCTCACACCGTGCCTGCGTTTCAAGCGCCCTTTGCCGGCGATGAGTGCAGTCTGCACTTCAGCCTCCTCCGTGTTTCTACGGTCGAGAGATCGCTCGACGGTAAATCGGCGCGCCGACAAGGAACGCCGAGAGCTTCTCCGCTGCACTGGTAGGACCTCCGACTTCGTTCCGCACGAATAGGAAAGCAACAGTCTGGCCTGAAAAGCTCGCCGCTCAGAAAAGAGGCTCGCATTTTCTTTAGAATCTGGCCTCCTTTGGTTGCCGGAGAGTTCGTGTGATTCGCGAATTAATGACAGTCCAGAATGGAGGCTGCCATGAAAGCGTTCGGTCGCGTACTAACGATGTTCGGTATTCTTCTGGCGTTCCGTGCTGACGCTCACGATGCGTCGATGCCGCACCACGAGTGGTTCAACAGACAGGAAATGAACCCTGCCGTCCAACACCGGCTCGGTGTTCCTTGGAAATCGTGTTGCGACAATGGCGATGTGTTCAAAACACGCTTCCGCGTCGCAGAAGACCATTCGGACCAGTGGCAATACCTCAAAGACGGCCAGTGGAAAGTCATCCCACCCGACATCATCAAGTCTGAAGACACGCCAGATCATTTGCCCGTGCTGTTCATAAACAAGAGGACAGGCGACGAGCTCTGCTTCTTCGTGCCGAAGGGTGGATTGTGATGCCTTAGACCTGGCGCCAGCTCGACCCGTCGACCACGGGCAACAGAAGCCTATCTTTCACCGGCGATCACGCGTAGGGTCGCCTCGTCGCAAGACGATGGCGCTGAACCTTAGAGTGGACTGCGGGCAGACCCGGGGGCAGTACCCGGCGCCTCCACCTTAGCAGCTTGAGCTTAAAGGTCTCATCTCGGTGAGATCGATTCTGCCGGAAGGTCGAATCCCAAGGCTGCTAAGGCGGGGGCGAACCAGGATCGATGGTCGCAAAGAAGCTCTGAATTGTGCTCGGCATGATACCGCCGTTATCGGGTCAAAAACCTAAATGCAAACGATAACGTTGCATTGAACGAAGTGCGCCTCGCGGCGTAACCTGTTCGGGGTTGGTCCACCTGGCAACAGAACGGCCATCGCCGCGTCAGCCTTCGGGTTGGCGCGGCTTTTATTTGCAGTCTGCCCACCTCACTTGCGTTGCCTTCAATCTCGGTCCTTGCCGTGCTAGGCGTAGGGCATGTCGCAAAAAAAGGAGTGAGCGTTGACGCAGGCGATCACCTCCGCTGGCACCTCTCGCAACAACCTGCTGATGGTCGCCGCCGACGGCGTCATATCCGGCATTCTCACCCCGCTATTGCCGGCGCTGATCGACAAGATCGGCGGTCCCGGCCAGCTTCGCATTTCGCTGATCGCGGTGCCGTTCGCCGTGCTCATCTTCATTCTGGTGCGGCGCTTCAGCGCCAATCCGCTTTGGGCAGCCATGCTTGCCGCCATCGTCACTATGATCGCGTTCGTCTGCGCAGTGAATGCGGCCATCTTTATCGAGGGGCAGACCGCGGGCGCGGCCACGGTTATGCGCTATCTGCTCGCCGGATTGACCGGCGGCCTTGTCGGCACCGCCGTGATGGCGCTGGGGATCGGCCTGTTGCCTTCGGGGCCGCGTCAGGCCGCCGCGTGGTGGCCGATGCTGATCACGGGTACGCTCACCGGCACGCTGCTCGCGCTCGACAATGCGTTCGGCCTCGATCAAATCTCATTCCTCTATCCCGTCTGGCAGGCGGCAGTCGCGGTGCGGCTGGTGATGGCGCTGCGGTCGTCCTGACGGCCCGGATCCGCGCGCAGCCCCGTGCTGGGCGCGGCTCGCCGTAGCGGCGTCCGAAGTGAAGGCGCTGGCCGAACAGACGGCGAGAGCGACCGGCTGAAGCGCGAGGTCGGCAAGTTTCTCAGCTCGGTGCGGGCGGCCTGAGCCGCCGCTATCGCAAAAGCGGACGATGCTACGGCGCGATCGTCAGCACCGCCTTCATGTTGGGATGGTACCGGCAATAATACTCGACGGTACCGGCCTTCGTCAGGACCGACGTCACCGTCTTCTTCGCCGGCATCATCACGTCGAAGTCGCCGTTGCGCGCGGTCGCGGTGTGCACGAACACGTCCTTGTTGATCCATTCGATGGTGTCGCCGACCTTGACCGAGACCTCGGCCGGCGCGAACACCAGATCCGTCGTTGTGATTTGAATCGTCGCCGCATGTGCCGGGACTTCTATCGCGCCGAACAGCAGGGCGGCCATGACAGGCAGATAGCATCCCGGGCGCATGGCGGGCTCCTTACTTCAGCTTGGCGGCGACCTGTTCGGCATGCTGCTGGTGGCCCTGGAAGATCTTCAGGCCGGTCTGCAGCAGGCTCTTCAACTCGGCATTGCTGGCCGATGGAATCAACTGCGTCTCAAGCGCGCCGTTGACGGCCTTGTGGTAGGCGACCTCGTTGGCGACATACGCCTTGTCGTATTCGGCGCCTTTCAGCTTGGCGAGTTCGGCGAGCTTGTCGGCCGCCTGCTTCGACAGCGTCTTGCTGGTGTCGTTGTCCTCCGGCGTCACGTTCAGCTTCTTGACGAGGTCGAGCGCCTGCTTGTTCACGGCCTCATGGTCGCGCACCATGCCCTGCGCGAACGCCTTGACGTCCTTGTTGCCGGCCTTCTCGATCGCCTGCTTGGCGGCGGTGATGTCGATGACCCCTGCGGTGTAGGCGATATGCGCGATCTGCGGGTCGGTGGGTTTTGCGCCCTGCGCCAGCACGGCGCTGCCTAGGATGCTCAATGCGGCGATCGCCGCGCTCAATCGAACGAACATGTCTGACACTCCTGTGGCGCGGCAAGCCGCGCGTTGTTGATGCACAGGAGTTGGATGGTGGGGGAGCGCGGAGGTTCCCAAGAAGATTAAAACTCTTGGCGGCGGTTTGGCCTGCATGGTTCGAGACGCACGGCTGCGCCGCGCTCCTCACCATGAGGGTTTCAGACCTCATCCTGAGGAGCATCGCGAAAGCGATGCGTCTCGAAGGATAGAGCCCAGGTCTGCAACGCGTGCCTCAGAACCCCAGCCGCTTCAGCACGGCGTCCGTCAACCGTTCGCAGCGCTTGCCGGCAAAGGGGAACGCTTCCATCACCACGGGGCCGATTTTCCTCTCGACGTTGTCGCGCAGCATGGTGCGCGCGCGGTGCAGCCGGCTCTTCACCGTCTCCGGCTTGAGCGAGAGAATTTCGGCGGTCTCCTCCACATTCATCCCCTCGATCACACGGGTGATGAAGACGAGACGGAACGCGTCCGGCAGTTCATCGATGGCATGTTCGACAACGGCTTGAATTTCACGCTGGGCCATGGATCTTTCCGGATCGTCTGACGCGGCGAGGGGGAACGGGATGATCTCCGCTTCGAGCGCGCCCTGCGGCAACGAGTCGAGGTCGACGGCGGGCCGCTGGCGGCGCAGCCGGCCGAGCGCCTCGTTCATCGCGATCCGCGACAGCCAGGTCGAAAGGCTGGAATCGCCGCGAAAACTCTCCAGATGAGTGAAGGCGCGAACGTAAGCTTCCTGCACCACATCCTCGGCCTCGCTGTCATTGCGCAGGATGCCGCGGGCGAGCCGGTAGAGCCTGCGGTTGTTCGCCCGCATGATGGCGCGGACCGCCGCTTCGTCGCGGGCGAGCGCGCGGCGAACCAGCTCGGCGTCGCCGGTGTCGAGGGGTGCTATATGCTGGGCCTGGCGCATGATGGCTCCACCAATAACAGGGTATTGGTTGGATGCGGCAGGGGCAAACAGGTTCCCGAAAATATTTCCGCTGTATAGGGTGGGCAAAGGCGCGCTTGCGCCGTGCCCACCATCTCCAATTCGCGATATCGGCGGTGGGCACGCTTTCGCTTTGCCCACCCTACATACCGGTCACGCCGGCGGCACCTGGTCGAGGAACCCGGTGATGCTGCGGATACGGCTGTTGCTGAGCACGGCAAAATCCGTTCCCTTGATCGGACTGTCGCCGCCATCGGGGCCGAGCCCCCAGGAGAAGCGGACGTGGTCGCCAAAACCGTTGGGCTCGCCGATCAGCTTGAACCTGAAATCTGGAAAGCGCTGCTGCACGCCGGCGACAAGCGCGTCCACGCCATCATGGCCGTCGCCGCTCATCAGGGGATCGACGTATTTCGCGTCCGTCGTCCAATTCGCTGCCAGCATCTCGCGGCGGCGCGCTGGGGCGCGCTCGTTCCACAGGGCGATATAGTTGTGTGCAATGCCGTGAACGTCGGTCATGGTGATCTCCTTTGGCTGGGCCGGATTGATCGGCTAACCGACTATCGGAAATCCGCGCGGACCAATCGATTACCTCTGAGGTCAAGAATCGTCGGATCGCGTCGCCCCTCACCGATGATCGGGCTGGGGCCTGGGCCCAATCTGGCGTAAAAGCATGATCTCGACCTCGTCGGTTCTTTAGGAAAAACGTCAACGCTTGGCCCTTGCCGTCCTCCTCATTGTGGGCGATCGATCGGTGGCAGAAGAAACCAAGACGCCGAAGCAGAACGCGGGCGCCGACTGGGCGCAGCAGGTGTGGCTGTGGCCGCTGGAAGCCGCGAAACTGGCGCTCGACAGCTACGCGCAATGGTTCGTTGATCAGAAGCCCGCGCCTTCCTACGACCCGGACCAAACGCCGCTCGCCTGGACCACGCCGAACACCGTGGTGCTGCAACTTCAGTCGATGCGGTTGCGGGAGTTTTCGCACGGAAATACGAGGCAGCAGCCTGTTCTTGTCTGCGCGCCCTACGCGCTGCATAGGGCACTGGTCGCGGATTTCGCACCTGGCCATAGTCTCGTCGAGGCGCTGCAGCGAGACGGCATGAACCGCATCTATGTCCCGGACTGGCGCTCGGCGACGCCGGACATGAGCAACCTGTCGATCGACAATTATCTTGCCGAGCTCAATGTGGCGATCGACGAGATCGGTGCGCCGGTCGATCTTGTCGGTCTGTGTCAGGGCGGATGGCTGTCGCTGGTCTATGCCGCGCGCTTTCCCGGCAAGGTGCGGCGGCTTGTGCTCGCAGGTGCTCCCGTCGATATCTCCACACCGTCCGAACTCTCGAAGATGGTGGCCGCACTTCCGCAGCAAGCTTTCGAGCAGATGGTACGCCAGGGCGAGGGCATCGTCAGCGGCGAGCATATGCTGCGGTTCTGGAACATTCCGTTCAACCAGCATGACGTGGAGGCAACGCTGCAATGGAATCTCGGCGAGGGATCGGACGAGGCCAGCATGCTGCTGGATCGTTTCGAGCGCTGGGACCGCGCGACGCTGGATCTGCCGGGGACCTATTATCTCGAGGTGACCGAGCAGGTTTTCCGGCAGAACCTCATCGCCAGAGGCCGCTTTGTTGCGCTCGGCCGCCGAATCGATCTCGGCGAGGTGCGCGTGCCGGTGTTCCTGCTGGCCGGCGATGATGACATCGTTGTCCCGCGCGATCAGGCGTTCGCGACGGCAAGGCTGTTGGGCACGCCACCGGCGCGGCTGGAACGAGCCTGCGAGCCGTGCGGTCACCTCAGCCTTTTCATGGGGCGCAAGGTCTTGAGCCATTCCTGGCCCCGGATCGCCCGATGGCTTCAGGCAGATCTCGGCGATGTCGCCGGCGCCAAGATCAGCGCGTGAGATGCAAATGAAAATGCCCCGGATTGCGCGTGCAATCCGGGGCAGCTTGATGTCTTGCGGTGGCCGGCCTTACTTCGCCGCAACCACCATGATCTCGACATTGTACTGCGGCGCCGCCAGCTTCGCCTCGACGGTGGCGCGCGCCGGCGTGTTACCCGCCGACACCCAGCCGTCCCACACCGCGTTCATTTCGGGAAACGTCTTCATGTCGGTGATGTAGATCGTGGCTGACAGCAGCTTCGACTTGTCGGTGCCGGCCCTGGCGAGATGGCCGTCGATGATCGAAAGGATGTCCTGCGTCTGCTCGGTCACGCTTTTGCCGGCGGCCTTGCCGGCGACGACGCCCGCGAGATAGACGGTGTCGCCGTGGACGACGACCTGGCTCATGCGAGGTCCGGTTTCGAAGCGCTGGATGGTCATATTGTTCTCCTGATAGGGGGCGGCGGCTTCTTAGCGCGCTCACGCCTCAAGGGCTACTGCGTTATTTGCATCGGACCTTGCCGCACCCGGACTTGACGAGAAGGCGTTTCACCCTGCCGCCTTTGCCGCCGCGCGTCCCGCATTCCTCCCTGAGAACAGGCAGCCGCCGAGGAACGTGCCTTCCAGCGAACGGTAGCCGTGCACGCCGCCGCCGCCGAAACCGGCGGCTTCGCCCGCGGCGTAAAGCCCCCTGATAATCTGGCCGTCATTGCCGAACACGCGCGAGTCGAGATCGGTCTCGAAGCCGCCCAGCGTCTTGCGGGTCAGGATGTTGAGCTTGACCGCGATCAGCGGGCCGTGTTCAGGATCGAGAATCCGGTGCGGTTTGGCGGTGCGGATCAGTCTGTCGCCGATATAGCGCCGCGCATTGTGCAGGTTCATCACCTGCGCGTCCTTGACGTAAGGGTTGGTGATCTCACGGTCGCGCGCCTCGATCTGCGCCTTGATGTGATCGTGCTTGAGCAGGTCGTTGCCGGCGAGCGCGTTCATCGCGCTGACGAGGTCGGCGAGATTGTCGCGCACGATGAAGTCGGCGCCGTTCTGCTTGAACGCTTCCACCGGCGCGGGTGCGCCCTTGTTGGTGGCGCGCTTGATCGTCATGCGCCAGCTTTTTCCGGTGAGGTCCGGGTTTTGCTCGGAGCCTGAGAGCGCGAACTCCTTCTTGATGATGCTCTGGGTCAGGATGAACCAGGAATAATCATAGCCGGTGCCCATGATATATTGCAGTTGGCCGAGTGTGTCGGAGCCGGGGAATAGCGGCGCCGGCAGGCGCTTGCCTGACGCATCGAACCACATCGAGGACGGGCCGGGCAGGATGCGAATGCCGTGGCGCGGCCAGATCGGATTCCAGTTTCGGATGCCCTCGACGTAGTGCCACATCCGGTCGCGGTTGATCAGCCGCGCGCCGGCGGCCTCGGTGATGCCGATCATGCGCCCGTCGACATGTTCGGGCACGCCGGAGATCATGAATTTCGGCGGCTCGCCCAGGCGCTTCGGCCAGTTCTGCCGGACCAGGTCGTGATTGCCGCCGATACCGCCGGAAGCGACAATTACCGCCGGCGCACGCAGCGTGAAGTCGCCGACCACCTTGCGCGAGGAGCTCTTGCCGCGTTCGACGGAATCGGGCTCGAGGATTGAGCCGCCGACGCCCTCGATTGCGCCGTTCGTCATCACAAGTGTGTCGACGCGGTGGCGGAACTTGAACATTAACCGTCCGCTCTTCTCCGCCTCGCGTGCGCGCCGCTCGAACGGCTCGACCAGGCCGGGACCGGTGCCCCATGTGACATGAAAGCGCGGCACCGAATTGCCGTGGCCCATCGCGTCATAGCCGCCGCGCTCGGCCCAGCCGACCACCGGAAAAATACGGTGGCCCATCGCGCGCAGCCAGCCGCGCTTTTCGCCGGCGGCAAACGCGACATAGGCTTCCGCCCATCGCTTCGGCCAATGGTCGTCGTCGCGGTCGAAGCCCGCGGTACCCATCCAGTCTTGCAGGGCGAGATCGTAGGAATCCTTAATGCGGAGCCGGCGCTGTTCGGGAGAGTCTACCAGGAAGAGCCCGCCAAACGACCAAAAGGCTTGTCCGCCAAGGCTTTGATCGCCTTCCTGGTCGACGACGATGACGCGCTTGCCGGCGTCCGCGATCTCCGTCGCCGCGACCAGACCCGCCAGCCCGCCGCCGACCACAATTACGTCTGCGTTGTCAGCCATCATTTCCTCCCCGTGCCATTTTTGATTCAAGCCCGCGTCCTCGCGCGCGGTCAACGGCTATTGGGTTCTTGGCTGTGGCCGCTTCGCCACCTAGGCAAGAGTCGTTTGTTCCAGTTTGGGACCTTTGCGCGCGGAGGGTGCAGCGGCCAAGCAACACTTAATTTGAATTTGTTTTGACGTGCTGTGGTTGCCTAGACAAAATCACGATCTCAAACGACGCTACGTCCTGTCTTGCATCACTGAGACGATCAGATTCGGTTTCGACATTTTTCGACTGGGGCAGGGATATGAAGCTGCTGACGGGGTTGCTTGCCGCGGTGCTGCTGCTGGCGGGGGTAGAGGCGAGTCAAGCGGTGGTGCGGATAGCCGATGATCGTGGCGGCCGGATCGGCACCTATGTCGACAGGTATCAAGGCCTGCGCTCCTCGGGCGAAACCGTCATCATCGATGGCCTTTGCGCCTCGGCCTGCACCATCGTTCTAGGCGCAGTTCCCCATGACCGGATCTGCGTTACCTCGCATGCCAATCTCGGCTTCCACGCTGCCTGGGATTTCGGCGCCAATGGCCGCGCCATCATGAACGCCGAGGCGACCCAGATGCTGTATTCGATGTATCCGCCTGCGGTGCGAAAGTGGATTTCTGCGCGCGGCGGCCTGACCCAGCGCATGATCTTCCTGCGCGGCAAGCAGCTGCAGGCAATGTACAGGCCCTGCTACCTCGATGCGCAGGCCTCCAGCAACAAGCCGGCGTCGCGTTAGTTAAGGCGAACTTACCTTCCAAAATCCATGGTTCGAGACCCGCGGCGTCACCGCCCCTCACCATGAGGACGTCAGTCAACCCTCGTCCTGAGGAGCGGCGTCTTCGCCGCGTCTCGAAGGATAATGGCCCCGCTCTCGCATGGCCTCTCCCTCCGCATGACGTGATGTTCCGTCCGGCCATTCCGCTTGCCTGCCTGGGGAACTCGCCCTATCTCAACCCCATGGTTCAGCCGATCTCCACCCGACAGGGCATGATGGCGGCCGACCGGCCGCAGGGCAGGGTGGCCTCGATGATTGCCTGGGGCGCTGCCGGCCTCGGTGCGCTGGTCGTGCTCGGCGCGGCCGCATTGTGGTTCCATTACGGCACCGCGGTGTTTTTCGAAATGATCGCCGCCGGCATCTCGGCCTGCTTCTGATCGGGCAAAAAGGAATTCCACGATGGACCGGACCATTCGCCCGCTGGTGATCATTGCGGCCTTTGCCGGCAGTCTGCTGGTCGGGCTCCTGATCATGCTGTGGGCGCTCGGCGGCTTGCGCACTGTTACGGCGCCGGCGGCGATCGGCGGGCCGTTTCAACTGACCGACCAGGCCGGCCAGACCGTCACCGAGCAGAATTTGAAGGGCAGGCCGACGCTGATCTTCTTCGGCTTCACCCATTGCCCCGACGTCTGCCCGACCGCGCTGTTCGAGATTTCGGAAGTGCTGAAGGCGATGGGCAAGGACGCCGACCGCGTCAACGCCTGGTTCGTTTCCGTCGATCCCGAGCGCGACACGGCGGGCGCGATGAAGGACTATCTCTCCAGTTTCGATCCCCATTTGAAAGGGCTAACTGGCGAGCCCGCGGCGGTGGCAAAGGTGCTTTCCGCCTACCGGGTCTATGCCCGCAAAGTCCCGCTCAAGGACGGCGACTACACCATGGACCATACCGCGCTGATCTATCTGATGGATCGCAACGGCAATTTCGTAGCGCCGTTCAACCTGAAACGAAGCCCTGAGGAAGCCGCGAAGGATTTGAAGCGCTACCTCTGAGCGGTCGCCCGAGGGGTCAAAAGCCGAAAACGGCCCTCGCATCGCAGGCCGGATGGTCTATAAGGCCGTGAATTCCGTAACATATTGCAGACGATGCCATATCTTACCGCTCCGTTAACCAATGCAAAACCGCATCGCCCCGTCCGCGCGTGGCTGGTCGGGTTGTCGATCGCGTCAGCGCTGACGGTTTTCGGCGGCGCTGCGGCGCAGGCGCAAACCCAAACCCGCCCGGCGGTCGAGGCAGCCCCGCAGGCGGTGCCCGGCTTCTGGGACCCGCGGCGGCGCCCGGACCGACCGGACATGTCGCGCCTGACCGTGATCCGGTTCCTGACCGAGACTGATTACCCCCCGTTCAACTTCACCGGCCCCGACGGCAATCCCGCGGGCTTCAATGTCGATCTGGCGCGTGCGCTGTGCGACGAGATCAAGATTTCCTGCACCGTCCAGATGCGCCGGTTCGAGACGCTGGTCGACGCCATCACCAGCAACCGTGGCGACGCCATCATCGCCTCGATGGCGGTGACGCCGGCGTTGCGCGCCCGGCTCGATTTCTCCGATCCCTATTACCGCGCGCCGGCCCGTTTCGTGTCCAGGCGCGACGCCGTGATGCCGGAGATCCGCCCCGAATATCTCGAGGGCAAGAAGGTCGGGGTCATCGGCGGTACCTCGCACGAGGCCTATCTGAAGGCGATGTTCACCGACGCCGAGATCAAGTCGTATCCGAACGATGACGCGCTGCGGCTCGCTTTGCGGCGGAGCGAGGTCGACTTCATCTTCGGCGACGCGATCTCGCTGGCGTTCTGGATCAACGGCACCGATTCAGCCGAATGCTGCGCTTTCTCGGGCGGGCCCTTTGTCGAGAGCCGCTATTTCGGCGAGGGCATCGGCATCGCCGTCCGCAAAGGCAACGATCTGCTGCGGACTTCGCTGAACTGGGCGTTGTTCCGGCTCTGGGAAAAAGGCCGCTTCACCGATCTGTGGCTGCGGTATTTTTCCATCAGTCCGTTTTAAGAGTTAGTCGATCTGCGTAGGGTGGGCAAAGCGAAGCGTGCCCACCATTGGAGACGCAGATCGGTGAGAGATGGTGGGCACGGCGCAAGTGCGCCTTTGCCCACCCTACGGAGTTTCGCCCGTCATTTTGCATTTTGCCTCGGAAGCGCTAGTTTCCGCGGCTTCCGGAGAGAGCCCTAATAAATGTCCGTCATTGACCTTGCCTTTAGCCCGAGCGATCTGCGTGCGCTCGCCGAACAATCCAACGCCTGGCCGTTCGAGCAGGCCAAGGCCATTGTCGCGCGGCTGAAGAAAAATCCGAAGGACGAGGTGCTGTTCGAAACCGGCTACGGTCCGTCGGGGCTGCCGCATATCGGCACCTTCGGCGAGGTCGCGCGTACCACCATGGTGCGCCATGCCTTTCGCGTGCTCACCGAGGACAAGATCAAGACGCGCCTGCTCGCCTTCTCCGACGACATGGACGGCCTGCGCAAGGTGCCGGACAACGTGCCGAACAAGGAGATGCTGGCGTCGCATCTCGGCAAGCCGCTGTCGCGGATACCCGATCCGTTCTCCAATGAGTATCCATCGTTCGGCGCGCACAACAATGCGCGGCTGCGAGCATTCCTCGATACGTTCGGCTTCGACTACGAGTTCGCCTCTTCGACCGACTACTACACCTCCGGTCGGTTCGACGCCGCGCTACTGCGCATGCTGGAACGGCTCGACGCCGTCATGAAGATCATGTTGCCGAGCCTGCGCGAGGAACGTGCTGCGACGTATTCGCCGTTCCTCCCCATCTGCCCGCGCACCGGCATGGTGCTCTATGTGCCGATCATCGAGCATGACGTGAAGGCCGGAACGGTCTCCTACGACGATCCGGAAACGAAGGAGCGCGTCACGCTCCCTGTGACCGGGGGCCATTGCAAGCTGCAATGGAAGCCGGACTGGGCGATGCGCTGGTTCGCGCTCGGCGTCGACTACGAAATGGCCGGCAAGGACTTGATCGATTCGGTCAAGCTGTCCGGCAAGATCTGCGCGGCGCTCGGCGGCACGCCGCCGGAGGGCTTTAATTACGAGCTGTTCCTCGACGAGAAGGGCCAGAAGATTTCGAAGTCGAAGGGCAACGGCCTGACCATCGACGAATGGCTGCGCTATGCCTCGCCGGAATCGCTGTCGCTGTTCATGTACCGCGAGCCGAAGGCGGCGAAGCGGCTGTATTTCGACGTGATCCCGCGCAATGTCGACGACTACCAGCAATTCCTCGACGGGTTTACGCGGCAGGATCCCAAGCAGCAGCTCGCCAATCCGGTCTGGCACATTCATTCCGGCAAGCCGCCGAAGGCCGACATGCCCGTCACCTTCCAGCTCTTGCTGACGCTGGTGTCGTCGTCAAACGCGGAGAATGCCGAAACGCTGTGGGGCTTCATCGGCCGCTACCGTCCCGGCGTGACGCCGCAGACGCATCTGAAGCTGGATGCGATGGTCGGCTACGCCATCAACTACTATCGCGACTTCGTGGCGCCGACGAAGCGGTTCCGCGAGCCGACCGACCGCGAGCGCGCCGCGTTGCAGGATCTGCGCGATGCGCTGTCGAACATGCCGGCCGGATCATCAGCGGAAGACATCCAGAACGTGGTCTACGAGATCGGCCGCCGCGAGCCGTTTTTGGATCCGGTGAAGAAGGGCAAGGATGGCCGACCCGGCGTCTCACTCGACTGGTTCAACATGCTCTACCAGGTGCTGCTCGGCCAGGAGAAGGGCCCGCGCTTCGGCTCGTTTGTCGCGGTCTACGGCGTGACCAATGCGATCGCGATGATCGACGGCGCGCTGGCGCGCAGCGCGTAGCTCTCTCCATCGTCGTCCCGGCCCTTATGCGCAATTGCGCATCAGGAGCCGGGACCCATAACCACAGCTCTGCGTGTTCGGAAAAGCTAAGGCCACATCCGATGTCGCAATGAACATCAGTGGTTATGGGTCCCTGCGTTCGCAGGGACGACAGTGCCGCTCAAACCGACTGCAGCACGTAGCGGCGATTGTCCTTCTGCGGCGGGCGGGCATTCATCGGATAGAGCTTTGCAAAGCTGGCCACATCGCTTGCAGCGACCTGCATCGGGGTGGTCAGTACCAGCCATTCGACCACCTCCGAGCAGGGCGGCGTCGTCAGCGATCCCGAATAGCGGTAGTAGCCGAGCTTGTCCGGCAACAGGCCGTTCGGATTGATGCTGCTATCGGCCTTTACCGCCGGGCCTTCCTTCGCCGGCATCGCGGCGATGATCTTCGCGAAGGTCGCGTTCGGCTTTCCTTCCGCCAGCAGCACGCCGACCACGGCGAGCGCGCCGGAATCGGCGCGGTGCACGAAATGCGCCTCCATGGGAAAGTTCTTGCCGCCGATCAGATGTTCGCTTGGGCGGTGAAAGTGCACCTGCAGGAGCTTGTAGGAGACATCGCCGAGCTTCAGCGTTGAGTCCCCGGTGAAATTGAGCTGAATGGTGTGGCCGTTGTTGACGATGGCATCAGCCGTCTTGCCCCAGGAAATCTTCAATGCCGGAAGCCGGGACTTGATGGTCGTGGCGATATCGATTGGCGATTGCTGCGCACCGAGCGAGCAGGCCTTGTTGGCGGCGTCGAGGTCGCCCCATTTTGCCGGGCCGCCGGTGCCCTCGTAACTCCAGTGAGCGCCTTCCGCGGCAAAGCCCGTGGTCGTGCATACCGGGCAGATCGCCAGCCCGGCCAGCGCCTTCAATAGATTTCGTCGGTCCATTTGAGCCCCCAAAAATGTGACGCTCGGCACTAGCCGATTCGGGTGACCGCGTAAGCTGAAAACTCCGATCATGGTTGCGGGAGGGTAATCTGGCGGCCGCAGCGGCTCGGGCCGGCCGCTGATGCCCTCGCAAACCGGGATGGCAGGCCCGCCGCAATTTCAACCGCGGCCTGCGTCGGATTGCGCTACACTTAAGTGCATAACAGCCGGCAAAGCCCCCGGCCGAGGGGCAGGCAACACAGCGGACAGGGAGAAAGCTCATGCAGTTCAGGGTTTCGCCGAAGACGCTCAGCGAGTACAGCGCCGAGGAATGGCAGGCGCGGGTCGATCTCGCAGCCGCGCACCGGCTGGCTTTCATCCAGGGATTTTCCGAAGGCATCTTTAACCATCTGACCTTCGTGGTGCCGGGCAAGAGCGATCGCTACTACCAGATCCCGTTCGGCACGCATTGGTCCGAGGTCACGGCGTCCTGCTTCATGGAAGTCGGCATCGACGATGGTGAGGTCAAACGCGGTGAAGGCGAGGTCGAGCGCTCCTGCTATTGCATCCACGCGCCGATCCACAAGGCGCAGGCGAAGGCGGTGTTTCACACCCACATGCCGCATGCCAGCGCGCTGACGCGGCTCGAAGACCCCCGCATCAAGGAGATCGGCCAGACCGAGGTCGGGCTGTCGGGCGCCATCGCCTATGACGACGAATATACCGGCCCGGCGCTCGATCCCGCCGAAGGCGCGCGGCTCGCAAAAGTCATCGGCGACAAGACCGTGCTTTTCATGGCCAATCACGGCATCTCCACCGTCGGCGCCACCGTCGCAGAAGCCTATGACATGCTGTACTACGTCGAGCGCGCCGCCCAGGTGCAGATCTACGCGATGTGGACCGGGCAGAAGCTGAAACAGCTTCCTGCGCCTGTGGTGGAGAAAACCAAGCGCGATTACAAGGACGAGCATCTCTACAAAGGCCCGACCCCGGCCCAGCGGCATTTTGATGCCTTGAAGCGGATGCTGGACCGGAAGGAGCCCGACTACGCGACGTAGCGCGCTTCTTCCCTTCTCCCCTTGTGGGAGAAGGTGGATAGCTGACGCGCAGCGGCAGCGAGCCGGATGAGGGGTTCTCTCCGCGGAGACAGACCCCTCATCCGCCTCCGCTTCGCTCCGGCACCTTCTCCCACAAGGGGAGGAGGGAGGGGCCGCGCCCGATTCCTCAGCCCGCCGCTCTGACCTCATCTGCAAATCGGTGCCAGATTTCCGGGCGCCAGCTTCCATTGGCTGCGCCCGAGGTCGATGGCAAGATCCACACCCTGGTATCGCCGATCAGATCACACTGCTCGCCATAGTCTCGCTTGCCGTCGAAGAATTTCTGCCCGGCTGTCTTGCTGGTGAATGCAAGGAATTGCGGACGAAATGTTGTGATTGCATTGCTCAGCCGGACGCGATCCGCCGCCGTCAGTTTGGGAAGCGTGGCGCGGTCCATTCCCGCACCCGCTTTCACGAGATCAGTCAGGCCGATGCCATGGTGCAGCAGGCTGCGATATTGATGCGGCCGCAGCGGCTCCGGCGTCAGCCCCGTTTCGTGCAGGATCTTCCAGAACTTGTTTTGCCGGTGCGCGTAGTAGGCCCGCTCGGCGGCGGACGTCGTCCCTGCGGCGGTTCCGCACAACACGATGCGAAGGGAATGTTGCAGCAGGTCGCTCAGCACGTCCGTCACGGCGCGACAGCCTACTGGCTCGCCCACACGATCCTTGCGATCCAGGCGATATCGTCGGCGTCCAGCGTACGATCGGCCTGTGCCGGGTTGAGCGACTGCAGTTCCAGCGTCTTGGTGGTCCGGCGCTTCAATTCCTTGACCATCACTTCGCCGCCTGACGTTTTCAGCACCACGCGGTCGCCGCGCCTGATCGCCGTGCCCGGCGACACCACGATGATGTCGCCGTCGCGATAGGTCGGCTTCATCGAATCGCCCGAGATCTCGAGCGCGTAGGCATGCTCGTCGCTGGCCGACGGCAGCGCCACCTCGTCCCAGCCACGGCCGGAGGGAAAGCCGCTCTCGTCGAAATAGCCGCCGCTGCCGGCCTGCGCCAGGGCGAGCAGCGGCACCGATTGCAGACCGCGCGCGCCGTCGCCGATCAACTGCACGAAAGTGTCGATCGACGAATTGGTGGCGGCCAGCGCCTTGGATACCGATTCCGTCGACGGCCAGCGCTCGCGGCCGTCACCGGTGATGCGCTTGGATTTGTTGAAGGTGGTGGGGTCGAGGCCGGCACGCTTGGCGAGGCCCGAGGGCGACATGCCGGCGCGTTCGGCCAACCGGTCGAGCGCGGTCCAGACCTGGTTATGGGTCAGAATCCGGTGCGCCTTGGAATGTCTCGCCATCGAAAGCCCTGAATCGGTCTAGGAATTATTGCCTCATCCAGTCGGCTAGCGCAAATCTTGCGTAGCGTTTGCCAGCGAAGCATGCCCTCGGACTTGATCCGGGGGTGGACAGCGGTTCGCGTGAAGAAAACGCGTCAAAACAAGAGATTGGCGCCCGGTTCTGATCGAATCAGAACCGAACATGCGCTGCGCCTGCCGCAGCGGCGCTTGAGTTAGCGGCCTGCCGCCTTTACGGTCGGCGGCCACCCCGGCCATTTCCGGGAAAATCCCAAGAGACTCAAGCGACAAGCCGGAACGCCGTGCCGACCATTTATAAAATCACTTCCGCCTCGGCTTGGCGCGAGGCCGAGCGGCAGGGCGTCTATCGCGGCAGTGCAGACGATCTGCGCGACGGCTTCATTCATTTCTCCACGGCGTCCCAGGTCGCCGAGACGGCGCGAAAGCATTATTTCGGCCAGAAGGGCCTATTCCTGGTCGCGGTCGACGCGGAGGCGCTCGGCGATGCGTTGCGCTGGGAGCCTTCGCGCAACGACGAACTGTTCCCGCATCTCTACGGC
This sequence comes from Bradyrhizobium sp. CSA112, assembly GCF_029051645.1. Lineage (GTDB taxonomy): Bacteria > Pseudomonadota > Alphaproteobacteria > Rhizobiales > Xanthobacteraceae > Bradyrhizobium. Next base: position 89,769 of record NZ_JAACFS010000031.1, read on the forward strand.
GAGCTTGATCTCGGCGCGGTAACCGCGATCCTCGACATGCGGGCGCGGTCCGATGGCTCTCACGATATTCCGGAGCTCACGCCGTGATCCGCGCCTTCGACGCCTTTTCGCTGCCGCTGCTGCGCTGGTTCGATCCGGAAGACGCGCATCGCATGGCGATCCAGGGCCTGCGGCTGCTGCCGCCGGTCAGGCCGCGGGCCGACGACCACAAGCTGGCAGTGCGCGCCTTCGGCCTGAACTTTCCCAATCCGATCGGCATGGCCGCGGGCTTCGACAAGAGCGCAGAGGTGCCCGATGCGCTGCTCAGGCTCGGCTTCGGCTTCGTTGAAATCGGCACCGTGACACCGAAGCCGCAGGGCGGCAATCCACGGCCACGGCTGTTTCGCCTCGAGCGGGATGAAGCCGTGATCAACCGCATGGGATTCAACAATGACGGCGCAGAGGCTGCGCTGCGCCGGCTTGCGGCGCGCGCCCACCATGGCGGAATCGTCGGCATCAATGTCGGGGCCAACAAAGATTCGTCCGACCGCGTCGCCGATTACGTCAAGCTGATCGAGACGTTTGCGCCGGTTGCGAGCTATTTCACCGTCAACGTCTCCTCGCCGAACACGCCCGGCCTGCGCAACCTGCAGCAAGCGGCGGCGCTCGATGAACTCCTCGCCAAGGTGATCGATGCGCGCGAGCGGGTGCGCAGGAATGCCGGCGATTCACCGGTGCTGCTCAAGATCGCGCCGGACCTGAGTTTGGCCGAACTCGACGACGTCGTGCACATCGCGCGCTCGCGCCGGGTCGACGGCATGATCGTTGCCAATACCACGCTGGCGCGTCCCGCGACCTTGCGCGAACAGGCGAGAGCGAAAGAGCAGGGCGGATTGTCGGGGCGGCCGCTGTTCCGGCTGTCGACACGCATGGTGGCCGAGACCTATGTCCGCACCGAAGGCGCGTTTCCATTGATCGGCGTCGGCGGCATCGATTCCGGCGGCGCCGCGCTGACGAAAATCCGCGCCGGCGCCAGCCTGATCCAGCTCTATTCGTCACTGGTCTACAAGGGCCTCGGGCTGGTGGACGACATCAAGAACGATCTTGCCTCGACCTTGCTGCGCACCGGGCGCGACTCGCTGTCGGAGATCGTCGGCGCGGATGCTGCGACGATCACCGCCGAGGACTGGCCGGTGGTGTAGGGGCGCGCGTAAGCTCGTATTAAGTTACCTCGCCCCGCTCTTCGCGGGGAGAGGTCGGCGCGAAGCGCCGGGTGAGGGGAGCCGCCGCATACTCAGCTCCATCGAATTCGCGGAGACAGCCCCTCACTCCGACCCTCTCCCCGCAAGAGCGGGGCGAGGGAGAAGCAAGTCCGTCAGGCCGCAAACGACTTCCTCAGCAATGCCGGATACCGCAACGCCTGCAATCCACCGCGGGCGGCGTAGTGCACCAGAAACGCGCCCCACAGTCCGGCATTGCCGAACGAGCGCAGCGCGAACCATGCGACAAGGAAGATCAACAGCGACAACACCATCAGATTGCGCATGTCGCGCGCCCAGGTGGCGCCGATATAGATCCCGTCATAGGCAAAGGCGAACACGCCGAGCAGCGGCGCGAAGACGATGAACGGCAGATAGTCGCGCGCGATGCGCCGCACGTCCGCGCTCGCGGTCAGCACGTCGATCAGCGCAGGCCCGAACAGTGCGAAGCTTGCGGCGACTGCGAAGGCGAAGCCAAAGCCCCAGATCACGACCAGCTTGACGGCTCCTGAGAAGGCGCGCTTGTCGCGGGCGCCATAGGCGCGGCCGCAAAGCTGTTCGGCCGCGTTGGCGAGGCCATCGAGGAAGAAGCCGCTGATCATCAGAAAATTGTTCAAGACCGCATTGGCCGCGAGCGTCACGTCGCCGGCGCGGGCTCCCTGCGCGATGAAGAACAGGAAGGCTGCAATCAGCGCTGCGGTACGAATCAGGATGTCGCGATTGACCGTCAGCATCCGCATCAGTTTTGTGCGGTCGAACAGCGTCGCCGGCGAGATGGCCGATTGCCCGCGGGACAGACGCCGCGCGATCAAAATACCGAGCAGGACGCCGGTCGCCTCCGCGATCACGGCCGCGGTCGCGGCGCCGGCGATGCCGAGGTCGAATACCAGCACCAGCAGCACCGTCGCGATCATGTTGGTGACGTTGATCGCTATCTGGGTCGTCAGCGCCAGTGTGGCGCGCGCCTGTCCGATCAGCCAGCCGAGGACGACATAATTGGCGAGTGCAAGCGGCGCCGACCAGATCCGGATCGTGAAGTAGGTTTTTGCCGCGCGTGTGACGCCCTCGCTGCCGCCCATCGCACCCAGCAGGATGGTGGCGAGCGGCACCTGCAGCACAATGAGCGCCGTGCCGATCAGGGCCGCGACCAGGAAGCCGCGGATCAGGATCGCGCGTAATTCGATGGTTTCACCGGCGCCGAGCGACTGCGCCGTAAAGGCGACCGTGCTCATGCGCAGGAAGCCGAACAGCCAGAACATGCAGTCGAACAGCACCGAGGCCATCGCCACGCCGCCGAGCAGCGTGGCGTCGCCGAGCCGGCCGATCGCCGTGGTCGAGACGATGCCGATCAGCGGTGTGGTCAGGTTCGCGACCATCGCGGGACCCGCGATGGCAAACACCTGTGCCGTCGTGACCCCAGAAGCAGGATTAGGCGAATGCATGCCTAGAGCTCGACGACCATGCCGTCATGGGCCGTAAGATAGGGTAGTTCGCCCAGCCGTCCGAGCATGTCGTCGCTCATATGCGTCAGAACCAGCCGCTTGGCGTTGATTTCGCCCAGGTGTGCTTCCAGCGTTTTCAGGCTGAGATGGTTCTTGACGATCTTGTCGTAGTAATACGCTTCCGCAATGAACAGGTCCGCGCCGCGCGCGGCCGGGATCAGCGTCTCTGTCCATTCGGTGTCGGCGCTGTAGCTGATGGTGCGGCCCTCGGCCTCGACCCGGTAAGCCAGGAATGGCCCGCCGGATTCGCCGTGGACGACAGGATAGGGCGTCACCTTGATCTCGCCGAACGTCCGGCTCTGCTCCGGTTCGAGCGCGACGACGGATAGATCGAAGCGTTGTTTGGTTTTGGAGGAGTGCTCGAACAGCGCTTCCATCAGGTTGGCGAGCTTCGCCTCGATCCCCTGCGGCCCGGCTATGACGAGCGGCCGGGTGCGCCGCGTGAACTGCGCATCCAGCAGCAGGAACGGCAGGCCGCCAAAATGGTCGCCGTGGAAATGCGTGATCAGGATCAGGTCGATGCCGTCGCGCGCTATGCCGAGACGCTTCAGCGCCGGCAGCGACGACGCGCCGCAATCGATCAGGAAATTGACGCGCGCGCCGCTGACGTGGAAGCAGGTGTTGAACCTGCCGCCGGAACCGAACGCGTCGCCGCAGCCGACAAATTGCAATTGCATCGGCTGCGGCCTCTACGAGTTATCGCCCGCGCGGGGCGCCGAATAGCCGCGACAGCAGCCAGATCGGGACCACGATCACGGCGCCGAGCAGGAAGTAGCGCCACAGCCAGTTGACCGCGTCGAAGCCGAGATCCCACAGCCGCCGGAACAGGGTCTGGATGCTGTGCAGGATATTCCAGGGATCGAAGCCGATCGCGGCCAGCACCACGCCGACCAAGATCGACAGCAGGATCAACCTGAACGCCACCGACAGCGGCGAGCCGCCGAGGAAGCGGTACAGGCCGTCATTGCTGGCCGGCAGGTCTCTGACGTCGTTGGGCATCGGTCTCTCCTCGCGGGTCGCGCACGCATTATAGGCACGGCGGGGCACATGGGGAACCCGCTCGTATCAATCAATGGCCGCTATGCGCCGCTGGAATGTTAATTTGCCGTCACGTCTTTGAGCATCCGTTCCAGCGTCTCCAGCCGGTCGGCCTCGCGCGGCGGCTTGTCCCAGCGCAGCCGGCTGATGCGCGGAAACCGCATCGCGACGCCGGATTTGTGCCGCGGCGAGCGCTGCAACCCCTCGAAGGCGACTTCCAGCACCAGGCCCTGATCCGGCTCATGCACGACATGGCGAACCGGGCCGAACTTTTCCGTGGTGTTGCGGCGGACGAAACGGTCGATCTGCAGGAGTTCCTCGTCGGTGAAGCCGAAATAGGCTTTTCCGACCGGCACCAGTTGCTCGCCGTCCTCGCCCGAGGTCCAGACGCCGAAGGTGTAGTCCGAATAATAGGACGAACGCTTGCCGTGGCCGCGCTGCGCATACATCAAGACGGCGTCGATGATGTGTGGATCGCGCTTCCATTTCCACCACTGGCCCCTGGGGCGGCCCGGCAGGTATGGCGCGTCGCGCCGCTTGAGCATCACGCCTTCAACCGCCTCGGCATCTTCGCCCGCGCCGGCGCTTGCGGGATCGGCGCGCGCCGCCATCAGCGCGTCCCAACTGTCGAAGGCGACCGTCGGCGACAGATCAATGCGGGAATCGTCCAGCTTCCGGACGAACGCCTCGAGATGCGCGCGGCGCTCGACGAACGGCAGTTCGCGCAGATCGTTCTCATCGTCGCCGAGCAGGTCGTAGGCGCGCAAGTGAATCGGAAATTCCTTGATCAGTTTCGGCGAGACGACTTTTCGGTTCAGCCGCTGTTGCAGCACATTGAAGGTCTGCACGCGGCCTTCCCGCAACACCAACAGCTCGCCGTCGATGGCGCCGGGGAGGTGCAGCGACGGCAAGAGGTCGGGAAAACTCTTGCTGATGTCCTCGCCGGTGCGCGAATAGAGCCGCGCCTGCATGTGGCCGCGCTCGTCGCGGCCCGAGACCGCCTGCACGCGGATGCCGTCCCATTTCCATTCGGCGATGTAATCGGACGGATCGAGGCTGGCGAAATCAGCATCCTCGATCGCGTGGGCCAACATCACCGGGCGGAACGGCGCCGGATCGCGGTTGACCGGCTTGTCGCCGCGGCCTTCCAGCCACGCGAACAGGTCGAGATAGGGCGGGGCGAGCCCGGGCCAGATCAGTTCGATCTCGTGCGGGTCCTTGTCGCCGAGCGCGGCCGCGGCGGTTTTGGCGAGCCGCGCCGAAATCCCGATCCGCATCGCGCCGGTGACGAGTTTCAGCAGCGCCCAGCGGCCGGTCTCATCGAGCTCGTCGAGCCAGCGCGCAAGCTGCGCCGGCAGCTCGGTCTTGCCGAGGGTGCGAAGGGTGGTGACGACTTCACTCAGCGTCGGCGGCGGAGGGTTGTTGTGGAGGCGCGGGTCGTTATTGAGACCACCCGTGGGATACCCCTCTCCCCCGCCCTCCCCCGCAAGGGGGGAGGGAACGGTGAGAGTCTCGATTGTGGCTCTGGAT
>NZ_JAACFS010000032.1 GCF_029051645.1 Bradyrhizobium sp. CSA112
CGCCCGCCCTTCGTCGAGGTGGCGACAAGCGAGCCGCCACTGCCGCCGCGTTTCGCCTTTGTCCGTTCGCCGGCCTGGACGCATGCCGAGAAGGTGACCACGGAGGCATTTGCCGAACTGTTGGAAGCGCTGGGCGAGCACGTTTCCGAAGTCGAGATCGGGCAAAGTTTCGACCGTGCCATCGACATGCACCGCACCGTCATGGAAGTGGAGATGGCGCACAACCTGCACCGCGATTTCGAGCGGGGCGGCGATTCCCTGAGCAAGGTGCTGCGCGCCTTGATCGAGCGTGGGCGCAAGACTCTCGCCGTCGACTACACGCGGGCGCTGGCCGGCAGCGCGACGCTCAACGCGGCGCTCGACGGCGTGTTTGACGAATACGACGCGATTTTGACCCCGGCGGCGCCCGGCCCGGCGCCGCGCGGACTCGACAGCACCGGAAACCCGGCATTCTGCTCGATGTGGACATATCTCGGCACGCCGGCAGTGACGCTGCCGCTGCTGCAGTCAGAAAGCGGCCTGCCCATCGGCGTGCAACTGGTCGGACGCCGCGGCAACGATGCGCGGCTGTTGCGAACGGCCAACTGGCTTGTCAAAACTCTTGGAAAACGCGGCCGCGGCGGCGCCGCGCCTGCGAAGACCGCTGCGGGTCGCGCGAAAACAAGGAGCGGCAGATGACCAACTTCGTCACCGGACTAATCGGCATTGCGGGCGTCTGCGCGTTTCTCGGCATCATGCTCTGGTGGATCAAGGCGGTGCCGCTGATCATCATCTGCGTATTGGTGATGGCGCTGCTGGTCTACGATTTCTACCAATCGCTGCGCGCCAACGGCAATGGGGCGGGATAGGTCGCGGCTGCCCGGCGCCTTCTACTGCCCGGCGCTCGCTAGCTTCCGCTGGCAGGCCTTGCTGATCTTGGCGCGGTTCTGCTTCAGGCAGGCCAGAATGACCTGATCGCCATCCTGCATCTGCGCCCGGCAATACCGCGAGACGTCGCGCGCGCACTCGTCATGCCCCTCTCTTTTTTGCGTTTGTGCCGACACGCTTGAGGCCATCAGGATCAGGGGAATGACGAAAAGGATCTTGGTCATTTGTTATGCCTTCACACCGGAGAAACGCAATCAGCGCGTTCTACAGCGTTTTCGAGAGAGGTGGGAACCGGTTCGCGTCAGGAAAACGCGTCAGAACGGGAATCCAGTGCGCCGAAATCCGGGGTGCACGCATTTGTGAACGCTGAAATGGCCCAACCGTTCGCGTTGTGAACGCCGCGAAACGAAAAACGCCTGCGTCGCATCGACGCAAGCGTTCCCGGGAGCCAACGAGTGAGCCGATTAGTGCGCGGCGAGCTTGCCGGACTTCTGCGCCGCGAGATTGCGATCCATCACCCCACGGCAGCCGGCGCTCAGATCGGCGCGATGCTTGATCATGCAGGCGGTGATCTTCGGGATATTGGGGATTTCGGAGCTGCAGAGGCGGAACGCGTCGCCGGTGCACATCTGCTGCGCTTCGGCGCTGAAGGCGAAGCTCGCGCTAGACGAAACGGCGGAGAACGAGGCGGCGAAGGTCAGCGCTAAACTGACTTTGCGAACGGTGTTGAAGAACAGTGCGGTCATTGTCGGCTCCCATTGGCCCGGCAACGCGGGCCCGTTGATGATGGTGGGAGCATGCGCCTGGGACCCGCCGCCGACTGTGACTGACCTCACTCAGACATAAGCCCCTCATCTTCTTCGCCTTCCCGGCGCGTGTTCGCGAGACGTTAAGACATTGTTGGCATTAATGGCCCGTTGCGTGTGTTCCCCGAGTATGTGGAAAGAGTAGCGATGCGTAATGCGTTGGGCCTGATGCTGGCCAGTGTAGTGACGGCGCTGGTGATCACCGGCGTTTGGTTCTGGACCTCCTCGCCGCAGGCTGCGGCCCCACCTCAAACCGTCGCCGCCCGTGCGGCCGAGCCGCTGCCGGCATCCGCCGCAGCCAGGCCCGCGCTGAAGGACGACGTCGAGATCACCGCTTCCCTCACGAAGCCCGCCCCTGCCCCCGCGTCGGTTCCGGCTGCCCAGCCGATGCGATCGGCCTGCGCCAATCCCGACGCACTCGGCGTCAGCCGCACCGTCGTGATCGACACCACTGGCGGCCCCGGCTTCGGCTTCCTGCAATACAAGCAGTTCGACTTCCTGACCGACAAGGAAGTGGTGCTGACGTTTGACGACGGCCCGTGGCCGACCACGCCGGCGGTGCTCAAGGCGCTTGCGGACGAATGCACGAAAGCCCTGTTCTTCCCGGTCGGCAAGCACACCACCTATCATCCGGAGATTCTGAAGCAGGTCGCGGCCGCCGGCCACACCATCGGCTCGCACACCTGGTCGCACGCCCATCTCGACAGCAAGAAACTGACCGAAGCGCAGGCCAAGGAAGAGATCGAGAAGGGCTTTAGTGCCGTGAAGATGGCGCTGGGGACCGCGCCTGCGCCGTTCTTCCGCTTCCCGGGGCTTGCGCACACGCAGCCGGCCCTCGGCTATCTCGCCTCGCGCAACATCTCGATGTTTTCAGTCGATGTTGATTCCAACGACTTCAAATCGTCGGGTCCCGACCAGGTCATCCAGAACGTCATGACCAAGCTCGACAAGCAGGGCAAGGGCGTCATCCTGATGCACGATCTGCAGAAGAACACGGCAATTGCCTTGCCGACGCTGCTTCGCCGCCTGAAGGCCGGCGGCTACAAGGTCGTGCAGATGAAGGCCAAGGAGCAGCTCGAAACCCTGGCCGAATATGACGCGATGCTGGTGAAGGACCAGAAGGTGCCGGCGGTCGCCAGCCGCCCGATCAGCAGCGTGGTGCAGACGGTTTCGCAGTAAGCGCTTTACCGGGGAGCCGACATCGGCTCCGGCGTCGTCAACGAAAAACGCGCCCGTCGGCTTCAAACCCGGGGGCGCGTTTTGTTTTTGCAACTACCAGTAAATGCCGTGCCGGTGCAGTTCACGGACGATGCGCGCTTCGACCCAGCGGCGCGTGAGGCGCGGCTTCATGGTCCTCGACATTGACGCCATTCTCCGGGCCGCAGGTCTTGCGCGCTCGGCTTTCGACCGCTCAGCCGCGGGCTGCTCGACCCTTGCAGCCGGCTTGGGGGCCTCGGCCTTCGGTGTTTCGGCCTTGGGTTCAACGACCGCCGGCCGTTCGACATATTTCGGCGCTTCCGCAGCCTGAGGCGCTTCGGCGGACTTCGATCCTTGGGCAGCCTTCGGCGTGGCAACCGGTGCCGTCTCGCTTACGCCCAGTGAAAGGCTCCGGTCAGCAGCCTGCGCGGTGGCGGATGCCAAGACGAACCCTGCGATCAGAATGAATTTGCGCATGATAATGTCTCCCCTAATTGGTTGCAGGGAGACTACGACCGGTGGCCGGATTGTTATGTGAGACAGGTCACGCAAACGCCTTCGCGAACGCAGGCGTTGATTGTTCAGTGGAGTTTGAAAGGCTGGTGCCGCAAACAGGACTCGAACCTGTGACCCCGTCATTACGAATGACGTGCTCTACCAACTGAGCTATTGCGGCGGACCAAACGCAGCGTCCGGAACGAGCCGGAAACGCCCGCACCTGATATCGGGCACGGCCCCGATTGGCAAGAAAAACGCGGGCCTTAAAAACCTAGTTGCCGCCCCAGCGTGACAAAAATCCCCGCCAGCCGCCGGCCTGCGCCTTGGGCTGGCCGATTTGTTCCGCAAATTCGTCCGCCGGGCCGTCCTCGTCGATTCCGGGGTCGTCAGGCGCCCGGATGATGGGAATCACGGCAGGAATGGGGGCTGGAACAGCCTTCGGGATATCCTGCCGCGACCGGAACAAGGGGGCTGGCCGGGCCGGTGCCGGTTCGGCCGGTGCCGGTGACGGAACGGGCGCGGTGGCGCTGGGGGTGGCGGCTTCGGAGGGAGCTGTCTCGGCGAGGGTCGTCTCAGTCGGGGTCGCTTCGGCGGCGGCAGCCGGCGGCGGAGCATTGTCCTGCGCGGCTGGCGCCGGGGTGATAGAAGCAGCGGGCGCGGCCGAAGGCGACGGGACGATGGGCGCCGGCTCATGCACGACCGGGGTCGGCGGCTCAAGCACGACGGCGCGGCGCGGCGTCGCCAGCATGGCTTCCTCGAACGCCGAAGATTCGATCGCGGGTCCCTTGTCGGACGGCAGCGCTGCGACGGGCGTCTGCCACTGGAAGGCATCCAGCCGCCCCGTGACCGGAGAGACCGGCCGCCAGCGATCGCTGACATAGCCGTCCGCGGTCCAGGCCGGATCGTGCAGTGCGCGCACCGCGCGCAAGGTCCATGCCCGCGCCCGGCCGCTATCGCCATGCTCGGTGCGTTCGAGCTCCGCCATCAACAGCGCGACCCGCTGCGTAGGAGCTGCGATAAACGGCGCCAGTGCCTCGCGCGCCTTGGTAAATTCGGACGCGTCGATCGCGGCGCGCGCAATCGCCAGCGCGCCCTCGATGTGGCCGGGCATCTTCGCCGCGAGCGTCTCGACCCGCACCAGCCGTTGGCGTGCGGAATCCCCCAACTTCACATGGGCATAGGCGTCCGCAAGATCGGGATGCGGCTGCGCCAGCCACGCGGTCTCGACGAGACGCATCGAACGCCGCGTCTGATGCGCCTCGCTTTCGAACTTGCTCGCAAGCACCGCGGCCGGCACCAGCGTCGGCGCCAGCTTGACCGCTTCCATCACGCTCTCGCGCGCCAGGTCGCGATCGACCTTTTCGAGCTCGAGCGCCCGCGCCGTTAGCAGCACGCCGCGCTGCCTGCGATAGGTCGCCTTGTCGATCAGTCCGGCCGATTGATTGTTGTCGAGGATCTTCAGCGCACCGGCCCAATCGCCCTTGGCGCAGCAGAAGCCGAGCACGGCATGCGACGCCCATGACGAGGACGGCGACAGTTTTAGCGCTTCCTCGGCGACCATCACGGCAGCGACGGGATCGTCGGCGCGCTGCGCCTCGATGAACAGGCCGCGCAGGCCGAGCAGCCGCGTGTCCTCACGCTCGGCCATGGCGCGGAAGGCGCGCTGCGCGCCCTCGCGGTCGCCATCGAGCTGCGCTGATTGCGCATGCAGCAGCAGGGACAGCGGATCATGCGCCGCATGTTTTCGAGCGGCTTCGGCGTGGATACGGGCGGCGGTGGAATCGCCATGGCCGATCGCGAGCAGTCCTTGCGTAATCGCATGCCGGCCGCGGGCATGGCGCCGTTCGCGCCGGTTACGCCGGAGACGCTCCGGCGTCAGCCACAGGCCGCGCAGGATCGCCCACGCCATCATGGCCACGACAATCACGATGCCGAGCGCCAGCATGAACACCGGCAGCGTGGTCTGGATGCGGTAGCCGCCCCATGACAGCACGACATCGCCGGTCTGTTCGGCGACCCAGGCCGCGCCGGCCGCACCCAGCGCGATCAGCAACAGAAACAGAATGATCCGGACCATTGAAATCCTTATTGCGCCGGTTTGGCGAGCGCGGCCATGGCGTCGGTAGCGAATTGACGGGATGCGGCCAGTGCGGCGTCGCGCGCATCGGCGCTTTCAAGCCATGATTGCGCCGCGGCGCGATCGGCCGGCTCAAGCGTCTTCAATTCCCGCCGCGCTTCATTGAAATCGTTTCGCAGCGCCGCTGCCGTCACCCGCGCCACCACCGCGCCGCGATCAGTGCCGGCGGTGTCGGTGCGCTCGATTTTCACCAGTTTGGCGGCGCCCGCCTGCAGACGCTCGACGATGCCCGTGCCGGTCGTAGCGGTGCTCTGCTGGGCGGCCGGCAACAGCTTCGGCACCAACGCCAGCAGTTCCGTGCTCAGCTTGCCGGCATTCGGCACGCCCTTCTCTGCAAATTGATCGAGCGGCTTCAGGACGTCCGGATTGGACGCCAGCGCCTTCGTCGCGGCGAGCGCGGCCGGATAGGGATCGCCGATCCGAACCAGCACATCGAGCAGCGCTCCCGCCACCAGGCGGCGCAGCGGCAGATCGTCGGCAGGTTTGACGTCGGCAAGCTTGCTGCCTTGCTGCGCGATCTCGGCGTTCTGCGCCCGCATCTGGCTTTCGATTTTCGCAATCCGTTCATCGACCCCCGAGAGATCGACAGACGCGGCGCCGTCGCCGCGCGGCGCAGTTCTCACCTCATTGATGGCGGATGCCAGCTTCTCGCCTTGCGCGCGCGTCGCGGCGAGTTCGGTGCGCAGCGTGGCGACCGATTTTTCCAAGGCGTCGGCGCGCGCGGCAGCGGCGGGATCGGCCGCTGGCTTACCCGCTTTCGACTCCAGGCCCGCAAGGCGCGCGGTGAGACCGTCGATGGTGGCATTGAGCTGCGGTGCAGGCGGCGCAGCGGCGGGCTGAATCGCGGGCCAGCCCAGCATCCAGCCGACACCGATCACCAGCGCAGCCGCGACCGCCCCGGAAACCGGCGCGACGACCCAGGGCGAGACAGGCCGCGGCGCCGGCTCGTCAACCGGAGACTGCGCAGTTGAAGACGCGGCGATCCCGGGCGTCGGCTCGGCCGTAACCTCAGGCGCGGGCTCAGCCACGGGCTCGGGCGGCGCCTCGGCAGCCGCCCTGGTCTCGCTCGACACTTCGCTCGCGTCGAGGTCGATGGTCGGCGGCTCGCGCTTCGGCCGGCCCGACTCGGGCAGCGATCCAGTGTCTTCGGGCCTGTCATCGACCATCACAGCGGTTCCCTCTGGTGGTTAGGTGCCGGAACTTAGCAGAATCGGGACGTCTTAGAGCATGATCCGGCCATGGCGGCACCGGTTTTCCGATAAGACCATGCTCAGACTTAAAGATTAGAACCCAAACGGGGTTGCAACGCCCGGCCCAGCGCCTCGAACAGGGCATTTTCATCGGGCGAAGCCGCCACCGTCACCTGGGGCGCGCCGGCGTCCCGCAGGACCGCGGCGACGGCCGCCGAAATGCAGCATTGCGGCAGCGCCAGCGCCGAGATTTCGACGCCACCGGAACGCGCCGCTTCCAGGAATGCCCGCGCGCTGCGCCGCGAGTAATGCAGCACGGCCTCGACCTCATGCGCCACGAAAGCGTCACATACGTCCCGTGGCAGGCTGGGCGCAGGCACCATCCGATAGGTGGTGCGCGTCACCACCGCAAAACCGTTCTCGCCGAGTTCGTTTCCCAGGTCGCGCGCGAGATCCGCGCCGGCAAGGTACAGCAGCGGATTGGTTTTCTTCAGTTGCTTCGACTTCGCGCTGGCCAGCACCAGATCGCGCAACGCGCCGGCGTCACCCTTTGACGCAATCACCTCGCCAAAGCAGGCATCGCGCGCCGCCGCCGCGGTGTTCTCTCCGACCGCGAACACCGGCAGTTTGAGAAGCCGGCTGTCGGCAAGGTAGGGCGCGACGGCACGCAGCGCATTGGCGCTGGTGACGATGACGGCGCCGTAGGTCGCATCCGCATCGTCCTGGAACGGGACCGGCTCGAACCGCAGCATCGGCGCGCGCAGCACGTCGAACCCCCGCGCGCGGAGGGCCTCGGCCGTCGTCTCATCATCCGGATGCGGGCGCGTGACGAGAACGGCCATATTTCAGATCTCCCCAAGGCGATTTCGGTAGTCACGAGCGATTGCACGTTGCGACCTCGTAGTGCTACCCGGTTACGGAAGCGTTGTTTTTTGCGATAGCGCAAGGGAACAAATTGGACAACGACAAGCCGATGCTGGTGCTGGGTATCGAAACCACCTGCGATGAAACCGCAGCCGCCGTGGTGGAACGCCAGCGCGACGGCAGCGGAAAGATCCTGTCCAATATCGTGCGCTCGCAGACATCAGAACACGCCCGTTTCGGCGGCGTTGTGCCGGAAATCGCGGCGCGCGCCCATGTCGATCTGCTTGACGGCATCGTCGGCCAGGCCATGAAAGACGCGAATGTCGGCTTTGCGCAACTCTCGGCGGTGGCGGCTGCCGCCGGCCCCGGCCTGATCGGCGGCGTGATCGTCGGCCTCACGACTGCAAAAGCGATTGCGATGGTGCACGACACGCCGCTGATCGCGGTCAATCATCTCGAAGCCCACGCGCTGACGCCGCGGCTCACCTGCGCGCTGGCTTTTCCCTATTGTCTGTTCCTTGCCTCGGGCGGTCACACCCAGATCGTCGCCGTGGTCGGCGTCGGCAAGTATGTGCGGCTCGGCACCACGGTCGACGACGCGATGGGCGAAGCCTTCGACAAAGTCGCCAAAATGCTGTCGCTGCCCTATCCGGGCGGGCCGGAGGTCGAGCGTGCCGCCGCCAGCGGCGACGCCAAACGGTTCGCCTTTCCGCGGCCGATGCTCGGACGTCCCGATGCGAATTTCTCGCTGTCGGGACTGAAGACCGCGGTCCGCAACGAGGCCAGCCGCATGACGCCGCTGGAGCCGCAGGACGTCAGCGATCTCTGCGCCAGTTTTCAGGCCGCGGTGCTGGAATCGACGGCGGATCGATTGAGCGTGGGCTTGCGCCTGTTTCATGAACAATTCGGCCCGCCCCGCGCGCTGGTCGCTGCCGGCGGCGTTGCGGCCAATCACGCTATTCGCGGCGCGTTGCAGGACGTTGCCGCGAAAGCGCAGACCACGCTGATCATTCCGCCGCCCGCGCTGTGTACCGATAATGGCGCGATGATCGCCTGGGCCGGCGCGGAACGAATGGCGCTCGGGCTGACCGATACGATGGATGCGCCGCCACGCGCGCGCTGGCTGTTAGATGCCAACGCGACAGCGCCGGCCGGCTTCGCCAACACGCGTGCAGGATTCTGATATGGCGCCCTTCAACTCCGTTGCGGTGATCGGCGCCGGCGCCTATGGCACCGCGCTGGCGAGCGCCGCTGCGCGCGCCGGCCGCGGAGTCACGCTTTATGCGCGGAGCGCCGAGAGCGCCGCACAGATCAAGGCGACGCGGCAAAATACCAGGCTGCCCGGCGTAAGCCTCGACAAAACTATCAACATCACGGCCGATATGGCGGAGGCTGCACGCGCGGACATTGTCCTGCTTGCGACGCCGGCGCAAAGTTTGCGCGACGCCGCGACAACGCTTGCGCCGTTCCTCAAGCCAACGACGCCCGTCGTCGCCTGCGCCAAGGGCATCGAGCGCGGCACGCATCGGTTCATGACCGAGGTCATCACGGAGACCATGCCGCATGCAATTCCTGCGATCCTGTCGGGGCCGAATTTCGCTGACGACGTGGCGCGAGGCCTCCCGACGGCCGTAACGCTTGCCGCAAGGGATGAAAAGCTGGCAGGCGATCTGGTGCAGGCGCTGGGCTCGGCAACTTTCCGGCCCTATCACACCACGGATGTCCGCGGCGTCGAGATCGGCGGCGCGGCCAAGAACGTGCTGGCGATCGCTGCCGGGATCGTCGTCGGCCGAGAGCTCGGCGCCTCGGCGCTGGCCGCGCTGACCACCCGCGGCTTCAGCGAACTCGCCCGGCTCGGCCGCGCCTGCGGCGCGCGCCGCGAAACATTGGCGGGCCTGTCGGGTCTCGGCGATCTGATCCTGAGCTGCTCCAGTCCGCAGTCGCGCAATCTTGCATTCGGCATCGCGCTCGGCCGCGGCGAACAGCCGAACCGCGACAAGCTCGCCGAAGGCGAATTCACCGCGCCGGTCCTGATCGAACTGGCGGCTTCGCAAAATGTCGATATGCCGGTATCAAGTGCGGTCGCCGCGATCCTGGCCGGCAAGGTGACGATCGACGCCGCGATAGAGGGCCTGCTGACGCGGCCGTTCAAGGCGGAGGAATAGTTTCTTCCGGTCATGCCCGCGCAAAAAGCGCGACGCGCGTCTTCGAACTTCTTGTCGCGGGCATCCACGTCTTGGATAATAGCGTCAATGGAAGACGTGGATGGCCGGAACAAATCCGGCCATGACGAGCAGGTGGTGGGCGTCATGAATTACTGGCTGGTGAAATCCGAACCCTCAACCTGGTCGTGGGACCAGCAGGTCGCCAAGGGAGCAAAGGGCGAAGCCTGGACCGGCGTGCGCAACTTCACGGCCCGGCAGAATCTCGTGAACATGAAGAAAGGCGACAAGGCCTTCTTCTATCACTCCAACGAGGGCAAGGAGATCGTCGGCATCGCGGAGGTCATCAAGGAGGCCTACCCCGATCCGACCGACAAGACCGGCAAATTCGTCTGCGTCGACATCAAGGCGGACAAGCCGTTGAAGACGCCGGTGACGATGGCCGCGATCAAGGCCGACAAGAAGCTCGCCGACATGGCGCTGGTGAAATATTCGCGGCTCTCGGTGCAGCCGGTGACGGCGGAAGAGTGGAAGATGGTCTGCAAGATGGGCGGGCTGTAGGGCGTCATTGCGTAGGGTGGGCAAAGCGAAGCGTGCCCACCATCTGTCTACTCGCGATGTTCTGAATTGTGGGCACGCTACGCTTTGCCCACCCTACGGCTTCGCCTTACGCCGCCGCGGCCGCGGTCACCACCTGCGCCAGCAGCGCTTCGCGCTTGGCTTGCGTGCGATAACCCTTCATCGTCGCGGCAAAGCGCTCGAGGATGCCATCCTCGAACGCGGTGACGATGGTGTCGTGGACATAGCTCTTGCGGCAGATCGCGGGCGTGTTCGATAGCTCGTCCGCCGCCGCACGCACCGCATCCAGCACCTGCTTCTTGCGGCCGCGGGCGCTCGCTGCCGGTGAAATCCGCGACAATGATTCCAGCACCACGGCCGAGGCCATCAGGGTGCGGAAATCCTTCAGCGAAATCTTGATGCCGGCGATCTCGCGCAGGAACGCATTCACCGTGGTGGTCGAAACCGTGCGAACGGTGCCGGAATTGTCGCGGTACTGGAACATGCGCTTGCCCGGCACGGTGCGCAGGATGCCGATGGCGCGCACCAATTTTGCGGCGTCGCATTCCTTGCGCACGGCCTTGCCGCCCTTGGCCTTGAAGGTCAGGACGAAGCTGTCGTCTTCCAGCGTGACGTTGGACTTCAACAGCGTGGTCGCACCGCGGGTGCCGTTGAGGCGGGCGTAGGACTCATTGCCCGGGCGGATTGCAGTGCGTGCGATCAGTTCGATCACCGCAGAGAGCGCGAATTCGCGCGTCGGCTCGTCACCGGACAGATGCGCCGAGACGTTGCGGCGGATCTTCGGCAAGGCGGCCACCAGCCGCGCCAGGCGATGCGCCTTGCGCTGCTCGCGGACCTTTTCCCAATCGACATGGTAGCGGTACTGCAGCCGCCCTGCCGCGTCGATGCCGACGGCCTGCAGATGGGAGTTCGGATCGACCGAATAGCGCACATCGCGATAGGCCGGCGGCACCGCCATTGAATGCAGGCGGCGGATGGTGCCGGCATGACGGATCTGCGTGCCGTTGGCACGAACGAATGAATACATTTTTCCGCGCTTGATGCGGCGGATGGTCAGCCCGGTCTGGTCGCCGAGCTTGAGCCCGAGTTCCTGGGCCAGCTCTTCGACGGAGGTTTTTGCGACGATGTGCGGCTTTGCCGCGGACGATTTGAGCGGCGTTTTGACCGGTGCCTTCGGCAGTTGCCCGAGCGCTTCGGCCAATGCAACGGCGGGATCGGCGGAAACGGGCCGCGTAGCCTCGAAACTCTGCTGATCCATCATACCGTTGTCGCCTTGCTCCGCCTGTTTCGCCGGTAATGCCGCTTGTTGTGGCTTGGTTCCGGAGGGCCGCCGGCCCCGGGGAGGCCATTTAGGGGGTAATGAACCGCTTTGCGAGTCCCGATTCCGTCATTAATGGTTATTAGATACCTTTCATGGAGGCCATTCCGGCGATAACGTTGATTTCGCCCTGAAACGTGTCGGCGAAAATGATGCGACTTTGATCCGTGACAAGACCGGAAACCGGCTGACCGACCAAGGTCGCAGACGTTCCGCCTTGTCCGGGCATTGCCCCGCGACGCATAATCGCTGCAACAATCAGGACGGCTTGCGGCCGTCCAATATCCGGCCGCAACGAGTGGGAGGAAAAGAATGTCCGAGAAAATTTACGACGTGTCCGCGGATTGGGCCAAGCGCGCCTATGTCGACGACGCCAAGTACCGCGAAATGTATGCCCGCTCGGTCTCGGACCCCAACGGCTTCTGGGGCGAGCAAGCCAAGCGCCTCGACTGGATCAAGCCCTTCCACAAGGTCGAGAACGCCTCCTTTGCCCCCGGCAACATCTCGATCAAATGGTTCGAGGACGGCGTCCTGAACGCGGCCTGGAACTGCATCGACCGGCACCTCGACAAGCGCGGCCACCAGACCGCGATCATCTGGGAGGGCGACGACCCCTCGCAGTCCAAGCACATCACCTACCGGCAGTTGCACGACGAAGTCTGCAAGATGGCCAACATCCTGCGCACGCGGAACGTCAAGAAGGGCGACCGCGTCACGATCTACCTGCCGATGATCCCGGAAGCCGCTTACGCGATGCTGGCCTGCGCGCGGATCGGCGCCATTCATTCGGTCGTGTTCGCCGGCTTCTCGCCCGACAGCCTCGCCCAGCGCATCACCGACTGCCAGTCCAAGGTCATCATCACCGCCGACGAGGGGCTGCGCGGCGGCAAGAAGGTGCCGCTGAAGGCCAATGTCGATGCCGCTGTTGCGAAAGCCGGCGGCGTCGATTGGGTCGTGGTGGTCAAGCGCACCGGTGCAGCCATCGACATGAACCCGGTGCGAGATTTCTGGTACCACGAAGCCGCCGCGCTTGTGACCACGGAATGCCCGGCCGAGCATATGCACGCGGAAGATCCGCTGTTCATCCTCTATACATCGGGCTCCACCGGCCAGCCCAAGGGCGTGCTGCACACGACCGGCGGCTATCTCGTCTACGCGGCGATGACGCATCAATACGTGTTCGACTATCACGACGGCGACATCTTCTGGTGCACCGCCGACGTCGGCTGGGTCACCGGCCACAGCTACATTATCTATGGGCCGCTGGCGAACGGCGCGACCACGCTGATGTTCGAAGGCGTGCCGAACTATCCGGACAATTCGCGCTTCTGGAACGTGATCGACAAGCACAACGTCAACATCTTCTACACCGCGCCAACCGCGATCCGCGCGCTGATGCAGAGTGGCGACGGACCGGTGCAGAAGACCTCGCGCAAGAGCCTGCGTCTGCTCGGCACCGTCGGCGAGCCGATCAATCCGGAGGCCTGGGAATGGTATTATCGCGTGGTCGGCGACGGCCGCTGTCCGATCGTCGACACCTGGTGGCAGACCGAGACCGGCGGCATCCTGATCACGCCGCTGCCGGGCGCCACAAAACTCAAGCCGGGTTCGGCGACGCGGCCGTTCTTCGGCGTGGTGCCTGAGATCGTCGATGCCGACGGCAAGGTGCTCGAGGGCGAAGCCACAGGCAATCTCTGCCTCATCAAGTCCTGGCCGGGAATGATGCGCACGGTCTATGGCGACCACGCCCGTTTCGAGCAGACCTATTTCTCGACGTACAAGGGCAAGTACTTCACCGGCGATGGCTGCCGCAGGGATGCCGACGGCTATTACTGGATCACCGGCCGCGTCGACGACGTCATCAACGTCTCCGGCCACCGCATGGGCACCGCCGAGGTCGAAAGCTCGCTCGTCGCACATGCAAAAGTGTCGGAAGCCGCCGTTGTCGGTTATCCACACGACATCAAGGGCCAGGGCATCTACGCCTATGTGACGCTGATGGCCGGCACCGAACCGACCGAGGAGTTGCGCAAAGAGCTGGTCGCCTGGGTGCGCAAGGACATCGGCCCGATCGCTTCCCCAGACCAGATCCAGTTCGCGCCGGGCCTGCCAAAAACCCGCTCCGGCAAGATCATGCGGCGCATCCTGCGCAAGATCGCCGAGGACGAGCCGTCCAGCCTTGGCGACACCTCGACGCTCGCCGACCCTGCAGTGGTCGATGATCTCGTGCAGAACCGGCAGAACAAGAAGGGCGCGCCGGCGTAAGGCCTGATGATTAGGCTCCGTCATCGAGGTGCGAGCGAAGCGAGCCTCGAAGGATAACGGCCCGGCTGGTGGCCGTCGCCCTTCGAGACGCCGCGGAGCCTGTCATCGGGCCGCGCTACGCGCGGACCCGTTGGCGGCTCCTCAGGGTGACGGATCACATTAATTCTGGTCCGGGGCGAGGCCGACAATCCTGTCGCGCTCACGCGGTTGTTAGTGGCGAGCCCGCTTCGGCGGGCTTTTCGCTGCAATGAGTTGTTTTCAAATCATTCACTTTATTTCGAACATTTTCTTTGTTCCCCCATCGAAACCAGTCTCGAAAACCGTTGTGAAACCAACCGGTCAGTTCGCGCGACTAATCTAAACGCGCGACGAAACGGCGGGCCGTCGAGGTTTGAAAGGACATTTTGAGGACCCCCGAAAGGGGCGGGCAAAGTGGAGCTGGGAATGTCGAAGGGGATTGCGGTGGCGTTGGCCGCCACCTTGGCTGCGGGCACTATGATGTCGTCGCAGGCGCAAGCGA
The DNA here is from genome assembly GCF_029051645.1 of Bradyrhizobium sp. CSA112. Classification (GTDB taxonomy): domain Bacteria; phylum Pseudomonadota; class Alphaproteobacteria; order Rhizobiales; family Xanthobacteraceae; genus Bradyrhizobium. The sequence goes on from NZ_JAACFS010000032.1 coordinate 14,404, forward strand.
GGCCGGAGCTGGTCGACATCAGCGGCGATTACGCGCCGGGCACGATCGTGGTGAAGACCCACGAGCGACGTCTCTATCTCATTCTCGAATCCGGCCGCGCCATGCGCTATCCTGTCGGCGTCGGCAAGGCCGGCAAGCAGTGGTCCGGCACCACGAAGATCGAAGGCAAGTATCTCAACCCGGCATGGTCGCCGCCGAGCGACGTCAGGCGCGACAAGCCTGGGATGCCCGATGTCATTCCCGGCGGCTCGCCACGCAACCCGATGGGCGTCGCGGCGATGACGCTCGCCGGCGGCGAGTATGCCATTCACGGCACCAATGTGCCTGGCTCGGTCGGCGGCTTCGTGTCCTATGGTTGCATCCGTATGCTCAACGACGACATCTCGGATCTCTATCAACGCGTACCGGTCGGAACGACCGTGACCGTCACGCGCTGATCCACGCATTGGATTGAAGACAAGAGCCGCGCAATTGCGCCGCTTTTTCATTTGAGCGGTGTTTGTCCTGCATTCGCGCACCACCCGTTGCGATGACCGCCGCCGTAGCTGCGGACATGCCCTGCCGCGAGCATGGCCGCCGAAATATTCCCCGTGCGCCTGGTTGCAACCTCGGCCACGACCCTGCCGCCGTATTTGTCCGGTCCGATATTGAAGATCCTGACGTCGCCTTCACCGAGCAATGCGCGCAACGCGCCCGTGGCAGCCTCCGCCATCTGCAGCTCCTCCGGACACGCAGCTTTCAATTCAGGCGCATCGATGCCGCGCAGGCGAACCCGCGTGTTGAGATCGAGACCCGGCTCCAGGTGAACCCGCGCCTCGAACGTGTCGCCATCAATCGTGCGGATGACGTCGACGGCGTGACGCGTGTCCGAATTTCCGGCTCGCTTCCAGATGGTCTCGGCATCGCGCGCCGCCTGACTGTCGAGGGAATGCGGCCAAGGCCAGCGCACCCAATCCCGCACCGGCAGCATGGTCCCCGCCGCCACGCAAAACACGAACACCCAGGGCAAGGCCGCCGCAAACCAGCGGCGCCAGGGGCCCCGGCGCGGGGCCCGATAAGCATTTATTCTCTCGTATGGGGACATATTCCCGGACTAAGGGCTGAGTCGGGTCATCCCGCAAGGCCCGCGGACTCAAAAATCCGAGGCGATCCCCCTCCGCTCCCAATCGCCATAGCGGGTCGGCTCCGGACCCTTCGGGCCCTGAAATTCCTTCTGCAGCGTGGTGGCGCCGGCCTCGGCAGCTTTGCGGCGCACCTCGGCCTCGGCGAGCGCGCGCTCGGCGGCGGGCGTCAGCTTCTTGCGTTCCGCGACCGGCGGGGGGAATGAAGAATTGTCGGTCATCGCAACTCTCCCATAACACGGGAATAGGCCCATAGATGACATCACAATCGTGAAATTGTCTGTGGCGATTCTTACATTTGGCATATTCGCATGCCAAACGAATTCCTCATCATTTTCCATGGCATGAGCCGAAACCTTTCCGCCTCCCGAGACATTGCTGCTTCATGCCCCCTTCAAGATTCGCAGTACCTTCCGAAGTGCCCGGTCTCGCCGCACGGCGCATCGCGGCTGACATCCTCGACGGCGTGCTGCACAAGCATCGCACCCTCGACGATCAGCTCGACGGCGCAGCCGCCCATCCCGGACTGAAAACGCTCGCCGATCGCGACCGCGCATTGATGCGGCGGCTGGTGGCGACGATCCTGCGGCGGCTCGGCACGCTCGGCCATTTGTTGTCGCGCCTGCTCGATCGCGGAATCCCGACGGACGCGCCGCGCGCGCAGAGCGCGCTGTTGATCGGCGCCGCGCAGATTCTCTGGATGGACGTGCCCGATCATGCCGCCGTCGATCTGTCGGTGCGGCTGGTGCAATCGGACCGCCGCGCCGCGAAATATGCCGGCCTCGTCAACGCGGTGCTGCGCCGTTGCGCCCGCGAGGGACAACCACTGATCGACGAAGTCAAATCGCAGAACCTGGACGTTCCACCGTGGCTATTGACGCGCTGGATCGGCGCATATGGCGAGGCCACGGCGCGGCAGATGGCGCTCGCCGTCGGCCACGAACCGTCGCTCGACATCACCGTGAAATCAGACGCGGCGCAATGGGCGAGCCGCCTGCACGGTGAAGTCTTGCCGACCGGCACCGTGCGCACCTTGCTGCAGGGTTCGGTGACCATGTTGCCCGGATTCACCGATGGCCAATGGTGGGTGCAGGACGCCGCCGCCGCGCTGCCGGCGCGGCTGTTCGGCGACGTCGGCGGCAAGAGCATTGTCGACCTCTGCGCCGCGCCCGGCGGTAAAACCGCGCAACTGGCGCAAGCCGGTGCGCGCGTGACCGCGGTCGATCGATCGCCGGCGCGCATGGCGAGGCTGCGCGACAATCTGGCGCGTCTCTCGCTGCATGCCGATGACGTGGTGACCGATGCCGCCGAGTGGCCCGGTAGCGGCAATGAAGGCTTCGACGGCGTGCTGGTCGACGCGCCCTGCACCTCCACCGGCACCATAAGGCGTCACCCCGACGTGGCCTGGCTGCGGCAGGAGACTGATATTGCCGCGTTGGCGGCATTGCAGAAACGATTACTGCAGAAGGCGGTCGCGCTGCTCAAACCGGGCGGCACGCTGGTTTATTGCACCTGTTCGCTGGAGCCGGAGGAAGGCGAGCAGGCGATCGCTTCCCTGTTGGCCACCGAATCCGGCGTGCGCCGTGCGCCGATCGAAGTGGCCGAGGTCGCCGGCCTCAGCGAAATCGTGACCGCAAACGGTGATTTGCGGACCCTGCCCTGCCATTTGCCCCATACCGACCCCCGGCTCGGCGGGCTGGATGGATTTTACGCCGCGCGGCTGGTTAAATCCTGATTTTAAACCGTAATTTCCAGGCCCACGGGTGATTCGCGCCTATTCAAGATGGTGTCACGGCGGCGTTTCCGGATTAAAAGGATTCGCCTGAATACCCCTCCCTCGTAAGCCAAGGTACGGCGTGTCGGTCGCTCAACGCAGACGCATCTCGACGCTTATCATGAGCCGCTCGGCGCGGACCGTGATCGCGCGCGCGACCGGCGCAACGGTGGCGGTGTCGCGGCTGTGGCCGGGCCGCGCCGATCGGCTGATCATCGCGCCGCATGACCTGCGCACCGCCGACGCCACCCGCGCCGCCGAAATCTATGCCGGCCGCTTCGTGTTCGCCGGCAAGATCGTGACCTGCCATGGCCGCTCGATCTTCGACCTCGAACCGCCGTCGGAGGATTGGGAGGTCGCCCTGCTCGGCTTCGGCTGGCTGCGGCACCTGCGCGCCGCCGACACCGCGCTGACCCGCGCCAATGCCCGGTCGCTGGTCGACGACTGGATCTCGAACCCGGCACGCAAGCGGCCGCTCGAGCGCCGCCCCGACGTGCTGGCGCGCCGCGTGATCTCGCTATTGTCGCAGGCGCCGCTGGTGCTCGGCGACACCGACGGAAAATTCTATCGCAAATATCTGCGCGGGCTGACTCGCGAGATCCGCTATTTGCGCTACGCGATGCTCGACATCGCCGACGGCGTGCCGCGACTGCAGGTCCTGATCGCGTTGTGCTACGCCTCGCTGTGCCTTGCCAATCAGGCGCGTCACATCCGTTCCGCCACGCGACGGCTTTCCGACGAATTGCAGCGGCAGATCATGCCGGACGGCGGGCACATCTCGCGCAATCCCGGCGCGCTGGTCGAACTGCTCAGCGACCTGCTGCCGCTGCGGCAGACATTTGCCGCCCGCAACATCGCGCCGCCGCCGGCGCTGCTGAATGCGATCGACCGCATGATGCCGATGCTGCGCTTCTTCCGCCACGGCGACGGCAGTTTTGCGCTGTTCAACGGCATGAGCAACGCGCCGTCTGATCTGGTGGCGACGCTGCTCGCCTATGACGACACCCACGGCGTGCCGATGGCGAACATGCCGCATACCGGCTTCCAGCGCCTCGATGCCGGCACCACGACCGTCATCATGGACACCGGCCCGTCGCCGCCGCCGAACATCAGCCAGGAAGCGCACGCCGGCTGCCTCTCGTTCGAATTGTCTTCCGGACCGAGCCGGATCGTCATCAATTGCGGCATGCCCTCGACCGGCCGCGACAATTGGCGCACCTTTGCGCGCAGCACCGTGGCGCATTCGACCCTGACCTATCACAACACGTCCTCGTGCCAGTTCGTCGAGCTGTCGGCGATGAAGCGCCTGCTGCAGGGCGCGCCTGTCGTCAGCGGTCCGGCCAATGTGGAAAGCTACCGCGAGGCGGTGGCCGGCGGCGATCTCCTGACCACGTCGCATGACGGCTATCTCGCGCGGTTCGGCGTCCTGCATCGCCGGGTGCTGATGATCTCCCAGGACGGCGGAAGGCTCGACGGCGAAGACACGGTGTCGCCGGCGCCGGGGGCGCGTATCAAGGGCGCCGAAACCGACTTTGCCCTGCGGTTTCATCTGCATCCCGCGGTGAAGGCGAGCCGCCTTAGCGACGCGCGCGGCGTCATGCTGGTATTGCCGAGCCGCGACGTCTGGACCTTCGAGGCGCTCGACGACAAGGTCGACCTCGAGGATAGCGTGTTTCTGGCCGGCAATGACGGCCCCCGCCGCACCGCCCAGATCGTGATCCGCCAGGATTCCCGCCACGCTTCCTCGATCCGCTGGAGTTTTGTCCGCTCATCGACGTCGGCGGCCGGGACGACCGCCCGGCGCAATGCGCGGCGCGAGCCGGAACTGCCGCTATAGGGTCTTCAGATATCGCTGTTCCGTCATGCCCGGGCTTGTCCCGGCCATCTACGTCTTTTCTGCTTCATTGGGGGCCAAGACGTGGATGCCCGGGACAAGCCCGGGCATGACGATCCCCTTCAATTTCGGCGGCAATCCGCATCGACGGTGGGTTTCATGGCACGCAAAACCGTGCTACCCGGCGGCCTTTCCACACAGGACTAAGCCATGACCGACCATCCGCGCCGTGTAACCCGCGCTCTATTGTCCGTTTCCGACAAGACCGGCCTGATCGAATTCGCCAAGGCGCTCGCAGGACATGGCGTCGAGCTCGTCTCAACGGGCGGCACCGCCAAGGCGATCGCGGCGGCCGGGCTGCAGGTCAGGGACGTCTCGGAGCTGACGGGCTCTCCCGAGATGATGGACGGCCGGGTCAAGACGCTGCATCCCAAAGTGCATGGCGGGCTGCTCGCGATCCGCAACAGCAAGGAGCATGCCGACGCCATGAAGGCGCATGGCATCGCGCCGATCGATCTGCTCGTGGTCAACCTTTACCCGTTCGAGGCAACCGTCGACCAAGGCGCCGGCTATGAAGACTGCATCGAAAATATCGACATCGGCGGTCCCGCGATGATCCGGGCGGCGGCGAAAAATCACGATGACGTCACTGTCGTTGTGGAGGCGCAGGATTACCAGGCCGTGCTCGATGAGCTCTCTGCCAACAAGGGCGCAACGACGCTCGCACTGCGCCGCCGCCTTGCCGCCAAGGCCTATGCCCGCACCGCTGCCTATGATGCCGCGATTTCGAACTGGTTCGCTGGTGTGCTCAAGAACGACGCGCCGGATTTCCGCGCCTTCGGCGGCCGGCTGATCCAGTCCTTGCGCTACGGCGAGAACCCGCACCAGACGGCCGCATTCTATCGCACGCCCGACAAACGCCCCGGCGTCGCCACGGCGCGGCAATTGCAGGGCAGAGAGCTGTCCTACAACAACATCAACGATACCGATGCCGCCTATGAATGCATCGCCGAGTTCGACCCGGCGCGTACCGCTGCCTGTGTCATCGTCAAGCACGCCAACCCCTGCGGCGTCGCCGAAGGTTCCGACCTGGTCAGCGCCTATCGCAAGGCGTTCGCCTGCGACACGCAGTCGCCCTATGGCGGCATCATCGCCGTCAATCGCACGCTCGACGCCGAAGCCGCGCGCGTCATCACGGAAATCCTGACCGAAGTGATCATTGCGCCGGACGCGACCGAAGAAGCCATCGCGATCGTCGCGAAGCGGAAGAACCTCCGGCTTCTCCTCGCCGGCAGCCTGCCCGACCCGCGCGCGCCGGGCCTCACGGCAAAGACCGTCGCCGGCGGCCTACTGGTGCAGAGCCGCGACAATGCTGTCGTCGACGACATCACGCTGAAGACCGTGACCAAACGCGCGCCGACCGACGCCGAGCTGCGCGATCTCAAATTCGCTTTCCGCGTCGCCAAGCATGTCAAGTCGAACACCATCATCTACGCCAAGGATCTCGCAACCGTCGGCATCGGCGCCGGCCAGATGAGCCGTGTCGATTCCGCGCGCATTGCCGCCCGCAAGGCGCAGGATGCGGCGGCCGACGCAAAGCTCGCCGAGCCCCTGACCAAGGGCTCGGTCGTCGCTTCCGACGCGTTTTTCCCGTTCGCCGATGGCATGCTGGCCTGCATCGAAGCCGGCGCCACCGCCGTCATCCAGCCTGGCGGCTCGATCCGCGACGAGGAAGTCATCAAGGCCGCCGACGATCACGGCATCGCCATGGTGTTCACGGGCATCAGGCACTTCAGGCATTGAGCCGTTCGTGGTCGTCCCTGCGAAAGCAGCAGGGACCCATAGCCACAGGGTTGTGTTGCTGAAAGAAAGCCGTCGACCCGCGAGCCTGATAACCACGGCCGCGGCGTATGGGTCCCGGCTCGCGCTCGCGTTGTTCGCCTGGCCGGGACGACGAGGGAAATTGCCCGACGCAAACGCGTCCCTCGCCTTGCAAAGGCTGCGACCAATCAACCCGACGGGCAAATCATGGGCGGGAAGTTTCAAGCAAATCTCGGGCGAAATGCGCCGCGAGAACGCGAAGCTATGTCCACGTCATTGCGAGCGCAGCGAAGCAATCCATCCTTCCGCATATGAGGTGACCATGGATTGCTTCGCTTCGCTCGCAATGACGTGGATAGGTCGGCGCACCAGGCCTTCGCAACATATGACGAGCTCACCCAATCGCTCGCCGTCACTCCCTCACGCGCATCAGCAGCGCGAGGCCTGCAACGAAGAACACCACCAGCACCGCCATGCCGGCCTTCTGGCTTGCGGTAACATATGTGATCGCGCCGATCAGCAGCGGGCCGATGAACGAGGTGACCTTTCCCGTCAGCGCGAACAATCCAAAATACTGCGCGATGCGATCTTTCGGCGCGAGGCGGATCAGCAGCGTGCGCGACGCCGCCTGCAGCGGACCGCCTGCCGCGCCGATCAGGCAGCCGAGCACGAGATAGGCGCGCTCGGCCGCGCCGGAGAACAGCGCGCCGCCCGGCGCCGGCGGCGTGACCTTTACGAACAGGATCGAATCCTTGTCGACCAAAAGGATCGCACCGAGCGCAAACAACAGAATCAGCAAGCTGCCCGCGATGACGCGCTTGGGCCCGAGTTTGTCGTCGAGCTTGCCGCCGACCCACGCGCCGAATGTGCCGGCGATGGCCAGCAGAATTCCAAACGTGCCGATCTGGATCGTATGCCAGCCGAAAGTGCCGGCGGCGTAGATGCCGCCGAAGGCAAACAGCGACACCAGCCCGTCGGTGTAAATCATGTTGGCGAGCAGGAATGTCGCCATCGATTTCTGCTTCGGCAGTTCGCCGAGCGTGCGCTTGAGTCCGCTCAATCCTTCGTGCAGCGCTTCGCGGATCGGGCGCTTCGCCGGATAATCCGGCGTGAACAGGAACATCGGTGTCACGAAAATGATGAACCAGATGCCGGTCAGCGGCCCGGTGATACGGTCGCCCTGATGGCTGACCGGGTCGAGGCCAAACAGCGGCGCCAGTCCGAACAGCGTGCGGCCGGTTTCGGGGCTGGCGGCGAGGAAGCCGAGCACGAGGATGAGGCTGAGAATGCCGCCGATATAGCCGGTCGCCCATCCGGTGCCGGACAATCGTCCGATCTTGTCCGGCGGCACCAGCGTCGGCATCATCGCATTGTTGAAGACGGTAGCGAATTCGACACCGACGCTTGCGATTGCATAGGCGAGCAACAGCGGCGGGATGACGCCCGGATCACCCGGCTTTCCGAACCACATCAGGCAGGCGCCGATCACCAGCAGCGTGCCGAAGCCGGCGATCCACGGTTTGCGGCGGCCGCTGGCGTCAGCGATCGCGCCCAGCACCGGCGACAGCAGCGCGATCATCAGGCCGGCAGCCCCGGTGGCGAATCCCCACAGCGCCTGCCCGCTTGCCGGATCGGGCGCGACGAAGCCCGCGAAATAGGGCGCGAACACAAAAGTGGTGATCAGCGTGAAATAAGGCTGCGCCGCCCAGTCGAAGAAGATCCAGCTCATGACAGCGGCGCGGCGCGGATATTGCTGCGGTATTTTGGCGTCAATTGCCTCGGGAGCGATCACCGCCATGCCGGATATTTCCTTCAAAAGTGTCGCGAGGCGTTTTGCCTGCCAAATCCGAACCCATATAGCATGCGTCACCGACGCTCGGGGGCTGTTGCCAAGCGTCACACGCACTCTAACTGCGGCGGATTTTCGATGGCGGTCTTTTCAATCCGGTGGCGCCGAGTAGCTGCCACGCTCGTGCTTGCATTTGTCTGGGGGACGACGGCCTTTGCGCAGGAACGCCGCTTTTACTCACCCCCCGATCTCTCCACCGTTCGCGCCATTGCGGCCGAGCATGGCATGGTGGTGGCACAGGAAAGGCTCGCCGCGCAAGTCGGCGCCGATGTCCTGAGGCAGGGCGGCAACGCGGTCGACGCCGCGGTCGCGACCGGCTTTGCCCTTGCCGTCACTTACCCGCGTGCCGGAAACATCGGAGGCGGCGGCTTCATGGTGATTCATTCGGACGGACGCAATGAAGACGTCGCCATCGATTATCGCGAGACCGCGCCATCAGCGATCACGCGCGATATCTTTCTGGGGCCGGACGGCAAACCCGATACCGACAAGTCGCGCAATTCCGCGCTTGGTATCGGCGTTCCCGGCACGGTAGCCGGATTGGCGCTGGCGCTGGAAAAATACGGCTCGGGCCGTTTCACGCTCGCGCAAATCCTCAAACCTTCAATCGAACTGGCGCGCGACGGCTTCGTGGTCGCCGACGACATGGCCGACACGCTGTCGGATATGTACCGGAGGATGGGACGCTGGCCGAATTCGGCAAAGGCGTTCTCCCGCGGCGATGGTACGCCATTGAAAGAGGGCGACCGGTTGATCCAGGCCGATCTCGCGGCAACGTTGTCGGCTATTGCCGAGCAGGGACCGCGCGGATTTTATGAGGGGCCGGTCGCCGAACGGCTGGCAAAGGCCGTCCGCGATGCCGGCGGCCTCATGACGGCGGACGATCTCAGATCCTATCAGGCGGTGATCCGCAGCCCCGTGCGCGGCACTTATCGCGGCTACGACATTGTGTCGATGCCGCTGCCCTCCTCCGGCGGCACGGTGCTGCTGCAGTCGCTGAACATTCTCGAGGGGCTTCCGATGCCGGATATGAAGCAGGGCTCCGCGCCTTCGCTGCATGCCATGATCGAAGCCATGAAGCGCGCCTATGCAGATCGCGCGCGCTACCTCGGCGATCCCGCCTTCGTCAATGCGCCGGTCAATATTCTGACCACCAAGGATTACGCGGCGAAGCAACGCGCCAGTATCGACCTTGCACGCGCAACCCCGGCGGCCGATGTGTTGGCGGTGAGCCCGCGCGAGGGCAGCAACACCACGCATTATTCGATCGTCGACGCCAGCGGCAATGCGGTGAGCAACACCTACACGCTGAATTTTCCCTATGGTGCCGGTCTGGTCGCCGAGGGCACCGGCGTGCTGCTCAATAACGAGCTCGACGACTTTACCGCCGCGCCCGGCGCATCGAACGCGTTTGGCCTCGTCGGTTTCGAAGCCAATCTGCCCGGCCCCGGAAAGCGGCCATTGTCGTCGATGTCGCCGACCATCGTGCTGAAAGACGGCAAGCCGGTGCTGGTGACGGGTTCGCCGGGCGGCAGCCGGATTATATCGGCGGTACTGCAGATCGTGGTCAACGTGCTCGACTACAACATGGATGTCGCTGCCGCCGTGGCGGCCCCGCGGATCCATCATCAATGGATGCCCGATGAAGTGCGCGTCGAACGCGGCTTTTCCGACGAGGTGTTGGCCGAGCTCAAGGCGAGAGGTCACAAGGTCATCGAGCCGCTCGGCCAAACCTCCGCCAATTCGATCTCCGTCACGCCGAACGGCCTGCTCGGCGCGCCCGATCCGCGCACAAGAGGCGCGGCTGCGGTGGGGCAGTAAACGACGTACACTCGTGAGGGACGCACCGGCGGGTGGGTTCCCGGCCAGTGTGCGTCCATAACGTAGCATGCATCCTTCACAGGGGAGTTTCACCATGACATCTCTCAAAGGCAAGACGCTGTTCATCTCGGGTGCCAGCCGCGGTATCGGTCTCGCGATTGCGCTGCGGGCCGCGCGTGACGGCGCCAATGTCGCGATTGCGGCGAAGACCGCTGAGCCGCATCCGAAACTCAAGGGCACCATCTTCACCGCGGCGGAAGAAATCCGCGCCGCCGGCGGCAAGGCGCTGCCGGTGCTGTGCGACATCCGCGACGAGGCGCAGGTGATCGCGGCGATCGAGCAGACCGTCGCCGAGTTCGGCGGCGTCGATATCTGCGTCAACAATGCCAGCGCCATCAGCCTGACCAATTCGCAAGGAACCGACATGAAACGGTTCGACCTGATGATGGGCATCAACACGCGCGGCACCTTCATGGTGTCGAAGTATTGCATCCCGCATCTGAAGAAGGCGGCCAACCCGCACATATTGATGCTGTCGCCGCCGCTCGACATGAAGCAAAAATGGTTCGAGCATTCCACCGCCTACACGATGGCGAAGTTCGGCATGAGCATGTGCGTGCTGGGCCTTTCCGGCGAGCTGAGATCCGCCGGCGTCGCGGTCAACGCGCTGTGGCCGCGCACCACCATCGCGACCGCCGCGGTCGGCAACCTTCTCGGCGGCGAGGCAATGATACGCGCCAGCCGCACGCCAGAGATCATGGGCGACGCCGCGCACGCGATCCTGACCAGGCCGTCGCGGGAATTCACCGGGCAGTTCTGCATCGACGACAAGGTGCTGTACGCCTCTGGCGTCAGGGACTTTGAGCACTACCGCGTCGATCCTTCGGTGCCATTGATGTCGGACTTCTTCGTCCCCGACGACGATGTGCCGCCGCCCGGCGTCACCGTGCAGGCGCTGCCCTCGGTTGGGGCGGCGCAGACGTCGCGATAGGCGCCTTGGGAGGAGCAGCCGTGAAGCGGTCAGCGCCCGACTACATACGGCCCGCCCTTTTCCAGTGCGCGCGCATAGGCCGGACGGGCATGAATGCGCTCGAGAAACGCCATCGCTTTGGGGTGGCCCTGCTCCAGTCCGCCGCGCGCGGCGGCGGCTTCCAGCGGAAAGCTCATCTGGATGTCGGCGCCGGTGAATTCATTGCCGGCGAACCACTCGCTCTTGCCGAGTTCGCTCTCCCAGTAATCCATGTGTTGCCGGAGCTGCGGATTGACCAGGGTGGTCAAAGCCGTGTTGGAGACCTTGCGCACCAGCGGGCGCAGCAGGGCCGGCGCGCGCTTCGGCATCAGCGTGAACAACAGCTTCAAGAGCAGCGGCGACATCGCAGAGCCTTCCGCATAGTGCAGCCAATAGGTGTAGCGCAGCCGTTCCGCCGTGTTCGGCAGCGGGATCAGGCGGCCGTTACCATAGGTGCCGATGATGTATTCGCAGATCGCGCCGGACTCGGCGATGGTGTTGCCGTTGTCGGTAATGACGGGCGATTTGCCGAGCGGGTGGATGGCGCGCAGCTCTTTCGGCGCGCGCATGTCCGGCTCGCGCTGATAGCGGACGATCTCGTAGGGGACGTCGAGCTCTTCAAGCAGCCACAGCACACGCTGCGAGCGAGAATTGTTGAGATGATGCACCGTCAGCATGGCCGTCCCCTTCAATTGGCGCGCCGTTGGTGCCAGCCGGGCGGCGGAAAGTCGAGACGGCCATAGCCCACGATATATTTACCCGGGTGATATTGACGTTCCGTTTTATCCGGGTAAATATAGATTTGACGAAAAATCCTGAGTTAACTCCAATGGTTGAGAATACCCGCTCCCAGTTCACGGCCTTCATCGGCCCGCAACGCCTGGCGAACGGCCCGCTCGCCGAAGTCGCGATTGCGGTCATGAATGCCTCGCGAAGACCCGCGGCGCCGCCGATCATCATATTTGCTGACGCCACCGGCCAGCCGATCGATCTTGATCTTCGCGGCGCGGAACGCGACGTCATTGCCCGTTTGCCGCAACCGGCCCCGGGTCCGGAAGCCGCGACTGAAGAGATCGCGGCGGCGGAGCCGCGCGGGCGCGGGCGCCCCAAGCTCGGCGTCGTCGCGCGCGAAGTGACGTTGTTGCCGCGCCATTGGGAATGGCTTGGGGCGCAGCCGGGCGGCGCATCGGTCGCGTTGCGAAAGCTGGTGGAAGAAGCGCGCCGGGCCAATGGCGATGCGGATCGCACCCGCGCGGCAAGGGATGCCGCCTATCGCTTCATGTCAGTGATGGCAGGCAATCTCGCCGGCTTCGAGGAAGCCTCGCGAGCGTTGTTCGCCGATGACAGGCGGCGATTCGTCGGGCTCGTCGCCGCCTGGCCCGACGATATCCGCGATCACGTCGTCAAGCTCGCCTTCAGCGATCGCGCCGAGCCGTAGGCGCGGCGTCGCCGACCGATACGCCGCTGATATGACGCGGGCCAGTATTCGACAATATTACGATCGTCATAATACCGTGGACGCGCCGCCTGCCTTGCGCCACAATGCGCCAAAACATCAGGGAGCCTGCCGTGAGCACAAATCCGCAATTCCTGTTCGATTTCGGCAGCCCCAATGCTTTCCTCAGCCACGAAGCGATTCCGGCGATCGAAAAGCGCACCGGCGTGAAGTTCGAATATGTGCCGATCCTGCTCGGCGGCATCTTCAAGGCCACCAACAACAAGTCGCCTGCGGAAACGCTCGCCGGCATCAAGAACAAGCGCGAATTCTACGCGCTGGAGACCGAGCGCTTCCTGAAACGCTTTGGGGTCAAGCCCTATGTCTGGAACCCGTTCTTCCCGGTCAACACGCTGAACCTGATGCGCGCGGCGGTGGCGGCCCAGTTCGAAGGCGTGTTCGAGAAATATGTCGAGGCCGCGTTCCATCACATGTGGGTGGAGCCGAAGAAAATGGATGACCCCGAAGTCGCGGCCAAGGCGCTGGCCGCGTCCGGCCTCGACGCCGCCAGGCTGCTGGCGCGCTCGCAGGACGCCGATGTAAAGGCCAGACTGATCAAGAACACGCAATCCGCCGTCGAGCGCGGCGCGTTCGGTTCGCCGACCTTCTTCGTCGGCAGGGAGATGTTTTTCGGCAAGGAGCAACTGCGCGAAGTCGAGGAAATGATCGCAGGGAAATAGCCGCCCGGGTTCGATTGTTTGGCGAGAAGTGGTAAAGAAGCGAATGGTGAATAGCGAATAGCGAGTGGCAGGATTGATACGCGAAGTCCCTATTCGCCATTCCTACTCGCCATTCGCCCATTCCAAGACCAACAACAAGGGAAGTTAATCCATGCGTATTCTCGTGGTTGGCGCCGGCGCCATCGGCGGCTATTTCGGCGGCAGGCTGCTTCAGGCTGGAAACGATGTGACGTTCCTGGTCCGGCCGAAGCGCGCTTCCGAACTCGCAAACACTGGTCTCGTCATCAGGAGTCCCGCCGGAGACGTGACGCTCAAGAGCCCGCCGACGGTGCAGGCCGACAAGCTCTCCGAGACATTCGACGTCGTGCTGTTGAGCTGCAAGGCGTTCGACCTGGAAGATGCGATCAAATCCTTTGCCCCCGCGGTCGGGCCCAAAACGGCGATCATCCCGCTGCTCAACGGCATGCTGCACCTCAACGTGCTCGACGAGAAGTTCGGAGCCGACCGCGTGCTCGGCGGCCTCTGCGCGATCGCGGTGACGCTCAATGACGCCCGCGAGGTGGTTCATCTTGCGCCGATGCAGTCGCTTAATTTCGGCGAACGCGACGGCTCCCTATCGGAGCGTGTGCGCGCGATCGCAAAAGTGTTCGAGGGTGGCAAGTTCGGCGCCGCGGCCAGCGAACACATCATGCGGGATATGTGGGAGAAGTGGGTTTTCCTCGCCTCGCTGGCGGCATCGACCTGCCTGATGCGCACCTCGGTCGGCAACATCCTGGCGGTGCCTGGCGGCAAGGATTTTCTGCTCGGCATGCTCGATGAATGCAGCGCGATTGCAAAGGCGTCGGGTTACGAGCCGACCGGCCCGTTCTTCCAGCGCACCAGCGGCTTGTTGACGACCGAGGGCTCGCCGATGACCGCCTCGATGTTCCGCGACATCAAGGCTGGCCTGCCGGTCGAGGCCGACCATGTGATCGGCGATCTCGTCGCGCGCGCCGACGCCGCCAAGATCCCGGTGCCAAAACTGCGCATCGCCTACACGCACCTCAAGGCCTATGAGAAGCAGCGCGCCGCGTAGTCAGCTAAAGTGCTCTCCGTCGTCCCTGCGAACGCAGCGACCCATAACCACCGGCCGTGGTTGCTGAACGAAATCGAACGACGGGCACTTCCTTAAATTGCGCTTTCACGGTGTATGGGTCCCTGCGTTCGCAGGGACGACTAACCACTAGAGAGATACGCCAGATAATGCGCGAGCGCTTCGATCTCTTCGTCGCTGAGGGGATAGGCGACATCCGCCATCGCGGCCATGGCGCCGCCGGATCGCATACCCGATTTGTACTCGCGCAGCGCCTTGACGAGGTATTCCTCGCGCTGGCCAGCGATGCGGGCAACCCCCTTGGTGCCGGCGTAGCTGTCGGTGTGGCATGAAGCACAGCGTCGCCCGGCGGCAGCTTGCGCGCCCTTTTTCGACAGCTCGGGATTGTCATCGGGCTTGGGCGCTTTCGGCGGTTCAAGCGAAGCGAAATATGCGCCGAGGTTGCGGATGTCCTCGTTATTGAGCTGCTCGACGATCGGCTGCATCTGCTCGTTCTTGCGGGTCCCGGCGCGAAAAAACACGAGCTGCCACTGAATGAACTGATCGGGCTGAGCCGCCAGCGAGGGAATGTTCTCGATCTGCGAAATGCCGCCTTCGCCGTGGCACCCGACGCACAGCTCGGCCTTTTCCTTGCCGGCGGCAATATCGGCGGCGTGCACGGATGGTCCGCAAATCGTCAAAGCCAGCAGCGCGCCAACCATTGCACTTCGCATTTCAATTACTCTCCGCTGCGGCACAAACGACAAAGGCCGCGGCGCCCGTTCCCGAGCAACCGCAGCCTCTGCCAATTCACGCTCTACTTCTTGCTGTAGCTGATGCGATAGATCGCTCCTGCCCAGTCGTCGGCCACGAGGATCGAACCGTCCTTGTCCAGAATGATATCGTTCGGACGGCCGAGATAGCCCTGGTCGCCTTCGAGCCAGCCGGAGGCGAAGATTTCCTGCTTGGCGTTCTTTCCGTCTGCATCGACGATGACGCGCTTGATCCGGGCGCCCTGGTACTTATGCCGATTCCAGGAGCCGTGCTCAGCAATCAGGATGTTGTTCTTGTACTCAGGCGGGAATTGATTGCCGGTATAGAACTTCATACCCAGCGGCGCCACGTGCGCGCCCAGATTAACGACGGGCGGCGTGAATTCAGAGCATTTGTGACCCATGGCGAATTTCGGGTCCGGCATATCGCCCTGATGGCAATAGGGATAGCCAAAATGCTCGCCGATCCTGGAGATCATGTTGAGCTTGTCGCTAGGCATGTCGTCGCTGATCCAGTCGCGGGCGTTTTCCGTGAACCAGTATCGCCCCGAGCGCGGATCGATGTCACCGCCGACGCTGTTACGGACGCCGAGCGCCCAGATCTCGGCATTGCCGGTCTTGGGATCGACGCGGCGGACCTGCGAAACGCTGGTCGGGGGGATGCCGATGTTGAAGGGGGGTCCGAACGGCAGGTAGAACCAGCCATCCTTGTCGACCGTGATGTATTTCCAGCCGTGCGCGATGTAAGACGGCATGTCGTCATACACGACCTTGCCAGCGCCGAGATTATCGAGATTGGCTTCGGCGTTTTCGTATTTGATCAGCTTGTCGACCGCGATGACGTAGAGCGCGCCATCGAGAAAGGCGAGGCCGGTCGGCATCTTGAGGCCCTTGAGGATGGTCTTGACCTCCTTCTTGCCGCCATTGTCCTTGATCGCATAGACATTGCCGAGGTCGAACGAGCCGACAAACAGCGTGCCCTTGTCGCCCCAGGCCATCTGCCGCGCGGACAGTACATTGGATGCATAGACTTCGATCTTGAAGCCGTCCGGCAGCTTGATCTTTTTCATCAATGCCGCCAGTTCCGCTTCCGAGGCGCCGGTCGGCGGCCCGGATGGCGGAGCGAGGCCCTTTTGTTCTTCGGTCTCGTCGCCGAGGAACCAGTCCGGCGGCGGGTTGGTCCAGAAATCCTTGGAGCCGGACTCGTATTTCTTCAAGGCCTTCTGCTGCGCGTCGGCCTGGCTGGCCCCCGCGACAACGAGGACGGCTGCGAGCGCAAGAATAGATCGATTGAAAGCCGATTTCATCGCGTCACTCCCTATGCAGCCTGGCGGCTGCGCCTGTTATTATTTTGAAACGTTCGAGAGACGAACTTGGTCTGGTGAAATGGAACAGACTAAAAAATGGTAGCACATACGGTGGGGCAAAGAAGCGCAGGCTGCGCCGCTCCGCGAGGTCAAAGCAAATTGTGAGACGGATTGATAACTGGCTGCGTTCGATGCGCGTTTGCAGTTGCGCCCGTTGCATCGCAATATTGCGCAAGAGCGAAAGCTCGCCGAGGTGGGCAGGCTTCCACAGGAGGGACAGATCGTGTTCGTGTTCGTGCTCGGTGGGACAGGCTCGATCGGCTCCGCAGTGGTGCGGGAAGTGGTGGGCGGAGACTTGATGTGTTTAGCCTGGTGCGATCCCGCACATTCGCTTTGAAGCTCCGCACGCTCGGAGCCTGACCGGCCTATCGCCGCTTCACCGTCAGTTTCGCCGCGCCTTTGTTGTTTCGATAAAAGAGATCATAGAGTCCGGGAATGCCGAGTACGGCGTCGTTGACGAAGATGAACAGTTCGCCTTCGCGGGTTGGCTTGATGGTGGTTTCGATCACGGAATCGGTAGGATCAGGATCGAGAAAAGTCTCTTCCCCACCGACGTCGCCATAGCGCAGAACGATCCGGAACCAGTCCTTGGTCAATTCGCGGCGCAGCGGCACTCCGAGGCCGAGCAGGATTCGCTGATTCCAGCTCGGCTGCTCAGTGGGTGAGAAGCCGCCGAACGGGACTTTGATAGCGGCATCGGACCATGGCTCCGATGGCACCGGCTCCACCTTCACCATGTATCTGGCTCGGCCGCCATCGAGACGAATGCCGGTCGGCTTGCAGAGGTCCGACGTCTTGAATTCGACGGGCTGCGCAACCGTTTCGTCCTTGGCAAGGCGTTTCGTTTCCGCGCTCGGCGTGCAGGTAAAACCGGCAACATCCTGGACGTTGTAAAGCAGGCGATTGACCAGGGCCAACCCGAGATAGACGAACAGCAGGGCAAAGAATGCAGGCGCCCATCTGCGCTTTATCCCCTCATGCAGTGCAATGTAAAATTTGTTGCTACGAAGCCGGTAGACGAAATTCTTAGGCAAGCCCGACGGCGCAGAAGGAGTTTTTCGCCAGATCGCCCCCATGCGGTCGTCGATGCGCGCTGCTATTCGCATTCCCCACAGGTTGAGGAACGCGACCAGGCCGGCAAGCAGCAGGAAGGAAAACGGCGCGCGGGCATAGCCGTCGACCCACGTAGACGCGAAGTCCGGCAGAAACGCCCCGACGAAGCGAATGATGTCCGAGACCCATCGGATCGGGCTCGTGAATTCGTCGGAGCGTGTGGCGCCGCTGATCAACGGAAACGCCAGCAGCCAGGCGGTGGCGCCGGCGGTAGCGAAATAGACCACGCGTCGTTTCCAGATTTCGTTCCAGACATGCTCCTGTGCGTCCGCGCGCTTCTTGGCCGCATCGCTGGTCTCGAACTCATACTGATCCGGCGTGACGATCTCACCGTCGGCCTTCACGACGTCGTAGACGGCAGGCAGGCCGATGGGCGCGTAGGCATGCGCATGGCTCCTGATTCGCCTGAACACGCTCTCGTGGATCTTCGGACGTTCGACCGTGACTTCGTCGTCTTCCTTTTTCGCGTATCGGTAATTGCAAAGCTGAACGAGCTTTCGTGGACCGTAACGGTAATAGGCGCCGAGGCCCGCGCGCGGATTGTATATTCGTCCGTCCTTGTCCGCTCTCGAAATGGCATTCTTGAACGCATCGGGATCGGCGGGTGGATCGCCGGTATCGGACTTGAATTTCAGACCGCAGCGCTGCGCTTCGTTGAGCATCCAGATCAACGGAATGTAGGCCAGCGCATCATCCGGATAGCCGCCGCCTACATTGGAATGCACGCCGGCGAACCAGACCTGGCTGATTTGCTCATCAGCGATGTGGCGCTTCCGGTTTGGATCGAAGTCCGATGGCGGAACGATTTTTTCATCCCACAACTCGGGATGAAACGTGGTTCGTGCTTCGTCGAGCGAAAGCGCCTGGCATGCGCGCAGGACGCATTTACGATTCAGCGCGTGATTGGGAAGTTCGAGCGGAACGATCCACCGGCTGACGCCTCGCGTCATCTCAGCCATCGGCAGGCCATAGGCGGCGACCGTATCCCACACACCCACGAAGCGGATGTACTTGACCTTGCGATTGTCGCGCTTGTCGTACTCGATCGGGAAGAGGAAGTTGCGAATGGCCCGGTACCAGTCCTCGGGATGCCAGGGCCACACGGTATGGTAGCGCTCGCTGCGGTATTTCCGGTAGGCCGCGATGGCTTTCCTGTCGAGTTCGCTTTCATTGTCGGCGGACACAAGGCCTTGATTGAGAATCAGACCGATGACGACGCGGATCGTGAATGCGCCGCGGCTGAATCCGAAGCCATAGAGGTTGTCGCTTTCGTCCCTGTAGTTGCGGCACGCAAATTTATAGATGTCGACGACGTTTCGTTTCAGGCCAAAGCCGAATGCGCCCCCAAGTATCGCCCACGGCTTGAATGTCGAAGTGCCGACGCCGTCGTCGTAGAAGGCGACCTGATCGTTTCCGGAAAGATCCAGCGCCTCAAAGGTGCGCCAGACGTTCGTGCGCCAGACCTTGGCCGCGGAATTGCCGGTGCCGTCGGACAGCAAAACAATGTTTCGGCCCATGAAATTGCCCCGCCGGGTGATGAGACGACACTACAATCTCTGGTCTCAGAGCATTGCACGCTCCCCTCGAATGAAAAGAGAGCTGGATCACATCGGGGGACCAAATAACAACAAGGCCGCCAAAACGGCGGCCTGTCGTTGGATCTAGTGCTTTGCCATAGAAGAAAATCTGGAGCGGGCGAAGGGGCTCGAACCCTCGACCCCGACCTTGGCAAGGTCGTGCTCTACCACTGAGCTACACCCGCATCCGAGATGGCGGCGATCGCTCGCCGTCAACGGCAGACCTATGCCAAATGCGGACCGCGAATGCAACAGTCCCGCGCGCAATCTGATGACATCCGAGCGGTCCGATTTCATTAGCAAATAGGCTCGAATCAGCCCGAAACAACGCCCAAACGAGGTAGATTGGCGTCAGAGGGCGTATTCGGAACCCGGGCTATGCGGCCGGCACGCCGCGGATCGATTACAGCCGGGCCGCGAATATGCATTGCAGGGTTCCGATCCTCTCGTCGCGCAAGCCCGAATCGCGATCCAAGGTCGTCCCATTCGGCGAAGGCCCGGTTACCGTCGGTCACGGCGTGACCGATAAGCGTGGCCTGGTATCCGGACGACATGGCGCGCGCCCGCCTGATATCCGAACAGGCCGGCGCCGCCCCCCGGGGCCAATTGAATTTTGTAGCCAAGCCGCCATCTAGCGCATGAGAACTTGGTTCCGGGACGTGCTAGAACTGGCCTGTTCCCGAAAAGCATTCGCAAGACATCAGGCGAGGACACCGTGACGATAGTTGAGCAGGGCGGCGGCCCGGCACCGCAGGCAGCACCCGATCTGATCAAGGAGACGACCACCCAGACCTTCGTGAAGGATGTCATCGAGGAATCGAAGCGCCAGCCGGTGCTGATCGACTTCTGGGCGGAGTGGTGCGGCCCCTGCCGCCAGCTCACGCCGGTGCTCGAGAAGGCGGTCCGCGCGGCCAAGGGCAAGGTCAAACTGGTCAAGATGAACATCGACCAACATCCGGCGATTCCCGGCCAGATGGGCATTCAGTCGATCCCGGCCGTGATCGCCTTCGTCAATGGCCAACCCGCCGACGGATTCATGGGCGCGGTGCCGGAGAGCCAGGTCAACGCATTCATCGAAAAACTCACCAAGGGCATGACGGCGCCGGGCGAGCCTAATATCGCGGAAATCCTGCAGGAGGCCGAGGCCGTGCTGGCGGAAGGCGATCCTGCCGCGGCAGCCCAGATCTATGCCGAGATACTGGGTTTCGACGCCACCAATATCGCGGCCCTGGCGGGGCTGGCGAAATGCTATGTGACGACGGGTGCCGTCGAACAGGCCAAGCAGACGTTAGCGATGGTGCCGGAATCGAAGCGCAACGACGCCGCCGTCAAGGCGGTGCAGGCTTCGATCGACCTTGCCGAGCAGGCCCAGGCGGTCGGTCCGGTTGCCGAGCTGGAACAAAAGGTCGCTGCAAACCCGCTCGATCATCAGGCGCGATTCGACCTGGCGACCGCGCTCAACGCGCTCGGCAAGCGCTCGGAGGCAACCAACCAGTTGCTGGAAATCGTCAAGCGCGATCGAAAATGGAATGATGACGGCGCGCGCAAGCAGCTGGTGCAGTTCTTCGAGGCGTGGGGCGGCGCCGACGAAGCGACCGTCGAGGGACGAAAGCGGCTGTCGACGATTCTTTTCTCATAGGGCGTATTCCACACCAGTGGGACATGGTTTTGTGAAGAGAACACGCACCAACCCAACGAGCTGACCGGGACTGCAGATGCCGATCAATGCCGAATACCGCGGACCCGGCGAGCTTCCCGAAATTATTCCGGTGTTTCCGTTGCCGGGCGCTCTGCTGCTGCCGCGTGGCCAGATGCCGCTCAATATTTTCGAGCCGCGCTATCTGGCGATGGTGGACGACGCGCTGCGCGACGGCCATCGGCTGATCGGGATGATCCAGCCGGATATTTCCCACAGCAGGGACGAGGCAAGGCCCGAGCTGTTCCGGGTCGGCTGCGTCGGCCGCATCACGCAGCTCGCCGAATCCGGGGACGGTCGCTACATCCTCGAACTGACCGGCGTCGCCCGCTTCAAGGTGGTCGAGGAAATCACTACGCTGACTGCGTACCGGCAATGCAAGGTGGATTTCTTTCCCTATGCCGATGACTTCGTCGCACGCAAGGGCGAAGAGGATGTGGACCGCGCGGCCTTGCTCGACGTTCTGACCGACTTTCTCAACGCCAACAATCTGAAGGTGGATTGGGAGGGCATCGAGAGCGCGCCGAACGAGGCGCTGGTCAACGCGCTGGCGATGATGTCGCCCTATGGTCCTGCGGAGAAGCAAGCGATGCTGGAGGCGCCCGACCTGAAAACCCGCGCGGAGATCCTGATCGCAGTGACCGAAATGGACCTCGCCAAGAAGGGCACCAGCGGCGACACCGGGCTGCAGTAGCGCTTCAATACCCCGCCATCGCGAGCACGACGACCGCGCCGAGCGCTTTGCAGCCGAAGCCGCGGCCGCGCGACCACCAGGCATTGGCGGCCGCCGCAAAGGCGTAGACCGCGACGATCGTCACAACGATCCAGTGCCGTGCGCTCTCCGATCCGAACGAAGGCGCGGCAATCAGCAGCACGCCGCCGCCGATCCAGGCCACCGTGCCCGCCTGCCACACCAGGCGGATCAGGGTCCGCAGGCTTTCCGGCTGGATGGTCGCTTTGGCGAAAACCTTGGTTTCGCCGAGCACGCCGTGAATCAGGGCCACCGCTATTCCGGCGATGCCAGCGCATTGCAGAATGAGATCGCGCATCGAAACGACTCCATACAGTACTGTATGGTTATGCGCCGCATCCTGGCGTCTGTCAATACAGTAGTGTATGGTGGGACATTGCGAACCGGCATGAACGATCAACTATCGGCGAAGGACTGGCTCGATCAGGGCCTGAGGACACTCGTGAGCCGCGGCTTCATCGCGCTGAAGGCCGAGCCTTTGGCCAAGGCGATGGGGGTGTCGCGCGGCAGCTTCTACTGGCATTTCGCCGATATCGGTGCGTTCCATGCCGCGATTCTCGCGCGCTGGCACGAAGTGGCCGCCGAGCAGATCATCGCCAATGTCGAGGCGGCTTCGAAAGACGAAAACCCGCTTGCGGTGCTGTTGCGCCGGGTGTTCAGCGAGCGGCTGGCGCTGGAGCAAGCGGTCCGTACCTGGGCGAGCGTCGATCCCCGTGCCCGCGCTGCCGTTCGAGCCATCGACCGCCGCCGGCTGACCTATGTGGAGGGCCTGCTGGCGCAGGCGGGATTGCCGCCGGAACTGGCCCGCGCCCGCGCCCAAATCCTCTATTGGGCATTTCTCGGCTTCGCACTCTCGGACCAGCCCTTGCCGAAGGCGCGGCAACAGGCCGTGCTCGACGAACTGGTGCGGATGGCCACGTCATGACAGCGTCCAACCGACTGTGCTAATGGGACTGCTTTAAGCCGGAGACCAGCCATGAATACCCCGCCTGAACGCCTCGACAGCACCGTTGATCCGAAGCTGCTTGAGATCCTGGTCTGTCCGGTGACCAAGGGCCCGCTCGAATTCGATTCGACCCGGCAGGAACTGATCTCGCGCTCCGCCAAGCTCGCCTATCCGATCCGCGACGGCATCCCTATCATGCTGCCGGAAGAGGCACGGAAGATCGAGTGAGGGAAGTCGCGTAGCCCGGATGCAGCGAAGCGCAATCCGGGTTCGTCCGACTTGCGAGACCGTTCCCGGATTTCGCTTCGCTGCATCCGGGCTACGATAAGAGAGCCGCTACAACGCCTCGCCCTTCAACAGCCGCGGCACTTCGCCTGATAATCCCGCGGCCTGGCGGATGAACAGGCTCTTCAGCGGCGGCGCGCGATCGACGAGGCCAAGCCCGATGTCGCGCACGGTACGCAGCAGCGTCGATTCATTTGAGAACAGGAAGTTCAGCGAATTGGTGGCGACCCCCATCGCCATGGTGTCGAAGCGCCGCCAGCGTTGATAGCGGTCGAGCACATCGGCCTGCCCGGGATCGATTCCGAGCCGGGCCGCGTCGACTACGACTTCGGCCAGCGCCGCGACATCCCTCAGGCCCATGTTGAGGCCCTGCCCCGCGATCGGATGAATGACATGCGCGGCGTCGCCGACCAGCGCCAGCCGCTCGGCGATGAATGAGCGCGCGACGAAATAGCCGAGCGGAAACGCGCGCGGCTTGTCGAGCGCCTTGATCTCGCCGAGGTGCAGCCCGAAGCGCTTCTCGAGTTCATCGTGGAATTCGGCTTCGCCAAGCGCAGTGATGCGTGCGGCCTCGGTGCGGCTCTCGGTCCACACCAGCGAAGAGCGGTTGCCGGTCAGCGGCAGGATCGCGAACGGGCCTGCGGGGAGAAAATGCTCTTCGGCGCGGCCATGATGATCGCGCTCATGGCCGACGGTGACGACGATGCCGGATTGATCGTAATCCCAGCCGTGGGTGAAAATGCCGGCGCGCTCGCGCAATTTCGAGCGCGCGCCGTCTGCGGCAATCAGCAGGCTTGCTTCGATGATCTGGCCATCGGCGAGCGTCACCGTGACGCCATCGGCACGCGAGTCGTAGGTCGAGACTGCCGTTGCACGGAGATCGATGCCTTCGGCCTCGGCACGCGCAACCAGCGCATCGATCAGGCGGCGGTTTTCGACCATGTGGGCGAAGGGCTCGCCGGGCACGACTTCCCCCGCGAAGGTCAGGAACACCGGGCGGGTGGCATCCTCCAATCTGGAATCGGTGACGACCATGTCGAGGATCGGCTGGGAGTCCGATACCTGGTCCCAGACGCCGAGCGCCTCGAATAGCCGCCGGCAGGCCGCGACAATCGCGGTCGCCCGCGGATCGGGGCTCGGCCGCACCGCCAAGGCCGGATCGGCCACGACCACGGGAATATCCGCGCCCAGCCCCTGGCGGAACGCCAGCGCCAGCGCCAGCCCGGCAAATGCGCCGCCGCAGATGACAATGCTTCGCTGTGCCGGCATGCAATTCCTTACCCGGTTACGCCCCAGACGACACTTGCTACCTGATAATAGCTGGGCAAAACAGGTTCGTAAAACAAGGCTAAGTCATTCCGGGGCGATACGCAGTATCGAACTATGGGGCGCTCCTTGCGCCCCTGAGAATCTCGAGATTCCGGGTCTGGTCCTTCGGACCATCCCGGAATGACGCAGGAATTCAACTGAAAGCACCGCCATGTCCAAAGGACTGATTGACCTGATTTCCATCCTCGATCTCGAACAGCTCGAGGTGAACCTGTTCCGAGGCAGCAGCCCGAAGACGAGCTGGCAGCGGGTGTTCGGGGGCCAGGTGATTGGGCAGGCGATGGTCGCGGCATGCCGCACCGTCGAGGGCCGCCTGCCGCATTCGATCCATTGCTATTTCATCCTGCCCGGCGATCCGCAGATCCCGATCATCTACCAAGTCGAACGCCTGCGCGACGGCAAGAGCTATTCGACCCGTCGCGTCACCGCGATCCAGCATGGCAACGCCATCTTCTCGATCATGGTGTCATTCCATGCGGAAGAGGAAGGCGCCTTCAACCACCAGGACAAGATGCCGGATGTGCCGCCGCCGGAAAAACTCACGGCGGAAGAAGTGTCGAAACAGCCGATGTTCAAGGAGATGCCGGAATTCATCCGCCGCTATTACGAATCCGACCGGCCGATCGAACTGCGCCCGGTCGAGCTTGGCCGCTATTTCGGCCAGAAGATCGACGACGGGCGGATCCATGTCTGGATTCGCACCGCGGCCAAGCTGCCCGATGATCCCGCGCTGCACCTGTGCGCGCTGGCCTACGCGTCGGATTTCTCGCTGCTGGACGCCGTGATGGCGCGCTACGGCCGCACCCTGTTCGACAAGCGGATGATGCCGGCAAGCCTCGATCACGCGATGTGGTTTCACCGGCCGTTCCGCGCCGACGAATGGCTGCTTTACGCGCAGGACTCGCCGAGCGCGCAGGACGGCCGCGGCTTGACCCGCGGCCTGATCTTCAAGCCCGATGGCACGCTGGTGGCGTCGGTGGCCCAGGAAGGCTCGGTGCGCCAGCGCAAGTAACGTGCCTCCCTCTCCCACTTATACAGGGAGAAGGAGCGCGTCGACGTCCAGGCCCTAAGCGTTTGCCAACGTGCCGCGCTCGGCCAGCGCGAACTGCGACGCGTACCATTGCGCGTACCAGCGCAGCATCCAGGGAATGGGAATGATGAAGATGCAGGCGATCACGAACACGAGGGTTCGCCACAACACTTCCAGTCCGGACGCGGTGAAGATGACTTCGCGATGCGTGCCGTCGATGTTGCGGCAGATCCAGCGCATCCAGGCCGTGACCACCCACGCCCAGCCGACAATGGTGATGAAGGACAGATACAGCAGCACTTGCCAGCCGACATAGCCGAGCGCGCTGCCGTTGAAGGCAATCGGAAGCGGCTGGCCGTTGGAGCTCAGATTCGCAGCGACCCAACGAATCACCATCCAGGACAGCACGGCCTGAATCGGAATCGAGAGATATTGAAGGTAGTAGAGGTCGGCCGAGCCCACATAGGTTAAAATGCCGATCGCAATGAAGACGTACCAGATGTCGAGGGGCTGGCCGTTGAAGGCGAAGTTCGGCCGGCCCGGCACGTAAAGCCGGGAGACGATCCAGCGATAGAAATAGGTTGCGACCCAAGGAGCCGGGATCACCAGCAGCATGCCGATGATGAATAGGAGGGCCCACCCAAGCAGAGGCCAAAGGCCGACGTCAATCGACAGCGCTCCGCCGCCGTAACCTCCGGCTGCAACCGGGGGTGGACCACCGGGCTGCGCGAAGGAGGGCGGGCCTGATCCGCCGGGGACCAGGCCGGGAATGTCACCGGCCCGCTGCCATCCGGACATTCCTTCGGTCCAGACCAGCGTATCCGTCCCGACCATGCCACGGGTGATGAGGTCGCGAAGCTGGGCCTCCGGATGAGGGCCCTGTTGCTGGCCGTTGGATGCATAAAACCACGATCGGTTCGACATTTTATTCTCTTTGAGCCGTGGAGGGGAGCCGGGGGGCGGCTGGAGGGTGAAACCGCATTTTGGCGGACGATACCGGCGCCTGTACAGTGATCGATGTCACCAAGCCGAAATGTTTTCCCCTTCTACCTGCAACTTTTTTGTGCCATTTGCCCAGAAAGATGCCAGATTTGCATCGGCAGCGAGCCGCTGGGCGGCCTGCCTGCCGCGTGCTCAAAAAATACCCAGGGAAATGAAGGCTGATCATGAAACTCGTCGTCGCGATCATCAAACCTTTCAAGCTTGACGAGGTGCGCCAGGCGCTGACGGCCATCGGCGTCCACGGCATGACGGTGACCGAGGTCAAGGGCTACGGCCGCCAGAAGGGCCACACCGAAATCTACCGCGGCGCCGAGTATGTCGTGAACTTCCTGCCCAAGCTCCGAATCGAAATCGCGGTCGCCTCCGACGTTGCCGACAAGGCGGTCGAGGTCATTACCGCGAACGCGCGTACCGGGCAGATCGGTGACGGCAAGATCTTCGTTACGCCGATCGATCACGCCTTACGAATCCGCACCGGCGAGACCGATAGCGACGCGCTCTGAGACATCATTGAATTCAAGGCGCGGCGGCAACGACGCTGAACGCGCGAAGCCAAGAAACGACAGCAGGCCGGGGGATTCCATGGGGGCACCATCTTATCGTGCAGCGCGGAAAGCTGCGCTCATCACTGTTGCGGCGAGCTTCTCGTTCGCGACGCCGGCGGCGGCCGAGACGTCCACCATCAATGCCGCCGACACCGCATGGATGATCGTCGCCACCGCGCTGGTCCTGATGATGACGATACCGGGCCTGGCGCTGTTCTACTCCGGCATGGTGCGCAAGAAGAACGTGCTGGCGACAATGGCGC
The DNA here is from genome assembly GCF_029051645.1 of Bradyrhizobium sp. CSA112. Classification (GTDB taxonomy): domain Bacteria; phylum Pseudomonadota; class Alphaproteobacteria; order Rhizobiales; family Xanthobacteraceae; genus Bradyrhizobium. The sequence continues at coordinate 41,557 of NZ_JAACFS010000032.1, forward strand.
AGAGCCTCGCTGCCGTGGCGATCATCTCGATTCTCTGGGTGGCGTTCGGCTACTCGCTGGCCTTCGTCGGCGACGGCGCCTGGATAGGCACGCTCGATCGCTGGTTTCTGATCGGCATGACGATGGATAGCGTCAACCCGGCGGCAAAGACGATTCCGGAAGCACTTTTCATGCTGTACCAGATGACGTTTGCGATCATCACGGTGGCGCTGGTGGCGGGTGCGGTGGCGGATCGGATGCGGTTCTCAGCCTACCTGCTGTTCTCCGTCGGCTGGTTCATGTTCGTCTATGTGCCGCTCGCGCACTGGGTATGGGGCGGCGGATTCCTTGCCACCATGGGCGTGCTGGATTTCGCCGGCGGCCTCGTCGTACATCTTTCCGCCGGCGTCGGCGGCCTGGTTGCCGCAATGGTGATCGGCCGGCGTCAAGGCTATGGCAGCGAGAACCTCGCGCCATTCGACCTGTCGCTTGCCGTGATCGGCACCGGATTGTTGTGGGTCGGCTGGTTCGGCTTCAATGGCGGATCGGCGCTGGCCGCGAACTCGCGTGCGGTCATGGCGATCACCGCGACGCATCTGGCCGCCTGCGCCGGCGCACTGACCTGGGCGGCGATCGAATGGGCGACGCGGCGCAAACCGTCGGTGCTCGGCATGATATCAGGCGCCGTCGCGGGTCTCGGCACCATCACGCCGGCCTCCGGCTTTGTTGCGCCGTGGCACGGCGTCATCATCGGCGTCGTCGCGGGAACGCTCTGCTTCTGGGCCTGCACCTGGCTCAAACAGCGCTTCAAGTATGACGATTCGCTCGACGTGTTCGGCGTCCACGGCATCGGTGGATTGACCGGCACACTGCTCGCCGGCGTGTTTGCGGTGAATGCGATCGGCGGCACCGCGGGGCTGATCGAGGGCAATGCGCAACAGGTCGTGATCCAGCTCTATGGGATCGTCGCCACCCTGGTGTGGTCCGGCGGCGTTACCTTTGTGCTGCTCAAGCTGGTGGGCGTGTTCGCACCGCTGCGGGTCTCGCTGCAGCAGGAACTGGAAGGCCTCGATATTTCGCAGCACGGCGAAGCGCTGCAATAGGCCGCCCACCCCATTACCGTTTCGTTGCCCTGCCGCTAAGCAGGATTGTGTCGCTAGGCAGCACCTGCTCACGATTTGAGCAGGCCTGACTACGCTTTGGGCGCGACGGAATGGCGCAGGAAAATGCAATTCCCGCAAAGGGCGAAAAGGGCCGCATTCATAATCTGTTAGGGAAGGACGACGATCTGGCACGGCATTTGATTCTATGGGTCCTGGCTGTGCCCGCGTAGTGAACATCTCCGCGTGGTGAACCTCAGTCTAGAACGCCCGGTCCGCCTGACCCGGGCCCAAGCGGGGACCAAGACCCATGAAAATTGTTATGGCGATCATCAAGCCATTCAAGCTCGAAGAAGTCCGTGACGCCCTGACCGCCATTGGCGTTCATGGCCTCACGGTGACGGAAGTCAAAGGTTATGGCCGCCAGAAAGGCCACACGGAAATCTATCGTGGCGCCGAATATGCGGTGAGCTTCCTGCCCAAGATCAAGATCGAGGTCGCTGTCGCCTCCGACCAGGTCGACAAGACCATCGACGCCATCACATCCGCTGCCAAGACCGGACAGATCGGCGACGGCAAGATCTTCGTCATCAACCTCGACCATGCGGTTCGCATCCGCACCGGCGAGGCGGATGCCGCGGCCCTCTGATTTCGCGCTCAAACCTTACCACTTAGGAGTAAACTCAAATGACGTTCAAACGTCCCTATGGCGCGGGACTGGCGGCCCTCGCAGTCGGCCTGTTCGCCGCGACCGCTGCTTACGCCGAGCCAACCGTCAACAAGGGTGACAATGCCTGGATGTTAACGTCGACAGTGCTGGTGCTGTTGATGACGATCCCCGGCCTCGCTCTGTTCTACGGCGGTCTTGTCCGTTCCAAGAACATGCTCTCGGTGCTGATGCAGGTCTTCTACACCGTCTGCATCGTCGTTCTGCTCTGGGCGCTCTACGGCTACAGCCTCGCCTTCACCGGCGGTTCCGACTTCATTGGCGGCTTCTCCAAGGCCTTCCTGATGGGCGTGACCCTCGAGTCGAAAGCGGCGACCTTCAGTGTCGACGCCAACATCACCGAGCTCATCTACATCTGCTTCCAGATGACGTTCGCGGCGATCACCCCCGCCCTCATCGTCGGCGCCTTCGCCGAACGCATGAAGTTCGCGGCGGTGGCCTTGTTCGTCCCGCTCTGGGTGACGCTGATCTACCTCCCGATCGCGCATATGGTTTGGTACTGGCCCGGACCGGACCTGATCACGGACGCGGCCAAGGCGCTCGCCGCGGCGGCTGACGGTGCGGCGAAGACCGCGGCTCAGGCCAAGCTCGACGAGATCAATGCCGATGCCGGCTGGATCTTCAAGAAGGGCGCGATCGACTTCGCCGGCGGCACCGTGGTGCACATCAACGCCGGTATTGCCGGTCTCGTCGGTGCGCTCCTGATCGGCAAGCGCGTCGGTTACGGCAAAGAGCTGATGGCTCCGCACTCGCTGACCATGACCATGATCGGCGCTTCGCTGCTCTGGGTCGGCTGGTTCGGCTTCAACGCCGGATCGAACCTCGAAGCCTCCGGCGGCGCCGCGCTCGCCATGACCAACTCCTTCGTTGCAACCGCAGCGGCGGCGATGGCCTGGATGTTCGCGGAATGGATCGTCAAGGGCCATCCCTCGGTGCTCGGCGCGTTGTCGGGCGCGGTGGCTGGCCTCGTGGCGGTCACCCCCGCGGCCGGCTATTCCGGTCCGATGGGCGCGATTGTGCTCGGTCTCGTGGTCGGCGTCGTCTGCCTGTTCTTCTGCACCGTGGTGAAGAACTCGCTCGGCTATGACGACTCGCTCGACGTGTTTGGCGTCCACTGCGTCGGCGGCATCGTCGGCGCGCTCGGCACCGGCATCCTGGTGAATCCGGCCCTCGGCGGTACCGGCGTCATGGATTACGCCGCCGGCAAGATCGCGGACTACGACTTCGTCGCCCAGATGACCTCCCAGTTCTGGGGCGTCTGCACCACGCTGGTGTGGTCGGGCATCGGTTCGGCGATCCTCTTCAAGGTCGTCGACGTCATCGTCGGCCTGCGCGTCAACGTCGAGACCGAGCGTGAAGGCCTCGACGTCACCGAGCACACCGAGCGCGCTTACAACATGTAGTTCTCCCGGGGTGCGATCCGTCGAGGGTCGCATCCATAACTCCGGTTCGGGGCACATACCCGGCAATGCCCTGACCGTTGAGGGGCTCCAGCGCAAGCTGGAGCCCCTTTCTTTTTTCTGAAACGGATTTGCCGAACCCGGGCCGGAACTAGGTACGTTCGTCGCTTTCCGGCGTGATCGAGCGTCACGGACTAATCCCCGCGCGTGATCGCCATGATTTCATCCGTGGAGGGACCGGGTCCCGCTATGCCGACCAGCTTGGCTAGGCGACTGGGTTCCCTCGTCGCTTCGACTTTCTCGATCACGATGCTGCCGTCGATGGCACGCCGGAACTCGACCTGGCTTCCCGGAGCGATCCCGAGGTGCTCGCGCACGGGCTTTGGAATCGTCACTTGGCCCTTACTTGTGACTGTCGTTGCCATGGCAGCCCTCAGCAGCGGTAATGCCGACCGTAGATATGGTAATACCGCGCAAATTGTACGGGTCGGCCGATGGTTAATCGCGTCTTAACCTCGCCGTATCTATGGTGGTTTGATGTGTTTCCGGTCATCGGGTAAGTCCCCCGACCCCTATTGAGAGTGCTGGCGTTTCAGACATGGCAATGACTGCCTCTTCCGGCGTGGCGCAGGGCGTCGGCAGCATATCTGCCGGTCAGGCCGAGCGTTCGCCTTTTTTGCGGACCACCGAGTTGCTGGCGCCGTACCAACCGGCCAAGCCATTGATTACGCTGTCATTAGGCGAGCCGCAGCACCCGGTCCCCGATTTTGTCGGGCCGGTCCTGGCGAGGCACATTGCTGAGTTCGGCCGCTATCCCCTCGCCAAGGGTATCGAGCCGTTCCGGCGCGCCGCTGCAAGCTGGCTGACCACCCGGTTCGACCTGCCCCGGCCGATCGATCCCGAGAGCGAAATCCTGGTGCTGAACGGCAGCCGCGAAGGGCTGTTCTTTGCCGCGATCACGGCCGCCCGTTATGTCGGCCCGCGCAAGGGCAAGCCCGCGATCCTGATGCCCAACCCGTTTTATCCGGCCTACGGCGCGGGCGCCCGCGCTGCCGGTTGCGAACTGATCTACCTGCCGACCACGCTCGCCAACGGATTCTTGCCGGATCTCGATGCGCTCGACGAAGCAACGCTGGCCAGAACCGTGGCGATGTTCATTGCCTCGCCGGCCAACCCGCAAGGCGCCGTCGCCTCGCGCGATTACTTCACGCGGCTGAAGAAACTCGCCGACCGCCATGGCTTCATGATCCTGAGCGACGAGTGCTATTCGGAAATCTACACCAGGCACGCGCCGGGCAGCGCGCTCGAATGTGCCGGGCCCGACTTCACCAACGTCGTTGCATTCCAGTCGCTGTCGAAGCGCTCGAACCTGCCCGGCATGCGCGTCGGCTTTGCCGCCGGCGACCGAAAGTTTCTCGCGGCCTTTCACGAATTGCGCAATGTCGCAGCACCCCAGGTGCCGATGCCGCTGCAGCACGTCGCCGTCGCTGCCTATAGCGACGAGGCGCATGTCGAAGAAAACCGCAGGCTTTACCGCATCAAATTCGACCTCGCCGACCAGATTCTCGGCAGCCGCTACGGCTATGCGCGGCCCGCCGGCGGCTTCTGCGTCTGGCTCGACGTATCCGGGCGCGGCGGCGACGAGGCGGCGGCGATTAAACTCTATCGGGATGCGGGCGTCCGCGTGATTCCCGGAAGTTATCTGTCGCGGCCGCAGAACGACGGTTTCAATCCCGGCGCAGGCTACATCCGTCTCGCGCTGGTTTCAGACAGTGAATCAACGGCCGAGGCATTGCACCGGCTGGTCGAAATTCTGGATTAATCGCAGGGCCCCATGAGCATGCCAGCGATCGAACGTGTTATTCCCCTGGTCGGACATCTGCCGGTCTCGATTCGAGACGCGCTGGCGCGACGCCTGCGCGAGCTTGCCGGCTTGAGCTTAATCGCGCTGTCCGGCGTCGCGGCGGCGGCGTTGATGACGTGGTCGGTGCAGGACCCGAGCCTGAGCCACGCGACGTCGCGTCCGATCCGCAACGTTCTCGGCTACCCCGGCGCGATCGGCGCCGATCTCTTGATGCAGATTCTCGGCCTCGGCGCGATCATGCTGATCCTCCCGGTCGCGGTGTGGGGCTGGCGCATGCTGACCCATCGCACCTTCGACCGCGAGGCGCTGCGCCTTGGATGCTGGATTCTCTGCACGGTGATCGCGGCAGGTTTTGCAAGCTGCTGGCCGCATGGCGGAGGTTGGGCGCTGCCGACCGGCCTTGGCGGCGTCGTCGGTGACGCGCTGGTGCGCGCGCCCGCCGTGGTATTCGGTCCGGCCGGCTTCACCTATCGTCTGGTGCTCGGCATCATTTTGTTCGCGGCGATGTGCGCGGCCTTTCTGTTTGCCAGCGGCTGGGGCTCGCGCGCGCGGGATGAAGAGCTGACGCCGATCGAGGACGATGACGCGCCCTTCGTGGAAGAAGGGGATCGCAGTTCGGTGTCGCTCGGATGGGTGTACCACGCCCTGATGAGCGCAAAGGCGCGGCTCGGATGGCTGTTGAGCGCGGCCTACCGCTCGCTTGTGTCGAGTTCGCCGCCGCCTCGCACGGCCTCGTTCGAACGCCAGGAACCGAGCCTCAGCGGCCGCGCCGCACCGGCACCGTGCCCGCAGGAAGATGAATTCGAGGACGAGGAAGAAGAGGAAGAAGAGGAAGTCCCGGCCGCCCGCGCTCCGCGCAAGAAGGCCGCGCCGCGCGCACCGGCGCGCAAGTCCGAGAAGTTCGAACTGCCTTCGGTCTCGATGCTGACGGCGCCCAAGGCGTCTGACCGGCAGCCGCTCAGCAAGGCGGAGCTGGAGGCCAATTCGCGCGCGCTGGAAGGTGTGCTCGGCGATTTCGGCGTCCGCGGCGAGATCGTCAAGGCCAATCCGGGCCCGGTCGTGACGCTGTACGAACTCGAACCGGCGCCCGGCATCAAATCCTCGCGCGTCATCGGCCTTGCCGACGATATCGCCCGCTCGATGAGCGCGCTTTCCGCCCGCGTCGCCGTGGTCGCCGGCCGCAACGCCATCGGCATCGAGCTGCCGAATGCGCATCGCGAAAAGGTTTACCTGCGCGAGCTGTTGACCACAAAGGACAGCAACGAGTCGACGGTGAAGTTGCCGCTCTGCCTCGGAAAAAACATCGGCGGCGAATCCATCATCATCGATCTGGCGCGCACCCCGCACATGCTAATCGCCGGCACCACCGGCTCCGGCAAATCGGTCGCCATCAACACCATGATCCTCAGCCTGGTCTATCGCCTGCGGCCGGATCAGTGCCGCCTGATCATGGTCGATCCCAAGATGCTCGAACTCTCCGTCTATGACGGTATCCCGCATCTGTTGACGCCGGTCGTGACCGATCCGAAGAAGGCGGTGGTCGCGCTGAAATGGGCCGTGCGCGAGATGGAAGAGCGCTACAAGAAGATGTCCAAGCTCGGTGTGCGCAACATCGACGGCTACAACCAGCGCCTCGTCGAAGCCAAGGGCAAGGGCGAGGAGCTGACGCGCACGGTGCATACCGGCTTCGACAAGGAAACCGGCAAGGCGATCTACGAGGAAGAAAAGCTCGACCTCGAACCGCTGCCCTATATCGTCATCATCGTCGACGAAATGGCCGACCTGATGATGGTCGCCGGCAAGGACATCGAAGGCGCAGTGCAGCGCCTGGCACAGATGGCGCGCGCCGCGGGTCTCCACGTGATCCTCGCCACGCAGCGTCCGTCGGTCGACGTCATCACCGGCACCATCAAGGCGAACTTCCCGACCCGCATCGCATTCCAGGTCACTTCGAAAATCGACAGCCGCACCATTCTCGGCGAGATGGGCGCCGAGCAACTGCTCGGCCAGGGCGACATGCTTTATATGGCCGGCGGCGGCCGCATCAGCCGCGTGCACGGTCCGTTCGCCTCCGACGAGGAAGTCGAGAAGGTCGTGCGTCATCTCAAGACGCAGGGCCAGCCGGAATATCTGGAAGCGGTCACCGCGGAAGAGCCGAGCGAAGAAGACGGCGCGGTGTTCGATTCCACCGGTATGGGGGGCGATGGTGGCGGCGACCTGTTCGCGCAGGCGGTTGCGATCGTCAAGCGCGACCGCAAGGCCTCGACATCCTACATTCAACGCCGGCTGCAAATCGGCTATAACCGCGCCGCGTCGTTGATGGAGCGGATGGAACTCGAAGGCATCGTTGGACAGGCGAATCACGCCGGTAAACGCGAAATTCTGGTCGAAGAGGAAGAAGGCGGGTTCTAGGGTGCCAGCGCCGAACGGGATTCGGCGCAACTATTTTCACGGAAAAACGATACCTCCTAGGCTCGAAAGCACGATAAAATGGCCTGCAGCGGGATACCTCGTCGAATAGAGATCCGAAATATCTGATGACACAACAAAACACCCATCGCGGGCTGCGCTCAGGACTGGCTCTTTTGATCGCCACCTCCATCGCGGGCTTCGCGACGCCGGCTCTCTCGCAGACAGTTCCGGTTCCGAAGCCCGCGCCCAAGACCCGCGACGGCAACGTGCAGATGAGCGCGCAGGAAAAAAAGGGACCGACGACCACCGGCGCCACTCAGGCGCCGCCGAACCCGGTGATTCCCGACCCGCGCCGCAACGTCCCGGCCAACGTTTTTGCAACCTTCGATGCCAACCAGAAGGCACAGGCTGCCCGGGTGAGCTCCTATCTGTCCTCGCTGCAAACGTTGGTCGGAAATTTCGTCCAGGTCGGGCCCGACGGCAGCAAGACCAAGGGAGATTTCTACATCCAGAAGCCGGGCAAGGTGCGTTTCGAATATGAGGAGCCGAGCCCGATCGCGATTATCGCCGATGGCTCGTCGCTGGCCGTGCGCGATACGAAGCTTGCGACCCAGGACATCTATCCGCTGTCGCAGACACCGCTGCGCTTCCTGCTGTCAGACCGGATCGATCTGCTGAAGGATACCAATGTCGTCAGCGTCACGGCCGATGACGTCTACATCAGCGTCACCATCGAGGAGAAGCAGGCCCTGATCGGCACCAGCCGGTTGATGCTGATGGTCGGCACCAAGGACGGCCAGCTCAAGCAATGGACCGTGACCGACCCGCAGGGTTACGACACCACGGTTGCGGTCTACAATCTGGACTCGTCCAAGAAGGTCGACCCAGCCCTGTTCAAGATCGACTTCACCAACTATTTTACTCCAGCGAACTGAACGGCGCGCTTTCTTCCATTCTTTCTGTGGAGAGAACGGAATCCGCGCCGGGAACCGTGGTAATACACGGCCTTCATGCGTTTTTCCCTGACAACGTGGAATATCAATTCGGTGCGCCTGCGCATCGACATCGTCGCCAAATTCCTCAAATCGGCGCGGCCGGACGTGCTGTGCCTGCAGGAAACCAAATGCATCGACGACGCTTTCCCGCTGAAGCGCTTCAAGCGTCTCGGCTATGAGCATATCGCGCTGAACGGGCAGAAGGGCTACCACGGCGTCGCCATCGTCTCGAAACTTCCGTTCGACGCGACCGATATCAGGACCTTCTGCGACAAGATCGATTCGCGTCACATCTCGGTGGCGTTCGGCGAGAAGGCGCAGCTAGCGAAGCCGGTAGTGCTGCACAATTTTTATGTTCCGGCCGGCGGCGACATTCCCGATCCGGTGCTCAATCCGAAATTCGATCACAAGCTGAAATTTCTCGACGAGATGAAGGCGTGCGAGCCGCTGCATCCGCGCGGCGACGACCGGCATATCCTGGTCGGCGACCTCAACGTCGCACCACATGAGAACGACGTGTGGTCGCACAAACAGCTTTTGAAGGTCGTTTCGCATACGCCGATCGAATGCGAGAAGCTGCTCGCAGCACAGGCCCATGGCGAATGGTTCGACGTCGCGCGCGAGCGGATTCCGCTTTCGGAAAAGGTCTATACGTGGTGGAGCTACCGCGCCGCCGACTGGACGGTGGGCGACCGAGGCCGGCGGCTCGATCACATCTGGGTCTCGCGCGCGCTCAAAGACGGCGTCACCGATTTCAGCATCACCCGCGACGCCCGCGGCTGGCAGCGCCCGTCCGACCACGTGCCTGTGACGGTAACGCTGGAAGTGTAGTTTCGTTGTCGTCGTCCCTGCGAACGCAGGGACCCATAACCACAGGACCCTATGGTAACAAAAGCCGTCAGCGACTGTGCCCAAAGACAGGCCACGGCGTATGGGTCCCGGATCGCGCTCGCTCCGCTCGCTTGTCCGGGACGACGACGGATAGACGGGATGACGGATAGATAAGTTCAGATATTCAGCTTGGCGCCGGCTATCAAAATATCGCTGGTGAGCTGGCTGGTGCGGGTCGCGAGCTCGTCGCGCAGACGGCGCGCCGCGGCAGGATCGCTTTCGAGCACGCGTTGAAACAGGCTGCGCGCCACCCGGATCACCGAGGAATGATCAAGCGCGACCGCGCTGGACGGCCGTTTCATCGCGACGATCAGCGCCAATTCGCCGATCAGGGCGCCGGGACCAGCAACGACTTCGGCGCCGCCGTCCTCGACGCGGATCGAACCGCGCTGAACGATATAGCCCGCATCCGCCTCGTCGCCGGCATTGAACAGATAGTCGCCAGGTGAGAAATCGCGCTGCTCCGAACCGATCGCCAGCATGCGTAGAGCCGTCGTTCCCAACAGGCGTAGTGTGGGGACCCGCTCGAGCAGGGCTACATCATCTTCGATCGACATGGACCGTTGACCGGGATGCGCGAAAATTACGAATCGTGGCTGCGAATCGTATCACGGCACCAGCTTGTAGCCACCGGCTTCCGTCACCAGGATTTCCGGGTTGGCCGCATCTTTCTCGATCTTCTGCCTGAGACGGTAGATGTGGGTTTCCAGCGTGTGCGTGGTAACGCCCGAATTGTAGCCCCAGACTTCCTGCAGCAGCGTCTCGCGCGACACCGGCAACTGGCCGGCGCGATACAGGAAGCGCAGGATCGCGGTTTCCTTCTCGGTCAACCGCACCTTCCTGGCATTGGCGGCGGTCAACATCTTGGAGCCGGGCCGGAAGCTGTAGGGGCCGACGGAAAACACCGCGTCCTCGCTGGCCTCGTGCTGGCGGAGCTGCGCCCTGATCCGGGCGAGCAGGACGGCGAACCGGAACGGCTTTGCGACGTAATCATTTGCGCCCGATTCGAGCCCCAAGATCGTGTCGGAATCGGTGTCGTGGCCGGTCAGCATGATGATCGGCGCCTTGAAGCCGCCCTTGCGGAGGCTGCGCACGACTTCCCTTCCGTCGGTATCCGGCAAGCCGACATCCATCAGCACCAGATCTGGTGAATTGGCCTTGGCGGCGCTGGCGCCCTTGGCGCCGGTATCGACCGCGGAAGCTTCGAACTCCTCGTGCAGCGATAGTTGCTCGACCAGCGTGTCGCGCAGATCGTTGTCGTCTTCCACGATCAGGATCTTGCGGGCATTGGGCATAGGATACGATCCTCTTGGGGCAGGCGGCGGACACAAGTGGAAGCGTCTCAAGCCGGGTCTTGGTCGATGGACAACCTGATTCGCGGGCAAACTTTGCAAGCAAGCCGGGTCTTCAGGCACTGATTCGCATTGAGGTAAGAGATTGTTACAGTTTCACAAGCTGAACCGCAGTCTATCCCAAATTTGAGGCGCGTTTGGATGAATGTCCTGTAATGGCGCCAAATGGGGCAATTATGGGCCGGGCAGGCAACCCTTGAATTCAGGCATTGGCATGGAAAATAACGCCATTTCAATCACTTATCCGACAACCGCGCGTGATCGGCCACTTTCCGCAATTCGAGTTCAGAGGGCTGCCGGCGATCCGCGCCGGGGCTGGCTGACAGCGGACGGCTGGACCGTGCCGGTGGCACTTGGTCGCGGCGGGATCCTCGCCAACAAACGGGAGGGCGACGGCGGCACCCCGCGGGGTACATACCGTCCGCTGCAACTGTGGTGGCGCGCCGACCGCCATCCCAGGCCGCGGACCTATCTGCCAGTCCGGCCGATCCGGTCCGAAGACGCCTGGTGCGAAGATCCGCGTGACCGCCGTTACAATCAGCCAATCCGCCTGGTCCGGGATCAGGCCGGTGACCGGCTGATGCGAGAGGACCACCTCTACGATTTCATTGTCGAAATCGATCACAACAGCGCGCCGCGAATCGCCGGCCGCGGCAGCGCCGTGTTTCTGCATCTGGCGCGCCCCAATTTCTCGCCGACGGCAGGGTGCGTTTCGATGACGAAATCCGCCATGCTGCGGCTGTTGCGGCGAATGGGCCCGCAGACGAAGATCATGATCGGCTGATGGGGAATCAAAACAATGCTCAACAAAAACGCGATAACAGCCGCGTCGAAGACGCTGCACGATCACTGGCGCGCCGGCACTAAATTTTCCGGCCTCGACGAATCGCTGCGGCCGCGCGACCGCATTGAGGCCTATGCGATCCAGGCAGGAATCGAAAAATATTCGCCCGAAAGTTTGCTCGGCTGGAAGATCGCGGCCACCAGTGAGGCCGGACAAAAGCACATCAACGTCGACGGCCCGATGGCCGGGCGCATCCTGGCCGAGACCGTAATCTCTGACGGTGGAACGGCTTCGATGGCAGGCAATGAAATGCGCGTCGCCGAACCCGAATTCGCCTTTCGCATGCGCGTGGATCTGCCCGCGCGCCCTACGCCCTATACGATGCAGCAGGTCCTCGACGCGGTCGACACGCTGCATCCGGCCATCGAGATTCCGGATTCGCGGTTCGAGGATTTCGTTAGCGCCGGCGAAGCGCAGCTCATCGCTGACAATGCCTGCGCGCATCTGTTCGTGCTGGGACCTGCGGCAACCGCCGACTGGCGTTCGATGGATCTCGTCGAGGAGCGGCCGGTCGTTACGATGCGCGGCCAGCATTTTATTGGTCACGGCAAGAATGTCTTGGGCGATCCGCGGGTCGCGCTAGCGTGGCTCGCCAATGAACTACGCCAGCTTGGCGTGACGCTGAAGGCGGGACGGATCGTCACCACCGGTACCTGCCATCCGCCGCTGCCGATTCAATCAGGTGATTTTTGCGCGGCCGATTTCGGCGCGCTCGGAAAAGTGTCGGTGGGATTCGAGTAGGCCTCACCCGCACTCGATGTCGTCCCTGCGAACGCAGGGACCCATAACCACCATCGCTCGTTGGTACGGAAGGCAACTACCCCATCGCCCTTGCTGATAAGCCACGGCGTATGGGTCCCTGCGTTCGCAGGGACGACAGCGTGGCTCCTACCGCGCCCCGAAAATCGCCGAACCGACGCGCACATGCGTGGCGCCGAGCTGGATCGCAACCGCAAAGTCGGCGCTCATGCCCATCGACAGATTCTTCAGCCCATTGCGCGCGGCGATCTTGGCCGTCAATGCGAAATGCGGCGCCGGCGCCTCGTTGACCGGCGGGATGCACATCAAGCCAGAAATGACCAGACCGTATTTGTCGCGGCAGTTCGCGATGAAGGCGTCGGCCTCGCCGGGTGCGATGCCGGCCTTCTGCGGCTCTTCGCCGGTGTTCACTTGAATGAACAATTCCGGCCGTTTGTTCTGCGAACGGATTTCCTTGGCCAGCGCTTCGCAGATGCTGGGACGGTCGACCGAATGGATGGCGTCGAACAGCCCGACCGCTTCCTTTGCCTTGTTGGATTGCAGCGGCCCGATCAGGTGCAGCGCGATCCCGGGATGGGCCGAGACCAATGCCGGCCATTTCGCCTTGGCCTCCTGCACGCGATTTTCGCCGAACACGCGCTGTCCGGCATCGATGACAGGCAAAATGGCTGTGGCGTCGAACGTCTTCGACACCGCGATCAGCGTCACCGACGCGCGCTCGCGGCGCGCCTCCTTGCACGCGCGCGCGATGTCCTGCTCCACTTGAGCCAGACTGTTTGGTAAAGACTTGGTTAGCGGCGTCGCCATCTCTCTCGCTTCATGTCGTATTTGGACCCGCAGATTTTACGGCATTTCCTCGAATTTTACCAAGTTCGGGAAAGGCTTTTTGAACCCTTCGCTCTACCTTGCGGTGTGGGGGGCAGGGATGTCTGGCGTCACATTCAACCGCAAACGGGTCAAACTCAAGAAGCTGCTGGGAATCCGGGCGCGGCTTACGATGCTGGCCGTGATGCTGGTGGCCCCCTTGATGCTCGAGCGCGTCCGCTCGCTGGAAGACACGCGCGCTAAGCAGATCGCGATGGCTTCCGAAGAATACGCCAGGATCACCCACCACAGCGCGGAAACTCAGCGCGAGGTGATCTCCTCCGTCGAGACGATGCTGAAATCGGCCGCCTATATCCGCGCCTCCAGCGGCATCGGACGGAGCTGCGAAATCCTGCGCGCTAGCCTGCCTGCCAACCTGCCCTGGATCCGCAGCATTATGCTCGTGAGCAAGGAAGGCGTGGTGCAATGTTCCACCCTGAACATTCAGGTCGGCCTTAGCATCAGTGATCGTGAGTATTTCAGGAAAGCGCAGGAAACCCGCGATTTCGTTTTCAGCGACTATCTGTTTGGCAGGGTCAGCAATCGGCCGATCATGATGGCGGCCTATCCGGTCTCGGCGATTAATCCCGAAGAAGATTCCGTGGCGGTCGCCGGCATCAATCTCGACTGGCTGTCGAAGATCATGGCCAACCTCGGCGGACGGCCGGGCATTTCAGCGCTGTTGATCGACAGCACCGGCGTCGTGCTGGCCGCACCGCCGGACCAGGCCAGCATGATCGGCCAGCCGCTCGACAACGTCCCGCTGCTGTCGGCCATCACCTACAAAGCTCTCAGTTCCAACTCCGATACGGGCTCGATTTCCTTCACTACTACCGACAGCTCCAAGCGCACCATCAGTTTCGCACGTATTCCCGGGACGCAATCGCGTCTAATCGTCAGCATCGACGAGGACAGGGTGACGGCCGCGATCAATCGCGACATCCGTACCGCCTATCTGCAACTCGGACTCGTCTGCCTGTTCGTGCTGCTCGGGGCGCTGATCGGGGCCGAGAAGCTCATCATCAATCCGATCGAGGTCATGACAGGTATGGCCAAACGATTCGGCGAAGGCGACTGGTCGGCCCGCGTCTCGCGCAGCCGGCTGCCGTCGGAATTCATGCCACTGGCGAGCGCCTTCAACGCAATGGCCGCCCAACTCAGCCAGCGCGAGCGCGAGCTGGTCGCCACCAATGACCGGCTCACCGTGATGGCCTCGATCGACATGCTGTCGGGCCTCGCCAACCGCCGCGGCTTCCAGAGCCGGCTCGATTTCGAATGGATGAAGGCGCAGCAATATCATTGCGAGCTGTCGCTGCTAATGATCGATGTCGACCACTTCAAGCTTTACAACGACACCTATGGCCACCCCGAGGGCGACGCCTGTCTCACCCGGATCGGCGAAACGCTCGCCGGCATCGCTGCCGACACAATGGGCTTTGCCGGCCGCTATGGCGGCGAGGAATTCTGCCTCTTGCTGCCGAACACCAGCGCGCAGAAAGCACTCGATATCGGCGAAACCGTACGCGCGACCATTCAGGGCCTCCGCCTGCCGCACATCACCTCCAGCTACTGCACCGTCACCGTCAGCGTCGGCGTGGCCGCGACGCTCCCGAACGACACCCAAACCCCCGGCGACCTGATCGAAGCCGCCGACGCCGCCCTCTACGCCGCCAAACACCGCGGCCGCAACACCGTCGTCGAGCACGGTTTTGCCAAGCTGGTGGACGAGGCCGGGATAGCGATGGCGGGGTGAGCGGACGGTCCGCGCCACTTGCCAAATGGACGTTCCCGCCTTCCCAACCCGTTGACCCCGCAGCCGCTTTTGTGGCCTAGTCCGCCGTCCTCTGGACGGGACCCGAATCCACAAAAAGCCCTGCGATTTCATGACTGCCGAACGCTACAACGCCCGTGATTCCGAGCCGCGCTGGCAACGCCAGTGGGCAGAAAAGTCGATTTTCGTCTGCAAAAACGACGATCCGCGGCCAAAATATTACGTGCTCGAGATGTTCCCCTACCCGTCCGGGCGCATCCATATCGGGCACGTCCGCAACTATACGCTGGGTGACGTGCTGGCCCGCTACATGCGGGCGAACGGCCACAATGTGATGCACCCGATGGGTTGGGATGCGTTCGGGCTGCCGGCGGAAAATGCCGCGATCGAGCGCAAGGTCGCGCCCAAGGCTTGGACCTACGACAACATCGCTGCGATGAAGAAGCAGTTGCAGTCGATCGGACTGTCGCTGGACTGGTCGCGCGAATTCGCAACCTGCGACCCTAGCTATTACAAGCATCAGCAAAAGCTGTTCAACGACTTCCTGCGCGCCGGTCTCGCCGAGCGAGAGAAGCGCAAGATCAACTGGGATCCGGTCGACATGACCGTGCTCGCCAACGAGCAGGTGATCGACGGCCGAGGCTGGCGCTCCGGCGCTGTTGTTGAGCAGCGCGAGATGAATCAGTGGGTCTTCAAGATCACGAAGTACTCGCAAGAGCTGCTCGACGCGCTCGATACGCTCGACCGCTGGCCCGATCGGGTGCGCGTCATGCAGCGCAACTGGATCGGCCGCAGCGAAGGCATGCTGATCCGCTTCGCGCTCGATCCTGCGACCGCGCCGAATGGCGATAGCGATCTGAAAGTCTTCACCACGCGACACGACACCCTGTTCGGTGCCAAGTTCATGGCGATCGCACCGGATCACCCGCTGGCGCAGGCCGCGGCTGCGAAGAATCCAAAGCTCGCGGAGTTCATTGCCGAAGCAAAGCGTCACGGTACCGCGCAGGAAATCATCGATACCCAGGAGAAGCAGGGTTTTGATACCGGCATCAAGGCGATCCATCCGTTCGACCCGAGCTGGAAGCTGCCGGTCTATGTCGCCAACTTCGTGCTGATGGAATACGGCACCGGCGCCATCTTCGGCTGTCCGGCGCACGACCAGCGCGACCTAGATTTCGTCAATAAATACGGACTCGGAAACACCCCGGTGGTGTGCCCGCCGGACGTCGATCCGAAAACCTTCGTCATCACCGATACCGCATATGACGGCGACGGCCGTATGATCAACTCGCGCTTCCTCGACGGCATGACCATCGAGCAGGCCAAGGAAGACGTCGCGAAGCGGCTGGAAACTGAAGTTCGCGGTAACCTGCCGGTCGGCGAACGCAAGGTAAATTTCCGTCTGCGCGACTGGGGCGTTTCCCGTCAGCGCTATTGGGGCTGTCCGATCCCGGTGATCCACTGCCCGAAGTGTGACGTCGTCCCGGTGCCCGACGCAGACCTTCCAGTCGTGCTGCCGGAGGATGTGACCTTCGACAAGCCCGGCAACGCGCTCGACCATCACCCGACCTGGAAGCACGTCACCTGCCCGAAATGCGGCGGCAAGGCGCAACGCGAAACCGACACTATGGATACCTTTGTCGACTCGGCATGGTACTTCGCGCGCTTCACGGATCCGTGGAACGAGACGGCTCCAACCACACGCGCCATCGTCGATCGGTTGATGCCGGTTGATCAGTATATCGGCGGCGTCGAGCACGCGATCCTGCATCTGCTCTACGCGCGCTTCTTCACCCGCGCGATGAAGGCCACCGGTCACATTGCCTATGACGAGCCGTTCGCCGGCCAGTATACGCAGGGCATGGTGGTACACGAGACCTATCAGAAAGCTGACGGCGGCTACGTGACGCCGGCCGAGGTCAAGATCGAGACCGGCGGCAACGGCCGCCGCGCGGTCCTGATGGAGACCGGCGAAGAAATCAGCATCGGGCCGATCGAGAAGATGTCGAAGTCGAAGAAGAACACCGTCGACCCCGACGACATCATCGCGACCTATGGCGCCGACGTTGCGCGCTGGTTCATGCTGTCGGACTCCCCGCCCGATCGCGATGTGATCTGGAGCGACGAGCGCGTGCAGGGTGCCTCACGCTTTGTGCAGCGGCTGTGGCGGCTGGTCAACGAATCCGCCGAAATCGCCAAAGTGGCCCCGGCAGCGCGGCCGGCTTCGTTCGGGGCGGATGCGCTTGGCTTGCGCAAGGCAGCTCATGGCGCGCTGGACAAGGTCTCGTCCGGTATCGAGCGGCTGCATTTCAATGTCTGCCTTGCTCATATCCGTGAATTCACCAATGCACTGGCCGAGGTGCTGGGCCGTGGGGGCAAGCCGGCGCCGGATCTGGCCTGGTCCGTCCGAGAGGCCGCAATCATCCTGGTTCAGCTCGTTTCCCCGATGATGCCGCATCTGGCCGAGGAGTGCTGGCAGGTTCTGGGGCAGTCCGGGCTGATTTCGGAAGCCAACTGGCCCCAAATCGAACGCGATTTGCTGGTTGAAGACACCGTGACGCTGGTGGTCCAGGTCAACGGCAAGAAGCGGGGTGATGTTACCGTGCCACGGGTCGCCCAAAATCCGGAAATTGAGGCTGCCGTTTTGGCGCTCGATGCGGTAAAAGTCGCTCTCGGCGGCAAGGCCGTCCGCAAGGTAATCGTTGTTCCCATGAGGATCGTGAATGTCGTTGGCTAGGACCCGGATCGCCGTCCGGCTCATCGCGGTCGCCGCTCTGGCGGCGCTCACGGCCGGCTGTTTCCAGCCAATGTACGCCGAACGTAACGATGGCAAGCCCGGCCTGCGCGAAAAGCTGATGGGCGTGGAAGTTCCGCCGGTCGACAAGCCCAACGCCTCGCGCGAAGCCCGTATCCAGGTCGAGATCCGCAACGCGCTGGCGTTCAAGCTCTACGGCAATGCCACCGGCATGCCGCCGACCCATCGGCTGGTGCTGCGCTTCAACACCACCCGCAACTCGCTGATGATCGATCCCACCACCGCGCTGCCCTCCAGCGAGAACTACGGCATCGACGCGCAGTACAATCTGATCGATCTCGCCACCAACAAGTCGGTCATGACGGGCACGACCTTCTCCCGCGTGTCCTACGACATCCCCGGCCAGTTGCAGCGCTTCGCTCGCGCCCGGGCCTTCCGCGACGCCGAGGATCGCGCCGCGCAGGAGATCGCGGAAAACATCCAGACCCGGCTGGCTTCCTACTTCTACGCCGGCACCTGATATTCCGTCATTCCGGGGCGTGCAAAGCACGAACCCGGAATCTCGCGCAGCAATCTCTGGATTCCGGGTCCACGCGAAGACGCGTGTCCCGGAATGACGCCAAGAAAGGTTCGTGGTGGTCGCGCTCCGCGGAAAGGACATCGACGCTTTTCTTGCCCGGCCCGACCCCGGCCGCCCGATCATCCTGCTTTACGGTCCGGATGCCGGCTTGGTTCGCGAGCGTGCCGATGCGCTAATAGCGTCCGCCGTCGACGATCCCACCGATCCCTTCTCACTGGTGCGATTGGACGGCGACGAGCTGTCGGCTGAACCGTCGCGGCTGGTCGATGAGGCCATGACGATACCGATGTTCGGCGGCCGCCGCGCCATTCGCGTGCGCGCCGGCTCGCGCAGTTTCGCTGGCGGTATCGATACGCTGGCCGATACGCCGGTGAAGGATTGCCGCATCGTGATCGAGGCCGGCGAGCTGCGGCCGGAGTCGCCGCTACGCAAGGCCTGCGAGCGCGCCAAGACCGCGGTCGCCATCGCCTGCTATCCCGACACCGAGCGCGACCTCGCCAGATTGATCGACGAGGAATTGCGGACGTCCAATTTGCGCATCGCCTCGGATGCCCGCGCGGTGCTGATGTCGTTGCTCGGCGGCGACCGCCAGGCCTCTCGCAACGAGCTTCGCAAGCTGGCACTCTACGCCCACGGCAAGGGCGAGATCGCGCTCGATGATGTCATGACCGTCGTGTCTGACGCGTCCGAACTGAAGCTCGACCCGATCGTGGATGGTGCCTTTGCGGGCAAGCCGGATCTGGTCGAAAGCGAATTTGCGAAGGCCATGGTCGCCGGTACCTATCCGGGCGTGATCATCTCGGCCGCGCAGCGCCAGGCGGCATGGCTGCACAAGTCGGCGCTCGCAGTGGCGGAAGGGACGCCGGTATCGACCCTGCTCGAAAGCGGGTATCCGCGCCTGCATTTCTCCCGCAAGGGCGCGGTCGAAATCGCGCTGCGCAATTTCAGCGCGGCGCGGCTGGCCGCGGTCATCGATCAACTCGGGACGGCGGCGCTGGACATGCGCAAGCAGGCCTCGCTGGCGTCAGCGATTGCGCTACGGACGCTGCTTTCGATCGCGGCAAACGCGAAGCGGCGGGGCTGAGCCATCAGGCGAAATCTCGGCGTCGTCCCTGCGGAAAGCAGGGACCCATAACCACGGGATCGTGTTGCCCAGGAAGGCCATCGAGCAATTCGCCTGGAGCGGGATGGGTATGAGTCGAATCGATTCCTTATTAGCGCAAAGTCAACGATATCATGTCCCTGACGCAGTGCAGATGCTCTTCGGCGGTACACCGCGGGGCGCAGACACAAAATCGCGAGAACAACCCCATGCAAAGTAGAATGGGCCTCGGCTCGCAGCACTCACGCCGCTTGCGCCCGGGGCACGAGATGGTCCGCGTCACGGCCCAACCTGATCTCATCCTGATCTAACAAATTCCGCCGCGGCGTATGGGTCCCGGGTCGCGCGGAGCCTGTCATCGGGCGCGCATTCGCGCGACCCGTTGGCTTGCCCGGGACGACGAAGATAGCTCAGCTCCCCTTCTCCAGACGCCGCATCACCTCATCGAGCTGCTCAAGATTGCGGTAGCTGATGTGGACGGTGCCGCCGGGATCGCGGTGGTTGACGGTCACGGTCAGGCCGAGCGCATCGCTGACGCGCTTCTCCAGCGCGACCGTGTCGGGATCTTTGGTCTTGCCGCCGCCGCGCGCCTTCTGCGGCTTGCGCTCCGGCACGCCCTCTTCGTGGGCGAGCGCCTCGGTCTGGCGCACGTTGAGGCCTTCGGCGACGATGCGCTTGGCGGCCGTCAGCGGATCGGGCACGCCGATCAGCGCGCGGGCGTGGCCCGCCGACAATTCGCCGCTCGCGATAAGGGCCTGCACTTCCATCGGCAATTTCGTCAGCCGCATCATGTTGGCAACGTGGCTGCGGCTCTTGCCGACTTCCTTGGCGATGTCTTCCTGGCTGCGTTTGAATTCGTCGGCCAGCGCGTGATAGCCTTGCGCCTCTTCCATCGCATTGAGGTCTTCGCGCTGCACGTTCTCGATGATCATGATCTCGAGTGCGTCGCTGTCGCTGACATCGATCGGGACGATCGGGACTTCGTGCAGGCTGGCGAGTTGCGCGGCGCGCCAGCGGCGCTCGCCGGCGATGATCTCGTAACGATCCTGCGCGCCCTTCACCGGACGCACCACGATCGGCTGGATCACGCCGTGCTGCTTGACGGAACTGGCGAGTTCGCCGAGTTCGGTATCGGAAAAGGTCCGGCGCGGGTTGCGCGGATTCGGTTTCAGGAATTCGATCGGCACCTTGCGCTGGTTGCGCGGCCGTTCGATATGCGCGGCCTCGCCGCCGACATCCCCGATCAGACTTGCGAGACCACGACCCAGTCGCGAACGCGTTTCGTCGGCCATCGCCGCCAACTCCCTAGGATTCACGTCAGTACTCCGGAACAGAATTCGGTTGCTCGTAGGGTGGGCAAAGCGAAGCGTGCCCACCGACTTTCGCGATAGATAATGGTGGGCACGGCGAAGACGCCTTTGCCCACCCTACGTCCTTACTAATGTGTTCTCAGCTCACGCTCGCGCTGGATCACTTCCGTCGCCAGCTTCAGATACGCTTCGCTGCCGACGCATTTGAGATCGTAGACCAGCACCGGTTTGCCGTAGGACGGCGCCTCGGAGATGCGCACGTTGCGCGGGATCATGGTGTTGTAGACCTTGCCGCCCATGAACTGCCGTACGTCGGCGACGACCTGATTCGACAAATTGTTGCGCGAGTCGAACATCGTCAGCACGATGCCGTGGATCGACAGGTTCGGGTTGAGCGTCGAGCGCACCTGCTCCACCGTCTGCAGCAATTGCGACAGACCTTCGAGCGCGAAGAACTCGCATTGCAGCGGCACTAGGATCGCGTCGGACGCCGCCATCGCGTTGACTGTGAGAAGATTCAGCGACGGCGGGCAATCGATCAGCACATAGGTGTAATCGGTGTCCGGCGCCGCGTTCTTGTTCAGCGCCGCGATCGCATCGCGCAGCCGAAACGCACGGCCCGGCGTCGTGCCGAGCTCAAGTTCGAGACCCGATAGATCCATGGTCGAGGAGGCGATGTGCAGCCGCGGCACGGCGGTGGCAACCACTGCGTCGCGCAGCGGCGCTTCGCCGATCAGCACGTCGTAGGTCGAGCAGTTGCGATTGCGGCGGTCGATGCCGAGACCCGTGGAGGCGTTGCCCTGCGGATCGAGATCGACGATCAAGACTCGCTCGCCAATCGCGGCGAGTGCGGTGCCCAGATTGATCGCTGTGGTGGTCTTGCCGACTCCGCCCTTCTGGTTGGCGAGTGATAGGATGCGTGGATGGGGCGGTGGAGTTGGATCTCTATCTTCTTGATATAACTGGTCTAATTCGCTCATGCCCGATCGCCATGTGTGATCGCGGAGGGGTTGCGCCGCTCGATCCGATCGAGTTCGACGATCCAGCCGTGCCCGCCCGTGCGGCTGGAATGGAGTCGCGGTTCAATATTCCAATATTTAGTGGCTTCAGTCAATTCAGCCTCTACATCTTGGCCCTTAAGAAACAGTGCCTTAGCACCACTGTTCACAAACGGTTCCGCAAAACCGACAAGCTGATGTAACGGAGCCAGCGCCCGCGCAGTGACGCAATCGACGCGGCTGCCGATTCTATCCACAATATCCCCGATTCCCGCCAAATGCACGGTCGCAGCCGCAGAAGTTACGCGGACCGCCTCGCGCAGGAAGGCCGCTTTCTTGGCGTTGCGCTCGACCAAGTGGACGTTCACGTCCGGCGTGTCCGCCAATGCGCATGCCAACACCACACCTGGAAATCCGCCGCCGCTACCGAGATCGACCCAGATTTTCGCCGACGAGGCCAGATCCAGAAGCTGAAGCGAATCGGCGACGTGTCGGGTCCAAAGATGCGGAAGCGTCGATGGCGCGACGAGATTGGTCTTGGCCTGCCATTCCACGAGAAGACCAATATAGCGATCGAGCCGCGCCTCCGTTTCACGTGAAACGGGGATGAGAGCCAACGCCGCTGCTTTGTCACTTGCGGAGGGGAATTGATCTGCCGGTTGCATGTTGCCCATGTCTGGAATGCTGCCTGCCTTCAGCCGTCATTGCGAGCCACCGTGTCGCGCGAATGCGCGCCCGATGACAGGCGCGAAGCAAGCCACCTCGCGGCAAAAGGGAGAAGAATGGATTGCTTCGTCGCTTGCGCTCCTCGCAAATGACGATCGCCTTGATTCGCCCTGCCCCGTTTCACGTGAAACAGATTTCTTACGCGCTTGCCCGCGAAGTCTTCCGTCGCGCCTCTCGACGCAGATACGCCGCCAGGATACCCAGCGCCGCCGGCGTCAAACCATCGAGCCGACCCGCCTGCCCCACCGTCCGCGGCCGCGCCGCCTCAAGCTTGGAGCGCGCCTCATTGGAGAGCCCGGGCACATCGGCGTAATCGATGTCGGTCAGGACCAACCCCTCGTCTCGCCTGAAGGCATCGACGTCGGCAGTCTGGCGCTTGAGATAGACATCGTACTTGGCGTCGATCTCGAGATGCACCGCAATCGCCGGATCAATGACCGAGAGCTCCGGCCAGATGCCGCGTAGGCCGACCCATTCAATCTCCGGGTAGGCCAGCAGCTCAAATGCCGATCGGCGATGGCCATCCCTGTTGAGTGCCAACCCGTGCTTAGCCGCTTCATTGGGAGTGATCGTTAGCGACCTGGCCAAGACCTTGGCCGCAGCCAAGGCGGCCATCTTGTCGCGATGCCGCTGCGAACGCGTCTGTCCGACACAGCCCAGAGCGATACCCTTGTCCGTCAGGCGCTGGTCGGCATTGTCAGCCCGCAAGGTCAGACGATACTCGGCCCGGGAGGTGAACATCCGATACGGCTCGGTGATTCCCCGGGTCACGAGGTCATCGATCATCACACCGAGATAGCCATCCGCTCGATCGAACACGATGGGCTCGGCGCCGCCCGCCGCCAAGGCCGCGTTGAGGCCTGCGACAATCCCTTGGGCCGCAGCCTCTTCATATCCCGTCGTGCCGTTGATCTGGCCGGCCAGGAAAAGACCCGGCAGGCGCTTGGTCTGCAGCGTCGGCTCAAGCTCACGGGGGTCGACATGATCGTATTCAATGGCGTAGCCCGGCCGGACCATCTTCACCCGCTCGAGTCCGGGAATGCTCGCCAGGATCGCAAGCTGAACTTCTTCCGGGAGCGAGGTCGAGATGCCGTTGGGATAGACCGTAGAGTCGTCGAGCCCTTCCGGCTCCAGGAAGATCTGATGGCCGTCGCGATCGCCGAACCGGACGATCTTATCCTCGATCGAGGGACAATAGCGCGGGCCACTGCTCTTGATCTGGCCGGAATACATCGGGGAGCGGTGCACATTGGCCCGGATCACCTCATGGGTCGCCGGCGTCGTCCGCGTGATCCCGCACTGGATTTGAGGCGTCGTGATCCGGTCGGTCATCACCGAGAACGGCTCCGGCGGGTCATCGCCGGGCTGCATCTCGACCGCGGACCAGTCGATCGTCGAACCATCCAAGCGCGGCGGCGTGCCTGTCTTCAGTCTTCCAAGCGCAAAGCCGACCCTCTCGAAGGAAGCCGAGAGCCCCATCGCCGGCGCCTCCCCGACCCGACCCGCGGGCCAGTTCTTCTCGCCGAGATGGATAAGTCCCCGCAGGAAAGTCCCGGTGGTGATGACCACCGCCCCGGCGGAGAGTTCACGGCCCTCGCCTAGCCGAATGCCGGTCACGCGGCCGTTCGAGACGATCAACTCGTCCGCTTCGCCTTCGATCACACTGAGATTGGCGGTTTCCCGGATCGCAGCCTGCATGGCGGCGGCGTAGAGTTTGCGGTCCGCTTGGGCCCGCGGTCCGCGGACTGCCGGACCCTTGCGACGGTTCAGCATCCGAAACTGGATTCCCCCGGCATCGGCCACTCGGCCCATGAGCCCGTCCAGAGCATCGACCTCGCGGACCAGATGGCCCTTACCGAGACCACCGATGGCGGGATTGCAGGACATCGCTCCCACGGTCGCAAAGCAGTGGGTCACCAACGCTGTTCTGGCACCCATGCGCGCAGCCGCGCTCGCGGCCTCGCAGCCGGCATGGCCGCCGCCAATGACGATGACATCAAAAGAGTCCATGCGGGAAATCATGCCGCGACTTCTATCCCGGAGTTGAAAAACGCGGAAGGGAGAAATTGCCGATGTTGTTTCACGTGAAACAACGCCTCCCTGGAACCGGCCGAATGTTTCACGTGAAACGGGTTATAGTTAAGGGAGTATTACTTACCTACACAGAACTCGCGGAAGATGACGTCGAGTATGTCTTCGACGTCCACACGCCCGAGCAGCCTTCCCAAGGAATATGCCGCCAACCGAAGTTCTTCCGCCGCCAGCTCCTCGCCCTGCCCGACCACCGCGACACTGCGGCGAAGCGAAGCTGCCGTCTCCTGCAAGAGCTTCCGTTGCCGAGTCCGGCTGATCAGTTCGTCGTCGGTGCCGCCAAAGTAGCGCTGAGCAAAGCCGACCAATGCCGCGATAAGCTCCGGCACGCCATCCCCCCGACTCGCCGAAATCTGGAAACTTCCCTGCCCCGGCGCCTCGGCCAATGGCCGACCCGCCTCTTCGAGATCGACCTTGTTACGTACCTTCCAGATCGGCGCGACCCCATCATGATCGATCGCTTCCTGCGGAGAGTCGGAAAGCCACAGCACGAGGTCCGCATCCGCCGCCCGGGCGCGGGCACGGCGAACACCCTCCTGCTCGACCGGGTCGTCAGTCTCCCGAATACCCGCGGTGTCGATCACCGTCACCGGATAGCCGTCGAGATCGAGCTGCACCTCGATGACGTCGCGCGTGGTGCCGGCATGCGGCGACACGATCGCGACCTCACGACGTGCGAGCTGATTCATCAGCGTCGACTTGCCGACATTCGGTGGGCCGGCGATCGCGACAACGAGCCCATCGCGCAGGCGCTCGCTCCGCCCCTGCCCTGCAAGGACTTCCTCGACCTCTGCCAGCAGCGCTTTGACCTTCGCTAACGCCGGCGCGATCAGCTCCGCCGGCACGTCGCCCTCATCAGAAAAATCGATCCCGGCTTCGATCAAGGCAGATGCTTCGATGATCCGCGCGCGCCAGTCGCGCGCTCTGTCGCCAAGCAATCCCTTTAATTGGCGCAGCGCCTGGTGCCGCTGCCGATCGGTATCTGCATGGATGAGATCATCGAGCCCTTCGGCTTCGGTCAGATCGAGCTTGCCGTTCTCGAAAGCGCGCCGGGTAAATTCGCCGGGCTCGGCCGGACGAACGTCTTCGAATGCGGACAGCGCCGCGAACAACGCGGCCACCACCGCACGCCCGCCATGGACGTGAAATTCGGCGACGTCTTCCCCGGTCGCGCTAGCCGGACCCGGAAACCACAACACGACGGCATCGTCGATCGGCCGCTGGCCGACATCTCTAAGCAGCGTGCGGGTGGCCATTCGCGGCGATGGCAATTTGCCCGCAAGCCCGGTCACGACCCTGCCGGCCTGCGAACCCGAGACGCGCACCAGGGCAATCGCGCTCGGTGGCCGGCCCGACGACAGTGCAAAAATGGTCTGGTCCCGCGGATGCATGGCCTATTTGTGCGGGAGGTTTTGAAAAGGCAACGCGATTCGGAATCTCAATGGCAATGCTGTTGGTTTACCCCGGGATGGGCATGGCAAAAAACGCTGAAAAATCCGGAACGGCGCCCTCCCCTGACCTCCAGATCCAAATAAGTGATATAAAATTCAATGGCTTAAATGGTTAACCAATCGCTAAGACCGATTTTCCGATGCCGCATTCGGATCGCAGCGACCACCGCAGCATGAAAAAGGGCGCCTCGTGGTGCGAGGCGCCCTCCCCAAAGCCTTGGCCTGACGGCTTTAGGTATTCATGGAATCGAAGAACTCCGAGTTGTTCTTGGTATTGCGAAGCTTATCGAGCAGGAAGTCGATCGCGTCCATCGTACCCATCGGATTGAGGATCCGGCGCAGCACGTACATCTTCTTCAGGAGCTGCGGATCGGTGATCAGTTCTTCCTTGCGGGTACCCGAGCGCGAGATGTCGATCGCCGGGAAGGTTCGCTTGTCCGAAACCTTGCGATCGAGGATCAATTCCGAGTTACCGGTGCCCTTGAACTCTTCGAAGATCACTTCGTCCATTCGGCTGCCGGTATCGACCAGCGCGGTCGCGATGATCGTGAGCGAACCGCCCTCCTCGATATTTCGCGCAGCGCCAAAGAATCGCTTTGGCCGCTGCAGCGCGTTGGCGTCGACACCGCCGGTCAGCACCTTGCCGGATGACGGCACCACGGTGTTGTAGGCGCGGCCGAGGCGCGTAATCGAGTCGAGCAGGATCACGACATCGCGGCCGTGTTCAACGAGGCGCTTGGCTTTTTCGATCACCATCTCGGCGACCTGGACGTGACGCACCGCCGGTTCATCGAAGGTCGACGACACCACCTCGCCCTTCACCGAGCGCTGCATGTCCGTGACTTCTTCCGGACGTTCGTCGATCAGAAGCACGATCAAATAACATTCGGGATGATTGGCGGTGATGGAGTGCGCGATGTTCTGCATCAGCACCGTCTTGCCGGTGCGCGGCGGTGCCACGATCAGGGCGCGCTGGCCTTTGCCGATTGGCGCTACGATGTCGATCACCCTTGCAGAAAGGTCTTTTCGCGTGGGGTCTTCGAGCTCGAGCCTGAAACGTTGGTCCGGAAACAGCGGAGTCAAATTGTCGAAATTGACTTTGTGCTTGGACTTTTCCGGATCTTCGAAATTGAGCGTGTTGACCTTGAGCAGCGCGAAATAGCGTTCGCCTTCTTTCGGGCTGCGGATGTGGCCTTCGATGGTGTCGCCGGTGCGCAGGCCGAAGCGACGGATCTGCGACGGCGAGACGTAGATGTCGTCGGGGCCAGGCAGGTAGTTGGCATCGGGCGAGCGCAGAAAGCCGAAGCCGTCGGAGAGAACCTCGACGACGCCTTCACCGATAATGTCGATTTCCTGGATCGCGAGCTGCTTGAGAATAGCGAACATCAGCTCCTGCTTGCGCATGGTGCTGGCATTTTCGACCCCGCTCTCTTCGGCGAACGAGACGAGCTCGGCCGGCGTTTTCGATTTGAGGTCCTGGAGTTTCATTTCCCGCATTGGGGTGGTCCTGTGGAGTGTCTTTGAAGGGATGCGAGGTGGCTTTAGAAAAAAGCGGACACGAAAAATGGAAGGTCCGCAGGTCTAAGCAAGGAAAGCGCCGGTGAGGCTTCAAACCTGATGCGGCGGCCGGTCTCCAATGAAGAAACCGGAACGCAGCCACATCCGCCTGCGTGGGGTGGGATTTCGCTAATATAGAAAATCAGTTGCCGCTTCGCAAGCAGGTGAGAAACCGCCGGATCGACGAAAGCTGAGGCTAGAACGGCTTCACGATCACCAGGATAACGATGAAGATCATCAGGACGGTCGGTACCTCGTTGATAATACGATAGAATTTTTGGCTTCTGGTATTCCGGTCGGCCGCAAAATCCTTGACCCAGCGGGAAAAAAAGCCGTGGACACCCGACAGGACCAGCACCAGCGTCAGCTTGGCGTGAAACCAGCCGGACATGTACCAATGCCCGCTCCAAGCCAGATAAAGCCCGGCCAGCCAGGTGATGATCATCGCAGGGTTGATGATCGCCTTCAGTAATCGCCATTCCATCACCTTGAAGGTCTCGGACTGCTTCGATCCGACCTCGGTCTCGCAGTGATAGACGAACAGCCGCGGCAGATAGAGCATGCCGGCCATCCACGAGATGACGGCAATCACATGCAGCGCCTTGATCCACTCATACATTGCAGTCGCCTCGACCTTGCCGGTCCTGGAACGTTCGCATCCCGACCTTGCAAAGAAAGCTCCGCCAGTCGGGGAGCGAGACATATCCTCAAAGCTCCGCTTCTCTAAACTAATAATTTTAGAATCTTAGGTTTGAGTCTAAGTGACCGTGATTATGACTCACACAATACGGTCCCGCCTTTTTGAAAGGCTTGTTCACATCCATCGCCAGTTTCGGCCGAATCCTGGATCATCAGGATAACGCCACTTGCATCAATTGCTTGCGCCGTTTTGTGGCCAGCTTATCAAGAGACAAATCCACATCTTCCCACTATCATTGTCACGAGCGCTTGGAGTTGTCCTCTCTTGAGGCCCTGTGAAGAAAGAGAAGGGTTATCCCTGAGGCGGCGATCCAGCACCGGATATCTTGGTTAAGCTCCACAGGGATTCACAGGATACACAGGGGTTTTGGTGCCCACGATCGGCAATTATTTTCATCTTCATCTGGTCTCCGATTCGACCGGCGAGACCTTGATCACGGTGGCGCGCGCGGTGGCCGCGCAATACGCCAATGTGACAGCGGTCGAGCATGTCTATCCACTGGTGCGCAGCCAGAAGCAGCTCGACCGCGTGCTCGACGAGATCGAGGAGGCGCCGGGCATCGTGCTCTTTACGCTCCTGGAAAAGGATCTGGTCGGCCGGCTGGAAGCCAAGTGCAAGGACATCAATATCCCGAGCCTCTCTATTATCGGGCCGGTGATGCAATTGTTCGAAGCCTATCTTGGTGCGGCAACGACGGGCAGGGTGGGCGCCCAGCACGTTCTGAACGCAGAATATTTCAAGCGCATCGATGCCTTGAACTACACCATGATGCACGACGATGGACAGCACGTCGAAGGCCTGGAAGAAGCGGACGTCGTTCTGGTTGGCGTATCCCGCACCTCGAAGACGCCGACCTCGATCTATCTTGCCAACCGCGGCATCCGTACTGCGAACGTGCCGCTGGTGCCGGGCATTCCGCTGCCGCACCAGCTCGAGACATTGAAGAAGCCGTTGATCGTCAGCCTCCATGCAACGCCGGAGCGGTTGATCCAGGTCCGGCAGAATCGACTGTTGAGCATGGGGGCTGATTCCGGCAATGACGATTATATCGATCGCCAGGCGGTCGCGGACGAGGTTGCCCATGCGCGCAAATTGAGCGCCAAATTCAGTTGGGCGCAGCTCGACGTGACGCGTCGCTCGATCGAGGAAACGGCGGCAGCCGTCATGAAACTGTTCAGCGACCGCCAGCGGCAGCGGCTTCCCGAATGATGTTTTCGCGATGACCATCTGGCGTGGAAAAGATCCGCTGATATTGGCCTCGCAAAGTCGCGCGCGGCGGATGCTGCTCGCCAACGCCGGCATTGCCTTCGATGCCGTTCCTGCCGATATCGACGAACGATCCGTGCAAGAGAAGTCCGGCCTTTCCGCGCCCGGCGAAATCGCAGGCCTTCTCGCGCGCGAGAAGGCGTTGTTCGTGTCGTCGAAAAATCCAGGCCGTTACGTCGTCGGCGCCGACCAGACGCTGGCGCTTGGAACGCGGCTGTTCAGCAAGCCGGGCGGCCGGGCGCAGGCTGCAGAGCAGCTACGGCTGCTTGCTGGCCATACGCACGAGCTGCATTCGGCCGTTGCGGCGGCCCGCGACGGCAAGATAGTGTTTTCCGATGTCGGCGTTGCCGGAATGACGATGCGGCGTTTGGACGGAAGCGAGATCGAAGCCTATCTGGATCAGGCCGGGCAGGCGGTAACGACCAGCGTTGGCGCCTATCAGCTCGAGGGGCTCGGGGTACATTTGTTTGAGCGTATCGAGGGCGACCATTTCACCATTCTCGGTCTGCCACTGTTACCGTTGCTGGCGTTCCTGCGCGGCGAGGGCCAGCTCAATGTCTAGAATCATCTCCTTGGAAACGGCGATGTGATGCGGATTCTCGGACTGACCGGCTCGATCGGGATGGGAAAATCCACCACCGCCAAATTGTTCAGCGAGGCGGGCGTTCCGGTCTACGACGCCGATGCGGCAGTTCATAAAATCTATGAAGGAGAGGCCGTGCCCGCGATCGAAGCGGCGTTTCCCGGCACGACCGCCGGCGGCAAGGTCGATCGCGCAAAGCTGTCCGCCAAGGTGGTGCACGACCCTGCCGCCATCAAGCGGCTCGAGCAGATCGTTCACCCGATGCTCGGCGCCTCCCGCCAGAAATTCCTCGATGATGCCGAGAGATCCGGGGCGCCGGTCGTGGTGATGGATATCCCGTTGTTGTTCGAAACCGGCGGCGAGAAACGCGTCGATGCTGTTGTCGTGGTCAGCACCGATCCGGCGATCCAGCGCGAGCGCATTCTCGCGCGCGGCACCATGACCAATGAGGCGCTCGACGCCATTCTGGCGCGGCAATTGCCCGATGCCGAAAAGCGCAAGCGCGCGGATTTCGTGGTGGATACGTCGCATGGATTGGACCCGGTGCGTACTGCCATCCGCGACATTCTGGCCGAGGTCGTTAAGATGCCGCAGCGGCGAGCTTGATTCGCCTTAAGCTCCGGTCCCGGAAATCCATGCGCGAAATCGTTCTCGATACCGAAACCACAGGCCTCGACCCGCTGCGCGGCGACCGGCTGGTCGAGATCGGCTGCATCGAAATCTTCAACCGCATGCCGACCGGGCAAACGTTTCACCGCTACATCAATCCCGAGCGCGATATGCCGGCGGAAGCCTTTGCCGTGCACGGCCTGTCCACGGAGTTCCTCGCCAGCAAGCCGCTGTTTACGGAAGTGGTTGACGAGTTCCTGGAATTTATTGGCGACGCGCCGCTGGTGATCCACAACGCCTCGTTCGACATCAGCTTCATCAATGCGGAGCTGGACCGCATCAAGCGGGTGGCTATTTCGCGCGAACGGCTGGTCGATACGTTGTTATTGGCGCGACGCAAGCATCCCGGCGTGTCGAATCGGCTGGACGATCTCTGCTCGCGCTATGCGATCGACAATTCCCGCCGCACCAAGCACGGCGCGCTGCTCGACGCAGAGCTGCTGGCCGAAGTCTATATCGACCTGATCGGGGCTCGGCAGTCACAACTGATCCTGGCGTCGGAAACCCGGATTACGATTACCAGCGGGGCTGGTGACACGCCGCGCCGGCAGCGCGAGGAGCCGCTGGCGCCACGAATCACCGAGGCGGACCGCGAGGCCCATCGCGCCTTCATCGCCACTTTGGGCGACAAGCCGATCTGGAATGATTTTCTGCCGGCAGCGGTCTAGAGCGTTTTCCAGCGAAGTGGAAACCGGTTCGCGTCGAGAAAACGCGTCAAATCAAATCTAGAGCGCGTTCCGATGGAATCGGAACAGGCTCTAGCGGCCTTTGGCCGCTGGGCTGCTTGAATTCGGCTTTAGCTTGGCTTGGCACCCGAAGCGGCCTGTGCCGCAGCCTGCCGCTCCATGTTCTGGCGGTACAGACCGACGAAATCGACTGGATCGAGCATCAAGGGCGGGAAGCCGCCGTCGCGCACCGCGGTCGCAATGATCTCGCGCGCGAACGGGAACAACAGCCGCGGGCACTCAATCATGACCAACGGGTGCAGGTTTTCCTTCGGCACGTTGACGATGCGGAACACGCCGGCATAGGCGAGTTCGAAGCTGAACATCACCTTGCCGGCATTTTCAGCCTTGCCCTCGATCGAGAGCGTCACTTCGAACTCGTTTTCCGACAGATTATTGGCGGAAACGTTGATCTGGATGTTGATCGCCGGCTGCTGCTGTTGCGGCGCCAGGGAGGAGGGGGCGTTCGGATTCTCGAACGACAGATCCTTGGTGTACTGGGCCAGCACGTTGAGCTGGGGAGGGGCCTGTTCGGGAGGCGCGCCGTTACCGTTGGTCATGAAACTCTCTCCTGAAGCGCTCGCGAGCGCAGCCCGGGTTCGTCTGAATTCGCTCGATAGGCGGAAAAGCCTTTTCCGGGCGAGTGGCTATCATAGCCCCGCCTCGTTCCACAAGGACGATGGGCCGGCGGCCGACCGGCCCGACGGCGAATTATGGCAGATATGCCTAAATACCGCCCGGGCGGGCGCGCAATATGTATCCTAAATAATTGAATATGCGTGATTTCCGGACACGATCGGGTTTCCCCTCGCGGTCAAACGCGCTACAATTAGCCCGCGCCAAAACGCGCCATTGGCCGGGCGTAGTTTCATGCCTACATGCTGCAGTCTCAATCGATGATGTAATCTCTGCCGTTCTCAGGGAAAACGAGTAAGAGAGCCTATCATCAGGGAACGCTCGCCCGCCGGGCCCGTTGCCGGCGCTAGAACGAGAAAGCGAATACGACGTGGATATTTACACCATCATCTTCCTGGCGCTGGCGGTCTTTATCTTCCTGCGCCTGCGCAGCGTCCTCGGACAGCGCACCGGAAGCGAACGGCCCTATGATCGGGCCGCGCCCACCGTCGCGCAACGGACGCAGGACAACAAGAACGTCGTTCCGATGCCAGGCACCGTGATCGATCAGGCGCCGCTGGCGCCGAACGCCGATGTGGCGGCGGCCGATCGCTGGAAGGGCATTGCCGAGCCGGGCACGCCGCTCGCCGGAGGTCTTGATGCCATTGCCACCCAGGACTCCTCGTTCGATCCCAGGCACTTTCTCTCCGGCGCCCGCGGCGCCTACGAGATGATCGTGCTGGCGTTTGCCAATGGCGACCGCCGCGCGCTGAAGGATCTCTTGTCGAGCGAGGTCTATGAGAGCTTCGAGGCCGTGATAAAGGATCGCGAGAAACACGAGCAAAAAACCGAAACACGGTTTGTTTCGATCGACAAGGCCGAGTTGGTGAGCGCGGAAGCCCGCGACCGCGCGGCGCAGCTGACCGTTCGTTTCGTGTCGCAGATGATCTCGGTCACCCGCGACAAGACCGGCGCCATCGTCGATGGCAACCCCGATAAGGTCGCCGATATCACCGATGTCTGGACATTTGCCCGCGACACGAGCTCTCGCGATCCGAACTGGAAGCTGGTTGGCACCGGAAGCGCGGCCTGACGCGCGACGCCTTGCCGGGCTCGCGTTTGGCGTGTTCGCTTTGGCGTGTTCGCTAGCTCCGGTGGATGCCGTTGCGGGACGTCATGTACGTTCGCAAAAGCCCTTGCATCCGCCGTCCGTCCGTCACCTGCCATATCCACAGCTTGAATTCCCGTTTCAGATTAACGGCGGCCAGTACGCACCGGCCGCCTGGTCCGAGATCGCGGGCTGGAGCGAGGACGATCATCTCGCCGCCTACAAGGCATTTCGCGTAAGCTGCAAGCCGATATCGGCGCAGCAAAAGCCGCCTGCCGATCCGAAGGCACTCGGCACGTCGCTGCGCGATCCTTGCCGAATCGCCAGGGGCCTCGAACTGGCCGACAGTGCGAAGGCCAGGGCTTTCTTCGAGGAGCATTTCCTCCCCTTGCGCATTTCGCGGCTTGGCGAAGGCGAGGGTTTTGTCACCGGCTATTACGAGCCCATCGTCGACGGCTCGCGGACGGAGAACGAGGTCTACAAGGTGCCGGTCTATCGCCGGCCGTCCAATCTGTTCGTTCGCGGCACCACACAGAGCTCGGCCGGCTTGCCCAACAAGGGCCAGGTATTCCGCAAGATCGGCCGCCGTAAGCTGGTGCCCTATTACGATCGCGCCGAGATCGAGGACGGAGCGATTGCCGACCGCGGGCTCGAAATCTGCTGGCTGAAGGACCAGACCGATCTGCTGTTCTCGCAGATCCAGGGTTCGGCGCGGGTCAGCCTCGACGACGGCTCCACCGTTCGCATCAATTACGACGCCCATAATGGCTATCCCTATACGCCGGTCGGCCGCATCCTGATCGAGCGCAACATCA
Organism: Bradyrhizobium sp. CSA112; assembly: GCF_029051645.1. Taxonomy (GTDB): domain Bacteria; phylum Pseudomonadota; class Alphaproteobacteria; order Rhizobiales; family Xanthobacteraceae; genus Bradyrhizobium. The sequence continues at coordinate 75,566 of NZ_JAACFS010000032.1, forward strand.
TCCCCAAAGATCAGATGTCGATGCAGAAGATCCGGGAATGGATGGAGCAGAACCCGAATGAGGCCGATGAGCTGCGGCGGCAGAACAAGTCCTATATCTTTTTCCGCGAAGTGCAGCTTTCCGACAAGGACGAGGCGGTTGGTGCCCAGGGCGTGCCGCTGACGCCGGGCCGGTCGATCGCGGTCGACAAATCGCTGCACGTCTATGGCACGCCGTTCTTCATCGAGGGCGAACTGCCGATCGAATCCGAGCAATCGAAGACGCGGTTTCGTCGCCTGATGATCGCGCAGGACACCGGCTCCGCCATCGTCGGGCCTGCGCGCGCCGATCTTTATTTCGGCGCCGGTTTCGAAGCCGGCAAGGTATCCGGCCGCCTCCGTCACAATGCACGCTTCGTCATGCTGGTGCCGAAGAGCCTCGACCCGATGGCGCGCGGCCGCACGATGCCGGTGCCCGACGAGCGGCCGTCGGAGCAGATCGCAAAACTGTTCCCGCAAACTGCCCCGTCGAAGGATCCGTCCAGGGAGCAGAAGGGCATCGCAAAGCCGTCCGACGTTACCGCGGGGACGAATATCAAACCGGCGACTCCGGCGACGACGCCTGCGGCCGGGCCTTCGCAAGCCGCGGCCATCCAGGCAGCCGTGGCCAAGCCGGTGCCGCTTCCCGAGCCGCGGCCGAACGTTGAAGCCGTGGCGGCAAAGCCGCATCAGCGTCACTTGCGCCGTTATCGCTATCGTCGATGAAACGCCGGTCTTCGAGCTTGATTCCCGAATTGCCGGAGCCGCCGCGACGCAAGCGCGGCCTGAGCGAGGAGGAGCGCGCGCTGTGGGAGAGCGTCGCCAAGCAGATCAAGCCGTTGCGCAAACGGCACCGTCCCTTGAAGCCGTCTGCCGCCGCGAAGGACACCGATATCAAAGCCACGTCGAAACCTGCCGCTTTGCCGAGGCACGCGGCGCCGACGCGACCGATTACTCCTGCAAAATCATCGCCGCCCCCGCTGGCGCCGATCGGCCGCCGCGAGCGGTTGCATCTGTCGCGCGGCCGAAAGGAAATCGATGCAAGGCTCGATCTCCACGGCATGACGCAGACGCGCGCGCATCGCGCGCTGTTCAGTTTCCTGCAGCGTGCCCATCATGACGGCCTGACCTTCGTGCTTGTCATCACCGGCAAGGGCAAGATGGGCGCCGAGTCCGAGCGCGGCGTGTTGCGCCGTCAGGTGCCGCAATGGCTCGGCCTGCCGGAATTCCGCTCGCTGGTGGTCGGCTTCGAGGAAGCCCATATCGGCCATGGCGGCGAAGGCGCACTGTACGTCCGGGTGCGGCGGGCGCGGTAGCCTGGATGGAGCGCAGCGTAATCCGGGGCAGGTCGATCCACCTGCGGCACCGCTCCCGGACTGCGCGGAGCCCGTCATCGGCGCACATCATTCGCGCGACCCGTTGGCTCCATCCGAGCTACGACAGCTACAGAATAAACCGGCTCAAATCCGAGTTCTTGGCGAGATCGCCGACGTGCTTCTGCACATAGTCGGCGTCGACCTTGATCGTCTCGCCATGGCGGTCGGGCGCGGCAAAGGAAATCTCGTCAAGCACGCGCTCCATCACCGTTTGCAGGCGTCGCGCGCCGATATTTTCCACCGCTGAGTTGACGGCGACGGCGATGTCGGCCAGCGCGTCGATGGCGTCATCGGTGACGTCGAGCGTGACACCTTCGGTCTGCATCAGCGCGACATATTGCTTGATCAGCGAGGCCTCCGGCTCGGTCAGGATGCGGCGCATGTCGTCGCGGGACAGCGCTTCCAGCTCGACGCGGATCGGCAGGCGGCCCTGCAATTCCGGCAACAGGTCCGAGGGCTTGGCGATATGAAACGCGCCGGAGGCGATGAACAGGATGTGGTCGGTCTTGACTGCGCCGTGCTTGGTCGTGACGGTGGTGCCTTCGATCAGCGGCAGCAGGTCGCGCTGCACGCCTTCGCGCGAGACGTCGCCGCCGAGGCGGTTTTCGCGCACGCAGATCTTGTCGATCTCGTCGAGGAACACGATGCCGTTGTTCTCGACCGCCGCGATCGCTTCCAGCACGAGTTGATCATTGTCGAGCAGCTTGTCGGATTCCTCGTTGACGAGAATCTCGTGCGAGCTTTCGACCGTCAGGCGGCGGGTCTTGGTCCGCCCGCCAAGTTTGCCGAAGATATCGCCGATCGAGATCGCGCCCATCTGCGCGCCCGGCATGCCCGGGATTTCGAACATCGGCATGCCACCGGAGGATTGCGTCTCGATCTCGATTTCCTTGTCGTTGAGCTCGCCGGCGCGCAGCTTCTTGCGGAAGGAATCGCGGGTGGCCGGGCTCGACGCCGGTCCGACCAGCGCATCCAGCACGCGCTCTTCGGCAGCCTGCTGCGCGCGGGCCTGCACGTCCTTGCGCTTGCGCTCGCGGACCTGGATGATCGCCACTTCGACGAGGTCGCGGATGATCTGCTCGACGTCGCGGCCAACATAGCCGACTTCGGTGAATTTGGTGGCTTCGACCTTGAGGAAGGGTGCGTTGGCAAGCTTCGCGAGCCGCCGCGCGATCTCGGTCTTGCCAACGCCGGTCGGCCCGATCATCAGGATGTTCTTTGGCAGCACCTCTTCGCGAAGCGAGCCTGTGAGCTGGAGCCGCCGCCAGCGGTTGCGTAACGCGATCGACACTGCACGCTTGGCGTCGGCCTGGCCGACAATGAAGCGGTCGAGTTCGGAGACGATTTCACGGGGAGAAAAGTCGGTCATGTGTCCTAGGTAGGTCTCAAATGTTGCGAGAGCAAGCGGGGCGGGAGGCGACTAAATGATGGGCGGCCCACCCTGCCACAGCTTGATCGCGTCAAAGGGGTGAATCAGCATGATGATGTTGAGCGTCAGATTGTCGCGAATGTGGAGCGCCATCACGAACTCGAACAGCAGCGCAAGCGCCACGGTGATGCCTACCGGTAACTTTTTCGCCAGCAGGAAGCCGCCGATCATCGCAAGCGAGTCGGAGATCGAATTGACGATGGTATCGCCGAAATAATCCAGCGAGATTGTGCCGGCACGATAGCGGTTGATGATCCAGTCGGAATTTTCGACCAGTTCCCAGCCGCCCTCCACCAGCATCGCAAGGACCAGGCGGCCCTGCCAGGCGAGGCGAGGGAATGCAAGGATAGCCGCGCCATAGAACAGGATGCCGTGCAGGATGTGCGACAGCGTGTACCAGTCGGCGATGTGCTGCGAGTTTTCCGAACTCTGCACCACACCGTGCCAGAGTTTGACATAGCCGCAGGCGCAGATCGGCAGGCGTCCCATCCCGTACAGGATGGCGGCTTGAGCCGCGAGGATACCGGCTGCGATCGACAGCCATTGCCAGCCTGAAAGGGTGCGGGTGACTGGCGCGTTGCCGATGCTGCTGGTCGAAGTCATGCGTTGCGGACCATCAATAAAGCGGGGCCATCAGGTGTATCGACCATACCAGCTTTTTCAAAGCCCGCTTTCTCATAGGCACGAACGGCTCTTGTGTTGGCGGGATCGGGATCGGTTACGATGCGCGGAGCACCGTTCCGCAAGCGCTCATCAACGAAGGCGCGAATGAGCGCCGAACCATGGCCGCGTTCGATCATATCGGGCTCGCCGATGAATTGGTCGATGCCGCGGGTGCCGCGCGGGTGTTTGCCAAAACCAGCATTCCACGCGGTCAGGTCGTAGCATTGCAGATAGCCGAAATCGTTGCCTCCTGCCGAGACGATGAACTGGTCCATCGCGGGTTCGTTAAGGTCTCCACTTACCAGATCATATTGCTCGGCCGGATCGCCCCACCACTGCGCGACATGCGGCTCCGCCAGCCAGCGCCGAACCAGCGGTAGATCAGCCGATGTCATCGAACGGAAAACGTAATCCGGCGCCATGACCGGCGGCTCCCCTAGAGCGTTTCGATCGTGACGTTGCGGTTGGTGTAGACGCAGATGTCGGCGGCGATATCTAGCGCGCGGCGCACGATGGTCTCGGCATCCTTGTCGGTGTCGATCAGGGCGCGAGCGGCCGCCAGGGCATAGTTGCCGCCGGAGCCGATCGCCATCACGCCCGCTTCCGGTTCCAGTACGTCGCCGGTGCCAGTCAAAACCAGCGAAACGTCCTTGTCGGCGACGATCATCATCGCCTCCAGGCGGCGCAGATACCGGTCGGTCCGCCAGTCCTTGGCGAGTTCGACCGCCGCGCGGGTCAATTGCCCCGGATACTGCTCCAGCTTGCTTTCCAGCCGCTCGAACAGGGTGAAGGCGTCGGCGGTGGCCCCGGCGAAGCCGCCGATTACGTCGCCCTTGCCGATTTTCCGGACCTTTTTGGCGTTGGCCTTGATGACGGTCTGGCCGATTGAGACCTGGCCGTCGCCGCCGACCACCACCTTGCCGCCCTTGCGGACCGTCACAATGGTCGTGCCGTGCCAGACCGGCAGGTTATTCTCTGATGCTTGCATGAAATACCCTCGTTCCCGTCAGATTTAGGGGTTGATGGGCGGGGATACAATCGCAGGATTTCACGCCGATTTCGCTCACCATAGGCCCAGCTTCGGCCCTTCAGGCGCGATCCCGCAGTAGCGAAGGCGACATCGGCCTGTTAAAAGGGCCGCGTTTTCGCCCCCCCGGCGGCCAAAGGGAAGCAGCTTTCATGCGCACAGCGTCCGTCAAGCGCAAGACCAAGGAAACCGACATCGAGGTCGCGGTGAACCTCGACGGTACCGGCGTATCTGATGTTTCGACCGGTATCGGCTTTTTCGACCATATGCTCGATCTCCTGGCCCGGCATTCCCGCATCGACATTACGGTCAAGGCGGACGGCGACCTCCACGTCGACCACCACCACACCACCGAGGACGTGGGCATCGCGCTCGGCCAGGCCGTGAAGCAGGCGCTCGGCACCATGGCCGGCATCACTCGCTATGCCTCGATCCACATGCCGATGGACGAGACGCTGTCGCGCGTCGTGATCGACATTTCCGGCCGGCCGGTGCTGGTGTTCAAGGTCGATTTTCCGCGCGACAAGATAGGTACGTTCGACACCGAATTGGTGCGCGAATGGTTCAACGCCTTCACCATCAATGCCGGCGTGACTTTGCACGTCGAGACCCTATATGGCGAGAACAGCCATCATATCGCCGAATCCTGTTTCAAGGGTCTGGCGAGGGCGCTCCGTGCCGCGGTTGCGATCGATCCGCGCGCGGCGGGCGAAGTGCCTTCCACCAAGGGTCAGCTCGGCGGCTGATTTCTTGTTCGCGTTTTTGTTTCGCGGCGGAGAGGTTCGATGCCGGTCTACACAGTGCATGCTCCCGTAGCCAACGGCGCCGATTTTGCGGCGACCGACAAGTTCGTCTTTGTCCGCGACGGCTTCCATTTCTGGGCTGCGGTCGCGAGCGTGATCTGGCTGCTGTGGCATCGGCTGTGGCTGGCGCTGATCGGCTGGATCGTTCTGATGATCGCCATCCAGCTTGGGATGTCGGCGCTGGGCGCCAGCCGCGGCACGATCTTCGCCGTTGACGTCCTGATTTCCATCCTGATGGGTCTGGAAGCGGCCAGCCTGCGGCGCTGGACATTGTCGCGGCGCAAATGGCGCCAGCTCGATATCGTAGTCGCCGACGACGAGGAAACGGCCGAACGCCGTTTCTTCGAACGCTGGACCGCCCGGCAGCGTGGCCTCACCAACGACCAATGGGCGGTCGATCGCGGTGCACCGCCGCCAACCCGCAACATTCCAGGCCAGCCGTTCTCCAAACCGCCGCCGCCATTGCCGCAAGGCGGAATCATCGGCCTGTTTCCGGAGCCGGGAGGGCCGCGATGACCGTTGCAATCGTCGATTACGGCTCCGGCAATCTTCACTCGGCGGCAAAGGCGTTCGAGCGGGCCTCGCGGAGCATGGAAGATCCGCAGAAGGTCATGGTGACGCGCGATCCGGAAGCCGTGTACCGCGCCGACCGCATCGTGCTGCCCGGCGTCGGCGCCTTCGCTGACTGCCGCCGCGGCCTCGATGCGGTGGACGGCATGCTGGACGCGATGACGGAAGCCGTGCGCGTCAAGGCGCGGCCTTTCTTCGGCATCTGCGTCGGCATGCAGTTAATGGCGACGCGCGGCAAGGAGCATGTCGTAACCGAGGGCTTCAACTGGATTGAAGGCGACGTCGAGAAGATCTCGCCGCGCGAGCAAAACCTGAAGATCCCGCACATGGGCTGGAATACGCTCGACCTAGTCCGTGAGCATCCGGTGCTGGAGCGGCTGCCGCTCGGGCCGAAGGGCCGGCATGCCTATTTCGTGCATTCCTATCACCTCAACGCGTCCAACGAGGCCGACGTGCTGGCGCGCGCCGACTACGGCGGGCCGGTGACGGCGATCGTGGGCAAGGACACCGCGATCGGTACGCAATTTCACCCCGAGAAGAGCCAGCGTTTTGGGTTGGCCCTGATCTCGAACTTTTTGAAGTGGAAGCCGTGATTCTCTTTCCCGCGGTTGACTTGAAGAACGGCCAGTGCGTGCGCCTCGAACAGGGCGACATGTCGCGCGCGACCGTGTTCAACCTCGATCCCGCGGCGCAGGCGCGGTCCTTCGCCGAGCAGGGGTTCGAGTATCTGCATGTCGTCGATCTCGACGGCGCGTTTGCCGGCAAGCCGATGAACGCGCTCGCGGTCGAAGCGATGCTGAAGGCCGTCACCATGCCGGTGCAGCTTGGCGGCGGCATTCGCGACCTCAAGACCGTGGAAGCCTGGCTCGACAAGGGCATTGCGCGCGTCATCATCGGCACCGCCGCGGTGCGCGATCCCGAGCTGGTGAAGAGCGCCGCGAAAAAATTTACCGGACGCGTCGCTGTTGGCCTCGACGCCCGCGACGGCAAGGTCGCCGTCGAAGGCTGGGCCGAGACCTCGCAGGTGACCGCGCTCGAAATCGCGCAGCGTTTCGAGGATGCCGGCGTCGCCGCCATCATCTTCACCGACATCGCGCGCGACGGCCTGCTGAAGGGCCTCAACCTCGATGCGACGATCGCGCTGGCCGAGCGCATTTCCATCCCCGTGATCGCTTCCGGCGGCTTCGCCTCGATCGAGGACGTCAAGGCGCTGCTCGAGCCGCGCGCAAAAAAGCTTGCCGGCGCCATTGCCGGCCGCGCGCTCTATGACGGCCGGCTTGATCCCGCCGCCGCGTTGACGCTGATCCGCAACGCGCGCGCCGCGGCGTAGAGCCATGGTCAGGATCATGGCTCGACCTTTTTATTTTGACGCGTTTTCTTCACGCGAACCGGTGCCCACTTCGCGTGAAAACGCTTTGGGAGTTTTGTGATGTTCAAGGTCCGCGTCATTCCCTGTCTCGACGTCAAAGACGGTCGGGTCGTCAAGGGCGTCAACTTCGTCGACCTGCGCGACGCCGGCGATCCGGTGGAAGCTGCGATCGCATATGACGCCGCCGGCGCCGACGAATTGTGCTTCCTTGACATTACCGCGACCCATGAAAACCGCGGCACCATGCTGGACGTCGTGCGGCGCACAGCGGAAGCCTGCTTCATGCCGCTGACGGTCGGCGGCGGGGTGCGCACCATCGATGACATCAAGACGCTGCTGAGGTACGGAGCCGACAAGGCCTCGATCAATTCGGCCGCGGTCAGCAACCGCGAATTTGTCAAGCAGGCGGCCGAAAAGTTCGGCGAGCAGTGCATCGTGGTCGCGATCGACGCCAAGCGGGTCAAGCGCGGCGGCGGCTCGGACCGCTGGGAGATCTTTACCCACGGCGGACGCAATTCCACCGGGATCGACGCCATCGAATACGCCCAGGAAGTGGTGTCGCTCGGTGCCGGTGAAATCCTGCTGACCTCGATGGACCGCGACGGCACGCGGCAGGGATTCGACCTGCCGCTGACGCAGGCAATCGCCGACAGTGTCCCTGTACCGGTCATCGCCTCCGGCGGCGTGGGCAATCTCGACCATCTCGTCGACGGCATCCGCCAGGGCCACGCCACCGCGGTGCTGGCCGCCTCGATATTCCACTTCGGCGAATTTACCATACGCCAAGCCAAGGAGCACATGGTGCGCGCCGGGCTGCCGATGCGGCTCGATCCCTGACGACTCCCCGTCACAAAAGTGCTAAGTCCTTCTCTGGGACGGCGCCGCGGCCTTTGGCCGGACGCGAGTGTTGAGTTCGGTTGATGTCGCGTTTTACGATCCATGATCTGGCCGCCACCATCGATGCACGGGCCGCATCGGGAGGGGAGGCGTCCTACACCCGCAAATTGCTCGACAAGGGCGCGGAGCACTGCGCCAAGAAGCTGGGCGAGGAAGCGGTCGAGACCGTGATTGCGGCCGTCGAGAACGATCGGGATCACTTGATCGCCGAAAGCGCCGACCTGCTGTTCCACCTGCTGGTGCTTCTGAAGTCGCGTGGCGTGAAGCTTGAAGAGGTCGAAGCCGCGCTGGCGCAGCGGACATCGATGTCCGGGCTCGAGGAGAAGGCGTCGCGCAAGCGCGACTAACCGAGAGGGCAGCTCATGGATATCCGCACCCCCGATCAGCAATACAATCCCTACCGCGTCTTCACCCGAGAGCAGTGGGCGCGGCTGCGCGACGACACGCCGATGACGCTGGAGCCGGGCGAATTCGAGCGGCTGCGCTCGATGCACGACCGCCTCGACATGCAGGAGGTCGAGGACATCTATCTGCCGCTGTCACGCCTGCTGTCGATCTATGTCGATGCGACTGATCGGCTCTTCCGGGCGCAGCGCCAGTTTCTCGGTATCCGCGACCGCAAGGTGCCCTACATCATCGGCGTCGCCGGCTCGGTCGCTGCCGGCAAATCGACCACCGCGCGCGTGTTGCAGGCGCTGCTGGCGCGCTGGTCGCCGCGGCCCAAGGTCGACCTGGTGACGACCGACGGCTTCCTGTTTCCCAATGCTGTGCTCGAGCGGCAGGGCCTGATGCAGAAAAAGGGTTTTCCCGAGAGCTACGATCTGCCGATGCTGCTGTCGTTTCTCTCTGACATCAAGGCCGGGCGCCGGCCTGTGCGCGCGCCGGTCTATTCGCACCTGGTCTACGACATCATTCCGAACGAATGGATCGAGGTCGATCGCCCCGACATCCTGATTGTCGAGGGCGTCAACGTGCTGCAGACCGGCCGTCTGCCGCGCGACGGCAAGGCCGTGCCCGTGGTGTCTGATTTCTTCGACTTCTCCGTCTATATCGATGCCGACGAACCGGTGCTGCGCGAATGGTATGTGCGGCGCTTCCTTGCGCTCAGGGATACCGCGTTCCACGATCCCAAGTCGTATTTCCATCGCTACGCGGTGCTTTCGGATGAGGAGGCCACCGCCACCGCGATCGCGATCTGGGAGCGCACCAACCTCGCCAATCTCGAGGACAACATCCTGCCGACCCGGCCGCGCGCGACGCTGATCCTGAAAAAGCGCGCCGATCATCTGGTCGAGACGGTGGCGCTGCGGCGGTTGTAGCCGTTCAACTCACCCTCATAGCAGCCATCAAACCCTCATGGTGAGGAGGCGCCTCAGCGCCGTCTCCGGACGATGCTTCGCATCGCCGGGAGAACCACGAGGCCCGGCTGGTGCCATTCATCCTTCGAGACGCGCGAAGACGCGCTCCTCAGGATGAGGTCTGGCAATGTTGGTGGGCACGCTTCCACCTTCGCTCTACGAGCGTCGGCGGACAGGTCGCTTTGCCAACCCTACGAGTCTCCCAAATCCTCACGCCGCGAGGTGCCGGGACGCGACGAGGCCGGCGAGCGCTTCGGCGAGTTTCTCGCGGTCGAGCGGCTTGATCAAAAATCCGTCCATGCCGGCCTCGAAGCAGGCGTAGCGGTCTTCCACCAGCGTGTTGGCGGTGAGCGCGAGGATCGGCGTCCGGCCACCCGGCCCTCCGGCCTCGAGGGCGCGAATCCGTTTGGTGGTTTCGATGCCGTTGAGCTGCGGCATCTGGATGTCCATCAGCACGAGATCATAGGGGGTGCCTGCGGATTTCGCCGACAGCCAGGACTCCAGCGCCTCGGCGCCGTTGGTGGTGATGACGGCGTCATGGCCGAGCCGGCCGAGCAGGGAGCGGATCAACAGCGCATTGATCTGATTGTCTTCGGCAACCAGGATCGACAGTCCGTTGGCCGACGGCGCGGCAGGCGTCTCGATGGTGTCGATGGCCGGCTCCAGGCTCGGCGCGGCCACTTCCGGCGCGGCCGTCAGGCGGGCCGCGAGTGAAGCTGTGCGCAACGGCTTGACCAGATAGCCGGTGAGGGCGGAGGTGTCGGACGGCTGCAATTCGTGCCGTGTCGCGGGCGTGAACATCACGATGCGCTGGGTGGAATGAAGGCGCGCGGCTTCGCTGAGCCGTTCGATACCGGCCTGCCCCAGCGCGTGATCGATGAGTACGGCATGCCAGGGACGCTCGGGCAGGAGGGCCTCTGCGACATCGGCGTCGGACACCATGCAGGTTTGCCCGCCCCAGCGCTGCAGTCGCCGCGCGGTCAGCGAGGCCTCGATGCTCTGTGGCGAGACAAGCATGATCGACTGCCCGGAGAGATCGGGCGCCGCGAAGGACGTCTGTTCGCCGTTGGCGGCGGCGAGCGGGATCGACACTTCGAATGTCGAGCCGGCGCCGGGCTGGCTCTCCAGTGTGATGCGGCCGCCCATGCGTTTGACGATGCGGTCGGAGATGCTGAGGCCGAGGCCGGTGCCGCCATAGCTGCGGGCGATCTTGTCGTCGGCCTGCTCGAACTCGCGGAAGATTCGCTCGCGCGCCTCGGGCGCGATGCCGATGCCGGTGTCGCGCACCAGAAAACTGATTTCATTGGGCCAGATGCCGGGCTCGACGATCAGGGCGACGCCGCCGATCGAGGTGAACTTGATGGCGTTGCCGGCGAGATTGAGCAGCACCTGCCTTAAGCGCGCCGCGTCGCCGATCACCTGCGTCGGCAGCCGATCGTCGACATAGGCGGCGATCTCGATTTTCTTGGCTTCCGCGCGCGGCGCCAGCAATTCGGTGATGTCCTCGATCATGCCCGACAATGCGAACGGGCGATGTTCGAGATCGATCTTGCCGGCCTCGATCTTGGAATAGTCCAGGAGCTCCTCGATCAGCGAGAGTAGGGCGTCGCCGGAGGTCTTCACCGCCTTGACATAGGTCGTCTGTTCCGGTGTCAGCGGCGTGTCCATCAGCAGGCCGCTCATGCCGATGATGCCGTTGAGCGGCGTGCGGATCTCGTGGCTCGCCATCGCCAGGAAGCGCGACTTGGCGCGGCTTGCCGCGTCCGCCTGGTCGCGGGCTTCCGTCAGCGCGCGCTCGCTTTCGGTGCGATCGGTGACGTCGCGGCCGACGCTCTGCATTTCCGCCGGTCCCCCGGCGTCGTTGCGGACGAGACCCTCGCGCCACGCGATCCAGCGCGGGCCAAGCGGACCCGCGACCCGCTGGTCGTGAACCCGGGTGCCGTTCGGTTCGAGCGCGATGTCGCCCTGCTCAACAACTTCAAGCGCGAAGCGACTGCCGATAAGCGCGTCCCGCGGCATTTGTGCGAGGGCGCAATAGGCGTCGTTGGCATAGGTGATGCGGCCCTCGGCATCGCGCAGCACAATCAGATCGCCCTGCGATTCGAACAGGCAGCGGGCGCGCTGCTCGGCTTCCTGCAATTCCCAGTTCCGGTCGGCCAGCGCTTCATTGTGCAGGGCGACCTTGCGCATCTTCTTGCGCATCAGGCGGAGCCGGACGCTGAAAGTGGCGAGCGCGACGCAGGCGATCGCAAACAGGAAGGCGACGCCGATCGCAAAGGCGTGCGGGTCGTAGCCGGAATTTTCCGCCCTGCTTCCGGTAATGAACCCGTAGGCGGCGCCGAACACGATCGAGAAGATCATGAAGGAGCGAAGCGTGAAGGTGAGCCAGGGATGCCGTCGGCCGAAACGACGTAAGCGAAGTTTGATCCGGAAAGTCCGCCCCATCGCCGATGACCCTGAGCTTGCTGCTTGAATTGAACCGGCTTGCTTCGCCGCCTCTTTGAGGCAGACGATGCGTCGCCGACGTTGCAAAGTGCTTGAGGCTCCCAGCGCGTGACGACCGCGATGAGAACAGGGTGAATAAAGTGTTAAAGCGACGCTGCTTCGACGCGGTGGTGCTCGCCGCGGGCACCGACGATCAGGGCGGCGGCATCGAGCAGCGAAAAGCTGTTCGAGGACACGAAGATCCGGAAGTCGGCCGGTCCATCCCTGGAAAGATAGATGACGGGGTCGGAGCCTGTGCGAGCGCGGGAGATCGCGACCAGCCGCGGTGGCGCATTGCGCCCGCACGCGCCGGCCTCCGTCGTATCGATGTCGTCGGTCACGGTGAAGTCGGCCGCTTCCGCGTTGTCGGAGATCTGGACCCACACGGTCGCGCGGGAGGGATCGTCCGTGAAGCTGACATGCCGGTGCGCCTGCCAGGAGAGGGTGGCGATCTGGACGGAAGTGCCTGATATCTCGATGCAGGGCCGCGGCCCGGCCAAAAACTCGCCGCGTGCGAACAAAGCGGCAATCGCCAGCGGAATCGCCGAGGCCAGGATCTTCAAACGCAACATGACACGCTACTCGCCAGGCACAGACCCGCAACACGGGGCTTATGGTTGGTGGAGGGTAAAGGAAACTAGTTACCGCCGCGTTGACACGGGTTGCTTTTTGTAAGCGCCGCATCCTTATTGCGAGTGCGCCGTGGCCTCATCGGTGAAGCGCCGCCGTCTCCAAATCGTCATTGCGAGCCACCCGGTCGGCGCGTAGCGCCGCCGGATGACAGGCTCCGCGAAGCAATCCATCCTTCCGCACGCGAGGTGGCAATGGATTGCTTCGCTGCGCTCGCAATGACGGGGGAGGTATCGACACCCACCACTGTCATCCCCCGCGAATGCGGGGGATGCTCGGGCGAAGCGGCTATTGTGCGATGCACTAGGCCGCCCGCCGCAAACCCTCGGCCAGCGCGCGATAGGACAATGCCTCCGCCAGATGCAGCCGGCCGATTTTCCCGCGCCGTCCTGCCGTACCTGGAGGAACTGATCCGCGGTTTGCGTTACCGTGAACGGCGAGCGAAGGATTAGTCCGATGCGCATCCTGATCGTTGGCGGCACGGGCCTTATCGGATCGGCGATCCACGCACGCCTTTCCGCCGAAGGACATCACTGCGTATTGGTGTCGCGCCATCCAACGGGAACGCCTGATGCGCATCACGTCGCGCTCGACATCGCACAGGCGACCGACGCTTCCAGGTGGAAGCCCGTCCTTGAAGGCGTCGACGCCGTCATCAATGCGGCGGGCGCGCTGCAGGGACAGGATATGCAAGGCGTCCATGTTGCCGGCAGCGCCGCGCTCTACGCCGCTTGTGAAAGCGAAGGCGTCCGCCGCGTAATCCTTTTCTCGGCAATCGGCACCGATCGCGAGGCGCGAAGCGACTTTTCACGCACCAAGCAGGAGGGCGAAGCCGCGTTGATGTCACGCGATCTCGATTGGGTCGTGCTGCGGCCTTCCGTCGTGGTGGGCGGGGCAGCCTATGGCGGCAGCGCGCTGCTGCGGGGACTTGCCTCACTACCGGTTCTGCCTGTAATGCCCGACACGGCGCCGATTCAACCTGTGTATCTGGACGATGTCGTCGCGACCGTTGTCTTTTTTCTGAAGCCGGGAGCGCCCTCGCGCGTGGCACTGGATCTGGCTGGGCCGCGGCATATGGTGTTCAGCGATGCGGTCGCCGTGTTTCGCCGCTGGCTGCGATGGCGACCCGCCTACCGCCTGCCACTGCCGGTGTGGGCGGCCTCCGGCTTTTACCGCGCGGGAGACCTGGCGCAGATGCTGGGCTGGCGAACGCCCGTCAACTCAACGGCACAGGCGGAAATGCGGCGCGGGGCGACTGGCGACCCCGAGCCGTGGCGTCAGGCGACGGGAATTGCGCCGCGCGACCTCGAAGCCGCCCTCGCCAGCGAGCCGGCCTCGGTACAGGAACGCTGGTTTGCACGGCTATACGCGCTGAAGCCGCTGATATTCGGCGTCTTCGGCCTATTCTGGATAGTCACCGGCATCATCTCGCTCGGCCCGGGCTGGGAGATCGGCATATCGTTGCTGCGGGAG
>NZ_JAACFS010000033.1 GCF_029051645.1 Bradyrhizobium sp. CSA112
CTCTCTTGGTCTCCCCCGAATCTTCATGCCTGTGCCGGCTTAACTCGATCGAACCGCCGTGGTACGGACCCGTATGCCCGGTGGTGTGGGAGGGGTGGCGTCGCGAGACGTCCCCCTATCCCGATCATTCCCGAAAATGAAATTGCAAGCTTTCGGGCCTTCAGACCCAAAAAGCTTGCAATCTCAAATCTCGCTCTGCTCCAAAAATGGACTCCCGCTCAATGGCTTGGGAGGTTCTTCACGGCCGACTCAATCGCCCCGCCATCGCCCCCGGCCGCCCGTTTCGCAGGGGAGCAAATTACGTGGCGCCACGACCCACTATTCAGGAATATTTCTCGCGAGGCAATGCGCTCTCATCCAGTTTGTTTGTCGCGCTACACCGCCGAGACGACGCACCTGAAGCGCTCCTCGCGGCAAAGCCGACCGAGCTTCTTGTGGTTCATGATAATACCCTGGCATCTGAGCAGGACGTGCAACCGTTGATAGCCCAACCGCCGGCGAATGAACGCCAGCTCGCGCAGCCGAGCATGTGCTGCCGGATAGTCCGATCGATGGCTTCTGACACCGCACCGACGTGCGATTAGCTCACACGCCCGCCGCTCGCTGAGGCCTTCAATGGTAAAATGTCGCGCTGCTGATCCCCTGTTTGCAGCACACATCGGCTGTCTTCCCCCCGGCTTCCTGCTTCCGCAAGTCCCGATGACCTGTTCTTCCGGGAACAGGCTCGGCATCATGTCCATCCCGCTCCAAGGCGATAGCGTCTACCAGTTTTGGGAGGAGATTGCGAGGCCCAAGTCAATTAGAGACTCCTCTAGGCTGATATCTCAATTGGAATGGCCTCATCTAAGAGGCGGGCAGGAAGGGGCCTATGCTAAGAGATGACCACTTTGCGAACGGAAGGACGTCGTCATTCCTGCTGGATCAGATTTTGCTGGTTCTGTCAGCCGTAACCACAGCAATCCTTTTCGCTTGGCTGCTATACTACAGCAGTTACGGTCTCGATCTCAGCTCAGAAGGTTTCTACCTCGCCTTCATCGCGAACCCATTCCCCTACGCTATCAATGTTTCGGCGTCCCTTTTCGGCTTCGTCTATCACTGGCCATATCAGTGGGCGGGCGGCGACATCGCATTGCTTCGCATGGCCAACGTCACGCTTATCATGGCACTGGGCTGGATCCTCAGCTTCCTTGTGATCCGGCGCCTCTGGACAGCGGGCTGGCCGCAGGCGGCGGCGCTATCGGCAGGGATCGCGAGCCTGGCATTATGCCATTTTAGCACTAGTAGCTGGGGGCTCTGGGGACGTACCCCCAGCCACTACGCACTGACCTTTCAATCGCTCTTGACGGTGATGATCGGCTTGCTGCTTGCCGATCGGCCAGGGCGCATCCGCCTGGTCTTGGGGTGGATCCTGGTGGGTGTTGGCAGCTGGTGCTGCTTCATGGCCAGGCCGCCCACCGCTGCGGCCATTGCCCTCGTCGTTATGCTCTATGTCATCGTCTTGCGCCGAAAGTCGCTGCTGCCCATGCTTGGCGCTGCGCTGGTCGCTCTCGTTCTACTGATTATTACCGCCTACTTGATTGACGGCGGCATCACCGGGCTCGTGACCCGTATGGTCAACAACGCTGAGATGGAAAGTCTGAGGGGTGACGGGCACGGGGTATCTCTCATGTTTCGGATCGACTGGCTCGCCACCAGTCGTTCGCAACTCGCTATCGCTGCGTTAGTGGCGATAGTCCTTCTACTCAGCATTCTCATGGGGCCTACGCACAAGTTGCTCTCATCGTTGGCTCTCGCTGCGGTGTTGATCGTAACAATAGCGATTGCGTTGCTGGGGCTTGATGCGATCAGCATCGATCTCTCGACCCTGTTCTTCGTGCCGGCCTTCACATGCCTTGGCGCGATGTTCTATCGTGAGGGATTGGTTCTGCGCACCCAGGGTCCCCCCAGCATCGCTCTAACGCTAACCTTTTTAGTCTTGCCACACTTGTCCGCAGTGGGCTCCAATGTCAATTACTGGATCGTCGGTTCGATGGATGCCTTGTTCTGGATGCTCGCTGTCGTTGCTTTCCTGAGCCCTCTTGCGCAACAGGGACGCAGCGTCGCCATCCTGCTGCCCCTGACGGTGTTGGCACAGCTGCTCACTGCATCAGTCATCAATGCTGGTATCCTCAAGCCGAGCCGTCAGGTGAAAGATCTGCGCGCTTACAACGCTGTCATGCGCATGCCGGGTGGTGGAAAATTGGTGCTTTCGCAATCCTTCCACGACTATCTGGCCACGGCCAGGACCCAGGCCCGTGCGGCCGGCCTTGAAGTCGGTACCCCGGTGGTCTATCTCACCGGCCGCGCGTCCAGCCTGCAGTATGTGCTCGAGACGCGACCGCTCGGTCTACCATATCTGGCCGGAGGATTTCCCGGCAGTAACGCAGCCGCGGTGGAAGCGCTCGGATTTGAGAACTGCGCCGATCTGGCCAAAGCGTGGGTACTGATCGAGCCGGAGGGCTCGTATCATCTTGACCATGCCAGTGTCATGGCATCCTTTGGAGCCGGGCAGGCGAACTACGTCGCCGCCGCTACGTTCGACCCCCCCGTCCTGAACGGGAATTATCCCGATGTCCTTCACCGGGTTTATCCGAATTCTGCGAGGCAGTTTCTGTTGAAGCCCGTACGCCCCGCCGCCCCGGCCGAGCAATCCTGCCGTGAAGCCAGGCGACAAAGGCCGGATCGCCAGAAATGGAGCCAATGGTGAAAGCTGTGATCCTCGTTGGGGCCTTGGAACCCGAATTTCCGAGGAAACCCACCTTCGGCCCAAGCCCGTGATCGAAATCGGCGGCAAGCCGATCTCTGGCACATTGACCTTGCCCCTTGGGCTTAATCCGATTTGAAACCGTTCTGGCCCAGATTAGGACCAGAGGATGAAGCGCAACCGCTTTTTGGAAGAGATGGTGTATTCGGTCCCGATCGCCTGACCTGTTTGCCGCGTAGCGCGTTTTGACTGACGATCATGGACTGATTCGATCCAAGGAGGAAAGTCATGATCTACTTCGGCCTCGATGTTTCGCTGAATTCCATTGCGATATGTACGGTGGACGAGACCGAAAGGCTTACCCAGGAGGGAACGACGTTGGCGGACGCGCCATCGATTGTGCAGTACCTCGAACCATGGGCTGGTCAAATTTGAGAGGGTGGGCCTGGAGGCAGGACCGACCTCAGAATAGCTGACCGCGAAACTAATCGAACTGGGTGAGCCGATGCCAGCCTGGATCTCGACGGGAACGGTCAAGGTAGCGATCGCCGACTGGGCGGTTTGCCTCCGCGCCGCTCACCCGGCTTATATCAGCTGGGGAAGTTCATGGCCAACCAGCTGCGACTGGCAAATAAATAACGTCGTCCGCTTGGGGCAGGGCACGCGAGCGTGCCGCGTACGGGCGGTCTTGTTACAAGGGATTGCGATCTGCGGCCGTTGCGGACGGCGCATGAGGTTGCGTTATTCGGCGCCGAATGGCGACTATCCGGTGTATTGCTGCCGGTCGGATCGGGACCAGGAAGGCAGTGCACTGTGCCAGGAAGTCCGGGCCTTGGCGGTTGATGCTCTGGTCGAGCGGGTGGTTCTCGACGCGTTGATGTCGATCAGATAGCGATCGCACTCGCGGCGGCGGGCGAACTGGAGGAAGAAAGCCGCCAGCTCGAGCGTCAGTGGGCACTTCGCGTGGAGCGCGCCCGCTATGAGGCCGAGTGCTCGGCATATGACGCCGTCGAGCCCGAGAACCGCCGTGTAGCGCGCTCACTTGAGCGGGCCTGGGAAGAGAAGCTGCGTGTCGTCGAGGCGGTCGGTCAGGAGCATGCGCATTGGCGCACGCAAGAGCCTCTTATGATTGGCCCGGCGGAACGCGCCGGGCTGCAAGAGCTCGGCGAGAATCTGCCGCGGATTTGGAACGCGCTACCACGTCCGCGGCCGATCGAAAGCGCATTCTGCGGCTTGTCATTCGCGAAGTCGTCCTTGATCAGAAGCGGACCCGAGGTCGTGTGTGCCTCAAGATCTCTGGCAGACCGGTGCGAGTAGCGAGCATCACGTGCAACGGCGCGTTCACACGTACCGCGACTAGATCGACATTGACCGGTTGTGGCAACGGATTGCCGAGCTAAATGCTGAACATAAAATGGATGGCGAGATCGCCGAAATACTCAATTGGGAAGGCTTTGTCGCGGCCCGAGGCTGCGCCTTCAAAAGAACGTTTGGCTGTTGCTCACCCACTTGGGCATTCCCACCGTCAAAATCAACGGCGTGAGCAAGAATCTGATGCGATCGCCCGACGGCAGTTTCTCGATGCAGGGCGTAACGGCTGAGCTAGGAGGAACTCCTCAAACGGTGTTCGATTATCTCGCGCGCGGATTGCTGGGTTCTTGCTGGAGTCAATGGCACTGATCCATTCGTCGTCATGTCAAGCTTCTTGCGCGAATTGAAGCAGATCGGGTTCGCCGGCGTGCAGAACTTCCCAACCGTCGGCCTGATCGATGGAGTGTTTCGCCAAAACCTCGAAGAGACTGGGATGAGCTATGCGCAGGAAGTCGATATGATTGCCGAGGCCAACAAACTCGATCTGTTGACTACACCATACGTGTTTAGTCCGGAAAATGCGAAAGCAATGGCGGAGGCCGGGGCGGATATCCTCGTGTGCCATATGGGGCTGACCACGGGTGGCGCGATCGGCGCTCGTTCGGTAAAGTCGTTGCAGGATTGCGTGACCCTGATCCACCGGTGCATCGAGGCGTCGCGAGAGATTCGCGACGATATCATCATTCTTTGCCATGGCGGCCCGATTGCCAATCCGGAAGATGTTCGCTTCATTGTCTACGCCTGCCCGCGCTTCCACGGATTCTATTCGCATGCGAGCAGCTGTGATGCGCAATAGTATGGCCCTGCGCGGCGATGCGCCGGACGAGCTCTGCAAATCTGCGGAAGACCTGCCGACGCAAGAACCGTGGCCGCATGCATTCCTGCGCGAGCCCCGCAAGCGGTGCGGCCCGTCATCGAATGTGATGCCGACCTCATGGTCCCTCAGAGAAAGAGATCTAGGAAGCTCTTCAATCCCACGCGGGCGCATAGGCCTTTGTATAGATAGGCAGCCACGTGACGTGCCGAGTGCCTCTTGCCGCAGGCAGTCGGTCCGTTTGTCACGGCGACGCGGCAAGCACCACCGTCGCAACGCCGGCGAGCCGTGAAGCTAAGATGTGGACGCCACATCCTCGCCGCGACGTTGAAAATTATGTTAACCCACGTCGTGTCGCACGTTACGCGATGTTTATAGCTGAGTTGCTACGCATCAACCGGTTTTCACAAGTTAGTCGGATCGAGCGCGCAATAGGTGGTCGTGTCCGAAGCAGCGGTGTCGCTGGGCGGTAGCGAAGCCGCTCACGACGCGCGCCCCCACATAGCGCCGTAGCGAGCGGCTTCGCGGGTGGTCCCGATGATCGACGACATGATGAACCTGCGCGCGCTCGTGGAGAAGATCCCTGATGCCGATCTGTTGCGCGAGATGATTGGCTTGCCGCTCCGACTGATGGAGCTCGAGGTCAAAGGCCTGACCGGGGCAGGTTACGGCAGGTCGGTCGATTGCCGTAAATTCTCCAGCCAGCGGATGCTCTCCTTCTGCTCGATCGGAACCCGTGTCGGATTGATCTTTCGCTTCAGCGCCGTCGTCCCCTTGAACTTCTTGCGCGTCCAGAACTTGATTGCCGCCAGTCCGAGCGGAAGCCCCTCGGTCGTCACGGCGAGACTCGAATGCATCAGGATGCCACACTGCGTGCGCCCTGCCGTCTTGCCCGTAAAGCCAATCAGATCCGGCTTCTCGCGCTTGAAGCTGAATTCTGTCGTGTCATGGAGGACGAGGATCGGTCCCTCCGTCGCCGTTACGCGCCCGCGCGTCGCCTCGAAATGACCGCAAAGAATATCCGCCTCGTTGACCCGTTCGTTGGAGAAGAAGCGATAGGCGGCCTTCGTGTTGGCCCAGTCCTGACAAACCAGCGGGATGCTTTGACCCATGTCGCTCCCGATTTGTGCGAGCAATTTGCAGAACCGGCGGCCAAGCCGCTCATCCTTAAACTCGCATCCCGCAGCTTCCCGATCAACCCACGTCTCGATACCGGTCGTCAATCGCTGAGCACGCGCCGCCGCGCGTTCCTTCACCAAGCCCATCGAGCACCCCACGCCTCCGAATCAGGTGCTCAACAACGAATCACAACAGGTTCAGCCGATTCAAGATTTCGCCCGCGGCGCGTCGTTCAAATCCGATGTCAAATGTGGGTAATTGAAAGCTCAATCGGCCGCTTACGCATTAGAAAGATGAGAAGCCTTAAATCGCCTGCCTGTTCTTTAGGCAGGAGTCGACCGAAAGGCGCATGCCTTCTCGCAAGGCGATGACGGGCGCATAACCGAGCATTTTTCTAGCCTTGGTGATATCGCACGCAATTGTCTTGTTCATTTCAGACAGGACATGGATTTTCTGGTGATAGATGCCGGCATACTGAAGAGTTACATCGACCATCGTTGCGACTACGGCCACAATGCTCGGCAGATGGACCGTGTTAGGCTTGACCGTCATGCCGAAATCTTCGTGCAGGACCTTGCCGACGGTCTCGACAATTTCGTTCATAGTGTACGGCGTCTCGTCCGCAAGCCAGAAAATCTCGCCCGCCGCATTTTTGTGAGCTGCGGCGAGCAGGATGCCCTGCGCCAGATTGTCGGTATAGCCCATCGAGCGGCGGTTCCGTCCAGATCCAACAATGGGAAACTTGCCGTTCTTGATCATCTTGAAAAAGAGGGTTTGCCTTGACGGCTGGTTGGGTCCGTAAAACCAGGGCGCGCGGACGATGACAATTTCTGTCGGGCTGCCAACGGCAATTTCCGCCCGCAGTGCCTTTTCCATCAGCATCTTGGAGCGGCCATATCCCATATATGGGTTATACGGGCTTTCCTCTGTGAATTTGTGATCCGGATGTGGGTTGCAGCCGATCGGCGAATTCGACGACATGACAATCACGCGCCGCACACCGACCTTTTGCGCTGCCGTAAGCAGATTGATCGTGCCTTGCGTGTTGATCGCTTCAAACTGAGCAACGGCTTTGGGATGAATGACCCCCGCCATGTGGATCAATACAGCGCCCTCGGCACCGGCCACGAATGCACGGACAGTTTCCATGTCCCGGACATCGCCTGTCACGATTTCGACGCTCTGTTCACGCAGTTGCGATACGTCTTCTCCCGGAAGCACGAGCGCCCTTACCCGGAAGCCTCCGGTTGCGAGAAGTCGTACTTCCGGCAAACCTCTCGTCAGCGCCGCCGCGATGCGCCCGCCCAGCCAGCCGGCGGCTCCCGTCAGAAGCACGAGGGGGGCATTCAGGGTTACCTGGATTGTCTCTTGCACATTAACCGCCCTCTCAATTTATGTCTCTTGCCGCTGAGCGGGCGCGTTCTTGTGCCGAATGACAGAGTGCTGCTTCCGCAACCCGGAACGCTAGGGCCATGATAGTCATTTGGGGATTGACGCCTGGCGCTTCCGGAATGAGGCTGCCATCGGCTACAAAGAGGTTTTCGACGCTACGCACCCGTCCGTAACTGTCGACGGCGCAAGAATCCTGATGCTCGCCTGGCGGGCAGCTCGAAAACAGGTGTACGGTCATCAGATTCGTTGCCCCTTTGGGCAGAGGCTTGTTCCAGAATTCATATACCTGATCAGGGCTCGTCCACCCTTCATGGCCGGATATGCTCGGGAACACCTTCCGGGCGCCGGCCGCAAACATGGCTCGGCTAAGTCGAGTGAGAACCTGGCTCAGAGCAATCCAGTCCTCAGGGGCGAGCTTGAAACTGACAAGTGGCTCGTTGAAGCCGGGAAGCGGTCTCACTGAGCCCACTCCGCGGGGCCGTATCATGCCGTAATACGAGCCACAAAAACGCCAGTCCCGCATCAGATCGCCGCGATTGGTCCAGTCTTCTGCAAGCGAGAGGCCAAAGACCGCGGGCGTGAATATCGATCCACCAATGCGTTGTTCCGGCATAAATTCGGTAATTGCCGCCAGAGGAAGCCGCGACTGATGTGCATCGACAGGCTCGTTAAACAGCGCCGTTGCCTTGATTGTCGGGTGAAGGCGCAGTGTATCGCCAATGCGTTTACGCGGGCCGGAGTAGCGCAAAAGCGCCGGGGTGTGAATTGCACCTGCGCAAACAAACACCATGCCGGCTTTTACGCGCACTGGCACGGCTTGTCCGCCGGCATCGCGTGACTGGGCGAGCACCTCTGTGACACGGCGTTTTTCAATTCGTATTTTGTCCACACGCGTTTGCGCCAGCAGCCGCATGCCGCAGTCCACCGCCTTTGGCAGAAGGGTCACCGCCATGGACTGCTTGGCGCCGTTCGGGCATACATAAGAACATCGGTTGGCGCCCTTGCAGCCACGTTGTCCCCGTTTCAGCTCCGACACTTTCCAGCCCAGCGCTTCGCCTCCTTGCCGCAGAATGTCAGTCGCACGTCCGAGCGGACCGGGGGTCAGGCTTGCATTTACCGCCGTCTCCGCGCGCTCGTAATATGGCGCCAGTTCATCCGGCGTAAAATTTTCGATCTTGTTGAGCTTGCGCCATTGATCAATGAGATCGCTATCAGTTCGCTGGGTAATAGCGCTGTTGATTTCCGTTCCTCCCCCGACGCAGCGGCCCTCCGCATAGGTAATGGGGGGCCGGCCAATTGCGGCGGTTAGTCCTCCGCTGCGCCAGGCTGCCGAAAATGCCTCTCTCGCGCTAGGAGACGCCGATGATGACGGAATATGCTTACCCTCTTCGAGCATGATCACAGATAAACCGGCAGCTGTCAGCACATCTGCAACGCTGGCACCGCCGCCACCGGAGCCGATAATCACCGCATCCGCTTCCAGTTGCAGTGCGTTGCTCAGATGAAAACTGCCTTTCATGTTCAAGCCTTTTGATTTTGTGTAGTTCGTACGGACAACAGCTTTGCCGCGACGGGCGTCTGCTCATAGAATGCAAGCAGCGTCATCGATCGATAAAGGCGCATGACGGACGTGATGGGACCGGGCGATCTCTGCAGAAGAGTATAAAATCTGTCTGCGCGGAGCGCGCTTGCTAATGGACCGCCCGCGCCGGCTGAAATCAAGAAAATGCAAAGGCTCAGGAAGACCGAAACGCTTCGAACCGCCAAACGAATATGAAACGGGGCGTCTGCAATGGCTCGGCTGACGCTTGCTACGACTTCAGTGACTACGGCCGGTTTTTCTTCCCCGTCGAGCAATGGCCACGTAGGCATCAGTGTTGCGAGGAGCACTCTATCGAATACCATTTTAGTCTCCTCGAGCCAGAAAAATAATGCCGGCCAAGACAAGACCGAGCCCGATCCACTTGTGCAGATGGAACGGTTCTCCAAAAATATAAGATGATGTAACCGCCAGCATTGCAAACCCGGACCCCGCCAAAATCGGATAAGCGACTGACACCTCCATGGAGTCGAGAGCCTTTGCAAATAACACGACGCTGATACCGTAAAATGCCAGTCCGCCTATAAAGCCAATTGAGAGAAACTTATCGGCCAGTCCGGCGTTGGCAGGCAGTGAGGTCCGGCTCCATTTCAGCAATAAATTGCCGATACAGGAATTCAAGCTCGCGGCAAGAACTGGGATCAGAGATTGCGCATTCATCCCGGGATCAGCCGCAAAACGTGGGGAACCAGCGCTAAAACCTGCTGTTTGACAGGCGACTTATGGTGGGACGCTCCGCGTTTGGTTATAGAAGCCTTATTGGCCCGATACCAATCATAGGCATCGATGATCATCTGAGAATTAGAGTACTTCGGCGTATATCCAAGTTCTTTTTGCGCCTTCGAAATATCGAAATACATTGATCGCCCGTACGCCAATGAATGGTAGGGGCCCAAGGGGGAGAGGCCGAGCGCACTTGCCAGATTCGCTGTGATGGTGGTCGGCCACATCGGAATAGATTTGATTCGGCTTTTGGTTCCGGCATGGTCGATTACCGCCTGCAGAAGTTCACGCATTGTGCCAAAGTCGGCGGCACCGATATTGTATTCTGCAAGCCCTTTCATGTCCGATGCTGCAATGCATGCCCATGCCAAATCATCCGGGTGAACGAACTGAAATCTGTTGTTCCCGTCAGCCAAAACTGGAACGTCGAGGCCCCGTTCTATCCAGTCAAACAGGATTTGGAAGATGCCAAGGCGGCCATGTCCGAGAATAGTCCGCGGGCGCACAATCGCCACATCCAGGTTATGGCGTTGCATTGCTTTCTTACAAATGATTTCGCCTGCCAGTTTTGCGCGTCCGTAATCTTCGGCAGGATTGGGTTCTGTCTTCTCTGTGACGGGATTCAATTTCGAGGCGCCATAAACAGCGGTGGAGGAAGTATATATCAGCTTCTCGACTCCTGCCGCAGCCGATTCGTCAGCAATGATCTGTGTGCCGTCCTTGTTGACGGACCAAAACAAGTCTACATCCTTGGCTAAGGGGTTTTGGGCAGCGTTGTGGAATACCTTATTCACGTCGGAGACTGCCTGTTTGACTGCGTTGCGATCCAGAATCGTGCCTTTGAAGAATTTTAAGTTAGGATGACTGAAGCTAGGGAAGTTCAGGTCGAACACACGAACGTGGGTTCCTTGCTCAAGCAACTGTTTGCTGAGCACTTGCCCGAAATATCCCGAGCCGCCGGTAACTAGAGCTGTATTCACCATCTCTGACTACACAAATCTCAAGAAGACTACTGGGAACACGTGTGTTCGCTGAGTCCTTAATTGGACCGCTAAGGGTTAAAGTTATTCGGTTCTAATCCCGGCGACGTGCTGGTGACGTCACTGGGTTATGTGCAGCGGGATCGGGACGTTGTACACGCGATGACATCCTCATCTATGAAATTCCTTTCTTGGTCGCTGGTTACATGATGCTTCGGACTAAGGAGCCAAGAGAGTAGGCGTTCCACGAGCCCGACGCCCTGAGGCGTTCGAAGCGACCGCGGCGGAGACGCGTGTTCTTAAGGCGGAACGGTCGCGATTCGAGCTGACCGGAGTTTCTGCAAGCGACGAGTGAGCGGATCGATCAGGTTTGTTAGTGAGAACTGATAGTGGTTGATGTTGCATGCCGAAATCCCCTCTGGTGATGCTTGGCCAGACCGCGATCATCACCAGTACTTGCCATACGTTTTGCATTTAGATCAATGACTAACCCTGGTAGTTGACCGCGGCGCAAACTCTGTATGTCGTGACCTTCCACTGCGTATTTCCTCGAGATGGAGTTAGAGTCCGGCCCGAAGAAGAACGGACAGATGAAGCGAGCAAGGTTCAGGAAAGAGCAGATTATCGGGATATTGAAGGAGCATGAGGCTGGGGCGAATACGGCCGACCCGGCTCGCAAGCATGGGATCTCCGAAGCGACGACCTACAATTGGAAGGCCAAATTCGCCAGCATGGACGTTTTCGAGGCAAAGCGGCTGAAGGCCTTGGGAGAGGAGAACGCGAAATGAAAAAGCTTTTGGCCGAGCAGATGCTCGAAGCGGCAGCGCTTCGAGAGCTCCTTTCAAAGAATCGTAGGCTCCGCCGTCAAGCGCGCTGCGGTCGCGCATCTGCAGGCCGTCATGCGCCTGTCGGAACGGCGGGCCTGCTCGATCGTGGGCGTGGATCGGCCGATGATCCGCTATCGTCCCAGCCGCCCTCCGGACACAGCTCTGCGCGGCCGGCGGCGAGACCTCGCCAACGAGCGGTCTCCAGGGGAAGGAGAGGGTCGCTCCACCCGCGCGTCCGCGCGCACGCAGCCTTCACTCACTATTGCTAGTCCCAACAGCAACGGTCGTGCCAATGGCATCGGGACGCGCTAAGCGTCTGGCTAAACTCTGAGAAACTCGACAGGGCCGCAAGGCGACAGTGTTTTGAACCTCACGAGCTTTGCGCCGCTGTGAGAAATTAGACACAAAGTTGCGTGCTTCCCACTGCTAGAAGAGCGTGCTTTAGGATCGTGGGTCGCCGAACGAAGCTCACCATTACCTCTCCTCCGTCGGCAAGGTCAGAGGAGAGCGATGATATGGATCGCGCGTCGAAGTAATAAAGGCCGTGGAGCAACAACGCATATTCGTGGTCGCCGACCGTGAAATCGACCAGCGCGAGCCGAGCCTTGGCGTCGCCAATCATGCCGCAGCTCCAGGTAGGCTTGCTACGATGATAAGCGCCAGCGCAATCAGGCCAACGGCGCGATCGGTCAGGATCGAATAGGTCGGCGCGCGGCAGCCTTGGCCGGTGCGGTTGACGAGCCACAGCCGAACCGCGTCGCCCCCGATCGATAACGGTAGCGTCTGGTTGAGAAGAAGCTGCCGATCATGTTGGAATGCCTTGAGGTCGCTTAGGGGCGCATGGCATAGACCAGAAATCTCGCGCCAACGCTGGCCGAGGAAGATCTGGAAGATGGTGAGCGCAATCACAATCCAGAGCGGGTTGGTATGGCACAGCCGCGACTGGATCGCCGCGAAATCACCCGCTCAGCGTGAGGTAAAGCAGCCCGACCGACGACGCCACCCGGGTTATAAAGATCAGAAATCCGCGCATAGCGAACTAGCTCGTGGGAGCCCCAAGAGCGGCGGTTCGCTACCGCCGCCTGTTCGTCCTGCTGCGGCGGGAAGGCGAGCCATCGGCGCGTTGCCCGCGAACTCACGGCAATCATCGAGCGACGCTGCAAGCCGGCAATGATCGTCTCCGACCACGGCACCGAGTTCACCTGCAATGCCACGCTCGCCTGGTGCAAGCATCGATTGGCACGTCATCGCGCCGGCGTTTGCGAAGATCTCAGCGTGATGACCCAGAGCAGTGCCGATTTCGATTAACGTATCGCCGAGCCCACAAAACGCGGGGACATAGCTGTTAACAATGGCACTGCGAGCGCGATGCAAATAGTGTCGCTCATGACCCGGAAGAGTCAATCAACTCTGTCCGAAAACTCGCTGCCGATTTGGCGATGGTCGGATACGCTCGCTTCAATCATTGGAGGCGCCTGCATAGCGCACAGTTGCGCAACAAGGAATAATCCGTATTAGGAAATCGTAAAGGCGGACGCTCCTACCACACCTGAGAGGTGAAGTTTAAAACCCGATGAGTTAACACCGGCGCTCCTTAAGCATTTGCGGTCCGCTATGCGTCTCGGATTTGCGACCTAGAGCTGTCAATCGTCGTGACTTGTTACACGGAGGTAGGGCGTGCCCCCGTTTCTGAGAGAAGATACTTCGCGCACAGGGTGTGCAGCCTTCGGCATCAGCTTTGGAGAGCAACATGGTGCTGCGTGTCGAGTCCCTCGCTCCTCCCATAAAGGTGGAAAGCTGGCTGCGCGGCCAGCCCCTCACGAGCTTCCAACCCGGGAAAGTGTACATCGTCCAGTTTTGGGCAACTTGGTCCCTGCCATGTATGGCGGCGATGCGCCATCTGGTACAGCTCCAAGAGAAATATAAACACAGCGGCCTTGAGATTATCGGAGTTGCAGCTCATGAACGCGCTCGAACGCCGGATGAGGCCCAAACCAAGTTGGATGCGTGGTTGACCAAAAACGTCCCGAATCCGAATTATCGGATCGGGTTCGAGTGCACGGGCGAAATGAACAACCTTTGGATGGAATCTGACTTATCTTGCGGGATTCCTACCTCGTTCGTCGTCAATCGTGACGGCTACATTGTCTTTATCGGTCGTCCGAAGCAACTCGACGACGTCATACCGAAAGTTCTCGACAGCAACTGGCGCACCAGCGATGCTGCTAAAGCTGCCAACGCGGAGTGTCCCAGCGACAAACCGTTGGTAGTAGATCTAGACGGATCTTTGCTGCTGACGGATGTGCTGTACGAGTCCTGTTTAGACGTCTTGCCTCTTGGGTTCCATGCGAATTTTGCGGCGGTCCGGGCTCTGGCCAATGGCAAAGCAGCTGTCAAGCATCATCTTGCCCAGGCTTCTGAACTGGATTATGCGACACTTCCCTACAACCCGCGCGTTATCGATCTAATTCAGGCAGCCAAAGCGCGGGGCAGGAAAGTTTACCTCGCTACCGCAGCCAACGCGAAGCACGCGAAGGCCATCGCAGATTACTTGGGAATCTTCGATGGTTGGTTTGCTTCTGACGCAAAAACGAATTTATCCGGATCTTTGAAGGCCGAGATACTCACAGTTGCCTTCGGTAAGAACGGATTTGACTACGTGGGCAACGGTCCTGCAGATTTTCCGGTGTGGGAGATTGCTGATAAAGCCTACGGTGTCGGTCTTTCCAATGCTGTAAAGAGTCGGCTCGTCGCGCTCAAGGGTAACTACGTCACATTAGATGACGGTAATGTGGGAACGCGACCGTGGTTCAAGGCCCTTCGGGTCCACCAATATGTCAAGAACCTTCTCGTTTTTGTGCCACTGGCGACCTCGCATCAATTTACGTTGGCTAGCATCACCACAGCTGTGATCGCGTTTGTGGCGTTTTGCGGTTGCGCGTCAGCCGTCTACATCCTCAACGATCTACTGGACCTTAGATCTGATCGCGCGCACGCTACCAAGCGTGCTCGCCCCTTTGCGAGTGGCCTTCTCCAACCTCGAACCGGCTTGCTTATGGTTCCGATGTTCCTCCTATTTTCTCTGATGCTGGCAACCACAATTTCACTTGAGTTTGTCTCCGTATTGGCTGGGTATTTTGTGCTAACGAGTGCGTATTCTGTCTATTTGAAGCGCAAGATGCTTTTGGATGTTATTGTGCTGGCAGTGCTGTACACGACGCGCATTATTGCAGGTGGCGTGGCAGCTGAAATTCAAATTTCGCAGTGGCTTTTCATCTTTTCCATGTTCATATTCACATCACTCGCGCTAATCAAACGGTATGTTGAACTGGCGAGGAGGCTCGACCGCGGCCTTCCGGATCGTTCAGATCGTGACTACAGGATCGGCGACCTTGATGTCGTTGCCGCTCTAGTTGCTGCCGCTGGTATGAACGCTGTCACGATCTTTGCACTCTATGTTACATCGTCCGATGTGCAGAGACTTTATCGACATCCGAAGGCACTATGGCTCATCTGTCCCATCCTTATCTATTGGATAGGCAGGGCGCTCATGATGGCGCACCGGGGTCTAATGGACGACGATCCCATTGTCTTTGCGCTGAGAGATCGTATCAGCACAAGTGCCATCGTCTTGATGATTGCCGTGGTTATCATCGCCATTTGACGCTCTCTAGATTTCCCCGGGGGCCGCGTTGCATTGATGCGTTCTGACCCTGCCACTGAACTTTCATCCAGCGGCGGTTAGAGTTTGGGAGTTTTGTACGCCAAGTGGCGCGGGTGGAGCAATGGACGATCGGCGGAGCTGGTCGGAGTTGCGTAGCCGGTCGTCCGTTGCGGAGAGGTGGGCGGCATAGGCCGCGGGGTGTTTCCAGTGACGAGTGGGGGTCGCTGAAGACTGTGGTCGGCGATCCAGGCAGCGATCGTGGCGCGGGCGTCGTCGAGATCGAAGAGCAGGGCTTCGTTGAGCAGCTCATCGCGCATGCTCCACGCGAGCATGGCATTGCAGGTGAACTCGGTGCCGTGGTCGAAGACGATCATTGCCGGCTTGCCGCGTCGTTCGATTGCCGTGAGTTCGCGGGCAACGTGCCGCCCGGAGATCGACGTCTCCGGAATGGCCGCCAGGCACTCTTTGGTCAACGTCGTCGACGATGTTGGGAATGCGGAAGCGCCGGCCGTTGGCAAACTGATCATGGACGAAGTCCAGCGACCAGTGCGCGTTGGGCTTGGCCTCAACCAGAATCGGAGCACGGGTCCCCACAGCCTTGCGGCGGGCTTCGTTGGCGAGGTCTCGCAGCCGGCCGCGCAGAGCCGTGTCCGGAGGGCGGCTGGGACGATAGCGGATCATCGGCCGATCCGCGCCCACGATCGAGCAGGCCCGCCGTTCCGACAGGCGCATG
Source organism: Bradyrhizobium sp. CSA112 (assembly GCF_029051645.1). Classification (GTDB taxonomy): domain Bacteria; phylum Pseudomonadota; class Alphaproteobacteria; order Rhizobiales; family Xanthobacteraceae; genus Bradyrhizobium. The sequence goes on from NZ_JAACFS010000033.1 coordinate 15,967, forward strand.
ACGGCCTGCAGATGCGCGACCGCAGCGCGCTTGGCGGCGGCCCCTACGATTCTTTGAAAGGAGCTCTCGAAGCGCTGCCGCTTCGAGCATCTGCTCGGCCAAAAGCTTCTTCAGCTTCGCGTTCTCCTCTTCCAACGCCTTCAGGCGCTTTGCCTCGGAACCGTCCATGCCGGCGAATTTGGCCTTCTTGTAGGTCGTCGCTTCGGAGATCCCATGCTTGCGAGCCAGGTCGGCCGTATTCGCCCCAGCCTCATGCTCCTTCAGTATCGCGATAATTTGCTCTTCTGTGAACCTTGCTCGCTTTGTCCGTCCAACGTTCTGCGGGCCGGACTCTAACTCCATCTGGAGGAAATACGCAGTGGCAGGTCAGTTCGGCTCCATAAACTTGCGACAGCGCGCGAGGATAGGAATAGTTGACCGCCAACTAGCAGCTATCGCGTGCCCGTTAAGCGGGATTTGGACTCATCGGCTCGAGCTAGCGAGAAGCGCGCCGCCGGCCAACTTCCTTGTCGGACTGCTCGGCAAATTGCGGCCACAGCACCTTGATGGCGGGCAGCCGCAGCTCGTTGAGCAACACATTGAGAGGACCGGCGTCAACGGTGTTAGCCATGGTTTCTCAGCCATATGCCCAGGAAAAGTGGAGAATTGGCGCAGATACTACAACGAAGAGCGGCCCATGGGACGATCGGCAATCGACCGCCGATTTGCTGCAAAACCACGCCGGCGCAACCAGCCCGCCAGCGTGATAGAAGTGCAAACTCTAGTTCTGGGTGATCCAATTTCGGTCTCGCTGCACGAGGTGATGGACTCTACCAATTGTTGGAGGAGCTTGCGAAGCCCAGATCAGTTAGAAGCTCCTTGAGGCTAATCTCCATTGGAATGGACCTTCTCTACGAGGCTAGCAGGAAGGGGCCTATGCCAAGAGATAACCACTCTGCCAAAGGGAAGGACGTTTGTCAGTCTTCCTGGATCGGACTTTGCTGGTTCTGTCCGCCGTAACCACAGCAATCCTTTTCGCTTGGCTGCTGTATTACAGCAGTTACGGTCTCGCTTCTCAGCGACGAAGGTTTCTACCTCAACTCCATCGCGAACCCATTTCGCTACGCGATCAAATATTTCGGCCTCTCTTTTCGGTTTCGTCTATCACCGGCCATATCAGTGGGCCGGTGGCGACATCGCAGTGCTTCGCATGGCGAACGTCACGCTTACAACGCGCGGGGCTGGATCCTCGACTTCCTTGTAATCCGTGGCCTCTGGACAGTTGGCTGTATGCGGCGGTGCTACCGGCAGGGGATCGCCAGCCTGGCATTATGCAATTTTTACTGGGTGGCTGCTTACCCCCAGCTACTACGTGCTGGCCTTTCAGTCGATTTTGACGGTGATGATCGGCTTGCTGTTAGCCGACAGGCCAGCACGCATCCGCCAGGTCTTCGGGTGGATCCTGGTCGGAGTGGGCGGCTGGTGCTGCTTTATGGCCAAGCCGACCACCGCTGCCGCGATTGCCCTCGTCTATGTCATCGTTTTACGCCGAAAGTCGCTGCTGCCCCACGCTTGGCGCGGCGCTGCGCTCTCGCTTTAACGATCATTACCGCCTATTGATCGACGGCGGCAATCACCGGGCTGCTAACCCCGCATGATCAACAGCACTGAGATGGAAATTGCCGCGTGCCGGCCACGAGCTATCTCTAGTATTTCGGATCGACTGGCTCGAAATCAGTCGCACGCAACTCGCTATCGCTGGGTTAGTGGCGATCGCCCTTCTGCTGAGCATTCTCATGGGATCGACGCACAAGTTGCTCCGATCGCTGGCTCTCGCTGCGGGGTCAATCTTAGCGATGCGCTGCTGGGGACCGATCCGATCAGCACCAAGCCCTCGACCCTGTTCCTGGTGCCGGCCTTCACATGCCTTGGCGCGATGTTCTATCGTGACGGATTTGGTTCTGCGCACGCAGACTCCCACCAGTATAGCTCTAGCGGTAACCGTTTTGGTCCTGCCGCACCTGTTCGCACCGGGCTCCAATCTCAATTACGGATACCTCGGGGCCATGGTGCTGTGCGACCTGATCCTCGATGAACGCGCACACCCCGAGCAGGGCTTCCGGGCGGGCCGATGACGGGCTCGCCAGCACATGGATGATGGCCGCAATCATCGGCAGCGCGACGCGAGTCATCGCCAGCAAATCCGTCAGAGCGCTTTCTTTCTAGCGCTGAGATAGTACTGAGCCCCGAAAGGCAGATTACCCAGTAGCGAATCCATTCTGGTCAGGAATCTGCCAGCGGGCGGGACTGAGAAAATAGTTCGCGTGAAGACATCAGTGAATCCGGCGGCAGTGAACATGCGACGCAACTTCGCGGGCCGCAACAGGACGGCATCCTTGTCAACGTCGCATGTTTTGACGAAGTACTGCATCAGCGGATTGTAGGGATTGTTCTCAAAGACGAGCATTAGTCCACCGGGCGCGGTAACACGATACGCCTCGGCAACGAAGCTCTCCCATTGAAGCGGAGGGACATGGTGCATCACGCCGGTCGTGAAAACCATCGAAAACTGTCCATCGCCGTAGGGCAGTCGGCTGCCGTCGTACGTCGAATAGCGCACAAAAGAGTGCCGCGTCGCCGCCAATTTGACGCTTCGGGCAGACACGTCCACGCCGTGGAGTTCACGAAACCTGCCTTCAAGCCCGGGATGAAACGCACCGACTCCACAGCCCAGATCCAGCACATTCAGGCTTTCGAGATCAGCGAAATACCGCTGAGCCAGACGAAGGATATGTTCGCGCTTCACGTCGATGTAAAACGCGTGCTTTCGCCCTGCGAAGGTGAGGGCTTGATTGACCATCTCCTCGTACGAGTCGGCCCAGCCATCGAAATCTTCCGCAACTTGCCCCTGCGTCACATGGCCGGGCTTCGCAATCTCTCTGTCCATGGTCTACCAAGTCTTCCAGGGGGCTTGACCAGAGTTCCACATCGTTTCCAGCTCCCTCTGATCGTGCAGAGTGTTCATTGGCTTCCAAGAAGCCCCGATGCCGATAGGCGAATGGGTTCGCGATGGAGTTGAGGTAGAAACCTTCGTCGCTAAGATTGAGACCGCAACTGCTGTGGTATAGCAGCCACGCGAAAGGATTGCCGTGATTACGGCGGACCTAGCCACCAAAGTCGATCCAGCAAGACTGACAACGTCCTTCCGTTGGCAAAGTGGTGTCTCTTGACATAAGGTCCTTCCTGCCAGCTTCGTAGAGGAGGGCCCATTCCAATGGATATCAGCCCCAAGGAGCTTCTAGCTGACCTCAGCCTCGCAATCTCCTCCAAGAATTTGTAGAGTCCATCACCTCAGTAATCTCAGGCCGACAAACTGGATCATATTTGGTTAGAGTTTTGTGCTCCGAATCCTCTAGGCTGGGAGGAGCGGGAGAGGATGAGGGCTTCAAAATTCTCGAACGCCCAAGCAGCGCACGATTGCGGACATCTGCGGAAGGCCGGGATCAGACAGGCGAGTTATCTCAACCGGAAAATAGTACGACGGATTGCTGCCGATTGAGAAGCAGCGATAGAAGCAGCTCGAGGAGGAGAACAGCAAGCTGAAGAACTGATGGCTGACCTGTCGCCCGACAGACGCCTAACCAGTATCTCATAGAATGTGACCAGTCGGAAGGTGACGCAAGTTGCCGAACCGTGATGATCGCGAGGCTACCCCATCCCCACACCGACGAGGCCAAGAGCTAGCCAAACATCAACCACTTCAGCGGCTGGTTGAACCACGAACTACATTCTGGCAAATCCAATCAGCAAGACCGCGCCAGGCCCTTTACTCACCGTTTCCTTTAGGACGAGCATCGTAAGCTTCCGACGATGGGATACGCGGTAGCGAAGCAGTTCGGCGGAGGCAGCAGCTCGGGTCGCCGACCTCTTCGGAGGCTGTTGCCAAAGGGCGTCGTTGGTGAGGAGGCGATCGCGCGAGCGGGAGTTGATTCAAGCATTCTTGACATGGTCAATTGCTGGAGGCCCACATCTCCGCGATTAATTCAGGCAGCTAGCAAGAGAGCCGTGCACCGACTGCGGTGAGACGATTGCGTCTCCGTCGGACATAGGGATGCTGCTGGAGGTGTAGTTCTCCGACTTGCGCTGGCGTGCCGCCCGTCTGACCACTCTCACGCGGGAACAGGAGGTGTCCACAGACTCTAGTGGATCAAATCTGACATTTGGTTTCCCAGAAGGATTCCCGATGAACCGATTGCATGCGAATCTGGCGCATGCGAACGGGTATTTCCATCATTGTTACTCCGTCCGACCGCTTCCGTTGGGGGCGCTCGTGCGGGATCGCAAACTGCCGCAGAAGCAGGTCTGGCCGGCCGAGATCGTCTTGTTGAGCGCGAACGGGCTCGGCACCAATGAGAACATCCACCGGACCCGGCAAGTCCAAGACCTGCGTCTGGCGTTGGTAGGGCGCTTCATGCAAGAGGGCTTGGAGGGTCTGCTGCGCGACAAGACACGCCCCTCGCGTATCCCGCCGCTCGGAGCGGACGTTGCGGCACGCGCGGTGGCTCTCACTCAGGCCGATCCGCCAGGAGATCCTCGCGCAAACATTCTGTGATGCTCGGATATTGCGAAAGAGTGCAATGCGTATCGAGGGAGAACGCGCGTTTGCGCAGTTCCGCATCGTGGAGAATCGGATGATCACGCCAGTTCGACGGAAATGGAGCCCGTCAGAATTGTTTGATGATCTGACGCCGGTGATGTTCACCGCCGATCCATCAGTTCTGCGCGCACGTTGGAACAAGTTGTGGCCAGAATTGTATACCGAATATGAGGCGAGGCATCTGAAAAAGGAGTTGTCCATCCGTAACTTGATCGCTACCGAGGAAGCTGCGGCATTCTTTGATGCCTGGGCCGCGGACGAGGAGCGTCACACCGATGGCTTCATCCAAATTATGGAGCTCATTGCTGATGGATCCGAAAAGGATCTTTGGGAGAGATTGGACACTCGACCACATAATTTTAGCGTAATCAATGAATACCTGAAAGAGGAATTCTCTGTCATGGTTATGATCGCCTTTGATGAAATGTGTACCTGCCACGCCTATGCTGCGGATATGGGTTTTTATGCCGGACTTGGGAGCAATCGATTCGTTCGTTGGCTAAGGGAGGTGATTGCCGACGAGGCAGTTCACTCGATGAACGCGGTTAACGTTATCCGCGCCCGCTACTCCGATCGCATCCGCGAAGTCGGCGCAATCCTCGACGGCCTAACCAGCGGTGTCGCCGATGAGTCGGACTATGGCGGCACTTTCGTTCTGGATTACTTCGGCGAGAAGTACACGAAGGAGATGCTAGCCAACTGCCGCGCCACGATCCTGAGAAATGTCGCCAGGCCGCTCAAGAGCGCAGAGAGCGAGAGCGACTGAACCGACGGCGCAGCCGCAGCGGAATTTTCCGGCGGCCGAAGCGCGCAGCCTGCTCCTTCGGCTCCTCATGACAGGCGCCCGCGTAGGGAAACAACAAGCGTCAAATGAATGCGATCGCGCCAGGCGTCGATGCATTGATTGTTTGCCGTTTCGGCGTCCCAGATCTGTTTAGACACACAATTCCGCCAGATGGTCGGATCGGCAATGAGCCTGCCATTGGCCTCCAGCGCATGCCGCAGCTGGCTTTGCTTTATGCCTACACCCCTGAGCTCGTGCGATGCATGCTGAGGATCGGGATGCTGGCCCCCGGATATTGGCCGACATGGTGCCGATTGACCGGGATCTGCTGACTGTAGAGGAGGAGGCGATCAAGGGGACCCGGGTCATGTGGACAATGTTTGGTGGACGGTTTCTGTATTGCGATGGCGACAGCGCACTTGATCTTTCCGGTCCAGACGGGGAGAGCGGATGAAGGCGTGGGTCACCTACCTCGAGATGACGGACCCGTCGACGGTAACGAGGGTTCCGCCGCCTGAGCCATCGCTCTCGATCGCCAGAGGGCGACTCGCGGTGAAAGATTACCTGCAGCTGTTCCGTTTGGTCGGAGACCGCCTTCAATGGGATCTCCGGGCGCAGCTCATCGGCGGGCCGGACCTGATCATCCTCGTGTTGTGCGTCGGCGGCGTTGCCTGTGGTCTATGTGAGTTCCGCCAGCAATCCAACCGCGAACTGGAGCTCCTGCATTTCGGGATCGATGCCCAGCTTGAGGGACGAGGGCTTGGGCGATATTTTCTGTCGGAGTGCCTAAGAACTGCATGGGCTGACCGGCCAGGCCGGATTTGGCTTCACACAGACGAGTTTGACAGCCCGAAGGCGCTGCCCTTGTACCTGTCCGCTGGGTTCTCGCTATTCGCGAAGCGATATGAGGACGTCACGGATTACTGAGCGGAGCTTACAGTGGCGCGTGCGCGTCTGCGCGGGCTGCACCTTGTCGATGATTGACAGCAAAGGGGGAGGAGAGGCCACCGCCAAGCATCTTTCCAGCGGTCTTCCCGTTGCGTCAAATCGCTCAGCGTAAGCGGATTCGTTGCCATAGAAATCGAGTACCGCGTCGGGCGGTTTGTTGCTGGTTTTTCGTCGAGTTCGGTGTCGTCGAGCTCAAAGTGCGCGAGACGATATGGACGTCTTCTTCCGGAGCTGATCAGATCCGAGTAACCAGCGGTCATTCGGCGCCATCGGCACCACCATCGGCGCCCGGGTCACCTCGGCGGGGATTGTCATATCGAACTTGTCGGCTCCATCTGTTTGGAATCCTGCGTAATGGCGCCAAAAAACGCTGAATTTGTGCGACATTTGGTGCCTGCCTGCAGGATTGCAGGAAAACAACGATTAGAATGGGTCGTCCCAGTAAGGAGATGCTGATGAAGGTCGGTGTTCCCAATGCGCCGCGGTCGAGGATCTGCTTGTGCAGGTGAGCTGCGGCCTGGCGGGCGCTCTGCCGGCTGCGCTCTACGGCGAGGGCGCTCCATGAGGATCGACTGCGAGGTCCACGCCTTCCGCCGAGAGAGCCGGCGGCCCGCGCCCGTCATCGACGGCTCCTTGGAACAGCTGGAAGGCGCCGCACGCGACTGCGCGATCACGGGGCTGGTCCTGGTCCAGCCCGCCTTCCTGAACAGCGACCCGACGGAGCTCTTCGCCCAGGCGAGGCAGGCCCGAATGCCGGTGAGGCTGATTCCGCCCCTCGTGCAACCGCTGGCGCCTGAGGTCCTGGAGGAGTGGGGCCGATCAGGCGCCGTGGGTTTGGCGTTAACTTTCGACGATCCCGATCCACTGGCCGAGTCCCTCGAGGCTGCCCTTCAGCTGGGCCTGCACTTGGAGGTGTCCGGCGGCGTCGAAGGACGTGAGCGCCTGGCAGAGCTGCTCCTGGCTGACGGCCATCGCCTGGTGTTCCGAGGCTTCGGACTTGCGGACAGCACCCGCGATCCCGCCTGGGATCCGCGCCTGGAGCGGCTCCTCGCTCTCGCTAAAGGCGCGGAGGCGTGGGTGAAGCTGTCGGGGATCGGACGCGTCCCCGATGGCTGGGCCCAGGCAGCGGCGGGTAGGATGCTGGAGGAGATCGGGCCGGAACAGTTGCTCTGGGGGTCGGAGTGGCCGCACGTGACGGCCGACCACGCCTATGCGCCATCCTATTCGGAGACCTTGGAGTGGCTTAAGGAGCTCGTCCCAGATGAGGACGCCCGAGGGCGGATCCTCGGCGAGACGTCTGCTGCCCTCTACGGCTTTCGGCAACTCGGACCTGTAGACCTGCGGAAATAACGAAATGAGTATCTCCACGGCGGGCCCGTGTTCAGGGCTCCGGTGGCGCCGAAAAACTTCGCTTGAGGAGAGTCGGCTGATCGAGGCGGTCCATCAAGGCTTTCTTAGAACCTACATGGCAGTGCGCGTAGAACCAGTAGAGCGCAACAGGCAGGCCGGCACCGGAGTAGGTTGTGCTATGGATGCAGGAATGCAGACGACGGGTGGAGGTTAGGGGCTGGATGCCATGTCTGATCGATTTCCAGTCTTCGAGGTTTTCTTAAAACAGCGCGGGCGAACGTGGTTATGGTCGGTCTGCACGAGCGAAGGCACGCTGGTAATGACGGGTTCAAGAAGCAGCCGATCCGCTGCCAGCTATGAAGCCAACCGGGCGCTTTTTCTATTGCTGCTGAGCGCGCCGTATCGTTCGCGCCTTTCGGCTCGATCGATCCAAGCTAACCAAGAGGCTCGCCCTCGGCGCTCGCTTCCGCCCAAACTTTAGAGGTACGTGACTTTCGAGAAACGGCCCGCTCATAAGCCGTTCCCGTCCGGAGGCGCTAGATTTAGGAGACCGGCTAGCGTTCGGCACTTGCTAAAGGCTTCCTTCATGACGCTCGGTTTGTTCTCGGTCGAAGCGACGCAGAACCTAACCACAGGAGAGACGATCGGCACGATCGCCTGCGCGCCGAAAAAACACTTCGCTTGAGGGGGAGCCGGCAGATCGAGGCGTGCCCATCAAGGCTTTCTCAGAACCACACGGCAATGCCCGTAGAACCAGTAGCCGCTGGCGGAGATTCACAGTGAGAGGCTCCTGGGAGGACATGCACACCCTTTACCTTAACTGCATTGTGTCTCGACTCGGAGTTAACGCGACCAAGACAGCGCGCCATTTCTGGGGATTGCGTTTTGGTCCTCAGAAATCCGGAACGACTTTCAAGCGAGCTTCTGTAGGCGATGCCCGAGTGCAGTGAGCCTGCTAGCGAACTCGGTCAGTTCGCGAACACCGAATTCACCAAAAACGAACTCATCGAGTGCTTCCTGTTGTGCTGCCAGGCTCGCGAGATGCTTGTAAGTCTTGTCCGTCAGCGACATCTGTACGCGAGCATCGCTTGTGGAGGGCTTGGCCTTTTTTCTCTACCAGCTTTGATTGGTCCGTGACGAATGAAGAGGTCGACGTGCATCAATAGATTAACTTGAACACCGTTTCCTGTCCAAGTCCGCCAAAGGCCATCAGGATCGTCCACTGTCGCCCAGTGATGCCAAGTACATTGGTCCGGAATTGGCGAAGTTCCTCCAGACCACATTGATGGATCTGATCTCCCACGGATTCGCCTGACCACCTTCCGACTCTCAGCAGAGCTACTACACCGACCGCTCTTGCTAGGTTAGGCAAATCCGGCGGAATCGTATGTCAGCGTTTCCATCCTTGGCTTGTTTCCCCTTAGCGCAGATTAAGAATAGGGACAATGCCGCCGGAGGAAGCAGATCAAATCGTTCGTACGTTTCGGACAAGAGTGAAGCGTCACGAATACAGCGACGGAATAAAGACGCCTTCCGTACGTTGTGTACAGACATATTCCTTCGACTTCGGGCTCGGCCGATATCGAATCGGGGCGCTACGATTTCGCGCGTCTTCATCAGGTAACGGCCACTACGTGGCACTCAACGACCTGCAGAGCCGTTCGCACAAATCCATCGCTAAATCAGAACGGTCCATCGCATTAGTTGATCTCTGTCACCGGCTTATTGCTTCCCAACGATACTGGGGCGGCACAAACGAGTTCCGCCTAGGATCAGGGGCATGGCATTTCGAACTAAGTGCGTTGGCGGAGGGTCTTCCTGTGCTCCTCCAGCTCGGCTGCGCGCCCTCGTGGGCGTGTCTTTATCTGCGGGAGCTCGTGTGACCTACGAGGCCGGATGGATCCTTCGCCAAATGCGCGGTGAGGTCATTGGGAAGTACGGCGATTATGTTCAAATGGTAGAGCCGGAATGAGCTCGGTCGAAAGCATCTTCCAGGAATTCATCGATGCGATCCAAACCGCAACCAACGCGGATGAATTCGAGCGTGTCGCAACGCGGCTGACACAGAGGCTGGGCTTTCAGCGATTTGCCTATCTGCGCCTGACCGGCGAGACGCCGATGTTGATCTCGTCCTATCCAAAATCCTGGACCAGCCGGTACTTCCAGCTTGGGTATCAGCAGCTCGATCCTGTGGTGCGCCGCGCGCGTGCCGAGCACGCGCTGTTCAGCTGGGGAGGCGAGGCGTCAGCCCTAGCCGGAAACCGCGAGCAGCGCCGGTTCTTTGATGAAGCGACGACCTTCGGGATTAGATCAGGCATCACTGTGCCGATCAGGGGCGGATTTGGGCGGATGGCCGCATTTACGCTGGCGACGGGCGACCGCGACGTTCACCCGGAGCGGCTCGTGGCCGACTGGAAGGATCTCGTACAACTCGTCGGGTTGTATTTTCATAGTCAGGTCGGCGCCAAACTTGACATACCCTCTACCGGTAAACTCGCGGCAAGTGAACTCACTCAGCGCGAGCACCAATGCCTTGCATGGACCGCGCAGGGAAAAACTGTCGCGGATATCGCGGTGCTGGTCCAGATTGCGCCGCGCACTGTAGTGTTTCATCTTGAGAACGCTCGCCGCAAGCTCGGTGCAGCATCTATTGCCCAATGCGTCGCCGAGGCCTTGCGACGCGGTTTGTTGTCCTAATCATCCACACCCTCTGATTTCGCGCGAGATGCGCAAGAGACCTGGCGCTCGTCGCGCCAACCTGATCTACAGCCCTGTTCGATCTGGATGCTGAGTATCTACATGGATCGCGCACGCTCGTGGTTCCCGACGCGAACGGGGTTGTCGGTGGAACAGCTGACCGTATTCACGGCATGGTCCTTGTTCGCTTGTAGCCACCATGATGCTTGAACATCACCCCTGAACGCTCTCTTACGAGAGAGCGTCGTTAATAGGAATAAGCAAGGGAATGGTCGGGCCTCGAAAAGGCTTGAAGGAGACCAAAATGGTTCCTTGTCATTGAAACGGGTATCGAACGAAAACTTCTCTTCGTTACAGCCAGCTAGGATTTAACAAACCGCTTGATGCGGCTACCGCAATACACCGTGTGAGTAGCGGTGTTCCTTCGCAAAATCTCAAGACCTCTCTTTCAAAACTGGCCCGTGCAATGTCGTTTTAGAGGTGCCGCGATAGTCTCATGCGCGTTAAGCGGCTTCCGGAAGGGCTGCCTTTTTACAAAGGCGGACTAGCCACCGGCAAAAGGCACGAGCGATTTCGGGATTGTCACTGCGGTCGACCGAATAGGCCCGATATTGCATGCCGCTGGGAGTACGTGACCCTGGTATCACCTGTAGAACGCCCCCGCGCACCAGATCGCCGACAATAATTTCGGGCGCTATCAGAAGGCATTTTCCCGTCATGACCGCCGGCAGAGCAAGGTAATTGTGATCATATCGCGCCCCTGACCTTATGTCTTTGGAGGTCAGGTTCATCGCCCGCAACCATGTGGGCAGTATGTCGGGCCTGGATGTGATGTTCAGAACTGGCATTGAGCGAACGACTGAGAGGCTTTTGTTGTGCAGGTGATTTGGAGAGCCCACACAGACGAGTTGCTCGTTGTAGATCTCCCAATCGTCAGCCGGTTCGATGACGGAAAGATCGCGCGTAATCAGGATGTCGAAATCGTCGGAAGATGTCGGTGGAGACAGTGAACTAATCACATCCACAATTACGCCACCCATTTCAGCGGAAAATGCCTGGAGATTAGGAATCAGAAAGGAGTAAGCGAAGGTCGAGAGCGACGTGCGGACAACAAGCCGATTGGCGTCCGGACGGTTCCGCCGGCACATTCTTTTAGCGGTGAAACACACTGTATCTAGCGGTTCGGTGACCGTGTTCGCAAAAAGCCTTCCGAATTCCGTCAATTCGCTTCGCCTACCGCGTCGTTCCATGAGGTCCGTGCCCAGATAGTGTTGCAGCACGGCTAGGTAGCGGCTGACCGAGCTCTGTGTCGTTCCCAATGCGCTAGCCGCGCGCGTTACGCTTCCTTCTCGCGCGATCGTCACGAACACCCGGATCGCGTTGAGTGGCACTTCATTGTCTTCGATGGCCATCTTCTATTCCGGCAACTTCTGGAATGTCCGCCAGTTTTCACGGCAGCCCATCGCCAAAAATGAATGTTCCATCACATTATTCCACGTTGATAGCCGGATTACTGCTTATCAACGGTATATCGCGCGCAAAAACCACGTCCGGCCGAAGCCGATACGGTCGGCGCGATCGCCTTTATAGTTGAGTTGATCTCGGTCGCGTTTTCCTTAGGCGTATCTTAAGCGAGCCGTGGCAGTGGTTGCCACGATCGCTCGATCGCTCTTCTCGCAGTCGGACACCACGCGACTTTCCGGAGGAGAAAAACCCGTTAACTCGAGTGTTCCGATCGACAGCGCGCCAGGCATAGCGCCTGAGCGGAGCTCAGGCCCTGCCTATCGTGTTGAAATCCCGACAATCACGGCGGGGACGGAATGGTGCGTTCAGCAAAGGAAGCGAGCTTCAGCTGCTTTAACCTCGTCCATCTTCTGAAGTCTGAAAATCTCCTCCACCGGAAGAATGTCCTTGTGGACGTTCTGGACGCCACCGTCTGCGATGATCCGGCGGAAGGTCTCTTGGATAGCACTTGCAGCAGCGCGGATGCCGTAGTTGCCGTAGATCATCATGCGGATGTTGCAAAGCGCCTTGACCCGTTCGGCGTCGAGATCCGGGTACGCGTTCGGGACTATCACCAGCGGCACCGATCCGGTCCAGGCGCGCGAAAAGTCTTCAATCTCCAAGGGGTCCTTTTTTTTCGAATGGATCAGGATCATGTCGGCGCCAGCCTCCACATAGGCTTGCGCCCGACGCAGGGCTTCCGCTTCGCCGAGGCCTGCGATCAGGGCCTCGGTGCGGGCGATGACGAGAAAATCGGGGTTCCGTTTTGTCGCACCGGCGGCTTCGATCTTGCCCTGAAACTCCTCAATGCGCAGCAGCTCCTGGCGTCCGCCCGCAACAAGGCTCGTTACCTTAGGAAAGGTCTTATCCTCGATGACGACGGCGCTCGCGCCGGCTCGCTCGTATTCTCTGACGGCATGGATCACATTGATCGCATTGCCGTAGCCCGTATCGATATCGGCAACGATCGGCAGCGTCGTGCGTCCGGCGATCGCCCGCAGCATATCGAGATGCTGTGTCATCGAGATCAGGCTCATGTCCGCAAGGCCGTAAAGCGCCGAGAGCTCAAATCCTGAGGCCCACAGGCCATCGAATCCCGCTTCTTCTGCGAGGATCGCCGAAAGCGGGCTATGGGTGGCCATGATGTGGACGAGGCCGGTCTCGGCCATGCGGGCGCGGAGGCGTTTGGCAGCGGACATCGGAGACCTTTCAGGACAGGGCGGCGCAGGCCGCTATGATGCGGTCGCAGGCGCGGGTGAGGTCCTCGAGCGACGAGGCATAGGAAATGCGGATATAGGGCGCGGCCATGAAGCCGCTGCCGGGCACGACGGCCACGGCGAAATCGTCGAGCAGATACATCGCAAAATCGGTGTCGGTTTCGATGACTTTGCCATCCGGCGTGTGCTTGCCGATAACACCCGCGCAGGAGGGGAAAACGTAGAAGGCGCCGTCTGGCATCCGGCACGTAAGTCCCTCGGCCTTGTTCAGCTTGGCGACAACGAAATCGCGGCGCTGCAGAAAGACGCTCGCGAATTCCTTGATATGGTTCCGGCCGCCGGTTAGCGCCTCGATGGCGGCATATTGCGAAATCGAGCTCGTGTGCGAGGAGGTCTGGCCTTGAATGAGGTTCATGGCCTTGATTAGCGCCAGAGGGCCCGCGCCATAACCGACGCGCCAGCCGGTCATTGCGTCCGCCTTGGACACGCCGTTGACCGTCAGCGTGCGCTCGAAGAGATCCGGCGCGACCGCGGCCATGGTGGCGAAGTCAACATCGTAGGTGAGCTTTTCATAGATGTCGTCGGATAGCACATGGACATGGGCATGGCTGCGCAGCACGGCGGCGAGCGCCAGCAACTCGCCTCGGCTGTAGACCGCGCCAGTCGGATTGGACGGCGAGTTCAGCATCAGCCACTTGGTGCGCGGCGTGATCGCCGCCTCCAGCGCCTCGGGGCGGAGCTTGAATCCATGGAATTCATCGCAGGCAACGAGAACAGGCTTGCCGCCGGCGAGCGCCACCATATCGGGATAAGAGACCCAGCACGGTATCGGGATCACCACCTCGTCGCCCGGATCGAGGCTGGCGAAGAGCGCGTTGAAGACGACCTGCTTTGCGCCGCAGCCCACCGTGATCTGCTCGATACCGTAATCGAGCGCGTGATCGCGACGGAAGCTCTCGCGGATCGCCTCGCGCAGCGGCTTGAGCCCTGCGACCGCTGTGTATTTCGTTCGCCCTTCCCGGATCGCCCGGATGCCGGCTTCGCAGACAGCGGGCGGCGTGTCGAAATCTGGTTCGCCCTGGCTGAGCGTAATCACATCGACGCCGGAATCGCGAAGTTCGGAGGCACGCGCCGTCATGGCCTTGGTTTCAGAGGGTCGGACGACCTTGAGCCGTTCTGCAACAAGAGACAAGATAGAATGCCTGCGAAGTTCGAAGAAAATCTTTGACGGCTTCTAGTCCCTCTCAAACGGGCTAACCAATCCGGCTATCGCTTTTTTGAATGAAATGATCGAAAGTTACGATACCTTACGGTTGCATCGCCGGGCACGGCCTTCTTGCAGACGTGCGTCATCCAACGGCAGAAGGCACGAGCAAGATCCGAAGTACGGCTACGATCGACTGCATAGGCGCGGTACTGCATGCCGCTTGGGACCCGCGTGCGTCCGGCAGCACGGCAAGATAAGGCCCCGGGAATAGGTCTGAGATAAGGACTTGCAGGCAGCCAGCAGGGATTAGCCGGTCGTCACCACCGGACGGGCGAGGTCGTGATGGTCATAGTGCTGGCCGAGCACGCCATCGCCGCTCTTCATGTTCTTGATGTTCTCTTGGTCGCAGCCAAGTGGGAAGCTCGTCCGGTCAGGAGATAACCGTCAGCAGCGGGATAGAAGAAGCGCGGCAAGTCCACGTCCGGCGAGGGATTGCGGGGCACCCACGCGAGACCAGTTGCTCATTCATAGAATCCCAAGGGACCGAAGGATCCGACAGCTCAAGCTCGCGCGTGATCAGCACGTCGAAGCTATCCGCGGTCGAGGGCATGAACCGTGAGCTGCTGACGCACCGCCCACGAATCTCGGATGAGAATGCCTGTAAGTTGGGAACAAACAACGTGCAGCCAAAGATTGTGAGCGAGATGCGCACACGATGCGGTTCACCTTCGTCTCGTCGCCTCCGCCTTAGACGGTGAGCAGGATCGTCCACAGCGGCCCGGCGCATTGATGAAAAAAACGATTGGGCGGTCAATTCGCTGTTGCGACCGCGCTGCTCGATCAGCTTCGAGCCGAGATGGGTGTTCTAGGCCAGCGAAATGCGGCTGACCGAACTTTGGGTCATGCCGAGGCTCTTCGCAGCGCGCGGCACGTTCTGTTCCCGAGCGATCTCCACGAAGGCGCGCACCGCTTTGAGCGACAGCCCTAATAAGCCTCGGTCAGTGTTTTGGTTAGGGGTCTTGGCCGTGTAAAAACGCCGTCCCAGGCAAGTCGGTGAGAAGCCAAGGCGCCCGTTCGGTCTCAGGCCACGATTGCAGCCATCAGCGGCTTGGTCCCGATGATGTTCATGACCCGTGTCAGATTACAGGCCAGGACCGAGAGAGCCATCTCGGCGGCTCTTTTGGAAGCGTCTTGGTAAGGAAGTGTGTCGCCGCCATCCGAGCCTTCATCGTGCCGAACGGATGCTCGACCGTCTCGCGACGCTGGCGCATGGCTTGTTGGTCTGCGTCAAGGCGCTGCTGCACAGCCTCGAGCAGATGCTCATTCTCCGATCGCGTGATGCGCCGCTCTGGCCCGGTCGTACATTGCGATTTGAGCAAACAATTTTAACAGGCCGAGGTCCAGTAGCGCCGCAGCATCTTGCCGTCTTCTTCGTTTGTGTAGCGATACGGCAGTCGCTCCCCCAGCTGGACAGCGATAGGCGTCTTCCTCAATGACTTCCAAGGAAGGTGCGCGCTCCGTTGAAGTGAACGGATGCGCGCGCCAGCGTTTGAGCAATCGCGATCACAGGGGCCTTGCGCGTCACCGCTAGGGCTCTATTAGATAGAGAAGCGCTCTATCAATCCGGCGCGTCATAAGCTCCACGAAGCTTTTCCTGCACGTTGCGCAGCGATCCGGCGCACCATCCGCCTGTTGGCGCTCGTTCCAGCTGGTGGGACGGCCTTGCACCGATGACTCGCGATTGGTAGCGCGATCAGCTCTTCAGCCAAGAAGTCGGATTGGATGGCGGCGCGTTCTCACGCTAATCCATCGCCAAATCAGAACGGTCCATCACATTAGTTGATCTCTGTCACCGGCCTATTGCTTCCCAACGCTACTGCGTCGGCAGAAATGAGTTCGGCAAGGAGAGGGCATGGCATTCCCAACTAAGTGCGTTGACTTATATCGTTACGGCTTTGCGCAGCCTGAATTGACGGCCAGTGTTATTCGTCCTCATCGAATTGCGAGCGCACTGATCGATCGCTTGTGCGAGCCGACCGTGTAGAAGGCCGACGGCGCGCGCCTCATGTCGTTGATGGGCGAACGAAGCACGTCGGCATGAGGCCTCAAGATGCGCATCTCCTCGCGCGCGAGGTCGACTGGTTGCGACGGCAGCCAGGAACAGGCGCCGCGTCGGTCACGCCGATCCGGGAGTTGGCTTGATGGGAACGTGTCTCTCCCTCGTTAGCTGAGCACGACGCGTTACGGACTAACACAGACATCTACGCTTTCTCTTTCCTACGTGAAAAACATAGGGGTCTATGTTTGCGTACTTTGTGGGGACTTCAGTGCTAAAAAAATCGGTTCGATCAATGTCTATCCGAGAAAGCTCTAAACTTGCGCGGCCACAGCCATCCGGTAGGTTGATGGCATCGCGATGGATCGTGACTAGCGCCCTGGTTGGTTGCGTAATTTCGTATTCACCTTCTGTGGCTCGGGCCGATTCCTCTGACGATCTGAGGCAAGAGCTGAAACGTTTGCAGGCTCGCGTTCAATCACTTGAAGCGACTGAGCAAACTGGCTCGCGAAGCGATCGTGCAGCGGCTAAGGCGGCGAGACAGGCACAAAAGGAGGCAGAGGAGGCTCGGGCACGCGCGGAGGAGGCGCGACTGGCGGCTGAAGCTGCTCGTGCGAAGGCGCAAGCAGCGCAGAGTGGAGCAGATCCACTGCAAGGAAGCTTCCCCGGGAGCATGCGAATCCCGGGTACAGGGACATCCTTTAAGATTTCCGGCTATGCAAAGGTTCATGCCTACGGAGATCTCGGACCACGCAACAGATCCGACAACATTGCAGTCGCGTCCATTCCGCTATCGAGGGGGGCGCTCGGCGCTCAAACGCCAGGCGACGTCTCTGTCGGAGCTCGATGGTCTCGAGTGGGTCTTGATGTAAGAACGCCGATTAGCGAAAGCTTTGGAGCTGCTCGTACCTTCTTCGAGGTTGATTTCGCGGGGCAGTCCGACCCTACGAGTCAGACAACTGCATCGAGCTTCAGTACAAGACTTAGGCTAGCGTTTGGAGAATTCGGCCAAACTGATGGTTGGGGTTCCGTAGTTGCAGGGCAAACCTACTCGGTATTCTGCGACGCAACACTTAACCCGCTACGTAGCGTCTCTGATTGGACGACGCCCGGAACGAGCGCCGTGCGCCAAGCAGCCATTCAATACAGCAAGAGCTATGGATCGACGACGTTTAGTGTGGGGTTGGAGAACACGTACAGTGACGTCACAAGTACAACTGGAACGACCTATCCCGATTCTAGTGGTGGCGCGGGCTTTGGCTTGAGTGGGACTCCAGATGGTGCCGCGAGAGTCCTCTGGCGTGGAGAGAGCGCGTTTTTCGCCCTGCGAGGCATGGTTCGGAATATCGAGATCAACAATGAGGCTGCTATTCCTGGTCAACGCTATCGCGCGTCGACTTTGGGCTATGGTATTGGCGCGACCGGTGGGCTGAACCTTTTGGACGGTCGTCTGGCGCTATTTGCGACGGCCAACTATGGACCTGGTATCGGTCGTTATCTCATCACGGTCAGTCAAGGATTTGGTGCCGTAACCAACTTCGGCTTGCCCGGCGTAACTGCTCAGAGGGCTCAAATCGATACCGTAACGGCGACCGCTGGCCTTGTTGGGCTGCAGTACAAGTTCCTTCCAAATCTCCAGGCTAATGCCCTCGTTTCAGTCACTAGCCTGAACTACCCCAGCTATGTGACCCAATTCACGACAACCTCGAGTGCGATCAACACGAACTTGTGGGCCACGAGTGTCAACCTGATCTACAGCCCTGTGCCATTGGTCGACCTGGGTATTGAGTATTTGCATGGATCGCGCGCACTGGTGGTTCCCGACGCGAACGGGGTTGTCGGTGGAACAGCTGACCGTGTTCACGGCATGGTCCTCGTTCGCTTCTAGCCACCATAGTGCTTGAGCATTGCTGGCTGAGCGCAACACAAACGCTCTCTTACGAGAGGGCGCCATTAGCAGGAACAAGCAAGGGATGATGAGGCCTGGAGAGCTTGCGGAGGAGACCAAGAATGGTTTCTCGTCGTCGAAATAAGGGACACAAAACGAAAACTTCTGTTCGTTGCAGCAACTAATGTTCCCGCAGCTTGATGCAGCTACCGCAATACACTCTGTGCGCGAGGAGTAGCGGTCTTCTTATGGCGTCGACTTTCAAGACCTCCGTCACAAAACACGCCGCGTGCAATGCCACTTAGAGGTGCTGCGATGGTCTCATGCGATATTAAGCCGCTTCCGGAAGAGCGGCCTTTTTACAAAGGCGGAGGTAAGTATCCCCCGGCAGAGCCGGGGGCTTTAGGTATTGGGCCGCTCGAAGCGGCAGTCTGGGTCGCTAACGCGACCCTACATTTGTTGGCCACCTGAAGGTGGCCGATCAACGCCACAAATTCATTTGCTCCAAGCGGCTGTCCTCTTGCTCCTGGTTTCTGATGTACTCCCGTATCACCGCTTCGTCCCGACCTACGGTCGAGACGAAGTACCCTCTCGCCCAAAAATGCTGGCCTACAAAATTGCGTTTCTTCTCTCCGTATACACGGGCCAAATGGATCGCACTTTTACCCTTGATAAACCCGACCACCTGCGAGACTGCGGCGGAATCGAAATCATCATGTGAACGTGATCCGGCATCAGATGACCTTCTTCGATCCGGCTTTCCTTTTGTTGTGCCAGCTTGCGAAACACATCCCCGAGGTGCCGCCTCAACTCTCCGTAAAGCGTCTTCCTGCGGCACTTGGGAATGAACACAATATGATATTTGCACTCCCACTTGCTGTGGCTTAGGCTCTCGTACTCGTCCATCGTCAAACTTCCTTTCGTGTGCGTGGTGGCTCACGATCAGAAGTTTCGGCGATGGGCGACTGCCGTAAATGTCAAACTTATGCTGCCTCCCCGGCAGAGCCGGGGGGTCTCCCGGTTATGCTAGCCACCGGCAAAAAGCACGAGCGATTTCGGGATTGTCACTCCGCGACCGCATACGCCCGATATTGCATGCCGCTGGGAGTCCGTGATCCCGGTATCACGTGCAGAAGGCCTCGGCGCACCAGATCGCTGACAATAATTTCGGGCGCGACCAGAAGGCATTTTCCGGTCATGATCGCCGGAAGAGCAAGGTAATTGTGATCATACCGCGCCCCCGACTTTATGTCTTTAGAGGTCAGGTTGATTGCCCTCAGCCAGGTGGGCAGTATGTCGGGCCGGGACGTGATGTTCAGAATCGGCATTGAGCGAACAACTGAGAGGCTCTTGCCACCTGCGTGATTTGGAGAGCCGACGCAGACGAGTTGCTCGTTGTAGAGTTCCCAATCGTCGGCCGGTTCGATGACGGAAAGGTCGCGTGTAATCAAGATGTCGAAATCGTCGGAGGATGTCGGCATAGACAGCGAACTAATCACATCCACGATTACGCCGCCCATTTCAGCAGAGAATGCTTGGAGATTCGGAATCAGAAAGGAGTAGGCGAAGGTCGAGAGAGACGTACGGACCACAAGCCGATTGGCGTCCAGACGATTCCGCCGGCGCATGCTTTTAGCGGTGAAGCACACTGTATCTAGCGGTTCGGCAACTGTGTTCGCAAAAAGCCTTCCGAATTCCGTCAATTCGCATCGCCTGCCGCGTCGCTCCGTGAGGTCCGCGCCGAGATAGTCTTGCAGCACGGCCAGATAGCGGCTGACCGAGCTCTGGGTCGTTCCCAATGCGCTAGCAGCGCGCGTCACGCTTCGTTCTCGCGCGATAGTCACGAACGCCCGGATCGCATTGAGGGGCACTTCATTGTCTTCGCTAGCCATCTTCTATTCCGGCAACTTCGGGAATGTCCGCCAGTTTTCACGGCAGGCCATTGCCAAAGATGAATGTCCCATCACACTATTCCATGTTTTTAGCCGGATTGCTGCTTATCAACGGTATCTCGCGCGCAAAAACAACCTCTGGCCTAGGCCGATACGGTCGGCGCGATCGCCTTAATAGTTAAATTGATTTCGGGCGCGTTCTCCAGAGGCCCATCTTAAGAGCGCCCTGGGAATGGTCGCCACCAATCGCTCGAACGCTCTTCTCGCAGTCGACAACACGCAATTTTCGGGAGGAGAAAGCGTCAAATCAAGTTTTCCGATTAACAGCGCGCGAGGATAGCGCCTGAGCGGAGCTCAGGCGCTATCTATCGTGTTGAAATCCTGATAGTCCCGGCGGTGAAGCGTACGTTCAACAAGGAAGCGAGCTTCAGCTGCTTTAACCTCGTTCATCTTCTGGAGTCTGAAGATCTCCTCCACCGGCAGAATGTCCTTGTGGACGTTCTGGGCGCCGCCGTTGGCGATTATCCGGCGGAAGGTCTCCTGCATGGCAGTTGCAGCAGCGCGGATGCCGTAATTGCCATAGATCATCATTCGGATGTTGCAAGGTGCCTTGACCCGTTCGGCATCGAGATCCGGGTAGGCGTTCGGGACTATCACCAGCGGCACTGATCCGGTCCAAGCGCGCGAAAAGCTTTCAATCTCCAAGGGATCCTTCTTTTTCGAATGGATCAGGATCATGTCGGCGCCAGCCTCCACATAGGCTTGCGCGCGATGCAGGGCTTCCGCTTCGCCGAGGTCTGCGATGAGGGCTTCCGTGCGGGCGATGACCAGAAAATCCGGGTCGCGTCTTGTCGCAACGGCGGCCTCGATCTTACCCCGAAACTCCTCAATGCGCAGCAGTTCCTGGCGGCTGCCGGCCACAACAAGGCTCGTCACTTTCGGAAAGATCTTGTCCTCGATAACAACGGCGCTGGCGCCGGCCCGCTCGTACTCGCCGATGGCATAGATGACATTGATCGCATTGCCATAACCTGTATCGATGTCGGCGATAATCGGCAGCGTCGTGCGTCCGGCGATCGCCCGTAGCATGTCGAGATGCTGTGTCATCGAGATCAGGCTCATATCCGGCAGGCCGTAAAGCGCCGACAGCTCGAAGCCGGAGGCCCACAGGCCGTCGAATCCGGCTTCTTCTGCGAGGATCGCCGACAGCGGGCTATGGGCGGCCATGATGTGGACAAGCTTGGTCTCGGCCATGCGGGCGCGGAGGCGTTTGTCAGGGGACATCGGGAGGTCTTTCAGGACAAGGCCGCGCAGGCGGCGATAATGCGGTCGCAGGCGCGGGTGAGGTCCTCAAGCGAGGAGGCATAGGAAATGCGGATATAGGGCGAGGCCATGAAGCCGCTGCCAGGCACGACGGCCACGGCGAAATCGTCGAGCAGATACATGGCGAAATCAGTATCGGTTTCGATCAGCTTGCCGTCCGGCGTGCGCTTGCCGATAACACCGGCGCAGGAGGGGAAAACGTAGAAGGCACCGTCCGGCACGCGGCACGAAAGCCCCTCGGCTTGGTTCAACTTGGTGACGACGAGGTCCCGGCGCTGCAGAAAAGCGCTCGCGAATTCCTCGATATGGTCCCGACCGCCGGACAGCGCCTCGATGGCGGCGTATTGCGAAATCGAGCTGGTGTGCGAGGAGGTCTGGCCTTGGATTAGGTTCATGGCCTTGATCAGCGCCAGAGGCCCCGCGCCATAACCGACGCGCCATCCGGTCATTGCGTCGGCCTTGGACACACCGTTGACTGTCAGCGTGCGCTGGTAGAGGTCTGGCGCGACCGCGGCCATGGTAGCGAAGTCACTGTTATAGGTGAGCTTTTCATAGATGTCATCGGACAGCACATGGACATGGGCATGGCGGCGCAGCACCACGGCGAGCGCGAGCAACTCGCCTCGGCTGTAGACCGCACCGGTCGGATTGGACGGCGAGTTCAGCATCAGCCACTTGGTGCGCGGCGTGATCGCCGCCTCCAGCCCTTCGGGGCGCAGCTTGAAGCCATGGAATTCATCGCAGGCGACGAGAACCGGTTTGCCGCCGGCGAGCGCCACCATATCGGGATAGGAGACCCAGCACGGCGTGGGGATCACCACCTCCTCCCCCGGATCGAGGCTGGCGAAGAGCGCGTTGAAGACGACCTGCTGTGGCGCCACAGCACCGTGATCTGCTCGATACCGTAATCGAGCCCGTGATCGCGGCCGAAGCTCTTGCGGATTGCCTCGCGCAGCGGCTTGATCCCGGCGATCGCCGTGTATTTCGTCCGCCCCTCGCCCGGATGCCGGCCTCGCGGACAGCGGACGGCGTATCGAAATCCGGTTCGCGCTGGCTGAGGGTGATCACATCGACGCCCTGATCGCGCAGCTCGGCGGCACGCGCCGTCATGGCCTTGGTTTCTGAGGGGCGGACGACGTTGAGGCGTTCTGCAACGAGAGACAAAATAGAATGCCTAGCGAAGCTAGAGGGAAGATTTTCGATGGCTTCTACTTGCTCGCAAAACAGTCTAACCAATCGGGCCATCGCGTTTTTGAACGAAATGATCGAAAGATGCGATATTTGCGATGCATCGCCGGACACGGCCTCCGCAGACTTGCGTCATCCAGCGGCAGAAGCCGCAGGGCTAGAGAGTATTGCGGCTGCGATCGACCTCATAGGCGCGTTACCGCATGCCGCTTGGGACCTCGTGTCCGGGGGTGCGGCGAGGGGCCTCCGGGGAGCGGGTCGGAGACGAAATTATTCAGACGACCAGCAGGCATTTCCGGTCGTCACCACCGGAAGCGTGAGATAGTGATGGTCCTAGCGGGCGCGCCGAGCACTATATCTGCTCTTCATGCTCATGCCGCGTCGCCATTGAGGAGCGCGTCCGGCCAGGAAGTAATGGTCAGCAGCGGGAGAGAGCGTTGCGCGATAAGTCCACGTCCGATGACTTATTGCGGCGCCGCCACGAAGATGAGAATTATTCATCATGGATGTCACAAAAGTCCAAAGGACCCGACAGCACAAGCTCGCGCGTGATCAGCACATCGAAACTGTCCGGGGTCGAGGACAAACCTAGGGAGCTGATGACGTTCTACGCCTCCTCCCATCTCGGACGAGAATGCCCTGAAGGTTTGGAACAGCAACGTGTAGGCAAGGGTTGTGAGAGACATGCGCACGACCAAATCGTTCGCCTCCGACTCGTCGCGCCTCGCATGCGCTGGGCAGTGAACAGGATCGCCTGCAGGCTCGGCAACGCGTCGACGAAGAGCCGACGGAAGTCGGTCAGTTCGCTGTTTCAGACGCGCTACTCGATCAGCTTCGAGCCAAGATAGCTTTCCAGGACAGCGAGATGCGGCTGACCGAACCCTCGGTAATGCGAGGCTCTTCGCCGCACGCGTCACGCTCTGTTCGCAAGCGATCTCCACGAAAACGCGCGCATAGCATTCAGCGATAGCTCTTTTCCGGAGCGCCATGCATCATTCATCGCATATTGCGCGGTTTGCATCGAACTATTCGATGAATGTCATCCGGCTGTAGCGATTCGGGTTTTGAAGTTCTCGCACATCAGCGAACGCGTCCAAGCGAGATATGCGATCTCGTTGCCGTGCTCCGCAAGCTTTCCGGACAATGTGGAAGAAACGGCTATGGCATCCGTATTAATTGACAGCATCGATAAGAATTACGGGCCAACGTCTGTTTTGCGCGGTCTTTCGCTGCCGATAGCGGATGGTGAATTCCTGACGCTGTTGGGCCCATCGGGGTGTGGGAAGTCGACGCTGCTGCGTATCCTGGCAGGGCTCGAAGTGCAGGATGCAGGTTCGGTCTTGATCGGTGAGCGGGCGGTGGACGGCCTCAAGCCGAAGCAGCGGGACGTGGCGATGGTGTTCCAGTCCTATGCGCTCTATCCCCATATGACGGTCGCCTCCAATATGGCGCTGCCGCTCCGAATGCGCCGGCTCTCGGCCTTCCAGAGGCTTCCTCTTCTCGGCCGCTTCATGCCAGCAACGCCGCGGATCGCTGCCGAGATCGATGTGGAAGTCACCCGTACGGCCAAGTCCCTCGGCATTGGCCATCTACTGGCCCGCAAACCGGGGCAGCTTTCCGGCGGCCAACGCCAGCGCGTGGCGGTCGGCCGGGCGATGGTGCGCCATCCGGCTGTTTTCCTGATGGACGAGCCGCTGTCCAACCTCGACGCCAAACTGCGTGTGCAGATGCGCGCCGAGATCAAGGAACTGCACCGGCGGCTCGGGGTCACCTTCGTCTATGTCACTCATGACCAAGCCGAGGCCATGACGCTGTCGGACCGGGTGGCGGTGATGCTCGACGGCGAGTTGTTGCAGGTCGCTCCGCCGAAGGACATCTATGCCGATCCCGACGACCGGCGCGTCGCCGAATTCATCGGTTCGCCCAAGATCAATATGCTCGACGGCGTGGTGCGAGAACGCGGCCTGATCGATGTGGCCGGATCGACGCTCGCGATCGAAGCCGATGCGCGTGCCGGCGAGCATCTCACCCTCGGTATTCGCCCGGAGGTTTTTCATCTCGCCGATCACGGCGGGCAGGGCGCACTGACCGGTTCCGTGCGCATGATCGAGCATATGGGGTCCGACCTCTTCGTCCACCTCGATCTGGCGGGCCTCGATCATCCGTTGATCGCGCGGCTGCTGGCCGAACGGGCGCCTCTTATCTCCCCTGGTCAGACCTTGCATGTTGGTGCCAAGCCGGAGCGCGTACTTCTCTTTGGCCGTGATGGGCGCCGTCTGCGCCGACAAGTGGGATCCGGCCGGGCATCGGTCACACCGATCCGGGAGATCACCCGATGAGCGAGCCTCTGGCTCTTTCCAGCGCCTCCGGCGAGCCGTCCGCGACAGGTAGCGTTCGAACGTTGCCATCCCCCGCGTCACCGACCCGCAGGCGAGCCTTTACGGAAGCGCTGGCGGCCTGGACGCTGGCCGGGCCGGCAGTCTTCTTTCTGCTCGTCCTGTTCTTCCTACCGGTGATCGGGATCTTCGTCATCGCGCTCAGCGACTGGCAGTTCGGGGTGCGTTCCTTTTCCTTCGTCGGCCTCGCCAACTTCCGCGAAGTCTTCGCTGACCCGGGCTTCAGGACGTCGCTTCTCAATACCGTCGCCTACGTTCTGATCGTCGTGCCGGGCACTGTCGTCCTCGGTCTTCTGATCGCGCTGCTGATCGAAAGCGGAAAGTCTTGCCGCTCCTTTTACCGCGCCATCCATTTTCTGCCTTTCATGGCGACGCTCACGGCCATGGCAATCGCTTGGGAGGCGCTGTTGCATCCCACCATCGGCCTCGTCAACCAGACGCTCGCCGCCATCGGCCTGCCGACCGCCAACTGGCTGCGCGACGAGAATACGGCCCTCCCGGTGCTGGCCGCCATCGGCATCTGGCAGAACCTCGGCTATGCCATGGTGCTGTTCCTGGCTGGCATGAAGAGCATCCCGCAGGATCTCTACGATGCTGCCGATGTCGATGGTGCGGACCTTTGGCTTGACCGGATGCGCACCGTCACGCTGCCGATGCTAGGGCCGGTCTCGATGTTCGTCGTTATCGTCTTGGCGGTGAGGGCGTTCGAGTGTTTCGACACCGTGAAAGTCCTTACCCGAGGCGGCCCCGGCCACGCCTCCGAAGTGCTGCTCTACACGCTATATCGGGAGAGCTTCGAGTATCTGCGCACCGGATATGGCGCAGCCGTTGCCGTCGTCTTTCTCGCCATCGTCGTGACACTCACGCTTGTCCAGGCCGGTGTCCTGGATAGAAAGGTGCACTATCAATGAGCGCCAACACGCGCAGCAACCGTCTGTTGCAGCCGTCCGCCACCGTCCGCCATGCGATTCTGCTCGCCACCGGTGCACTCATCCTCGTGCCCTTTGTCTGGATGGTATCGTTGTCGATCAAACCGCCGGGGGAGATTTTTGGGACTAGCTTCTCCTTCTGGCCCGCCCAGTTCTACGGAATCGAGAACTACACCAAGGCGCTGACTGAAGCGCCGCTGCCGCGCTACATGGGCAACGGCATCATCGTCTGCGCGACGATCCTGGCGCTCCAGATTCTTTTCTGCGCGCCTTGCGCCTACGCGCTCGCCAAGCTTCGCTTTCTCGGCCGCGACCTGCTCTTCGGCATGGTGCTCATCGGCCTGCTGCTGCCACACCAGGTGCTCTCGCTGCCACTCTTTATCCTCGGCTACCAGCTCGGCATCCTCAACACCTATGCTGCGCTTATCTTCCCCTATGTCGTCTCGCCGTTCGGCATCTTCTTGTTTCGGCAGTTCTTCAAGACTATCCCCGACGATGTGGTACACGCCGCCCGCCTCGACGGTCTCTCTGAACTTGCCATCGTCTGGAGGATCATGGTGCCGATGGCACTGCCAGCCGTCATCGCCTTCTCGATCTTCTCGGTGGTCGGCCACTGGAACGATCTTTTCTGGCCACTGATCGTGGTCCGCGACCAGTCACTGATGCCGCCGCCGCTCGGCATCATGGTCTTCAAGAACGAGGAGGCCGGCAACGACTACGGCCCCCTCATGGCCGCATCCACTCTCGTCGTGCTGCCCCTCGTCATCGCGTTTCTTGCCGCTCAGAAATGGTTTGTCGAAGGAATGACCGGAGGAGCCGTGAAATAGGTGACTAGGCCGATAGTGAACAAGTCAGACTATCAACGCCGACAGATGTCAGCGCACTTTAGAACGGAAAGTTCCTATGAAAATCAAAACCTGTCTATATGCAATGATCGGAGCCTGGATATTCGCCGGCTCCCCGGCTTATTCGGCCGACAAAGTCACTATTCATGTTTCTTACGTGAACTCCTACATGAAGCCGATACATGAGGAAATCGCGCGGCGCTTCAGTCAGCTGCACCCGGACATTGCCGTCGTTCTATCTTCCCCCGTAGAAGCTTGGGGGGATCAGGTGCAGCGAACCATTCTTGACAGTGCCACGGGTAATCGACCGGACATTGCCGAACATGCGTTCAATCTTTTCGGCCAGATCGCAGATCGTGGTTTGGCGCAGCCTTTGGATTCGCTGATCAAGCAGGAAAAAGACTGGGCGTCGATGGGCTATAGCCCGGCGCTTACGAGTCTAGGAACATACCAGGGTAAGATCTGGGGCCTGCCATTCCGCATCTCAACGCCAATCATATTTTACAATGCCGATCTCCTCCGTTCGGTCGCCGAAAACCCGCCCGAATTTCCTTCCGATTGGCAAGGCATATTGCAAGTGGCGAAGAGGATCAGCGCGCTTGGCGACCAGAGGGTTGGAATGTTTTTCGACTACCAAGCTGATGGCAACTGGACTTTCCAGGCATTGCTCAACCTTCGAGGTGGACAACTCGTGACCTCAGAAGGAAAGATTGGCTTCAACAACGCGGAAGGGTTGAGCGCCCTTACGACTCTGAATGAGATTGGTCAATCCGGCATGATCGACATGCCTCGTGAACAGGCGAGGCAATCGTTTGCTGCGGGGATTCTTGGTATGTACGTGGGCTCCAGTTCGCAGTTGGGCAATCTCCTGAAAGCCTCAGGGAACAAATTCTCCATCGGAACCGCTTCCCTGCCACGCTCAGCAAGCAACGCAAGGATACCTGTGGGCGGTGGGATCTATATGCTGACAACCAAAGATCCTAAGAAGCAAGCGGCAGCCTGGGAGTACATTAAGTTTGCTACGGGACCGGTCGCACAAACCTCGGTGGTCGAACAAACAGGCATGATGCCGAGCAACGACCTTCCTGCACACGATCCGAACCTACTAGGAAAATTCTACAGCGAGAATCCACTTTACTTGGCGAGTTTGGAGCAGCTTCCGATTGTCACGACTTGGACCGCTTTCCCAGGACCAAACTCCGTCAAGATCAGCGACACGATTCGCGAGCATCTGCGGGCCGTGGTTACACTCAAAGCGAAGCCCGATATTGCCCTTGCGGCTATGACGAAGGATGTCGAGGCGCTTCTAAGGTAAGCCTCAAAACCCAGTTTACCCGTTGTCTACTAATCGTATCTCGCAAGACGTGCACCACGCTGCGCGGCAAAAGAAACTGTGCTGGTGCACAACTCATAACCGAATGGCGCACCGGACTCTACTGGTGTTATGCAAAGGATCGGGAAATGCTCCACCCACTTACAACCCAGCTTGTTGGAAGCTACACAAAGCCTGAATGGCTGATCAAGCACAATGAAATCTATCGTCTTGGCGGTCGGGCTTGGCGGATCGAGCCTGATGTCTTGGAAAGCGCACAAGGAGACGTTGCGCGGCTATCAATCTACGATCAAGAAAGAGCTGGCATGGATCTCTTGACCGATGGCGAGCCTTGGCGCTCAGCCTGGGACAGGCACTTCATTTCCAAACTCGGCGGGCTGGATACTGCTCGGCTGGCTAATATCGTTGTCCCTCCGTCGGAAATCGGGACAGTCACGTTCAAGAAAAAAGGCGAATGGTCGCGAGAGGATGATGATGGTCTTCCTCGAGTGGTCGGTCCCATCGAATGGCTTGGGCCGATGACAGTGAAAGAGCTCGAATTTGCGAAGCGTCACACCAACCGACCGCTCAAGACACAAATTGTCGGCCCATTTACGATGGTCGACCGATTGGCTGACGAATATTACCGCGACGAGTTCGAGATTGCGATGGCCGTCGCGGCTGCTCTGAACAAAGAACTACTTGCTCTCGAGGAAGCCGGCGCCGCGGTCCTGCACATTGATGATCCCGTCATGCATTCTCGTTTCAGCCGATCGAAGCGACTTGGCATCGCTCCAATCGAACAGATGATTGAAGGCCTGACCAAGCCGACAACTGTTCATGTTTGCTACGGTTACGCGTATTCAAAAGAAAGCAAGGCGCCAAGCTCGACCTATCCTGAACTGTTAGAACTACTTGCAAGCTGCAGATCCCTGACCGCAATGAGCATCGAATATGAGCAGCCGGGTCATAAACCGGATCTGTTGCGCCATTGTGGTGACAAACATGTCGTTTTGGGACTGCTTGACCTCGGGACAACGAATATTGAAACGCCCGAACATATCGCTTCGAGGATCCGGCAAGCATTGGAGGTGATACCGCCGGATAGGCTTCATCCGAGTTCTGATTGCGGAATGTGGCATTTACCGCGCGAAGTAGCTTTCGGGAAGATCCAGTCGCTCGTCAAAGGCACCGACATTGTTCGTCGCGAACTCGGGCTTCCAACAAGCTGGCCCATGACGGGCTGATAAGAGGATGCTCAATAGCGTTTGATGAAGAACTAAAAGAATGTCCCAAGATGCTTCTGTGGAATCCGCGGCAATTGCACCGAACAATCGGTCGGTTGGGTTTCAGCGAGCGGAAACTCGCGAGGCGTTTGTTCAAGACGAAGGGACATTGGCTCATGCTGTCAGCGAGAAGCTGACACTACTGTCACATGCCCAGAGGATAGTTGCTAATGCGCGTCAAGTAGTTGCACGCCGAAACAGTGGGAAGAGAGAGGCATGAACGACGCAAAAACCACGCACGAAGTCCTTCGCCAGACCGATCCAACATTACCCGATGGCTCGCTTAACCTCAGTGGCAATCTACCGCCGATCGTCGCCGATGTTTTCGAAGAGCGATACAGGCGCGCCCTTTCCAAGCTCATGAGACAAGAGCAGCTTAGCTCCCTGGTTGGTTCCCATCGATTCACGGGGACCGAGAATGACCGCAGGGCGGGTTCGGTGTTTGTTTCGCTGCGACTTGGCTTGGCTCCAGACGTCAAGAGGGTTGTTGTTACGAATGGGACGCAGAGCGCAATTGACCGGTTGTTCGATAGCATTGCCGGTCGAGGCGGTGTAATAGCTGCCGAGGAACTGACCTATCCAGCAATCAAACCGATAGCCACAAGACTTGGCATCAGGCTTTGCCCTGTGCGTATCGACGGCGACGGGATAATGCCCGACAGCTTTTCCGATGTCTGTCAGCGAGAGAGGCCGAGTGCATTTTATACTTTGCCGACGTTACATAATCCAACGACCGCGACAACAACGCTTGTTCGACGGAGAGCGATCGTCGACATCGCACGATTGCACAACGTTCAGTTCATTGAAGACGATATCTACAGCATTCTTCCCCTGGACGCGCCACCTCCGTTTGCGACACTCGCTCCGGAAATCTCTTGGTATATTCTTGGAACGGCGAAGTCATTGTCGCCAGGGTTGAAAGTGGCTTATGTCGTAGCGCCCGACGGCGTGGCCGCAGGCCGCGTATTCTGGCCTGGTGTGAAGTCAACATACTGGATGCCCGCACCTTTGAATGCGGAAACCACAGCTAACCTTGTTCTCTCGGGCGACGTCAAGGCAATCATCGGTGCTGTCCGTCTCGAGATGAGTTACCGGCATGAGCTCGCGCGAGAAATCCTCGACGGAATCCCTGTTACGACCCGTCCTGGTGCACTGAATCTCTGGGTCAGAATGCCGACGCCCGGGGCGCGCCTTGAAATAGCGAAGCTGACGCAAAGCAGAAATGTTATTGTTGGTACGGGCGATGCGTTCGTCGTTGGGGATTGCCTTCCTCCAGAGGCGCTCAGAATTGGGTTGGGCACCGTTCTAACACGTGATCAACTTTCGCGGGGCTTAGAGGTTCTGCGGGAGGCTTATCGAAGTGTTTTTTAAGCAAAGTATGTCTTCGAGATCGAGCGTCTTGTAGTGCGGGAACAACATTTCTTATGACGAGAATATTCTGAAGAACAACGGAACTACCGCACTCACTGAGCGAAATGGTTGGGAGAGAGCAGGGGCGGCCGATGCATCAACAAAGGCGACATTTTCTGGTTGTGAGTTTCGACGGACTCCGTCCAGATCTTGTCAGTTCAGAGCTAACGCCGAACCTGACGCGTTTGGCAAACGCGGGCACGACACTCGGAAATCACCGAACAGTGTATCCAAGTGAGACGCGTTCGGCATTTCCTAGCCTCGTTACGGGCGCTGTCACGAGCCGTCACGGCATGGTAGGCAACAGGTATGTGGACCGTGACGTAGTACCGCCGCGCTACATCGATACAGCCGACGCCGTACTCCTTCGCAATCTCGACCTGGCAAGCGGTGGCAGGCTCTATTCGGTTCCCTCGCTGGGCGAGATATTGGCCGCTCACGGGTGCAGCCTCGCCGTGCTCGCCACCAACACGCCAGGCACGACGCGGTTATTCCACCACAAGGCCGAAGAGTTCGGCCACGTGCGCCTGTCCGGTCACTTCCGTGAGACCTGTACGCCAGACGATGTCCTCGCCGAGATTGAAGCACGTATTAGTCCGTTGACACCGGCCCCGCCCAAGACGGAGCCAGACCGTTTCGGGCAAGACTGGATCACCTCAGCCTTCCTCGACTTCGTCTGGCCGAAATACCGGCCCGATGTCACGATCCTTTCCTATGGCGAGCCGGACGTCACCTCACACTTTCACGGCATAGGAGCTGAGGCAACTCGGTCCATCATTACCCATTGCGACCGCCAGTTTGGTCGCGTGCTCGACTGGTGGGAGGCGGAGGGGAGGCAGGCCGGAGTGCAGATCATCGCGATCTCGGACCACGGCCACATCACCGGCCATACGCGCATCTCGGTGGCCGGCAGCTTGCGTGCGGCCGGCTTCAGCCCCGGCGTCGCACCTGCTGCCGATATTGATGTGGTAGTGGTGCCGGGCCAAGTCGGCGCTCTGTATCTTGCCGATCCGGATGAGGCGAAGATTGCCCGGTTGATTGCGACCATTACGTCCGAGCCATGGTGCGGGCCAGTGTTCACCTACGCGAAGGACGAGGTCAACGGCATCGCCCCCGGGAGCCTCTCAAACCGCCTCGTCTTCGCGGATCATATCCGTGCGCCGGACGTCGCCTTTTCCTTCCGCGCCGACGATACCATCGATCCCTTCGGCCTCGTCGGCGGCACCTTCTATGACAATGATCGCCGGGCCGGCCTCGGCCTCCACGGCGGGCTGCATCCGAAGGAACTCGCAGCATTGGGCATTGTCGCGGGATCAGCTTTTTCTGGGGCAGGTTGCATATCGACGGTGCCGACCGGCATCTGCGACGTGGCCCCGACGATCCTCCAGCTGCTCGGTGTGGCTGTGCCGCAGAGTATGACTGGACGAGTGCTCGCCGAGGTGACCGCGTCATCACCCAAGGATGGTCCTTCAATTCGCGAGGACGTCTTTGACGCGCACCTTGGTGCCTACGCGCAGATGCTTCGCCGCGTGCATGTGGACGGCGCCTGCTACATCTCGGGTGGCTGGGTCAGCTGATCTGCGCCCTCGTATGTGGAGGCCGAAA
Source organism: Bradyrhizobium sp. CSA112 (assembly GCF_029051645.1). Lineage (GTDB taxonomy): Bacteria > Pseudomonadota > Alphaproteobacteria > Rhizobiales > Xanthobacteraceae > Bradyrhizobium. Next base: position 48,439 of record NZ_JAACFS010000033.1, read on the forward strand.
TGTTCGCGCTCCTGCTATGGACTAAAGCTATCGGTCAGCCGCAATATTCCGGTGACATCGGAGCTCAAGCAACGGACGATGAGGTTTCATTGGTGGCCGGCACGGTCTTGCCATCGCCGATTACCTTGCCAAGCGCTGCTTCTTTTAGGTCAAAACATTCGATGCTGGAATCAAGGAGAGAAAAAGGTGCCTAAAATGTTGAATCAAGCCCAGGTTGAACAATATCGTTCAGAAGGCTTCGTTTGCCCAATTGACGCTCTTTCAGTGGAAGAGGCTGCTGAATTTCTCGCGCGCATGGAAGATCTCGAAAATCGGGAGCCGGACCTATGGGCACGATCGAAAATAAAGCCGCATCTGCTGATGATGTGGCTCAATGATCTTATGAGGAATTCAAGTATTTTGGATGCGGTTGAGGACGTGCTCGGGCCAGACATTATGGCCTGGGCAACCGGCCATTTCGATAAGAAGCCTCACGATCCCAGCTTTGTAACGTGGCATCAGGATGGGACGTATTGGGGTCTTTCCGAACCGAGCGTTGTCACCGCATGGGTGGCGTTGACGCCCAGCAATCGCGAGAACGGATGCATGAGAGTGATCCCCGGCAGCCATCACCAGGGTCAATTGCCGCATAGAAACACCGACGATAAAAACAATCTATTGAGCCGAGGGCAGGATGTCGAGGTCGATGTCGATGAAGCTCAGGCTGTCGATCTGGAGCTTCGACCCGGCCAGATATCTCTTCATCACACCATGCTCATTCATGGCTCGAAGCCGAATTTCTCCGATACGCGCCGCCTGGGGATCACCATCAGATACGTCGCTGCGCACGTCCGCCAGACCAGCGGGTTTAGGGATAGCGCATCCCTAGTTCGCGGAACCGATAAGTATCGGAATTTTATCGTCGAGCCACGTCCGCGCCGGGATTTCGATCCAGAAGCTGTTAAATTCTACAACGAGATAGTTGCCGAAAGCCGCAGACGTAAGGATGCAATCGCGGCTGACCACCAGAACAAGCAAGAGCTGCCCAAAGCAACAACTATGCTCTGAACCTCACCGCCACAGTCGGCTTAAGGTGAAGACACCAAATCGGATAGCGACGTGTGCAAGGCAAGGAGCTCGTCGTATCACTTGGCGTGCTCGAAAACTACTTAGACGGAGAACTAACAATCACATTGCCGAAATTTACTCGGTGTAACAACCTTCAGGCTCGTTATAGCTTCTACGATACTCGCCGCTCGGTCCGCCAGCTCAGGGACGCCTTCGCGCGTCAGATTAAACAAGCCTGGTGCTCAATTGCCTTACTGGGGACGCCTTGCAGCCCAATTCGGAGTCGACCGGGACCCGGAAAAAATTCAACGGGAGGCGCCTAAAAGAAGATCAATTCCACCCGGATTCTCAGAGAAGAAACGAAAAACGCCCGGGTGGTTGGAATTCTCAAGACGTCTGGGACGATAAGACGATGTATCCCTACAAGTAATCGCCAGACTCACGTTACGAGCTCTTGCCGGACACAATTGCGCAAGTTACCTCGGTTACGTACGGTTGTTTCAATGAGCCGTCGATGGAGTAACGGCGAAAAAGATCGCGTAGAAACTCGACCACCTTATTGCACCCGACCACCTCAGCGGAGCGCTGAACGATGCTTGTTGAAATCCCCGTTATGATGAAGTGCTCTAAGTTGGTCTCAAAATCCCATTCCCACGACCGTACTTCTACATCCGAGAAACGGGAATCTTCCAACAGCTCGGATCGAAAATCCATGTTGGAGTAGCCCCCATTCTTGTTGGTAAAGGTACCGCGGCGATATCCCGGGACACAACTTTCTATAAAACTGTGAAACTCAGTTAGCGCGTCACTATCCCAGTATCGATGTCGATTGTGCACGAGCGCTAACATACCGCCGGGCTGAACGGTTCGCGCGACCTCTCCGAAGAACTTCTTTCGATCGAATCTATGCGCGGCCGTAGCAAATACTAACGCTGAAAGCGAGGCCTGCTGGAAAGGCAATTGTTCCGCGGGGGCACTTTGAAAGCTCACCTGCAGATCAGGTGGCATGGCGTCCATCGCCACTTGGATCATGTCTTGATTAGGTTCAACCCCAATGATCGGAATAATGCCATCGATCTCCCTCGCTAGAACCCGCGTGAAAATGCCAGTTCCGCTGCCGACATCCGCGATACCCCCTACGAGCCCGGCGCGTTGAATGTGCTGTGATACCAGTTTTGCTACATCCGATGGATAGCTGGGTTGGTAGCGGTCATAGTTCCGGCCCTGACCTGTAAACTCGGCCCACGACGCGTCGAATGTTCCTGGACGTTTACACACTTTCCCCCCAGCTGACGGCGCAGTTTCTAGTGGGACAGGACACTGCCGAGAGCGACCGAAGATTGAAAGAGTGTCGACAATCAGTTGATCCTCTCGAGTATATATGACCTGAGCCCGGCAATCTCCTCCTAAAATAAATAGCGTCGATCACCTCGTGCAGCGAGGGCCGAACTGTGGACCACCCGGAACTAGAGTTTGCGCCTCTGATCACGCCGGCGGGTTGGCGACGCCGGATATCATATGCGCGAATCCCGGTGAAGGTTCGGACTGAACGCAATCCGATAGAGACAGTCGCCGCGCTCAACTTGCGTGATAAACCGCGCGGCGGTGACGATGCCGTCGTCGTCGAAACGATATTCGGTCGACGGGCGGCCGGGACTATCGACGAAATGTATCGTTCCAGCCAAATCTCCGCGTCGAATTTCACTGCCCACGGTTGCGGCAGGCTCGAACAGGCCTGTTTCCATCGCCCAAATCATGGTGTCTGGGCGGTCAGACGAGAGAATTCGTGTCGTCATTGGCGGCGGAGCGTCAGTGATGTCGGTTAGAACCCCGATCTTGTGCAGAACCCGCGCCAGCGCCTGCTCCGTGAAGGAGAGGGACGCAGAAGTCACCGATCCGGCGCCGCCAAGCTCAGCACCTATCGCTATCGCATTCTGGCGTGCGCTTGCGGTCAGGGCAATTTCGCTAAAATGAGGTTGAGATCCCGAAGCATAAACGATCGTGTATGGCGCCCCAAAAGCCTGGGCCAAGGCCATTTGCTGCTGATGGCGAAGAGCGTCTCCTTCCGCAACCACGATGGCGGCAGCTACGTGCATCATCGACGAACCACCGGCGTGAAGATCGATGACGAAATCAGAAATGGCCATCAATGCGTGTTCGATATAGGCGGCGATTTGTTGAGTGACGCTGCCGCTTGCCTCTCCTGGAAAAAGTCTGTTCAAATTTCCGTCATCGATCGGTGAAGTTCTTGTGCCTGCCTTTGCCGCTGGAAAATTCGCCATTGGAAGAATAAGGACACGCCCGGCAACCCCAACCGGCTGAAGATCCGCAGCAAGCTTGGACAGCGCGATCTGACCTTCATATTCGTCGCCGTGAATTCCTGAGATGAGGAGCACGGTTGGACCAGAACGATTCTTTATGCATGTGATCGGCACCGGTAACCAATAATAGCATGAGCGGGTGATGGAATGCTGAATTCCAATGTAACCGTGGGTCTTCCCTTCGCGCTCGAAGTCAATTCCAATTAACCTTACCCTTGGTATGTCCGTCATGGCTTTGCTTCCACCGAGCACTCAGTTATTTCGCCTTCCAAGATGGCGCTCCAGCTGAATATGAGCGTCCAGCTGAAACGCCAAAACAATAGCGGTTAGTGGAGCGTTTCTTGCCCAAAAACCCAAGCGTAAGTACGCAATTTCAAAACAACCTCTTCTTCGACCAGCAGCTCCTCGACCTTTTTTATAACAATCTCCCACTCCCGTGGATTCAATGCACTTTGAAGATCGTTCCTTGATCGCCACATATTCAGATATCGTTCTTTAGACATAACTTCCGAGTGATGAGAATCCAGAAAAACGCGATGATCTGAGAAGTCACTCATGCCTGTGCTGAGGCTATTGATGAAGTGTAGAACAACGTCCGAATGGCGCGAGAAAGAGGGAATCGCGTCGGCTAAAAGTCGATCAACTGACTGCAACGTCGCGTCACGATCGGTGTCGAGCATCACCCAAATCGGCGTAAAAAATCCGCCAGGTCTTAATACACGCCGAAATTCTCGGAGAGCATTCTCTATGTCTGTCCAATGGAACGCATTCCCCATCAGCAGCCAATCTGCACTTTGGCCGGCGAGACCGGTTGCCTCACCACTACCTTTGAGCCAACGAAAGGGAAAATTGAGGTCAGAGTGCCTAATTCCTTCCTCGCGCATCACATCATTGGGCTCGATTGCTGTGCCAGCGAACCCCCGCGCCGCGAGCTCACGCGTTAGGAGACCTGTGCCTGCCCCAACATCGGCGACAGCCGGACCCGGGAAACGTTCTCGGATCAGCAACGATAACATATCCAGGACTCTTGGATCGTATCGCGGTCGATCGTCGTAGTAAGAGGCAGAGTTCGTGAAGTTTCCGAGAGTCGAAAGAGCCGAGAGTGTCATGAATACCTCCATGCTTATCAGATTGAGCGCAAGACCGATGCCGCCGGATGAGCTCGATGATGCCTATGGTTCTCGTTCGATGCGGTAATGGGGCTGAACTCCGGGCTTAATTCGCTCCTGACCGATGCAGACAAACCCGTGTCTTAGATAGAATCCAATTGCCGTGCTGCGTCCGTTGGCCCACAGAAGTGACGCTTGTCGACGCCGAAGGAGCCTGACTCCATGTTCAAGAATGGCGGTCGCATACCCGCAGTTGCGATGCTGAGGATGAGTTGCCATCCCTCTTAGGCGCCATGAAAACCCGTTTGCGGAATAGGCACCGCCTTCCGACTGATCCTCGAGTAAGAAAGTTGCCACCGAGACAAACTCGAACCCGACGATTGCGGCCAAATGGAACTGCTCTCGCGCATACGCATACGCAGGCACAGGCCTTGCCTCGGCCGGTTGAAGCCCGATCTTTCGCAGCTCGAAACAATCGGCCTCTTCGACGCATCCGATGTGAAGCGCTTGATCGGCGAACAAAAAGGCGGGTGCCCTACGATATTGTCCGGCGGTTTGCGCACAATCCGCGGCGCAGTTGACTTGGGAGTTCGCCATCACGCCCTCCTTACTTTTCTCTAACTCGATGCAATTTGGTCGCGGGCGTTGTTCAGAATATCCAATCCGTCACGTAGCGTCTGATGATCAGAGGGCACGCCGATTCCAATTCGGAACCGGGCGGCAAATCCGCCGGGTATTGCTGAGAAGGAGTCACCCGGTGCGATGACTACACCTTGCCTTCGGACAGCTTGTTCGAACTCCGTCGGGGACCAAGCTGGAGGCAATTCAAGCCAGATATGGTAACAAAAGGGAGGTACTCTTATCGCCCAAGAAGGAAGAGACTTCCGAACGATTTCCTGGCGAACATTTGTTTCCGTGCGAACCGAGCTCAAGATTGAGTCGGCGGCACCCTGCTCAATCCAGCGAGTCGCAACCTCGGCAATCAGCGGCGCGACCATCCAATTGGTCGTTTTGACGCCGGGCCAGAACACCTGGCGTGCCATTGTCTCACTCGGCGCGACAGTATACGCAACGCGCAATTGTGCAGCTAACGATTTGCTAAGCCCAAGGATGTACCACGTGCGTTCGGGCGCGAATGTATACAGCGGTGGCGGTGCAGTCTCAGGCAGAAATCCGTAAATGTCGTCCTCGAAGATCCAGAGGTTGTGCCGTCTAGCTACTTCAGCGACTTCGGCGCGTCGCTCAATCGACATGGTTGCCGCGGTAGGATTGTGTAACGTCGGCATGCAGTAAAGGGCTCGAAGCGCGCTGCCGAGTTTAATGCAGGCGCTGTCGAGCGCGTCGGGAATGATACCTTCATCATCCATCTTGATTGGAAAGAGCTTTATCCCGAACAGAGAGACGATAGGCTTGATTGCCGCGTACGTTAGCTCCTCGGTCAACAGGACGTTGCCCGGCTGAACGAGCGAGGCCAAGAGCATAACCAGAATGCTCTGTGATCCGTTCGACAGAACGATTGTTTCAGGATCAGGAGCGATCCCCAAGCGTCTTGCAACCCAACCGGCTGCCGCTGCTCGATCTCGTGCTGTTCCGACAAAGCGCGGAAACCGAATAGCTGCAGCAGTATCAGTGCCCTCCAGCTCGTCGAAAGCAAGAACAAGACTGTCCCCGATAAGTGGGCTTGGTGGAGGAAAATTTCTCGCGAAATCTATAGAAGTCGCAGAGATGACAGAGGCTGCTGCGCCGCGGTTTGCAGCATTTGAGAGCTCAATCATTGTATCCTCCGGTTACGCGGGCTTGGAATAGTTGCCAAAAACGACTTATCTCCGAATCATTATCAGTGCGATCGAGCCGGCGATTGCAAAGCCAGTCGCAATCGGCACCGCAGCTCCGCGAATAGCGGGAACGCGGATTGCTGTTGTCACATGCAACAGCGCTAGGATGATGAAGGCTGCCGACAAGATCGTCGGAAGGATGTTATCCGGTAACAAACGGCGAGCGAGCAGCAGGACAGCCAGTAGTGGCGTGCCGTACGAAACCGGAATGCCGATGAAGCGGGCGTCGTCGGTCAACCCAACATTCTCGAAGTAGCTGAGCCTGATCGCACCTGCCAAAACCAGGAACAAGCTCGCTACGAGCGACAGGGCCGAACCTTGACCAACAAGGATGATAATCGCGGCGGGAAAGACCACCCCATGAATGAAGTCGGCAAATCCATCAAAGCTCTTTCCGAACTCCGCCATGCCTGGACGACGATGATGGCTTGTCTTGCGTGCAACGTGGCCGTCCCAATGATCGAGGAACCAAGTCCAGAGCATCGCTGCAACACCGAGCTCAATCTTGCCGTTGAAGGCAAGGAAAAGCCCGATGACCGCAAACAGGTAGGCGAGGGCTGTGATGGCGTTAGCATAATCACGAAGATACCCGATCATCGTCTTGCTCCTGCTGCCAGCGAGATCGAACTTGCCGCGGGAAGTATAAGGTCGCCCTGCGGCGCGAATATCGTTCCCGCCAGGCGAAGGTCATGTTCGAACCAGCGTGTATCGGTGTAATCGGTCGTCGAAAGCTGGGGCTCTCGGCTTTCCACAAGGACGCCAGGATCTGTTCGACATAGGCCGTCCGATGCCCACTCTCCACCGCCACCTGGAGCGCCGGCGCCAGCTGTTCGCGCAGTCCAGTGCCGCAGAAGCGCGTCGGATCGATCGCCTTGAAGAGGCCTCTGGCTTGCGCTTCAACGGGCGTCTGGTGCATGAAGAAGGTTGCGAGGGAATCATCTTCAGCCAGCTCGACGACCGAGCCACCCATGGATGCATTGAAAGATGCGACAGCCACGGTCTGCCCGGTGGCCAACATGGTTTGACGCGTTCTTTCGAGGACTTCGCGTTCGGAGAACACATCGCCTTCGAGAAAGACGGTGTCGCCGGCAAGCATTGTATTCGCGCTAACCATGGACAATAGGCGGCGCCGGTCCGATCGAACATGGGATTGTGGACATATTCGATGACGACATTCTCGAAATGGTGGCAACAGGACTGCTCGAGGGCTTCCTTGCGATAACCCACGACGATGGTTGCTTCACGAGTCCCGAGTTCGGAGAGCTGATGCCGCGCGTTGTCCAGCATCGCGTTTCCGTTCACGTCCACCAATGGTCTTGGGACGGGCTCCGTGTCGGGGCGCAGCCTTGAGGCGAGTCCTGCGGCAAGAATCACGGCCCGTGTACCATTGAGCATTCAACATTTCCTCCTGGTCAGGCCGCTGCGTGTTTGGTCTTCAGGCTGTTCAGGGTGTCGACCACGCGTCTTAGCCCCGACTCCAGCAGGTCTGGTGGAGCGCCGAAGGAGAGACGTAGGCCGTTCACGTCGCCAAAGGTGCCACCGGCAACGGATGCCACATCGGTTTCCTCCAGGAGCAGTCGTGCAATATCGTCTGTCGATTGAATGGGGCCTCCAGCCGGCAGAGCGGAGACAAGTCTACTCAAATCAAGATAGAAGAAGAATGAGCCTTGTGCTCTCGGCGTGGCCACGTCGCGCAGACCGGACAGAATGTGAAGACCAGTGTTACGAGACTGTAACAGGCGCTGATGCATCTCCTGTTCAAAGCTGCCATCGCTGACTTGAAGGTGGTGCAGGATCGCGTACTGCGCGATGACATTGGCATTCGAGGTCGTATGGCTCTGCAGCTTCTTGGCCGCAGAAACGATCTCCGGGGGTGCCGCGAAATAACCCAGGCGCCAGCCCGTGATCGCCAACTCCTTGGAGAAGGCGTTGACCAGGATCGTCCGTGAACGTACGCCCGGATGCGCCATCACGATCGACTCATGGCGCGAACCGGTGAATACGAAGCTGGAGTAGCATTCGTCGGAAACGATCCAGAACTGGTAGTTGATTGCTAGATCGCCGATAGCTTGAAGAGTCGTTCGATCATAGACTGCGCCGGTAGGATTGTTTGGCGAGTTGATGATAATGGCTTTGGTGTGCGGCGTGACGGCGGCGCGGATTGCGCCGATATCGGGAATATATGTCGGGGGGCCAGCATCAACGAACACGGGCGTTGCGCCGGCGAGAAGAACCTGAGACGGGAATGTCGGCCAGCAGGGGCGAATAATGATGACCTCGTCACCTGGATCGAGTACGGCCAAGGCAGCGTCGAGCAGTCCTTGCTTTGCACCCGCAGTGATTACGATGTCATCCGTATTCCAACGGATTCCTGTTTCCGCCGACAGCTTTTCGGCGACTGCCGTGCGAAGCGGCGTTAGGCCGATGGAATCGGTGTATCGGTTCGTCCCCGCATTGATGGCGGCAATCGCTCCTTCGCGCACGGATGATGGTGGCTCCTTGATGACTTCGCCGGCCGCCAAGTCGATGATCTGATGGCCGGCCGCGGAAGCTCTCTTGGCTGCCTCACGGGCGGCGGCAGTGCCCGAACTTGAAACCAAAGAAATCCGGTGCGCCAACATGTGCGCTCCTCCTGAGTTGATTGTCGATTTTGTGGAGGTGATCCGCGCCGCGTGGCCGTCGGTATGCGATCTGCTTTCGGCAGATACCGCTCTTCCGCCTGGGCAAGCCCATCGCAGCCGAGGAGGTGAAGAGTTCATCGAGACCGGAGACTCCCTTCTCAATACCGGCAAAGCCTTCTTCCGATTGAATGCGGGCCGCATTCGAGATCGATGCCGCAGGAGAGTCGGACCCCGGCTGCTCGCAGTTTGCCGGAGAATTCACTGATCTTGGCGAGGGGATGCCGATCGCCAACAAACGAATTCATCTTCGGAGAACTCATGCCGAACTCCTTGCAGGTGCGGTTGACCAGCCCGGCGTTCATCAACCGATAGGTGGCATGCTTCTATCACCTAGATCAATTACCAACGTTGGTAGTTGGCCGGGCGCCAACTGCATGTCGCTATAGAATTGAGGCGGCAGTGCTGCTAGGCGCCAGTAGGAGATGGTTTGACCGTTGCTGTCACGAATGCAGAAGAACGCACGCGTTCGCCTAGTCAATGCGCCTATATGCAGTTTTCATTGCAACGAAATTCATCGTGCGAGCAATCCCGTCGAGGGATCGAATAGGACAGCCCAAAGGGCCGCCGCTGCGGCCAGCCCAGGTCCCTGGAAGAAGGAATACGTGCGAAAGAAGAATGATGGCCCGCCGAAGGCATTCATCTTGCCAAAATGCGCTCTGCGATGCGCAGATCTTCGGGGCTGTCGATCTCGTACCACCTGAGAGCGTCGCAACGCGCCGCTGCGAGCTTTAGGCCGCGCCTTTCCACCAGATATGCAAGAAGCTCCTCGGTGTAGGCCTGAGTAGCTCCGGAGCCGATGATATCGTCCAGCCCTGGAACAATCGTTGCCCTGAGAGTCCGCGCCGAAAATCGTAGCAGGTTCATCGTCTTGAATAGTCTAGGACCATCCCCAACAAGGCTTGCTGCGGTTTGCTTCATGCGGAAACCTGAGATCAACCCGCTATCCGACAACAGAACTGCCGACCCTTCCATCCATTCATTGAAGGGAGCTACTGCAGCCACATCGGTCGCCTCTCCGATCATCAGGTAGCGCAACACGTTCTCCTCGAAAAAGACGTCGCCCTCGAGAAGAAAGCAGTCTCCGGAAAGAAGCGCGTCGCGCGCCAGCCACAGGGAATAGGCGCTGCCGGTACGGTCGAACACGGTCGACTCGACATACTTGATCTCGAGCTGGCCAAAGCGGCTGCCGCAGGCATATTGAATTGCGTCCTTCCGGTAACCGACGACGATCGTCACCTCTTCCACGCCGACGGCTTCCAGATTGCGCAGAGCGTTGTGAAGGATCGGAGTTCCGGTGACTTCGACCAGCGGCTTCGGGCGCAGATCGGTTAGCGGACGCAGGCGGGAGCCCAAGCCGGCCGCGAGAATGACGGCTTTCTTGGGAGCATCGGTAGTCATTTCATTCCCTTCCATCGTCGCGGGATTCCTGCCAAGTCATTCCAGGCGCTGACGAGTCGATGAGCAACTTCAGGCCGTCTCTTATGGTTGCTGCGGTGGCGTGAAGGCTGCCGCAGTCCTTGGAAATGCGAGCCTACGGTTCAAAGGACATAAATCATGGTGTTCGTCGGTCGTTCTGAGAAAGAAATGAGCTCGTGGCTGTTCTTCGGTGCCTGGTCATCGGGATAGATGAACAGATCGAGCCAAGAAAGGGCAGGATTACACAGTGCGGCCGCGTAAGGTCTGTTACGCCATTTGACGACATTCCAATAGTTGCGAGGCAAAAAATTCCTCGATAGATTGCAGGTGGAGCGTGACGATAGGGCAGGCGGTTGCATCACAGCAGTCCTTCGCGAATGAGTATGTTGTTGTGTGGATGACAAGCTATTGCCTTGGGTCAGGGGCGTGGAGATAGCGCGCTTCCGCATTGGCCAATTCGTCGTACCTCAACAAATCGAACACCTCGTCGAGCGTCGCGATATCTGGCTCAATGCCGGCAATGCCGTCCTCGGCGATAATTCGGCCGCAGACGTGCCGCATTGCCGCTATTGCAGCTCGCATGGAGTGGTTGGCCCAAATCACTGTGGAGATGCCGGCATCACGATATGCAGAGACCGGTGTTCGATAATATTTCGTTGGAACGATTACGACAGGCAGGCAGTTCTGCCAGGTACTCGCGAACGAGAGGATTTCGTCCGCGGTGCTCTTACGCGAGTGAATGAGGATCGCGTCGGCTCCCGCGGCTGCGTAAGCGCTAGCGCGTAAAATTGCCTCGTCCATTCCATGGCCGGCGATCAGCGCTTCGATCCGTGCCACGAGAACCAAGTCGTCCGCGACTGTATCTCTCACTGCCCGCAGCCTGCCGGAAAATTCATCGATATCGGCAAGCGGATGCCGATCGCCAACGAACGAGTTCATCTTCGGAAAACAGCTGTCCTCCAGCGCAACCCCGGCAGCGCCACGCTGACGGAGTTTGCGCGCCAAGAGGCGCGCATTGTTGAAATTCCCGAAGCCGCCATCGCCGTCAACGAGCACGGGCAGCTCCGTCGAGTCCACGATGCGTTCGACCACGTCGACGAGTTGGTTCCAGGACGCTTCGTTGGCATCGCGGTAGCCGAGAGAGCAGGCAATTGACAGGCCCGACGCCCACAGACCTTTAAAGCCTGCCCGCTTGGCGATCGCGCCGGAGAGCGCATCATGAGCTTCCATGAGGAAGGAGAGCTCGCGGTTGGAGCAAATCTCAACGCGCAGCATTTCTGCAAGTGAGGAGTCAGCGCATCGACCAGGGCCGTTCGCGAGAAAAGATTGTGATTGATCTTGCATGCCACTCCTTGCAGGTGCGTTCGACCGGCCGGACGTTCAGGGCGTGCTTCGTCCAGTTCTTGATCGAGGCAAGCCGCTCGGGCAATCCCGCAGCCCAACCGTAGGTGACATCCTTCTGTCATCTCGATCAATTACTAGCGTTGGTAGTTGACTGGGTCGCAACGTGTTGCAAGTCGCAATAGGATGCCGCGGGAGTCCGGGGCTAAGCCCTAACAATCACAAGATGTTCGATCGTTGGTGGCGGAAATTCAAAGCGTATCCTTTCGACAATGGGGAAACCTCATCAGCTCAGCACTTCTTGCTCTGCTCGACCTCGAGTACGATCCGAAATCTCGTCCTGCTCCTGGCGATGCGAAGCGTTGTCCAAGGCGAAAGGGCGTTTGGTTTTTCGTCCTCGTGAACGCTGTGGGCGCTCACCTTGTGTGTTACGCGCCCCCGCTCTCACCGCAGATGAGGGGAGAACATATCCCGTCTTACGCTGCGCTCTTCTTGATCTACATCAACTAATGTCGCGGCTGCTGCAAACGGCGATGTCGGATTTCTGACCATGTCGCAATTTCGTCGATCGCCTCTCGTGCCCAATCGATCGCCAACTCTCTCAAACATTTGTCTTAACGCCTGATTCTCGCGAGCGCCGCAACTGGTACGAGCCTTGCTGTTCTCATCCCAGGTTCTCGGAACTTGTGGAGTACCGCATGCACGGTATCGTCTGCATCAAGCAGGTTTTCAATTTCGCTCAGATCCGCGTGCGCCCCGTGGCCAACAACTCCATGCGCCACCGGGATGCCGACGCCGACCATTATCAACAGCTACGATCTGTTCGCGCTGCGAGCTGTGCCGGAGCTAAGCGACGAGTGCGGCGGCAAGATAACCGTGCTCATCGATGGCCGCCGAGCCCTACGCAAGGCACTGACCTTCGGCGTCGACCACATCGTGCGGTCATTGATTGCGTATTCGCCAGGACGGCACACTGGCGAGCAGCTATGCGTTGGCGACCGCAATCCGCAAGACTGGGAGGGAGTATTGCCCGGCTGATGTCATCTTCACTGGCAAGCAGACGATCGACGGCGACACCGCTAAGGTCGAGCCCGGCATTGCCAAGCGGCCCGGCCTGCTGCAGCTCACCTACGTCGCCAAGACGGGGGCCCCGGATCCGGGGCAGGACTCCATTCGTGCCGGACTGCGATTCCGCAAACGTCAATCTCGCGTATGCCGATGTCGTGGTCGCCGAGGGTCTTGAGTTCCGATCGGCTGAAAGTTTTCAAATTCTGCGCCAGCTCGCCGCTGTCCTCAGCGCCAAATATGGCTGCTCTGATCCGCTGGCGCAGAAGGGCTGGGTCACCTCCGCCCGGCAGAGCGGTCACACCGGCATCCGGCCAAAGCTCTTTATAGCGACCGGCATTTCCGGCGCGATCCTGCATCGGGTCGGCGTCAACGGCGCCGACCTGATCGTCGCCATTAGCATCGAGAAGAACGCGGCGATCTTCGAATTCGCCCATATTGGCAGCGACGCGAACCGGCTGCTGGCAGTGCCGATGGCCGCCTTGCTGCGCGTCTGCGGCCCGCATTCGTGCGTCCAGATGGCGAGCTAGAGGAGGCTGCCACGATCGAGGTAAGGTTCAACGGCATCGTGGTGGGCGCCGGGATAGCCGGCATGCCTCCGCGCTACCTATGGCCAAGTTCGACATGAAGGCGCCGCGGCGCGGCGAATATTCGCCGGCGCCCTGTGCCGCTGCACGATCCTGAAAAGTGGCCACCGGTTTTCGAAGGAGATCATGCATAAACAAGAGAGACTGAAGCCTTGCGCTCTAATCGTGGATACCAACTGCGGAGACTGAAACATGAATGTCGAGCCCTCAGTGTGCCTCGAAGAGAAGCTGTTCTACAACCGCAATCACATCGATCTCGGTCGTTCCCATATAGGGGTGCGCGCGCACAATGCCGTTGCCGCAGCTTCTTTCGCTCGTCAAAGCCGGTCCCGCGCTTTGCTTCGAGCCGAAAGCCAAGTGCGACGTGGAGATCGCCCTCGACGGCTTCATCGAATGCGATACCCACCGCTTCGTTGGCGAGTCCCCTGGCGACATAACGTGGAGCTACCAGTACCACGGTTATGGTGTGCTGTTCGAGCTTAAGTGAGAGAGGCGCTCCACCCCCGCTGCTTGATTGGCGTGCCCACGGTTTCGATTGACCTGTCCCTTCTGGGCGCCTGCTGGGAGAGGTCAACGAATTTGGGAATAGCATTTGCCGCAGAGCGCGAGTGTTCAGGCTGGATGAAGAGCGGAGCAAGGGCTTCGCTGAGCGGAATAAAACTAGACTCCGCTTAAAACACTCAATCGAACGGCGCAATAGCGGCCTCTCTGCCCTCGTGAGTCGCCACATGGACTTATTCAGCTTCATCGAATGCGCGAAGCAAACGCGCTCTACTAAAGCGCTGTTCGATCTTCTTGTGAGCTGTGCGAGCGAGGAGGGCTTCAGTGAAGTCGCTTATGGAGCACTCACCTTCGCGGAACCGCCTCGTCTACCGGAGTATCTACCGCCCTCGGTGACCGTGAACTTCCCGCCTGACTGGTGCCACCGTTATTTTGAACGTAACTACCGTGTCATCGACCCGGTGGTCCGGCGGACACCAATGCTTCCGGGGCCGTTTCTCTGGGACGAACTCGCCAAGCAATATCAACTGCAATCCGGCGAGCAGCGCGTACTGGACGAGGCCAGAGAGGCAGGTCTGAAGCACGGTATGAGCGTGCCATTGTTTGGGGCATTTGGCCGAGTATCTGTGGTATCCTTTGCATCTCCGTTGGACGACGCCGATCCTCAGTATCGTATGAGTCACCTCAACACACTGGCCTGGCACTTTCATATCGCGTTTGCGGAGATCGCGCGGCCCTCGGATAGCAGCTGCGACAGGAAACTTACCCTGTCTAAGCGCGAAAAAGACTGCCTGCGCTGGGTGGCAGAGGGAAAATCGTCTTGGGAAATTGGGAAGATCCTGAAGGTCAGCGATAATACAGTCAATTTTCATCTTAAGAACGTGATGCGCAAGTTGGGTACGACGAACCGCACCCAGGCCGTCGTAAAAGCGATTCGCCTCAATCTCATTGAATTCTCGACGGCACCAGCGCTGGCAACTGGTAACTGACCTGAGCGTGTGGCGTCCGCTCGCAGGATTCTCATGGCATGACGATCTAATCTCGTTGGGAATAGCAGCGAGTTGGATGCTGCATCGGTATAATCACAAAAGGCCTGCGCCGGTCGCCCACGAATCGGCCGCCGCTAGTTCGTGGCTTTCGCGTTTCTGACACCGCACGGCTTCTGTCAGCTTCAGACACCTAACATTCTCCGCGGGATCGCAGTTGCTTTGAAGGCTAAATCAGCAGCTTAGCTCTTGCGAGCGCCACTGGCACGGCGGTTGCTATGCAGCCATCACTGGGACAAGCGTGAGTGCGTGACATAAACAGGGACGATGCCCTCCTTGTTTGGTGCCGATGAGAGGTATTGTGAAGAAGTCAGCGATATGGGAGCTTCACCTCGTACGCAAGCTATCCGTTGCGGCCGTTGCGATGTTGGCCTCACACAGACTAGCGCCGATGATGATTTGATGAGAGCTGCTAGGCAGATTTTCAAACCGATCCCCTCGATCATGCCTGCAGTGAAGGACAATCCGGTCACCCATGAGAAGGTCGAACTCGGCAAGATGCTGTACTTCGATCCGCGGCTGTCAGCCAGCGAGATTATCAGCTGCAATAGCTGCCATAATCTTGGTACCGGCGGAGTCGATGCCGGTCCGACCTCGGTCGGGCACGGCTGGCAGCAGGGTCCACGTCGGGCGCCAACCGTCTATAACGCGGTATTCAATGTGGCGCAGTTCTGGGATGGACGTGCCGCAGACCTCGAGGCACAAGCTAAGGGCCCCGTGCAGGCGCGTGTCGAAATGAACGCGACCCCAGATCATGTGCTCAATACGTTGAATTCGATGAGTGACTACGTGGTCATGTTCAAGAAGGCGTTCCCGAACGAGGCGTCGCCGGTCACCTTTGACAACTTCGCGAAGGCGATCGAGGCCTTTGAAGCGACTCTGATTACACCCGCTGCTCCATTCGATCAGTACGTTGAAGGCGATACGACTGCTCTCAATGATCAGCAGAAGGCAGGATTGAAGCTCTTCATGCAAACGGGGTGCTCCTCTTGTCACAACGGAATCAACGTCGGTGGACAAGGTTACTTCCCGTTCGGCGTGATCAAAGGGCTGGGCGCAACCCTGCTTCCGGCCTCCGACAAGGGCCGATACGCGGTCACCAAGGCTGCCAGCGACGAATACGTTTTCCGCGCCGCGCCGTTGCGCAATGTCGCGTTGCGGGCTCCATACTTCCATTCAGGCCAGGTTTGGAGCCTTAAGCAAGCGGTTGGCGTGATGGGTGAAATCCAGCTCGGCATCGAGCTTAGCGATAAGGAAAAGAACGATATTGTTGCGTTTCTGAATTCGCTGACTGGGCAGCTGCCTAAGATTGAGGATCCGAAATTGCCCACGCGTACCGACGCGACGCCGCCGCCCTCTTTAGGCAGATAGTGTGGTTCTTCCACCGTAGTGGGCATTGTGCGTTCTTTGAATGTAAAGGAACGCGGCGCAGGCATTCGGGCGTCTGCGATGCATGAAGTCGCAAAGGCGGAGCAGGATGGGAGCGGGACACGAAAGCAAGTGCCCGATCAGCTGCCCGATGAAAGCGCAGCTATGACAAAGCGTCTGCTAGCACCAAGTCCAGAAGGCTATAAAGACTGACGCATATGACAGGGCTGTTGATGTAGGCAAACAGTGGCTCGGGTTGGGCCTGAATCGTCAGCAGACACAAACGGGTTTCTCTTGCCGTGTATCCGCGCGTTGAGCCCAAGGTCAAGGGGGATGACAATTTAACCAAGCGTTCTGCACAAAAGGGCGGCCGCAGAATACCCAGACGTCGAGCACAAGCAGTACCATACTCGTAGCAATCTAATCGTGTGAGCGGGCTGAAAGCCGATCCGGCGCTTCCAAACGTGAGATGCGTAAGCTGAACAGTGCGTTGCGGACCGGAGAATGGAAGTAGGCCTCGGGTTGAATATCCGCGGAAGCATGGGAGGCGCTCTTGAACCGGGCAAACTGTCCGGCCGTCTGCGTGCTCATCCCCTAACCATGCATCACCATTGTGCCGGGCCGTGTCAGGTTCGCGATTGCCATTTAGCCATTCGAGTTTGGTGGTGATCACATTGAACATACTCAACCCAAACGATTTGCAGGCAGAATGTCCTTGCATATTCCCGGAAAATA
The DNA here is from genome assembly GCF_029051645.1 of Bradyrhizobium sp. CSA112. Classification (GTDB taxonomy): domain Bacteria; phylum Pseudomonadota; class Alphaproteobacteria; order Rhizobiales; family Xanthobacteraceae; genus Bradyrhizobium. The sequence goes on from NZ_JAACFS010000033.1 coordinate 65,491, forward strand.
CAGAACGCGGTTAGGTGACCGTTCCGCGGCAGATGAATAGCTCGAAAAAAGCCCCGGCCCGAGGGCCGGGGCTTTCGATCCGCCGTTTGACGCGAGGAGATCAGTATTTGAGAACCGGCGGGCTAAACTTGTAATTGAGCCGCAGGGTCAGGAGATCGAAATCCTGGCGGATGCGATCGGTCGCGACCACACCAGCGGCCGTGGTGAAGTTCACGTTGGCGTCCGGCATGAACAGGTGGTCGTACTCGACGCCGACCGACCAATTCGGCGCAAAGCCGACTTCCACACCCGCGCCGACAGCTGCGCCCAAACGCGTATTGTCGGTGCTCGCCAGCTGCGCGCCGGTCAGGGTTGAGGTGACCTGATGGGTGTTGCTCGTCACCGCAGCACCGCCCTTGGCGTAAAGCAGAACGTTGTTGGAGGTGTAGCCGATCAGGCCGGTGATCAGGCCGAACGCGTCGGTCGTGCTGCGGTTAGTATTGAGGGGGAAGGTGGTGCTGACATTGGAGCCGCTGAAATCAGCCCAGTTGCCCTGACCTTCGATACCAAACACCGCCTGGCCCATCTGCTGGCGATAGCCGATCTGGCCACCCACGGTGCTACCAGTTGCATCGCTCAAGCCCCAACCGCCGTTGATACCGATGTACAAACCGCTCCAGTCGTAGATCGCGGCCGCGACCTGCGGCGGTGGCGGCGCCATATAGACGGGCTGCGCAGCGAGATCCGCGCCGAATGCGGGTGCGGCCGCGCTAAGCGCGACGATGCTGCAAGTCACAAGCAACAAGTTCTTCATTTCCAGTTTCTTTCCTTTAGATGGCCCCCGGGCCGCGCGCGTCTTAGCAACGTCATCGGGAATTGCTGTAACGACAGCGCAACACTCACTCGAAAGAAAGAGCTTGAAACTCACGCTGCGTCAGGTTGTAGGCTTGGAAATCATGACCAAATGTGCACAGCCCAAAGCGTTGATCGCGTATGGGAGAGATGCGCGTCAATGCCAACATTGGAGTGAAGGGTGTTCGAATCGAAGCTCGCTGATAAAGGGGCGCGCGTGGGCGAGAGCCGCGACGAACTGTATCGGATCGTCTGGCTGAGTGTTGTTCCCCAGAAGGGCGCTTCCCCTCGGAGCCTCGCTTGATTAAACAGCAGAGGCAACGCCGACCATCGACTTCATTCAGGCACGCCTATGGGCCCTGAAGCAGGTGTCACTTACGACTGCGCCGAAGCGACCGCTGGACCAGCTACATCTCGCTGATTTGATCAATCGTGCGGTCTCAAATCGTGTGATCGACGCCGGAACCGAGCACCAAGCGGGCCTTGCGATGGATGCGCGGAACCTCATTCATCCCGGTAGAGCACTGCGCTCGGGCGAAGCATGTAGTAAAGCTACAGCATTAGCTGCACTGGCTTCGGTCTATCGCCTCATTGAACAGTTGAAAAAGCTGGCACCGTAAATCAATTCTCGCCTTGAGTTCATGCGACAAGCCGAACCGTCTCTTTTGATTGATTTCCCGCCTAAAGCTTATCGATCCACTCCTGGATCTCAGTCTTTATTTCTTCGAAACTGGGTGGGTCATCATAGTAGAGAGCGCGACTGCGGTCATAGGCGTTCGCATACAGGGCCGTCGTTTCGGCGTCGCTCAGAAGAAAAGCTTTGTTCCCAGCGATGTTCTGGTTGTCGCCCTAACGAAATCGCTTTTGTTTGTGCTGCTTGTATCCTTCCGTGCCGATGAATTCCTGAACCTCCGGACGTTGGAGCAGTTCGTAGACATCATAGTAGTGCCGCATGAACCCGACCGGATCGCCGACATCGGATTGCTGATTGCGAAACTTGGTCGAGATCGTCTGCAGCTTTTCTACGAATGTGTAGCTAGGATCATAGCAAGGCACCGCCTTGGCGGTTATCGATGATGTCGACGTTGCTGGCGACGGCCCGGTCATAAAGCCAGGAACTGATATCCTCGGGTGTGTTTGGCGCGACCTTGTCAAAGCCGGCCTCGAGCAGGACGCCGTCCCTCAGCCCTTCCCGGTTCAGCGATGCTCGTGTAAATCAGACGGATTCCTGCGTTCCGATAATCGGGCACATCATCAAACGCGGTATCGCGCTCCACCTTCGTGATGCCGTCGATCTTGATCATTTGGGCCAGCCAGTCGAAGAAGTCCTTTCTGGATCGGATATGCGGCGGCTTGTTGTGGTTCTTGCCGGTCTTCACATCCCGGTCGGAGGTTCGATGAGAATATCGATGTCCTCCGAAAACCGATTGATGATCTGATGTCCTTTCGAAAGGGAAGTTCCACCCTTCAGCCGGAATGTGAAGCCGAGCTGCTGCAGCCCGTAGAGGCAATGCATGATCCAGTAGTCCTTTTCGACGAGCGGTGGATCAATGCCCTTTACTTTCGCCACAATCCGGATCAGGTCAGCAAACTGAGGATGATTGTGGAGGAAATCACGCGGCATGCAATTCGCTCGCCCTTAGCGCACGCTCGAAGAATTTCTTTGTTCGCTCGTTCCCATACTCGCGGACGGCGCGACGCAAGCGCCGCCGGTCGGACGACGCGGCGCGTTGCACTACCCGCTTGAGAACCTCGTCCTTGGCTTCCGCGAGCTGATCAACGTTGTTGACGAGGTCAATAAGGAGAAATTCCTTTGTAAGCGACTTTGGAAAGCGCGGCTTCACGCGAAACGCAAACTTGCGGCTGCCTAGCTGAAAGTCCCCGTGGCGCTTGTGGTTGTAGACGACGGTCTTGTCATAAAGCTGCGTCGTGCCCACTCCCAGACTGTTGTAGGCATTCGGCGAAGCCAGGAGAAATGTATCGTCCTTGAGAAAAGCGCTAACGACTTCCTTGTCAGCAGCGGGAGCCGGACCAAACACCGTTTCCTTTGGATAGGCGTAGAGCCCGCCCGAAAGCTTCTTGAGGGTACCGCTCTCAACCAGCTGCTTGAGATGCCGATCGACAGAGGTCGACCAGCGCGCCAGATCCGCGCGCCGATAGGCTTGGCCGGGCTACAAGTGCCTTTTGAGGGTATCGAACTTCGTCATGGTCTGGAGTATAAGTCAAAACTGACTGTTTCGGGTTTCTCATTGAAAATCCATGCAATGTATGGTCATAGAAGATGCCTAAAAGCGATCGGATCCGAAGCAAGGGCGCAACGCATTCGTGAGATTAGGTCGTCCATTTCGTATCTGGTTGACGGATCTTGTGTCTCGTCCTCGAACATCTGGTCGGTTTCGTCTTCCCTCAGAGCTTCGCGACGATCTTCCTGGCGCCACTGGCTCGCGATGCTGCGCATCACCTGTGAAAGGAATGCTGGAAGCTGGACTTCGCTGGGCCACAGCCGCCGCCCCAACAAGATGCGGTCGAGCGCCTCGTAGAGAAGATCATCCGTATCATGGTAGCGTAGGCCGCTGCCCAGGCGCGGGCTAACAACGACAGGCGCACGAGGTCGGGCCCGCGCAAGCGGCCGATGATGCGGCGAACCTCGCCGAGGGAAATATGCGTCGCCTCATCGTCCATTGATTGCCGACCAGGCCTCCAATGAGTGTTGCGCTGCAGGTGGCCTTTCCGGGAAGGCTTTGCGAAAATTTTTCGGAAAGTTACCGACGGCGACCGATCGACGCGAGTCTCGCCGGGCACCAAAAGAGGCTTGGTGATCGATGCACAACGCCTTCTGATAATCTAAGTCTATGTTATTACTGGGATAATTATAACTGTCTTGAAATGTCATCTGACAATCATTACACTTATTACAGTTGCGCGGAGGTATGGGCCATGACTGACGTGGTCACCAAGCTCAAGATCGATGACCGTGATCGGGAAGAGGCAAAGAAGGGCGCGGGCCTGCTTGGCGGGCTTGCAGCGCCTGGCGGCCTGTTCTTCACAGATCCCTCCGGGAAGCCGATCCTGACAGAGATGCCTGCATCGCTCTTGCGAGCGGTGCACGATTTTCTCGACGCCATCTCGCAGCCGGGCGAAACCTTGGTCTTCAAGGCGGAGCATGAGGTTTCCCCAGAGACGGCAGCCGAGATGTTGGGCATCTCTCGTCCCGTCGTGTACAAGCGCATGGATGCGGGGAAACTGCCGTTCCGGCAGGTAGGCACCCATAGACGAATCCGTGTCGCAGATGTCGCGCGCCTGAAGCAGCATGAGGAGCAGCGCCGGAAGGCTGCGGCTGAAATAGCTGCCGATACCGAGGATCTCGAGGCGAACTATGCCGAGACCGGTAACCGGGCTCCTTGATGCAAACGTTCTATACTCGAACGCACTTCGCAATCTCCTGCTTCAGCTTGCGTTGAATGACGCGTTCGAGGCCCGGTGGACGGATCGCATCGAAGATGAGTGGCTCCGCAATCTCGAGGATCGGACGAGAGATCGGGTTTCGCAGCGAACCCTGCCGCTCATTCGCAAGCACTTTCCGGATGCGATCATTTGCGATTTCGACGCCGACCAAGCTATCAGAAGTACGGATCCCAAAGACCGCCACGTAGCCGGTGCAGCCGTCGCGGTGCAACCCTGTGCACTGATCACAAACAATCTCAATGATTTCGATGCAAGCGAGCTCGCAAAGCTCGGCGTCCGAGTGTTGTCGCCGGACGATTTTCTCGTTGAGCTATTCGACGAAGCACCGGGCTTTATCGAAGCCGCAACACGAGAGGCGGCGGCCAACCTTACGAAGAGCTTGCCTTCCTGGGACGAATATATTGCCGACCTCGAGCTCAGAGCGGGGTTGACAAAATTCGCCGCGCGATTGCGTTCGTTCGACCACCAGACAAGTGGTTCCGATCTTGCGGCAACAAAGGAGCCCGAGTGAGAGGATCGCTCAGGTTTTGAGGAGCGTCTGCAGGTTTGCGCGAAAATTCGCTCATACCCGAGGGTGGGCCCCTTGATTAGCTTGGATCGCTCGACCCGAAAGTCGCAAATGATACGGCGCGCTCAGCAGCAATAGAAAAAGTGCCCTATTGGCTTCATAGCTGGCAGCGGATCGGTTGCTTCCTGAACCCGTCATGACCAGCGCGCCTTCGATCGTGTAGAGCGACCACAACCACCTTCGCCCGTGCCGCTTCAAGAAAACATTGAAGGTTGGAATTCGATCAGACATGATCAAGTCAGGGCGTCAATTCAAGACGATTGTGCGTTTTTGGTCTTCAGAACTCTAGAGCGACTTTCAAGCGAGCTTTCTCTAGGCGATGCCTGAGTGCAGTGAGCCTGTTAGCCAGCTCGGTCAATTCGTGAACACCGGAATCACCAAAAACAAATTCATCGAGCGCTTCCTGTTGTGCGGCGACGCTCGCGAGATGCTTGTAAGTCTTGTCCGTCAGCGACATCTGCACGACCCTGGCATCGCTAGTGGAGGGCTTGCGCCGCAGGAAGCCCTTCTTCTCCAACAGCTTTGATTGGGTCGTGACGAACGAAGGGTCGACGTGCATCAACTGCGACACCACATTGACCGGAACACCGCTTTCTCTGTCCAACTCCATCAAGGCCATCAAGATCATCCACTGTGGACCGGTGATGCCAAGTACATTGGCCTGGAATTGGCGAAGTCCCTCCAGACACAAATTGATGGATCTGATTTCCCACACGAATCGCCGGATCACCTCCTGAATCTCAGGGGGACTCCTGCCGACCTCTCTTGTTGGGCTGGGCAAATCCGGCAGCATCGATGTCTGGAGTTCCATCCTTGAGTTTGCTTCCCTTAGCGACGAGCTGGGCACCCCGCTCGGCCGGCTGATCGTCTGCCGCAAGATCCGGGGGCACTCTTCGAAGATGTCTTCCGGAAAGCGCTTGCACCGGCCTCGCAGACCTAAATACTTCCGCAATTATCGGACAATTGATGTGGTGAAATCCGTCGAAAGAGGCGCTCGAACGCGGAATTTAAGCGTCAACGCAGGACACGTTGCATTTATCAATATCGACATGTCGTTACTGTACAGGATCGAACGTAACTCTGTTGCACGAGCCGACTGTTGGAGCCGGCAAAGACAATGACGCCGTGCGGCTCGAGAGCGAAATAGTGCGGTCCCCGGAACGTCAACGTTCCGTGGAATGGTAATTCTCCGTCCATAGCGAGCCAAGCCAACTTTTTGGCGTGTGGTCCAATTGGCGGTGCTCGGTGCCTCATGCCCAGCCTGGTAGGCCTCTGCGAAAACCCACTCACCAAATAGGTTTCTGTTCAATCGGAGTTCGCCTTGGGACGCTTCTACTTTCACCTAAGTGCCGGCAACGAAATAACGCTCGATGAGGAAGGAACAGAGCTACCAGATTTATCTGCGGCTGAGAATGAGGCTGTACTAGCCACACGCGAGCTTTTAGCCGAAGCGATCAAGAGCGGTATGCCAGACGTTCCAGAGGTTTTGGTCATCGCGGATGAAGCTGGGCGACCGCTCGCCAGCATACCGTTCGCAACCGTTCTGCCGAGGTCCCTAAAGAAGTAGGGCGCTTCAGTTGGCGGTCTCATCATCATCCTGACAGTATTGCCGGTCGCGAAGATCCTTATTGCAGATTTATCAGGGAGCAGATCTTCCTTTTAAGGTCGGCACGATGAGGATTGGTATCTTGTCTGCCGTCATGCTGAGCATCGCGATCCTGCTATTCTAACCTATTCCGGACTACCACCTGCGTATTTGTGATCGAGAACGTGAATTGACTTGGATCAATATTGCCTGCTGCCTAAGCGCACTAGCGTTGTGGTGCCGACTTCGAGGAGGATCCAATGCGCACTTTGGCTTTGACAATTCTGACCCTGGGTATGGCTTTGGCAGCATGGCAAGCCCGGGCTCAGACCTATGATTTTTCGCCCGCGCCTGCTGGGCCGGATAGCTACTGCTTGCAAGGGCGCATATGGGGCTATCCCGGCAATTGCCAATTCTCCAGCTACGCCCAATGCATGGCCACGGCGAGCGGTACTAACGCCTATTGCGGGATCAATCCCCAGTACGCGTTCGCGCGCCAGCGGCGCGGCGCCTATCGGGACCGATACTGAGCGGTAGTGAAGCAATATCGCAGCAAGTAGCGGTGTGATGAGATCACAGCGCGAGTTAATCGAGAACGCGACGGGGCGGCCAGTGAGAAAGGTCGTGTCCCCCGTGATGGTGTAGCTCGGTCGAGCAAAGTCATGAGCGCCGCCAGCAGGCAGTCGCCAGGGCCCAAGCGGCATCGAGCAGGGCAGGCGGGAGCACGACAGGAGGGGTCGCCGAAATCGAAGCCCAGTGCGCCACACTCGAAAAGCGGCACAAGCCGAAGAGACCCGTTGGGAGAAGCAGAAGGAGAAGCTGGAGACCGCTCTGCGCCGGGCGGGGCAATAGCAGCGGCGAGCGGTGCCGACCGGTAGCCCTTGAAATTTTCTGGCGCGCTTTAACCTTCGTGAATCCTGGAACACGCGGCGTTAGTTATCCTCGGTCTGGACGACTGAGGGGCAATCTCCGATGTTCGACGCCCAGACCACCGCGCTACTGCGCGGTCCTCGACGATGCCTGTCAAGGCGTGTCGCGGTACGAAACCGGCACCCGAACGCAGGTGGCCGCGAAAATCCTTGAAGCGGCAAGGCGGGGCGGGACCACGGCCGACAGCCTGAAGCGGGTCGGCCGCAAGGGGCGCTCAGCGAGGCGCCCACGATGTGGCGGTGAGAAGCCTCGGAACGATCGCCGACCGTCGCGGACGGCCGCCTTCCGGCCTCGGTGACCCGATACTCAATCTCGTCCAAGGCGAGCGGCTCCGCCTTGACGAGCCCCAGTTCGATCAGCCGTGGTCGAAAAACGGCGTGCTGGTCCAGGGCGCGGACGCGAGTCGGTTCATGAATTCCAGCTCCAGATCGGTCAGCGTCATCATCGGTTTCGATTACTCCCAGGGAGCGCCCGCCTATAATGGACGCATTTGCCGCTGCCCGCGACACGGCTGTCCAGATGAACGACACCTTCATTGTCCGCGTGTATCAGCATGGCGCGTGCATCACACGGAACCGGAGGCCGTCGATGGGACGGTCTCGGGGCGGATTGACCAGCAAGATTCATGCACTCGCGGATACCAGCGGCCTGCCGTTTCGGCTGGCGCTGACGTGTGCCCCGACATTGGTGTAAATGTCTCGGCCTCTAGCAACCTCGCTTGTTAGGCCTGGAAACGCCGAAGAGCTGGTCTCTTTCACGGCCGGAATTCGCAAACGTGGATATTCTTTGTCGTCGCCGTAAGACGGCGAACCGTCCGCCGATCACGCTGGAAAAATGCGTTCTTTCGTAGCAGCAGCAGGAATAGTGCAGTGAATTCGAGTTATGTTTTATGTATTGAACGTCGAACGAAGGCAGCAAGTGGCGCTCTCCTTGCGCTGCACTCGAGGATGTTTCATGCGCAATCATGATCTTGTCTCCGGCAGCCTGCTGGCACTGACCGCGGCGGGCCTTGCGCTGCTCTGCTCGAGCCTGCTCGCTTTTGCTTTCATTTAAAGCCGATGCCTTGGTCAAGTTTCGCGCCGCGTGGACGCGCGCTTTGAAATAGAGGATGGCCTGTGTCTCTGGCGTATCGCGGCTAATAGCGTGCTGACGGGATAGCATCCTGACTGATTACCAACTGCCTGTCGGGAGGAGGCGGAAGCGAGGCGCCACCCGGAGGAGTAATTCGTGTCTCGGCTTTCTAGATCGCTCTTGAAGGTGCTACTGAACGGCGTGAATGTATGAACCGAGATAAGCGAAAAGCGAAGCGCATTCAATTTGAACATGAGTACCGAGCCACTCTCTTGGGCGCTGATGGCACCTGGCGGCGTGATTGCGTACTCGTTGATGTTTCTGAGACGGGCGCGTGTCTTCGAATAGATGGATCGACAGATGTCCTGAGATCACGTCAGTTTTTCCTATTGCTTTCAAAGACAGGATTGGCCTTCCGGCGGTGCGAGTTGGTCCGGTTAAACGGCCAGGAGGTCGGCGTACAATTTGTGACAAGCCGGACTATTCGCACGCGCCCGACACTCCGGGCGATGTATCCAACCTCAGCCTCAGACTAGCGCTACTTTGGCAGGCTTGGCGATTGATTGGTGAAACTGGTTTCCCGAATGGCGGCTCTCTTCAGCTTCCGTTTCTCCCAGTGGGTATCTTTGCGCTTAGAATTGAACACCCACTCGACATAACGGTTCACTGGGACGATCTGGCCGGGATAGGTTCGCGTCGGGGAAGCGTATCTTTACGCGCATGCGGTATGGTTTATTGTCAACGACGGCGAGACCTATGAACTCACTGCTTGAAATTCGACCAAACCACTCTCGCTAACATGACGGCGGCGCTTGAATATGCTTGTCGGAAGCTTCCGCCGGACCGGGACCATGAGTCCATTCGAAAATTTATTGCCGAACAGATCATCGCGGCGGCTGAGACCTCCGTTGGCGATCTGACGAGTACTGGTCTCAAGGTCGTAAACGGCTATCTTTTCCCGCCGGGGCACTCTTGGCTGAAGGCTCTCAGAGGGTAGCTGAGGCCTTCTTCGGGCAGATTTGCACCGGCGCCCTTTTTGCTTCCAGGCCCTTATCAGTCAGGCGGTAGGCTAATTCACCTGCGGTACCGCGGCTCTCGATCCAGCCTTTCGCAAGCAAGTTTTGGATTGTCTTGGGTGAGTTCGCTAGGGTGAAAGCCTTGATCCAGGCACCGCCACGGAGGCGTTGCATGACCTGTCGCTCTCGATGACTCGGAAGGTTCATTTCGCGTTCCCGACGCCCAACCACCGCGAAGAATCGTAGCATGCTACTTTCGCGGCGGACGCCGTGAATTTTTTCGCCGCTGTCCTCTTTGCGCCGCGCTTGATGCGCTTATCTTTGCATAAAACGAAATATCCCTTGGCACAATGCCGAAGCGCGGCTTAAAATGTCATTTTCGGCAACATTTTAGGCGATCCATGAACTATTCCCAAATGAAGGACGAACGCCTATTGGCGTTTTACGAGAACGTCCGTGAGCAAGTCGTCTTAGATGCTGGAAGCCGCTACCGCTTTGCTGGTGATGGGGTCCGCGCCTACGCGGACGAGCTTCGCGAAGAAATGGAAAGACGGAGGCTTCGGTTCACGCCAATTGATTGGCACCACCGATGATGGAAACCAAGATAGAGGTGCCGCACCACTACGCGAACTCGGCGCAATCGGAATTGATAATGCCGAAAGCGCGCTGGCGCTGTTCTTCGATGCAGTGAGTAAATTGGGCGCGCCGACCTCTGCGCAATCGCTCGCCCTGCTAGAGCGAATTGTTGCAGTGCGGATGGATTACGCCCGAAAGGTTGCGCGCGCCATAGATCGTTCGGAAGCTACGGCATTACAGCTCGCGTTTTGCCGGTCGCAAATCGACATCACGACTGAACTTATTCGTGTCGTTTCGGGCTCGGTTGACTAGTGCCAGCAAGATCATCAATCAAACGTGAGAATAGCCGGATAGCTACCGGCGCGAAGATCATCGTCGTATTTTGTTGCGCGAACTGCAACGCAGGTTACAAAGCAACGCAATATCGTCAGGTGTTGCAGGACGTTGGCACGTTCAGATGCCAGGTGTGCGGTGTCGAGGTCTATTCGTGGTCCGGCGACTATGACTACATTGACTGGACCGCCATCAAAGCAAAGCTGAAGCGGCGCAAGAAAAGGTAATGATTAAAAATGGACTCTATTCGTTGAGCGCTACAGCACACGACGGCACAGCCGCTGAAGTCGGCGGCGTCCTGATACTGCGCGATGACCAGATACACGGCGGCGACGCCTTTGCGTTCTACATGGGGAGCTATGAGTGTTCCGCTGGAAGGCGGCAGGGTAAAATGACTAGTCAAGAACAGACCCCGACCGAGCGACCGATGGCGGCCCGGGTCCAATACATCGGATTCCTTGGGACCTAGAATGATGCCAGTGCCAAGGCGGATGCAATGGCCCTCGTTGGCGAGCAAAGCGTTCGATACGATGCAAAGTTACGCTTGTTGGTAGAGGCTTAGAAATCTGGCCGTTGTAATAGGGCCCGAACAGCGTCTTCCTTATCCGCACCCCGCTTTACGATCATAAGTCCATTCGACAGCGGTCTTTGTAGCGCCTTCCCGTCACCCCACGGCGCGCGCATCCGCACGTCGCGGTGTTCGCCCGCAGTCGAGATCACCGGCATAGCCTTTGGGAGTATCGGCTCCGCGACTGCGTTCGCCGATGTCGTCAGGAAACCGTAGACGAGGTGAGGGCCTATGAACTCGGTCCAGATGCCAGCAAATGCGAATAGCGGGCGGCCATCATTCAGGGTAAACCAGACGACGTCCTCTTTCTTGGTCTCGGGGTTGGGCTCTGAGAGTATTCGGCAAAGCTGTTCACGGGCACCAAGCAGCGGCTGTCCGGCTTCAGCCAGCCGCGCCAGTGCGGCGGCGAGGTGTTCCGGATGTTCGTGACCGGAGGGACGGCAATCCTCGGTGGCGGCCGCATACCCCAGCGCATCATCGTTAGCTCAGTGCCGTTGTCGGTGCTGCGGATAGTCGGGGAAGACCCCCGGCATTGGGGCGAGGTTTCCAACGTAGCGATTGATCACGCGGAACAGCCGGATGATCGCTTCCTGATTTGTTGTTGTGATCGAATAGAGGTTATGCCGACGTCGGCATAATCTCTACTATGCCGACCTCTGGATTATGCCGACCATTGGCCCAGAACTGTCTCTGGCTGCGGTGATCGCGGCGTCGGAGTCGGCATAATCCGATTGATCTCACGGGCGTGTAGTCTCCCTCTTGCCAATTGAAGGGAGGCTTTCATGTTGATTGATCTGTCACGAGTTAGGGTTTCGGGTCCGCTTTCGGCATTCGCGATCGGGTTTGCCGACCACATGACAAGACAAGGCTATAGCCAACAGCAGGCCCGCATTCAGTTATTGCTGCTAAACCGCCTGAGCAATTGGCTTGTGAGCAAGGGGCTCGATGTAGGGGAACTACGAGCAAAGGAAGTAGAGCAGTTTCAGCTCAGCCGTCATGAAGCGGGTGACAAAACTCTTCGCTCTATCAGAGCGATGCAGCCGATCCTCGGTTACCTGCGCGGTCTTGGGATCGCACCGGCGGCTTCGTCGCCTCCGGTCAGCGGAGTGCTTGAAGCGGCCCTGGCGCGATACCGAGGTTACTTGCTACTTGAACGTGGCATCAGGAATGTGTCAGCGTCCCGGTATATTGAACTGATGCGCCCCTTCCTTCAAACCAAGGTCTTGCCGGACGGCCTTACTCTAGACCTTCGAAGCCTGACGGCGGCTGACGTCATTTCTTTTGTGGTGACAAACTGCCCTCGCCTGAGCCCAGGGACGGCCGGGCTGACGGTGTCGGCCCTTCGATCACTACTCGGTTTTCTTTACGTCGACGGCGCTATCGATCGGTCACTGGTGTCTGCGGTACCGACCGTTCCCGGTCGGCGATTAACCGGATTGCCGAAGGGATTGGCCGCTGACCAAGTGCAGCGGCTTCTGGCGTCCTGCGACACCAGCACCCGAAGTGGCTGTCGTGACTTCGCGGTCCTGACCATGCTTGTTCGCCTGGGCTTGCGGGCAGGCGAAGTCGCCAAACTGCAACTTGAGCACATCGATTGGCGAGGCGGCGAGATCGTGATTGCCCACAGCAAAGGCAATCACTCCGAACGACTGCCATTACCTGCAGACGTCGGCGAAGCAATCGCGGCTTACTTGCATCACGGCCGTCCCGCAAGCGCGCAAGGCCGAATGGTGTTTGCACGGATCACAGCTCCGCATCACGCTCTCACCACTGGCGCGGTAACGCAGATTGTTCGCCACGCTGGCGAACGGTGCGGCTTTGAACGGATCCATGCTCACAGGCTGCGTCACACCGCTGCGACTCTGATGCTACGCGGCGGTGCATCGCTGCCCGAGATCGGACAACTCCTGCGCCACCGCAACGCCATTACGACATCGATCTATGCCAAGGTCGATCGCGATGCTCTGCGGTCGATCGCTCGCCCCTGGCGGTGTCGTCGCATGAACGCTCTCCGCAAGGCTCTCGCAGACTACTTTGTGGTTCGCCGCGCCCTCGGCTTTAAGCTCTATCGAGCCGAGAAGCTCCTCAGTCAGTTTCTCACCTTCGTCGAGGATCGCGGCGAAGATCATCTGACAACCGAGGCGGCGCTCGCTTGGGCGACACTCCCTAAGCGCGGTCGAACCTGGGCGTTTGCCCGGCTTTCCGTTGTTCGCCGCTTCGCTAAACACCTGCGCGGGATCGACCCCGCGACCGAGGTGCCCCCGACACACTTGCTGGTGCAGCAAAAAGGCCGAGCCACCCCCTACCTATATTCGGAGTCGGATATCGCGGCCCTCATCGCCGCAGCCGGGACGCTGCGGACACCGCACCGAGTGGCGACATTTCGAACATTGATCGCTTTGCTTGCAGTGACCGGAATGCGGGTTGGGGAAGCGATCGGCCTCGACCGCGACGATTTTGACTCCGTCATTGGACTACTCACCATTCGGAACGCAAAGTTCGGCAAGTCTCGCCAATTGCCGCTGCATCCGAGCACCGTGGCTGCACTGGTTGATTATCTGCGTCGAGACGACCGTCCGAAAAACTCGTCGAATACGCCGGCACTGCTGGTCACTACGGTTGGCACCAGGTTCCGCTACATGGGCGTCCAGCCCGTCTTTCGTCAAATTGTGGATGTCGCCGGCCTCAAGCCGCGCTCTGCCTCATGCCGTCCGAGGCTGCATGACCTGCGGCATGGATTTGCCGTCAATACCATCCTTGACGGATATCGAGATGGCAGGGAGCCGGGGAACCGGATCGCGTTGCTGTCGACCTACCTCGGCCACGTCGATCCTGTCAGCACATACTGGTATCTCTCAGCTGCGCCGGAGTTGCTGACGCTGGTTGGTGATCGTTTGGAGCGGCACCTCGGAGGTGCCGCATGACCGCGCTTGCCCCAACCCTGCAAGCGTTCTTCACGGAACGCCTCATCCGCCAGCGCCAAGCTAGTCCCCATACACTTGCGGCCTACCGGGACACGCTGCGACTGCTGCTGGTCTTCGCGTCTGCGAGGAAAGACGTCGAACCTTCGAAGCTAGACATCGACGATCTTGATGCGCCGCTCATCGGCGCCTTCCTCGACCATCTTGAGAAGCAGCGGGAGAATAGTGCGCGTACTCGCAACGCTCGACTTGCCGCCGTCCGTTCGCTGTTCCGGTACGCAGCGCTTCGACATCCCGAGCATGCCGCCATAATCGAACGCGTGCTTGCCATTCCACGCAAGCGTTTCGACCGGAGGCTCGTCACTTTCCTGATCGAACCGGAACTCGATGCGCTTTTCCGCGCACCCGACCGCTCGACCTGGACCGGGCGGCGCGACCATACCTTGCTTACGCTCGCGGCCCAAACGGGCCTGCGTGCGTCAGAATTGATCGGCCTTCGCATCAGCGATGTTCATCTCGGCACTGGCGCCCATGTCAGTTGCACGGGGAAAGGACGGAAGTTGCGGATCACACCGATTACCTCGGGTATGGTCGCCCTCCTGCGTGTTTGGCTCGCCGAGCGCGCGGGTCAGCCGACGGAGCCACTTTTCGTCACCCAGTCGGGGACGTCACTCAGCCGTGACGCCGTCGAACATCGGCTCGCCAAATACGTTCAGATCGCCACCCGCGCCTGTCCGTCGTTGGGACAGAAAACCATCAGCATGCATGTGTTGCGTCATAGCGCCGCGATGCGACTGCTGCGGGCAGGAATTGAAACCTCGGTGATCGCACTTTGGCTCGGCCATGAGCAGGTCGAAACCACCCACATCTACCTACACGCTGATATGGGAATCAAGGAACGCGCACTGGCCGCGACAGCTCCAACGGTAGCCACTCCCGGTCGTTTTCGACCGAACGACAAGCTTCTCGCATTTTTGGAGGCACTGTGATTATGCCGACTCCAACGCAGCGATCGCCGCCGCCAGAGCCCGTTTTGAGCCAATGGTCGGCATAATCCAGAAGTCGGCATAGTAGAGATTGCACATCATCAGTCTAGGTCGCCCGGCCAACAGGCTGAAGCAGGGTTATGATTTCGGGATGGTGCGTCAGACCGAAGCGATTGACCCACAACGGACTCTGGCCACCAGCGCGAGAAACTACGCGGGTATGGGCGCTCTGCGGTCCGGAGCAGTCTAGGACGCGCCTATGTAGAGTGCCGTCCAGCGTTTTCATGTATCGTCCGATTTAACCGGCGGAGATAAGAACATGCGATATGCTTTGGTCATCGCGATGCTGCTTGGGTCGACGCTGCTTGTGCAGGCGGAGCCTATCGATCGTGACAAGTGGATCGCGCAGACTGGAAGAGCGAGCAAATCCTGCCTCGCTAAATTTCGGCAGAAATTCGGGGAAGACAAGGGCCACAATTACTCAGGCTGTGTGACAAATCAAACTAACAAAGCGATCGATGACTGCGTTGGCGGTAGTGAGTTTTCTAACTGTGTTTTAGAAAAATCGTTGAGGGTATTGGAAGCCTGCGACCTATCGAGTTGCTGAAAATACACGTCTCAGGTTGCCTTACCTAGTGCCGTGAAGGAGCCTCTCGCAACCAACGGCGGTCGCCTAAACCTCTTCGGTGTACCGCCCGTGCTCGTAGATGGCGAGAACTACCACGGGCTGCGCGAGCCCAATCCTCACGAGGCCTTCGGCAACGGCCCGCATCATTGCGCGGGCGCGCACTTGTCGCGGCGAACCGTTGGCGTCATCCCGCTGCCCATGCCGTCCGAGCGTTTCCCCAACATGACCTTGCCTGATCCCGCAAATACTTCCCTTTTAGGACAACTATTTCGGATTGTGGTCAGCGTACACAATCAATCGCAATCGGATCGATCCCTGCGCCGGCATATGCGTATTGATCGATCTGATCTCCCACATGAATCGGCGGCCCACCTCCTGAGTCTCAGGAGACCTATCGCCGACCTGTCTTGCTGGGCTGGGCAAATCCGGCGGCATCGTATGTCAGGAGTTCCATCCTTCGTTGATTCCCTTAGCGCAGACCAAAAATATTGACAATGCTGTCCGCGCGAACCAATTCACAGCGCGCTCAGATCGTCCGGCACTTCGGCGAACTTCCGGATCACCTTGGCGTCAGTGAAATCGCCGATGGCTGGGTTGCCGCAGCGGCTAAAAGCGAGGCGACGAAGCCTGGCTTGCGCGAGAGCGCCTGGCTCGCATCACGGCGGCGTTCTGCAAAAAGCACCCGACGGCTTCACCGACCATTCCGTCGTCGGAATACGCGTGCGCCATGGCCGAAAACCTTTATCCGCCAGGTGCTGCGCGCGGCCTAGAAGCCTGGACAACCGCCGCCGTCACGAGCTGCGCTTCCTGACCACCCCGCTCGGCCGACTGATCCGTGACATCCGCCGCCGGCCATTCAAAGATGCCTTCCAGACGCGCCAGCCTCGCAGATCCAAATCGGTGTGGTGAAATCCGTCGAAAAAGACACTCGAACGCGGAATTTAGGCATCAACCCGGGACCCCTTGCATTTATCAATATCGACATGTCGTTACTGTACAGAGTTAAACGTAACCCTCTTTCACGAGCCGACTGTTGGGGGTCGGCAAGGTCAATAATGATGCGATCTCAGTTCGGCGAAACAGCATAAGAGCAGGACATGGCTGGGCATTTCTACCGACTCCGCATGGGCATCTATGCGGAGACGTTGTTTCGGCGCAGCAACCGCGTGAAGCGGGAAAGGATCTGGCTGCAGTACAACGTGATGCGGCTGGGAAGCGAACTAAGGCGGTCCGAGCACTGGTCCAGTGCGGCTGGCCAGCCAGGCCGGCATCGAAACGATGCAGCCGAAACCGTCGCCACGCTGACGTAACCCTTGTGCTGGCAAGAATGGTCCGCCTCTCCATCCGATCCAATCTTGGGGCGACTTCAGCGCTGACTCCGGAAGCAAGCCTAAGCCCCATCGATCTTTCCCTGACGAATCCCATTTAGAGATCAAAGTCAGTGTCGCCTCCAGAGAAGCAATCCAGTTTCACCTCCAAAAGCGAAAATCTGCACTATCGCTAGACCAACGAGGCCATCATGTCGGACGACAAGCCGGACGTGCGTATCCATATCGATCAGAAACCGCTTCACTCGCCGAACCCGACGACAGGCGTTGGCCTTTATGAACTCGGGCAGGTTCCCGAAGGTCAGGTGCTGTACAAGGGGGGCGAGGGTAACCAAGAAGACAGGTTAGTGCGAATCGACAGTCCAAAGATCGATCTCACACAAGACCAGCACTTCCATCGTGGTGAAGCCCCCGAAAAGCATTACGTCATTATCGTCAACACCGACCCCGTCGTCGTCGATCATGATGTCTTGACGTTCGATGAACTCGTGAAAATCGCCTTTCCGGTTCCGCCGACCGGGCAAGACCCGGAATTCACGGTGAGCTTCGAACACGCAAAGAGTGTCCCGCATCACGGTGACCTTCCTCCAAACGGCACGGTTACCGTGAGAAAACATGGCACCATTTTCGATGTCGATCATACCAATCGATCGTAGCTCCGATTTAGAACTGTTGCGCAGGGAGGGATATAACGTCCAGGTAACGGGCGCCGGCTACCTGGTCGTTCACGACGTCCCCTATGTCAACAGCAAGCGTGAAATCGCGGTCGGTGCGCTGGCATCGAACCTCGATCTTGCTGGCGACGTTACGGCTCAGCCGCAAGATCACACGGCCAAATTTATCGGCGAATATCCTTGCGACAGTAACGGTAAGCCGCTCGAAGTTCTGAAGCATCAGAGCGGATCGTACGATGTTGGCCACGGGTTCGTCGCCCAACATTCCTTTTCCCGAAAGCCGGCGCGCGGGCACTATGAAAATTACCATGAAAAGATGACGGCCTATGTCGCGCTCCTCGGTAAGCACGTTGCTGCCATAGACCCTTTGGTCACAGCGAAAACTCACAAGGTCATTGAGCCTGAGGACGACAACTTACCATTCAATTACCTCGATACTGCGTCCGCAAGAGCGGAAATCAACACAATTACCGCGAGGCTTGCGGAGGATGCGATCGCAATCGTCGGGGTTGGCGGAACCGGATCGTACGTGCTCGATATGGTCGCCAAGACTCCCGTCGAGCAGATCCATATTTTTGATGCCGACCGCTTCTTGACACACAATGCTTTCCGGGCGCCAGGCGCACCCGAAATCGAAGATTTGCGAGCGCAGCCGCTCAAGGTGGAATACTTCGCGTCGATTTACGCCCGTATGCATCGTGGAATTATTCCACATCCCATCCATATCGATGCGACCAACGCGGATAAGCTAGGCAGCATGTCCTTTGTCTTCCTTTGCATGGAAGGAGGAGCTGCGAAGCGCGCGGTCGTGGACAAGCTGGAAGCGCTCGGGACGCCGTTCGCGGACGTCGGAATAGGCTTGTATGCCAAGCGAAATTCAATTGGCGGTATGCTCCGCAGCATCCTTAGCTTACCCGACGCCCGAGAACGCGCGCGGTCTCGCATATCGTTCGCCACGGACGACGCAAATAATGAGTACGACAAGAATATCCAAGTTGCCGATCTCAATGCACTTAACGCGTGTTTGGCTGTAATCGCTTGGAAGAAGCTGCGTGGCTTTTATTTCAACTTGGGTAAGGAGCGTTTTGTCTCTTATACAATTGCAAATAGCCTTCTCGCGAAGGGTGATTCCATATGAACAGGATCGATGCCATCCGGCCCGAGCTCGTCGAGCGCATACCCAAAGTTCTCGACAACGGAGTTATTTACATCTCCCTCAAGTTCCGCACGGCGGCGCATAACTGCTGTTGCGGATGTGGCACTAAGATCGTGACACCGCTCAGGCCCGGCCGGTGGCGGCTAGAAACTGAGGACGGGGCCGTAAGCCTAACTCCGTCCATCGGCAATTGGAGCGCGGGCTGCCAGTCGCACTATTGGATCAGGGACAATCGCATAGAATGGGCGCCCGCGTTTACCCCGAAGCAGATCGCGGCCAACCGGGCCAGCGACCAGCGCGCGCGCCAGCAGGCTCATACCGAACGCTACAGGAGAGAACGAGGCTTCTGGGGACGTCTTTGGGACGCAATCAAAGGTCTGTGGCAAGCGTTTATGAACTGGTTCTGATGTCATTCGACGAGTACGCTCCGCGTGCACGCGCGAACAACATCATGTTGTCACTCAGGTGAATTTCCAGGTCACAGTCCTGAAGATCCTGCTGAGCTATCCGGAAGGCTTCGCAAGGATGGCGGAGCTTAAGCGCGACATGGCCATTTTAGCGACGAGCGGTCGGGACTGGGCCGAGCGCACCAAGAGCTTGGCC
The DNA here is from genome assembly GCF_029051645.1 of Bradyrhizobium sp. CSA112. Lineage (GTDB taxonomy): Bacteria > Pseudomonadota > Alphaproteobacteria > Rhizobiales > Xanthobacteraceae > Bradyrhizobium. The sequence continues at coordinate 84,730 of NZ_JAACFS010000033.1, forward strand.
GCCCGTGTGCCGAACCTCGACATCTTTTCGCAAGAACTCGTTGAGCGCATGAACGGTGGCTGGCGCATCACCGAAAAGGGACGTGCCTTCCTCAATTTCATGGAAACGCGCCCGATGGCTGCGGAGGTGCCGGTAGAGACGGAGGTGGCCGCTCCCGAGCAACCGAAGCCGATGAAGCGCAATTGCCTCCCGTCGAAGCAGGCCGGCTGACGGCATGAACGTCAGCACCTACCTCGTGCGGCCGGCAAGCGAAGACGCGCAACCAGGTCTTGCCCTGCGCTCTTCGCTCGCAGTTTCGGATGGACGCGCCCCACCTCGGCCTTTGGCTCGCAGGTGAGGGAACGCGAAGATGTCCCCGCTAGGTCGAAGGGCCGAACTACCCATCTTCGCTGTCTACACGGCTTGCCGCACGCGAGCGGTTTCTTCATCATTCCCACCCTGAAAGGGATCGAACTCACCTCTGTCTACCTCGCCGGCCTGGGGTCGATGCGGTCAGCCGTAGATCGCCTCCCTGCTGTTCGGCGCGCATGCGCCAATCTTCGAGGACAAGGCGCGCGGTCGTGAGACCGCTGGGCATGACAGAGTGAGAGGAGCGCCCAACTTCGCCGTCACGGGTTCATAGTCGCGAGAGAGGCTCGCGACAGCCGTCGCGGAGAATCGCCTTCACTTGTCGGTTTCTGCTGTCCCGATTTTTTTGTTCAATCGGCTGCACAAGCTTGATCAGTGACATAAGGGATTTTGTCGCGAAAGCTTACGGGGCGTGATTTTGCTCGTTTGAGCGATCTTCAAATCCTTCGAATGCATCCCGGACAACGGCCTCGATGCTGGCATCGTCCGTTAGCTTCTCGAATTCGCGCTCCCTTCTTTTCTTGGAAAGCACGCCCTTGTTCTGCCGGATGAACAGAAGCAGGTCGTCTGCAAGGCGATCCGGCATTTCAACCGTGTCCATGATTTTGCGGCGGGCTTCGTCGTGACGGCGCAGATAATCGATTTCGTGCGGCAGATCGTGCTCCACCGTTCTCTTGACGCACTGATACAAAAATTCCGCTTCGTCGGTGCAATCGAAATAGCAGTAGAGGTCGGCGGTATCGTTCAGCACTTCGACATTCCTGTCCGATGTCGGTTTCCAGTCGATAAACTCCATCAAGGGCCCGGAATGGGACTGCAGGGTAGTGCGGTAGTCATCAATCCGGTCGAGCATGACGGACGACACCGGAAACACCATGCCTGGCGGCGTGAATTTCCGCTCCGCCAGAACATGGTGGATGAGGCAGCGATGCAGGCGTCCGTTGCCGTCCTGAAGCGGATGGACATAGACGAACCCGAAAGCTGTGCTTGCCGCTTGTAGAACGGCATCAATCCCGTCATCGCGCATACGCGCGTTAGCGTCGATCAGGCCTTTCATGAGGCTGGTCAGGTCGTCGGGTCTGGCGCCGATGAACTCAGGCAGCGGATTGTTCTCATGGTCTTGCTCACCCAGAAAAACGCCATCTGGCCGAAGGCCTGGATGAATGAGCCGGGTGTCTTCGATGAGGACGCTATGTAGCCGCACGATCTCTTCAAGGGTCAGAGCATGCTTGCCTGCCTGCACGACAGCGCGTCCCCACCGCTCCAGCCGGTTCCTGGGCGGGCGTTCGCCTTCGATCTCGAAGCTTGCGCGGCTATCGGCGAGCAACAGAAAACTCGCGGCGCGGGAGACCACATGGCCGCCGGTACGCCCGACGGTCTCGCGGGCCTTTTCCGCAAGACCACTCTCTGTGAGAGCAACGAGCGCGGAAGTCCTTCGGATGACTGGGCTGAAATCTTTCGTTCCGAGCAGATTGTTGCGAACGCGGTGCCGTTTTGACAGCTTGGGCTTGCCTGTGAAATAAGCCTTCGGGTCGAACAAATCGACAGCTGCGACGTTCGGGGTATCCGGAATGTCGAGCGTCTCGCCAGTTAGCATTTCGTAGAGGAACCAGACCCGGCGCGCGGGCACACCGGTTGGTGCCGCTGTGACGAAGTCACGGATTTCTGCCTTCGGGACCGCCTTGAACACGCGCTTGAGCACGAGGAGATCGAGGTCTTCGTGGCGCAGGGCAAAGGTGAGGTGATCTGCAAAATTGTCGCCGGGCCAATATCTCTTGTCGAACAGCCGCCAGTCGTCTTCATCCCGGTGGCTGCCACGGATATGCTTTTCCGACACGGCGCTAGGCCGACGGACGGGTGCCGCAACCGATAGTATCTGGACCAATGCTGACAGCCCGACGAGTTGGGTCTCGGTAGGCAGCGCCTTGCCTTGGAAAGCCTTTGTCTCCGCAAAGTTCAGCCGCATGGTCGAAAATCCATATGGAACGTCGAATTTTGCCGCTAAAATAGTAACATTGTCGAAAACAACTTACCGGCTCTCGGGTCGAAAATAAACCCAATTTGTCATTTTCCGGCTCAAAGTGATCCGAAATGTCGAAAATCGGGCTAATTGGCAATAATTTGCCAAAAAGAGGCTTCGTGAGCGAGGGCTGGATATCCCTGCTTTCACTCCCGGCTAGCAATGGATCCGCCTCGAACTTGGCCCTTCTTGCTAAGCCTCTCTGAGCAAAAAAGGCGGCCATCCTCAAACTGGCTGCACACCCCTAACATCGATGCAACAATTCACGGCCAGCCAAATACCGGCCATGAGCCCTCGGCCTCGTTCTCGACGGTGAAGTGAAAATCCCTCAGGCGGCTCGTTTCAAGCATCCTCAGCGTGTCCGAAAACTCGCCGCGCGTGAGGGCTGAGAGACGGAAGATGCTCCCTCTTAAAGAGATGGCCCGCGTCCGGAAATTCCGTCACGGCAAACCAATCCGATCGCTTACTTGGCGGCTACGTTTCGAGTCCAACGAAACTCGCTTCCGCAAACGCACTTCTCTGTGCCGGTATCTGTTCGGTGCTTCCAACAGTCGCCAAAACTTGATCGTACAAAACGGACACACAATCTCATCACGGCCATATGTGTTCGGGTAGTCGTCTGAGAGGTCGTACTGCTCTTTCCCTATCGGTTGTTCGAGGTCATACGGTCTTGGTGCGAGCTTTTCTTTACGAGTTCCTCAATCCACTCTGCGCCAAGTTCTCGGAACTCTGCTTCGGCGAATGACGAAATCAGTATCATCTCGTCTTGACCTACGACGCGGACGTAGTTCGGCCCCATCGGGCATCCATTGTGGCCCAGTAATCCCAAGTACATTGGCCTGGAATTGGCGAAGTTCCTCCAGACCCAAATTGATCGATCTGATTTCTCATTACGAATCGTCGGATCACCTCCTGAATCTCAGCAGCGCCACTGCCGACCTGTCTTGCTGCGCTGGGCAAATCCGGCGGCATCGATGTCAGGAGTTCCATCCTTGGTTCGTTTTCCCCTTAGCGCAGATTAAAAATGGGGACAATGCGGGTCACCCGAACGCAATGAGCGCGCGGACCGTTGGGCACTTCGCCAAACTCGCGATCACCTTGACGTCGGTGAAACCGATCGCTGGGTCGAAGCCAACACAAGTGCATAATCGGCGTGGTGAAATCCGTCGAAAATGACGCTCGAAAGCGGAATCTAAGCGTCGATGGGGCACGCGTTGCATTAAACAATATCGACAGATCGTTACTATCGAGCGTTTAGCATGGCCCTCTTCACGACCGGGTTAAGCCCATCTCAATTCGGTGAAACAGTACAGGAGCCGTACATGGCTAGCCATTTCTACCAAGTTTGCATGGGTGCGTATGGGGAGACGTTGTTTCGGTCCAGCAAGCGCGACGCGCGGCAAGCGATCTGGTTACAGTACAACCTGATGCGGCTTGGGAGCGAAGCGTGCGGTCCAAGCACAGTTTCCACTGGGAGCGCACGCCGGCCTACTGGGCCGCTTCTGCCATTAATTTGAAGCCGTAGAGCCGACCACCGGTTATCGCCGACGCTCAAAGCGTCTCCATTCTCGCTTCGTCCCCAACGGGGATTGAATTGATCGCACCCAAGGAACATCTGCGCAACCCAATCGGCGCACATAGCGCCTGGATGCCTGAGTGCGGGAAAGAAGCAGCCCAGCCCAAGGGTGGCGTGGCTCAGAGCCAAAGAGTTTGCGCGAGTGCAATTTCTGGTTTAGGAGCCCGCTTGATTACCTGGATGAAGAGTAATTGTCTGTGCGTTCTGGACTTATATTTTTGATCTTTGTGGTGGGGCTAATAGCACTGCTGTATTTGCCCGAGCCTGAGAACGACGACACTGTTTTAGTTTGTTCCGTCGCGTGTCCCAATTAGGACAATGCCACAATTTCAGATGCCGGCCCGTCCATCGCACATTCCCAGCTACTCTTGGGAACGTTACCTACGTAAAAGTCGATGCTCCCGTCCTTAAGCCGCGCCTGGACGGTCTGATACGTGAGGCCTTCGACAATATGCAGATTGACACCAGGGTATCGTTTGCGGAAAGCACTGAGCATGCGCGGCAGCATCGCGACGTGAGGCTCCGTGGAAAGACAGGCCACGACGCTTCCATCGACGCCCCCCGGTGCTGCTGGATTTCCTCGCGGGCGCGGCCCAATTCACTTGCGGCGATGCGGGCGGCGCAGGAAGATCTTGCCCATAGGCGTAAGTACTGTGCCGCGCTTGCGTCGCTCGAAAAGGGCGGCGCCGAGTTCGTGCTCATGGTTCGTGTGAGCATCCGCCAACTAGTCTTACTGCGTCATAAATTTCGATAGCTGCTTTGACTTGAGATTGCCCTGATGCAACAAGGGCATCGAGATAGTGTAGACACGAGAGCAGCGTTCAGTCTTCTCCGAACGGTCGCAATCGAATTTGGAACGTGTCGTTCAGGCCGCAATGGCGGATCCCCTCGGCCGATAAGTTTCGGGAATTGCAGCT
>NZ_JAACFS010000034.1 GCF_029051645.1 Bradyrhizobium sp. CSA112
CCGTAACACCATCCATGTGAGGGACGACCGCCCGCCTTCCAAGCAAGCCGCGCGAAGCGCGCATTCAACAGCGCCGTAGCAAGCGCGGCTTGCTTGGAGGGCAGACCGGGCCCGTTACCCCATCTACGAAGAATTTCACGCCCCCGGAGGCGGCGGCAGGAAGTGGATGTTGTGCTCGGCCGCCAGCGCCACCACGGCGTCCGGGGTCTGCTCCTTCATGTTGTGGATCGCCCAGAACAGATCGTAGAGCCGCCGCGTCGGCGAGACCCAGAACAGCGCCTTCGCGGGGCGGCCGGACTTGTTGAAGATGCCGTGCGGCTTGCCCATCGGCAGCCGTACCAGATCGCCCGGCGTCGCCTGCGTGTCGGCGCCGTCGAGGAAGAAGTCGAGCTTGCCTTCGAGGATGTAGAGATATTCGTCCTGGTCGGGATGAATATGCGGCGGCACGAAGGTCTCGGGCGGCAATGTCGCATGCCACGAGAAGGAATGCTCGGTGACGTTTTTCGGCACATAGGTCTGGCCGAGAATGCTCCAGGAAATACCCTGGATGCCTTCATTGGCGCGGGTAATGCCGGCGATTTCGGTCTTCATGGTGTCGCTCCCTCTCGATTGTTATTTGCCCGCCGTGCACTCCTTGGCGTAGCGATCGCCGTAGTTCGAAAACACCTTCTCGACGATCTCGGTCTGGAATTTTCCGTCCGGACGCTTGGCGACCTTTGTCAAATAAAAATTCTGGATCGGATAGCCGTTGACGTTGAACTTGAAGTCGCCGCGCAGCGACGTGAACTCGGCCTTCCTGAGCGCGGCTGACACGGCGTCCTTGTTTTTGAGGTCGCCCTTCACCGCCTTCACCGCGCTGTCGATCAGCATGGCTGTGTCATAGCCCTGCATGGCGTAGGTGCCGGGCACGCTGTTATAGGCTGCTTCATAAGCGGTGACGAACTTTTTGCTCTGCGGATTGTCCATGTTCGGCGCCCAGTTGGCGCCGCCGAACATGCCGACGGCGGCGTCCTGTTGCGCGGGCAGGGTCGATTCGTCGACGGTGAATGCCGACAGCACCGGAATCTTGTCGGCAAGGCCTGCCTGCCGGTACTGCTTCACGAGGCCGACGCCCATGCCGCCGGGCATGAAGGTGAACAACGCGTCGGGCTTGGAAGAAGAAATCTTGGTCAGCTCCACCTGGAAATCCAGCGTGCCCAGCGGGGTGTAGCTCTCCTCGACGACCTCGCCCTTGTAGTCGAGCTTGAATCCGGCCGCCGAATCCTTGCCGGCCTGATAGTTCGGCACCAGCACGTATATGCGCTTGTAGCCGCGGTCCTGCGCGACCTTACCGAGGATCTCGTGGACCTGGTCGTTCTGGTAGGAGGTCACGTAGAAGAACGGGCTGCACTCCTTGCCGGCATAGCTCGATGGCCCTGCATTCGGGCTGATCAGGAACGTCTTGTTCCCGGTGACCGGCCGGTGAATGGCTTGCAGGATGTTGGAGAAGATCGGCCCAACCACGAAGTCGACCTTCTCGCGCTCGAGCAGGCCCTTGGCCTTGGTCACGGCGCCATCGGGCTTGAGCTCGTCGTCGACGACGACGACCTCGACGTCCTTGCCGGCCATCTTGCCGCCGAGGTCTTTGATTCCGAGTTGCAGGCCGTCGCGGGATTGCTGGCCGAGTACGGCCGCCGGGCCGGACAAGGTCGTGATCACGCCGATCTTGATTTTCTCCTGCGCTGCGGCCGGAGCTGCGGCAATCCCCAGCAAAACGGCAAGTCCGGTCAGCTTCAACGACTGCTTCATGATTATTCCTCCGTTCGGCCTCTACCGCCAAGCCCACGCCACAACAATTGCTCGGAGTGCAGCTTATTCTGACGGTGACTGCACCTGCAAGCAGAACGCGTCTATGCAAGCCATGCGCCAATTACTTGAAACCTAAAGAAATCTGGGCAATGATCGCAAGCTGCAGCCTGTTCGGATCACCGAACGCCCAAGCCCGGACAAGATTTGCATCATGATCCTTGATTCAGAGACCAAGGCCGTCGAGCTCCCGGAGCATCATGGCGACGAACTCAGGTTATGGCTTCGCCTCCTGACCTGCACGACCCTGATCGAGGGCGAGGTGCGCAGCCGCTTACGCGAGCGCTTCGACGTCACGCTGCCGCGGTTCGACCTGATGGCCCAGCTCGACAAGGTTCCGGAGGGCATGACGCTCTCAGATGTCTCCAAGCGGATGATGGTCTCGAACGGCAACGTCACCGGATTGGTCGAGCGCCTCGTCGAATCCGGGCATCTCGACCGCCGCACGTCGGATGCCGATCGCCGCGTGCAGGTGATCCGCCTGACCAAGGCTGGCCGGGCCGAATTCCGCAAGATGGCGACGGAACACGAATTATGGATTGCCGATATCTTCGGCGACCTCACGCCAAAGGACGTGCGTGAATTGATGCGCCTGTTGGCCAAGACCAAGGCGTCGGCTCAGAAATCCGCGAAGGCGCGGACCACCTGATACCCGACGCCGGGGAGGATCCGTTGAGCACGGATGTAGACTTCGAATCAGCCGCGCAGGGTCGCCGAGGGCGTTTCACCGAACTTGGCCCGATAGGCGCTCGCCATCCGGCTCAGATGCGTAAATCCGAGCTCGAACGCGATATCGGTGATGCTTTCGTCAGGAGCGGCGGCGGTCAATCTGACATTGAGATGCGCGAGCCGGATGTCGCGCAGCATCTCCGAGATCGACGTTCCGAAATGCTGCCTGAAGCCGAGCTGTAGCGCGCGGACACCCGTGCCTGCGGCCGCGGCAAGCTGCGTGAGATCGAGCGGCTCTTCCGCGTGTGCATGCAGGAATTCGCGCGCCCGTCGAAGCGACGGGGGCAGCGCTTCGGCCCGTCCGCCAAATCGGTCGATCGCCTCGCTCGCGCTGTGGCGCTGGCCGTGGAGCAACGCACGCAACAGTGTTTCGCGTACATTGGCCGCCGCCGCCGGCGAAAGCGGCCGTCGCGGTCCGAGGCGTTCGGCGAGATCGACGAGGTCTAGTATCTGCGACTGAAGCGCTCGGCCGCCTGCAGAAGAGAGATCAACCGCAGGCTCGAACTCGATCGCACACGCCGGCTGGCCCGACAGCGCCGCTGCCCGTTGCTCCAGGAGGCGGCGGTCGACCAACAGAATGATCTGGGCGCAATTGCCCTGCCAGGTCATTCGTGTCGGAATTGTCGGCGACAACAGCGAGGCGCTGGCGCCGGGAGCAGTTGCGGTGTCGCGCGACGCGGTCTGGATCCGTGCTGAACCGTGCACAGGGATCTGCAACAGGAAGAAGCGCTCGAGACAGCCGGGGTCGATCGCTACCGACCCGCCATAGGCGACGTAGTTGACCGAGAAGCCGCCAAAGACCGCGCAGTTGTGTAGCGCGAAGAAGTCGGATGCCGTTTCACGTGCCGGCGTCAGTGCATGCGGGCAGAATATGCGTCCGATCGCCTCGGCCGCATCATCGACGCTGCCGGTCGAAACGCGGCCAAACGCCGCCAGCCGGGCGGCCGGATCATGCCTGACAATGCTGGTGCCCGTCGCCATGGCCCGGCCTTCGCATTATTTGAAGCCTATAATATCTGTCGGCCCCGTGGTTGGAAAGGCGATTTGATAGTCGTCGCTGCCCGGTCGGAAGGCATTGCTCCCGTCATTCCGGGGCGCGCGTAGCGCGAGCCCGGAATCCATGCGGCCACTTGGGCCGCCGTGAAATGGATTCCGGGCTCGATGCTGCGCATCGCCCCGGAATGACGAGGAGGTCATTCCGCGCCGCAGCAATCCGAAAATTCCCTTCGCGAAGCCGGCAGGATTCGTTTTCCGGCTAGACGGCCGCTTCGGCTCGATCCAGCCTGCACGAACTATTTTCGGACATCGCAACCACACCAACTGCGACAGAGGAGGGCGAGATGGCAGCACTCGAAAAAGGCATTACCAGGAATGGCACCGGCTATGGCGACAAGACCTGGAACATCCTCGGTCAGGTCTACTTCCCCAAAGCCGTGACCGATTCAACCTTCGCCTTCGAGACCAACAGCGAGCCCGGCCAGTTCGTGCCGGTGCACGTCCACCCGACGCAGGATGAATTCATTCTGGTGCAGGAGGGCGTTCTCGATCTCAAGCTCGACGGGATCTGGGTGCAGGCGAAGGCCGGCGACCTCGTTCGGATGCCGCGCGGCATCCCGCATGGCTATTTCAACAAGTCGGACAAGCCGGCTCGCGCGCTGTTCTGGGTATCGCCGATGCAGAAGCTCGAGGCGCTGTTCAACCAGCTCCACAATCTGACGGACCCTGAAGAGGTGGTTCGGATCTCCGCGCAGCACGAAGTGAACTTCTTGCCGCCCGAAGCCAACGAATAGCTCCCTGAACTCATCCTTGCTGGAGGCGTCATCATGGTCAGGCGAAAGAAAGTCTGCGTTATCGGCGCAGGCGTATCCGGACTTGCGGCCGCAAAAGCCTTTGCCGCGCGCGGACATCAGATCACGATCGTCGAGCGCAGCGGCGATCTCGGCGGCGTCTGGGAACCGGCGCGGTCCTATCCCGAGGTGCAAACCCAAAGCCCGAAGGATCTCTATCGTTACACCGACAAGGCGATGCCGGATTCCTATCCGGAATGGCCGAAAGGGGCGCAGGTTCATGCCTATCTAACTGAGTATGCAAAGGACAACGATCTCCTCGGTGCCATCAGCTTCAACACTGCCGTGGTGCAGATGGATCGCCGGCCCGATTCCGCGCCCGGCTGGCGGCTCGAGCTGCGGGAGCCGGATGGCGGCGTCCGTCATGAGGATTTTGATTTTGTCGCTGTTTGCACCGGGCAGTTCAATGAGCCCCAGACGCTCAGCCTGCCAGGCGAGGATGCCTTCAAGGCGCAGGGCGGACGCATCCTGCACTCCTCGCAATACAACGATCCGATGCTCGCCAAAGGCCGGAGGATCGTCGTACTCGGCGGTTCGAAATCGGCGACCGACATTGCCGTCAACGCGGTCAATTCCGGCGCCGCCGAAGTGACGCTGGTGTACCGCGAGCCGGTGTGGCGGATTCCCTATTTCATCGGCGGACTGGTCAATTTCAAACGCATTCTCTACATCCGCGCGCAGGAGGAGATGTTCCGGAGTTGGGGCATCGGCGCGTCGTCGCGGTTCGCGCATGCGGTCGCAAAGCCGCTCGTTTGGGCCAACTGGCGCGGGCTGGAGAGCCTGCTGAAGCTGCAGCTCAAGCTCGGCAAGTGCGACATGGTGCCGAACGAGAGAATCGAAGACGGCGTCAATTGCTCGGTGCCGATCGCCACGCCCGGATTCTTCCCGATGGTCGCAGACAAGCGCATCAAGGCTATCAGAGGCAGCTTCGAGTGCTACGACGGCAATTCCATCGTGATGACCGGAGGTCAGCGCGTCCAGGCCGATGTGGCCGTGCTCGCGATCGGCTACAAACTGGGCGTGCCGTTTCTGCCGCAGGCATACCACGACAAGCTTGTCGATCCCGACGGGCAATACCGGCTCTATCGGCTGATCGCCAATCCGGACCTGCCCGAGATGGGTTTCGTCGGTTTCAATTCGAGCTTCTGCACGGTGTTGTGCGCAGACCTCGCGGCGAACTGGCTGGTGCGCTACGCCGATGGCCAGCTCGCCCGCCAGCCGACGCCTAAGCAGATGCAGGACAACATTGAGATGATGCTGCATTTCAGGCGCGTCGAGCGGCCGGCGGCTGGCGTCTATGGTGGGCTGTGCGTCGCGCCCTACCACTTCAAGCACTTCGACGAATTGCTGGCCGATATCGGCGTGACCGGACGAAGACGCAATCCGCTGGTGGAGAAATTTACCCCGCCCGATGCCGCGGCCTACGGCCGCTTCCTTGCCTCGGCCCCGGCCTACCGCGCAGCCGTTTAGGGCAAAGACGGTTCCCCGGACCGGGCGAGCGACGCCCGGCCATTCTATTGGGGGGCAGGGCTCAATTCTGCACTTGCGAAAAAATACTTTAAGCTTAAAATGATTGACGAGCTAAGCCGCCGGGCGTCTTCGATATTGATCTCGAGCCTTCCATTGATGAGGCGATGAAATGTCAGATAGAACTCCCAGCCAGTCCCCGTCTCTTGGCCCATCAGGCCATGTCGATGATTTTACGCGGCGCAATCTGCCGCCGTTCGAGCAATGGCCGGACCTGCTGCTCGACCGGCCCGAGTTTCAGTATCCGGAATATCTGAATGCCGCGGTCGAGCTGACCGACCGCATCGTCGAAAAGGGCTGGGGCGACCGGATCGCGCTGATCGGCAACGGCCGCCAGCGCACCTACAAGGAACTGGCCGACTGGTCCAATCGCCTCGCGCATGCGCTGGTGGAGAACTACGGCGTCAAGCCCGGCAACCGCGTCCTGATCCGTTCCGGCAACAACCCGGCGCTGGTCGCGGCATGGCTTGCCGCGACAAAAGCGGGTGCCATCGTCGTCAACACCATGCCGATGCTGCGCGCCGGCGAACTGAGCAAGATCGTCGACAAGGCGGAGATTGCGCTGGCGCTGACCGATAGCCGCATCGCCGATGAACTGGTCGCGTGCGCGAAGGCCAGCCGGTTTCTCAAGCAGGTGGTGAACTTCGACGGTACGGCCAACCATGATGCCGAACTCGACCGGGTGGCGCTGAACAAGCCAGTGAAGTTCGATGCGGTGAAGACGGGACGCGACGACGTCGCGCTGCTCGGATTCACCTCGGGCACCACGGGCGAACCCAAGGCGACGATGCATTTCCATCGCGACCTCATGATCATTGCGGACGGCTACGCCAGGGAAGTCCTCAACGTTACCGAGGATGATGTGTTCGTCGGCTCGCCGCCGCTGGCCTTTACGTTCGGGCTCGGGGGTCTTGCGATTTTCCCGTTGCGGTTCGGCGCGACCGCAACGCTGTTGGAAAACGCGGCGCCGCCCGAGATGGTCAAGATCATCGAAACTTACAAGGCGACGATCTGCTTTACCTCGCCAACCGCGTATCGCGCGATGATGGCCGCGATGGACAACGGCGCCGATCTTTCGTCGCTGCGGATCGCGGTCTCCGCCGGCGAAACCTTGCCGGCGACTGTGTTCGAAAGCTGGACCCGCAAGACCGGCAAGACAATCCTCGACGGCATCGGCTCGACGGAGCTGCTGCACATTTTCATCACCAACCACGTCGGCGACGCGGTTGCAGGGACGACAGGGCATCCAGTCGCGGGCTACGAAGCAAAAATCGTCGACGACGACATGAACGAACTGCCTGCGGGCACCGTCGGCAAGCTTGCGGTGCGCGGGCCGACCGGATGCCGCTATCTCGCCGACAAGAGGCAGTCGAACTATGTGCGCGACGGCTGGAATCTGACCGGCGATACCTTTGTCCGCGACGCGAGCGGCCGGCTGTCCTTTGTCGCGCGTTCGGACGACATGATCGTCTCCTCCGGCTACAATATCGCAGGCCCCGAGGTCGAAGCGGCGTTGCTGTCGCATCCTGCGGTCGCCGAATGCGGCGTGGTCGGCGCGCCCGACGAGGCGCGCGGTATGATCGTCAAGGCCTATGTGGTTCTGGCGGGTGGCGCCCTGGGCGACGCCGGACTGACGCAGGCGTTGCAGGACCACGTCAAGCAGACGATTGCGCCGTATAAATATCCGCGTGCGATCGAGTATGTCGCACAATTGCCGAAGACCGAAACCGGCAAGCTGAGGCGCTTTGCACTAAGGCAAATGGCCGCGGCCGGCCCGGCGTCGCCAAGCGTCGCGGCGGAATAACGTTTAACCTGATGGAGAAAAGCCGGTGACCGCCCCCAAAGGCCCCACGCTGAGCGTGGTGCCTCATACCAAGACCGATGCCTCGTCATCGGGCCCGCAAGTGCTGCAGCCGAGCGGCTGGCCGATGCCGAAAGGATACGCCAACGGCATGGCCGCCGACGGCCGTCTTGTCGTGACCGGCGGCGTCATCGGCTGGGATGCGCAAGGGCATCTTGCGCCGGACTTCGTTGCGCAGGCGCGCCAGACGCTCTCCAATATCTCAGAGATTCTTGCTGAGGGCGGCGCTAGCCCCGCGCATCTGGTGCGGCTAACCTGGTATGTCGTCGACATCGAGGAATATCTCGCGAGCCTGAAAGAGCTTGGCCGCGCCTATCGCGAGATTTTTGGCGCGCATTATCCGGCGATGGCGCTGGTGCAGGTGGTGCGCCTAGTCGAGAAGGCGGTGCTCGTCGAGATCGAGGCGACGGCGGTGGTGCCGCGCTGAAACTTCTTATGGGATGTCGTCTTAGAGCTCTGTTCTCAGCTTCCAGAGTTCCGGAAAAAGTTCGACCTCGAGCATCTTGCGCAAGTAGGAGACGCCTGACGTGCCGCCGGTTCCGCGCTTCAGGCCGATGATGCGCTCGACCGTCGTGACGTGGTTGAAGCGCCAGCGGCGGAAATAGTCCTCGAAATCGACCAGCTTTTCCGCAAGCTCGTAGAGCATCCAGTGTTTCGCCGGCGACGCATAGACGGTCTTCCAGGCCTCCAAAACCTCGTCGTTTGGCGTGCGGTTGACGCGCCAGTCGGTTCGGCGTGCGTCTTCGCCGATGTCAAAACCATTGCGCGCCAGCAGCAGCAGCGCCTCGTCATAGAGGCTCGGCTCAGCGAGAATTTCCTCGAGCTTCGCCATGATGTCGGCGCGGTGGGCGTGCGGGCCAAGCAGCGCCAAATTGCGATTGCCGGCGAGGAACTCGATCGCGCGGTACTGGTACGACTGGAAACCCGAGGACTGCCCGAGCTGATCGCGAAACTCGGTGTATTCGCTGGGTGTCATCGTCCGCAACACGTCCCAGGCGGTATTGAGCTGCTCGAAGATCCGGGCGATGCGCGACAGCATCTTGAAGGCGGGATGCAACTGGTCGTGACGGATCGCCTTGATGGCGGAACGGATTTCGTGGATGGCTAGCTTCATCCAGAGTTCGGAAGTCTGGTGCTGGATGATGAACAGCAGTTCGTCATGCGCGTCCGAGAGCGGCTCTTGCGCGTCCAGAACGCGTTCCAGATGCAGATAATCGCTGTAGGACATGCGCCCGTCGAACGACATCTGGGCTCCCTCACGCGGGGGTTCGTCGGGCTTGCCAGTCATGTTACGAGCGCCTTCTTGCGGTAATCCGCGGTATCCCAGCGGCGATTGGTCAAGACGTCGGCGATGATTTCGACTGCCGCGCGAACCTCGGCTTCTCCGATGTAGAGCGGTGTAAGGCCGAAGCGCATCATGTCCGGCGCGCGGAAGTCGCCTATCACGTCGCGCGCGATCAGCGCCTGCATGATCGCGTAGCCCTCCGGGTGGCGAAACGAAACCTGGCTGCCGCGCTGCTTTCCGTCCCGCGGCGAAGCCAGCGTCAGCTCGGGGCAGCGTCCTTCGATTTCGTGGATGAACAGGTCGGCGAGCGCGATCGATGCATGGCGCACGTCGGTCATGCTGACGTCGTTCCAGACGTCGAGGGCGGCGTCAAGCGCGGCCATCGCAATGATCGGGGGCGTACCGACACGCATTCGCTCAATGCCCGGACCGGCCCGATAGTCGAGGTCAAAGGCAAAGGGCGCGTGATGACCCATCCAGCCGGAAAGCGCCGGCCGCGCCGTATCGGCGTGCTTCGGCGCTACATAGATGAAGGCCGGCGCGCCAGGACCGGCATTGAGATATTTGTAGGTGCAGCCGACTGCGAAATCGGCTTTGGCATCTTCCAACTCGACCGGAATCGCGCCCGCGGAATGCGCCAGATCCCAGATAGTCAACGCGCCGGCGGCATGCGCCCTGTGCGTCAGCGCGCTCATGTCGTGCAGCCGGCCGGTGCGATAGTCGACCTCGGTCAGCATCAGCACCGCGATCGTCTCGTCGATGGCGGCTTCGACGTCTTCGGGGGCCACGACCTTCAACTCGTAGCCGCGGTCGAGCGATTCGAGCAGACCGCTGGCGATGTAGAGATCGGAAGGAAAGTTACCGGTGTCCGACAGGATCACGCGCCGCGACGGATTGAGCTCGAGCGCCGAGGCCAGCGCCTGGTAGACTTTGATGGACAGCGTATCGCCCACTACCACCGTCCCGTCGGCAGCGCCGATCAACCGGCCGATACGGTCGCCGACACGCCGCGGCTGCGTCATCCACCCGGCGACGTTCCAGCCCTTGATGAGGTGCTTGCCCCATTCCTCCGATATCATGCGGCCGACGCGATCGGCGGCTGCAACGGGCAGGGGACCGAGCGAATTGCCGTCCAGATAGATCACGCCATCCGGGATGGCGAACAGGGATTTTGTCCGCGTGAAATCGGTCATGTCTTTCCCTGGTCCACGCCCCGGTGGAATTATTCGCATGGCCATCGATTATTTCAAGCTTGAAATTTATGGGGCGGGAGTTGCGCTTCTCGGTATAGACTGGTTGCCTGCGGGTATCGATCGGACATCCGCCCGGCCCACACGATAGAACGGAAACCGAGCCGCGTGATTTTTCATCAGATTTCCGATTGGAACGACGCCTATGCGAATGCTCCGAACATTCCGGGCGGCGAGCGATGGCCGGCGGCGTGGGTGCAGCCCGCGCAAGCCTATCGCGATGCACTCCAGGGCAGCGGCCGCGCGACGCTCGACATCAGCTATGGCGAGCGCGCACGAAACCGCTTCGATCTCTTTGGGCCGGAAGGCCGGCCAAAGGGCCTGGTCGTCTTCGTCCATGGCGGATTCTGGAAGGCCCTCGACAAGAGCTTTTGGTCGCATCTCGCGCGCGGATCGGTTGAAAGCGGCTATGCGGTGGCGATGCCCTCCTACACGCTGTGCCCGACTGTGCGCATCTCCGAGATCACGCGCGAAATTGCTGCGGCCGTCGAGCGCGCCGCCGCGATGGTCGAAGGCCCGCTTTTTCTGGCCGGCCACTCCGCCGGCGGGCATCTGGTGACACGCATGATTTCGGCGACGTCGCCGCTCGCGGACGATGTCCGGGCGCGCATCAGCCACACCGTCTCCATTTCCGGCGTTCATGACCTTCGTCCGCTGATGAAGGCCGCCATGAATACGGATCTTCGGATCGACGAGGCCGAGGCGCTCGTGGAAAGCCCCGCATTGCTGGAGCCGATGCAGAATGCACGCGTGACGTGCTGGGTGGGCAGCGCCGAGCGCCCGGAATTCGTCCGCCAGAACGCGCTCCTCGCCAACATCTGGACCGGGCTCGGCGCGAAAACCTGCGTGATCGAAGAACCCGGACGGCATCATTTCGATGTCATCGAGGGGCTAGCCGATCCCGATCACCAACTCACCAGGACGTTGTTGTCTCCGTAGTCTGCGGAAGTTCCGAAATGAACGGCGGTCGCTATGTGGCCTTGCCACCAGGTGGTTCTGACCTACCAATCATGCTGCCTGAAACGTCTGCACCGCCTGACGTGCACCGAGTGCGTAGAGTTTGGTGAGCGCCCCGGTGACCGCGCTACGCAGGCGAGGATCAGCACCTAACGCGCCAAAGATTGGCTCGACTTCCAGCAACGCCGGCGCAAGCCGTTCCGCGACCGGACCGGTGCTCTCGGCGATGGCCTTCAGCTTCGCTGCAAGCGGATCGCGCACGTCGATCGCGCGTCCCTGCTCGTCGGTCCCGGTGACATAGCGCATCCAGCCGGCAACCGCGAGCGCATGGGTATCGATCGGCAGTCCCAGCCGCAGCCGGTCCTGCATGGAGGCGAGCAGCCGTTGCGGCAGTTTCTGCGACCCGTCCATCGCGATCTGCCAGGTGCGGTGATGCAGGGCAGGGTTGGAAAAGCGTTGCAGCAGCGATGCGCTATAGGCCGCAAGATCGGTCCCTTCTGGCATCGCGAGCGTCGGCGCTGCGTCTTGCATCACCTGCAGGGCAAATGCCGCAAAGCGCTGGTCGGTCATCGCGGCCGCAATAGTTTCGAAGCCTGCGAGATAGCCGAGATAGGCCAGCGCCGAGTGGCTGGCATTGAGCAGCCGCAGCTTCATGTGTTCGAACGGCGTCACGTCGGAAACCAATTG
Organism: Bradyrhizobium sp. CSA112; assembly: GCF_029051645.1. Lineage (GTDB taxonomy): Bacteria > Pseudomonadota > Alphaproteobacteria > Rhizobiales > Xanthobacteraceae > Bradyrhizobium. Next base: position 11,989 of record NZ_JAACFS010000034.1, read on the forward strand.
CACGCCTGCAGCAGCGAAATCCGGCCGCCCGGCCGGAAAGCGGTCTTCGACGATCCATTGCGTGAACGGCTCGGTGACGACCGGCCACGCGTCAATCATGCTAAGCGCAGACGAAACCGCGGCACGGTCTGCCTCCGTGGTCTCCGGCACGATCCGGTCGACCATGGTCGACGGGAAGGCCACTTCGGCTTCAATCCATTTGGCGAGATTGCGCGATCGCAAGGCGGCGAACTGCGTCACGATCCGCCCGACGGTGTGGCCGTTGGCGGAGAGATTGTCGCAGGACAGAACGGTGAAGGGGGCTGCGCCTGCAATCCGTCTGCGCGCGAGCGCAGCCACCAGGAATCCGACGGCCGAGCGCGGCGTGCCCGGATTCCGCAGGTCATGAACGATGTCGGGATGACGCTCGTCCAGGTCGCCGGTTTGCGGCGTATGACAGTAGCCCTTCTCGGTAACCGTCAGCGAGACGATGCGCGTGGCCGGGTTGGCCAGCCGCGCGACCAACTGTCCGGGCTTCTCCTTGGCGACTTCTGTGGCAAGGACCGAGCCGACGATCCGGTGATCGGTACCTGCGCCGGAGCGAACGGCGAGCGTGTAGAGGCCATCCTGCGGGGCGAGGGCGTCGTGCGCTTCCGGACTGCGCAAGCTGGCCCCGACGATTCCCCAATCCGTCGCGCCGCCCGCAAGGAGGTCGTCGATGACCACCGCTTGGTGCGCCCGGTGGAACGCGCCAATTCCGAGATGAACGATGCCCGGCGTGACGCGCGAGCGGTCGTAGGCCGGACGCCGGATCTGGCCGGGAAGTCGATGAAGGTTGGCATTCGAGAGGCGGAAATCGCCGTCTTTCGGGCCGGAAACCGGGACTTTGGCGGGGTCGCTTGACATGGGAAGCCCAATCTATCAATCTTTGGTCAATTGGTAAGGCCAATGTTCCGGATTTATTGGCCTTAGCCCGACCAAAGCAAGAAAAATCGATTCACCTAAGGGGATCGTCAGGGAGAGCCGAGCGTGCCGCTCGAAGCCGTGGAAGCGCGACGTCTTTATCGCCAGGTTGCCGATCAGCTCCGCGCCTTGATCGACAGCGGCGAATACCGCGTGGGCAGCCGGCTTCCGACCGAACGCGATCTTGCCGAACAGTTGAAGGTGTCGCGGCCGACGGTGCGCGAAGCGCTGATCGCCCTGGAAGTCGAGGGCCGTGTACGGATCCGCGTCGGCTCCGGAATTTATGTCAGCGAACCGGCAGCGCTCGCGCCGCCCTTGCCGGCGGCGGCCGAGATTGAAGGCCCGTTCGAACTGCTGCGCGCGCGCGAATTCCTCGAAGGTGCCATCGCCGAACAGGCAGCGCGGGTGGCAACACCTGAGGACATCGCGCGCATCGACGCGTCGCTGGATGCGATGGCCACCGTGCAGCATCCCGGCGAAGCCTCGATGATCCATGATCGCGCGTTTCATGTCGCGGTGACCGGCTGTCTCGACAACGCGGTGCTCGTCCGCGTGGTCGGCGAGCTGTTCGACCAGCGGCTCAATCCCTACTTCGCCAAGCTCGCGCACTATTTCGAGAATCCGGAATCCTGGAACGCCGCGCTGGCTGAGCACCGGGCGATCCGCGATGCCATTGCCGCGCACGATCCGGACGCGGCCCGCGTGACGATGCGCGAGCACCTGGCGCGTTCGCAGGCCCGCTTTGCGCAAAATTTCGGAGCCGAGGCTTCGGCCGGCGTCCGCGCAAGGAGCGGCTGAGCGGGAAGAATTCGAACGGTTCGGCGGAATGCCGGGCCGGTTGAGTAACAAAAGCAAATTGTAGCAATGGAGGAATTCAAGTGTTGAAGAAATTGACGATTGCATTCGCGGCGTCTGCCGCTGCGCTGCTGGCCGCGACGACGTCGGGCATGGCGCAGACCAAGCTCAAATGGGCGCATGTTTACGAAACCTCGGAGCCGTTCCATACCGCTTCTGTCTGGGCTGCCGGTGAAATCAACAAGCGCACCAATGGCCGCTACCAGATCGACGTCTATCCGGCCTCGCAGCTCGGCAAGGAAACCGACATCAATCAGGGGCTCGCGCTGGGCTCGGTCGACATGATCATTTCCGGATCGAGCTTCGCCGCCAAGAGCTTTCCGCCAATCGGCGTGACCTATTATCCCTATACTTTCCGCGATGCCGACCATCTCTTGGCCTATACCAAGAGCGACGTCTTCAAGGAGCTTACGAAGGGCTACGAGGACAAGAGCGGCCATCGCATCGTGGCGGTAACTTATTACGGCGTTCGTCACACCTCGTCGAACAAGCCGATCAAGACCTGCGCCGATATGAAGGGCCTCAAGATTCGCGTGCCTGATGTGCCGGCCTATCTCGCGATGCCGCGCGCCTGCGGCGCCAATACCGCGCCGATTGCGTTTGCCGAGGTCTATCTCGCGCTGCAGAACGGCACCGTGGAAGCCCAGGAAAATCCGCTCACGACCATCGAGGCCAAGAAATTTTACGAAGTGCAGAAGCACATCGTGCTGACCGGCCACATCGTCGATCATCTCAACACCGTGGTCTCCGGCGCGCTCTGGAAGAAGCTGTCTGAGGAAGACCGCAAGATCTTCACCGACGTCGCGCAGGAAGCGGCGGCGAAGGCGACCGCCGAGATCAAGACCAACGAAGCCAAGCTGGTCGATTTCTTCAAGCAGAAGGGCCTGACCGTGACCGAGATCAACAAGGACGAGTTTCGCGACACCGTCCTCAAGACCACGAGCTTCGAAAGCTTCGACTACCGCAAGGCCGACTGGGAACGCATCCAGGCGGTGAAGTAACGACGAAGTCGTCATCCCGGGGCGACGCGTCGGCGTCGAACTATGGTGCGCAATTGCGCACCTGAGAATCTCGAGATTCCGGGTTCGGCTCTCCGAGCCGCCCCGGAATGACGTGAGCCACTCACGCGACGCCAGTTGGGGAATAAGCGCATGTCGACGGTTGAAGTTCACAAGCAGATCACGGCGGACGAGATCGCCCATACCTTCGAGGACGAGGTCCCCAAGGGCGCCGATCTCTGGCAATACGCCGCCGAGGACTGGCTGGCACTCGTGATCTTCTGGGTCATGGCGCTGTCCGTCTTCCTGCAGTTCTTCACCCGCTATGTCCTCAACGACAGCTATGCCTGGACCGAGGAGATTGCGACCTACTGCCTGATCGGCGTGGTGTTCATCGGCTCGGCGATGTGCGTGCGGCTGTCGCGGCACATCCAGGTCGATCTTCTGTTCCGCTATTTGCCGCATTTGCCGGCGCGCGCGCTTTCGAGCGTGATCGACCTGATCCGGATCGCGTTCTTTGGCTACGCGATCAAGCTGGTCTGGCAATTCATCCAGATCATCGGCGACGAGCGGATGACCACGATCAAGTTCCAAAAGGGTTTTGTGTATTACGCCGTGCTGCTCGGCTTCGCGTTGATGTTCGCACGCTCGATTCAGATCGCGGTCGAAAACTGGCGGCGGGGCTATTCGATCCTGGAACGCCCCGGCGCATTCGACGGAACGGAAGGCTGACGCGATGCTGCTGCTGCTTGGGGGATTTCTGCTGCTGATGCTGGTCGGCCTGCCGGTCGCGCTGGCCATGGCGGTCTCGTCGCTGGTCTACATTCTCGTCACCGGCATCACGCCGGATGTCACGCTGGCGCAGCGCATGATCGCGGGCGTCGAGAGCTTTCCGCTGCTCGCGGTGCCGTTCTTCATCCTGGCCGGCAATCTCATGAACATCGCGGGCGTGACGGGCCGCATCTACAAATTTGCGGTCGCGCTGGTGGGGTGGATGCGCGGCGGCCTCGGCCACGTCAATATCGTGGGCTCGGTGATCTTTTCCGGCATGTCCGGCACCGCGATCGCGGACGCCGCGGGGCTCGGCACCATCGAGATCAAGGCGATGAAGGATCACGGCTACTCGACCGAGTTTGCCGTCGGCGTCACCGCGGCGTCCGCAACGCTCGGGCCGATCATTCCGCCGTCGCTGCCGTTCGTGATCTACGGCATGATGGCGAACGTCTCGATCGGCGCGCTGTTTCTGGGCGGCGTGATTCCGGGCGTGTTCATGACGTTGGCCATGATGGCGACCGTGGCCTATTTCGCCCACAAGAACGGCTGGGGCAGCGACACGCCGTTCTCATGGCCGCAGATCGGTTCGGCCGCGATCGAAATCCTGATCGTGCTGGCGTTCCCGATGGTCGTTTGGCTGCTGGTCGTCGCCGGGCTTTCGGTGAACATGGCAGTCGGAATCGGTCTCGTGGCGCTTTTGGCGCTCGACTGGTATTTCGATTTCTCCGCGGTGATGGCGCTGATGGCTCCCGTGATCCTGATCGGCGGCATGACGCTCGGCTGGTTCACGCCGACCGAAGCCGCGGTCGCCGCGGTGATCTGGTCGCTGTTCCTCGGGCTGGTGCGTTACCGTTCGATGACGCTGCAGACCGTCGCCAAGGCGACGTTTGACACGATCGAGACCACGGCATCGGTGCTGTTCATCGTCACCGCAGCCTCGATCTTTGCATGGCTCTTGACGGTATCGCAGGCAGCGCAGACGCTGACGGATGCGATGCTCGGGATCACCCAGAACAAATGGGTATTCCTTCTGCTGGCGAATATCCTGATCCTGTTCGTCGGCTGCTTCATCGACACCATCGCCGCGATCACTATCCTGGTGCCCATCCTGCTGCCGATCGTGCTCAAGCTCGGCATCGACCCGATCCATTTCGGCCTGATCATGACGCTAAACCTGATGATCGGGCTCCTTCATCCGCCGCTCGGCATGGTGCTGTTCGTGCTGGCGCGGGTGGCAAAGCTGTCCGTCGAGCGCACGACCATGGCGATCCTGCCATGGTTGGTGCCGCTTCTGCTGGCGCTCGTCGCCATCACCTACATCCCGGAGCTGACGCTCTGGCTGCCTAAATACATGGGACTCTCAAAATGACATCGATGGCTCTGGCTGCAACGCTGTTTGGCCCGGAAGATCTGCGCATGGTCGAGCGGCCGCTCGATCCGCTGGTCGCGGGCATGGTGCGCATCCGCTTCGGCGCGGGCGGCATCTGTGGCTCCGACATGCATTACTATCGTCATGCTCGAACCGGCGATTTCGTCGTGACCTCGCCGCTGGTGCTCGGCCACGAAATCGCGGGCGAGGTGGTCGAAATCGCAGGTTCCGCGCCCGGCGTAAAAGTCGGCGATCGCGTCGCCGTCAACCCGTCGCGCTGGTGCGGCCATTGCAAGCCGTGCCGCGAGAACCGGCCCAATCTCTGCGAGAACATCTTCTTCATGGGTTCCGCCTCGAAGACCCCGCATATGCAGGGCGGCTTTGCGTCTTACTTCGACGCCATCCCGGCGCAATGCGTGAAGATTCCCGACCAAGTGACGTATCAGGCGGCGGCGCTCGCCGAGCCGCTCGCGGTGTGCCTGCATGCCGTCGCGCGCGCCGGTGACGTCACCGGCAAGCGCGCGGTGCTGTTCGGCGCCGGCCCGATTGGCTTGTTGACTATGCTGGCGGCCCAGCGCGCAGGAATTGCTGAGACGACCGTCGTCGACATCGCGGCGGCGCCGCTGGCGTTTGCCAAAAAGCTCGGCGCCAACCATGTCGTCGATATCTCCGGCAGCGAAGAGGCGCTGAAGGCCGAGGCTGCGGCACGTCCGTTCGACGTTGCGTTCGAAGTATCTGGAACGGCCGCTGGCCTTGCCAGCGCCATCGGCGTCGTCAGGCGCGGCGGCGTCGTGGTTCAGGTCGGCAACCTGCCGGGCGGGCAGATTCCGGTGCCGGCGAATGCGGTGATGGCCAAGGAAATCGATCTTCGCGGCTCGTTCCGCTTCGGCACGGAATTCTTTACCGCGGTCGAATTGATCGCCGATGGCAGCGTCGACGTGCTGTCGCTGGTAACGGCGCAACGGCCACTCGCGGTCGCACCCGATGCGGTGCGGCTGGCGCTCGACCGTTCGCAGAGCGTCAAGGTCGTGCTGACGGCTTGATTATGAGCGTGACGACAATTCTTCGAATCGTCATCACGCTCTGTCTTTTTGTTTGAGCATGATCTTTTCGGAAAACCGGATTCCACTTTTCCGGATCATGCTCTAGATTTCAGGAGATCGCCCATGATGCTGCAGGGATGGCGGTGGTACGGGCCCAATGACCCCGTATCGCTCGACGATATCCGTCAGGCCGGCGCGACCGACGTGGTGACGGCGCTGCATCAGGTGCCGATCGGCGAAGCCTGGACCCGTGCGGCTGTCGAAGAGCGCAAGAACCTGATCGAGAACAGCCAGCCCGGCCGCTCGCCGCTGACCTGGTCGGTGGTGGAATCGATTCCGATCCCCGACGACGTCAAGCGGCTCGGGGGTGGCGGGACGCGCTCGATCGAAGCGTGGATCGCGAGCCTGGAGGCGGTGGCTGCCGCCGGCATCAAGATCATCTGCTATAATTTCATGCCTGTGGTCGATTGGTGCCGCACCGATCTGGAATGGGAGCTGCCGAACGGCGCCAAGGCGATGCGCTTCGACCAGGAACGGTTCGCGGCATTTGATCTGCATGTCCTGCAGCGGCCGGAAGCGCCGGCCGAATATTCCGAGGCCGCGCAGCGCCGCGCCAAAGAGGTCTATTCGCGGATGACGCAGGCCGATATCGATGTCCTCGTCACCAATATTGCCAGCGCGCTGCCGGGCTCCACGACTGATCCGCTGACGATCCCGCAGTTCCGCGACCGCTTGCAGCAATATCGCGGCATTGATTCCAAGGTGCTGCGGCAGCACCTCAGCGAATTTCTCGCGCGCGTAACGCCGGTCGCCGAATCCCTCGGCGTGACGCTGACGTTGCACCCGGACGATCCGCCGCGCCCGCTGTTCGGCCTGCCGCGCATCGCCTCGTCGGCGGAGGATTATCAGGCGCTGTTCGATGCGGTCCCATCGAAGGCCAACGGCATCTGCTTCTGCACCGGCTCGCTCGGCGTGCGCGCGGAGAACAATCTGCCGGCAATGGCCAAGCGCTTCGCGCCGCGGATCGGATTTGCCCATTTGCGGGCGACCAAGCGCGAAGCCGACGGCCTGTCGTTTTTTGAATCCGATCATCTCGACGGCGACGTCGACATGATCGCGGTGCTCAAGGCGCTGCTTGCCGAGAACCGCAAGCGTTCGTCGAGCCATCAGATCGTGTTCCGGCCCGATCATGGCCATCGCATGCTCGACGATCTCGCGGAAACCAAGCGCACCAATCCCGGCTATACCGCAATCGGCCGGCTGCGAGGGCTCGCCGAACTACGCGGCGCCATCCGCGCCATCGAACACGCCGGGTAGGGCGGGAAGTGCTGCGAGTAGGGCCCCATTCTACTTTGCATGGGGTTGTTTTCGCAATATTGTGCCTGGGCCTTCCCAACCCGCTCTGGCTCAGCCCGGCACCCGCGCCGCCTTGGCGGCCTCGAAGGCCGCCAGTCGCTCGGCGAATTTGCCGTTGGCGAGGCCGGCCCGCGCGATGATCGTGGGGATGGGCAGCGTCTCGAAAAAATGACAGGCCACGCGGTGGCCGGGCGCCGCCTCGCGCAGCGTCGGCTCCTCGGCCGAGCAGCGTGCCTGCGCATGCGGGCAGCGGGTGTGGAAGCGGCAGCCGGTCGGCGGCCTGAACGGGCTCGGCACGTCGCCCTGCAGCATGACCCGTTTGGTGCGCAAGGCAGGATCAGGTTTTGGGATCGCCGCCAGCAGCGCCTGGGTATACGGGTGCAACGGCCGGTCGTAGAGCGTTTTCTTGTCCGCGATCTCGACCAGCTTGCCCAAATACATCACCGCGACGCGGTCGCTGATGTGCTTCACCACGGCAAGATCATGGGCGATGAACAGATAGGAGAGGCCGAAGCGCTGCTGTAGATTCTGCAGGAGGTTGACGATCTGCGCCTGGATCGAAACGTCCAGCGCCGACACCGGCTCGTCGCAGACGATCAGGTCGGGATTGGCGGCCAGCGCACGGGCAATGCCGATGCGCTGCCGTTGCCCGCCCGAGAACTGGTGCGGATAGCGCCTGGCATGTTCGGGCAGCAGGCCGACGATTTCCAGGAGCTCGCGGCCGCGCGCCTCGCGCGATGCGTCGTCGCCGATCTCGTGGACCCGCAGCGGCTCGGCCAGGATCTCGCCGACCGTCATGCGCGGATTGAGGGAGGCGTAGGGATCCTGGAAGATGATCTGCATGTGCCGGCGCATCCGGCGCAGCGAATCCTTGTCGAGGTTTGCGATCTCCTGGCCCTTGAAACGCACCGAGCCTGACGTCGGGTCCATCAAACGCAATATCAGACGTCCGGTGGTCGACTTGCCACAGCCGGATTCGCCGACCAGCGCCAGCGTCTCGCCGCGGGCGATCTCGAAGCTCACATCTTCGACGGCGCGCACGAGCCCGATCACCTTGCGGCGGATGAGCCCGCGCGTGACCGCAAAATGCTTGACCAGGCGGTCGACCTGAAGGACCGGGGCATCGCTCATGACGTCACCTCGACCGGCGCTTTCCAGCACGCCACTTGGTGACCAGGCGCAATATCGCGCAGCGGCGGCGGATCAAGCCTGCAGCGCTGGTCCGCGAACGGACAGCGCGGCGCGAACCGACAGCCTGCCGGTTGGTTGTTCGGACTGGGCACCGTGCCTTCGATGGTGGCGAGGCGCTTGCGGTCGACGTCGATGCGCGGGATCGAGCCGAGCAGGCCGATCGTGTAGGGATGCTGCGGGTCGGCGAACAGGTCGTTGACGTCGGCGCTCTCGACGATGCGGCCGGCATACATCACCAGCACCTGGTCGGCGACCTCGGCGATGACACCGAGATCATGGGTGATGATCAGGATGGCCATGCCGAGCCGCTGCTGCAGGTCGCTCAGGAGGTCGAGGATCTGGGCCTGAATGGTGACGTCGAGCGCCGTCGTCGGTTCGTCGGCGATCAGCAGCGCCGGCTCGCAACTCAGCGCCATCGCAATCATGACGCGCTGGCGCATGCCGCCCGACATGTTGTGCGGATAGTCATCGATGCGCTGCGCCGGCGAGGGAATCCGCACCAGCTCGAGCATTTCGATCGCGCGCGCCTTGGCGGCGCGCGGCGACATCGTGGTGTGGGCCAGGATCGCCTCGACGATCTGCTGGCCCACGGTGTGGACCGGGTTGAGCGAAGTCATCGGCTCCTGGAAGATCATCGACATCTTGCCGCCGCGCAGCCTGCGGCGCTCATCGGTCGAAAGCCGCAGCACGTCGCGGTTGCCGAACAGCACCGCCTCGGCCTCGACCTTGCCCGGCGGGCTCGGCACCAGGCCCATCACCGACAGCGACGTCACGCTCTTGCCACAGCCGGACTCGCCGACCAGGCCGATCGTGCGTCCCCGGGGAACGCTGAAGCTGATGCCGTCAACGGCGCGGAACAGTCCGCGATCCGTCGCGAAGTGGGTCTTCAGGCCGCGAACCTCGAGAAGATTGTCCATTAGAACGAGTAATCCAGGCCCTTGTAGAAGGTGTTCTGATAGAGCATGTGCGGCCGCACATCCTTCAGCTTCTTCGAACTCGTCGTGTACATGGCGACGTTCATCACCGGCATCCACAGATGCTCGTTCATGACCTTCTCCTGCACGCGCGCGTAGTTGAGCGCGCGCTCGGCGTCGGTCAACGCGGCGCGGCCGGCGCGCAGCCACTCGTCCGTCTCGTCGTCCTTCCAGTTCATGCGATTGGGAGTCGGAACGTTCTTCGAGTTGAAATAGATGTTCATCAGCTCGCCCGCCGACAGATAGGGCACCGTCACGGTCCACAGCTCGTAGTCCTGCTTGCCCATCTCGGCAGGCGCAATCGTGGAGTCGAAGCCCACGATCTTCCAGTCGACGCCGATCTTGCGCATGTAGCCTTGAATGGCTTCGGAGACGCGCGGGAAGTAGGTGACCTGCGTGAACAGCACACGGGGTGCCAGCTTGACGCCGTCCTTCTCACGGATGCCGTCGGCCCCGACCTTCCAGCCGGCTTCGTCCAAAAGCTTCTTGGCGCGTTCGACGTCTTCCTTGATGACGCCCTTGGTTTTCTCGGCGAAGTCGAGCGCCTTGGGATCGACGAAGGTGAGCGCCGGCTCGGCGTTGCCCAGCATGACGCCCTTCACGATGTCGGCGCGGTTGATGGCGATGTTCATCGCCTCGCGCACGCGCTTATCCGCAACCATCGGGCGCGTGATCTTGTAGCCGTAATACATGAGCTGGAAGTTCGGCTTGGCTTCCTGGACGGTCAGGTTGGGCGCAGCCTTGACCTGCTGGATGAACTGCAGCGGAACCTGGTGGGTGAGGTCGAACTGACCGCCCATGATGGCGGCGACGCGGCTGGCGTCCTCCGGCACGATCTTGATGCTGAGTTTTTCGAATTTCACGGGTCCCTTGTTCTTGTACATTGACGGGCCCCATTTGTAGGCGTCGTGGCGCTTCAGCACGATTTCCGTGCGCGGCTGCCAGCTCTCGAAGCACCACGGTCCGGTGCCGTCGATTCCCTTGATGCCGTAGTCTTTGCCCAGCGTCTCGACGCTCTCCTTGTTGTGGATCGCGTTGGTATACATGGTGAGCTGCAGCAGCAGTTCGGAGTAGGGTTCGTTGAGTTCGTACTCGACGGTATAAGGATCGGGCGCGCGTAGCTCCTTGATGTCGCCGGCGCGCCAATGGTAGGGCGCCTTGGTTTCGGGGTCCTTCAGCCGCTTGAAGCTGTAGATGACGTCGGCGGCGGTGAACTTCTTGCCGCTGCAGAACGTGACGTCGTCGCGCAGCTTGAAGGTATAGGTTCTGCCGTCCTCGCTGATCGTCCACGACTTGGCGAGGTAGGGGATCGCCGTCTTGCCGTCCCAGTCGAGCGCCACCAGCGTATCCTGGAACATGTTGACGATATCCGACGTCGGCGACCAGGTCGTGCGCTGGCCGTCGTAATGCGGCGCGTCCAGCGACTTCATCACCCGCAAGGTCTGCGCCTCGGCAGCCGAGCACATTCCGGCCGCTCCCAGCAGCGCCACAACGCCCGTCAAAATGCTGCGCATCGTGTTCTCTCCCTTGTTATTTCTGGCGCGACACGTCCAGCCCCTTGTAGAAGGTGTTCTGGTAGATCATGTGCGGCCTGGCATCGGTGATCTTCTTGTTGGCCACCTGGTTCATGTTGATGTTGAGCACCGGCATCCAGAGGTGTTCGCGCATCACCTTTTGCTGCACCATCGCGTAATATTTGATGCGCTCGGCCTCGGTCAGCGCCGAGCGGCCCTGTTTGAGCCACTCGTCGGTCTCGGCATCCTTCCAGTTCATCCGGTTGGGGGTCGGGATGTTGCGCGAGTCGAAGTAGATGTTCATGAGGTCGCCGGCCGACAAATAAGGCACCGTCACCGACCAGATTTCATAATCTTGTTCGGCCATCTTGGCCGAGGCGATCGTGGAGTCCCAGGGCTGGAGCTGCCACTGCACGCCGATGCGGCGCAGGTAGCCCTGGATCGCTTCGGCGACGCGCGGTGTATTGCCGGCCTGGGTGTAGTAGACCTTGGGCTGCAGCTTGATGCCGTCCTTCTCACGGACGCCGTCGCTGCCCATCTTCCAGCCGGCTTCATCGAGCAGCGACTTTGCGCGTTCGATGTCCTCCTTCACGATTCCCTTGGTGTTGGCGTCGAAATCCAGCGCGTCGGAATCGACGATGGTGAAAGCCGGATCGGCATTGCCGAGCAGGACGCCCTTGGCGATCTCCGCGCGGTTGATGGCGATGCTCATCGCCTCGCGCACGCGCCGGTCCAAGACCATCGGCCGTGTCGTCTTGAAGCCGAAATAGAGCAGTTGGAAGTTCGGCTTCGCTTCGGTGACATTCAGCATCGGCGCAGTCCTGGCCTGGGCGATGAACTGCGGCGGGAATTGATGGGTGATATCGAACTGCCCGGCCATCATCGCCGCGACGCGGCTGGACTCCTCGGGCATGATCTTGACGCTGAGCTTTTCGAATTTTACCGGGCCCTTGTTCTTGTACATCGAGGGGCCCCATCGGTAGGCGTCGTGGCGCTTGAGCACGATTTCGGTGCGCGGCTGCCAGCTCTCGAAACACCAGGGTCCGGTGCCGTCGGCGCCCTTGATGCCGTAATCCTTGCCCAGCGCCTCGACGCTCTCCTTGTTGTGGATGACGTTGGTGAACATGGTGAGCTGCAGCAGCAGTTCGGAGTAGGGCTCGTCGAGCTCATATTCGACGGTGTAGGGATCAGTCGCGCGCAGCTCCTTGATGTTGCCAGCGCGCCAGGCATAGGGCGCCTTGATCGCGGGATCCTTGAGCCGCTTGAAGCTGTAGACGACGTCATCGGCGGTGAATTTCTTGCCGCTGCAGAACGACACATCGTCGCGCAGCTTGAACGTATAGGTCCTGCCGTCCTCGCTGATCGTCCATGATTTGGCGAGATAGGGAACCGGCGTCCGGCCGTCCCAGTCGAGCGCTACCAGCGTGTCCTGGAACATGTTGACGATATCGGAGGTCGGCCCCCAGGTGGTGCGCTGCGCATCGTAATGCGGCGCGTCGATTCCCTTCATCAGGTTGAGCGTCTGGGCCGATGCCGGACCCGCGATGCCCAATGCCAATGACACTCCCAATGCGATCCTGATCATGTCTGTAACCTCGGATCGAGGACGTCGCGGAATGCGTCGCCCAGAAGGTTGGCGGCCAGCACGATCACGAAGATGGCACAGCTTGGGATCGTCGCGATGTGCGGCGCCATGAACAGGAAGTCGCGCCCCTGTGCCGCCATCATGCCGAGCTCGGCGGTGGGCGGCTGCGCGCCCATGCCGAGGAAGCCGAGAGCGGCGCCGATCAGGATGATCTGGCCGAAGCGCAGCGTCAGGAACACGAAGATCGTCGAAATGCAGTTGAGCGTCAGGTAGCGCCAGATCAGTTCGCCGTCGGATACGCCGACAGCGCGCCCGGCCTCCATGAACTCCTGGCCCATCACGCCGATCGCTGCGCCCCGCGCGACCCGCGCGACGTCGGGCACGGTGGCGACGACGAGCGCAATCACCACGGCCGTCAGCCCGGCGCCGAAGATCGCAGCGACCGCCAGCCCGATCAGGATCGCGGGAAAGGCGAGCATCACGTCGACCAGCCGCATGATCCAGCCGTCCAGCCGCCGATAGTAGGCAGCGAGGATGCCGAGAACGCCGCCGATGAAACCGCCGACGATCACGCCGACCAGCCCGAGCATGAGCGTGTTGCGTGTGCCGTAGATGACGCGGGTTAAGATGTCGCGGCCTGTGTTGTCGGTGCCGAACCAGTGCTCGGCATCGGGTGGCTGCATCACCTTGGTAAGGTCGGTGAAGTAGGGATCGTACGGCGTGATCCATGGCGCAAACAGCGCTGCGAACACGATCACCGTGAGCACCAGCCCGGCTGTGGCCGCCACGCGGTCGCGCGCCAGGCGGCGCAGCACCCCGGCACGGGCAAACGCGGCGATTTCGCGCTCCTGTGCAAAGCCTTGCTCGAGAGCCTCGACGGTCATCTGCGCTGCACCCTCGGATCGAGATAGACGTAGAGCACATCGACCAGCAGGTTGATCGACAGAAAGGCGACGGCGAGGATCATGATCGCGCCCTGCGCGGTCGGAAAATCGCTGGAGACGATGGCACCGACCGCGAGCCGGCCGACGCCGGGCCACGAGAACATGGTTTCAGTGACCACGGCGCCGCCAAGCAGGAACGCCGCCTGCAGCCCGATCAGGGTGACGACGGGGATCATGGCGTTACGCAGCGCGTGGTGGATGATCACGACCGACTCACGCAATCCCTTGGCGCGCGCCGTGCGCACGAAATCGGCGCCGAGCACTTCGAGAACGGCGGTGCGCGTCAACCGCGCGATCGGGCCGATCAGTACTGCGCCCAAGGTCAATGCCGGCAGGATCAGGCTTGGTAATCCGCCGTCCCATACCGGGCCGGTGCGGCCGGTGAACGGCAGCAGTGCCCACTTGAACCCGACATACTGGATCAGGATCAGGCCGATGAAAAACACCGGCATCGATACGCCTGCGACCGAGCAGGCCATGATGACGCGATCGGCGAGGCGGCCGCGATTGACTGCCGCCAGCGTGCCCAGCGCGAGCCCGCTCGGCACTGCGATCAGCATCGCGCCCAGCATCAACTCGATCGTAGGCCCGATGGTCATCGCCAGTTCCTCGCTCACCATCCGATTGGAAATGATGGAGCGGCCGAGATCGCCACGCAGCACACGCAGGATGTATTCGAAGAACTGGATCGGAATGGATCTGTCGAGGCCGAGTTCCTGGCGGATCGCGGCGATGGTCTCGGCCTTGGCATCAGGTCCCGCGATGATCATCGCCGGATCGGCGGGCACGACCTGCAACAGACAAAAGCAGAGGAAGAGAACCCCGAGCAAGGCGGGGAACGAAATCAGCAGACGATGGACGATCTGTTGTCCCATGCGACGCCAACGGACCGGTTGGGCCAAAGGAGGCGTGCGCGCCCACGCCGACGCTTTTATTTCCCCCTCGGCAGCCGCACTTCGTCCGACGTGCACGGCTTTTGATTATGCTTGGATACTGACACCTGAGAGAGGCGGCGTCACGCCCAATCTGCCAGTTCGCTTCGACTGCGTCCTTTTGCGCTGGCTGTAACGACTTCTTGCAATGCAAGAAGTCCGTGTCGCGAAATTTGGGCGGCCAGTTTTGCGTCCAGACACCAATCGAAGGTTGCGATACCGTTCGCTGGAACTTGCAGGGATCGCGCAACAGAACATGAGCGCGGCGCGCGGCTGGTTATCTGTCAGCGGCGAAATACATGGCGCCGAGGTCGCGACCGCGCAATCTGCCTCGCCGGATCGACCATCGCTCGAGGCTGTTTTGCATCACCTCGGCAAGCGCCGGACGTGCGTTCAACTGTTTTTCCGGCACGCATGCTATGATCGCATTTCGATCCTGGACGCCTTGCTCGTCGATGATCCAAGTTCCCAGCCGGTCGCCGGCAAGCCGAGCGGCGATGCGATCGGGTATCGGGTCGATGTCGTTCGCGACCAACACGTTCATGATGATGCGGCCGCCCGGCGCCAACCGGGCGCGGATGGCGTCGCACGTCTCGACGTCGAATTCATCATCAAAGCGAAAATCCGGCCCGCCGACATCGATGGCAATCCCGTCGTAAAGGAGATCGTCATCGAGAACGAATTTCCGGAAGTCGGACACCATCAGCGGCAATCCATCCGGCAGTCCAAAATATCTCTGAGCGATCACGAAGCTGATCGGATTGTTGTCGACGATCGTCAGCTCCTTTCCGAGACGCGCCAGCCTGGTGGCGAGATTTCCGCCGCCGCATCCCAGGACGAGAACGTTCGTCGCGCGATCCAGGAGTTCGTCCATGAGCCTGACATAGCTGAAGACGCTCTCGCCGTCGGGCGTTGCCTGGCTCTGCCTGATGCCTTCCTCGAAATAGATCCGCGTTCCATCCGTGGAGCATTCGACAATTTCGATTGCGCCATTCCTGCCCTGATAACGCCCCAGCAACCGCACCTGACAGCACCATGCATCAAATAGGATGTATGAGACATCGCTTATCATGTCATGAATCGGATGCCAATCGTGGTGAGACCGCGTGCGATCTCCTGCTTGATATACTGAACCTCTAAGTTGATGCTTGAGACAGTAATTCAGATAGGATAAATATATCCGCTTCCGAACCGGGAGAACTTCCCATGATTACCGCCAATCAACTCAGGGCCGCGCGCGCGCTTCTGAGCATCGATCAGCGGCAAATGGCCGAGCTGGCTGATCTCTCGGTGCCGACCATCCAGCGCATGGAAGCCAGCGACGGTGTGATCCGCGCCAACGTCGACTCCCTGATGAAACTGGTTTCCGCGCTCGAGAGCGCCGGGATCGAGCTGATCAACCCGGGTGCCGCGAGCGCGACAGGTGGGCGAGGCGTGCGCCTTCGCGAACATGTCACAAGTCCCAAGACAAATCCCAAGACAAGTCTCAAGACAAAGAGCAAGACCATCCGTCAACCGAAGAGGGTGCTGGAGCGGGTTAGATAGCGATCCTCACGACGTAACGGCGCCCGTATCAGCGCGTTCGAGCAGCGCCAGCAATCCTTGCAGCATGGCCGTGGGGGCAGGCGGACAGCCGGGAATGTGCAGGTCGACCGGGATGACCTCGCAGACGCCGCCGACGACCGCATAGCTGCCGGCAAAACATCCTCCGTTCCGCGCGCAATCGCCGACCGCGACGACCCATTTCGGATTCGGCGTCGCGTGATAGGTGCGTTCGAGCGCCTCACGCATGTTTTTCGTCACCGGTCCTGTCACCATCAGGACGTCGGCATGACGCGGCGAGGCGACGAACCGCAGGCCGAACCGCTCGACGTCGTAATAGGCGTTGTTGAGCGCGTGAATTTCCAGCTCGCATCCGTTGCAGGATCCAGCATCGACCTCGCGGATCGACAGGCTCCGGCCGAGCCGTCGCCGCCCGGCCTGTCCGAGCGCGGTTGCAAGCTCCGCGACTGCAGCGTCATCGGGCGATGGCGCGCGCTCGGTGAGCGGCTGGCGAAATACGCTTTCGAAGAGCAGCTTGCGCACCTTGTCACTTCCTTAGAGATCGTGGCCCGAATAGGAGCAGTTGAACGACTTGTTGCAGAGCGGAAAGTCGGCGACGATGTTGTTCTCGATCACAGCTTCCAGTAGCGGCCATTGAAACCAGGACGGATCGCGCATATGGCATCGTTCGATCAGGCCATTGCGCAGGCGCAGCCAGACCAGAACGTCGCCGCGGAATCCCTCCACGATCGCCATGCCCTCGCGCACCTCCCCGCCAAGCGGGACGTCCTTGCATATCGGCCCCTCGGGAAGCCGGCTCAGGATCTGGTCGATCAGCGACATGCTTTGTTCGACTTCACGTATCCTGATCCAGACGCGCGCGTTGACGTCGCCCTCGCTGAGGACAGGCACGTCGAACCGCAAAGCGTCGTACGGCGGATAGGCCAGCGTCCGGCGCGCGTCGAACGAGCGGCCCGAAGCGCGGCCGACATAGCCGCCGGCGGCATATTGCTGGGCGAGCGGCGGCTTGAGCGTTCCGGTATCGACGGTACGATCCTGTAGCGACGCGGTGTTGTCATAGAGTTCGACAAGCGCAGGAAAGCGCAGGCGAATATTTTCCAGCGTGGCCTGGATGGTTTCCGCCCCGCCACTGCCGATGTCGCGGCTGACACCGCCGGGCACGATGATGTCGCGCATCAGGCGATGGCCGAAGGCTGCGCCGGCGGCGCGCAGTACGCTCTCGCGCAACACGCCGCAATGCGCGTGCATCAATGTAAAGGAGGCATCGTTACAGATCGCCCCGAAGTCGCCGAGATGGTTGGCGAGCCGCTCGAGTTCTGCCAGCAGCGCGCGCAGGAACACGGCGCGGTCAGGCACGACGAGGTCGAGGGCTGCTTCCGCCGCGCGCGAGAACGCGTAGGCGTAGGCAACAGTGCTGTCGCCCGACGTGCGGCCGGCGAGTTGAACACCGCGCGCGAGGCTGGCGCCGGTCATCAGTCCGTCGATTCCCTTGTGGACATAGCCGAGCCGTTGCTCCAGCCGGACCACGGTTTCGCCGCTCGCGGTAAAGCGGAAATGTCCGGGCTCGATGATACCGGCATGCACCGGGCCGACCGCAATCTGGTGCAGGCCGTCGCCTTCCGCGGCGAGGAATCGGTACGGCGTCGCCTGCGGCAACGCGTCGATGCGATCGCCCAATGGAAAGCGCACGCCCCAGCGGTTGTGATCGAGCCAGGGGCGGGCGTCGGGCGAGCCCTGAGCGAACAATCCAAACAGGTCGTTGACGGTCCGTTCCAGCCGCAGCGCCGGCGGATGATGCTTGCCGACGGAAGGAAACGTGCGGTCGGGGCAATCCAGGCTGACGACCGCGATCTCTGCGCTCGGTCCATCCATGATCGCCATGTGAACCGCTGCGGGCTCGCCCCACAGGCCGAGCAGGCTCCAGCGTCCATGTGCCAGCTCGCTCGCGGCAAATGTCCAGACGGATGCATCGACCACGACGCGTGGCCACGGGCCGTGTTGCCCGACCTTGCGGCCCTCCAGCGTCAGATCGATCAGCGACGGCATGTCAATTCGTTCCTATCCAAGGAGCTGGGCCACGTGCTGGAACCAGACCACCAGCGGGGCGGGAAGATAGATCCCTGCGCCCAATACCAGTGCGAGATGCGCAAACATCGGAATGTACGAAGCGTCGGCCGGGGCCGTACTGCCGCGCGGCTCGCCGAAGGCGACGCTGGTCAGGCGCAACGTCAAGGCGCCGAAGGCCAGTAGCAGGCCGAATACCAGCACGATCGCGAGCAACGGCTGCCGTGCAAAGGTCGAGCTCACGACCAGGAACTCGCTCATGAAGATCCCGAGCGGCGGCAGCCCGGCGATTGCGACGACGCCTACCACCAGTCCCCAGCCGAGCGCCGGATGTGTCACGGTCAGGCCGCGGATCCGCGAAATCCGCTGGGTGCCCTTGATCTGCGAAATATGCCCGACGGCGTAGAAGATTGCCGACTTGGTCAGGCTATGCATCACCATGTGCAGCAGCCCGGCGAAATTGGCGAGCGGCCCGCCCATGCCGAACGCGAACACGATGATGCCCATGTGTTCGATCGAGGAGTAGGCGAATAGGCGTTTGATGTCGCGCCGCCGGTACAGCATGAACGCCGCGAAGATCAGCGAGACCAGGCCCATCGTCACCATCAGCGGGCCGGGCGCGATCGAGGCCGGGTTGGCGGCGAGCAGTATCTTGAAGCGCAGCAGCGCGTAGAGCGCGACGTTCAGCAAGAGGCCCGACAACACTGCCGATATCGGCGTCGGACCTTCGGCGTGTGCGTCAGGCAACCAGGCGTGCAGCGGCGCGAGGCCGACCTTGGTGCCGTAGCCGAGAAACAGGAATACGAACGCGACGTTGAGCAGGGCCGCGTCGAAGTTCGCAGCGCGCTCGACCAGCAGGGTCCAGACCATGCCGTCCTGGCCTTCGCCCATCACCGGGCGAGCCGCCATGTAGACCAGGATCGTGCCGAACAAAGCGAGCGCAATTCCGACGCTGCCCAGGATGAAATACTTCCAGGCGGCTTCGAGCGCCGCATGGGTACGATAGATGCCGACCATCAGCACCGTCGTCAGCGTCGCGAGTTCGACCGCCACCCACATCAGGCCGATATTGTTCGACACGAACGCGAGATTCATGCCGAACATCATGATCTGGTACATGGCGTGGTAGAAGCGCAGGTAAACCGGCGTCAGCCGGCCGGTTTCGAGCTCGTGCGCGATATAGCTGGCGCTGAAGATGCTGGTGGTGAATCCCACGAAGGTATTGAGCACGATGAAGACGATGTTCAGATCGTCGATCAACACGTACGGTCCGGGCGAGGGACGTTCGACCATGAACAGGGAGAGCGCAGACAGGAATGTCGCCAGACTGGCAACGACGTTCAGCCGTGCCGTCAGGCGGTAGCCGGGCATGGCGGCCAGTAGCGCCGCCGAAGAGATCGGGATCAGCAAGACGGCCGTGACGGGGTCGAAGAACGGAACGGTCATCGGCGTTCGCCCCGGAAGTCGTCGAGCGCGGAGACATCCACCGAATCGAAGCGCTCGCGAATTCGGAACAGGAAGATGCCGATCACGATGAACGCGATCAGGATCGAGAAGGCGACGCTGATCTCGACGACCAGCGGCATGCCCTTGGCGCCGGTCGCCGCCAGCACCAGTCCGTTTTCAAGCGACATGAATCCGACAACCTGGCTGACCGCATTGCGGCGCGTCACCATGACGAGAAGTCCGAGCAGCACGACCGACAGCGCAAAGGCGAGATCTTCGCGCGCCAGCGGGTCGGCGTCGCTCGTCACCCGCAGCATCAGGACGAGCGAGAGGGCGACCAGCCCCATTCCGGCCAGCATGGTCGGGCCGATTCCGACGGCCGATTCGATGTCGCGGTGAATCCCGAGCTGCTTGACGATCCGGTGCAGCGCCACCGGAATGACGATCGCCTTGAACACCAGGGCGATGACTGCGGTGACGTAGAGATGGGGCGCATCCTGGATGAAGGCCTGCCAGGCGACCGAGAGCGATAGCACGAGGGCGTGAAGCGCGAATACGTTGAGCAGCGAATAGAGACGGTCCTGATACAGCATCATCAGGCTGATCAGCACCAATCCGCCGGCCAGCGTATGCGAAATGTCGAAGGCGAGGCTGTGCATCTGCATCAGAAACTCCTCGAGACGAACAGCAGCAGGGTGCCGAGCAAGCCCAGCATGAAGGCCGCACCGAGGAATTGCGGAACGCGAAACACCCGCATCTTCGCCGTGGCGGTCTCAAACAGCGCGAGCAGGAAGCCGGCCAGCGCGAGCTTGACGATGTAGGCGCCGGCGCCGATCGCGTAGGACAAGGCGCCGCTGCCATAGAGCGCGATCTGCCAGGGGAAAAACACGCAGGCGATCAGCGAGACGTAGAGCAGCAGCTTGAGGAAGGCGCCGAGTTCGATCATCGCGAGATGGCGTCCGGAATATTCCAGGATCATCGCCTCGTGCACCATGGTGAGTTCGAGGTGCGTCGCGGGATTGTCGACCGGGATCCGCGCGTTCTCCGCGATTGCGACCATGAACAGCGCAACCAGCGCCATTCCGAGCGATACCCGCAAGCCCACATAGGACGACGCCAGGAGGTGCGAGACGGTCGAGAGTTGCGTCGAGCCGGCGACCAGCGCCAGGCAGAATACGATCAGCAGCATCGCAGGCTCGGCAAGCGCCGCAATCATCACCTCGCGGCTGGAGCCGATGCCGCCGAAACTGGTGCCGACGTCCATCCCCGCGAGCGCGAGGAAGAAGCGCGCGCTTCCGAGCAGCGCGACGATGGCAATCAGATCGGCGGTCCAGTTGAACAGCAGCCCTATTGCGAAGGTCGGCACCAAGGCGGCGGCGACCCAGATCGCCGCGAAGGTGATGTAGGGCGTGACGCGGAACAGCCATGATGCGTTGTCGGCCAGCACCACTTCCTTGCGCAGCAGCCGCAGCAGATCGCGATAGGGCTGAAAGACGGAGGCGCCCTGGCGGCGCACCAGCCGGGCCTTGATCTTGCGCACATAACCGGTCAACAGCGGCGCGAGCAGCAGCACCAGCAGCATCTGCACGCCTTGCACGATGATGTCCGAGATCACGACCATATCGCGAGCACCAGCAGCAGCGTGACGAGGGTGGCAAAGACCAGGCTGAGATATCGCCGGATGGTCAGGAACTGCAGGCGATTGAGTCGTGTGGACGAAAAGCCGACAACGTCTGCGATCGGCGCATAGATTCCGTTCCAGACCAGGTCGTGCAATTCGATTCTGAGCCGCGCCGGCCGAAGGTCTCCCGGCGGCGGCATCGTGACGTGATCGCGGGCGTGGAACACCAGCGTGCCGAATACGCGGCGGATCGGCTGCGCAAAGCTGACGGCCGAATATTGCGCGGCGGGTGTCGCGTCGGAGAAACCGCATCCCCAGGCCGGACCCCGTCGCAGCGCGCGCGAGGCGAAGCGATGAATGACATACACGGCAAGCGACGCGGCCGCCGTGATGAACACCATCACCAGCAATCCATTGTAGGAGCTGCGGCTCTCCGCAATCGGCACGATCGAAAGCCAGGGTTGACCCGTCTGGACCGGCATCCGGCTGCCGAGAATCTGGGTCGCGACCGGCGCCAGCCCGTCGATCGCCAGTCCCGGCAGGATTCCGGCCAGCAGGCAGAGCGCTGCGAGAATGAACATGGCCGCGAGCGAGAAGCGATCGACTTCACCAGCGGTTCCCGCCGCCGTCCCGCGCGGTCGCCCGAGAAACGTCACGCCGTAGGTCTTGACGAAGCAGGCTGCAGCCAGCGCGGCGGCGAGAGCGAGCATCGCGCCGACCGCGGGCACCATGATCTTCAGCGCCCATTGCGGCAGCTCCGGACTCTGCAGCACGGCCTGGAAGATTAGCCACTCCGATACGAAGCCGTTGAACGGCGGCAGCGCCGAAATCGCGACGCAGCCGACGAGAACGGCGAAACTCGTGAACGGCATGCGGTGAATGAGGCCGCCGAGCTTGTCCATGTCGCGCTCGCCGGTCGCGGTCAGCACGGCGCCGGCGCCGAAGAACAGCAGGCTCTTGAAGAAGGAATGGTTGAGCGCGTGAAACAGGGCGGCCGTGAAGGCGAGCGCGGCAGCCGCCTTCAGTCCATTCGCCTGGAATGCCATGGCAAGGCCGAGGCTGACGAAGACGATGCCGATATTTTCGATGGTGCTGTAGGCCAAGAGGCGCTTCAGGTCCTTCTCCATCATGGCGTAAAGGATGCCCATGACGGCGGTGATGCTGCCGAGGAAGAGCACGACTACGCTTGCCGGCCAGCTCGGCTCTCCCAGCAAATCGAACATGACGCGAATGAAGCCGTAGATTGCGACCTTGGTCATGACGCCGCTCATCAGCGCGGACACGTGGCTCGGCGCTGCGGGATGGGCGAGCGGCAGCCAGACATGCAACGGCACGAGGCCCGCCTTGGAACCGGCGCCGAGCAGCATCAGGATCAGTACCAGCGTCGCCGCATAGGGCGTGTGCTGCGCGGCGCGAATGGCCGCAAATCCGTAGTCTCCCGCCGGCCCTGCGAGCAGGCCGAAGGCGAGCAGCAGCGCGAGCGTGCCGAAGCTTGCCATTACGAGATAGACGTAGCCGGCCCTGGCGTTGCCCGGCTCGCGATGATGCGCCATGACAAGCGCCCACGACGCCAGCGACATGAACTCCCAGCACAGCAGGTAGGAGAAGGCGTCGTCGGCCAGCACCACCAGGTTCATGCCGGCGAGAAAGGCAGGGAAGAAGGGAAGCACGCGGTGCGGCGCGGGGTCATGATGGCCGTAGCCGAGGCCATAGAGACTTGCCGATGCTCCACCCAGATTGATGACGACGAGGAAGAACGAGGCCAATGCATCCAGGCGGAAGTGCGCGCCAAGCCATGGCAATCCGACCGGCAGGGTAAGGGTAGTGGCGTCAGCTGCGCCGCTGAGCAGGAAGCGCAACGTGCCGGTTAATGCAATCAATGATACGGCCAGTGTCGCGCCGTAGATGACGGGCGTGGCGATCTTCGATCGGCTCAGAACGATCGCCAGCGCGGCCAGTCCAAGCAACCCGGCGACACAGACCATTTGCAGAGCGACGGCCGACATTATTTGCGCGCCCTCGCTCCGCTCGATGTCTTGTTTTCCGCGCGATCTCCGGAGCCGGCCTTGAGCCGCACGCCGCGCCCGCCGCCGTTGCTGTTCGCCCCGTCGTCGATCAATTCGATGCCGGCCTCCTCGAGCGCGGTGATCAGCTTCACCAGCGAATCGACGTTGCCCCGAACCATCGTCTCACTCGCTTCCATGCGCTGGATCGTCGGCACCGAAAGCCCCGACAGCTCTGCGAGTCGCCGCTGATCGATGCCGAGAAGCACCCTGGCAGCCCGCAATTGAGCTGCTGTGATCACCAGCCTGCCTCGCCAACGGCGCTCGAGCCAATATTAAAGGTCATTCTTGCATCCTAAGTATTGATGTTAATGTGTCAACAAGTGATATCTCAGATATCTATTCTGAGGGTCGTCACCAACGATCCGAGCGCGCGGCGGAAAGCGTGTCCTGGTTTCTGCGCCGCGGCCGCGCTGAGCAGGGCTTTCCGTACTTCCAGCACTGCCCGACGATGAAGGTTGTCCAAGGCGGCTTTCAGGTGGTCAAGAATATTCACGACACATCTGACCGGTGTCGTTCCTCAAGAACAAGTTCAGCCACGTCCACGAAGGCGGCAATATCTCTGCTATGGCGTACGAAGCCACGCCCGCGTCATCAACGACGCAGCGCGCGCCGGGCGGCCGGGCAATATGGTTCCTATCTCCACCGGCCGGGGGCCGCAGAGGGATTTTAATCTATGAGATATTCCACATCCGCACCAGAGGTTGAACTTCGTCATTTCGCTCTGGCTAGAGCTATGCCATGCTTCTCGAATTTCGATCACGAAACCGTTGTGCTGGGCAAGAGGAATGGTGCAATTCAAACAACATTGGCCAATAGCGATACTGGTCCTGATTGCCGGCATCTCCTCCGCAATTTTCGTTTTCATCTGGGGCCGGAAATTCGGAGTTTGTCCGATCGTTGAAGTTACTGACCTTCAACTTAAAACCATAGCAACCCTGACCGATATCGTCGACCTGGGTCTCAAATTATCGACCGCCTTGGTGGGATTTGGTGCGGCAGCCCTCGTCGGGATCAAAACGGAGGTCAAGCTTAGCAGGTTCATGAGAGTGATGCTGGTCACCAGCATTCTGTTCTTCGCGCAGTCAGCGCTGTACGGCGTGTGGTGGCGATTTGGCATCGCGCAAATGTATTTGAACGAGTGCCTATCCTTGATTACGGCGTCGGCGCTCCAATGGAGATTTCAGGCCCATGTCTATCTCTTCATGTTCGGAATGTGCGCAGTGGGAATTTTAGTATTGGGAGCGATGTTCAGAGAAACGAAGAAGCCGGAGTACGACACATGATCAAACGCGCAATTGCAATCAATATCGCTTTGATCTTTTGTGGAATCAAAGCCGCATCAGCGCAGTCGATAGAACAACGGTTGCATCAAGTGACGGAAGAGTGGACTGAGCAGACTGGAATATACGTTCCAGGCGCCGTGCGACAGGAATACATCAGAGGCATATCCGCCCAGATCGCTTCGATCATTCCGCCGCCAGCCATTCTTCCACTTCCGCAGCAGCAACAGCAAAACCCTGTTTGGACCACGCCAGGCACCTACGGTCCTCAAGGAGGAACTCAACAGGCTGACATTTTAGCGGGGCATCCAACACAACCTCTAGGGCCAAACAATGCAGCGACTTTTAGAGAACACGCGATTAGCCAACTAGCCACGGTTCAAACAGTGGGGCTTTGGTTACAGAGATTCCCAACGATTCGGGTGATCGTTCAGCCGACGCCGCCTAGAGAATTTCTGCTCACCATCAATGGAGAACCATGTCCCGCTACGGAGAAAGCGATATATCGCGTGCCTGCCGGCGCGGTGACAGTCAGGGTTTGGCGCCAAGGCTCTTCGACGTACGAAAAAACATACAATGCCGTAGCGGGCCAAGTGTATGACGTGCAATGCGCGTTCTGACCTAAATGTTCATCGGTAACGCTTTGTGAGGAGTCGGACATGATCAAACTTGCGATTGCTGCCTCCATGGCAGTGTTATTTGGAATGAGATGCGCTTCCGCAGAGACGATCGAACAACGGATGCATCAACCTATAGAAGAGTGGGCTAGGCAAACTGGCGAATACGTTCCTTTTGTCGTGCGACAGGAATACGCCAAAATGCTTTCCGATCAGGTCGCCGTAATTGTTTCGGACCTTCAAAGGGAGAAGCTGTCGGGTTCCTCGCATGGCATGGGAAAATCACAAGGCCAAGTCGCAGAAGGTCAAGTAATCGCAGCCCAACCAAGCGAACCAGAGATAGCAGCCATGGTCACGGCACAATTGACCCGCCAGGCGACAGGTCAACTAGGGCTGTGGTTGCAGAGATTCCCAACAGTCCGGGTAGTCGTTCAGCCGACGCCGCCCAAGGACTTCCTGCTCACAATCAATGGAGAGCAATGCCCTGCCACGGAGAAAGCGATGTATCGCGTGCCTGCAGGGGCAGTGACAATAAGGGTTTGGCGCCAAGGCAGCGCTCCGTGTGAAAAAACATACAATACCGTTGCGGGCGCGGTTTATGACGTACAGTGTGCGTTCTGAGCCAAGGTATCGTTCACCGCTCGGAACTCCGACGTCGTAGATCGACACCATCATTACACAGGTTATTTGCCAATGAGCGAAGGAACTCGACTCACGCAGTTTGCTATTGAGATCGCAAAGCAATTGCCGGTGCGGACGTTTTGAGCCCACCCGCCCGTCCGACCGGGCAAATCCTCGAAGATCTCGTTAAGACCATACAGCTAGCGTTGGCACCAATTCAGTTGCTCGGTGCCCTGCAGGATCGGCTTCGCCACTTCATTGACCGCTCCATTCGAGCGGTCCCAGAGGAGCATCGCGTATCTCCTCCACCGCAGATACTTGGACCGATCATTGAGGCAATTCGATATGAGCCGGAAGGTACCGATCTCGACAAAATGTTTTCGGCTCTGCTCAGCACATCAATGGATCAGACCCGCGTAGCAGAGGCGCACCCGGCTTTTGCAGCGATTGTCCGATCGCTTACGCCGGATGAAGCCAAAATCCTTCGGGCGTTGCAGACAACTCCGATAAGCCAAGTCAACAGACAATCGTTTGACCATGAGAGAGTTGTATACGGACCGTCTGTGGTCGAATCGCGCTTAATGCCTTCTGACTTAGCATTCGAAGGCAGCGTTCCGCTTTATTTGGAACATTTGCAACAGTTGGGCCTCCTCCATTATAGCACCAACCAATCATCTGAGCCGATCCAAGAGGGCGATGTACAGGTAGGCATTCGCTATTTTAGCGAAATCAATCTTGCGCGCTGCAGGCCGATGTTCATGATGGCGAGATCGCGGCCCTGAAGAAGGTCGCAGCCGGTGGCGCATAACGATGCTTACGATGATGATGTGGGAGCTGCATCCGGTCGAGAGATTGAGCGCACTCACGATGACGGTGCTTTGAGGTCTGGCCGGGTTTTTTCGCCCTTTCCCCACGGCGGCCCGAACACGGCGGTGGGCACAATACCGACGCCGTCAAAACGACTGCGCTTTGGCGGCGTCGGCACCTTGCGGCCAGTCAGAACGGCTGCGGCCTTTGCCGTTCACTCCAGAACCTCAATATTCGGAAGCGACGCCCGCAGCTTGGAGCTTCAGAGATCGATGCTGACCGCGATGTTACGGCCTGTTAATTCGGCAAAGGTGGTTGTGTGCGCCTGCAGCTTCGCGAATGCTTCGTCCTTTGCCACCGCCTCCTGTACCTTTCCGTACACTTCCCAACTGGAATAGCGGGTAGCGACAAGAAACTCCCCGGCCCACATGCCGGTGTGAAACCGGGAAAGCCGGAGAAATTCAGCTCCGTGCTTTTCGAAGATTGCCTTCGCCTGCTTGGCGGTCTTGATCATTTCCTCAGGCTTGTCGCTTTTGAAGCGCGTAAATTGTACAATAGCCATGACCTAATCCCTCCGCTGAGCCCCCTTAGATTAAGTCTAGGGGTGGCCGCTGAGGTTCACAGGGATCCGATAAGCGATAAGGAAAGGGAGCGCATTCCAGCCTCTCGGAAATCCGAACGTCGGCCTGCTGTTAGTGCGCTTCGACGGCAAGAGCGGAAGGATGCGGATCAACGGCCGCGCCTCGATGCTGAATGACGCCGAGGCGAAGGCGCGGTATTTCGGTGCGCAACTGATGGTGCGGATCGAGTGCGAAATCTATCCGAACTGTCCGCGCTACGTGCCGGATCTGGCAGGAGAAGATCTATCGCTTTACGTTCGGCGCGAAGGGCAGGGAACACCATCGCCGCCAGAGTGGAAGAGCCGCTATTATGTCCGAGACATTCTGCCAGCGGCGATCCGCATGCGGAGGCGTGAAGGCGAACACGCGTGATAGCTGATGGCGCCCAGCCGTCCCCTTGGCCCCTAATCCTTTGCCGCCGGCTTGGTCGCGAACTGCGGGAACATCGCAGCAACGACAGGCCCGTCGGTGCGCCAGGAATGGCAGCCGCCGATGAAGAATGGGCGCTTGCCGGAGTTCTGTTGGTTCTCCAGCGTGTCGCGGCCTTCCGGATTCTTGCCGTAGGACATGGTCTGATACAGCGTGGTCACGGCGGGGCCGAGCAGTTCGGCCAGATGCGTGCAGGTTTCCAGCCGGCCGATCCTGCGCCGCACCGTTTCGCGCCAGCCGGGGCCGATGCGCTCGCCAATCAGGCGCTGCAGGATCGGCTCGACCTCGACACAGGTCGGATAGGGCGTGGCGCGCATCATCGCTTCCGCCTCACGGATGGTCATGTCCTCGTCGATCGCGAGCCGCAGGCCGATATCGTGCACGGGATCGCCCGGCTTCAGTTCGCCGCGGAAACGATCGGCGCGCTGGACGAAGGGTTTTGTGTCGCGCAGCCAGGCCTCGACTTCCCAGAGCCCGTCGTCGCGTAGAAAGCCTTCGCATGTAACCGACCGCGTATGCATCAGGCGGCGTGTTGCGTTACCGTCATTTGCTGAAGGCATCAGTTTGTCCTGTTTCGACGCCGAAGCTGCCAACACCGTCTGCGTTCAAGCGAATTTGACGATCATCTTGCCGAGCGCCGACCTGGACTGCATGGTCTTGAACGCCTCACGGAAATTCTCGAACGGCACGATCTTGCCGACCACGGGCTGCAGTTTGCCCGAGGCCAACCAGTCGAACAATTGCGCGATCAGGCGGGCGTGGGTCTCCGGCTCGCGCTTCTGGATCTGGGCGAGATCGACCCCGAGCAGCGCGCCGCCCTTGAGCAGCGGCAGGTTGAACGCCAGCGCGGGAATCGTGCCCGAGGCGAATCCGACCACGAGGTGGCGCCCGCGCCAGGCAATCGAGCGAAACGCCTGCAGGGCGGTTTCGCCGCCGACGGGATCGAAAATCACGTCCGGCCCATGCCCGCCGGTCATTTCCTTGAGCGTCTCCCGCCAGTCCGCCCGGGTGTAATCGATGGTTTGATCGGCGCCGAACCGCACCGCGAAGTCGCGCTTCTCCGCCGTCGAGGCTGCGGCGATCACCCGTGCGCCCATCAGCTTGCCGATTTGGACTGCGGCGATGCCGACGCCGCCGGCCGCGCCCAGCACCAGCAGTATTTCGCCGGCGCGAAGCGATGCGCGGGCATCCAGCGCGTAAAGCCCGGTCAGATAATTGGCCTGAAACGATGCGCCGGCCTCAAAGGGAACCTGCGGCGGCAGGTGCTTGAGTGCCGCAGATGGCACCGAGATATATTCGGCCAGCGCGCCGGAACGGGCCATTCCAATCACTGAAATGCCCGGCTTGAACGCGGTGACGTCGTCGGCAACGGCATCGACGATGCCGGCAAACTCCGTCCCGGGCACGAATGGCAGCGGATCCTTGGTTTGGTACAGCCCTTGCACTTTCAATCCGTCGACGAAGCCGACCGCCGCGGCACCGACCTTGACGCGGACGTCGCCTTTGGACATGCCGGGCGTATCGATCTCCTTGATCGAGATGCCGTCGATTGAATCGTAATTGTCGACAACGACGGCCTTCATGCAAATTCTCCCATGCGTTTTCTCGTCCTGCGCCAAAGGCTTGCGCCGGCGTGTTGAGGTGCTTGCAGATTCTATTCGGCCGCTTCGGCCTGCCGGTCGATCGCAAGCGCGCCTTGCTTGATCAATGGAATCAAGTCGCGGCCGATCGCCATCGTGTCGTGAGGATTCTCGAAACCGCGCAGCAGGAAGGAATGAATGCCGAGCCGGTAATATTCCAGCACCGCTGCCGCGATCTGTTCGGGCGTTCCGACCAGGCACGACGTATTGCCGGGTGCGCCGGTGGCGCGCGCGATCGCCATCCACAGCCGTTCGTCATGGACGTCACCGCGCGCGGCGTAGTCGAGCAGCCGTTCGGCGGAATGGTTGGTCGGCTGCGGCGCGGCGCCGGTCTTGCGCTCGACATCCGCCAGCAGGGCGTTCGCCTTGTCCCACGCCGCGCCTTCGCTGTCCGCCATGATCGGCCGCAGCGACATGTTGAAGCCGACGTTGCGCCCGAAGGCCGCCGCGCGCCGGCGGAAATCCTGGACCCGCTCCCGTGTCTCCTTGAGCGGCTCGCCGAAGATCGCAAACACGTCGCAATGCATCGCGCCCATCTCCAGCGCACCCTCGGATGAGCCGCCGAAGAACAGGGAAGGGTAAGGCTGCTGATACGGCTTGATGTCGGAGAAACCACCCTCGACCCGGTAGAACTCGCCCTGGTGATCGATCGGACTGTCGCTGGTCCAGTGCTTCCGCAACACGTCAAGATATTCGCCGGCGCGGCGGTAGCGGTCGTTCTTGGGCAGGAAGTCGCCTTCGCTCGCCTGATCCTGGTCGCTGGTGCCGGCGATGATATGCAGCGACATCCGCCCCTGCGTGAGCTGGTCGAAGGTCGCGACCTGCCGGGCGGCAAGCGCCGGGGCCACTGAGCCCGGCCGATGCGCGATCAGGAACTTGATCCGCTCGGTGTGGTCGGCCGCATAAAGCGCAATCGCAAAACCTTCGGCGGCGGACGCGTAATATCCAACGAGAACAGAATCATAGTTCCACTGCTCGTGCAGGCGGGTGAAGTCGATCACCCACTCGCGGGATATCTGCCCCTTGATCAGGTGAACCGCGACGCCTTCCTGCTGGGTGCCGATCATTCCGATGATTCTTGCGGGCATCGATGTTTCCCCGATCCTTGAATGTTTGACCGGAATGAAACGCACAACACCAAGGGAAAGCAAGCGTTTAGGGCCGTTCCGTTACGCGTCGTGTTCACGGCTGGCATCCGCTGCCGCCATCGCTTCGCCATGCCGGCGTGACAGGGCCGAGGTAATATTGCGCTCGGTCAGGTCCATCAGGCGATGCATCGCGCGCCGCGCGCCATCGGGATTGCGCGCCCAGATCTCGTCGAGGATGGTGCGGTGATAGGGCAGGCTTTTGCGCGGAGCGCCCGGGTTCAGTGTCGACAGTTCGAACGACATCCGCAGCGCTGCTTCCACGGTGGCGCCGAATGCGACCAGAAAGTCATTGCCGGTCGCCGTCAGGATGCCGCGATGAAAGCGAAGATCGGGCTCGGAATAGGCGCGGCTGTCCATGCCGGCAGCATCCATCTCGCGGTAGGCCCGTTCGATGCGGGCGAGGTCGGCATCGGAGCCGCGCTCGGCGCAGATCGCGCAGGCCTCCGGCTCGACTATGCGCCGCACCTGCGTGAGCTGCCGGGCGAACTCTTCCGTGGGACGTTCCGCCCATGTCCACTCCAGAAGCTCCGCATCCAGCATGTTCCAGTTGATCCGCTCGCGCACATGCGTGCCGGCCTTCTGCCGCGCCGCGATCAGGCCTTTCGCTTTGAGGACGGACAGCGATTCCCGGATCGAGGTGCGGCTGACGCCAAATTGCGAGGCCAGCTCGATCTCCCGCGGCAGCGTCCAACCTTCGTGCCATACGCCGGAGACGATGAGTTTTGCGATTTCGCGCGCAACGTGGGGGTTGGATTGGCGGAGTTCGACGTCCCTGGGCAAATCGTGACCCTCAAGCCTTGAAATAATATTGTCTGCTTTATTGCGATGCGATGTCAATTGGTACCGTAAGGATAGCCAATTTGAGAGAAGCCTCCTTTTGACAGTCTATTTTATGTCGGTCATATTGTCGAAAAGCTCGTCAGGGAGGGCGCCATGACCAAGAAGAATTCGGGCCATAAATCCGCAGCCGTCAGTCGCCGAACGCTGCTTCAGGCCGGCGCCGCCACCATCGGCGCGGCGGCGTTTCCGATGCCGGTCATCGCACAGACCAAACCCTTTGCCGGGGTCACGCTGCGCGGCGCGTCGTTCCAGCACCGCTTCTTCACCCTGCTGCAGAACTACATTCCGGAGTTCGAGGCGCAGACCGGAATGAAGGTCGATCTGCAGCTCTCGGCGTTTCCGGTCTACAACCAGCAGGCCAATCTCGAACTGTCGTCGGGCGGCTCGGCCTTCGACTTCGTCAACGTCACGTTCATTCTCGCCGCGCGCTGGGTCGCGGCGGGGCTGCTCGCCAATCTCGATGAGTTCACCGGGGATCCCAACCTGACGCCGGCGGAATGGAAGCCGAAGGACTTCGTCGAGGGCGCGCAGGTGCCGTACCGCGACGCCAAGGGCGCCACTTACGGCTATTCATGGGAAGGCGGCGCCATGGTGATGGGCCTCTCCCGCATGGACCTGATGGAGAAAAAAGGCCTCAAGGTTCCCAAGACCTTTGCCGAACTGCAGCAGGTCTGCGCCGAGATCAACGGCGTCGAGAACGTCACCGGCATAGTCAGCTTCCAGCTCCATCACTGGTGCCTGCCGCCTTACATCCAGGGTTTTGGCGGCAACATCTTCCGCAATCCGCCCACCGACATCATGCCGGCGCTGAATTCGCCGGAAGCGATCCAGGCGATCGAATTCTACGCGAACCTGTTGAAGAATTACGCGCCGAAGGGCGTGCTGACCTATACCGAGGATCAGGCGCGCCAGGCGCTGTTGACCGGCCGCTCCAACATCTTCATCCATTCCAGCGCGTGGATCACGCCGATCCTGATGTCCGGCGATAGCAAGGTGAAAGACACCTCGCGCGTCGTACGGATGCCGGCCGGCCCGGTGCGTGATTTCCCGGCCGCCAACAGCCAGGGGCTCGGCATTCCCAAGAACGCCAAGAACAAAAAGGCGGCGTGGGAATTCATCAAATGGGCGCTCAGTCCGGAAATCTCGATGCGGCTGGTCAAGGAGCACGGCCATTCCTCGGTCTGCCGCAGATCCGTGATCGAGAGCGAAGAATATCGCCGGCTTAATACTGTCAATGGTCAGGACCTCGGCGCGCTCTATCTCGAAGTGCTGGGGCTGCCGGCCAAGGGCGAGAACTACATGGCCTATCGCACCGTGAAGGAATTCCCGATCGTCGGCGATGTCCTCAACAAGGCGTTCGAACAGGTGGCGACCGGGCAACTTCCGGCGCAGGCGGCGATGAACGCCGCGCAGGAGCAGGCGATTGCCAATATGCGCCGGGCCGGGACTGCGCTTTGAGCGGAAAAGGACTGGTTGACGCCGAGCGCCGCCGTTTCAACGTTTTCGCGCTGGCGCCGAGCTTGATCGTGTTGTTTGCGATCGCGGGCCTGCCCGCGATCTATCTGGTCGTGACCAGCCTGACGCCGTTTCAACTGGTCAATCCCGGCTCGTCGACCGATTTCAGTTCGCCCTTGCGCAACTATCGCCTGCTGCCGGACGATCCGCGCTTCGTCAATTCGCTGTGGGTGCAGGCAAAGCTGTCGTTCTGGGGCGTGCTGTTTCAGGTTCTGCTCGGCATGCTGCTGGCGCTCTTGCTGCACACGCAGTCGCGCGTCGCGGAATTCGCCCGCACCTTCTTCCTGATCCCGATGGTGCTGCCGCCGATCGTCGTGGCGATCATCTGGAAGCTGATTTATACGCCCGACATCAGCCCGCTCTACTACGCCGCTGGCCTGCTCAACATTGCGATGCCGTCGCTGACCTCCAGCGTCGATTTTGCGCTGACCGCGATCATCATCGCCGACACCTGGGAATGGCTTCCCTTCACCTTCCTCATGGTGCTGGCCGCGCTGCAGACCATTCCGGACGAGTTTTCTGAAGCCGCGCTGGTCGACGGCGCCAACCGGTTTCAGATCTTCTTCTACATCACGCTGCCTTTCATTACGCCGATCCTGGTGATCTCGGGCATGTTTCGCTTGATCGACAGCGTCAAGGCGTTCCCGCTGGTGTTCCTATTGACCGGCGGCGGGCCGGGCAGCGTCACCGAGGTGACGAACTATTATGCTTATCTGCTGGCCTTCGATTTCAACGAGATCGGCTATTCCAGCGCAGTGACGATCGTGATGCTGCTGCTGGTGGTAGCTGTCTCCTTCGGCGTGGTGTGGATGGGCCGCCGCCGGGAGGCCATGGCATGAGTGGCGGCATGAGCGGACCTATACGCCGGTCGGCCAGCGCTCGCCGGCTTGTGGCGATCGGCGTGACGCTGATCGTATTGCTGTCGCCGTTCCTGTGGCTGCTGCAGATGAGCTTCAAGTCTAACGACCTGATCCTGCAATTTCCGCCGCCGTTGATCTTCACGCCGACACTGCAAAATTACGCCTCGCTCTGGCAGGGCGCGTTCCCGGCCTCCTTCGTCAACAGCCTAATGAGCGCGTCGTTCTCCACCGCGCTGGCGCTCATTCTAGGCGTACCCGCGGCCTACGCGCTGTCGCGCTGGGCAGGGCGGGGCAAGCACGCGCTGAGCTTTGCGATCCTGGTGACGCGGATGGCGCCTCCGATCGCGTTCACGATTCCATTCTTCCTGTTCTATCGCTGGATCGGACTGCTCGACACCGTCACCGGGCTGGTGCTGGTCTATACCAGCTTCAACCTGCCGCTGGTAATCTGGATGATGCAGCCGTTTTTTGAAACCGTGCCGTCGTCGCTGGAAGAGGCGGCGCTGGTCGACGGCGCGTCGACACGGATCGTCTTTCTCCAGATCGTGCTGCCGATGGTCGCGCCCGGCATCGCCGCCACCGCGATCCTCTGTTTTCTCTACGCCTGGAACGACTTCTTCTTCGCACTGATCCTGACGCGCACCAACGCGCGCACCGCGCCCGTGGCTGTGGTCAACTTCATGAACTACGAGGGCTGGGAGTGGGGCAAGATCGCTGCCGGCGGATCGCTGGTGATGGCGCCGGTTCTGATTTTTTCTCTCGCGGTACGCCGCTATCTGGTGAGCGGGCTGACGGCGGGTGCCGTGAAGGGGTGAGGGTGATGCGGCTTCCGACCGGTGCTTCACGATTTGTATTCATCTTTGCCCATCCGGCCGGCCATGTCGGCGCGCCCCGCCATTACACGCCTTACTTCCAGGGCAATGGGCTGGACTGGCACATGGTGCCGCTCGACATCGCGCCGGAGCATCTGTCCGAAACGATCCGCACGCTTGCGAAATCGCCGAGCGTTGCCGGCTTCAATCTCACCATGCCGCACAAGCCGGCGGCGTTTGAATTGTGCGACGTGGTCGGCCCTGCCGCTGAATTCGAAGGCGTCGTCAACACAATCCGGATCGAGGCCGGCGGTCGGCTGGTCGGCGAGTCCTTCGACGGCGGCGGTTTTCTGAATGCAGCACGCGAGGAAAGGGTTTTCGATCCGGACCGTCGCTGCGTCGTGATCGGGGCGGGCGGAGCGGGACGGGCGATCTGTCACGCGCTCGCTGCCGCCGGACTAAAGCGGCTGCGGATCCTGAATGAAGCGCCCGGCCTGGTAGAAATCCTGGCCGCAAAACTCCGCAGTCGTTTCGCCGATCTCGAAATCAGCCTGGACGAAAAATTCGACGACGCCGGCCTCCTGGTCAACGCCACCTCGCTCGGGCTTCGCGAGGCGGACGCCCTGCCGATGAATCCCGCGCGGTTGCCGGATGGTTGCGCCGTGTTCGACATCATCGCCGCACGCCGGACCGAGTTCATGCAAGCCTGCGCCGCGCGCGGCCTGAAGGTGGTCGATGGCGTCGCGATGATCAAACACCAGTTGCCCTTGCAGACTGCATTCTGGCGCGGCGAGGTGTGAACAAAGCCGAGTGGGAACCGAGTTCCTAACCAATCCGGAATGCATTCCCGCGAGAGCTCACAAGTTAGGCGTAGGGGGACCAACCCCCGTTGAAACCGCCCGACGAGGCCGGAATCGGCCTTGCTTCCGCTTGTTCCGACTGCAATGGATACGGCTGAACCACCGTCCTTACCTACATCCAGAAGAAGAGATCGATGAGCCAACTGATTGTCCGTGCCGGCGAATTCACCTTCCAGGCCCGTTTCGAGGAGCAACTGGCGCCCAAGACGGTAGCAGCGTTTCGCAAGGCGATGCCGTTCGAGAGCCAGGCGATCCACGTCCGCTGGAGCGGCGAGGGTGTCTGGATGCCGCTCGGCGATCTCGATTTCGGCGTCTCCTACGAGAACCACACCAGCTATCCCGCGCCCGGCCAGATCATTCTCTATCCCGGCGGCATCAGCGAAACCGAAATCCTGCTCGCCTATGGCGGCGTGCATTTTGCGAGCAAGATGGGCCAGCTCGCCGGCAATCATTTCATCACCCTGACCTCGGGGCTGGAGAACCTGACTGCGTTCGGCAAGGCCGTGCTGTGGAAGGGCGCGCAGAAGATTCGCTTCGAGGAAGTGTGAGCATGCCGGCGCCGGTCTACCCGCGCGACTTTCGTGGCTACGGGCGCAACCCGCCCGATCCCAAGTGGCCCGGCGACGCACGTGTTGCCGTCCAGTTCGTGGTGAATTTCGAGGAAGGCGGCGAGAACAATATTCTCGACGGCGACCTTGCATCGGAAGCTTTTTTGTCCGACGTGCTGGGCGCGCAGCCCTGGCCCGGTCAGCGCCATGCCAATATCGAATCGATGTTCGAATATGGCTCGCGCGCCGGCTTCTGGCGGCTGTGGCGGACGTTCACTGAACGCAATCTGCCGGTCACCGTGTTTGGCGTCGCGAAGGCGTTGAAGCGAAATCCCGATGTGGTCGCCGCCATGAAGGAGGCCGGCTGGGACATCGCCAGCCACAGCCTCCGATGGATTGAGCACAAGGATATGTCCGAGAACGAGGAGCGGACCGAGATCGCAGCGGCGATCCGCGTCCACACCGAGGCGACGGGGCAGCGTCCGCTCGGCTGGTACACCGGGCGCTCTTCGATCAATACGTTGCGGCTGCTGATGGAAGCCGGCGGATTGCTTTATCTCTGCGACTCCTATGCCGACGACCTGCCATACTGGATCAGGGCGCGCGGGTCGCCGCCGCATCTGGTCATCCCCTATACGCTCGACGCCAACGACATGCGCTTTGTCAACGCGCAGGGCTTTGGCGGCGGGGATGAATTCTTCACCTACCTCAAGGACAGTTTTGACGTCCTTTACAAGGAAGGCGAGACTGCGCCGAAGATGATGTCGGTCGGGCTGCATTGCCGGGTCGTAGGCCGTCCCGGCCGGGCGGCGGCGCTGATCCGCTTCCTCGACTATATCGGCAAGCACGATGGCGTCTGGGTGCCGACACGGCTGCAGATCGCGCAGCACTGGCACGCCAATCTCTCCCATCTCGCCGACGACGCTTTCGATATCGGGTGAGGCGCGGAAGCGATGTTGAAGCTTTCCGACTTAAACGTTTGCAGCAAGGATGATTTCGTCGCCGCGCTGGCAAATGTCTTTGAGTATTCACCCTGGGTTGCCGGGCAAGCGGCCGCATTGCGGCCGTTTGCGGGGGCCGGGCAGCTATTGGCGGCGATGACGGCGGCGGTCGAGCGCGCTCCCGAGGAATTGCGGCTGGCGCTGATCAGGGCGCATCCCGATCTCGCCAGCAAGACCCAGCGCGCTGCGGGTCTCACCGCGGAATCCGGCGCCGAGCAGAGCAGCGCCGGCCTCGATCGGCTGTCGGACGCCGGATACGAAGCGTTCGAGCGCGCCAACAGCGCCTACCGTTCCAAGTTCGGCTTTCCCTATATTGTCTGCGTTCGCCGCCACACCCGCGATTCCGTTCTGCGCGATTTCGAGCGCCGTTTGCCGAACGATGACAAGACCGAGGCGCAGGCGTCGATTGTAGAGATCTGCCGGATTGCTGCGTTGCGGCTCGATCAGCTCGTCGCCTCCGACGACAGGCTGCCCGTGCATGGCCGTCTGTCGACCCATGTGCTCGACACCCATAGCGGCCGACCCGCCGCGGGAATATCGGTTGAACTAACCGAACTGTCCGATCTCGGCGAGCCCCGCGTGGTGGCGCGCGCGACGACGAACCAGGACGGCCGCACCGATCAACCGCTGATCGGCGGCCGGCCGGTGCCGATCGGCCGCTACGAGCTGACGTTTGGCATCAGTGACTACTTTGCCGGTCGCAACGTGGCGATGTCCGATCCGCCGTTTCTCGATCGAATTCCCGTGCGCTTTTCGGTAAGCGATCCCGAAGGCCATCTCCACGTGCCGCTATTGGTCACGCCCTGGGGCTATACGACCTACCGCGGGAGCTAAAAACCGTAGGGTCGCGCGAACGCGCGCCCGATGACAGGCTCCGCGTGCCCACCATCTCCAGGCGATGCTTCTGATCGATGGGGGCACGGCACAAGTGCGTCTTTGCCCACCCTACGGTTCCCAACTTAATGCGTCGCCGATGCCGCGGCCGTCGCTGCGCCGGCTTCGGCGGCGGCCTTGCTGCCGACACCGTTGAAGAAGGCGTTCAGCGCGACCGCAACGAGCGCGCTGAGCAGGATACCGGACTCGAGCAACGGGTGCAGGTCATGCGGCAGGTTCTTGAAGAAGTTCGGCGATACCAGCGGAATCATGCCGAAGCCGACGGATATCGCGACGATGAACAGATTGTAGCGGTTGTTCTTGAAGTCCACTGCGGTAAGGATACGCGCGCCGGTGGCGGCTACCATGCCGAACATCACGAGGCCGGCGCCGCCGAGCACCACCAGCGGCACGGCCTCGACCAGCGCCGCCATTTTAGGCAACAGCCCAAGCAGCAGCAGGATGCCGCCGCCGGCGACCGTGACCCAGCGCGATCGCACGCCGGTGACACCGACGAGGCCGACATTCTGCGAGAACGACGTGTAAGGAAAAGTATTGAACAACCCGCCCAGAAACGTGCCGACGCCGTCGGCCCGCAAGCCGCGGGTCAGCGCGTCGCGGCTGACGGCCTTGCCGGTGATCTCGCCCAGCGCGAGGAACATGCCAAGCGATTCGATCATCACCACGATCATCACGATGCACATGGTGAGGATAGGGATCAGTTGAAATTTCGGCAGCCCGAAATGCAACGGCAGCACGATCGCAGCCCACGGCGCTGCGGCGACTTTCTCGAAATGCATGACACCGAGCGCAGCCGCCAGGATGGCGCCCGCGACAATGCCGAGCAGCACGGCGACATTGGCGACGAAGCCTGAGCCCCATTTGATCAGGCCAAGGATCACCAGCAGCACGAACAGCGCAAGCCCAAGGCCCTGCAGCTGACCGTAGCCCGGATTCGGGAAAGCGTGCGGCACGCCATCGATCATTTTGGTCAGGGTGGGGAGGCCGCCACCGGCCCAGTTGATGCCGACCCGCATCAGGGAAATGCCGATCACCAGGATGATGGTTCCGGTGACGACCGGTGGAAACAGCGGCAGCAGCCGGCTGATGAAGGGCGCGGCAACAATGGCAAAGAGCCCGGCCGCTATCACCGAGCCGTAGATCCCGAGCAGGCCGATGTCCGGTGCGGCAGCCATCGACAGCATCGGGCCGACGGAGGCAAAGGTGACCCCCATCATCACCGGCAGCCTGATACCGACCCCGGGAAAACCGATACACTGCACCAGTGTGGCGATCCCGCACGCGAACAAATCCGCGCTGATCAGGAAGGCGACGTCCTCGGGCGGCAGCTTCAGGGCCCGGCCGATGATCAGGGGCACGGCAACCGCGCCGGCATACATCACCAGCACATGCTGCAGGCCGAGCGCCAGCAACCGCGGCGTCGGCAAGATCTGGTCGACCGGATGGATTTCGCTGCTCATGTTCGGATTCCCCCTGCTGCAGGCCCCCAAGCCTGTTTGAGCCGATACCTGTTTGAACCGATACAAGGCTCGTGCCAGATGCTCATCCCCGCAAGCCTTGCCCTGTGGCACGAAGGTTGCTCAATATTGAACCATAGCGGGCGGTCGTGACCCGCGCAAATTGCAGGTTGAACGGGAGGCCTTCGGATGCCGCTGATCAGGAACAGATATGGCAAGGGTCGCGTCCGGGTCATGCGGATTCACCGGGACGGCGACCAACACGAAGTCAGCCAACTCAGCGTCAAGGCGATGATCGAGGGCGACTTTGCCCGCGCCTATACCCATGCCGACAATTCCACCTCGGTGGCGACGGATACGATCAAGAACATCGTCAATATCGTCGCCCGCGAAAACACCGCACTGTGCGCCGAGGAATTCTGCCAGGTGCTGGCGAATAGATATCTCGACACCTATCCGCAAATCGCCTCGGTTGCGATATCAGCGCATGAGACCAAATGGCGCCGCCTGAGTTTTGGCGGCAAGCCGCATCCCCACAGCTTCGTGCTCGACAGCAACGGCGAGCCGTTCGTGGAAGTCGCCGCTACCCGCGGTGGACCGCCGGGATTGACGTCGGGCATCGACGGTTTTGCTTTCATGAAGTCGACGCAGTCCGGGTGGGAGAATTATCCGAGGGATCGCTACACGACGCTGCCGCCGACCGCCGACCGGATGTGCGCAACCAGCATGGTGGCGTCCTGGAAATGGTCGGCGAAGCCGTCGAGCTATCCCGCTGCCAATGCGAGGATTCTCGACACCCTGCTCGAAGTGTTCAGCACCACCTACAGCAAGAGCGTGCAGGACAGCCTGTACCGGATGGGCGAGGCGGCCCTGGCGGCGGTGCCGGAGGTTTCGGAAATCAGCATGGCCTGCCCAAACATGCACTTCATTCCGATTAATCTTTCGGCGTTCGGGCTGGATAACAATAATGACGTTTTCCTGCCGACCGACGAGCCCCACGGCCAGATTGAGTGCACGGTGGGAAGGGGCTAAAAGGCACCCCCACACGTCGAAGCGCCGATCGAAGTGCGCTTTCTGGAACGGCATGAGCAAGACGGAGGCGGCCATCGGCGCGACGACACGATCACGGCTTGGCGACGAAATCGTAAGCCGGATCAATCAGCTCGGGGCGATTTCCGAGACTGGCGAGCATCTGGCTCGGATCTTCCTTTCACCCGAACATCGCATTGCCGCGGACCTCATTCTGTCATGGATGCGCGACGCCGGCATGGCTGCGCACCTCGACGCCATCGGCAATGTCTGCGGCCGCTATGAGGGCGACCGTCCGGGGCTGCCGTGCCTGATGCTCGGCTCGCACTACGACACCGTGCGCGACGCCGGCAAATGGGACGGGCCACTCGGTGTGATATCAGCGATTGCGTGCGTCGCCGATCTGAACCGGCGCGGCGTGCGGCTGCCGTTTGCGATCGAAGTCGTTGGTTTCGCCGACGAAGAGGGCGTGCGTTTTGCCTCCACGCTGCTCGGTAGCCGGGCCATCGCCGGAACTTTTGATGAAAACGTGCTCAACGCCCGCGATGCGAGCGGCCTCACCATGCGCGAGGCGATGGTGCAGTTCGGGCTAGATCCCGAACAAATTGGCGCAGCGGCGCGTGCGCGGCGCGAGCTGCATGCCTATGTCGAACTGCACATCGAGCAAGGGCCGGTGCTGGAACAACAGAACCTCCCGGTCGGCGTGGTGACGGCAATATCGGGCGCCACGCGGCTGACCGCAAACCTCTCTGGAATGGCCGGCCATGCCGGCACGGTGCCGATGGCGCTGCGCCGCGATGCGCTGGCGGGCGCCGCCGAATGCATCATCGCGGTCGAGCAGTTATGCAAGGCGGATGGCGCAGGCCTGGTCGGCACCGTCGGCGTCATCGCGGCGATGCCCGGCGCGACCAATGTCATTCCGGGGCGGGTATCGTTCACGCTCGACATTCGCGCGCCGGACGATCCGCACCGCAAGCAGGCTGTCGCCGAGATCGTGCAGCGGATCGAGGCGATCGCGAAACGGCGTGAGCTGTCGCTCCGGATCGACGTCACCCACGAGAACCGCACCGTGCCCTGCGCGCCATGGCTCAAAGCGCAAATGGCGGAAGCGGTTGCGGGCGAAGCTTATCCCGTGTTCGAACTGCCGAGCGGGGCCGGGCATGACGGCATGGCGATGATCGACATTGCCGATGTCGCCATGCTGTTTGTGCGCTGCCGCGGCGGCATCAGCCATAATCCGGCCGAGCATGTCGAACCCGCCGATGCCGATGCCGGCGCGCGCGTGCTGCTGCGGTTGATCGAAAATTTCCGGCCAAGGAGTTAAACAACGGAAGCGGGCGGCGCAGTGTAGCTGCTGGCTTGCAGCGGATCATGCTCAATGCCAAGATCGAACAAAATGACAATTCGATGACAGTCGCCGTGCTTTGGCGGAGAGACGAATCAACCGCGTTTCGCTACCAACGCGTGACCTCGAAGCCCTCGGACATCGATCATCCAAGCCTATGAATAGTGATATTTCATTTCCGTCACCTCGCGAATACCGATTTTATCAGGGACAGTTTGCGAGCCTCGTTGCCAACGGCATTCAGGCTGTCAATTTTCTCAGCGACCGGTTCCTGAGAAGAGCGCATCGCCTGTCGCTGGGAATCGATGAGCTGTACCGGCACGCGGTCGACAGCGCATTTTCGCCGCAGGAAGCCTTTCTCGTCACGGGGGCGCCGCACGCAACCGCCTATTATCCGCGGGACTTCGCCTGGTTTTATCCCGATGTTCTCGATCCCGAGACCATCATGGATTCCGACGATGCAATCCGCAGGGTTCGCTTGCTGGAAAAAAGCGTCCGGCTGATGTTGGAGGCCGTTCGTTCCAATGTCGTCACGACCACGATTATTCCGGCCGGCCGCGACCGCTACATCGGCATCAACTACTTTTCGCTGCCTTCGGATACGCTGTTGGGCATCCTCGCAGGCCTGGAGCAAATCATCCGGGCGGACCAAAGGTCATCTCCGTATCTGGCGATGTCGCAAGGCGCGCATGCCGGCCGTTTGCTGCTTGCCGAGTATCGCGAGGATCTGAAGAAGGCGATATGTCAACTTGCGGAAGCGTTGGAGCCGTTCGAGGATGGCGGCGTCGGCGCTTTGCTGTGTGACGTCACCGCACCGCGTTCCGCAGCAACCGATACCCGCGCCGAACGCCAGCGTTTTGTCACCAATGCATGCGTCTACGCAACTTTCATGCGCGGGATAGAACTCGGGGTGATCGACCGGATCGAATTGGAAGCCGTGCTCGGACGCGAACTCTCGAAATACAAAAAGGAGCTGCTCCGGTTGTTCGGAAAACCGGGCTACATCAGGCATGCTTTGCATTCCAGCAGCGAGCCGCCGGCGTCCTCCATTGCGCTCGATTTCGTCAACGTGCACCGGGGATTTTGGGATTTGAGCGACGCGGGTGAACGCGCGTTGTTCGCGGCAACGACGGATTTGATACTCGCAGAACCGCGGTTTCGAATACCGGGTACGTCTCACTTCCTGGTGTCCGCGGATAACCCGCTGAACAAGATGATCCACAAGATTGCAGCGCCCGCCTACCAGGGCCGTTCGTCCTGGCCGACGTTTAACGTCGAATTCGCCGATCGCATGCTGGAGTACGATGAACACTCAGGCGCCGACAGATACAGATCCTGCGCGCAGGACATTTTGCGTGACATTCGTACCGCGACCGAAACGCACGGCGGGTATCAGGAACTGCTGTCGGAAAAAGGTCTCAAATATCGCACGTGGGCCTATCAGGGCGCCGTCGCTCACTCCTGGTTTCCGCGTTTCCTTTCTGTCTGGAGTAGGGCATTCGGGACCCCGCTACTTAACGGCAACTAGCGCGCTTTCCAGCGAAGTGTGGGTCGGACGAAGCGAGAGCTGCCCCTGCAGCCACCATAGTCCGGTGCCGAGCTCAATTCTGTTTCTGAGCGGCAGGCACAATCTCGATTTGCTCAGTTAATGAGCAGATGCACGTCCGGAAGCGCTGGTCGGACCGTAAGCCGTCACCGTACCGGCGATCATCAAATTGAAAACACGCCGGATTTCGTCGCTGCCGATCGCCTGACGCCATTGTACACAATGGCACGCGCCTTGCTTGACTTCTACCGAAGAGTTCTCTCGTTCGGGGCGCGTACGTCATGGCGAACTTAGCAAAGCTCGCAGCGGAGCCGGAGCCGATCGAGCTCGACTGGGCGGCGACCGCGCTTCTCATCATCGACATGCAGCGCGATTTCATGGAGCCGGGCGGCTTTGGCGAGACGCTCGGCAATGACGTCAGCCAGCTCGCGCGGGCGGTGAAGCCGATCGCCGCGGTGCTGGATGCGGCGCGTGCGGCCGGCATGCTGGTCATTCATACCCGCGAGGGCCATCTGCCCGATCTTTCCGACGCGCCGCCGGCCAAGGTCGAGCGCGGCGCGCCGTCCTTGCGCATCGGCGATCCCGGGCCGATGGGGCGCATCCTCATTCGCGGCGAGGCCGGCCACGACATCATTCCCGAACTCTATCCGCTCGACAGCGAGATCGTGATCGACAAGCCCGGCAAGGGCGCGTTCTACGCCACCGAACTCGGCGACGTGTTGCAGCGCTACGGCATCGACAATTTGCTGGTCTGCGGCGTCACCACCGAGGTCTGCGTCAACACCACGGTGCGCGAGGCCAACGACCGCGGCTATCGCTGCGTGGTGCTGGCTGATGGCTGCGCATCCTATTTTCCAGAGTTTCACGAGATTGGCCTGAAGATGATCAAGGCCCAGGGCGGCATTTTCGGCTGGGTCTCCGACTCGGCCGCCGTGCTGGATGCACTTTTACCGCAGATTCCAAAAGCGGCAGTAGCGGGGGCATCACGATGAGCACGAGCGTGACGGGGACAGCAGGCGCTTCAGGATTCAAGCCGGCCTTGTGGACGCCGGGCGACTGGAACGCGTTGTTCGGTTTCGGCACCAACATTCTCGTCAACATGCTGGTGCTGACCGGGCTGTTGCGTTTCGTGCTGAAGATGCCTGATAGCATCGTGTTCGGCCGCATCCTGCCGGCGCTCGGCCTGATGATGTGCCTCTCCACCTTTTACTACGCCTACCTCGCCTACAGGCTGGCGCAGAAAACCGGCCGCAACGACGTCTGTGCGCTTCCGTCGGGCGTCAGCGTGCCGCACATGTTCATCGTCACCTTCGTGATCATGCTGCCGATCACGCTCAAAACCGGCGACCCCATCAAAGGCTGGTCGGCGGGTCTCGTCTGGGTGTTCTTCCAGAGCTTTATCCTGATGATCGGCGGCTTCATCGCGCCGTATATCCGCAAGATCACCCCGCGCGCTGCGCTGCTCGGCACGCTCGCCGGCGTCTCCGTCACCTTCATCTCGATGCGCCCGGCGCTGGAGATGTATATGACGCCGCAGATCGGGCTCATCTGCTTTGCCATCATCCTGGTGAGTTGGTTCGGCGGTGTGAAATACCCGCGAGGGATTC
This sequence comes from Bradyrhizobium sp. CSA112, assembly GCF_029051645.1. Classification (GTDB taxonomy): domain Bacteria; phylum Pseudomonadota; class Alphaproteobacteria; order Rhizobiales; family Xanthobacteraceae; genus Bradyrhizobium. The sequence goes on from NZ_JAACFS010000034.1 coordinate 56,702, forward strand.
CCGCAGGCCTCGTCGCCATTACGGCCGGCATGATCATCGCCTGGGGATCGAATCTTTTCGGTCTCGGGCTCGGCGGGTTGAGCCTGAAGGGCGTTGGCGATGCCTTTGCCAATTTCGGCTTCTCGGTGCCGTTACCTGCCATCGGTCATGTGTTCTCCGGCTTCGAATTCCTCGGCATCATCCTGGTGACCGCGATCCCGTTCGGCATCTACGATCTCGTTGAAGCCATGGATAACGTCGAGAGTGCGGAGGCGGCCGGCGACGAATTTCCGACCACACGCGTGCTGACGGCAGACGGCGTCGTCAGCCTGATCGGCTGCCTGATGGGCAATCCCTTCATCAACGCGGTCTATATCGGCCATCCCGGCTGGAAAGCGATGGGCGGCCGGATCGGCTATTCGGCGGCAACGGGTTTGATGGTGGTGCTGCTGAGTTGGTTCGGCATCATCTCGGTGCTGCTCGCCCTGGTGCCTGTTGTCGCGATCTCGCCGATCCTGCTCTATATCGGCATGCTGATCGGCGCACAGGCATTCCAGAGCACGCCGGTCAAGCATGCGCCGGCGATCGTGCTGGCGCTGACGCCACATCTTGCGGCGTGGGCAAAACTGCAGGTCGACACCATGCTCGGTGCGACAGTGACGGCGGCGCAGACCGTCGGCGGTCTCGCCGCCGACAAGGTCGATGCGGTCAAGGCCGCGGCGATTTCCTCGCTGCCGCAGCAGGGCGTGCTCTATCACGGGCTGGAAGTCATGGGCGGCGGCTCGATCCTCGCCGGCCTCGTGCTCGGCGCGATCGGCGTGTTCGTGATCGAGCGCGATTTCCTCAAGGCATCAGCCTTCGCGTTGGCCGGTGCCGTCTTGACCTATTTCGGCTTCATGCACGGCGAGGCCGTCGGCATCGGTGGCGGGCTCGGCGTGACGCCGGGCGTGGCGCTGGCCTATGCCGTGATGGCGGCGGGGCTGTTCGCGCTGGCGAGGAAGAGCGCGAGCGTTGCCTATCGTTCGCATGCGGAAGTGCCGGTTGCGGCGCCGGCAGAGTGATCGCTGGCGGCAGGTCCGCAATGATCTGACGTCGTGTGAAATTGCGCCGCAGAAACCGCCGCGGCGCAATTTTCATTTTGCGAGCACGAGCAGGGTGCCGCTACCAGCGGAGAAACCCGTTGCAATCCGAGTCATATAGTGTACCATAAGTACATTAAATGCATCGCTCGGAAACGGTCTTTGATGCCCGGCGCCGACTATCAAATCTTTGAAGCCGGAGACGTCGAACTTCAGTCGGGCACCGCGTTTCCGGCGATGCAGCTCGCGTACAAGACCTATGGCGCGCTGAACGCGCGAAAGGACAATGTGATTGTCTATCCGACGTCCTTCAGCGCACAGCACAGCGATATCGAATGGCTGATCCAGCGTGGCGGCGCGCTGGACCCAGATCGCTACTTCATCGTCATTCCGAATCTGTTCGGCAGCGGCCTGTCTTCATCGCCGTCCAATTGCGATGTCACGCCGTTTCCAGCCATCAGCTATCATGACGCAGTCGCGGTGCAGCGCCGCCTTCTCGAAGAGCAATTCGGCATTTCAAGGATCGCGCTGGTCTATGGCTGGTCGATGGGCGGCATGCAGGCCTATCACTGGGCAGCCTGTCATCCCGATATGGTGGAACGGGCGGCGGTTGTTTGCGGCAGCGCCAGATGCTCGCCGTACAATCACGTGTTTCTCGAGGGCGTGAAGACGGCGCTGACGGCGGACCCGGCCTGGCAGGATGGCCGTTTTGTTGCCAGGCCCGTCGCCGGCCTTCAGGCGATGGGACGCGTCTATGCGGGGTGGGCGATGTCGCACGCCTATTACCGGGATGAGGTCTGGCGCGAGGCCGGATTCACAAACCTTGAGGATTACCTGGCGCGATCGTGGGACGTCGCCTTCGCGCGGCGTGACGCCAATGATCTTCTGGCGCAGATCGGCATCTGGCAGCGCGGCGATATCAGCCAATGTCCGGAATTCGGTGGTGACATGAACCGCGCACTGGCCGCGATCAGGGCGCATGTGTTGCTGATGCCGGGCCAGACGGATCGCTATTTCGACATGCGCGACAACGAGGCCGAGCTCGGCCGCCTCGTCAATGCAAAGTCGGCCGAACTCCATCCGATTCCCTCGATCCACGGGCACCGGGCCGGAAACCCCATCAACAATCCCAGAGATCGCGACTTCATCAACGCCGAAATCTCGGCGCTGCTGCAGCGTTGAATCATCCCGGAGGCGTTAGCGACCATGAGCACAGCAATTACCGCAACGGGAGAGAAGCCGCTGACTTCGGCCGAGCTGCGCGCATTATCGGTGCGGTCGAACCTGCCCGGCATCATTCGCGCAGCCAGCCACTACGGCGCAATCGGCGTTTTCGGCACGCTGATCTGGCTCGTCGCCTCGACCTATGGCCCGCACTGGGCGATGCCGCTGATCGTCGTGCAAGGCTATTTCGTCGCCTTCCTGTTCATGGTCGTGCACGAGACCGCTCACAAGACAGCCTTTCGGACCCGCGCGCTCAATCTCGTATTCGGTCATCTGTCTTCATTCGCGATCGGGCTGCCTTACGAATATTACTGCCTGTTCCATTGGGACCACCACCGCTACACGCAGGATCCGGAGCGGGATCCCGAACTGCTGGTTGGCCCGATGCCCGCCTCGGATACGGAGCTTGCGATTGCCTATAGCGGTCTTCGGCAGGTCGCCTTCCGGGTAGGGCTGATGCTTCGCCATGCCTTCACCGGCAACGCCTCCGCCCCCTGGATTCCGGAAGCCAAGCGCCCCATCGTCGTGAAGGAAGCGCGGCTCTATGTCGCCGGCTACGTCGTGCTGCTGCTCGGCTCATTCGCGCTCCACACGGCGCTGCTGCTCTGGGTCTGGATCGTTCCCCTGATCGTCGGCCAGCTATTCCTGCGTCCCTATCTCTATGCCGAACACACCGGCTGTGAGCGAACGCGCAGCGCCTTCCAAAATACGCGTACGACCTATACCGGCATGGTCATGAAGTGGTTTGCGTGGAATATGCCCTACCATGTCGAGCATCACGCCTATCCTTCGATCCCGTTTCATGCGCTGCCGAGGCTGAACCAGATTGTCGACGGGCGGATTGTGTTCCGGGGCAGGGGCTATCTGGCCGTGACCCGCGAGACTTGGGCCTGGTTCCGACGCCAGCGGCATGGCTGTGCCCAAGGCGTCAGCGGCTCTTGATCATCAGCAGGGTGTCGACGAGATTGCGGGCCTGCACCGGCGAGATGGGCTTGATGCCGAAGATGTAGCGGTAGAACAGGCTGCCATAGATCGCGTCGTACAGGTCCTCCGGCGTCCCGGCGGCGCCAATACTTCCGTCCTGCTGGCCGGCGGCGATCAATTCGACCAGGGCTGTCCTTCGATATCGGAGATAGCGCTCGTAGAAGATCTCCGCCGAGCCAGTGTTCGAGATGCATTCAGAGATCACCGCGAGCTGTACCCTGCCAAACTCACCCTGCAGCGCTTTGGCATAGGCTGCGGCATGGTTTCTCAGGCGGTCTGCCGGCGCGCCGGTACTCGGCAGCGGCAGCATCAACGAAGCGTGGTTGAGGAACGCGTCGATCAGGAGCGCCTCGCGCGACGGCCACCATTTGTAGATGGTCATCTTTGAGACACTGGAGTGTCGTGCGACCGCGTCGATGCTGGTGGCGGCCAGACCCGTGGTGGCCATCAGCGTGTAGGCGCTTTGCAGAATGGCGTTGGTGGTCTCAGCAGAACGCGGGCGACCACGGCGGATTGCCGCCGTATCGCTATCCGCTTCGATCTTGCCGTTCGCCATGTTCCGGCTTCCCTGATGCAGCGCGGCCGGCTACCCCTTCACGAACGCCAGCATCGTCCCGTTGCCTTCAGCCGGCGGAACCACCACGCCGCCCGCGCTCTTCACCCCGGTCGCACCCAGCGCCTTCTCTGCCGCTGCGACATCGGCCACGATCACGAGCCCCGCGCCGCCGCGTTCGGGCAGGCCGGCCAGCGGGACGTCAGGGTAGCGTGTGCCGAGCTGGGTCTTTGTCAGGAATATGAAGTCGGCGCGGTCGCCGCCTGAGGGGACCGCAATGACGCCGTCCGGTTCGACCATTGCCTCACGATCGATCATGCTCGCGAGTTGCGCGGCGTCATCCGCCGGCTCCGGGGTGATGATCAGCACCTGCTTCAGGCGCTTGGCCCCGTTGGGGTGCTTCATCAATTCGGGAATCCAAACCGTCTCGCGCGTCTTGTGTTGGCAGGCAAACATGCGAACGCCGCCCGGCGCTTCCGCCGTCGGCCATTGGAACGTGCGAAACTTGGCCGCTGATATCGTGCCATCCGGCATCGTCACCGGACGTTCGAAATCGGTCGGTCCAATCGGCGGATAGCCGCGCGCGCGAATTTCTTCCGCGCCTTCGGCGGAATCCACCGCCGTGAACGCGATGCGCTCGATGCCTTCGCCATTCTTTTCCAGATATGTCCGCGCCGGAGCATTATGTTCCGTCGGCGTCAGCACGCCCAGCAATTCCATATAGTCGGGGTCGAACATGATGGTGTAGTTGCCCGATCCCATATGTGCGCTGTGGATGCCGCGCGGCGACACGGTGAAGCCGAGCCGCTTGTAGTTTTCGGCGGCTTTGTCGAGATCTTTCACCATGACCACGGCGTGATCGATTCCGATGATGTTTTTGAGTGCCACTCTTTTGTTCCCTGAGGCTCGTTAGCGGACTAAGCTAATCAGAACGATCAGTTGCCTGCAAGAAAGGATCATGATGAACACGAGCAACGTTCGCTGGCCCGATTCACTGTGGGCGGCCGTGACGCCATCGGGGCCTGATTTACCGGAACTGATCGGCTCGCAGCAGGCCGATGTGATCGTGATCGGCGGAGGCTTCACCGGACTTTCCACCGCGTTGCATCTGCGCGAAGCGGGCGTCGATGTCGCGATTGTCGAAGCCGCGGAGCCGGGCTGGGGTGCATCGGGCCGCAACAATGGCCAGGTGATCCCGACGCTGTCGCGGCCCGATCCGGAGGACATTGTTGCGAAGCACGGCGAGGCGGGGGAACGTTTTGTCGGCATGCTGCGCGACAGTGCGGCTGATCTGTTCGACGTCGTCAGGCGCTACAATATCGAAGCCGAGGCGGAACAGGCCGGTTGGGTTCAACCGGTGCATTCACCGGGCCGCATCAAGATCGCCGAACGGCGGGTGCGGCAGTGGTCGAAATTCGGCGCGCCGGTCGAACTGCTGTCGCGCGACCAGACGCGCGACATGCTGGGCTCCGATGCGTGGTTCGGCGGCTTCTGGAACAAGACCGGCGGCCACATCAACCCGCTCGCGCTCGCCCGCGGTCTGGCGCGCACTGTGCTCAGTCTCGGTGCACGCATCTACGCGCGCTCGCCGGCGGAAAGTTTTGAACGCCGCAACGATCGCTGGGTGGTGAAAACGGCAAAGGGCGAGATCTCCGGCCGCGCGCTGGTAGTCGCGACCAACGCCTATAGCGGCGAATTTTCAAAGTCACTGGTGCCTGACATCGCGCGCGAGGTGATGCCGGTGCTGTCGTGGCAGATGGCGACGCAGCCTTTGTCGGACAATGTCCGCAAGACCATCATCCCCGGCCGTCAGGCGATGTCGGATACCCATGGCGAACTCTATTTCGCGCGCTATGACGCACGAAACCGCCTCGTCACCGGCGGCGCGGTGATCGGCCCCGGCAACAAGGTGGAGCGGATCAAGGCGCGCGTCACCGAGCGCCTGCAGCGGCTGTGGCCGCAGATCGGCGAGGTCTCGTTCGATTACGTCTGGAACGGCTATGTCGGCATGACGACGGATTTTCTGCCGCGCATCCACAAGCTCGGTCCCGATGCCTATGGCTGGACCGGCTGCAACGGCCGCGCGGTGGCGCTGACGATCCCGCTCGGCAATGAGCTGGCAAAGGCCGTCCGCGGCGTGCCGGAAAACGAGCTGGCGCTGCCGTTCACGGAGCCGGTGCCGATCATCGCCCACGGCATCCTGCGCAAACTGGCCCCGCTCATGCTGCTCGTCTACCGCCGCAGAGATGCGAGGGAGATGGCTTGACCTTCTCCCTCTCCCCGTCCTTCACGGGGAGAGGGTCGGGGTGAGGGGCTCTCTTCGCGAATCCCGATGAGATTTGAAGTGCGTTGCGTACCTCCGCGAATCCGAATCAGAATTGGAGTGCGCGGAGGCAGCCCCTCACCCCAACCCTCTCCCCGCAAGAGCGGGGAGAGGGAGAAGCGTGCGGCTACACCGCCGTCGTATCATGCTCCCTCGCAAATTCCCCGCCCGGAATCGAATCGAGCAGTGCCTGCGTATACGGGTGCTGCGGGTTGCCGAAGACCTCGCCCGCCAGTCCGTGCTCCACCACCGCGCCATCCTTCATCACGGCGACGAGGTCGCAGATTTGCGCGGCAACGCGCAGGTCATGTGTGATGAACACGATGGAAAGCCCGAGCCGCGCGCGCAGTTCGGCGAGTAGCTTCAGCACCTGCGCCTGCACGGAGACGTCGAGCGCCGACACCGGCTCGTCCGCCACCAGCACTTCCGGCTTCAGCGCCAGCGCCCGTGCCAGCCCGATGCGCTGGCGCTGGCCGCCGGAGAATTCATGCGGATAGCGGTCGGCGGAGGAAGGATCGAGCCCGACCAGCGAAAACAGCTCCTTCGCATCCGCAATCGCTTCCGCCCGCGGCGTGCCGTGCACGATCGGGCCTTGCGCCACCAGTTCGGCCGCCTTGCGGCGCGGATTGAGGGACGCGAATGGGTCCTGAAACACCATCTGGATATGGCGCGTCTCGCGGCGGACTTCTTCGCGCGGCATCTTCGCCCAGTCGCTGCCATCGAGCACGATCGATCCGGCATCCGGATCGATCAGCCGCACGATGCAGCGCGCCAGCGTGGATTTGCCGGAGCCGGACTCGCCGACGATGCCGAGCGTGGCGCCGCGCGGCAGGTTGAGCGACACGTTTTTGACGGCCGGCGTCACCCGCGCGCCGCGCCCCAAAAAGCCGCCGGTGCGGTAAGTCTTCGAGACATCCGTGATCGTCAGGATGTTGTCGGCCGCGAGTGCGCGCGGCGGCGGTGCCTTCAGCGGCGGGACGGCGGCGATGAGCTGTTTGGTATAGGCATGCTGCGGGTGGTGCAGAACGTCTGAAGCCGTGCCCTGTTCGACGATGACGCCGTGCTGCATCACCCCCACGCGATCGGCGATCTCGGCGACCACGCCGAAATCATGGGTGATGAACATGACGGCGGTCTTGCGGCGCTGCTGCAGGTCACGGATCAGTTTCAAGATCTGCGCCTGCGTTGTGACGTCGAGCGCCGTCGTCGGCTCGTCTGCGATCAGCAGCTTTGGATCGAGCGCCAGCGCCATCGCGATCATGGCGCGCTGGCGCTGGCCGCCGGAGAGCTCATGCGGATAAGCCCTTGCCGCAACCTTGGGATCTGGAATGCGGACGTCCGCCAGCAGCGCCAGCACCCGCGTATTGATCTCGGCTTTCGACAATCCGGTGTGGATCGAAAACATTTCGGCGATCTGGTCGCCGATGGTGCGGAGCGGGTTGAGCGCCGTCATCGGCTCCTGGAAGATCATCGCAATACCGGCGCCGCGCACTTCGCGCATTTCAGCAACAGATGCCGCGCAGAGGTCGCGGCCCTCGAACATCACCCGCCCGCTGCCGATCGTCACCTCATTGGGCAACAGCCGCATGACGGCATTCGCCATCATCGACTTGCCGGAGCCGGATTCGCCGACCACGCAGAGGATTTCGTTGGAAGCGATCTCCAGCGACACATCCCTGAGCGCATGCGTCCGGTCGGCGCCGCGGGGCAGGCGGACACCCAGGCGATCGAGCGAGAGGATGGTTTCTTTCCCGCTCATCGGCCCTTGAGCCTCGGGTTGAGCGCGTCGTTGAGGCCTTGACCGACCAGCGACACCGCGAGCACGGTGACGAGGATGGCGATGCCAGGGATCGCCGAGACGTACCACTGCACCCGCAGCACGTCGCGGCCGAGGCCGATCAGGTTGCCCCATGATGCCACGTTGGGATCGGAGAGCCGCAGGAAAGCGAGAGCGCTTTCAAGCAGGATCGCGACCGCCATCACAACGCTGGCATAGACGATGACCGGCGGCAGCGCATTGGGCAGGATCTCGCCAAAGATGAGCTGGATGTTTTTCATGCCGAGCGTGCGCCCGGCCTGGACGAATTCGCGGTTCCGCAAGGACAGGAACTCCGCGCGGGTCAGCCGCGCCGGCGCCGGCCATGATACCACGCCGACCGCGATGGTGACGGTCGTCAGCGTCGAGCCGAACACCGCGACCAGCACCAGCAGCAGCACGAAATTCGGCAGGGTCTGAAACGCTTCCGTGATCCGCATCAAGACATTATCGACCCAGCCGCCGTAATAGCCGGCGAAGGCGCCGACGAGGATCCCGATCAGGATCGCGATCGCGGTGGCGACGCCGCCGATCAAAAGCGATATCCGCGCGCCATAAAAGATCTGCGCGGCGATATCGCGTCCGGAATTGTCAGTGCCGAGCAGGAAACGCGGATTGGAGAACGGCCAGACCAGCGGCCGGCCGGCGAGCGCCAGCGGATCGCGCGGATAGAGCCAGCCGGCCGAGACCGCCATCGCGATCACGATCAACAGAAGAATCAGGCCGGCGACCGCGGCGGGGCTTCGGAAATAGCGCTTGACCGCATCCATGGCGTCAGCCTCCCGCCGTGATGCGCGGATCGAGCCGCGCATAAATGAGGTCGACCACGAAGTTCACTGATATCACGAGCAGCGCCGAGACGAACACGATGCCGAGCAGCGTATTGAGGTCGCGCTGCACCACCGATTCATAGGCGAGCCGCCCAAGCCCCGGCAGCGAGAATACGCTCTCGACGACTACCGATCCGCCGAGCATGGTGCCGGCCTGCAGCCCGATCAGTGTCACCATCGGCAGCAGGGCGTTGCGGAGCACGTGCCGCGTCACCACGCGGGTCTCGTCCAGCCCCTTGGCGCGCGCGGTGCGGACGTAGTCGAGGTTGAGCACTTCCAGCATCGACGCGCGCATGATGCGTAAGTAAATCGCGAGGAAGATCAGCCCGAGCGTCAGCGTCGGCAGCACCAGATGGCTCGCGATATCCAGCACGCGCCAGATGCCGGTCCGCACCGTTCCGATATCCTCGAAGCCGCCCGGCGGCAGCCACTGCAGGTAAACCGAGAACACCACGATCGCCATCAGCCCGAACCAGAACGAGGGCGTTGCATAGAAGATCAGGCCCAGGGTGGAGATCAGCGTATCCGGCCAGCGGTTGACGCCGCGGGCGGCGATCACGCCGAACACGAGGCCGAAGAAGAACGCAAAGGACAGCGACGCGGTCATCAACAGGATGGTCGGCGGCAGCCGCTCGATAATGACCGAGGATACCGGCTTGCCGTAGATCGAAGAGAAGCCGAGATCGAGCCGCACCAGGCGCCAGAGGTAGTTGCCGAGCTGGGCCGGGATCGAGAGGTCGAGCCCGTAGAATTTGCGCAGCTCCTTGGCGGTTGCAGCGTCGCCGCCGCCCATCTGCGCCATCATGGCGTCGACGGTGTCGCCCGGCGCGAACTGCAGCAGCAGAAACACGCCGATCAGGATAAGGATAAGGGTCGGGATCGAGGCGGCGAGCCGCCGCCCCGCAAGGCCGAGGATGCGCATGGACCTATCCTGGCGGATATCGGCTTAAGCCGAAAGCCAAAGATCGTGCCAACTCGTCGAGCCCCAACGCGGCGTATTGGAATGGTTGCGCGCCTTTGCCGTAATCGTGGTGACGAAAATCTGCTCGATCGGCATCCAGACCGGCAGCTCGGTATTCACCTCCTTGACGAACTGGGCATAGAGCGCCTTGCGCTTGGCCGGATCGACTTCGGTCGCGGCATCATCGATGGTCTTGTCGACGTTCTTGTCCTCCCAGCCCCATTGATTGGTCCAGGGCGCGCCCTTTGGCTGGCCGGAGCGATACCAGACCGTGGTCGAGACGGCGGGATCGTTGCGGTATTGATGCCAGCCGGTGGCGATATCGAAAGCGTGCTCGTCATAGACCTGCTTGAGGAAGCCGCCGCCATCGTTACGCACGATCTCGACGGGAATGCCGATCTCGCCGAGCGATTGCTGGATGAAGGTCGACCACAGCGAGATGTCCTCGCCCCAGGGGGCGGGCAATAGCTTCAGCGAGAAGCGCGTGCCGCCGCGGCCCGCCTTGAAGCCGGCTTCGTCGAGTAGCGCGGCCGCCTTGGCCTTGTCGTAAGGATATTGCGGTGTGTTCGCACCCGGGTAGAAATCGGCCGAGGTCGAGGGGATCGGCCCTGTGCCGAGTTTTGCGAAATCGCCGAGGAAATTGTCGATGAAGAACGGCACGTTGATCGCATGCGCGATCGCGCGGCGAACCTTGATGTCGGACAATTCCTTGCGGCGAAAGTTGAACTCGAGCGTGTTGGTGCGGGCGTTGCCTTCATTGCCCTTGGTGGAAACGATGAAGCGCTTGTCCTTGCCGAGCCGCGCGAGGTCCGAGATCGTCAGCCCGGAATACGGCGAGTAGTGCAGCTCGCCGGCTTCCATCTGTGCGGCGGCGGCAGCGCGGTCGGTGATCACGCGCCAGACGATGCGGTCGAGATAGGGCGCGTTGGGCCGCCAGTAATTCTCGTTGCGGTCGGCGATGACATATTGCCCGCGCTCATATTTGACGAACTTGAACGGACCGGTGCCGACGGGCGCGAGGTTGGTCGGGTTCTGGCGGATATCGCCGCTCTCATAGAGGTGCTTGGCCGAGACATAGCCGAGGTCGGGCAGGGCGCGCAGCAGAAGGTTCAGCGGCATCGGCCGCTCATACTTGAAGATTGCGGTATGCGCGTCAGGCGTTTCGACCGCGGTCAGGAAGAGCTGCAGCGTCGATCCGTAGTTGAGGATCTTCTTCCACATGTTCATGGCGGTGAATTCGACGTCGGCCGAGGTGAACGGCTTGCCGTCGTGCCAGGTGATGCCCTGGCGCAGCTTGAAGATCACCGTCTTGCCGTCGGGGGTGGCTTCCCAGCTTTCGGCGAGCACGCCGACCGGCTGGCCGTTGGCGTCGAGATCGACGAGGTTTTCCTGGATCTTGCCGCCGATAATGTAGACGCCGGTGGAAGCCTGAATGCTCGGATTGAGCTGGCGCTGCTCGGCGCCGTAATGGACATTGAACACGCCGCCCTTGCGCGGCGTTTCCTGCGCAAAGGCCTGCATCGGATTGATCACGTTGGCCGCGATGGCCGCCGACGTCAGCAGCGCGGTGCGGCGATTGATCTCAAGGCGCGTCAAATCCATGCGAAGTCTCCGAACACAATATTGATGGCGGACCATTCAGAATTGATGGCGGACCATTCAGACGTCCGCCTTGAGACCGATGTTACGCTGGAAGGCGAACGCGAGTCATTTTCTAATCGCGGGGCGAAGCGGAAAATCCTTTCTGAAAACAACGTGCTCACCGCCTGTTCAGCCTGCTCATTCTGGTGCACCGGGGGCAAAGATCTGGGCTCGCCAGAATAGAGGCTGAGGGAGGGGCGCAGTCTGAGATTGCCGGGAAAGCGCCCGGATAAGGTGCCTCAAAGCCCTTAAAAACAGGGTCCGGCGGCTCCGGAGGCCAAAAAACCAGCCAAAATTGGACGAATCAGTGCAACTCGACTAGCGAGATAGCTGTGCAGAATGTCGGAAACCCTGTTTTTTAGGCGGTTTCCGCCATATCGTCGCCTGTGCCAGAATCAATGGAGCAACCATGGCTACCCAAATGTCTAAGTCGCAGCTGATCGAGAAGATCGCGACCACCACCGAAGTTTCGAAGAAGGAAGTCAAGAACGTGATGGACACGCTCGTTGACGTTGGCCACAAGGAGCTCAAGAAGAACGGGGTATTCCTCGTCCCCGGCTTCGCGAAGTTCGTCGTGGTCAAGAAGCCCGCGACCAAGGCCCGGAAGGGCACCAACCCCTTCACGGGCGAGGAAATGATGTTCAAGGCCAAGCCGGCCCGCAAGATCGTCCGGGCCCGCCCGGTCAAGGCCGCCAAGGACGCGGTTTAAGAAAAGCGAAAAGGCCCCCGGCGACGGGGGCCTTTTTGTTTTCTTCACCTCGCGCTGTCGTCCCTGCGAACGCAGGGACCCATACCGCGTGATTTCTCTTGTGGCGCCGTGGCAGACGCCGTCCTTCCAAACGAAGGCCTGTGGTTATGGGTCCCTGCGTTCGCAGGGACGACGTGGGGAGAGAGTTCGTGCAAGTCATCCCGCCACAGGTCGTCATCCCCGCAAGAGCGGGGCGAGGGAGAAGATGCGGCCGCATCTAGTCACTACACCACCGGCGAACGGCCGCCGTCGACATTGATGGCGGTGCCGGTGATGAACGAGCCCTGGTCGGAGGCGAGGAAGCAGGCCAGGTTGGCGAATTCCTCCGCCGTGCCGATGCGCCCCAGCGGGGTGCCCTTGGCGAGGTTGTCGGCAAACAGCTCGAAGTCCATGTCCGGCGCCTGCGCGGCGTGCCGCTTCACCCATTGATCGCTCATGATCAGGCCGACCAGCATGGCATTGACCAGGATGTTGTGCTCGCCGCCTTCGCTCGCCATCACCTTGGTCAGGGCCATGCCGGCCGCCCGCGAGACCGAGGTCGGCGCCGAAGACGCCGCCGGCGCCTTGGCGTAGGTATTAAGCACGTTGATGATGCGGCCCCATTTGCGCGCCTTCATGCCCGGCCAGACCAGCCGGCTGAAGCGGATCGCCGCAAACAGTTTGAGGTCGAGATCTTCCTGCCAGGCCTCGTCGGAGATGTTCTCGAACGCCATCGTCCGTGCCGTTCCCGCATTGTTGATGAGGATGTCGACCGGGCCGAGATCGGCGACAATCTTCTCGTGGGCGCTTGCAATATCTGATGCCTTCGAGACGTCGCAGATATAGTCACGGACCGCGATGCCGTCCTTGGCGAGTTGTTCCCGAGCCGCCTTCAGATCGGCCGCGCCGCGCGCGAGGATCGCCACTTTGGCCTCGGAGGCGGCGAACTGCCTTGCAACCGCGAGCCCAATCCCCTTGCTGCCGCCGGTGACGACGGCGACTCTGTCCTTCATCGTGACTTGCATGTTGTTCTCCCGATCGCGGTCGATGACGATCCCGTGAATGCCGGAAATACTATCCGGTTCGGAAGGCGCTTTAGACAAGGATTTTTCCTGTCTGCCGCCACCGGGAATGGCATCGTTGCTATTTTCGCCGCGGGCTTGTGGGGCTCGGCGGCCGGGCCAAAATCAAACAGAACAAACAATGGAGTCCAGGAGACCACCATGGGCCTGCAGCAAGCAAAACTCGAATCGCTCCCCTTCGTCACGGCCGAGCTGAACTATCTCGCGCCGACGGCGGGAAAGCCGCGCACCTACGCCTTCGATCCGCCGCCGGGCGAACCCAAATCGACCGCACTGCCGGAGCCGCACAACGTCCCGATCTTCGATGCACGCCTGATCGCCGGCAACCTTTCTCTGGACCGCGAAGGTTTTGCGTTGGTCCGCCACCCCACCATCGTCAGGAATTTCTATGACGAGAAGGAAGTGAAGAACGTCTACTATCCCGCCGTGGAAGCCTTCCTGAAGGCGACGCTGAAAGCGGATCGCGTCTTCATCTTCGACCACACTGTGCGCAAGCGCGTGGAGGGGGCCGCCGATATCAGGGGCGCCGGACCGCGCCAGCCGGCGACGCGCGTCCATGTCGACCAGACAGACAAATCAGGCGCCAACCGCGTTCGCGAACATCTTCCCGATGAGGCGGATGAACTCCTTAAGGGGCGCGTGCAGGTCATCAATGTGTGGCGGCCGATCCGGGGGCCGTTGCGCGATGCGCCGCTTGCGATGTGCGACGGCCAGACGGTCGAGGCGAGCGATCTCGTCGCGTCCGACCTGATCTATCCGAACCGCAGCGGCGAGACCTATTCCGTGAAATACAATCCGAACCATCGCTGGTACTACATCCCGGAAATGCGGACCGACGAGGCGCTGCTGCTGAAGTGCTATGATTCCGCAACCGACGGCCGCACGCGGTTCGGGCCGCACACCGCCTTCACCGATCCGACCACGCCCGTCGATGCAGCCCCGCGCGAAAGCATCGAGATGCGGACACTGGTGTTCCACAGGAACTGAACGGCGCGATAGGCGGATTCGCGTTCCCACTCTATTGGTGATACCTCGCCCCAAACAGTTTTTGGGGCGAGACGACGCATGGACGGCAAGGCCGGTGACGCTGATATCAACATCCGCGTCCTGATTTTTGCGCTTATGGCGCTGGCTTGCTGCCACATGCTGTCGACGCTGCTGCGGACCATTCCGGCCATCAGCCTTGACGTGATGGCGGCCGACTTCGCTACTGCGCCGCAGACGCTGGCGAGCCTCACCTCGATCTATCATTTTGCCTTCGCCGCCTCGCAGATTCCGGTCGGCGCCGCGATGGATCGGTTCGGCGTGCGGCCGGTTTCACTGAGCCTCCTGGCCGGAACCATTGTCGGCGCGCTGGCGTCCGGGCTCGCCACCGGGCCGGAGGGGTTTCTGTTCGGGCAATTCCTGCTCGGCGCGGCCACGTCGGGCATGCTGATGTGCCCGATGACGCTGGCCGCCAAGCAGATGTCGGCGTCGCGCTTCGGCCTGTGGTCCGGGATCATCCTGTCGATTGGCAATATCGGCATGCTGCTGTCGGCGAGCCCGCTGGCCTTCGTCGTCGAACTCTGGGGATGGCGCGCGGGATTCTGGATCTCCGCCGGCTTCGGCGCCGTGGTTGCGATCGCTGTATTCGCGTTGGTTCCGAAACAACCGGCCACGCACGCCGATCAGTCTTCGCCATTGTCGCAGATGGCCGAAGTGCTGCGCATCGGGCTGTCGTATCAGCTTCGCGGCCTGATCGCGCTGGCGCTGGTGTCGCTCGCAGCCTCGCTGGTGCTGCGGGGATTGTGGGGCGGCCCATGGCTGATGGAGATCAAGGCGCTCGGCCGCATCGAGGCAGGCAATGCGCTTGGCGTGTTCACGCTCGCCTTGATCGCAGGACCGGTGCTGATGGGGATTCTCGATCGCACCATCGGCCATCGCCGCGAAGTGCTGGCCGCCACCCATTCCTTTGCCGCGTTGCTGCTCGCCCTGATGGCGGCCGGCGCCCCGCATTATCCGCTGTCCGAACTACTCGGCGTGAAAGCCGTGCCGGCACAGATCGACGGCGCGCTGTTCGTCCTGATCGGCATCGCGATATCGAGGCAGCCGCTGCTCTTTGGCATGACGCGGCAACTCGCAGGCCCGCAGAATGCCGGCAAGGCGCTGTCAGCAATCAACCTCGCATTTTTCCTCGGTGCCGCATTGATGCAATCGACGACGGGCGTGGTGGCAACCATCTTCGGGCTGCCTGCAGTGCTGCTATTCATGGCCGCGACCTTGATCGTCGGGACGATTGTTTTTTTGATGTACACGTAGGATGGGTGGAGCGTAAGCGATACCCATCAATTGCCGGTCGAAGCGTGATGGGTTTCGCTACGCTCTATCCATCCTACGAAGAGGCAGCCGCATGTACCCTGATCCGGACTCGTCATCGCAGAAAATGTACGACCGCGCGCTGGCGAGCCTGCCCGGCGGCAACACGCGCACCACCGTATTCATGAAGCCCTATCCGATCTACGCCGCGCGCGGCGAGGGCTGCCGGGTCTGGGATCTCGACGGCAACGTCTACATCGACTGTATCAACAATTTCACCTCGCAGATTCACGGCCACGCGCATCCCGCATTGATCAAGGCAGCGACGACGCAGCTCGCGCTGGGCTCGGCGTTCGGCCTGCCGACAGAATCCGAGGTTGATCTTGCCGAGCTCCTGGTTTCGCGGCTGCCGTCCGTCGATCAGATACGTTTCGCCAATTCCGGCACCGAAGCCGTGATGATGGCGCTGAAGGCGGCGCGTGCACATACCGGCCGTCCAAAAATCGCCAAATGCGAGGGCGCCTATCACGGCTCCTATGACTACGCCGAGGTGAGCCTCGATCCCACGCCGGAAGACTGGGGCCGCAACGCGCCGGTGTCGGTGGCCTACGCCAGGGGCACGCCGGACAATGTGCTGGCTGACGTCGTCGCCATTCCCTTCAACGATACGGAAGCGGCCGTCAGCCTGATCCGTGAGCATGGCGAGGGGCTCGCCTGCGTGCTGGTCGATCCGATGCCGAACCGCGCCGGGCTCGCGCCGGCGGATCACGCTTATCTGGAGGCACTCCGAAAAGTCACACGCGAGGTTGGCGCGCTCCTGATCTTCGACGAAGTCATCACCTTTCGCCTCGGCTATCGCGGCGCGCAGGGCATCTGGAATATCGATCCTGATCTGACCACGTTGGGAAAAATCATCGGCGGCGGCTTTCCAGTCGGCGCGATCGGCGGCCACCGGGACGTCATGGCCGTGTTTGATCCGCGCCCGGGCAAGCCGGCGCTGCCCCATGGCGGCACGTTCTCCGCCAATCCAGTGACGATGCGCGCAGGAATCGCCGCGATGGAGCTGCTCGACGATGCGGCGTTTGCGCGCCTCGATGCGATGGGGCGGGCCGTTCGAGCCGGCATCGACGACGCGTTTCGCCGCCACGGCGTGCCCGGCGGCACGGTGGGCTTGGGTTCGCTGCTCAAGATTCATTTCACCGATCGCCCGATCCGCGACTATCGCTCGGCCTATTTGACTGAGGAGGAAGCGCGGCATCAGGCGGTTTTCAACCGCGCGCTGCTCAATCGCGGCGTGCTGTCCGCGGGAAATGGCTTGATGGCATTGTCGACCCCGATGACGGATGCCGATATACATGCGATCATTGATGCGGCTTCGAGCGCGCTTCAGGAAGTCGCACGGACGTTGTGATCAACGACGTTGCGTAGGATGGGTGGAGCGCAAGCGATACCCATCATGTACGGCACGTGATAGTGATGGGTATCGCTTCGCTGCACCCATCCTACGAAACCAATAACAAACGGCACCGAATGTCCGCCAAGATCGATCCCATCACGCGCTCCGTCGTCCAGCACCGCCTCAGTTCGATCGTGAAAGAGATGGGCGAGGCGATGCTTCGCACCTCCTATTCGCAGATCCTCAATTCCAGCCGCGATTTCTCGCTGGCGATCTGCGACACGAGCGCACGACTGATCGCACAGGCGGATCACTTACCTGTCCATGTGGGCGCGCTGCCATGGGCGACGCTCGCGGTCGAGGAGCGGTTCAAGGACGTGAGGCAAGGCGACGTCATCCTGCTCAACGATCCCTATTACGGCGGGAGCCATCTTCCTGACTTGACCGCCTTCGTCCCGGTCTTTGCCGGGGACAAGCGGCTGCTCTGGACCATCGTGCGCGCCCATCAGAGCGACATCGGCGGCGCCACCCACGGCGCCTATAATCCCGCCGCCACCGAGATCTATCAGGAAGGCCTGCGCGTCCCGCCGATCAAGCTTTATGAGGCCGGCAGACTGCGGGACGATCTGCTCGATCTATTGGCGCTGAATATCCGCAACCCCCGCGAATTCCGCGGCGACCTCGCGGCGATGCTCGGCGCGGCGCATCTCGGCGAGCGGCGGCTGTCGCGGCTGTTTGCCGAATTCGGCGCGCCGGTGGTGGAAGCCGCCATGGAAGCGATCCTCGATGCGACGGAGCAGCAGACGCGGGCTGTCGTCTCGACATGGAAGGACGGCGTGTTCCACGGCGAGGCGTTTCTCGACGACGACGGCCACGGCCGCACGGACCTCCGCATCGCTGCCAAGGTCACCAAGAAGGGCAGCGACGTCGAGGTCGACCTCTCCGACTCCGATCCGCAGTCGACCAGCTTTGTAAATTCCTCGCATGCCAACATGCAGGCGGCGGTGGCGATGGCCTTTGCCTATCTGATCGACGCCGAGATTCCCAAAAACACCGGCGCGCTGCGCCCGCTGAAGGTCGTTGCAAAACAGGGCACGGTGGTGTGGGCCGATCCGGGCCGGCCGGTGACGCTGTGCACCAGCCATCCCTCGAATGAAATCGTAGAAGCCATCGTGAAGGCGCTGTCGGCGTCGTGCCCGGAACGCGCGATGGCCGGCTGGAGCCGCCGATTCCGGATCGCGATCCAGGGCGAGGACCCGCGCACGGGAAAGAATTTCATCTGGCACCTGTTCCAGGCGCGGCCCGGCGGCGGCGCGTCGTCGGGCGGCGACGGCTGGTCGTCGATCGGAGAGTGGCATTCGGTCGGCGGGCTGAAGTTCGGCAGCTTAGAGGTCGCCGAAGTGCGTTTCCCGCTGCATTTCCGCCGCCACGAATTCCGCCCCGGCTCCGGCGGCGACGGCCAGCATCGCGGCGGCCTCGGTGTGTCGCTCGATCTGGTGCTGGAAACTGAAAAGATCGCGAAAGGCAACACCGCGGGCGACGGCGCGCGGCACGGTCCCTGCGGGATGCTCGGCGGCGAGGACGGCAAGCCGCATCACTATCGTCTGCTCTCCGAAGGTTGCGAGCCGCGCGTGCTGCGTACCAAGGAAGTCGGCATCGAGCTGCGGCCCGGCGATTGCCTTGAGATCCGTTCCTCGGGCGGCGGCGGCTGGGGTCCGCCTGACAAACGATCGGCGGAAGCGCGCCGGCGCGACCGCGAGCAGGCCCTGACTGATGTCGCGGCGGAGCAGGCGTCCTCATGATGTTCAGAATAGGCGTTGACGTCGGCGGGACCTACACCGATCTCGTGGCCACGGACGAGAGTGGGCGGACGATATTTGCAAAATCGCCATCGACACCGGCGGATCAATCGCTCGGCGTGATGACGGGCCTGGAAGAACTAGCGCGGCGGCTGAACGTCACGCGCGCGGAAATGCTGGCCTCGACCGACCGGCTGGTTCACGGCACAACGGTTGCCACCAATGCGCTGTTGGAGCGCAAAGGCGCAAAGGTCGCGCTCTTGACCACCGAAGGCCATCGCGACGTCATCGAGATGCGCGAGGGTCTCAAGCCGGATCGCTACGATTTGCGTTCGCCGCCGCCGGAACCGCTGGTGCCGCGCGAACGGCGCTTCGGCGTCACGGAGCGGCTCAGGGCCAATGGTGAAGTCCTGACTCCGCTCGATCCAAAATCGCTCGACGACGCGATTGCCGGTATCAGGAGATCAGGCGCGACCTCGGTCGCGGTGTGCTTCCTCCATTCCTATCTCAATCCAGTGCATGAACTCGCGGCCGTCGAGCGGCTGAAGCAGGCGCTGCCTGACATCAGCATCTCGCGCTCCAGCGACGTGCTGCCGCAAATCAAGGAGTATGAGCGCGTCTCGACCACGATCGTGAACGCTTATGTCGAGCCGATCGTGCAGCGCTATCTGACCAATCTCGAAGCGAGTCTCACGGAAGCCGGCTTCAAGGGCAGTCTGTTTGTCGTGCTGTCGCATGGCGGCATGGCCCCGGTCGAGGAAGCCTCGCGGCTTGCCGCAGGCACGGTGCTGTCGGGACCCGCGGGCGGCATGTCCGGTGGCCGGCGCTGTTCTGAGCTGGTCGGCATTCCCGACCTCGTGCCGTTCGACATGGGCGGCACCTCGACCGACATCTCGCTGATCTCGGGCGGGCAGGCGTCGCTCTCCGCCGACGGCATGCTGGCCGGCCAGCGCATCGCGTTGCGGAGCCTTGACATTGCGAGCATCGCCGCAGGCGGCGGCTCGATCGCCAGCGTCGATGCCGGCCGCACGCTGCGGGTGGGGCCGGAGAGCGCAGGCTCGGTGCCGGGCCCGGCCTGCTATGGCAATGGCGGCTTGGCCGCGACCGTCACCGACGCCAATGTCGTGCTCGGCTATCTCGATGCCGCAGCCTTCATGGGCGGCAAGCGCCCGCTCGACCGTGCGGCGTCGGAAGCCGCGGTCGACCGCATCGCGAAATCGATGGAGCTGTCGCGCGTCGAGGCCGCCGCTGGCATCTACCGCATGATCAATCTGAACATGGCCGACGGCATTCGCCTGATGACGCTGCGCCGCGGCGTTGATCCCCGCAAATTTGCGCTGCTCAGTTTCGGCGGCGCAGCCGGCCTGCACGCGGCGGAAGTGGCGCGCGAACTCGAGATCAAGCGCATCATCGTGCCGACGGTGGCCTCGGTGCTGTCGGCCTGGGGCATGCTGACCAGCGATCTCCGCTACGAGGTCAGCCGCACGCATTACGGCGCCGGCGCGCGCATCACCGCCGATGAAGTGCGCGGGCTGTTCGCCGGGCTGGAACAGCAGGCCGCCGGCCGGCTGCGCTCATGGTTCAACGGCCCCGTTTCAATCGAGCGCTCCGCCGAGATGCGCTACGGCGAGCAGATCTTTGAGATCGACGTATCGCTCGACGGCCTCGACTGGACCGCCGCCGATCTCGTCGACCGCATCGAGGACCGCTTTCACCTCAGGCACGAGGAATTATACACCTACGCCTCGCGCGGCCAGGAAGTCGTCTTCGTCAACGCCCGCGTCGCCGCCGTCGGCGAGGTCGCGCGGCAAGACGAGGGCGCGCGGGAGGACGCGGCGTCCAGCGCCTGTGCGCCACGCAACCGGCGGCAGGCCTTCTTCGGCGGCTGGTGCGAAGTCCCTGTCTATGCGCTCGATGAGCTGCGGCCCGGGCACACTTTGACCGGCCCTGCAATCATCGAAGCCGAGACCACGACCGTGCTCGTCGACACCGGCGACCGCGTCACGGTCAATGCGTTGGGCTGGCTGGATATCGCGCTACGCTGACATGTAGGATGGGCGGAGCGAAGCGATACCCATCAACTTTGTGCGTTGTCATTGATGGGTATCGCTGCGCTCCACCCATCCTACGGGCTACGTTGCTGCTCAATCGGTGCATTACCGATTTCGACCCCTACACGGCCAATCTCGACCATGCACACGGCCAAGACCCAATTCGTTCGCCAGCCACAACGGAACCGTTGCCTCTTGAGGCCCTTCGCGTATCACTGGCACTACGGGCCCGCCGCATGGATCGACCCGGTCGTCCTCAGGGCGATAACGATATCGTGGAACGATATTGTAATCCCAGTAGGGAGTTGGCCTTACGATGGGCACCCTGATGATGGGCCTTTCCCGTGGTTCACGAACGACTTGGGCCGTCTGCGCATGCGCTGGGGTACCAAACGTGCCCAGGTTACACAGGACCAAGGCCGCTCCCAAAGCTACGATTGTTATCCTCATGCCTCGACCTCCTTGCCACACACTGCTTAGATGCAAATCGGATATCCAGCGATGTTCGAATTCGTGCCGCTGCTGAGGGTATATCGGACATCAAACACGCCTGAACCGCAACGTCTCATTTTATGAAGACTGGCGACCCATTTGGCGTGGCAATGCCGCGCCGCCAACATTTCATTTTAACAACCTGAACTCCCGCGCTATCATCGTCATCGTTGGGTGGCGTCACGAGCTCTGAACAGCTCGGGTTCGAGGGCCGCGTTGATGAAAACAAGAATAAAATGGCTTTCACCAGCCTTCTTCGCCGCGTTTTTGTTGGCATCGATTTTGGCCGCAGTGCAGCCGGCCCGCGCTGCCGGCGTGACGGATACCGAAATCCGCATCGGCAACATCATGCCCTATACGGGGCCGTTGGCCGCGTTCGCTTCGATCGGCAGGGCTGAAGCCGCCTATTTCGACATGATCAACGAGCGCGGCGGCATCAACGGGCGCAAGATCAAATTCATCTCGCGCGACGACAGCTCCAATCCGAGAACGGCGGTCGAGCACACAAGTGAACTGGTCGAGCAGGAGCGCGTGCACCTGATGTTCGGATCGTTCGGCACGCCGAGCAATCTGGCAACGCGAACCTATCTCAATGAGAGAAGTATCCCCCAGCTCTTTGTCGCCTCCGGCGACGAGGAGTGGGCGCATCCGAAGCGATTTCCCTGGACTATGGGCTGGCAGCCGACGTTCCGGGCCGAAGGGCGGATTTATGCCAATTACATCCAGGCCACCTATCCGAGCAGGAAGATCGCCGTGCTCTGGCAGAACGATCAGTTTGGTCGTGACCTCTTCCGGGGATTGCAGGAGGGGCTCGGCCTTACCGCCAACATGATCGTGGCAGACATCGCCATCGAAGCGGACATGTCAATCGATACCCAGGTTGACATCCTCAAGAACTCCGGTGCTGAAGTGCTCGTGCTCAATTGCGCACCGCCGATCTCGGCGCGTGCGATCCGCAGGGCGGCCGAGCTGGGTTGGCATCCACAGTTGTTGCTGGTCAATGCGGCAGCTTCGATCGCGAACGCGCTGAGACCGGCGGGACTTCAGAATTCCGTCGGGGTGATCTCGACCTCGTTCCTGAAGGATGCCAGCGATACTACCTGGAAGGAAGATCCCGCCATCAAGGACTGGCTGGCGTTCATGGACAAATATTACCCTGATGGTGACAAGGAAGATGGCAACGCCATCTTCGGCTATGCGGCGGCGGCCACCCTAGTTCAGGTGTTGACCCAGTGCGGCGATGACCTGTCGCGCGAGAACATCATGCGGCAGGCGGCGTCCCTTAGGAATTAGCAAAGCCCGATAGCGCTTCCGGGAATTGCGATGACCACCGGGCCGGCCGACTTCCATCCGATCGAGCAGATGCGGCTGGTGCAGTTCGACGGCAATTCCTGGCAGCCGATCGGCGACGTAGTCGAGAGCGCGTTTCTGGGCGTGCCGGGCGATAAGTGATCGCAGAATGTGGGGTGAAGCGACCCGTCCGCTGCGCCCAACGAGCGCAACAATCACTAAAACCCTCATGGTGGGGAGGCGCCAACGGGTCCGCGCGTAGCGCGGCCCGATGACAGGCTCCGCGCCGTCTCGAACCATGAGGCCGGCTGGTGCCATTCATCCTTCGAGACGCGCGAAGACGCGCTCCTCAGGATGAGGTCTGCCAGCGCATAGGATGGCAAAGGCGCATTTGCGCCGTGCCCACCATCTATCCACGCGCGTCGTTAGGAATGGTGGGCACGCTTTGCCTTGCCCACCCTACAAAGCGTCAGCGCGGAGCGAGCCTATTTCTTCTGCCCGTAATTCAACAGCCCACCCTTGCTCTTCGGCGGATGGGCGCGCAGGCCTTCCTCGTTGGGCTCGGTGCCCCAGCCCGGACGATCCGGCATCACCAGGTGGCCGTCGACGATCTCGGGCACATGCGTAAACAGCTCATGATCCCATGCGAGACGATCGATGTCGGTCTCCATGATGCGCAGGTTAGGCACCGCGGCCGAGAAATGCGCGTTCTGCATGGTGCAGAGGTGGCCGTAGAAATTATGCGGGGCGACGTTGACCTCAAAATGCTCCGCGGCGGCGGCAATCTTCATCGATTGCCATACCCCGTTCCAGGGCGTGTCGATGATCGCGATATCCATTGCCTGTTCGTTGAAGTAAGGCAGGAATTCGCGCAGGCCCAGCAGTGTCTCGCAGGATGAGACCGGGTGCGGACTCTGGCGGCGGATGTAACCCAGCGCCTGCGGATTGAAGGTGTCGATCTCGACCCAGAACAAATCCATATCCTTGATGGCGCGGAGTATCTTCAGATACCCTTCCGTCTTGGCGTTGAAGTTGAGGTCGAGCAGCAGGTCGACGTCAGGCCCGGCACCGTCGCGGATCGCCTCCAGATGCATGCAGAGGTTACGCAGCACCTTGCGATCGACGTTGATCTCGGGCTCGAACGGCGAGCCGAAGCCTGGCCGCCAGCCCTGCGGCTTGCCGTCGGTATAGACGAAGATGTTGGTCTTCATCGCCGTAAAGCCCTTCTCGCGCACCTCGTTGCCGATCGACTTGACGCCGTCGAGGCCGGTGATGGCCGGCTTGAACCAGTCGGGATGGTTGATGCGCCAGGTCGCGCAGTGCGACCAGTAGACCCGGATACGGTCGCGGATCTTGCCGCCGAGCAGTTCGTAGCAGGGCACGCCCAGCGCCTTGGCCTTGACGTCGAGCAGCGCGTTCTCGATGGCGCCGAGCGCCAGCGCCACCACGCCGCCGGCGGCCGGCCGCGTCGCGGCAAACAGCTCCGCGTAGATCCGCTCATGCTGGAACGCGTTCTTGCCGACCACGCGCGCCCCGAGACGCTCGATCGCCGCGGTGACGCCCGGAGCACCAAAGCCCTCGTCATACTCGCTCCAGCCGACGATGCCGTCCTCGGTCATGATCTTGACGAAGTGGTAGTTCCGCCAGCCGGCGTCGCAGGCGAGCGTTTCGACGCTTCTTATCTGGGTTGCCTTTTTCATGATTTCCTGCCCCGGATGTTTGTTGTCGTTGGCCGATAACAACAATGGATTGGCGAGGACGTCAATCGCAGGGCGGCGCATAAGGCAGAGTACGACCTGCATGGTTCGAGACGCGCGGCTTTGCCGCGCTCCTCACCACGAGGGTCTTAGACCTGACGGTCTCAGACCTCATCCTGAGGAGGCGCGAAAGCGCCGTCTCGAAGGATGAAGCCGCCGACGGTGCGGCGCATCAATCTACGGAGCAAACAGCGTCGGCCTCCGCCGCTCGAACACCTGCCGCCCGTTCTTGAATCCCATCAGCATATCGGGCAGTTCCGCAATTGCATTGCGGCCACTATCCGTATCGAGGATGATCAGATCGGCCGGGTTGCCCGGCGCGATGCCGTAATCCCGCAAGTTCATCAGCCGCGCCGGCAACTCGGTGACGAGGTCGAGGCAGGCGTCGAACTCGCTGATGCCGGCGTGCGCGACATTCGCGTAGAAGTTCGCCATCCGTAGCAGCGAGGCGTCGCCGAACGGCGTGAACGGATTCAGCACATTGTTGGTTGCGACCGAACACACGACGCCGTTTTCGACGAGCTTGTGCGCCATCGTCAGCCCGCGCGGCGCATTATGCGTGGCGTCGCGGCCCATCAAATAGAGGTCGGTCGCGGGCAGCACGGTCACGGCGACGCCGGATTTTGCGAGGCGCTCGGTCGCCGCTTTCAGCCGGTCCGGCGGCAGCGCGGACAGTTTCGTCGCATGGCCGATCGCAACGCGGCCCTGGTAATTGCGCCGCTCAGCCTGCCGGCAGACCTCTTCGAGATGCCACCAGGACGGATCGAGATCGAAGTCGAGGTGCAGATCGATATCGACATCGAATTCCTGCGCGAGGTCGAAAACTCTTTCGAGATGCGCGTTCGGGTTGGTGTCCATGTAGGGACAGCCGCCGATCGCTTCGCCGCCGTCGCGCAGGGCCGCAATCAGCAGTTCCTCGGCGCCGGGGTCGTTGGTCAGGCCTTCCTGCGGAAATGTACAGATCGAGAGGTCGATCGCCCAGGCATAGTCGCGCTTCAGCGCCTTGACCGCCTCGAAGCCGCGCAAGCCTATGCGCGGATCGATCTCCACATGGGTGCGCATCCGCGTGGTGCCGTGCACGATGGCGCGCTCGATCACCCGCGCCCCGCGCGCATAGACGTCTTCCACCGTGAAATCGCGCTTCATCGCCGCGACCGCGGCGATCGCCTCGCCGACGCTGCCATGGTCGTGCCCGCAACGGCCGAGCAGGCAGGCCTTGTCGAGGTGAATATGCGTATCGACGAAACCGGGCAGGGCCAGTTTGCCGCCGACATCGATCTCGGCCGCCTCGCAGGCGAGGCGGGGTTCGATGGCGATGATACGTCCGCCGGCGACGCCGATATCGACCGGGATGGCTGAGGACCTGGTTCTGGCGTTGCGGAAGATCAGGTCGAAGGCGGTTTTCGTGGTCATCGGATCGGGTTGGGTGAATGTTATCCCGAACCTAGCGGATCGATGGCTGCGCGGCAGCTCCAGATTGTGTGCAGTTCACAGGCCAAATTGTTCAAAATATGTGCATGCAATTGGGAGGCCGGATTGTAATATTCTCCGGTCAGGAGAAATCGCCATGTCTGTTGCCGCCAAAGCCGAGAAGGGAATGTCCGACGCCGAGGTGGTCGAGGCCTACCTTACGGCTTCGATGATCCCGGACCCCGAGGCGGCCGCCGCCTACATGAAGCCCGGCACCATCATCACTTTTACCGGCGGCCGGGAGTTCGACCATCCCCGCGGCCCGACCGGCTTCAACGCGCGGCGCTATCGCTGGGTCAAGAAGAAGATGGACCGCTTCGACGTCTGCCCGGGCGCGGAGGAGACCGTCGTCTACAGCATCGGCACGCTCTACGGCGAATGGATCGACGGCACGCCGTTCGAAGGCAACCGCTACGTCGACCGCTTCGTGGTCAGGGGCGGCCAGATCGTGAAGATGGACGTCTGGAACGACAGCGCCGAGCGTATTCTGGTGCGGATGGGGATTGAGGTGTGAGGTTTCTTACCTCGCCCCGCTTGCGGGGAGAGGTCGGATCGCGCTTGCGATCCGGGTGAGCGACTATCTGGTTTGTCAAGTTGCATTGGCGTATTGGGCACGCGCGTCGCGTGCTTTTGCGTTGAGGCGGACGAGGAGTTTTCGGGCGAGCGCGATGCGAACGACCATTTTTTCCTT
>NZ_JAACFS010000035.1 GCF_029051645.1 Bradyrhizobium sp. CSA112
TCGCCTCGGCGGGTGGGACGGATACCCACGCACCAAACCGGGCCCCATCACCATGCGGCATGGCCTCCAGTACTTCTTGGGCATGGCGGCGGCGTGGGAAACCCTCAAAGATGTGTGAATCAGCTAGTGCGAACGCAGGGACCCATAACCACAAATGCTTGTTGTTTTGGGAAGGCGTCTGCCGGCTCGCCTCTCAGAGAGGCCGCTGCGTATAGGTCCCTGCGTTCGCAGGGACGACCGAAGATATCAATCCACCTTCTCGTCGGCATAGACGCCCCACAGCCTTTGCTGCTCGATCCAGCCGTCAAAGCCGTTGCCAATCACTCGGCACCAGCCATTGGTGCATTTCTTGACTTGTGCGACGACGCCGGCCTGCAGGCGGGCCGCTACCGCACTGGTCGGATCGGGCCGATCGTAGAGCGAGGCAAGATCGTCCTTGGTCTTCATGGTGACGACCGCGGTTCGGCGGCCGGACAGCAGGGAATGATAGACCCAGCCCTCGGCGCCTTCGGAATCGCGCACGCGGCGCCAGTTCTCGAATTCGGCTGTTACTTCGACCGGCAGGCCCGAACGGGTATAGATCCAGGCGACGTCGTTGTCCTTGGTCGGACCGGCCCGGACATTCACATGGTCGGATTTGAGGCTGACATATCGCGGCACCGGCAGGCCGCTCGTGGTGATGGCCGAATCCTTGGCCGAAAACCCGGTGCTGACCGATGCAAGAAGCCAGCACCCCGCCAGCACCGCCACCGAACAGAAACGCCCCAACGCCATCAACTCGTCTCCTGCCGAGATACTCCCAACTCAAATTCTTCAAGTTGAGACCGCCCGCTAACGCCCGAAAACCCCAAACCCCTGCTGCGTCGCACCCCGGATTGTGACTTCCGAGGGGTTCTTGTCTTGGCCCGGCCTTCTGATAGAGAGGACGGAACGCCGAGAACAAGAACGCCCGGATTTTCCGCTTGCTTATCCGAGGTAAGTATTGGGAACCCAAGACCACCAAGGAAACAGCGGGACACCGGGACCGCGCGGCGTCTGCAGTGTCGAACAACCGGGTTAATGAGGTCTGAACGGCGAAGCCTTTGACGGCCTGAAGGGTTGGCAAGCCATAGCCTCATGAGAGCAGGACATGTCGGTTAAGAAAAAACCTCTCGTCGTCGTCACCCGCAAATTGCCGGACTCGATCGAGACCCGGATGCGCGAACTTTTCGACGCGAGGCTGAACCTCGATGATGCGCCGATGACGGCGGAACAAATTGCGGATGCGGTCCGCACGGCCGACGTGCTGGTGCCGACCGTCACCGACATGATCAGCGAAGAGATCCTCAAAGATCCCGACTGCAAGCTGCGCATGATCGCCAATTTCGGCAACGGCGTCGACAATATCGACGTCACGGCGGCGCATGCGCGCGGCATCACGGTGACCAACACGCCGAAGGTACTGACCGAAGACACCGCCGACATGACCATGGCGCTGATTCTCGCGGTGCCGCGGCGACTGATCGAGGGCGCCTCGATCCTGACCGACGGCAAGAGCTGGCCGGGCTGGTCGCCGACCTGGATGCTCGGCCATCGCATCGGCGGAAAACGCCTCGGCATCATCGGCATGGGCCGGATCGGCCAGGCCGTGGCCCGGCGGGCGCGCGCCTTCGGCCTGCAGATCCACTATCACAACCGCCGTCCCGTGGCGCCGCGCATCGCCGAAGAACTCGGCGCGACATATTGGGAAAGCCTCGATCAGATGCTGGCGCGGATGGACATCATCTCGGTGAACTGTCCGCATACGCCGGCGACCTATCATCTGCTGTCGGCGCGGCGGCTGAAGCTGATCCGCAAAGACGCCTATATCGTCAACACCGCGCGCGGCGGAGTGATCGACGAGGACACGCTGATCAAGTTGATCGAAGCCGGCGACGTCGGCGGCGCCGGCCTCGACGTCTACGAGCATGAGCCCGCGATCAATCCGAAACTGGTGCGGCTGGCGAAAGCCGGCAAGGTGACGCTGCTGCCGCATATGGGCTCGGCAACGATCGAAGGCCGCGTCGAGATGGGCGAGAAGGTCATCATCAATATCCGGACCTTCCTCGACAACCACAAGCCGCCGGACCGCGTGCTGCCCAGCATGCTGTGAGCGGGATTACTCGGCGAGTCGTCCCCGCCTAGTGCGCAATTGCGCACGGGGCGCGGGGACCCATAACCACCGAAGTCAATTGTAGCTAACAGCTGGAGCACAAGCTCGGCACAATCACGTCAGCCAGTGGTTATGGGTCCCGGCTCAAGGCCGGGACGACGACGAGTTCGTGGCTAACTATGCTGGCTTATTCCTGCGCCGCTCGCGCTTCCGCCACTCCGCGACAAAGGCTACGAACGCGGCCAGCGCCGGCGGCGGCTGGCGGCGGCTCGGATAATACAGAAACGGTCCAGGAAACGGCGCGCACCAATCGTCGAGTACGCTGACGAGCGCACCTGATTTGATGCCGTAGCGAACGTAACCCTCGAATGTCAGCCAGAAGCCCGTGCCATCATGGACGGCGCGTAGCGCTAGTCCCAGATGGGTCGCGATCAACTTTGCCGGCGGCGAGACCTTGACGACGCGGCCCGCCTTTTCGAATTCCCAATCCAGCATCGCGCCGCTGCCAAAGCGGGTGCGGATGCAGGCGTGATCGAGCAGCTCCTTCGGATGTTTCGGCCGGCCATGCTGCGCGACATACTCGCGCGAGGCTACCACGGCGTAGCGCTGTGGCGCCCCGAGCGAGACCGCGATCATGTCCTGCGCCAGATGCTCGCCGTAGCGCACGCCGGCATCGAAACCCTGGGCCACGATATCGACGAACGAACTCTCGCCGACGACCTCCAGATCGATCTTGGGATACGCTGCAAGAAACGGAGCGACCATCGGCGCCAGCACCAGATCGATCGCCGGCGGCGGCGCATTGATGCGCAAACGTCCTGACGGCACGGCGCGCAGGCCGCGCACCTGGTCGAGCGCCGCGCCGACATCTGATATCGCCGGGCCGACGCGGGCCAATAACAGCTCGCCGGCTTCGGTGAGGGCGACGCTGCGCGTCGTGCGATTCATCAACCGGACGCCGAGCCGCTCCTCCATGTCGCGCAGCCGCTGGCTGAGGCTGGAGACGGAGACGCCCTGCTCGGTCGCGGCGCGGCGGAAATTCCGGGTGCGCGCCACGGCAACGAAGGCGTCGAGATCGCGGAGATCAAAATTCCTCATTGTTCGATATAGTGAACAAGCTATTTGGAATTGTCCAGCTTATCGTCACCATTGAGAGGGTTCATATCAGCCTCGTCATCACGGCGCGTAACGCCCCACGATTTCGAGGAGAACCATCATGGAAAAACGCAAACTCGGCTCCACCGGCCCCACCGTCTCAGCGATCGGCCTCGGCTGCATGGGCATGTCAGATTTTTACGGCCCCGCCGACCGCAGCGAGAGCATCGCCACGATCCATGCCGCACTCGATGCAGGAATTACGTTGCTCGACACCGGCGATTTCTACGGCATGGGCCACAATGAGATGCTGATCCGCGAAGCGCTCGCTGGCCGTAAACGCGATAATCTGCAGATCAGCGTGAAGTTCGGGGCGCTGCGCGATCCCAACAAGGGCTTTCTCGGCTATGACAGCCGCCCGGCCGCGATCAGGAATTTTGTCGCCTATTCGCTGCAGCGGCTCGGCGTCGACACCATCGACATCTATCGGCCGGCGCGGCTCGATCCGGATGTGCCGATCGAAGAAACCGTCGGCGCGATGGCCGACATGGTGAAAGCCGGCTGGATCAGACATATCGGTCTTTCCGAAGTCGGCTCCGACACCATTCGTCGGGCGCACGCCGTGCATCCCATCGTCGACTTGCAGATCGAGTATTCGCTGCTTGCACGCGGCATCGAGAACGACATCCTGAAGACCTGCCGCGAGCTTGGCATCGGCATCACCGCCTACGGCGTGCTGGCGCGCGGCCTGATCAGCGGTCACTGGACCAAGGATCGGTCCGGCGCGCAGGACTTTCGCGCCATCAGCCCGCGCTTTCAGGGCAGCAATCTCGATGCCAACCTGGTGCTGGTGGACTCGTTGCGACGAATTGCCGACGATGTCGGTGCTTCGCCGGCGCAGGTCGCCATCGCCTGGGTCGCGGCGCAGGGCAACGATATCGTGCCGCTGGTCGGCGCCCGCCGTCGCGACCGTCTCGCTGAAGCGCTCGGTGCACTCGACGTGAAGCTGACGCCGGCTCATCTGGCCGCACTTGCCGATGCGTTCCCGCCGGGCGCGGCCGCGGGGGCGCGCTATCCCGAGGCGCAGCTCGCGCATATGGACAGCGAGAAGCGGTGAATACTACGCCGCGTGCCCGCTTAAATCGACGATGACCGGCGTATCGCCGTTGAGCGGGTTTTGCGGATCACGCGTGTAACGCAAGGTTTCAAATCGCATCGCGCGCGCATCCACCATGACCAGCCGCCCGACCAGGCTCTCGCCGAAGCCGACGATCTCCCGGATCGCTTCCAGCGCCATCATCGAACCCAGCATGCCCGCCAGCGCGCCCATCACGCCGGCTTCGGCGCAGGCCGGCACGGTGCCCGGCGGCGGCCGCTCGGGAAACAGGCAGCGATAGGTCGGGTTGAAGTGACCATCGGCGTCCCGTTCATGTGCACGGATCGTGGTCAGCGATCCGTCGAACACCCCCAGCGCCGCCGTGATCAGCGGCTTGCCGGCGAAGAAGCAGGCATCGGAAACCAGATAGCGGGTTTCGAAATTGTCGGAGCCGTCGAGCACAAGATCGTAGTCGTCGATCAGCGACATCACATTCCCCGCATCGAGGCGAACCGCATGCGCCTCGAAGTGAACATGGGGGTTGAGGGCATGAACCGTCTCCGCCGCGCTATCTACCTTGCGCCGTCCGATGTCCGGCGTGGTGTGGATGATCTGGCGCTGCAGGTTGGACAGCGAGACGATGTCGTCATCAACCGCGCCGAGTCTGCCGACGCCGGCCGCCGCCAGATACATCAGGACCGGCGCGCCAAGACCGCCGGCGCCGATCACCAGCACGGACGCCTCTTTCAGCGCGGCCTGCCCCGGGCCGCCGACTTCGCGCAGCACGATATGGCGGGCATAGCGTTCGAGTTCGTCAGCCGTCAGCATGGTCGTTTCAGATCCTTCCACATCACGCCTATCAAACCCTCATGGTGAGGAGCGCGGAACGCGCGTCTCGAACCACGAGGCCCCGATCTCGCCCGCAGCCATCCTTCGAGACGGCCGCTTCGCGGTCAGGATGAGGACCTCAATGAGCCTCTGAACCGGGGCGCGGTTGGTGCCGACTAAGCAGATGTGCTTAATTGGCGGGACGTCAATGAGCGCTCCCCTATTCCACTCCGGCATTCTCCTGGATTTGTCATGAGATCGGTGCTTTCGGCAACATTGATGATGGCAGCCTTGGGTTTGGCGGCCTCCGGACCACCGGCGCGGGCGCAGATGACGCCGCCGTCCACCGCAGGGGCCAAGGCGAAGCCGGTGACGACGGTGCCGATCCGTCCCGCGCCGCAGAAGCCCGAGGACACGGCCAAGGCATTGGGGCAGGCCGAGCGGCTGGCGCTGCAGTCGGATCTCGCCTGGGTCGGGCAGTATAACGGCGCGATCACGGGCGACGTCAGCGAGCGCATGGTCAATGCGATCAAGGAATTCCAGAAATCCCGCGGAGCCAAGCAGACCGGTGTGCTCAATCCGCAGGAGCGCGGCGTCCTCGCCGACACCGCCAAGAAAAAACAGGAAAGCGTCGGCTGGAAGATCGTCACCGATCCCGGCATCGGGGTGCGGCTCGGCATTCCCGGCAAACTGGTGCCGCAGCAAGCCAGCGACGCCAACGGCACCAAATGGACCTCCCCGACCGGCACGATCCAGGTTCAACTGGCGCGGCGCAAGGAAGCCGGTCCCACCACGGCAAAGCTCGCCGAGCGCGAGAAGAAGGAGCCGGGGCGCAGCACCGACTACACCGTGGTCAAGCCTGATTTCTTCGTGCTGTCCGGCCTGCAGGGCCTGAAGAAATTCTACATGCGCGGGACGTTCAGGGGTGACGAGGTCCGCATCCTCACCATTCTCTACGATCAGGCGACCGAGAATACCGTGGAACCGGTCGTGATCGCGATGTCGAGCGCATTCAACGCGTTCCCGGCGGCGGCGCAAATCGCGGGGCCGCCCCCGCGCAAGACCGTGGAATACGGCACAGGCGTTGTGGTCGGCGACGACGGCGCGATCATTGCCGACCGCCAGATTACCGACGGCTGCCTCACGGTCGCGATCGCGGGCTTCGGCAATGCCGATCGCGTCGCCGAGGACAAGGAGCACGATATCGCGCTGCTGCGCATCTATGGCGCGCGCGGATTGAAAGCCCTCGATCTCGCCGACGCCGCCACGAAAACCGCGCTCGACCTCACCGGCATTGCCGATCCGCAGAACCAGGGTGGCGGCGCCGCCGTGACCAGCGTCAAGGCTTCGGTAGCCCAGCTTGGCGGCGGCAGCGATATCGCGCTGTCGCCCGCGCCGGCGCTCGGCTTTTCCGGCGCGCCCGCGCATGATGGCGACGGCAAGTTTGCCGGCATCGCGCTGTTGAAACCGGTTCAAATAGCCGGGCCGGCAAACGGTGCACCCGCGGCGCAGGCGGTGCTGGTGACCACCGACACCGTGCGCGGCTTCCTCAAGGCTAATGGCGTCGGCGCGGCCGGCGGAGCGAGCGATGCGAAGGCGTCGGTGGTCCGCGTGATCTGCGTGAGGAAGTAAGCTCCCGCCAATGACCCCTTCATGCTGTTTCGTCCCGTTTCTTGTTGTGGTTTCATTGGCGGCAAAATGCGCCGCACGGCAGTATTTGCCCGGATGACCACCATTCCAGAATCGGGCATCATTGCAAGCTGACTGATTCGGACTACCGCGATCCCCTGACCTTTGGATCGGGCTGGGCACGTCTGAGCGAGCGCGTATCTCGACGTCGCAGAATGCGGCGCGGCTCGTGTGGCGTAATCCAAATGCCTGAAAGCCATCCAGAGGATCCAGAATGCAGACGATCGTATTGGCCACCCAGAAGGGCGGCTCGGGGAAAAGCACGCTCACCATCAGCCTTGCGCTTGCCGCCATCCGGGCCGGACACACCGTCCGCGTGATCGAGACGGACTCGCAAGGCACGCTTTCGAACTGGAAGCGGAGACGCCCCTATGCCGCGCCGATCGTCGAGCCGATCTATGCCGCCAGGG
Source organism: Bradyrhizobium sp. CSA112 (assembly GCF_029051645.1). GTDB lineage: Bacteria > Pseudomonadota > Alphaproteobacteria > Rhizobiales > Xanthobacteraceae > Bradyrhizobium. Next base: position 7,250 of record NZ_JAACFS010000035.1, read on the forward strand.
AGGTCGAACAACGCCTGCAATCGCTTGGCCGCGAGGGCGTGACGGTGACGATCGTGGATACCGCCGGCGGTATCAGTGCGGCGACCAATTCAGCCATTCGTTATGCCGATTTCTGCCTGATCCCGACCCGCCCCAGCATCGCCGACATCGAGGCGACTGCCGCCACCCTCAGCGTCATCAGGGCTTGGCACAAGCCGTTCGCCTATGTCCTGAACCAGACGCCGATCCGGGGCGCGGCGCGCCTCGCCGGCGCGGAGAACGCGCTGAGTAACGAGGCCGCGCTCGACATCGACGATATCGTTGCCCGACCCATCATCATGATGCGCAACGATCACCAGGACGCGCTGAGCTCCGGCCTCGCGGTCTGCGAATACGCACCCGGCAGCAAATCCGCCGAAGAAATCCGCGATCTCTGGCGGTGGGTCGAGGCGCGGCTGGGCAATGAGGCTGCGGCTGCCGACGAACCGATCATCGAGGAAATCGTGGAAACGCCCGCGAGGCTTCCCGCCATGGCGGCTCTGCCCTCCACCCAAAACGACAGTGCCTTCTTCCTGAGAGCGCCGGCTCGAAGCTGATCCCCTCTGCGGCGACGCCGACTTGTCCGCCGAAGTTTGGCGAGCGAAGGCGGAAGCAATCCAGGCCACCAGCCCCGGCTGGATTGCTTCGCTCCGCCTACCTGTTCCGGCGCAGCCAGTTCTCCCGCGTCACGCGCCATTTTTCCGCGAGCGCCTGACCGCTGTGATGGGCAAGCTCGACGTAGCCGACAAGTTCGGCGCCGGTCTTTTGCTTGACCCGGCGTGACGCTACGTTGGTCACCGCATTGCAGGCGTAGAAGCTCTCGATCCCGAGCGTGCGGAAGGCAAAATCGTTTACCGCCGACACGGCTTCGCTCATCAGGCCCTGATTCCAATAGCGCTCCGCGAGCCAGAAGCCTCGGTTGCCCTTCGCATTGTCCGACCTCGGGCGAAAGCGAATATTCCCGATCGCCTCGCCGTCACCGCCGCGCAGCGTCAGCATCCAATTATAGATTTCCTCGCCCGCGGCCACCCTTTCCAATTCCCTCGCGATGAAGGTATTCGCGCCGTCCTCCGGATATGGCCAGGGGACAACCGACGCGAGATGCTGGATGATGTTCCAGTTGTTGAAATGACGTTGGATCGCCGGCGCATCGGACAGCGCGAGCGGCCGCAAGATCAGTCGCGCCGTATGCAGCGTCGGCGTATGGGTTATTTCTGACATTTCGGGCACCAGAAGGTCGAGCGGCCGTTCTGCACGAAGCGCCGCACGACGCCGCCGCAGCCCTTGGTCTGGCATTTCTCGCCTTCGCGATCATAGACCTGGAATGAATGCTGGAAATAGCCGAGTTCGCCCGAGGTCAACCGATGGTCGTTGATCGAGGAGCCGCCGGCCTTGATCGCCTGATTGAGCACCGCGTGAATCGCGCCGACCAACCGCCCGGCATAGTCGGTCGGCTCGCCCTTTTTCGTCGCCAGCGTCGCCGCCAATCGGCGCGGCGACAGATGCGACCGGTACAGCGCCTCGCAGACATAGATATTGCCGAGCCCTGCGACCACGCGCTGGTCGAGCAGCGCGGCCTTCAGGCTGGTCTTCTTGTTGAAGCATGAGCGCGCCAGCATCGCGGCGTCGAATTCGTTGCCGAGCGGCTCGGGGCCGAGGCCCTTCAACAGCGGCTCATCTTCCAGCGCATTGCGGGCGATGATCTTCATGTAACCGAAACGGCGCGGATCGTTGAACACGATCGCCGCGCCCGATGACATGTGAAACACCACATGATCGTGCGTGCGGTCGTCGCTGCGCGGATGGTGGAATTGGCCGGGCGCGTTGTTGAAGTCGCCTTCGAGCACCCGGAACGAGCCGGACATGCCCAGATGCATCAGCAGCACGTCGCCGGAGGCGAGATCGGCCATCAGGTATTTGGCGCGGCGGCCTAGACCGGTCACGGTCTGACCTTCCAGCCGCGCGATAAAGTCTTTTTGAAAGGGAAACCGCAAATCCTTGCGCCGGGCTTCCGCTTTGAGGATTTTCGACCCCTCCATGGCGGGCTGCAGGCCGCGGCGGACGGTCTCAACTTCGGGCAATTCAGGCATGCAGGCATTCACCTTATGGAGGTGACGTGATAGCGCCATTGCGGCGGGCGCGCTATGGTCCGGTAATGGAGTAAAGTGATGGATCGGCCGGATCAAACCACCCATTTTGGCTACAGGGACGTGCCCCTGGGGGATAAGCAGACGCTGGTGAACGACGTATTTCACAGCGTGGCGTCCCGCTACGACCTGATGAACGACCTGATGTCCGCAGGCCTGCACCGGGTCTGGAAAGGCATCATGATCAATGCGCTCAATCCGCCGAAGGGCGATGCGCCGTTTGCGCTGCTCGACGTCGCCGGCGGCACCGGAGATATCGCCTTCCGCGCAGCCGGGGCGGCAGGTGCAGGCTTTCACGCCACTGTCTGCGACATTAATACCGACATGCTCGGGGTTGGCCGCAACCGCGCGCTCGCGCGTCATCTCGACCAGCAGGTGTCCTTTGTCGAGGGCAATGCCGAGGCACTGGCGTTTCCGGCGCGTTCTTTCGACGCCTACACCATTGCGTTCGGCATTCGCAACGTGCCGCGGATCGACGCCGCGCTGCGCGAAGCCTATCGCGTGCTGCGGCCCGGCAGCAGATTTTTGTGCCTGGAATTCTCCACCGTCGACGTTCCGGGGCTCGACCGGCTCTATGACCTATTCTCGTTCAAGGTGATTCCGCCGCTCGGCCGCGCCGTGACGGGCGATGCTGAATCCTATCAGTATCTCGTCGAATCGATCCGGAAATTCCCCCGGCCCAATGTATTTGCCGAGATGATCCGCGACGCCGGCTTTTCCCGGGTGAAGTGGGAAAGCCTTTCCGGCGGTATCGTGGCGTTGCATTCGGGCTGGCGTTTGTGATTTCTGCGGCCACCCACATCGCGCGGCTCGTCCGCGCCGCTTACGTGTTCGCACGCGAAGGCGTGTTCGGCGTCGTCGACCCGAGCCTGGTGCCACCGCCCGGTCAGCTCGCGCTGCGGCTGGCGCGATTGATCGAACGCCCCGGCGACAAATCCGGTCCGCGGCTATCGCGCGCGCTGACACGGCTCGGCCCCGCTTATCTCAAGCTCGGACAGTTTCTGGCGACCCGGCCCGACGTGGTCGGCGTCGCGATGGCCCGCGATCTGGAAAGCCTGCAGGACCGCCTGCCGCCGTTTTCGCAAAGCGAAGCCGAGGCCGTGATTGCCGCGTCGCTGGAACGCTCTGTGGCTAAAGCGTTTGTCAGCCTCGGGCCGGCGGTCGCCGCCGCCTCGATTGCGCAGGTGCATCGCGGCGAGATCGAGCGGCATGGCGTACGCCGGCCGGTCGCCGTCAAAGTGCTCCGGCCCAATGTCGCCACGCGCTTCCGGCGCGATCTCTCCGATTTTTTCTTCGTCGCCCATAATGCGGAAGCGCATTCGGCCGAAGCGCGGCGGCTGCGGCTGATCGAGGTCATCAACACGATGTCCCGCACGGTCGCGATGGAGATGGACCTGCGGCTCGAGGCGGCCGCCCTGTCCGAGATGGCGGAGAACACACGGGACGATCCGGATTTCCGCGTGCCGGCCGTCGACTGGGACCGCACCACTCACAACGTGCTGACGATGGAGTGGATCGACGGCATCGCGCTGAACGACCACGCGCGGCTCCAACAATCGCATGTCGACATGCCCGATCTCGGGCGCAAGGTGATCCAGAGCTTCCTGCGCCATGCGCTGCGCGACGGCTTCTTCCATGCCGACATGCATCCCGGCAATCTGTTTCTCGACGATACCGGACGGCTGGTGGCCGTCGATTTCGGCATCATGGGCCGGCTCGGGCTGAAGGAGCGGCGTTTCCTTGCGGAGATTTTGCTGGGCTTCATCACGCGGGACTACCGCCGCGTCGCGGAGGTGCATTTCGAGGCCGGCTACGTGCCGGGCCATCACTCGGTCGAGAATTTCGCGCAAGCCATCCGCGCCATCGGCGAGCCGATCCATAATCGCACCGCCGAAGAAATCTCGATGGCGAAGCTGTTGACGCTGCTGCTTGAGGTCACCGGGCTGTTCGACATGCAGACCCGGCCCGAACTGATCCTGCTGCAAAAGACCATGGTGGTGGTCGAAGGCGTCGCGCGCGGCTTCGACCCCAAGCTCGATATCTGGAAGGTGGCCGATCCCGTGGTGCGCGAATGGATCGAGCGCAATCTCGGCCCCCTCGGGCGGGTTCAGAGCGCGATGTCCGGCGCCGGCGAGCTTAGCCGCGTGGCGGCGAGCCTGCCGGCAATCGCTTCCCGGGCAGTCGCCGTGATCGAGCACATGGAGAAGATGACCCGGGAGGGCCTGACGCTGTCGCCGGAGACGATCGCCGCCCTGGGCCGCGCCGAGGGCCGCAAGAGCCGCTGGCGGACGGTGGCACTCTGGATCATTGCGGTGACCTTTATCGGAATTTTGATCGCTATCCGACAGTTGTGATTGCAATGCTGTCAGAGCGTGATAGCATTGATTGCAGCGCTCGCTGGAGGCCGCCATGGCCAGCCTAACCATCCGAAAACTGGACGAAACCGTCAAAGCCTATCTGCGTCTCCGCTCGGCGGGGAACGGCCGCTCGGTCGAAGAGGAAGTCCGCGTCATCCTCGGGGAGCTGATACAGGGGCGCTCCGAACTGCCAGGCGGCGCCTCCTCGCCACCGTCCACAGAGGCCCCCGGGCTGGCCTCGCGCTCCGTCAGCCCTTCCAGCGAGCGGAATGTCACCCTGATCATCGGCGGCGGCATCGCCGCCTTCAAATCGCTGGAGCTGATCCGGCGGCTGAAGGAGCGGCACATCGACGTCCGCTGCGTGCTGACCAAGGCCGCGCAGCAATTCGTCACGCCGCTTTCCGCCAGCGCACTGTCGCACGAGCGTGTCTACACTGACCTGTTCGACCCCGGCAGCGAATTCGACGCCGGCCATATCCGGCTGGCGCGCGAATGCGATTTGATCGTGGTGGCGCCGGCAACCGCGGATCTGATGGCGAAGATGGCGCACGGCCACGCCGACGATCTCGCCAGCGCCATCCTGCTGGCGGCGAACCGGCCGATCCTGCTGGCGCCGGCGATGAACCCCTTGATGTGGAATAATGCCGCCACCCGCCGCAACGTGCTGCAGCTTAGGCGCGACGGCATCCATATGATCGGCCCCAGTGTCGGCGAGATGGCTGAAGCGGGTGAGGCCGGCGTCGGACGGATGTCGGAGGCGATCGAAATCGCCGCCGCTGCCGTCGACATTCTCCGTCCGCCGCGGCCGCGCCCGCTCACAGGCAAGCGCGTGCTGATCACGGCGGGGCCGACGCATGAGGCGATCGACCCCGTGCGCTATATCGCCAACCGTTCCTCCGGCAAACAGGGCTTTGCCATCGCCGCCGCCGCGCAGGCAGCGGGTGCCGATGTCACGCTGGTCTCCGGCCCGGTCGAATTGCGCGATCCCGCAGGCGTGACCGTGATCCGGGTGGAATCGGCGCGCGACATGTTGCATCGGGTCGAAGCCGCCTTGCCGGCCGATATCGCGATCTTCGCAGCCGCCGTCGCCGACTGGCGGGTCGCCAATGAAGGCGAGCAAAAGCTGAAGAAGACTTCCGCCGGCATGCCGCCGCTGCAACTGGTGGAAAACCCGGACATTCTCGCAACGATTTCGAAACTGAAAGACAAGCGCCCGCCGCTGGTAATCGGATTTGCCGCCGAGACCGAGCATCTGATCGACAACGCCAAGGCCAAGATCGCGCGCAAGGGCTGCGACTGGATCGTCGCCAACGACGTCTCGCCCGCGCTAGGGGTGATGGGCGGCGATCGCAACACCGTTCATCTGCTGACGCGCGACGGCGAAGATAACAACGTCGACAACATCAAGGTGGACTCCTGGCCGGTAATGACCAAGGAACAGGTCGCAGCCGAACTGGTGGCGAAGATTGCAAAAACCGTGGAGAAGAGTTCGTGAGCGCGACAGTGAAGGTCGACATCCGCCAATTGCCGCACGGCGAAGGTCTCGCGCTGCCGGCCTATCAGAGCGCCGACGCCGCCGGGCTCGACCTTCTCGCGGCAGTGCCGGCGGACACGCCCCTGATCCTGCCTCCGGGCAAATACGCAATGGTGCCGACCGGGCTCACGATCGCGCTGCCTTCAGGATATGAGGCCCAGGTACGGCCACGTTCCGGACTTGCCGCCAAACATGGCGTCACCGTCTTGAATTCGCCGGGCACGGTGGACGCGGATTACCGCGGCGAGGTCAACGTGCTCTTGATCAATCATGGCGACACGTCGTTCCCGATCCGGCGCGGCGAGCGCATCGCGCAGATGGTGATCGCGCCTGTCGTGCAGGCGCAACTCGTTCCGGTGGTGTCGCTTCCAACAACCGACCGCGGCAGTGGCGGTTTCGGCTCGACAGGACGCTGAATCGGTTGGTAAAGGCGACTCTCAACGGTAACGGCCGAATTTTTCACAGCCAAATTTGCGTTCACGGTCTGGACTCTTACCGGCTGACTCCCGAAGGGGATACTCTCGACCCGATTCGTGCAGAGCGCGACCAGCAAAAGTGGGGTCCGGTTTTGCGTCCGGGCGCGCTCACTCCTATTAGTTTAGTCGGCACATAATCTCCACGCCACACCGCTCACACTTTGGCGGATCATGCGCTGGGGGTAGCGCCGGGCCTGCAGTGGTGCGTTCTTTGGGGCAAATAATGTCGGGCGTAGTCGCGGCGATGCGTCGAAACCTGCTGTCGTGCACCTCACTGGCGCGCCACGGCGTGATTGCGCTCGCCACCGCCCTGTCCGCCTCGCCGGAACCCGCATTGGCCGCTGATTCGACCATCGCGCAGACAATTTCGGCCTTGTTCGACCTCAATCACCAGGAATTCGCAGTGCTGACGACGGCGCTGTCGCTGCTCGGCTTTACTGTCGTCGCTGCGATCCTGCTGATGCGCACGCGCATTAAGGCCACCCGAATGGAACTAAACCTGCGCTCCGATATCGCCGACCTGCAGGTGCAGGCCGATCGGCTGCGCGCGCTCTTGTTCGCCGAGCCCCAGGTCCTGATCGCCTGGGCGGCGGGCGATAACCGGCCCCAGATCAGCGGCGACACCTCGTTGCTGATCTCGCAGGACGCGCTGTCGAATTCCCCGCAACGCATTCTCGCCTTTGGAACCTGGTTGCCGCCGGAACCGGCGCTGCGGATGGACCATGCGGTGGATGCGCTACGCGAGGCCGGCGAAGGCTTTCTGCTCAATCTCTCCACCTCGAACGGCCGCGCGATCGAAGCGATGGGCCGCGCAATAGGAGGGCAAGCCATTGTGCGGATTCGCGAACTCGGCGGGTTGCGCCGGGAACTCGCCGAGTCCAATCTCCGCTACCGGACGCTGTTGGAGGAAACCGAGCTGCTGCGCGACTTCGCCGCCGCTGCGCCCTGGCCGATGTGGGCCAAGAGCGCAGAAGGCAATCTGCGTTACGCAAACGCGGCCTATGTGCGCGCCACCGAGGGCGCAAGCGTCGCGGATACGATCCACCGCAACCTCGAACTGCTGGAGAAAGACCAGCGCGCCGAGATGGGCCGGGTGCTGAACGACAATTCCACCTTCAGCGCGCGGCTGCCGATCGTGGTCGGCGGCGAGCGGCGCATCTATGATGTTCAGACGCTCAAGCTCGGCGGCGGTAGCGCCGGCATCGCCATCGACGCCAGCGAGGCAACCGCGTTGCGCGACGCCATGGAGCGGATGGCGGAAGCCCATCGCCGTACCCTCGACCAGTTGTCGTCGGGGGTGGCCGTATTCGACGGTCAGCGACGGCTTGCCTTCTACAATGAATCCTACCGGCGGCTGTGGGGACTCGATCAGGCCTTCCTCGACTCCAATCCCGACGATTCCAGCGTGCTCGACCGGCTGCGCGCGGCGCGCAAGCTGCCTGAGCAACCGGATTTCCGGGCCTGGAAGGCCAAGCTGCACGAAGCCTACCGCTCCGTCGAGCCGGAGACCTACACCTGGTTCCTGCCCGACGGCCGCGCCGTCAGCGTTGTCACCACTCCGAATCTCGAAGGCGGCGTCACCTATCTGTTCGACAATGTCACCGAGAGCCTCGATCTTGCGCGCCGGTACGACCGGCTGAGCCGGGTCCAGCACGAAACGCTCGACAATCTGGCAGAAGCCGTCGCGGTGTTCGGCAGCAATGGCCGCGTGGAACTGTTCAATCCCGCTTTCGCGAAGATGTGGAAGCTGTCGGCGGAATCGCTGAAAGAGCAACCCCACATCGAGACCGTGGAAGCGTGGTGCAAGCCGCTGTTCGATGACGCCCTGACCTGGCGGGCGCTGCGCGAGGCGATCACCGCGATCGAGAATCGTGCGCAGGTGGCGCTGAAGCTGGAGCGTAAGGACGGCAGCGTGCTGGACTGCATGACCATGCCGCTGCCCGACGGCGCGACGCTACTGACCTTCCAGGACATCACCGACACCGAAAATGTCGAGCGCGCGCTACGCGAGCGCAACGAGGCGCTCGAAGCCGCCGACCAGATGAAGGTGGATTTCGTCCACCACGTGTCCTACGAACTGCGCGCGCCGCTCACCACCATCATCGGCTTTGCGCATTTCCTCAGCGATCCCTCAACCGGCCCGCTGACGCAGAAGCAGGCCGAGTATCTCGACTACGTCACCAAGTCGACCAATGCGCTGCTGGCGCTCACCAACAACATCCTCGATCTCGCCACCATCGACGCCGGCGCCATGAAGCTCGAGCTCGGCCCCGTCAATATCGAAAAAGCCATCCAGGCTGCCGCCGAAGGCATTCAGGACCGGCTGGCGACCGATCGCATCGAACTCAGGGTCGATATCGATCCCGATATCGGCAACTTCACCGGCGACGAGCGGCGCGTGGTGCAGGTGCTCTATAACCTGCTCGCCAACGCCGTCGGCTTCTCGCCGCACGATGCCGCGGTCACGATCACCGCGCGGCGAACCGATAATCGTGTGATCTTCACTGTCAGCGATTCCGGTCCCGGCATTCCGGCTGACGTGAAAGACAAGGTGTTCGACTGGTTCGAGAGCCACTCGCACGGCTCGCGGCATCGCGGCGCCGGCCTCGGCCTGTCGCTGGTGCGCTCCTTTGTCGAACTGCATGGCGGCAAGGTGCGCGTCGATTCGGTGGTCGGCAAGGGCACGACGGTCGCCTGCGACTTTCCGATCGACCAGAACGCGCATCGCAACGCCGCCGAATGACCGTATCAGCGACATTTACAGTGGCGCTCGCGAACGAGACGGCAACGGCGCATCTGATGGCCGACCTCGCGCTCCTGGTCGACCCGGGTGACGTGATTACGCTTTCGGGCGATCTCGGCGCGGGGAAGACGGCCGCGGCACGGGCGATGATCCGCTATCTCGCCAACGATTCCGCGCTGGAAGTGCCAAGCCCCACGTTCACGCTGGCGCAGAGCTACGAGCTGCCGTTTCCGATCGTGCACGCCGATCTCTACCGCATCAATGATGCGAGCGAGCTGGAGGAGATCGGATTGTCGCCGTTGCCGGAGGGCACGTTGGCGCTGATCGAATGGCCGGAGCGCGCAGGCGACGCGCTGCCCGACGATCGCATCGACATCGCCTTCAGCCATCGCCCCGCCCTTGGATCCACCGCGCGCGCCGCCGAAATCACCGGTTATGGCAAGGCGGCGGCGCCGGTGGCACGATTGGAGGGCTTGCGCAAATTTCTCACTGAGGCCGGCTTCCTGGATGCGGCGCGCGAGCGGATGCCCGGCGACGCCTCGACGCGCTCCTACGCGCGGCTGATCCGCGGCGACGGCACCTCGATCCTGATGAATTCGCCGCGCCGTCCGGACGGTCCGGCGATCTATGATGGAAAATCCTACAGCGCAGCCGTTCATCTCGCCGAGGATGTCAAGCCGTTCGTCGCCATCGACAACGGCCTGCGCGCACACGGCTTCTCGGCGCCCGCGATCCGTCACGCCGATATCGAATCCGGCTTTCTGATCACCGAGGATTTCGGCAGCGCCGCGATCGTCGAAGGCGACCCGCCGCGGCCGATCGTGGAATGCTACGAGGCCGCCACCGACATGCTGGCGGCGCTTCATCGCGAAACTATGCCCGAAACGGCGCCGCTGGCGCCGCAGCTCACCTACGATATTCCAGTTTACGGTATCGATACGTGGTTGATCGAGATGCGGCTGATGCTCGAATGGTATCTGCCGGATCGCGGCGCTGAAATCAGTGATCAACGGCGCGACGAATTCGTCACGATGTGGCGCGCGCTGCTGGAGAAACCCGCGGCCGCGCCGCGGACCTGGGTGCTGCGCGATTTTCATTCGCCCAACATCATCTGGCTCGGCGACCGCACGGGGATTTTGCGCATCGGCATCATCGACTTCCAGGACGCCGTGCTTGGCCCTGCCGCCTACGATCTGGTGTCGCTGCTCCAGGATGCGCGGCTCGACGTTCCCGAACAGCTCGAGCTGGCGCTCTTGACCCGCTACATCAAGGCGCGCCGCGTGACCGATAATCAGTTCGATCCGGCCAGCTTCGCCGAGCTTTACGCCATCATGTCGGCGCAGCGGAACACGCGCCTGCTCGGCACCTTTGCCCGGCTCAACCGGCGCGACGGCAAGCCGCAATATCTGCGCCACCAGCCCCGGATCTGGACCTACCTGAACCGCTCGCTGGCGCATCCGGCGCTATCGGCAGTTCGCGAATGGTATGCCGCCAACGTGCCGCCGCCGCTGCTCTGATTTACCTCGTGTTAGCCACCCCGCCTTTAATCTGGAACCGGCCAAGCCGGGCAGGCATGGCGCATGCCAATTTGAAACGGGAAGACGGCCATGGCGGGGGCGGAACGGCGCCGGGGAGATCGAGTCGTATTCGAGCGCGGCTTTGCGGCGCACATGATGGGAATCGACGGCACCTGGCGGCGCAACTGCGTGATGGAAGACGTTTCCGAGACCGGCGCCAAGCTGACGGTCGAAGGTTCGGTCGAGGGCCTGCATCTGAAGGAATTCTTCCTGCTGCTGTCGTCGACGGGGCTGGCCTACCGGCGCTGCGAACTGGCCTGGGTCAATGGCGATCAGATCGGCGTCAATTTCCTCAAGCAGGGCGACAAGAAGAGGAAGGCGGCCGCCAAGCGCGGGGAGGATGCGGAGACCTGAAATGGCCACCTGGGCGCTGTCGTATGGCCGTCATCTGCGGCGACTAAGGCGTCACAGTTGCTGGTTCATGCGAATCGCCGTGGTATGATCCGCGGCGCGATTTGAATGGTTCGAGAAATTCCAGAAATGTCCGTCACCCCCACCAAAGCCATGGTCCTTGCCGCCGGTCTCGGTTTGCGCATGCGCCCCTTGACCGACCATATGCCGAAGCCGCTGGTGCGCGTGGCGGGCCAGCCGCTGCTCGATCATGTACTGGACAAGCTCGCCGATGCCGGTGTCGGCGAGGCCGTAGTCAACGTGCACTACCTGCCCGATCAGATCATTCAGCATACGGCCAGCCGCACCCGCCCTCGCATCATCATCTCCGATGAGCGCGACGAAGTGCTCGGCACCGGCGGTGCCGTGGTGAAGGCGCTGCCGCTGCTTGGCAATGAGCCGTTCTTCCATCTCAACGCCGATACGATGTGGATCGACGGCGTGCGGCCCAATCTGACGCGGCTTGCCGAAACCTTCGATCCGGCGCGGATGGACATCCTGCTCTTGATGGCGCCCACCGCGAGCAGCATCGGCTATGCCGGCCGCGGCGATTACGCCATGCTGCCGGACGGCGCGCTGCGCAAGCGGCGCGAACACCAGGTGGTGCCGTTCGTCTATGCGGGAGCTGCAATCATGTCGTCGTCGCTGTTTGCCGACGCGCCGGCAGGCGAGTTCTCGCTGACCACAATGTTCGACCGCGCCAACGAGCAGGAGCGATTGTTTGGCCTCAGGCTCGACGGCGTGTGGATGCATGTCGGAACCCCCGACGCGGTGCAAGCCGCGGAAGAGGCGTTTTTGGAGAGCGTGGCCTAGCCGCATTCCGTAGTCCCGTAGGGTGGGCAAAGGCGCGGCGCGCCGTGCCCACCATACATTCAGGATTTCGGCAGGAATGGTGGGCACGCGTCCGCCTTCGCTCGTTGAGCTACGGCGGACAAGTCGCTTTGCCCACCCTACCGCTGGACCAGGGTCGAACCGATGCGCCGTCAGCGCGAAGCATCAGCGATTCGTGCCCGGAAGGCAGTGCAGATACTCTTCGATGGTCCGCCGCAGGGCTCAGACAAAAAATCTCGAAAACAAGCCCATGCAAAGTAGAATGGGCCCGGACTGCTTTGGCAGTGAGTAGCGGGGACGCCGCCCTCACCCGCATGACCTCCTCCTCATTCCTCCCTATATTGCGCCTGACCTCGAATCAGGAAGCCCATGCGCGTTTTCAGCGTTCCCGTCTCCGCACCGTTCCTGCGCACCGTCATCGCGGCGCTGGTCGACGGCCGGCTGGTTGAGGGATTCGAGGCGCGCAGGGATCCGCTAAATCTCGCGCGAGCGACGCTCTATCTGCCGACCCGGCGCGCCGGACGGCTGGCGCGAGAAATTTTTCTCGACGAATTGAAGACGGAGGCGGCGATCCTGCCGCGCATCGTGGCGCTCGGCGACATCGACGAGGACGAGCTGGCGTTTTCGGAAGGCTCCGAACAGTTCAGCGGCGTGGCGCCGCTCGACATTCCGCCTAGGCTCGGCGAACTGGAGCGCCGGTTGACGCTGGCGCATCTGGTTGCGGCGTGGGCGAAAAGCCCGGTGTCGGCGCCGCTGGTGGTCGGCGGTCCGGCCTCGACGCTGGCGCTGGCCGGCGACCTGGCGCGGCTGATGGACGACATGGTCACGCGCGGGGTCGCCTGGGAAGCGCTCGACAAACTGGTGCCCGAGCAGTTCGACAAATACTGGCAGCACTCGCTGGAATTCCTGCGCATCGCGCGCAAGGCATGGCCGGAGCACCTGAAGGAAATCGGCAGGATCGAACCCGCCGAACGGCGCGACCGCCTGATCGAGGCGGAGGCCGCGCGCCTGACCGTGCATCATGAGGGGCCGGTGGTTGCGGCCGGCTCGACGGGCTCGATGCCGGCGACCGCGAAATTCCTCAACGCCGTAGCCGCCCTGAAGCAGGGCGCAGTGGTGCTGCCCGGGCTCGACACCGATCTCGACGAGGAAGCCTGGCAGACGATTGGCGGCGTCAGGGACGTGCAAGGCAAATTCACCACGCAGCCCTCGTCGAACCATCCGCAATTCGCGATTCACGGCTTGCTGGATCGCTTCGGCATCAAGCGTGGCGATGTCGAAATCCTGGGCACGCCGGCACAGCATGGGCGCGAGGTGCTGGTGTCGGAGACGATGCGCCCCTCGAGCGCGACCGAACAATGGCACGACCGCCTGATCCGGCCGGATGTTGCCGCAAGTATCACAGGCGGCATGACCAAACTTGCCGTCGTCGAGGCACCGAATTCGGAGATGGAGGCGCTGGCGATTGCGGTGGCGATGCGCGAGGCGCGGCACCTGGGTAAATCGGCGGCGCTGGTGACGCCGGATCGCGCGCTGGCGCGCCGGGTGATGGCGGCGCTGACGCGCTGGAATCTCGAATTCGACGATTCCGGTGGCGACGCGCTGATGGACACGCCAAGCGGCATTTTTGCCCGCCTCGCCGCAGAAGCCGCCGCCCAAGGGCTGGAGCCCCCGACGGTGCTCGCGCTGCTGAAACATCCGCTGTTTCGGCTTGGTGGCGCATTCGGCGCGTTCAAGCACGCCATCGAGACCCTCGAACTGGCGCTGCTGCGCGGCACCCGGCCGCAGGCAGGAACGGCTGGCTTGGCGCGCGACTTCGATCGTTTCCGCGTCGAGCTCGGAAAACTCCGTCGCAAGGAAACCTCCTCGCTTCACGCCTCGGAGCCACGCGCGAAACTAAGGGATGACGAACTCGATCAGGCACAGGCGCTGATCGCGGCGTTGCAGAAGGCGCTGTCGCCGCTGGAAATCATGGGCTCATCAAAGCCGTACGATTTCGCCGAACTGGCGCTGCGCCATCGTGAAACGCTGATCGCGCTGTCCTCGGATCAAAACAGCGTTGCCGTCGTCTTCGAGGAGGCGCAGGGCTCGGCATTGTCGGCGGCGTTCGACGACCTCCTGGCCGAACAAAAGCCGAGCGGCCTGATGGTCCGGCTCGGCGATTACCCCGATGTGTTCCAGACTGCCTATGCCGACCGCATGGTGCGGCGTCCGGAATCGGCGAGCGCGCAGCTACACATCTATGGCCAACTCGAAGCGCGGCTGACCGAATCCGACCGTGTTATTCTCGGCGGGCTGGTCGAAGGCGTATGGCCGCCGGCGCCGCGGGTCGATCCCTGGCTGAGCCGGCCGATGCGCCATGAACTCGGCCTCGATCTGCCGGAGCGGCGCATCGGCCTTTCCGCGCACGACTTCGCGCAATTGTTGGGAACGGACGATGTGATCCTGACCCATTCGGCCAAGGTCGGCGGCGCGCCCGCTGTTGCCTCGCGCTTTCTGCACCGCCTTGAGGCCGTCGCCGGCGAAGCGCGCTGGGACGCGGCCAAAGCGTCCGGTGAAAAATACGTCCGCTTCGCCGCCGAACTGGACCAGCCCGACGAGGTCAAGCCGATCGAGCAGCCCGCGCCGAAGCCGCCGGTCGCAACGCGGCCGCTCAAGCTGTCGGTCACGGCGATCGAGGACTGGCTGCGCGATCCCTATACGATCTACGCGAAATATATCCTGCGGCTCGATCCGCTCGACCCCGTGGACATGCCGCTGTCGGCAGCCGATCGCGGCTCGGCGATCCATGACGCGCTCGGCGAGTTCACGCAAAAATTCGCCGACGCTCTTCCCCCGCAACCCGCGCTGGCGCTGCGCGGCATCGGTGAAAAATACTTTGCGCCGCTGATGGAGCGTCCCGAGGCGCGGGCGCTGTGGTGGCCGCGGTTTCAGCGCATCGCCACCTGGTTTGCGGACTGGGAACTGGCGCGGCGCGACGAGATCGAGAAGATTGCCGCCGAGATCAGGGGCGAGATCAAGATTCCGCTCGACAACGAGCGCATCTTCACGCTGTCGGCGCGCGCCGACCGGATCGAACAGCGCCATGACGGCAGCTTTGCGATCCTCGATTACAAGACCGGCCAGCCGCCGACCGGCAAGCAGGTACGCATGGGCCTGTCGCCGCAACTGACGCTGGAGGCCGCGATCCTGCGCGAGGGCGGCTTTGAGAATATCCACGCCGGCTCATCCGTCGGCGAACTCGTCTATGTCAGGCTCAGCGGCAACAATCCGCCGGGCGAGCAGCGGTCGTTGGAGCTGAAGATCAGGAACAACGATACACCGCAGCCGCCGGACGAGGCGGCCGATTACGCCCGCGAGCAGCTTGAGGCGCTGATCCGCAAATTCGAGAACGAGGAGACGGCCTACACCTCGCTGAACCTGTCGATGTGGTCGAACCGCTACGGCGCCTATGACGATCTCGCGCGCATCAAGGAATGGTCGGCGGCCGGCGGCCTGGGGATCGAGGAATGGTGAAGGCTGCCCGCATCATTCCCGATGCCGTTCGCGCGACGCAGGCGCGCGCGTCCGATCCGGCGGCTTCCGCCTTTGTCTCGGCGAATGCTGGCTCGGGCAAGACCCATGTGCTGGTGCAGCGGGTGATCCGGCTGCTGCTCGACGGCGTGCCGCCGGAAAAGATCCTCTGCATCACCTTCACCAAGGCTGCCGCCGCCAACATGGCGGAGCGGGTGTTCACCACCCTCGGCCATTGGGTGACGCTCGACGACGATGCCCTGGATGCGGCGATCCGCGAGGCCGGCATTCCGCACCCCAACGCACGCCTGCGCAAATCGGCACGCAAACTGTTCGCCTGCGCGCTGGAGACGCCCGGCGGGCTGAAGGTACAGACCATCCACGCGCTGTGCACGCGGCTGCTGCAGCAATTCCCGTTCGAGGCCAATGTGCCGGCGCGGTTCGCTGTGCTTGACGACCGGGACCAGAACGAGATGATGGAGCGCGCCAATCTCGCGGTTTTCCTCGAGGCATCGCGCAATCCCGACAGTCCCACCGGCCGCGCGCTGATGACGGCGATGGCGAGTGCCGCCGACGTCACCTTCAAGGACGTGGTGCGCGAGGCCTGTCTCAGCCGCGATCATTTCATGGCCTGGACGGACGCCGCCGGCAGCGCGCAGGCCGCTGCCGCACAGATCTCCGCGGCCCTCGGCGTCGATCCCGGCGATCGCATCGAGGATATCGAACGTGACATCGTCGACGGGCCCAACCTGCCGCGATCGCGATGGAAGGAGATCGCACTGGTTCTGGAAACCGGAAGCAAGACCGATCAGGACCAGGCGGCGCGGCTGCGCGGTGCGCTGGTGTTCACTGGCGCTGCGCAGGTCGAAGAGTATCTCGGCGTATTCCTCACAGACACCGAGCGCACGCCGCGCAAATCGGCGGTGACGAAGAAGTTCTGCGACAACAATCCGGTCATCGGCCGGCTGATTGAATCGGAAGCTATCCGCCTCGCACCCCTGATCGAACGCCGCCGCGCGGTGGTGGCGCGCGACCGCACCGAGGCGCTGCTTCATATCGCAACCGCTGCGGCGGCCAATTACCGTCGCGAGAAGCAGGAGCGCGGCCTGCTCGACTATGACGATCTGATCGACAAGACGCTGGAAATGCTCGACCGCGTCTCCTCGGGCTGGGTGCACTACAAGCTCGACCGCGGCGTCGATCATGTGCTGATCGACGAGGCGCAGGACACCAGCCCCCGGCAATGGGACATCGTCGCGCACATCATTTCCGAATTCACCTCGGGCGCAGGCGCGCGCGATGGCGTGCTGCGAACGGTGTTCGCGGTCGGCGACGAGAAGCAGTCGATCTTTTCGTTCCAGGGCGCGGCCCCGCGTGAATTCGACCTGCGCCGCCGGGCATTGCAGCGGAAATTCGAGGGCGCCGGGCTGAAGTTCGATCCGGTGTCCTTTACCTATTCGTTCCGCTCGGGGCCGGCGATCCTGCATGCGGTAGATCAGGTATTTCGCGAGCAGGATATCTTTCGCAGCATTCACGCGGTCGATATCGGAAACCCGATTCATCATTCGCTGGCCGACGCAGGCCCGAGCCAGATCGATCTCTGGGAGCTCGCGGAAACCGACGAGCGGCAGGACATCGAAGGCTGGCGTGCGCCGTTCGACGGCGTCTCCGCGACCAGCCCCGAAGTGAAGCTGGCCCGACGCATTCAGGCCGAGATCAAGGCGCTGGTCAGCAGCGGCGTGATGACCGGCAGCAAAAGCGACCGCCGGCCGCTGCGCTATGGTGACATGCTGGTGCTGGTGCGCCGGCGCGGCAATGCGTTCGATGCCGTGATCCAGGCGCTGAAGCATGCCGGTATCCCGGTCGCCGGCGCCGACCGTCTCAAGCTAACCGAGCACATCGCGATCATCGACCTGATGAACCTGGCCGACGCGCTGTTGCTGCCGCAGGACGATCTGGCGCTGGCAGTGGCGCTGAAGAGCCCGCTGTTCGGCCTTGGCGATGACGACCTGTTCAAGATCGCCTGGCAGCGCAAGGGATCGTTGCGCGCGGCATTGACGGCGCGCGCGCCAACCGACGGCCGGCTCCGGGATGCGTTATGGCGGCTCGAACAGTGCGAACGCCGTTTTGCCAGCGAGACGCCGTTCGCGTTCTATGCCTGGCTGCTCGGCGGCGACGGCGGCCGAGCGCGAATCCTGCGCCGCCTCGGACACGAGGCCAACGACGCGCTGGATGAGTTTCTGGAGCTGGCGCTGAGCTACGAACGCAAGGCGCCGGCCTCGCTGCAGGGCTTTATGGCGTGGCTGCGCACGGCTGACCTCGAGGTGAAGCGCGACATGGAAATTTCGCGCGACGAAGTCCGTGTCATGACGGTGCATGGCGCCAAGGGGCTGGAGGCCTCCGTCGTGTTCCTGGTGGACACCACGACCTCGCCCTCGGACACGCAGCGGCTGAAGCTCATCAACCTGCCGCAGGGCAATGCCGATCCGCATGCGCCAGGTGTCGTGGTCTGGGCCGGCCGCAAGGCCGAGGATCCTCCGGCTGTCGTCGCGGCCCGTGCGGCGATGATTGGCGATACCGAGGATGAATACCGCCGCCTGCTCTATGTCGCGATGACGCGCGCAGCGGACCGCCTGATCGTCGGCGGCTGCTTGCCCGGCAACATGAAGAGCGTCCGGCCGCTGTCGTGGTACGATCTGATCAGCAAGGGGCTCGACGGCTCCGGATTGCAGCTTCAGGAGATCGAGACCGCCATAGGCCGGGTAAAGCGCTATGCGCGGCCCGAGGAGTCCGCACCCTCGGCCGCTCCACCTGCTGCGTCATCTCCGGCGCCGCCGCTCGTATTGCCCAACTGGCTGCTGACGCCAGCACAGCCTGAAATTTCCCCGGAAAGTCTGTTGCGGCCCTCGGACCCCGCTGACAGCGACAGCCACCCGGTACGAACGGCGGAGTCGCTCACACAGCGTGCCCGCGCCCTGCAGCGCGGCGCATTGGTGCACCGGCTTCTGCAGTCGCTGCCCGATGTCGCCGCCGAGCGCCGCCGCGAGGCCGCGCTGGCCTATCTGGCCCGCAATGCCGATGGCTGGACCGATGAGGAGCGGCAGGTGCTGGCCGAAAGTACGCTCGCCTTGATCGCCGATGCACGGTTTGCGCACGCTTTCGCCCCCGGAAGCCGCGCCGAAGTCTCGATCGTCGGGCGGCTGGAGCGGCCGGGCGGCCGGCCGGCGCTGGTATCCGGGCAAATCGACCGCCTCGTGGTGACCGAGCGAGAGGTCCTGATCGTCGATTTCAAGACCAACCACGCCCCGCCGGGCCGGCCCGAGGAAGCGCCGAGGGGCTATGTCCGCCAGCTCGCGCTGTATCGGGCGGTGCTGGCCAAGCTTTACCCCCAGCGGGTGGTCCGAACCGCGCTGCTTTGGACCGAAATCTCTGAATTGATGGAGATTTCCGCTTCAGCGCTGGAGGCCGAGCTGGCATCCATCATCTCGGTGTGACCGCGCTTGACCCGGCAGGATCGCGTTCATAGGTTTGCCATATCATCTCCGGGGCGCGATTCTTGACCGCGCCCCTTAATTTCTAACCGAACGAGGTAATTCCCATGGCCGTTGGCAAGGTTTCTGACGCCGATTTCGAAGCCGAAGTGCTCAAGGCGACCGGGCCGGTGGTCGTCGACTTCTGGGCGGAATGGTGCGGCCCCTGCCGCATGATCGCCCCCGCGCTCGACGAGATTTCCGGCGCCATGGGCGACAAGGTCAAGATCGTGAAGCTGAACGTCGACGAGAGCCCGAAAACGGCCTCGAAATACGGCGTGATGTCGATCCCGACCCTGATGATCTTCAAGGGCGGCGAGATGGCCTCGCGCCAGGTCGGCGCCGCGCCGAAGGCGAAGCTGCAGCAGTGGATCACGGCTGCGGTCTGATCGGCTTCCAGCGATCATTGTGATGAAGCGGCCGGCGAATAGCCGGCCGCTTTGTTTTTCTGGCAGACGATTCGTAGCCCGGGTGGAGCGAAGCGTAACCCGGGACTCTGTCTTGCACGAACTTCCCGGATTGCGCTTCGCTCCATCCGGGCTACGAATTTTTTAACGGATCCAGCCCGTCGAAAGCGCGGATGCAAATTCAGCATCGCCGTTGCGCCGGGCCAATGCTGCCATCGCATCGTGATCATAGGGCACATGGCGGAAGGTCACGCGCCAGGACGCATCGCTGAATTCCAGAATCGCGTAGCGCGCATCAGGCGTGCCGGCCTCGATCACATGCGGGAATGGAACGCTGTAGGAGAAGCCGGGACCGCCGACGCTTCCGGGATTGACCACCAAGCGCCCGTCACCGAGTCTGACGGCACGCGCGATGTGGGTATGGGCGCACAGAATCAGCGACTGCGAGATTCCTTCCGCCTCTTTCTCGATCGCCTCCAGCGACGACATCCTGACCGAGCCATCAGGCGTCACTGTCTCCAGCCAGTAGACATTATCGTCGGCAGGCGTGGCGTGACAGAGAAACACCTGATCGCGAAATATCTGCGTTGATGGCACCGTGCGCAACCAGTCGAGATGCCTCGTGTCGAGTTGCGCGTAGGCGGGCCGCTCCCACGAGCCCATCTTCTCGACCGGCCGGTCGATCAGCCAGCGATCATGATTGCCGAGCACATGCACGGCATCGAGCGCCATCAGCGCGTCCATGGTTCGCCGCGCGTCGAGCGGTCCGCTCGCCATGTCGCCGAGATTGACGATTTCGCCAAGTCCCTGCGAGCGGATGTCAGCCAGCACGGCTTCCAGCGCCAGGTAGTTTCCGTGCACATCGGCAATGGCGGCAAAACGCATGTGAGTATCCAGTTTGGTCAGGTGCTCTTACCCCGCAAGAACGATGCTATGCCGATCTACCCCATTTGGGTGAAGCCGGCTTGCAACATGCTGCTTTGGTTTTATTAGGGAAACTCGGGTTCCGACTCGCAGCTTGCGGGCAGCTTAGCTAGACTTTGCAAAGACCGGGGCTGGCTAGTTTCATAAGCAATCAATATTTTTTCCCGGGCGGCCGCTGGAAGCAATTCCAGCGGTCATTTAATTTCAGTCAGACGCTATCCCGGCGGCGTGCCGTTGATATCAAGCACATGGCCGGCGAGGTAGAGCGAGCCTGTGATCAGGATGCGCGGCGGCACTTCATACGCCAGCCGCGACAGCGCGTGCAGCGCCGCTTCGACGCTTGCAGCATTTTCCACGCGCATGCCGAGCGCGCGCGCGGCATCGGCCAGCCGATCCGGCGGCATCGCATTATCGCGGCCCGGAATCGGCACTGCGATGATGTGGCGCGTCAGACCAGCGAAATTGGCGAGAAACGCGCCGGCATCCTTGCTCGCCATCATGCCGGCGATCACCACCAGCGGACGCGACACCCGCTCTTCGAGATCGCCGAGCGCGGCGGCGGCGACGCGGCCGCCTTCCGCATTGTGACCGCCATCGAGCCAGATCTCGCAAGCCTTCGGCCCCTGATCGACCAGCGCGCCCGCGGAGAGCCGCTGCATCCGCGCCGGCCATTCGGCGTTGACGATGCCGGCCTCGAAAGCGCCCATCCCGATCTTGAACGCCTCGATCGCTCGCAGCGTCGCAATGGCAAGGCCGGCATTGTCGAACTGATGCCGACCGAACAGCTTTGGCGCCGCAAGATCCATCAAGCCGCGCTCGTCCTGATAGACCAGCCGCCCGCGCTCGACGCCGACATGCCATTCCTGCCCAGCCGCATGTAGCGGCGCACGCATGCGGCTAGCCTGCGTCTCGATCACCGACATCGCTTCCGACGCCTGCTCCGCGCAAATCACCGGCGTACTTCGCTTGATGATGGCGGCCTTCTCGCCGGCAATCGCTATCAACGAGCTGCCGAGAAACTCGGTATGGTCCAGGCTGACGGATGAAATGACAGTTGCGATCGGCCGATCGATGACGTTGGTGGCGTCGAGCCGCCCGCCAAGGCCGGTTTCCAGCAGCACGACATCGGCTTCATGCTCCGCGAACAGGCAAAACGCCGCCGCGGTCTCCATTTCGAAAATCGTGACCGGCTCGCCCGCATTGACCTGTTCGCAGTGCTCCAGCACCCGGCGCAACTCGGCATCATCGGCCAGCCGGCCGCCGCCTTTCTCGCCGATACGGAAGCATTCGTTGATTCTAACCAGGTAGGGCGAGGTGTAGACGTGTACACGCAGGCCTGTCGCCTCGAGGATCGCGCGCAGATAGGCGATCGTGGAACCCTTGCCATTGGTGCCGGCGACATGGATCACCGGCGGCAACACGCGCTCAGGATGATCGAGCCGCGCGAGCAGACGCTGCATGCGATCGAGGCTGAGATCGATACGCTTCGGATGCAAGGCAGATAGCCGCGCGATCAACTCACCGAGCGGCTGGGATTTTGCGGCCGGCAGGTTCACGCGTGGGGCGCAGCCGGCACGGCTTCCGGCGCCAAGACGATCTGGGCCGGGTCCGTAACCTGCGGCGACGGCTTTGAGGCGACGTCGAGCGGCGGCGACTTGGTCAGGATGCGGCAGAGCCGCGCCAGCGTCGGACGCATCTCGTGGCGATGCACCACCATGTCGACCATGCCGTGGTCGAGCAGATATTCGGCACGCTGGAAGCCTTCCGGCAGTTTCTCGCGGATGGTCTGCTCGATCACGCGCGCGCCGGCGAAGCCGATCAGGGCGCCGGGTTCGGCGATCTGCACGTCGCCCAGCATGGCGTAGGACGCGGTGACGCCGCCGGTGGTCGGATTGGTCAGCACCACGATGTAGGGCAGTTTCGCTTCGCGCAGCATCTGCACGCCGACGGTGGTGCGCGGCATCTGCATCAGCGACAGGATGCCCTCCTGCATCCGCGCGCCGCCCGAGGCCGCGAACACGATGAACGGCGACTTCTTTTCCACTGCGAGCTCAAGCCCGCGCACGATCGCCTCGCCCGCGGCCATGCCGAGCGAGCCGCCCATGAAATCGAAATCCTGTACAGCTACGACGACGCCGGCGCCTTCGAGCTTGCCGTAGCCTACCTTGATGGCGTCGTTCAGCCCGGTCTTGGCGCGCGCATCCTTGATGCGGTCGGCGTATTTGCGCTCATCGCGAAACTTCAGCGGATCGGGCGTCACTTCGGGCAACGCGATGTCATACCAGGTCTCGTTGTCGAAGATCGATTTCAGCCGCGCGGTTGCGCCCATGCGCATGTGGTAGTTCGAGCCGGGAATGACGAACTGGTTGGCCTCGACGTCCTTGTAGAACACGAGCTGCCCGGAATCCGGGCACTTGATCCACAAATTCTCCGGCGTCTCGCGGCGCAGGATGCTGCGGATTTTTGGGCGGACGACATTGGTGAGCCAATTCATGGTTCGCTCCGAAATGCGGTTGGACGCACAAGTGGAATATATGGCGGCCCAAATCACTCCGGGCAAGCCGCCCCTTTCGGCCCAATTGGCAGGCAATTGTGGCTTATTCAGCCGCCTGCTTAGCCCCTCGGACACCCTGCGCCAGGGAGGCCACGAGATCGGCCACAGCCGCGACCGTCTTGGTGGTCGCCTGCCCCGTCGTGTCCAGGCTGTCGCGCAACGCGTCGACCAGCGCGGTACCGACCACGGCGCCATCGGCCTTCCCGGCAATCGCCCGCGCCGCCTGCGGGGTACGGATGCCGAAGCCGACACACACTGGCAGTTTGGTGTGGCGTTTGATCCGCGCCACGGCGTCCCCGACGACCGTCGAGTCGGCCGTAGCCGCGCCGGTGATACCGGTGATGGAGACGTAGTAGACGAAGCCCGAGGTGTTCGCGAGCACCGCCGGCAGGCGCTTGTCGTCGGTGGTCGGCGTCGCCAGACGGATGAAATTGAGCCCCGCCTTCATCGCCGGCAGGCACAGTTCGGTGTCTTCCTCCGGCGGCAGGTCGACGATGATCAACCCGTCGACGCCGGCAGCTTTCGCATCGGCGAGGAATTTATCGACGCCGTAGATGTAGATCGGATTGTAGTAGCCCATCAGCACAAGCGGCGTGGCGTCGTCGTCCTTGCGGAAGCCGCGGACCATCTCCAGCGTCTTCTTCAGGGTCATGCCGGCTTTCAGCGCGCGCAAGCCTGCCGCCTGGATCGACGGCCCGTCCGCCATCGGATCGGTAAAGGGCATGCCGATCTCGATAATGTCGGCGCCGGCCTTCGGCAGCGCCTTGATGATGTCGAGCGACGTTTTGGGGTCGGGATCGCCGGCCATCAGGAAGGTGACAAACGCCGAGCGGCCCTGCTTGGCGAGTTCGGCGAAGCGTGCGTCGATACGGGTGGTCACTTCTTCTTGCCCTTCAAGATATCGCCGACCTGCGGCACGTCCTTGTCGCCGCGGCCGGAGAGGTTGACCACCATCAGATGGTCCTTCGGCCGTTTCGGCGCGAGCTCCATCACCTTGGCGATCGCGTGTGCAGGCTCGAGCGCGGGGATGATGCCTTCAAGCCGCGACAGCAGTTGAAACGCCGCTAAGGCCTCATCGTCGGTCGCCGACAGATAGGCGACGCGGCCGGTCTCGTGCAGCCAGGAATGCTCCGGGCCGATGCCGGGATAATCGAGACCCGCCGAGATCGAATGCGCGTCCTGGATCTGGCCGTCATCGTCCATCAAGAGATAGGTGCGGTTGCCATGCAGTACGCCCGCACGGCCACCGGCGATCGAGGCCGCATGTAGCTGCGTCAGCCCGTGGCCGGCGGCTTCGACGCCAAAAATTTCGACCGAGGGATCGTCGAGGAAGGGATGAAACAGGCCCATCGCGTTGGAGCCGCCGCCGATACAGGCGATCAGCGAATCCGGCAAGCGGCCCTCGGCCTCCTGCATCTGCTTGCGCGTCTCGTCGCCGATCACGGACTGGAAGTCGCGCACCATCATCGGATAGGGATGCGGGCCCGCCACCGTGCCGATGCAGTAGAACGTGTTGTGGACGTTGGTGACCCAGTCGCGCAGCGCGTCATTCATCGCGTCCTTTAGCGTACGCGAGCCTGATTGCACCGGGACCACCTTGGCGCCCAGCATCTCCATGCGGATCACATTGGGCTGCTGCCGCTCGACATCGACGGCGCCCATGTAAACCACGCATTCGAGCCCGAACCGCGCGCACAGCGTCGCGGTGGCGACGCCATGCTGGCCGGCGCCGGTTTCGGCGATGATGCGCTTCTTGCCCATGCGGCGCGCGACCATGATCTGGCCGAGCACATTGTTGACCTTGTGCGAGCCGGTGTGGTTGAGCTCCTCACGCTTGAAATAGATTTTTGCGCCGCCGAGATGCTCGGTCAGGCGCTCGGCGAGATAGAGCGGCGACGGTCGGCCGACATAGTTCTTGAGGTAGCCGTTCATCTCCGCCTGGAACGCCGGATCGGCCTTGGCGTCGGCGTAAGCCTTTTCCAGATCAAGGATCAGCGGCATCAGCGTCTCGGCGACGAAGCGTCCGCCAAAAATGCCGAAATGCCCGCGTTCGTCGGGGCCGGTGCGCAACGAATTGGGCAGGTTTGGATTCATCGGACCATCAATTCTTCTTCGCGCGCTGCGGCGCTGCTTCCACTCCCTCGCCCCGCTCTTGCGGGGAGAGGGTTGGGGTGAGGGGCTGTCGCGGCAAATCCGGTGAGAGTCGTGCCTGCGGAGGCTCCCCCTCACCCGGATCGCAAGAGCGATCCGACCTCTCCCCGCGAGCGGGGAGAGGTGAAGTAAGCCCGGTGGCGCGCGCGGCGCGAATGAAATGGCGGATCATCTCGGGATCCTTGATACCGGGCGCGCTTTCCACGCCGGAAGATACATCGACGCCGCCGGCGCGGGTGACGCGGACCGCCTCGGCGACGTTGTCGGCGGAAAGCCCGCCCGAGACCATGAATGGCAGTTGGAGGTCGAGCTTTTCCAAAACGTGCCAGTCGAACACGGCCCCTAACCCGCCGGGGCGGGTGGCGCCCCTGGGTGCGCGGGCATCGAACAGGATGCGGTCGGCCACGCTCGCATGGCCCGGCAGCGCCGCGAGATCGGCTGACGTTTCGACCGCAATCACCTTCATGACTGGAAGTGCGAACTTCGCCTTGATGTCGCGCACGCGGGCTATGGTCTCCGCGCCGTGCAATTGCAGCAGGTCCGGCCGCAGGATCTCGACGATGTTTTCAAGCGTCGCGTCGTCGGCATCGACCGTCAGCGCCACCTTGGCGGCGCGGTCCTTGGCCTGCCGGCCGAGTTCCCGCGCGGTCTCGAGGTTGAGATGGCGCGGTGACGGGGAGAAGAATACGAAGCCCACCATGTCGGCACCCGCCTCAAGCGCTGTGTCGAGCGTCTCGCGCGTGGACAGGCCACAAATTTTGACGAGCAGGGACATGGTCTCTCAGGGGGCGGATCCAGCGCCGCCAAGGCAAATTGGAACAAACTGACGGGCCGGGTTCTACAACGTCGCGCCCTGCTTGTCTCGCCCTGTAGCCCCATAGAACCCGTACTGGGACGGTGCCGGAAGCCGCTGCTGGTCGGCCCGTGAAGCCGCCGCCGCAGCCCGCAAATCGGCCGTCTCCGCCCTCGCCCGGCGTGCATCTGCCTCATGATGGCGCGCCGCGCGGCGCCAGTGGCGCTGGCGGAACCAGGTCGCCATGCCGCCCGCCGCCACCCCCAGAATGGCCACCGTGATGATCACGGCAAACAGCGGCATCGACACCCTGATCGCCGGATCGGTCGAATTGAAGGGATCGAACGACACCGTGACGAAATGGCGGTTGGCGACCGCGAAGACGATGAAGATGAGGCCTAGGGGAATGACGACCAGCGCCGTGAAAAACTTTCGCATGACCATTTCTCGCGCAGTGATGGAGAAATGCGGGCACCAAGCCCGCAATACGGCTACATCCGGCCTAAACCGAAAAAGCGCCTACGCGCCGGCTTCGGGAGAGCCGTTGTCGCGGTTCAGCCGCTCGCGCATTTCCTTGCCCGTCTTGAAGAACGGGACGCTCTTCTGGTCGACCGGCACATGCGCGCCGGTGCGAGGATTGCGCCCTGCGCGGGCGGGACGATGCTTGACCGAGAAAGCGCCAAAGCCGCGCAGCTCGACACGGTCGCCGCGCGCCAGGGCTGCCACGATCTCATCGAGGATCGCGTTCACAATGTTCTCCACATCCCGCTGATAGAGGTGCGGGTTGTGCTCGGCGATGCGCTGAACAAGTTCGGATTTGATCATCGAAGTTGGGATCCGTCCGTCGTGCGGACATCCATTTCCGTGAAAATACCTTGAACTGTCAAGACGCTAAATCACTTTTGGGCAACGGGAAATCGCGTGACAAACGGCCCGGAGGGGGTTTGTGACAATACCCGCAGTGCGGGAGGAAGCTATCGGGAGCAGCCAGTGCGGCTCAATTGGGGGCTGCGGGGCGCCACAACGCCAGCATGCCGTCGAGCGAGAGCTGATCGACCGCCTGGGCGACGCCACCCTGCTCGATCTGGCGCGCAATGGAACTCAAGCCGAGCGCGTCGAACGTGATCGAAGCTGCCGTTCGCAGGAACGTCAGGTCGCCGAGCCGCGGGTTCAGCTTGTAATCGCGCACCGGCAGGTCGCTTTTGATCTTCTTCTCGGCGACCAGCCATGCGACGGCTGCTTTTTCATCGCCGAGTTGATCGACCAGCTTCAGTTCGACCGCCTGGCGGCCGGTGAAGACCCGCCCGTCCGCGACCTTCTCGAGCAGCGCGTCGTCCATGCCGCGCCGCTCCTTCACCATGCCGCGGAACCAGGCATAGGAATCCTTCACCAGCGCGTCGAGCGCGGCGCGCGCCTCTGGACTGGTCGGCTCGAAACCGTTGGGCGCGGCCTTCAACGGCGAGGATTTCACCTCCTCGACCTTGACGCCCACGGTCTTCAACAGCTCGGCGAAATTCGGAAATTGAAACAGCACGCCGATCGAGCCGACCAGCGAGCTCTGGCGCGCGACGATATGATCGGCGGCCATCGCCGTGATGTAACCGCCCGACGCAGCCAGCCCCTCGACCACCACGACCAGCGGCTTCTTGGCCTTCAGGCGCATCAGCGAGTCATAGAGTTGCTCGGAGCCGGCCGTGGTGCCGCCCGGCGAATTGATGTGCACGATGACGGCAGCATGGCTCGATTTCTCCAACCGCTCCAGCGCCTCGACCCGTTGCTGGTCGCTGCGGATCAGGCCTTCGATATTGACGCGCGCGATCGATCCTGATGCCGTCAGCGCAGCCGGCCCGCTCCTTGTCGCGATCGCGCCGACGGCAACGATCGCCGCGATCGTAACCAGGCCAGCCACGACGCGCCAGAAGGTCAGCTTGCGGCGGATCCTGCGGCGATCGACGATTACGTCCGAATCGAGCGACATCGAATTTCTCCTGAAATATCCCGCGCGTTTTGCATCCGCAGCGCCAGCGAAGCGTTATCTGATTACATCAATTGCGACGCAATTTGAAGAAAACAAGGCCCGGCAATTGTAGCCCGGATGGAGCGAAGCGAAATCCGGGGCAGCCGAGCAAGCGGGTTGAGTTACCCCGGATTGCGCTTCGCTCTATCCGGGCTACGGGTCTGTCGATCATGCTCGGCGCACAACGAAAAAAGACCCCGGTCGAAACCGGGGCCTGATGTTGGCGGACAGATAGGCTGAAAGCTCACTTCTCGCGGTTCTTGAGCGCGGTGCCGAGAATGTCGCCCAGCGTCGCTCCCGAATCGGAGGAGCCGTACTGCGCGATGGCTTCCTTTTCTTCGGCCACTTCCAGCGCCTTGATCGAGACCTGCACCTTGCGGGCCTTCTTGTCGAACTGGATCACGCGCGCATCGACCTTCTCGCCGACGGCGAAGCGTTCGGCGCGCTGATCGTTACGGTCACGGGCCAGTTCGGAGCGCTTGATGAAGGTGGTGAAGTCGGTGCCCGAGATCTTCACCTCGATGCCGGCTTCCTTCACTTCGAGCACTTCGCAGGTCACGACCGCGCCCTTCTTGACGTCGCCCGGCTCGGCGAAGGGGTCGCCTTCGAGCTGCTTGACGCCGAGCGAGATGCGCTCCTTTTCGACATCGACGTCGAGCACCACGGCCTTGACCATGTCGCCCTTCTTGAAGTTGTCGATGACCTGCTCGCCCGGAAGCTTCCAGTCGAGGTCGGACAGATGGACCATGCCGTCGACGTCGCCGTCGAGACCGAGGAACAGACCGAACTCGGTCTTGTTCTTGACCTCGCCTTCGACCGTCGAACCGACCGGGAACTTCTCGACAAAGACTTCCCAGGGGTTGCGCATGGTCTGCTTGAGACCGAGCGAGATGCGGCGCTTGACCGAATCGACTTCGAGAACCTGCACTTCGACTTCCTGCGAGGTCGAAACGATCTTGCCGGGATGCATGTTTTTCTTGGTCCACGACATTTCCGAGACGTGGATCAGGCCTTCGATGCCCGGCTCCAGTTCGACGAACGCGCCGTAGTCGGTGATGTTGGTGACGCGGCCGGTGAAGCGCGCGTTCAGCGGATACTTCGCCTCGATGCCCTGCCACGGATCGTCCAGCAACTGCTTCATGCCGAGCGAAATGCGGTGGGTCTCGTGGTTGATCTTGATGATCTTGACCTTCACGGTCTGGCCGATGGTGAGCACCTCGGTCGGGTGATTGACCCGGCGCCAGGCGATATCGGTGACGTGGAGCAGGCCGTCGATGCCGCCGAGATCAACGAACGCACCGTAATCGGTGATGTTCTTGACCACGCCGTCGATCACCTGACCTTCTTCGAGGTTCTGCACCAGTTCCTGGCGCTGCTCGGCGCGAGTCTCTTCGAGAACCGTGCGGCGCGACACCACGATGTTGCCGCGGCGGCGATCCATCTTGAGGATCTGGAACGGCTGCGAGTTGTTCATCAGCGGCGCAACGTCGCGGATCGGACGGATATCGACCTGCGAGCGCGGCAGGAAGGCGACAGCGCCGTCGAGGTCGACCGTGAAGCCGCCCTTGACCTGGTTGAAGATGACGCCGTGAACCTTCTCGTTGTTATTGAAGGCCTTCTCGAGCTTGCCCCAGCTTTCCTCGCGGCGCGCCTTGTCGCGCGACAGCACGGCTTCGCCGAGCGCATTCTCGATCCGGTCGAGGAACACCTCGACTTCGTCGCCGACCTTGAGATCGCTTTCGCGGCCGGGGCCGGCGAATTCGCGCAGCGCCACACGGCCTTCGGTCTTCAGGCCGACGTCGATGACGGCCATGTCCTTTTCAATTGCAACCACCTTGCCCTTGATAACGGAGCTTTCCTGCAGATTGCCGCCGGCGAAGGACTCGTCCAGCATCGCAGCGAAATCGTCGCGGGTAGGATTATAAGAAGCAGCAGTCGAAGCCATTTGTTCTCCAATGCGGGATATTGCCGGCCGTTCGGGTTAAAGGGCGTTTCGCGCGTGAAGTGTCAGGGGTCCGCAAACCCTGACGACCGCATTTGCGGGAGTTCGCAAAAGCGGGCCGGCAGCATGCCTGCACGTTCGATACGTTTGATTTATCCGAGCCTGAAACGAGCGTGTCGACTTCAAGAACCTGGAGCGGGCTTTCCTCCAATGACGGCAGGGGCTGAAGCCTCCTGACGGCCCGCTCGGACAGCCCTGATCTCATCGACGGCGGCCCGGATGGGCGTGGATATAGCCCCAAGGGCCATTTTCGGCAAGCGGAAATGCCCGATTTATAGGCCCGTTTGGCCGACCGAGGCCTCGCCAGCCCCGCCGAAAATTGGCGTTCAACGCCCGGCGCGGACCGCCTCCACGATCGCGATCGCGGCGCGAACGCCGGCTTCGATATCGAGATTGGAATTATCGAGGATATGGGCATCCGCCGCCGCCTTGAGGGGCGCAGCGGCGCGGTTCTTGTCCCGTTCATCGCGCTTGAGGATGTCGGCCAGCACCGCCGCCTCGTCAGCAGCTTCGCCACGCGCCAGCGCTTCCAGCGTCCGGCGGTGGGCCCGCACATGCGGGTCGGCAACGACGAAGATCTTCACGTCGGCATTCGGGCAAATCACGGTTCCAATGTCGCGCCCGTCAAGCACGGCGCCCGGCGGGTCGGCCGCGAACTGGCGCTGAAAGTTGACCAGAGCTTCGCGCACGCTCGGAATCGCAGACACTACCGAAGCCGCATCGCCGATGCGCTGAGTCTTCAGTTCGGGATGGCCGAACTTTTCGGGATCGAGCTCCATCGCAACCGCCACCGCCCGCGCCTCGTCGGTGAGATCGAAGCCTCCATCGAGCAGCGCCTTCGCTACCGCGCGATAGATCACGCCGGTATCGAGGTGGCGATAGCCGTAATGATGGGCGAGGCGTTTGCCGAGCGTGCCCTTGCCGGAAGCCGCCGGCCCGTCGATGGCGATGATCATGAAAAATCAGCCCCCAGCGAGCGCATCATCGGAATGAAGTCGGGAAAGCTGGTGGCGATGAAGGCGGTGTCGTCGACCTTGACCGGCTTGTCGGCGGCGAGCCCCATCACCAGCGCGGACATGGCGATACGGTGATCCATATGGGTGGCGACGAGGCCGCCGCCGGGCACGTGGCCACGGCCCTTGACGATCAAATCATCGCCCGCGATCTCGACCTTGACGCCGTTGACGCGCAGCATGGCGGCGGTCGCCTCCAGCCGGTCGGATTCCTTGACGCGCAGTTCCTGCAGGCCGCGCATGATGGTGGTGCCTTCGGCGAACGAGGCTGCGACGGCCAGCACCAGATATTCGTCGATCATCGAGGGCGCGCGCTCCGGCGGCACCTCGACGCCGCGCATTTTGGAGGCGCGCACGCGCAAGCGGGCCATCGGCTCGCCGGCGTCGCCGCGGACTTCGCTTTCCTCGATCGAAGCGCCCATCTCGCGCAGCGTCGTGAACAGGCCGGTGCGCAGCGGATTGGTCATGACGTCGGAGAAGGTCACGTCGGAGCCCTCGACGACCAGCGCCGCCACGATCGGGAATGCGGCTGAGGACGGATCGGCAGGCACTACGACCTCAGCGCCATGCAGTTCGGGCTGGCCGGTCAGCGCGATCTTGCGGCCGTGGCTGCCTTCATTGACGGAGACGATCTCGGCGCCGAAATGTTTCAGCATCAGTTCGGTGTGGTCACGGCTGGCTTCCTGCTCGATGACCGTGGTGATGCCAGGCGCGGCAAGTCCTGCCAGCAGCACCGCCGACTTGATCTGGGCCGAGGCCACCGGGGTCCGGTAGAGGATCGGCACGGGATCGCGCGCGCCGTGCAGCGTCAGTGGCAGGCGGCCGCCTTCCTTGGTCTCGCCGGCCTTGGCCCCCATCAATTCCAGGGGATCGAGGATCCGCCGCATCGGGCGGGACCGCAGCGAGGCGTCGCCATCGAATACCGCCGTGATCGGGCAACCCGCCACCGCGCCCATTACGAGCCGGCACCCGGTGCCGGAATTACCGAAATCCAGCGGAGCGGCCGGCTGGGCGAAGCCCGCCACGCCCACACCGGCGACCTTCCAGGTAAACGGGGCGGCCCGTTCGACCTTGGCGCCGAGCGCCTGCATGGATTTGGCGGTGTTGAGAACGTCCTCGCCCTCAAGCAGGCCGGAAATCCTGGTTTCGCCGACCGAAAGCGCCCCCAGAATGAGGGCGCGGTGCGAAATCGACTTGTCGCCGGGAACGCGGACTTTGCCGCTCAGGGGGCCGCTGGCACGGGATTCCAGCGGGGTTTGGGTGGTTGAATCGGTCAAGATTGGGGTCCTCTGCGGGGGCGGCAGTACCACATGGGCCCCACCGCGTCACGCTGCGGTCAAATGCATCAAACCGCTATTGACACCAGCCCCTTAACTAGCCAAGTGAAGCACCGTTTTTCAGAATTTCCCAGGATCCACACGTGGCCAAATCCGATCTCGGAACTAAGCGCATTTGCCCGACGACGGGTAAGAAATTCTACGATCTGAATAAGAACCCGGTGATTTCGCCCTACACCGGCGAGGTCGTGCCGATTGCACCGATCGCACCGCCACGGGCCGCCCGTGGCGATGCCGCACGCGCCGCAGCCGCTGCTTCGGCCACCGCCGCCGCCGATTTGCCGGAGGCCGCAGAGGCCGAAGAGTTGGTCTCGCTCGAGGAGGCCGACGCCGAGGAGAACACCGGCAAGGTCAAGGCCGTGGTTCCCGAATCGGAAGACGACATCGAGATCGACGAGACCATCGAAGACGATGACGACGACGATTCCACCTTCATTCCCGACGAGGAGGAAGGCGATGAGGACGTTACCGACATCATCGGCGACGTCGGAGGTGACGAAGAGACTTGAGATCGGCCCAGAACTGTGGTTCAGGGTCATTGCCCGCACGCTGATTTGAGGCGCTGCGATTCTACGGGGCCATAGCTCAGCTGGGAGAGCGCTTGCATGGCATGCAAGAGGTCGGCGGTTCGATCCCGCCTGGCTCCACCAGCCTTCGCTGGCTTCGCCAGCTTCGGCTAGGCAAGCCCTCTCGTAGCGAAGGCTGCCTCGCCATAGCCCGAAGGGCGACGGCGGGCCTCGGCAAGCCCTTAATGATGCTAAGCTCCTGCCAATCTAGTGGGGGGCAGCCATGAAGTACGTCTACATCCTTGAAAGTCTGGATTCCGAGCATTTTTACGTTGGCGTAACCGACGACCTTCGCGCCCGGTTGGCGAAGCACAACGCCCGCGAAGTCCCCCACACTTCTAAGTATGGGCCTTGGCGGCTGAGGACTTACATCGCGTTCAGCGACGAACAGAGTGCCATCGCATTCGAGAAATATCTGAAATCAGGCTCCGGCCGGGCCTTTGCAAAGAAGCATTTCTGAGCGCGCGCCCCATCGGCCCTACTCTCCCAACACCGCATTCAACCGATCGCGAAGCGCGACGATCTCGCTCTTCATCGCCATGAGTTCGTTGACCGAGCAGGCTGACGCAGCCAGGATCGCCTGCGGCACCGTCCGCGCTTTCTCCCGCAGAGCCTCTCCCTTGGGCGACAGCGCGATCATCACCTGTCGCTCGTCCTCGGTGCTGCGGGTGCGCCTGATCAGTTCGGCCGCCTCCAACCGCTTCAGCAGCGGCGTCAGCGTGCCGGAATCCAGGAACAGGCGTTCACCGATGTCCTTGACCGGTACGCCGTCGCGCTCCCACAGCACCAGCATCACCAGATACTGCGGATAGGTCAGGCCTAGCCGGTCGAGCAGCGGCTTGTAGACGCGATTGAAGGCATGCGCGGTGGAATACACTGCGAAGCAGAGCTGATTATCGAGCCTGAGCGGCAGATCGGCCGAATGCTTTCTCGCCATCGTAACCTCTTCGACACGCCGCGCCCGATTTGGCGTCCTAATCGCTTGATTTCAATTGCATACAATTAAATCGCGCCGTTTGCAATAAATTTATATTGCGCACAATCTAATTGTGTGCGATATAGCGGCCATCGAAACGGCAAACCCCAGGGAGACCGACATGTCCGTGAACGTGCTCTACAAGACCAGCGCCAAGGCCACCGGCGGCCGCGATGGCACCGCCGCAACCCTCGACGGCGCGCTCGACGTCAAGCTCGCCACCCCGAAGGAACTCGGCGGCGGCGGTGGCGCCGGCAACAATCCTGAGCAACTGTTCGCGGCCGGTTATGCCGCCTGCTTCATCGGCGCGATGAAATTCGTCGCTTCGCAGGGCGGCCCGAAGGTGCCCGCAGACGCGTCGGTGACCTCCACCGTCGGCATCGGCCCGCGTTCGGAAGGCGGGTTTGGCCTCGACGTCGAGCTGGCCGTTTCGCTGCCCGGCGTTGCCAAGGCGGAAGCGGAAGCCCTGGTCGCGAAAGCCCATCAGGTGTGCCCTTACTCCAACGCCACGCGCGGCAATGTGGATGTGCGTCTGACGGTCGTCTGACGACGTGATCTGAACGGCCTGCCGCTGATATCGGCGGGCCGTTCGTCCCGCGGAATTTTCGCGAGCCCGTTACGGCAGCCGCGTCATGCGCCTGTGCACGGGACGCCATTGCCGCCGCGCCGGAAGACAGCTAGCTCAGGATTTCCATTGTCATCCTGAGCGAAGGTTGTTTTCCATGAGTTCTTCCGGCGCAATGACCGGCCTGCGCGTGATCGATCTGACGCGCGTGCTCGGCGGCCCCTATTGCACGCAAATCCTTGCCGACCACGGCGCCGACGTCATCAAGGTCGAACCGCCGGCCGGCGACGAAGTGCGCGACTGGGGCCCTCCGTTCCACGAGGAAGACGCGGCCTATTTCGTCGGCATCAACC
Source organism: Bradyrhizobium sp. CSA112 (assembly GCF_029051645.1). Classification (GTDB taxonomy): domain Bacteria; phylum Pseudomonadota; class Alphaproteobacteria; order Rhizobiales; family Xanthobacteraceae; genus Bradyrhizobium. The sequence goes on from NZ_JAACFS010000035.1 coordinate 42,024, forward strand.
GCAACAAGCGCTCGATCGGGCTCGATCTCGCCTCGGAAGGCGGGCGCGCGGTTCTGCTGAAGATGCTGGAGACCGCCGACGTCCTGATCGAGAATTTCAAGCCCGGCACGCTCGACAAATGGGGCATCGGCAACGACGTGCTGCGCGCAAAATTTCCCAAACTGGTGCATTGCCGGATTTCCGGCTTCGGCGCCGACGGCCCGCGCGGCGGTAACCCCGGCTATGACGCGATCATCCAGGCCATGACCGGCATGATCGCGGCGACCGGCTCGCCCGAAAGCGGCCCGATGCGGATCGGCGTTCCCCTGGTCGACATCACCACCGGGCTTTATGCCGCGATCGGTATCCTGATGGCGCTGTCGGAGCGGCAGCGTTCGGGTCTCGGCCAGTTTCTCGAAACCACGCTGTACGAAACCGGCCTTGCGATCATGCATCCGCACACTGCGAATTATTTCATGCACGGCAAGCCGCCGGGGCTGACCGGCAACGAGCATCCGAATCTGGTGCCCTACGCGATCTTCCCGACCAAAACCGACAATATCTTCATCGGCGTCGGCAATGACGGCACCTTCCGCAAGCTCGCCAAGGAAATCGGCAAGTCCGAGCTCGGCACCGACCCGCGCTTTGCCCGCAACAAGGACCGCATCGCCAACCGCGATGCGCTACGCGCCGAACTCGCCGCCGTTTTCAGCCAGCACGAGGCCGAGCCGCTCTGCAATCGCCTGCTGGCGGCCGGCCTGCCGGCGGGCCCGGTGCAGAAAATCGATCAGGCGCTGACCAATCCGCACACGCTGCATCGCGGCGATATCGTTACGAAGGACTGGTACAAGGGCGTCGCCTCCCCGATCCGGCTGGAGCGGACCAAGCCGAGCCTGCGGCGGACGCCGCCGAAGTTCAGCCAGCACACAGCCGAGGTGCTGAGCGAGTTCGGCTTCTCCGAGGGCGAGATCGACGCCATGGTCGCCAGCGGTGCGGTCTGCGGCTCCGAGCGCAAGCGCTAGCTACGATTCCGTCGTCGTCCCTGCGAAAAGCAGGGACCCATACGCCGCGGCTTTACTTTGGGGACTGTGGCAGTCGCCTTTCTGCGATCACACCCTGCTGTGGTTATGGGCCCCTGCGTTCGTTCGCAGGGGCGACGGCGCTGATTGAGCTCGTCCGCCTTCGCCTATTTTCCGGCTTCCTTGGCGCACGCTTCCCCAATACCATCCTTTCGCTTATAGGGTCATTTGCACGTCATCCGACGCTGTTATCGCGCGAAACGAAGATGACGACCCCAACCCGGAGGAATTCCATGGCATTTCGACAATTCGGCGCAGCGGCGGCAGTGACTGTTGTGCTGGCGCTTGCAACGCCTGCCCACGCTGTGACCGAAATCCAGTGGTGGCACGCCATGACCGGCGGCAACAACGACATCGTCAACAAGCTTGCCGAGGAGTTCAACGCCAGCCAGTCCGACTACAAGGTCGTCCCGACTTTCAAGGGCAGCTATCCCGACACCATGAATGCCGGCATCGCCGCCTTCCGCGCCGGCACTGCGCCGCACATCATTCAGGTGTTCGAGGTCGGCACCGCGACGATGATGAGCGCCACCGGCGCCATCAAGCCGGTCTACCAGCTCATGAAGGATGCCGGCGAGCCGTTCGATCCCAAGGCCTACCTGCCGGCCATTACCGGCTACTACTCGACCTCGAAGGGCGACATGCTGTCATTCCCCTTCAATTCCTCATCGACGGTGATGTGGATCAACAAGGACGAATTGAAGAAGGCCGGCATCGCCGAGATTCCGAAGACCTGGCCGGAAGTGTTCGACGCCGCCAAGAAGCTGAAGGCGGCCGGGCATACGACCTGCGGATTCTCCAACGCCTGGGCGAGCTGGGTGCATATCGAGCAGTTCTCGGCCTGGCATAACGCGCCGATCGGCACCAAGGCGAATGGCCTCGACGGCTTCGACACCGTACTGACATTCAACTCGCCGCTGCATGTGAAGCATCTGGAGAACCTGATCGAGCTTCAGAAGGACAAGACCTACGACTATGCAGGCCGCGCCAATGCCAGCGAGAACCGCTTTGCCTCGGGCGAATGCGCGATCTTCCTGACTTCCTCGGGTTATTACGCGACCGCCAAGAGCACCGCCAAGTTCGATTTCACCTCGGCGCCGATGCCTTATTATCCCGACGTCAAGGGCGCCCCGCAGAACTCGATCATCGGCGGCGCTTCGCTGTGGGTGATGGGCGGCAAGAAGCCCGAAGAATACAAGGGCGTGGCCAAGTTCTTCACCTTCCTGTCCGCGACCGAACGACAAGCCGATCTGCACCAGAAGTCCGGCTACCTGCCGATCACCAAGGCCGCCTATGAAAAGACCGTCAAGGACGGCTTCTACGAGAAGAACCCGACGCTGCAGACGCCGCTGAAGGAACTGACCAACAAGGAGCCGACCGAAAATTCCCGCGGGCTTCGCTTCGGCAACATGGTGCAGATGCGCGACCTCTGGGCCGAAGAACTGGAAGCAGCCCTTGCTGGCAAGAAGACCGCCAAGGAAGCGCTGGATGCTGCGGTCGCGCGCGGCAATGCGATGTTGCGGACGTTCGAAAAGACGGCAAAATAACGCCAATCAAGGCTCCCTCTCCGTCCCGGGGAGGGAGCCGCTATCGCATCACGCAAGCGGCTTGAATGGAAAAGTCTGTCGTCTTCAGCAACAAGCTGCTTCCATATCTGCTGCTGATTCCGCAGCTCATCATCACATTCGTATTCTTCTACTGGCCGGCGAGCCAGGCGGTCTGGCAATCCTTTCTGCGCGAGGATGCGTTCGGGCTGACCTCGGAATTCGTCGGCCTGGAAAATTACACGTCGCTGTTCGCCCAGCCTGAATATTACGCATCGATGCTGGTGACGGTGGTGTTCTCCTCGCTGGTGGCGGCGCTCTCGCTTTCCATTGCGCTGTTGTTTGCCACGCAAGCCGACAAGAACCTCAAAGCCGCCGGCGCCTACAAGACCCTGATGATCTGGCCCTATGCAGTAGCGCCCGCGGTCGCCGGCGTGTTGTGGATCTTCATGTTTCATCCTTCACTCGGCACGCTGGCACGGCCGCTGCGCTGGATGAATTTCGACTGGAATCCGCTGCTGAACGGCAACCACGCGATGGCCCTCGTGGTGATGGCTGCGGTGTGGAAGCAGATTTCCTATAATTTCCTGTTCTTTCTTGCCGGGCTGCAATCGATTCCGAAGAGCGTGCTGGAAGCCGGCGCCATCGACGGCGCGGGCCCGATGCGACGGTTCTGGACCATTACCTTTCCGCTGCTGTCGCCGACCACGTTCTTCCTGCTGGTCGTCAACGTCGTCTACGTCTTCTTCGATACGTTCGGCATCATCGACGCCGTCACCGGCGGCGGCCCGGCCGGCGCGACCACCACCATGGTCTACAAGGTGTTTGCCGACGGGCGCCTTGGCGGCGATCTCGGCGGCTCGGCCGCGCAGTCGGTGGTACTGATGGTGATCGTGATCGCACTGACCGCGATCCAGTTCAAATATGTTGAGCGCAAGGTGCAGTACTGATGGTCGAGCACCGCCCGCTCAGCGACATCATCGCCTATGCAATCCTGACGCTCGGCATCTTCATCGTAGCTTTTCCAGTTTATCTGGCGCTGATCGCATCCACCCATGACGCGGCGACCGTGGTCGGCGGCAGAATGCCGCTGTCGCCCGGCGACCAAATGCTGGAAAATTACTACCGCGCGGTATTTGTCGGCGGCGCCCGCACCAGCCGCGAACCGGTCGCCCAGATGCTGATTAACTCGTTCATCTCCGCGTTCGGCATTGCGCTCGGCAAAATCTTCATTTCGATGCTGTCCGCCTATGCGGTGGTGTATTTCCGCTTTCCGTTCCGCAAGACCGCGTTCTGGATCATCTTCGTCACGCTGATGCTCCCCGTAGAGGTCCGCATCTATCCGACCTACAAGGTGGTGGCCGATCTTAAGATGCTCGACACGTATGCCGGATTGATCCTGCCGCTGATTGCGTCCGCCACGGGAACGCTGCTGTTCCGGCAGTTCTTCATGACCATCCCTGAAGAATTGCTGGAGGCGTCGCGGATCGATGGCGCAGGTCCGTTCCGCTTCTTCTGGGATACGCTGCTGCCGCTCTCGGTGACGACGATCGCAGCCCTGTTCGTGATCCAGTTCATCTATGGCTGGAATCAATATTTGTGGCCGCTTTTGATCACCACCCAGGATTCGATGCAGACCATCGTGATTGGCATCAAGAAGATGCTGTATACGACCGACGAACTCGCCGAATGGCAACTCGCGATGGCGACCGCCATTCTCGCGATGCTGCCGCCGGTCGCGGTCGTCGTATTCATGCAACGGCTGTTCGTGCGCGGCCTGGTCGAGACGGAGAAGTAGGGTAGTCATGGCCAACGTCACCCTCCGTAACGTCCGCAAGACCTACGCCGGCGGCTTCGAAGCGATCAAGGGCATCGATTTCGACGTCGGCGACGGCCAATTCTGCGTGCTGGTCGGGCCTTCGGGCTGCGGCAAGTCCACGCTGTTGCGCATGGTCGCGGGGCTCGAGACCATCACCGGCGGCGAGATCGATATCGGTGGGCGCGTCGTCAACCAGATCGAGCCGGCTGACCGCGATATCGCGATGGTGTTCCAGAACTACGCGCTCTATCCGCATATGACCGTCTACAACAACATGGCCTACGGCCTGCGCAACCGCCGCATGGCGGAAGCCGAGATCAAGACGCGCGTGGAGGAAGCGGCGCGCATTCTCGAACTCGGCACGATGCTCGACCGCAAGCCGCGGCAATTGTCCGGCGGCCAGCGCCAGCGCGTGGCGATGGGACGCGCCATCGTGCGGCAGCCAAAAGTGTTCCTGTTCGACGAACCGCTGTCGAACCTCGACGCCAAGCTGCGTATCGCCATGCGCGTCGAGATCCGCAAACTGCAGCGCCGCCTGTCCACGACCTCGATCTACGTCACCCACGACCAGCTTGAGGCGATGACGCTGGCCGATATTCTCGTGGTCATGAACGGCGGCCAGGTCGAGCAGATCGGCAATCCGCTCGAGATCTACCAGAAGCCGGCAACCACCTTCGTCGCCTCCTTCATCGGCGCGCCGCCGATGAATTTGATGCCGCTGCGCTCCGACGAGATCAAATCGCAACTGGCCGGCGATGCCCGCGCCAACGAAGCCGGCATTCTCGGTATTCGTCCTGAGGATTTCGTCATCACGAGCGAAACGGTTTCCGGCGGCGTGGCGCTCGGCCTCACGGTCGAGGCGATCGAGCGCGTCGGCGCCGAAACCTTCGTCTACGGCACGCGCCAGCACGAGGTGCAGGGCGTCGCCGCCACCCCCGGCGAGCTGCCACCCGGCGAGATCATCGTGCGGATTCCCGGCGCTGTCGGCCCCGCGATCGGTGAGCGAATCAGGGCCGTTGCCGCCAGCGATAAGCTGCATCTATTTACCGCCGACGGCCGTAAGCGGGTGGGTTGAGGAGTCGTCATTCCCCGGTGCGCAATTGCGCACCTGAGGGCGCGAAGCGAACCCGGAATCTCGAGATTTCGGGTTCAATCGCTGACGCGCCTGCCCCGGAATGACCGGCAAAAACCTCGCCGCGGCCGATTTATGCAGCTTTCAGAGGCGCTTGAACCCACCCCAAATCACCCCCATATTCCCTGTTGACCGGACGGCAAGTCGGCCGGCCGGTTGAATGGGGCGCCGCAAGGGCCCCTCAAAGTCGCTTCGAGAGGACTTTGTAATGTCTCGTGTTCCTTCGTTATCCAGTCCGTTCCTGCTTGGGTTCGACGAAATCGAGCGTGCGCTCGATCGCGTCGTCAAAGGCGCCGACGGTTATCCTCCCTACAACATCGAGCGGTGTGACCGTGCCAACGGCCAACCCGAACGGTTACGCATCACGCTCGCGGTGGCGGGATTTACCCGCGACCAACTCGATGTGACCATTGAGGAAAACCAACTCGTGATCCGGGGCCGCCAGCAGGACGACAAGGCCCGGCAGTACATCCATCGCGGCATCGCCGCGCGCCACTTCCAGCGCACCTTCGTGCTGGCAGAGGGGATGCTGGTGCTGGGCGCGGATCTGAAAAACGGGCTGTTGTCGATCGACCTTGCCAGGCCGGAACCTGAAAGGGTCGTTAAGACAATCGCTATCAATGAGCACGAATAATAGTGGAACAAGGAGCGGACTCGACCGCTTAGTCTCCAGAGGAGTCGAGACCATGAGTGACATGAGTGTGACCTTCGAACCCGAAAAAGTTTCCGTTGAGGCGCTGGCCCATCTTGGTGAGGGCCATATCGCCTACGTGAAACAAGTCCGTTCCGAGGACGTGCCGGGACTGTTTCCGCAGGCGCCGAAAATCGCGCCAGGACTGAAACTGTTCGCGCTGCATGCCGCCGACGGCACCCCGATTATGCTGACCGATAGCCGCGAAGCGGCGATCGCCAACGCATGGAGCAACGAGCTTCAGGCCGTCAGCGTGCACTGACGCAGCACTTGCTGCTGTCACTGACGCAGCGCTTGCTGCTGTCACTGACGAAGCTTCGCCGGCATCGACTGATCTGATGCCGGGTGAATGCGAGAAGAGAGTTTCGGATACGCGGGCATCGCCCGCGTATCTTCGTCAATAGCAAATTCCAATCCGCCTAGGCCGCGCGCACGGTCGAGAGGAATTTCTCCACCTCACCTTTGAGATGATTGCTCTGTCCCAATAGGGAGCGGGCCAGCCCGTGCACATGCGTCGATGCCGCGCCGGTATCGGTCGCGCCGCGGTTGACGTCGGTGATGCTGCCGGCGACCTGCGTGGCTCCTTGCGCCGCCTGCTGCACGTTGCGGGAGATTTCCTGCGTCGCGGCACCCTGCTCTTCAACGGCGGCCGCGATCGCCTGCGAGATTTCTGCGATGCGACCGATCGTGCCGCCGATTTCCTGGATCGCCGACACCGACTGATTGGTGGCCGACTGCATCTGGCCGATCTGCTCGCTGATTTCCTCGGTCGCTTTCGCAGTCTGCGCGGCAAGCGCCTTGACCTCGGAGGCGACGACCGCAAATCCCCGTCCCGCCTCGCCGGCGCGCGCCGCCTCGATCGTGGCGTTCAGCGCCAGGAGATTGGTCTGCTCGGCGACCGCACTGATCATTTTGACCACTTCGCCGATCCGGCTGGCGGATTGCGCGAGATCGGCAATCCGCGCATTGGTCTGCTCGACCTGGCTCACCGCCTCGCGCGATATCTTGTGCGAATCCTGCACCTGGCGGCTGATCTCCGACACCGATGAGGCCATCTCTTCCGCGGCCGCCGCGGCGGATTGCGCGTTGGCCGAGGATTGCTCCGATGCGGAGGCAACCGTTGCCGAGAGCATCTGCGTCACTTCGGCGGTCTTGGTCAGTTGTCCGGCCGATGATTCGAGCTCGGACGAGGCGGTCGATACGGTCTGGATGATCCTTCCGATCGCGGAATCGAAGCCCTCGGCCATCTGCTGCATCGCTGCCTTGCGATCGCCTTCCGCCTTCAGCTTCAGGCTCGCCTGCTCCAGTTCCATCGATTGAACGCGGAGCGCGTTGTCCTTGAAGACCTGTACCGCGCGCGCCATGGCGCCTACTTCATCGCCGCGGCTGAGCGCCGGGACCGAGACATTGAGGTCGCCGCCGGCCAGACCCTTCATCACCTCGGTCATTTGCGCGATGGGACGAATGACACCGAATGCCACGCCGAAAATGCCCGCGCCGATGACGAGAAACACTGCGGCCGAAACGCCCCATAGCAACAAGGTGAAGATGCTGACGCGCCCTGTCGCTGCGACTTCCGTCGCCGCGTTCTTGTCGTTGGTTTGCTTGACGATGTCGTCGATGATGGCGCGGTGCGCGGTATAACGTGCGGTGATTTCGGCGTAGGATTTCGCGGCCGCGGCGCTGTCGCCCCTGGCGAGCGCGGGCAATAGACCTTGCTGGATCGCGGTCCAGAAGCGGCGCACCTCGTTGTCGGATTTCTCCACCAGCTTGGTCTTGAGCACCGGATCGAGATCGGATTTGACCCAGAAATCGTGCCGCTCGTCATATTCCTTCTTGAGCTGCGCGATCCTGTCGCGATGCGCCGAAACCTGCGCCGGATCGTGCAACACGAGGGTGGCCTCGAGATAGGCTTCGATGACGTATTCGGGCGGCGGCAGGATGTCGGCGATGAGGTCGTTGCCGAGCTTGATCTGGTTGTAGAGCGGACCACCGACCTTAAGCTGAGACAGCCCATAAACGCTGGTGGCAATCACGGCCCCGAGACCTAATGCGGTGACCAATCCGAAAATTAATATCGCGCGTGAAATCGACAGCCGTAGCGCCATGGCAATGTTCTCCGGGCAATGGAAAAATCCCAGCCAGCGAAATAACCGCCATTTAGCTTAAAATTGCGTTTAACCGGTTTACCACCGAACGGGGAATCGCGGCCCCAACCTGTGGAACTAGGCCGCACTCGCCGGCGGCAACGCCAGAACCGAATAGATTGCCTGGGCGTCGCGAGAGGCACGCAGCTTCTTGGCGACGTCCTGGTCGCGCAACAGCCGGGCGATTCGGGCCAATGCCTTCAGATGATCGGCGCCGGCGCCCTCCGGGGCCAGAAGCAGGAAGATCAGGTCGACCGGCTGGCCGTCCATCGCCTCGAAATCGATCGGGCGTTCGAGCCGGGCGAACAGCCCGAACAGCTTTTCCAGCTTCGGCAGCTTACCGTGAGGAATGGCGACGCCGTAGCCGACGGCCGTGGTGCCCAATTTCTCCCGCTGCAACAATACCTCGAACACCGAGCGTTCGTTCTGGCCGGTCAGCGCAGAGGCGCGCGCGGCCAGCTCCTGCAGCGCCTGTTTCTTGCTGATGACCTTCAAAGCGGGGAGAATCGCCTCGGGTGCGACCAGATCGGTAATCGTCATGGGGCGTTCCGAGGTGAATTAAACCGTGAGGTTGCGAGATAGGTTGTAGAACCGGGGCGTCAAGAAGATGAGACGGGGGCGAGCTTAAGCCCAAGTCCGATTTGCTGGGCTTCTACTCCAACGTTTGGCCGGTGCCAACTCCCGAGAGCAGGTTCCTGCACTGCCATCGTTAAGGGCGGCGGACCATAGGAAGGGCGGCTGGGGCCGTCAATGCGGTTAGCCATATATGTCAGGGGCTAACCGCCGGGGGGTCGACCCAGCCCACATTGCCGTCGGTCCGGCGGTAAATGATGTTCACCCGGCCGCTGGAGCCATGTTGGAACACGATGCAGGCGGCCCCGGTCAGATCCAGCTCCATGACCGCCTCGCTGACCGAAAGCCGCTTCAGCGACGTGGTCGCTTCCGCGATGATCACGGGGCTATAGGTGGTGACCTCCTCGTCGCCTTCCGCCGGCGCTTCGATCACGTAGCTCGGCGCGTCGATATGCGCCAGCGCCGCGTTGGCGGCATAGGTCTTGCGGGCCGAGCGGTCCTTCAGCCGGCTTTTGTAGCGGCGCAGGCGCTTCTCGATCATCAGCAGCGCCTGATCGGCGCTGGCATAGGCATCGGTGGCGTTGGAATCAGCCTCCAGCGTAATTCCGGAATCCAGGTGCAGCGCGCAATCGGTGCGGAAGCCGAAGCCATCCTTGCTCAGCGTGATGTGGCCGGAATAATTGCCGTCGAAATATTTTTTCAAGACCTCATCGGTGCGCTCGCTGACGCGCGAACGAAGCGCTTCGCCGATACTGATACTTTTCCCGGAGATTCGAAGGGTCATTGGATGCCTCGCTTGATGCTTCGACTACTCTGGTCTTGCCGGAGCACGGTCCATTGGGAAAACCGGTGTCGTTTCCCGGAGCCGCGCTCTGTCGGGGACCTGACACTATCGCGATTTGACGCGAACGCAATCAGGCCGGAGCCGTATCGCGGGACCGGTCGGAGGAAGTGGCGGGGGCTGAAAGGGCGTTACCGAGCATACTCTGTTTATCGCGGCGGCGCTGGACCGAGGAGGGAATGCGCATCGCTTCGCGGTATTTCGCGACCGTGCGGCGGGCAATATCAATGCCTGATGCACGCAATCGTTCCACGATGGTGTCATCGGAGAGGATCGCGCTCGGCGCTTCCGCATCGATCAATTGCTTGATGTGGTGACGGACCGCCTCCGCCGAATGCGCCTCGCCGCCGTCGGCCGACGCAATCGAGGCGGTGAAGAAATACTTCAGCTCGAAGCTGCCGCGATTGGTTGCCATATATTTGTTGGCGGTGACGCGCGACACCGTCGATTCGTGCATCTGGATCGCGTCCGCCACCGCCTTCAGATTCAGCGGCCGCAAATGCGCGACGCCATGGGTGAAGAAACCGTCCTGCTGGCGGACGATTTCGGTGGCGACCTTCAGGATGGTGCGGGCGCGCTGATCGAGCGCGCGGACCAGCCAGGTGGCGTTCTGCAAACAATCGCTGAAATAGGATTTGTCGCCGTCCTTGCGGATCGTCTTCGACAGCTCGGTGTAATAGACCTGATTGACCAGAACGCGCGGCAAGGTGTCGCTGTTGAGTTCGACATGCCAGCCGCCATCCGGCCCCGGCCGTACATAGACGTCAGGCACCATGGTCTGGGTGCGCGCCGAGCCGAATTTGAGGCCGGGCTTCGGATCGAGCCGGCGGATTTCGCCGATCATGTCGGTGATGTCTTCGTCGTCGACGCCGCACAATTTGCGCAAAGACGCGATGTCGCGCTTGGCCAGCAGGTCGAGATTTTCCACCAGCGCCTGCATGGCAGGGTCGTAGCGGTTGAGTTCGCGGAGCTGGATCGCCAGGCACTCGCTCAAATTCCGCGCGCAGACGCCGGGCGGATCGAACTTCTGCAGCACCGCGAGCACGGCGTCGACATCCGCCGGCGAGGCGCCCAGGCGCTCGGCGGCCTGCCCGAGATCCGGCGGCAGGTAGCCGGCATCGTCGACGAGATCGATCAGATACTGGCCGATCATGCGCTGCGCCGGCGCGCTGAACGCGACCGCGAGCTGTTCAGCGAGGTGGCCGCCCAGCGTCACCTCGGCGGCGACGAAGGCTTCCAGATTGTAATCGTCGTCGTTGGAGGCGCCGCCGCCCCATTCGGTGTAGGCGGTCGGCGCCGCGTCTTGCGCGGCGCGCGCGGCGGCTTCCGCGGGCTCTTCGGAAAATACGTTGTCGAGCGGGGTGTCGAGGGTCTGCTCGATCTCGGTACGGCTGCCGAGGTCGCGGTTCAGCCACTCCTCCTGGCCGGGCTCGAAGGCCTCGCCGCCCGGGCCGGTGGTCATATCGGAGGCATCGCTGCCGCCATCCTCGCCATAACTACCGGAATCGGAGAACTCGGCGCCCGCGGCGGCCGGCTCGCCCGCGACCGGAGGTTCGGGGCCGTCGCTGGCGCGATCCAGCAGCGGATTGCGCTCCAGCTCCTCCTCCACGAAAGCCGACAGGTCGAGATTCGACAATTGCAGCAGCTTGATCGCCTGCATCAATTGCGGCGTCATCACCAGCGACTGCGACTGGCGGAACTCTAGTCTCTGCGTCAGCGCCATGAGGCCAAGAACCGATCCACTAAAAGTTGGTCCGATTCTTGCTTATATTAGTCTAAAGCCCTTGTACACGCCTTGACGAACGCGAAAATTAGGTTATGGCGCGACCGGCATAAGCGGAAACCGGTTTTGCGTCCGGGCGCGCCACAAATTCTTGAACGAGCGCAAGATCTTACCGCCAAACCGCGACTCACCGCGACTCTTGGGCGCCTCATGCGCTAAAGCCGGAATTCCTCGCCAAGGTAAAGGCGGCGTACATCCGGATCGTTGACGATTTCCTCCGGACTGCCCTCGGTCAAGATCTGCCCGGCATAGACGATATAGGCGCGGTCGGTCAGGCCGAGCGTTTCGCGCACATTGTGGTCGGTGATCAGGACGCCGATGCCGCGGTTGGTGAGGTGGCGGACCAGGTCCTGAATGTCCCCGACCGCGATCGGGTCGATGCCGGCAAAGGGCTCGTCGAGCAGCATGTAGTTCGGACGCGTCGCCAGCGCGCGCGCGATTTCGACGCGGCGGCGCTCGCCGCCCGAGAGCGCGATTGAGGGCGACTTGCGCAGCCGCGTGATGTTGAACTCGTCGAGCAGCGAGTTGAGTTCGGCCTCGCGCTTCTTACGGCTGGGCTCGACGACCTCGAGCACGGCACGAATATTCTGTTCCACGGTGAGGCCGCGAAAGATCGAGGCTTCCTGCGGCAGGTAGCCGATGCCGAGCCGCGCGCGCTGATACATCGGCAGCTTGGTCACGTCGTGGCCGTCGAGTTCGATGGCGCCGCGATCCGCCTTGATCAGGCCGGTGATCATGTAGAACACCGTAGTCTTGCCGGCGCCGTTCGGGCCGAGCAGGCCTACCGCCTCGCCGCGGCGAACATAGATGCTGACGCCGCGCACCACTTGCCGTGTGCCGAAACTCTTTTCCACGCTGTGCACGGCGAGGAAGCCGGACCGCTTGATCGGCCGCGGCGCTTCGCCGCCATTAGCCTTGGCGTTGGGCTTGGGACGGGGCGCCTGCGCGCGGGGACGCGGTTCGCGCGGCGGTTCGACGTCGGGCGAAGGCTGCGGCAATTCCAGCCCTGGCAGTGAGCCTGGCAGTGAGGCGGAGCGCGCCATCGGCGGCGCATCGCGCACTGGGCTCCTCAGCATGTCGCCGAAGGAATCGCCGAGCGCGGTGATGTCCTCGCGCGAACGCGCAAACCCGGGGGCGCCGCGTTTCGCGGGGCGTCGACGGAACATGCCGAGTAAATCCACCATCCCGCTTCGCTTAAGCCTTTCACGGTGATTCCGCGACGCGCCCGCCGGCGAATCGCTTCACCCGCGAACCATGAATGAGTGGATGTCCCCTGCCCAGCGAAACACCCCGCCGTGCGTTCTGCCCAGTAGATACAGGCTCGCGCTGTCAGCTTCAACCGTGAGGGCCCCAATTAATCTTTAAGGCGCTGATCTGTCTTATTTTTTGCCGGGGATCAGCGAGGGTATCTGTACCGGAGCCGGCTTCGCTCCGCCCGATCCCGAGCCGCAATTCTCTCCCTGTATAAACATGCCCTGCACCTTGCCGCTGTCGGATTCGACCCGCGACACGCCCGTTGTCATGTCGACCTTGAGGCGGTCGCCCTTGAGCACGTTCTTGCACTGGGTGAGCACGACCCCGCCCACCATGGTGATGAGGTTGGCCCGCGTGTCGAAGATCGCGGTCTCGCCCGTCACGACCTGGTCCTTCTGCGTGACCACGACCGAACCCTTGGCTTCCAGCCGGCGGATCGACGAACTGCCGCCGGGCCCGGGGGTTGCGGACTGCATCTGCGCGGATTTTGACCCCTTCGGCGCGGCGGGTTGTTGCGGCGAAGCCGGCGCCGGGCCGGAATCGTAGAACACCACCAGCGACTTCGAGGTCATGGTGGTGTCGCCCTGCACGACCTTCACGTTGCCGGAGAAGGTCGCCTCCTTCTTCTTGTCCCGCATTTCAAGCGAGGCCGCCTCGATCTGAATCGGCTGGTCGCGGTTCTGCGAAAAGCCCTGCATCGCATTGGGCACGCCCGACATGGCGCCTTGCGCGAAGGCGTCACCGGACGCGACCAGCGCGAGCGCAAGCGCTGCTGCCGCAAAACTGCGCGAGAAGAACTGCATCATAAATTTCATTTCGTGTTGGCGGACTTGCCGGTGACGGACCGCGTCTTCGGCGGTGGCGGCGACTCGGGCTCAGACTCAGGCTCGGGTGCCGGAGGGCTTTCCATGATCAGGTTCATCACGACATTGCCTTCGAAACGCACCACCTCGCCGCTGTTGATGATCCTGAGGCTGTCGGCGGTGAGCGTTCCGTTCAGCAATTTGACGTCGACATGTTCGTCCGACGTCACCGTTCCCTTGTTGATGTCGACATAGGCCTGCGAGAGCCTGGCCTCGTAACCGGTGGAGGATTGCAGGAAGATATCCTTGCGCAGGTCCAGCATTTGCTGCTTGCTGTCAAAAAATCCCGTGCGCGCATCCATCGTGACCGTGCTCTTGTCCTCCATCATGACCTTGGCCCGCAACGTCCGGAGTTCGACGTGATCGGGCTCGGCCAGATCCTGGATCGCGGCCTTGGCCCACAATTCGTAAGGACGCTGGTCGGTCGAGAAGCCGGCGAGGTGCGGCGTTTCCATCGTGATCTTGGTGCCTGACACCACGAGATTGCTCATGTCGACGGGCAGCTTCGCCAGCCCCGTGATGCGGAACGGGTTGAAGACCGAGATCGCCACGACGCCGGCCATGGCCAGCAGCACAGCCGCCGGGACCGCGATCCGCAGCCCCCGCACCATCCGGCTATGACGGGCGGCCGCGGCGAAGCGGACCTCCAGTCCCGGGTCGTAGGCTGGGTTCTGTATCGAGTTCACCGCGGCTCCGAGGGGCGCTAAGACGCCAGGAAAGCGTCATTCTACCCGCAATCGCGGGATTATGCAGCCCGGACACTCGCGATGAGTGTGACCGAAACGGGGCGGAAGCAGTGGCCGGACCGCTTCAAATAGCCTCGGTCACGAATGCGCGAAGATGTCCTCGGCCTCCCAGCCGCCGAGATCGAGCTTTGCCCGGGTCGGCAGGAAGTCGAAGCACGCCTGCGCCAGCGCCGTCCGGCCCTCGCGCGCCAGCATGGTATCGAGCCGCTCGCGCAAGGCATGCAGATGCAGCACGTCGGAGGCAGCATAGGCGAGCTGCGCCTCGCTGAGGCTCACTGATCCCCAGTCGCTCGACTGCTGCTGCTTCGACAGATCGATGTTGAGCACCTCGCGCACCAGATCCTTCAGACCATGCCGGTCGGTATAGGTGCGGGTCAGCCGTGAGGCGATCTTGGTGCAGTAGACCGGCTGGGGCATGACGCCGAAAGTGTTGTAGAGGGCGGCTAGATCGAACCGCGCAAAGTGAAAGATTTTGGTGATGTTCGGATTGGCCAGCAGCGCCTTGAGGTTCGGTGCGTCGGTTTGCCCCTTGGGAATCTGGATGACGTCGGCGCTGCCGTCGCCGTTCGACATCTGCACCACGCAGAGCCGGTCGCGATGCGGATTGAGCCCCATGGTCTCGGTATCGATTGCCACGGAATCCTTGTAGCGGGACAGATCGGGCAGATCGCCGCGATGCAGGCGGATAGTCATGAAGGAAAGCCTCGTGTCTCAGGTCGATTCGACGGAAACACTAGCGCCGGCAGCCGCGGGAGGCGAGCGGCTGAGCATGGCTTATAGGATGGGAAATGGCGGCTTCGTGGCGATTTATTCGCTTTTCCAGCGTTCGGCTGCCTTTGCGTGCCGTCGAGCGTACCGTGATGCCTCTTCGGATGATTTCGGCGGCTGGAGCCCTGGGCTGTTGGCCCATCGGTCGAGATTCTCGATGACGTCCGCATGGCTTGGCCGCCGCGGAGGCGGCAGCTCCCGCTCTTCGGACAGCTTGCGCGGTAGCTTGACGTTCTCGGTCATAGGCGTGCTCCGGACATAAATTATGGGCCCGGACAGACCATAAATCAACTATTAACACATTGTTTTTACTACAGTATTTAGCTAATTTGGCACTGGAATCTCGTTAGATGGAACCGGCGCCAAAGACGGATCCCGCGGCATAGCGTGACCCGCGTCAATGGCGGTGTTGACCGTTCTTGAGGATCTTGTCTCGTTGGGCCTCAGACCCCGCGCACGGCCGAAAACCACGGGTAAGCTCAGCGGCTCCAGTTTGCCGCGAAGATTCTGCTGATCATGGGTGGTCACGCGCAGGCATTCGGCCCGGCGCTCCAGCCCGCCAAAATCATATTTGTAGAGAAATTCCCGTCTGGAGATCGTACACGGTGAAGCCCTTCTCGATGCCCCATTGAATGCAATGAAGATGAAGGACAAAGCCGGGCGGGGACGTTTGACGCTGAGATCGCGACCATTCAACAGGCTCATCAATGAACGGTTCTTCCAGTCGATGAGACTGGCCTGAAGCCCAATCCGATTTCCCCCTTGCCAAAAGGATCGGGAGAAGAAGCGCATCGTCCGCAGATGTTCTCTCAAGGTGAAGCTTGCTCCAATTCAGCCGCTTTGTGCGGTCGGCAAAGGCACCCGTAGCTGCATGCTCATACCGGGATCGCAAATGAAGCCCGTGTAGCCGGCAAAATAGCCGCCGCCGGTTCTCAGTTCGTTGTGAAATTTCCCCTCTCTGCTTCGTTCGGTGCGTAGCTGCAACGGGAAGAAGGCGACGTAGTCCCCAACGTCAGGACTGTCCTTCGCTGCCAGGACAATCCATTGACAGCCGAGCCGTTCAAACCAACCTGCGATCCATGAAAAGGACATGAAAAGCTGCGCTTCAGGATCGGCCTGATAAACAGCTTCCCGGTTGCTCCTGAGGCGGAGCAAGGTGTCGCGGCTCGTGATAACGTCGACAGCATGGCGTTGGCCTTTGCTCAAGGGAGCAGGGGGCGAACGGACGAATTCTGCAATGCTGGCGGCGCTGATCCCTTGTCGAAAAAACGAACCTAGCGCTCCATGAAGCCATGGAAGCATGCGCACTGGCAACGGGATGGCTTGGGAGCCAAGCCTGTTCCGCTGCGCCGCAGCGGCTCCGCATCCGCAGGAATTTCACCCGGCTGGCGGCCGGATGAAGTCCGACAATAATGGCGTGTTCAACCGTGGTCCGGACGGTCCGGTTCGGATTCCGATCAGGCGCAGCCTGACGCAACCAGGATCTCTTACGACAGGCTTTTCGCGCGGCCGCGCTGCGGTCTGCCCGGCGTCTCCCGGCCGCATCTCACATGGTTTGGGCAAGGGCAATGGTGCCCAGGAAAGGACTCGAACCTTCACGGCCGTGAAGCCACTGGCACCTGAAGCCAGCGCGTCTACCAATTCCGCCACCTGGGCCCGGGCGGGTTAGTAAGGAACGGTCGCACGCTTGTCAAATTGCTTCGATGCCGGACAAATACGCTGTACAGCGAGGCCGGGTTGGCGTACGCGAAACCGCTAAATCCCACCGATATCTCTCGAATTTGACGGCAGGACTTGACCCCGATGACATCGAACCTGGACACCCTCGTCACGATTTTCGGCGGATCCGGTTTTCTGGGGCGAAACGTGGTTCGGGCGCTCTGCAAGCGCGATTACCGTATCCGCGTGGCGGTACGGCGGCCGGAACTGGCCGTCCATTTGCAACCGGCCGGCAAGGTCGGCCAGATCCACGCCGTGCAGGCCAATGTTCGCCATCCGGCCTCTGTCGAGGCCGCCATGCGCGGCTCGCAGGTCGTCATTAACCTGGTCGGTATCCTGGCCGAGGGCGGCGCGCAGACCTTCGACGCCGTGCAGACCAGGGGCGCCGAAACCATCGCCAAGGCCGCCAGCGCCATCGGCGCGCGGATGGTGCACGTCTCGGCGATCGGCGCCGATGAGAATTCCCCATCGCACTATTCGCGCGCCAAGGCCGCCGGCGAGCAGGCGGTGCTGGCCGCGGCCCCCTCGACCACCATCCTGCGGCCGTCGCTAATGTTCGGGCCCGAGGATCAATTCACCAACCGTTTTGCCGCGCTGGCGCGGATATCACCCTTCCTGCCGCTGATCGGCGGCGGCGTAACCCGGATACAGCCGGCTTATGTCGGTGACGTCGCAGCCGCGGTCGCCGATGCCGTCGACGGCAAGACGGAGCCTGGCGCAGCTTACGAACTCGGCGGACGCGAAGTGCTGACCATGCGTGAGATCATGGAAATCATTCTCGCGATCACCGAGCGCAAGCGCATGCTGGTTTCGCTGCCGTTCGGGCTGGCACGGCTGCAGGCGATGTTTCTGCAATTTGCACCGGGACCGTTGAAGCTGACGGCGGACCAGGTGGCGATGCTGCAGTCGGACAATGTGGTGTCGGACGCCGCCAAAGCCGCGGGGCTGACCCTGGAAGGGCTCGGCATCACACCCGGGTCAATGCAGGCGATCGCCCCGCAATATCTCTGGCGCTTCCGCGCCGCCGGGCAGTTTCAGCGCAAGAGCGCGTAGCTCGTAGGGTGGGCAAAGCGCAGCGTGCCCACCATCGCGAGCACAATGTTAGATGGTGGGCACGGCGCAAGAGCGCCTTTGCCCACCCTACAATTTCCGAGCCCTACTTCCCCAGCGCCAGCGCGAGCAGGCCGAGCGTGCCGGCGACGACGCGCCACCACGCAAAAAACGTGAAGCCATGGCGCGTGACATAGGTGAGGAACGTCTTCACCACGATCGCCGCGGTGATGAACGACACCACGAAACCGATCGCGAGGATGCCGACGTGATCGACCGTCATCTCGGCGCGGTTCTTGTAGAAATCATAGGCGAACGCGCCGACCATGGTCGGGATCGCGAGAAAGAATGAAAACTCCGCCGCCGACCGCTTGTCGCCGCCGAGCAGCATCGCCGCCACGATACTGGCGCCGGAACGCGATACGCCGGGTATCATCGCCACGCATTGCGCGATGCCGATCCACAGATACATCATCAGCGGATAGCGCGTAGCGTCATCCTCCGTCGGCTTGAGTTCGAGCTGATCGACCCAGAGCAGAATCGCGCCGCCGACGATCAGCGTGAAACAGACCACCCACGGATTGAACAAAAGCTCCTTGATGTATTTGCCGGCAATCAGGCCGATGATCACCGCAGGCAGGAACGCCACCAGCACCCCGATCACGAACCGGCGGTCGTCGGGATTGGTGAACATGCCGAGCGCGACGCGCGACAGCTTGACGAAATACAGCATGACGATGGCGAGGATCGCGCCGAGCTGAATCAGGATCACAAAGCTCTGCCAGAAGGCGCCCTCACCAAGGCCGAAGTAGCGTTGCGCCAGCAGCATATGGCCCGTGGAGGAAACGGGGAGAAATTCCGTGATACCCTCGATGATGCCGAGAATCACCGCCTTGACTGCTTCCGACATCATGATGTGGTCCATTTTGACAGGAAAAGCCGCGCCCTTCTCGCCTATTCGTCCCCATGCCGCAATCGCAAAAAAACGCCAAACTTAGGTTGCCTCGTGCGCCTGCTTGGCTAGTGTCCCGATTCGTTTTGACGCGGTTTGAGGGTTCCGTAGTTGCCGCGATTTTGCCCCAAGGATTTCATGTACACGCTCTATCATCACGCGTTCTGTCCGCATTCGCGCTTCGTTCGCCTGGTGCTGGGCGAACACGGCCTCGACCTGCGCCTGGTGGAAGAGCGGGCCTGGGAGCGGCGCGAGGGGTTTCTCGTGCTCAATCCCGCGGGCACTACGCCGGTGTTGATGGCTGACGGCTTTCCGCCGATTCCCGGCGCAAGCGTCATCGCTGAGTATCTCGACGAGACGCACGGCCTGGAGGCGGGCGACCGGCGGCTGTTGCCGGCCTCGATGGCCGAGCGCGTCGAGGTGCGCCGGCTGATGGCGTGGTTCAATGAAAAATTCTTCGAGGAGGCGTCGAATCCGCTGGTAACCGAGCGCATCTACAAGCGTTTCATGAGCGAGGAGAATGGCGGCGGGGCGCCGGCGGCCGATGTGATCCGCGCAGCCAAGGCCAATGTGCGCTATCATCTGGCCTATATCGGCTGGCTGGCGCAGACGCGGAACTTCCTCGCCGGCGACCGGCTGACCTACGCGGATCTCGCCGCCGCGGCGCATCTTTCGGCGATCGATTATCTGGGCGACGTGCCATGGAGCGAGGACGACGCAGCAAAGGCGTGGTATGCACGGGTGAAGTCCCGCCCGTCGTTCCGCCCGCTGCTCAGCGAATGGCTGGCGGGCGTACCGGCGTCGCGGACCTACGTGGACCTCGACTTCTGAACAAGGACGCCAGACTCTCCGCCGCCGATCTGAAGGCCGCGCTCGCGCGCGAAGCGGAGACGCTCGGTTTCGACTGCATCGGCGTGACCGATCCCGATGCGATCGCTGGCGCCGGAAAATATTTCCGCGAATTCCTCGATGCCCGCGCGCATGGCGACATGGACTGGCTCGCGGCGCAACCCGAACGGCGGATGGATCCGCGCGTGCTGTGGCGAGGGGTGCGCTCCATCATCATGCTCGGCGTCAATTACGGGCCTGCGGAAGATCCGCTCGCGCTTCTTGCGAAGCGCACACGCGGCGCGATCTCCGCCTACGCGCAGGGCGACGACTATCACGACGTCATCAAGAAGCGTCTGAAGGTGCTGGCGCGGTGGTTCGTCGCCGCCTCCGGTGAGGAAGTGAAAGTGTTCATTGATACCGCAGCGGTAATGGAAAAGCCGCTGGCACAGGCGGCGGGGCTCGGCTGGCAGGGCAAGCACACCAATCTGGTGTCGCGCGAATTCGGTTCATGGCTGTTTCTCGGCGCGATCTTCACGGCTGCCGATCTCCCGCGCGACGACGCCGACACCGATCATTGCGGCTCCTGCAACGCCTGCCAGGAGATCTGCCCGACCGCGGCCTTCCCTGCGCCTTACAAGCTCGACGCGCGGCGCTGCATTTCGTACCTGACGATCGAGAACAAGGGACCGATCCCGCACGAATTTCGCAAGAGCATCGGCAACCGCATCTATGGCTGCGACGATTGTCTCGCCGTGTGCCCGTGGAACAAGTTCGCGCAGCAAGGCCGCGAAGCCAAACTGGCCGCGCGCACAGAATTGCGCGCGCCCTCGCTGGCGGAGCTCGTGCGGCTCGACGACACAGCGTTTCGCGCGCTGTTTTCTAAATCGCCGGTCAAGCGCATCGGCCGCGACCGCTTCGTCCGCAACGTGCTGATCGCGATCGGCAACTCGGGCGAGGCCGCTCTGGCTGTGGAAGCCGAGCGCCTTCTGAGCGACGCAAGCCCGCTGGTGCGCGGCGCGGCGGTGTGGGTCTTATCGCAATTGGCGGAGCCGCACGCCTTTGCCGCACGGGCTGCGAAGGCGATCGAGGTCGAAGCGGACGCGACCGTGCGCGACGAATGGCGACTCATGGACCCACTGCCAAGCCCCTGATTTCGCCGCCGCACTGTCAGGGTCGCGCCGGCCAAGCTCGGCCCGTAGAACATGAATGATCTAGCGCAAGGAACAAGTTCCGAGTGTGAGGCATATAGCCGAGAGCGATGTCTGCTGGGTAATGCCATGAAAACCCAGATCATCAGAGAGCTCGGACAAGCCGACATTTTGCTGCCGTCGCTTGTGGCGGAGGGCTTGGCCGCCAATGATCGCATCAAGGTTCGCCTGAGCGCACTCCAGGCGGCTGCGGAACACGCGCGGGAACCCGATCATCCGGCCAACGAGCTTGCGGCGGAATGCCATGCTGCGGGCATTGCCCCGGCGGGAATCGCATCCCTAATCAGCGGCGCGCATTTGATCGGCGAGAGGCGGTTGAGCGCGCCGAGCCTCGCCAAACTGATCAAGGAGGTCCAGGGCGACATGGAGACCATGATCCGTGCGGTCAGCGCCGGCGATGCGCCGGAAGGCGAAAAAGCGACTGCGCGACTGAACTCGATCTGCGCCGCAGGGCTGCTCGATGCATCGAGCGAGATCGAGTTCACGCGGATCACCCGGCTGACCGGCGCCGGGCAGGAGGGCGGCGACAGCCTGCATCGGCTGGTCATGGAACTGCACAAGGCGCTCAACAGGCTCGCGGCCGGCTGCTCGAAAGAGATTATTGCCGGAGCCCATGTGTTCGGCCTGCACAGCGAAGACCGCCCGGCGGTCGAGAGCTTCATGAGAGGCCTGAACGAGACGCGCGGCCTCAAGTTCAATCACCCCGGTCTGGATACGATGGCGACCAGGTCGGAAGGCCGGCTCCTGATCCAGAACGATATCGGAACCACCGATGCGCATGTCATGGTGATCGCGATCGAGAAGAACACCGTGACCGTCACCTACACGGATGTGCATCTGGCGCGGACGAAATTCTTCATCGCCCTGCTCGACAAGTTCGATGCGAAATGGAGCGGGCTCGACCGCCACGCCGCGGCGGGAATGGGCGAAGACAATGCCTTCTTTCTGGTTACTGGCCAATTTCAGGCCGCGAACGCCGCCGATCGCAACGATTTCCTAACCGCCGTCGGCGCCGCGCTGGTGTTCCTGATCGACTGGAACAAGGCGCGCAAATTGTTGCGCAACTGGATCGCCAAGGATGACGCCGCCCGGATCCTCGAATGGGCCGCGCGGCATCGAATCGGCCACCGCGCTTTCCTCGAGCTTGGCGGCAATGAGTTGCTCGGGAGCGCGGTGCGCAACGCCGCGCCGACACGCATCGGCTTCGGCGAGCGGCTGGATCAGGCGCTCGGGCGCGCGGCCGCGATCGATTTCCTGAAGACGGCATTGCGGCTGTCGACCGAAGCGCTGCTGGCAGGACATTCGGTCAGGATGGTCCGCGATCAGATCGAGGCGGATCTGGTCAGGCGGCTCGAGCGCGTCGAAAGCGCGTTGCTTGCGATGGTGCTGCGCCAGATTGGATTGGCGCACGACCTCGTCGCCGCCATCTCTCGCTATGTTGCCGACCTCAAAGTCCGCCAGGCAGGCGACGGCAAGCAACTCGCGGCACGCGCGAGCCACATCGAGCAGAAAGCGGACCGCATCGCACTCGAAGCGCGCCGGGAAGTCAGCCGGCTCAACGCGCGCCCGATCATTGGACAATTGATCGACCGGGCCGAGGAGGCTGTCGACGAACTCGAACAGGCCGCCTTCATCGCTTCACTGGCGCCGACGGCACTGGACAACTCATTGGTCTCGGTGCTCGCCGAGCTTTGCACGGTTGCCATCACCGCGACCGAGGCGGCTGCCTGCGGGATTGCCGCCGCCGCAGAAGTGCCGGAGGGGCGAAGCGCTGATTCCGAGGACGCGCTGGCCGCCGTCGTTCGCCTGGTCGATGCCGAGCACGCCGCCGACGCGCGGGAGCGCGCCATCACAACGCTGGTATTCACCGGTGGCTACGACGTGGCGACATCGCTTTTGGTGCTCGAACTTGCGCGCGCCGTCGAGCGCTCGACCGACCGTCTCGCCGGATTTGGGCATCTGCTGCGACAACACATCATGATCGATCTGGCAGCCTGAGAGTGAGAGAGATCGCGATATGGATATTGTGCATATCAGCGGCGCATCGACCGCCTGCCACTCTGCGGAAGAGATTGGAGCCAAGGCGGCCAACCTCGCGAAGATGGCGTCGATCGGGCTGCCGGTACCACCAGCCTTCGTGCTGCCGGTCAAGCTCTGTGCCGATCTGATCTGCAAGCACGTGCATGCGGAACGCGATCTGCGCGACGGACTGAAAGAAGGCATCGAGTTCCTGGAAAGCACCACCGGCAAGCGTTTCGGCGATCATAGGCGCCCGCTCCTGGTCTCGGTGCGGTCGGGAGCCGCGCGCTCAATGCCCGGCATGCTGAACACGGTCCTCAATGTCGGCTGCACGTCGCGTGCCGTGCACGGCCTGATCCGCGTCACAGGTCGCTCACGGCTGGCGTGGGATTGCCGGCGGCGGTTCATGGAAAGCTTCGCCGAGACCGTGCTCGGGTTCGACCTCACTCGATTCACTGCACGGATCTCCGAACTGACTGCAGACGAAGGCGTTGCAAGCGACCGCGAGCTCGATAGTGAAGCGATCGAACGGCTTGCCGCCGACGAGCAGGCATTAATCGAGGGACGGGGCGATGGCTGGCTCGAAGATGCCGACGAGCAGCTCGAAGGCGCCGCCCGTGCCGTCTATCAATCCTGGATGAGCGAGCGTGCGCAAACCTACCGCCGGCTGCAAAAACTGGAGCATCTGAAGGGCACCGCCGTGACCGTGCAGGCAATGGTGCTCGGCAATGGCGGGCCCTCATCGGGAGCGGGCGTGGCGTTTTCGCGCGATCCTTCGATCGGATCGGCCCGGCCGATGATCGATCTGGTGCTCGACGCGCAAGGCGAGGACCTCGTGTCTGGCCGACGAACGCCCGACAGCGAGGCGACGATCGCGCGCGCACTGCCAACGATTGCGACGGAGCTCGGCGGCATTCTGAAGCAGCTGGAGCAGGAGTTCGGCGACGTCCAGGACGTCGAGTTCACGGTCGAGGAAGGCAAATTGTGGATCCTGCAAACTCGGGCAGCCAAGCGGACCCCGCGCGCCGCGGTCAGGATCGCGATCGACCTCGTGCACGAAGAGCTCATCACGCAGAAAGAGGCGCTTGAGCGCATTGCGGATGTGGACCTTGCGTCCCTGGTTGAAGTTTCCCTGTGCGCGGCGGGCGATCCGGTCATCACGGGCATTGGCGCCTCCGGCGGTATCGCGGTCGGACGCGCCGCCTTTGATTCCGAAGGCGCCCAACACCTGGCCGCGGACGGCGATCCCGTGATCCTTATGCGTCCCGATACCAGCACGGCCGACGTTGCTGGTTTTGCCATGGCCTCCGGCGTTGTCACCGCCGTCGGCGCGCGGACGGCCCATGCTGCGCTGGTCGCGCGGCAGATGGGCAAGCCATGCGTCGTTGGATGCCGCGACATGGCGATCGATGCCGCGGCGAGGCGCGCGCAACTTGGCAAGTCCGCGATCTCGGAGGGCGATTGGATTACCATCGAGGGCGAGGGCGGCAAGGTCTATCTCGGACGAAGCGAAACGGTTGTCACCAAGCCGGAGATGGAGCTTGCGGAGATAGCAAGCTGGCGCTCGCAGGATGGTGGAGGCGCGCGCCACGGGAGCCTCGCGCAACCCAGGGCGCGCAGGTCCGCGCCAGCCTGATTGGCAGACATCAGCGTCTGCACCGCGCAGACGATCGACATGCCTCAGTTCGCCAGATGCCGCCTCATCTCCCGCCGCGCCTTCAGCGCCGCACCCTGCTTGGCGACGATCTTGACGATCCGCTCCGGCGCAAATTTGAGGTCGACGAAGGCCGGCGCGGTGTTGGCGACCTCGTGGTACTCCGTGATCTTGCCGCCGCGCAGCCGCATGATCGCGACACCCTCGAACATCGCCCGCGCTCCTTCCGCTTCCGGCAGCGTCGAGCGATAGCTGAAAGTGTAGCGCGCATAGAGCATCGCGCCGTCGCTGACGGGGTCGTGCATGTCCCAGCGAAAATCGGTCGCCGTGCGATAGAACCAGTCGTCGATCAAGCCTGCGATCTTCTCGCGGCCTTCGAACGCGCCGTAGAATACGTCGTGATAGATGCCGTCTTCGGTGAACAGTTCCGAGAAAGCGTTGCCGTTGCGCTGCTCGACAGCGTCACAGAAGGCGCGGAGCATGATTGATGGGTTCATCGTTTTATCTCCGGTTGTCATGCCCCGCGAAAGCGGGGCATCCAGTATTCCAGAGAATGCGACGTCAATCGACAAGTCGCGGCGTACTGGATCGCCCGCTTTCGCGGACGATGACACTGTGGTTGCGGCAAGAAGTCACCCCATCTCCGCCACCGCGGCGAGAATCCGCACGATATCCTGCGGGCGCGACAGGCGGTGGTCGCCGTCCTGGATCACGGTCAGCACCACGTCCTCGGCCGGCAGCCGGTGCGCCAGCGCAAACGCGTGGTGCCAGGGCACGTCGGGATCCTGCGCGCCCTGCAGGATGCGCACGGGACATCCGACGTCGATGGCGCTGCCGAGCAGGAGATGGTTGCGGCCCTCCTCGATCAGCGCGCGCGTGATCGGATAGGGCGTGCCGTCGGCATACTCCGACGGCCGCATCCACACGCCCCTGGTCCTGATCTCCTCGCGGATTTCGTCGGAGAAGCTGTTCCACATCAATTGCTCGGTGAAATCAGGCGCCGGCGCGATCAGCACCAGCCCGGCAAGTGTCGCGCCCGCCGCCTCGCGTTTGGCGATGGCCCGCGCCAGCAACAGCGCCATCCAGCCGCCCATCGACGAGCCGATCACGACCTGCGGCCCTTGGGCGAACCGATCGAACACAGCAACGCTCTCTTCGAGCCAGCGCCCGATGGTGCCATCGATGAAAGCGCCGCCCGATTCGCCGTGGCCGGAATAATCGAACCTAATACAGGCGCGGCCATGTTCCGCGGCCCAGGCATCCAGCGCGAGCGCCTTGGTGCCCCGCATGTCGGAATTGAAGCCACTCAGCCAGAACAGCCCGGGCTCGCTGCCGGCACGGGCGCGGACGGCGATCCGGCGGCTGTCACTGCCCTCCCCCACCTCGATAAAGGCCGGTTCCTGGTCGATTGTCGCTGAATTGGTCATGGATCTGTCACTCTTGCCCGCTGCTTTGTCAGCGAGCACGCTTGATCGGTCAAGCGCGACCGCCCTGCGCTTGCGGATCGGGCCGACGCGCTATATTTGCCGGACGTGACCGAAATGCCTCGCATTTGACGGTTTTCGGGCGCACACCGTGAGTTCGCTTGCTGTTATCAGCGTATTGCTTCAAACTACGGCCCTTCCTTTCACAACTTTGGAGAGTTACCCATTCGCCGTCCCAACAGAGCCCCGCCCGCTGCAACCAAAGACGGGCCGCGCACCAATGATGATATCCGCAACGCGCAGATCCAACTGATCGATCAGACCGGCCTCAACCACGGAACCGTCGAGACCGTGGTCGCCATCAAGATGGCCCTCGAGGCGGGCATGGATCTCGTTGAGATTTCGCCGAACAACAATCCTCCCGTTTGCAAGATTATGGACTACGGGAAGTTCAAGTATTCGGCACAGAAGAAAGCCGCCGAGGCGCGCAAGAAGCAGAAGATCGTCGAGATCAAGGAGATCAAGCTGCGGCCGATGATCGACGATCACGATTACGACGTGAAGATGCGCGCGATGCAGCGGTTCTTCGAGGAAGGCGACAAGGTCAAGATCACCTTGCGTTACCGTGGCCGCGAAATGGCGCACCAGGAGATAGGCACCAAGCTTCTGGACAAGGTCAAGGCCGATGTCGCCGAATTCGCCAAGGTCGAGCAGGACGCGCGTTTCGAAGGCCGCCAGGTCGTGATGGTGCTGGCGCCGCGTTGATGTCAGTGAGTGGAATTGAGGGCGGCCCGTCGGACGATCCGGCGGGCCGCTTCCTTTTCCGAAGGTCAGTTCCGCGTGGCCTGCCAGGTGCCGCTGCAGTAGTCGCCGGTGATAATGCCGCGCCATGCGCCGGCGCCGTAGGCGCCGGCGAGCCGGCCACCGCCGCTCGCCCTGGAAGCGCCAACCGAAACGCGAACCGAAACAGCCCCAGCGCGATTCACCGAGCCCGAAACCCTGCCACCACCGGCCGATGAGACGCGGCCACCTATCACGGTGAAGGGGACGCTGTAGCCGGAACGGCAATTGCCCCGCGTCGTGGCGAAGACCACGTTCCAGATGCCATCATAGGCTCCCGTGGCCCTGCGCCTGGTCGCGGCGTCGGCGGCGGGCGCCGCCGCTATCGCGGCGAATGCAGCCAATATCGGAAGCCAGCGCATGCTCCGCGGGCGTTGAAAAGCGGCAAAACGGGCAATCGATCGCTGAAAGTGGGCCATTTCTCTCGCTCCGGGCCGGGATGTTGATGATATCAGCGACTTGGTCACTGCACCGCCCCCGCGGTTCATCATTGCCAATTGGCGCTTCCTCTGCCATAAGCCCGACCTTCATCGCCCGGCTGATCAAGGGCTGCCGTGTCGATGTCCGTGCGGGTTGATTCGTTTTCGAAAAAACCTGAGCACTTTCAACGCTCTAACGAGCATTTTAAGCCGCAAAGCGCCTCTCGGGCGCGTTTTTCTGTGGCCGATAGGAGAGCCAAATGCCCAAGCTGAAGACCAAGTCAGGCGCTAAAAAGCGCTTCAAGGTGACTGCCACCGGCAAAGTGATGCACGCCCAGCGCGGCAAGCGCCACGGCATGATCAAGCGGACGAAGAAGCAGATTCGTCAGCTCCGCGGCACCCGGGTGCTGTTCAAGACCGACGGCGACAACGTCAAGAAGTACTTCTTGCCGAACGCCTGATCGCGTTCACGCCATCGCAAGCACAGCCGCGTCCGCGCGGCGATCCCGTCACCTCATTTCTGATCAAGGATTACAGTCATGTCTCGCGTCAAACGCGGTGTGACCTCTCACGCCAGGCACAAGAAAGTCTACAAGGCCGCCAAAGGTTTCCGCGGCCGCCGCAAGAACACCATCCGCGCCGCCAAGGCTGCTGTCGAGAAAGCCGGCCAATATGCGTTCCGCGACCGCAAGCGCAAGAAGCGCACCTTCCGCGCGCTCTGGATCCAGCGCATCAATGCTGCGGTGCGCCCGTTCGGCATGACCTACAGCGTCTTTATCAACGGCCTCGCGAAGTCGGGCATCACGGTCGACCGCAAGGTGCTGTCGGATCTCGCCATCGCCGAGCCGGCGGCGTTCCAGGCGATCGCCGAGAAGGCCAAGGCAGCGCTGGCGGCGTAAGCCTCGCTCCTCGGTTCTTCTGCGATGTTTTTGAGGTCGTGATGGCTAGGTAAAAGCGCGAAGCGCGTCTTCGCGCTGGACGTCCCGGCCATCCACGCCCTTCGTTCTCGCAAACGCTGTAAGACGTGGATGCCCCGGGACATCTAGTGCGAAGACGCGCTTCGCGCTATTGCCCGGGCATGACGGGCTAGGAGCGCCGGCTTAGCATCCTAGTCAAAAAGGATTGCCATGACCGACCTCGCTCAACTCGAATCCCAAATTCTCGCCGATATCGCCGCCGCCGACGATGAAGCAGCCCTGGAAGCCGTCCGCGTCGCAGCGCTCGGCAAGAAAGGCTCGATCTCGGCGCTGCTGGCAACCCTCGGCAAAATGTCGCCGGACGAGCGGAAAACGCAAGGCGCCGCAATCAATCTCGCCAAGGACAAGGTGACCGAGGCGCTCACAGCGCGCCGCGACATCCTGAAATCGGCGGCGCTCGATGCCCGGCTGGCCTCCGAGACCATCGACGTCACGCTGCCGCTGCGCGAGGCACCCGCCGAACAGGGCCGCATCCATCCGCTGAGCCAGGTCTTCGAGGAGGTCAACACGATCTTCGCCGACATGGGATTTGCGATCGCCGAAGGTCCCGACATCGAGACCGACGATTACAACTTCACAAAACTGAATTTCCCCGAGGGTCATCCGGCGCGGGAGATGCACGACACCTTCTTCTTCAACCCTCGGGAAGACGGTTCGCGCATGCTGTTGCGCACGCATACGTCGCCGGTGCAGGTGCGCACCATGCTCAGCCAAAAGCCGCCGATCCGCGTGGTCTGCCCCGGCCGCACCTATCGCATCGATTCCGACGCGACCCATACGCCGCAGTTCCACCAGGTCGAGGGTCTTGTCATCGACAAGGGCTCGCATCTCGGCCATCTCAAATGGATCCTGCACGAGTTCTGCAAGGCGTTCTTCGAGGTCGATCACATCAACATGCGGTTCCGGCCGTCATTCTTCCCGTTCACCGAACCGTCGCTCGAGGTCGACATCCAGTGCCGGCGCGACAAGGGCGAGATCCGCTTCGGCGAGGGCGAGGACTGGCTGGAGATTCTCGGGTGCGGCATGGTACATCCGAACGTGCTGCGCGCCTGCGGCATCGATCCCGATGTCTACCAGGGCTTTGCATGGGGCATGGGCATCGACCGCATCGCGATGCTGAAATACGGCATCGCCGATCTCCGGCAGTTGTTCGAGAGCGACGTGCGCTGGCTTTCACATTACGGCTTCAAGCCGCTCGACATCCCGACGCTCGCGGGGGGATTGAGCACATGAGTGCCGTCCCTGCGAAATATCAGGGCTTGCGCTCCTTCGCGTTCGGCGACGGGCCGAGGCTGGCCGACGAGCTGCTCGACCTCGTGATCAAGGGCGTGAAGACCGCGACCTGCTCCACCGAGGACGGCCCGAACACGTCGACGCCGGGCGAACGCTGGATCGTGCTCGACGGACGCGGCACGCCGCGTTGCGTGATCGAAACGGTTGAAGTCACCTATCGCCGCTTCCCCGAAGTGGATGCCGCCTTTGCCTACGAAGAAGGCGAAGGCGACCGCAGCCTCGCCTACTGGCAGAATGCGCACCGCATTTATTTCGGACGGCTAGGCAGGTTCAGCGAAGACATGATGCTGATGTGCGAACGGTTCCGGCTGGTTGAGGTGTTTGCGCAGGCGGAACGGCCGTCATGAACGGATTGCGTGAGCTGACATCGGGCTCTGACCGGCCCCCTCTCACGACCGCCGTCGCGGAGAGAGTCTCCTCCCTGACCCTCCCCCACAAGGGGGGAGGGAACGGTGAGGACAGTGCAAGTATCACCGAGACAACCAACAATATTCGAGGCTCACAGCCATGAAGTTCACGCTCTCCTGGCTGAAGGAACATCTCGACACCGACGAGCCCCTGGAAAAGCTCGCCGACAAGCTCACCATGATCGGGCTGGAGGTCGAGAGCATCGAGGACAAGGCGAAGGCGCTGGCGCCGTTTTCGATCGCGCGGGTGATTTCGGCCGAGCAGCATCCGAATGCGGACCGCCTGCGGGTGTGCATGGTCGACACCGGCGACGGCGGCGCTCCGGTGCAGGTGGTCTGCGGCGCGCCGAATGCGCGCGCGGGCCTTGTCAGCGTGTTCTCGCCGCCCGGCACGTTCATCCCCGGCAAGAACATCACCCTCGGCGTCGGCACCATCAGGGGCGTCGAGAGCCGCGGCATGCTGTGCTCGGCGGCCGAGCTGCAGATTTCCGAGGACCATGACGGCATCATGGAGCTGCCGGCCGACGCCCCGATCGGCAAGGGCTATGCCGAATGGGCAGGCCTCGGCGATCCCGTGCTTGAAATCAACCTGACGCCGAACCGCCAGGATTGCACCGGCGTGCACGGCATCGCACGCGACCTCTCCGCTGCCGACATGGGCAAGCTCATCGATCCAGGCATCAAGCCGATCAGGGGCGAATTCCCCTGCCCGGTGAAGGTGACGGTGGAAGACGCAACGCTCTGTCCGGGCTTTGCGCTGCGGCTGGTGCGCGGCGTCAAGAACGGACCCTCGCCGGAGTGGCTGCAGAAGCGGCTAACCTCGATCGGGCTGCGCCCGATCAATGCGCTGGTCGACATCACCAACTTCATGACCTACGACCGCGCCCGGCCGCTGCATGTGTTCGACGCCAGGAAGGTGACGGGCAATCTCACCGTGCGGCGGGCCAAAGACGGCGAGAGCCTGCTGGCGCTCGACGGCCGCACCTACACACTTGATCCCAGTATCTGCGTGATCGCGGACGAGCATGGCATCGAATCGCTCGCCGGCATCATGGGCGGCGAGACTTCCGGCTGCGACGAGAACACCACCGATGTGCTGATCGAATCGGCGCTGTGGAACGAGATCAACATCGCGCAGACCGGCCGCAAGCTCGGCATCAATTCCGACGCGCGCTACCGCTTCGAGCGCGGCGTCGATCCGGCCTTCATGGTGCCCGGTCTTGAGCTTGCGACCAAGCTTGTGATGGAACTCTGCGGCGGCACGCCATCGGAGACCTTCGTCGTCGGCAAGGCCTTCGGCGACGACCGCATCATCGATTTCCCGCTGAGCGAGGTCAAACGTCTGGCGGGAATCGAGGTGCCGTTGGTCGAGGCGCGGCGCATCCTCGGCCATCTCGGCTTCATGGTCGCCGGCAGCGGGCCGATGGTGAAAATTGCCGTCCCGTCCTGGCGCACCGACGTTCACAGCAAGGCTGACATTGTCGAGGAGGTCGTGCGCATCGTCGGCGTAGATAAGGTGCCGATGACACCGTTCGAGCGCGGCGACGAAGCGCGCAAGCCGGTGCTGACCACGATCCAGAACCGCACCCGGCGCGCCAAGCGCGCGCTGGCGGCGCGCGGCATGGTGGAGGCCGTAACCTGGTCGTTCATTTCAAAACCGCATGCCGAACTGTTCGGCGGCGGACAGGCGGAGCTTGCGCTCGCCAACCCGATCGCGTCCGACATGTCGGACATGCGGCCGAGCCTGTTACCGGGCCTCGTCGCGGCGGCGCAGGCCAATGCCAACCGCGGTTATCAGGACGTTGCGCTGTTCGAAGTCGGGCAGGTGTTCAAGGGCGACAGGGCTGAGAACCAGTTTGTTGCGGCCGCCGGTGTGCGCGACGGGTTTGCGTCCTCGAAGGGCATGGGACGGCACTGGTCCGGTTCTGCCCAGACCGATGCGCTCGACGCCAAGGCCGATGCCTTTGCCGTGCTCGCAGCCGCCGGCGCGCCAATGCAGGCGCTGCAGATCGTGCCGGGCGGCGCAAGCTGGCTGCATCCGGGGCGTTCCGGTACCATCCAGATCGGCCCGCAGAACGTGCTGGGTTATTTCGGCGAGCTGCACCCGCGCGCGCTGGAAGCGCTCGGCGCCGACGGCCCGCTGACGGCGTTCGAAGTTATTCTCGATCGCATTCCCGACGCCAAGAAGAAGCCGACACGCGCCAAGCCGCTGCTCGAACTCTCCGCGTTCCAGCCGGTGTCGCGCGACTTCGCCTTCATCGTCGATCGCACCGTCAAGGCCGGCGATATCGTGCGATCTGCGCAAGGCGCGGACAAGAAGCTGATCACGGACGTGACCGTGTTCGACGTCTATGAAGGCAAGGGCATCGATCCGGCCAAGAAGTCGGTCGCGATTGCCGTGACGATCCAGCCGCGAGAGAAGACCCTGACGGACCAGGAGATCGACGCGGTGGCGGCAAAGATCGTGGCCGAGGTGACGAAGAAGACCGGCGGCACGTTGCGGGGATGACGCCGCATGAACCCTGCGGCACTCATTCCGGCTGAAATCGGCATCAACGCGGCGATCGCGATCTGCGCGGTCGCTTTCGTCTCCGGAACGGCGCGGGGTTTTTCCGGGTTCGGCTCGGCGCTGATCTTCATGCCGCTCGCGAGCTCAATAGCAGACCCGCGGCTCGTGGCCGCGCTGCTTCTGATCATCGATTTCGTCGCCGCCGCGCCGCTGTTACCGAATGCCTGGCAAAAAGCCGATCGCAGGGCGACTGCGGTCATAGTAATAGGCGCCCTGATCGGCGTGCCGATCGGGACTTACCTCCTCAGCCGCCTCGAACCGGTGACGACACGCTGGATCATTTCCGTCTTCGTCTTCGCGCTGCTGTTGCTGCTGCTATCGGGCTGGCGCTACCGCGGCAAGGACCACGCGGCGGTCGCGATCGGCATTGGCGGGCTATCAGGCTTTTGCAGCGGGCTGGCCCAGACCGGCGGCCCGCCGATCGTCGGCTACTGGCTCGGCCGGCCCATCGCCTCCGTCATTGCGCGCGCCAATATTGTGCTGTTCTTCGGCGCGTCGGATTTCTTTTCCGCTATCAGCTACGCCGCGACCGGACTGATCACGCTGGACGCGATTCTGTTCGCATTCGTTGTCGGCCCGGTCTACGGCGTCGGCGTCTGGTTCGGCGCCTCGCTGTTCGGCAAGGCCAGTGAAACCCTGTTCCGCGCGATCTGCTATGCGCTGATCGCGGCGGCGGTGATTTTTGGTCTGCCGGCGCTGGATGGCGTGCTGCGCTGACCGATCCGTCGTCGTCCCTGCGAACGCAGGGACCCATAACCACCGACGCCTATTGTTCGCACTGGATGTGGCTCCAGCCCGCCACAACAATTACCAACGGTGGTTATGGGTCCCGGCGCGCGCTTCGCTTGGCCGGGACGACGGGAGAGTTTTGCCCACCCTACGATTCCTGCTTTAATCCATCACCAGATCGCAATACGCATAACCGTCGCGCTCGACGCGCTCACCCGTCGTGACCGCCAGCCGCCGCGAAAACATCGGCCCCGCCACCACGCAGGTGTGAAACTCGCCGTTCTCGCCGCAAGCGTCGACGCCCTCCGGCAGCTCGGCCAACAGGGCCGCATCGAATGTGCGGCCGGCGAATTCGGCCGGCATCTTCTTCAGGTCGACGGTGGCGATATGTGCCTCCAGCCCGCTTGCGATCATCGCCTGCGCCAAGCCCAGCGTCGGCCGCTCCCACAGGGGAAACACCGGCGTGATGCCGGTGCCTGCCAGCTTCTGTTCGCGATAGGCGCGAATATCAGCGAGAAACAGATCGCCGAAGATCATGTGCGTGATGCCATCGGCAACAGCCTGTGCGACCGCCTCGCGCATCCGCGCCTCGTAAACCTCATTCGGACAGGGATAGGGGATCGGCACGATTCGCTGCGGCAGGCCTGCGGCCTCGCATTGCGCCTGCAATATCTCCTGCCGCACGCCGTGGATCGATACCCGGCCGAATGTTTCCGTCACGGTAGTCAGCGCGCCGACGACATCGAACTCTCCCGCGCGCATCACCTCATGCAGCGCAAAAGCCGAATCCTTGCCGCTTGACCAGGAGATCAGTGCTTTCGGACGGGCCATCAGTCGATCGGGGATGCCGACGTGCGCCGTCGTGTTTTCGCCGGCCGCGGCGGCGGCTCGGGATCCTTCAAAGCGCCGATCCGCCGCAAAGCCGCCTCTGCCGCGCGCTCGCCGCTCTCCCAGGCGCCGTCGATGGTCCCCCACAGCGTTTCATGGGTCGCCTCGCCGGCGAGATAGATGCAGCCGAACGGCTCGGTCAGGACCTTTCGCGAGGATTGCGCGCCGGGACCAGCCGCCGACATCGCGCCGAGCGCGAACGGCGCGGCGTTCCAGCGCGTCGCGCTCGATCTCTTCACCGCGGCCGCCGCCTCGCTGCCGAACAGTTTGGTCAGCCACTCCACCGCAAACGCCACCATGGCCTTCTCGCCCTGCGCGGAGAGATCGCCGCCAAACGAGCCAGCGACGTCGATCGTACAGAGCGACGAGCCGCCCATATTGGCAAGCATCAACGCCGTCTTGGTCGAATTGCTCTGCTCGATGACGACGTCGTCGCGCGCCAGCCCGAGCGGATTGCCCGGCATCTCCAGCGCGATCCGATCGTAGCTGCCGAGGCTCAGTTTCGAGGCGGCGTCGAGCATGCGCTTTGGCACATCTGGTGCGAATTTGATGTTGCCGGAGGCCAGCACATTGCTCGACACGGTGACCACGGCGGCACGCGCGGCGATCCTGCCCGCCGGCGTTTCCACGCTGACATCGCGGTTGCTCCAGACAATGCGATTGGCCGGTGTCGACAGCGACAGCGGCACCTGCTCGCCGAGCTTTGCGATCAGCGTGCCCAATCCCTGACGACAGCCGATCGCGGTATTGCGATCCTGCGCGCGGGACTTGTCGCCGACGGAGAAATCTTTCAAATCCTTTCCGGCAAGACTGGCGCCTAACACGAATTCCACCGTGCTGGCCCAGTCGCCGAGATCCTTCGGCAGCACGGAGGCACAGGAGACGTCGAACCGCCGCGCGGCTTCGTCGATGGCGCGGTTGGTACGCACGAGCGCGGCGAGAAATTGCTCGGTTTCTCCGGCGCGGGCGTTGCGGCGGCCGATGCGGATTTTCTGACCCGATGGCGCGGTCGTGATCTCAAGGCCCGCGGCGCGCGCCAGCTTGATCATCGGATTGGTTTCGGGATTGTGCATCCAGCGCGCGCCGCGATCGAACGGCACCTCGAAGGTCGAAGTGTCGGTCTGGCAGCGGCCGCCGACCTGATTTGCCGCCTCCAACACGATCACTCTGCGGTTCGCCGCCATGATCCGCCGCGCCGCAGCAATGCCGGCCGCACCCGCGCCGATCACGACAATGTCGGCTTCGCGCGGCAAGGGTGCTGCTCCCGCGCGCCCCCCGGAAAACACCGGAGTTGCCGCCAATGCCGCGGACGCCGACAGAAAGTGGCGGCGAGTCATTGTCATGTCATGGTTTCCGGGCCTTGAAGGAAAAGAGAACAGCTAGCGAACTGTGCAGCATCTCACGTCACGCAGCAACACTCATGGTAAATCAATCATGATTGATCCGTTTGACGCATGAACTAAATTGAAACCGCTTGCGACCATGCTAAGGGAACAAAAAAGGCGGACGAAAATCCGCTCAGGGGCAGTTTCATGGGCGTAATGCTCGATACCATCGGCCAGTTGATCGCGGGCTACCTGCAGAAGGAAGTCCCGGGCTACGAGCCGTTTACCCCCAGCGATCCCGAACATCTGCGCGGCGTCATCGAGCCCGGCGACGTGCTGCTGGTCGAAGGCAACAACCGCATCTCCGGCATCATCAAATACCTGACGCAATCCACCTGGTCGCATGGCGCGCTCTACGTCGGCCCGGTTGACGGCGCGCACGAACCCGATGGCGAGCCGCATGTGCTGATCGAGGCCAATATCGGCGAGGGCGTCACCTCTGCGCCGCTGTCGAAGTATTTTCCCTATCACACCCGCATTTGTCGCCCGGTCGGCCTGTCCTTTGAGGACCGCACCACGGTGTGCCGCTACGCCATCAACCGGATCGGCTTCGGCTACGACACCAAGAACATCGTCGATTTGATGCGTTATCTGATTCCGTTGCCGATACCGCAGCGATGGCGGCGGCGCATGATCGCGTTCGGCTCCGGCGATCCCACCAAGATCATCTGCTCGGCGCTGATCGCGCAGGCGTTCGACGCCGTGCGCTATCCGATCCTGCCGAAGATTACCCGCGCCGCCTCGCGAAAGGCCCGGCGCGAAATCCTGCATATCCGCGATTCCTCGCTCTACATGCCGCGCGATTTCGACATCTCGCCCTATTTCGAAGTCGTCAAACCCACCATCGTGCACGGCTTCGACTACACGGCCCTGCACTGGGCCGACAAGCAGAAGCCGCTCCCGGAGGTAGCGGGCCAATTCGGTGTGTTTCCAGAGGTCAAGTCGCCGCCGCTTGTTCCTGAAGAGATTGACGAAGAGACGCCGCTTCCGGCTGCGGCTGAAGAAGTGACCGTCGAGACCACGATGATCGAACGCGTCACCGTGTCGGAACATTATCTCGCCGTCGAATATGTCCCGGTCCGCCCGCCGGAGCGCCGCATGAAGCCGCGCACGCCGGAGATGGTGGCGTAGACCTCGTAGCAGCTATTAAACCCTCATGGTGAGGAGCCGCGTTAGCGGCGTCTCGAACCATGTGGCCCGGTTGGTGCCATTCATCCTTCGAGACGCGCTTCGCGCTCCTCAGAGCCTGACCGAAAAAGAAAGTTGAGTGATTTCAGCCCGTTGTGATTCCTTCGTGTTTGCGAAGACTCGAGGGGAGCACAACATGTGTTGGACCGAAATCACCCGCGAACAATATCGGCGTGACGG
>NZ_JAACFS010000036.1 GCF_029051645.1 Bradyrhizobium sp. CSA112
CCGTAACACCATCCATGTGAGGGACGACCGCCCGCCTTCCAAGCAAGCCGCGCGAAGCGCGCATTCAA
The DNA here is from genome assembly GCF_029051645.1 of Bradyrhizobium sp. CSA112. GTDB lineage: Bacteria > Pseudomonadota > Alphaproteobacteria > Rhizobiales > Xanthobacteraceae > Bradyrhizobium. The sequence continues at coordinate 69 of NZ_JAACFS010000036.1, forward strand.
CAGCGCCGTAGCAAGCGCGGCTTGCTTGGAGGGCAGACCGGGCCCGTTACCCCATCTACGGGTACGCGCGACCGCCTTGGCTTCGCCGGTCCACAGCAGCGTGCCGCCCCGGGCCTTGATCATCGGTACCGGATAATGCGCAGAACATTGTAGCATTGCGCGCACGGGACTTGTCGCGTTGCGGAAAATCCGGCCCTACTCGCCTCGCGACCATGACCCAGCCCGCACCAGCGCCGCCGTCCTTTCGTCCCGTCCGGTGGCTGAACAACCAGCCTTATCTGCTATTGAGCCTGACCTCGCTGTTCTGGGCCGGCAACATCGTGCTGGCGCGCCATGTCGCCGGCCATGTGCCGCCGTTGACGCTGTCCTGCGTCCGCTGGATCGGCACCTTTCTGATCCTGCTGCCCTTTGCCTGGTCGCATCTGAAGCAGGACTGGCCGGTGCTGCGCGCACATCTGCCGATGATGCTGTTTCTGTCGCTGGTCGGGTTCGCCTACAACAACGCGATCTCCTATTGGGCTCTGCAATATACCGAGGCGCTGAACGCGCTTTTGATCCAGTCGGCGGGGCCGCTGTTTGTCGCGCTATGGTCGCTGGCGCTGTTCGGGATTCGCCTGACCGGCGCGCAGCTCGCCGGCATCACCATCTCGCTCGCGGGCGTGCTGACCATCATCCTGCGCGGTGATTTCAGCGCGCTCGCCAGCATCAGCTTCAACCGCGGCGACCTGATGTTTGCAAGCTCGCTGGTGTCGTTCGGATTGTATTCGGCGCTGATCCCGCGCCGGCCGGTGACGCACGCGCTGTCGCTGATTTCATTCACCACCTGCTGCGGCGCGCTGATGCTGCTGCCATTCTCGATCTGGGAGTTTTCGACCGGTGCCACACTGAAGTTCGACATGATCTCGATGGCGACGCTGGGTTATGCGGTGATCTTTCCCTCGACGCTGGCCTACCTGTTCTTCAACCGCGGGCTGGCGCTGATCGGGCCCAATCGTGCGGCGCCGTTCTTTCATCTGGTGCCGGTGTTCGGCTCGGCGATGGCGATCCTCCTGCTCGGCGAGCAGTTGCGGTTATTCCATCTGGTGGGCTACGCGCTGGTGCTGGCCGGCGTGGTGATCGCGTCACGGCGGGCTTCGGCAAGCAAGGTGTGAGGGATTGCGTGTCCCGGACGCGGTGCAGCGCTACTTCAGCGCTGCTCCGCAGAGCCGGGACCCAGCGCGATGGGCCCCGGTTCAACGTCGCATCATTTTATGATGCGACGCGCCCGGGGCACCATTCGATACGTAGTGAGCCGTCTTACCGGCTTCCACTTTCGATCTCGGCAGGCTAGCTTGCCCGCCAATCCAACACAAAAAGAGCTGAGGAAACGACTAAATGTTCGCAACTTTGAAGTGGTACCGGCACGTTGCCGTGGCGGCCCCCCTGATGTTGGCGCTCATCGCCACGGCTTCCGCGCAGGCGCCCTACCCGAACCGCAACATCACGCTGGTGCTGCCGTTCGCTGCCGGCAGCGGCACCGACACCACGACGCGCATTATCTCGAAGGAGCTCGGCACCGCGCTCGGCGCTGGCATCGTGATCGAAAACAAGCCGGGCGCCAACGGCTCGCTCGCGGCAAGCCAGGTGGCCCGCTCCGCGCCGGACGGCTACACGCTGATGGTGTCAACCAACACACCGCATTCGGCCAATCCTTATTTGATGAAGAACATGACCTACGACCCGGTCAAGGACTTCACGCCGATCGCGCGCAGCGGCGACCTGCCCTTCATGCTGGTGATTCACCCGGATATCCCGGCGAACTCGGTGGCAGAACTGATTGCGCTGGCGAAGAAGGAGCCGGGCAAATACTCCTATGCCAGCGGCAGCTCGGCTGCGATCGTCTCCGGCGCAACGTTTGCCCGCCTCGCCGGCATCGATCTGCTTCACGTCCCCTACAAGAGCTCGCCGCCCGCCTTGACCGACCTGATCGCCGGCCGCGTCTCCATGATGTTCATCGACGTCCCGACCGGCCTGCCCCACGTCAACGCCAAGGCGCTGAAGGCGCTCGCGGTCACCACCAAGCAGCGCTCGGCATTGTTGCCCGATCTCCCGACCATGAACGACACGGTGAAGGGTTTCGACATCACCTCGTGGCAAGGCTATTTCGGCCCCGCTGGCATGCCGAAGGATGTCGTCGCCAGGCTGAACGCGGAAATCCGCAAGGTCGTCGAGCGCCCCGACATCAAGAGCCAACTCGCCGAGCGCGGCATGGAAGCATTCTCCGGCACGCCGGAAGAGTTCGACGCCTTCGTGAAGGAGCAGCTCAAGGTGTGGGAGAAGCTGATTGAAGGCGCGGGAATCGAGAAGCAGTAGATGCCGCGCCGCGTAGGTGCGTAGGGTGGGCAAAGGCGCACTTGCCTGTGCCCACCATCTATGCGTTGGACCGTCTTTGTGAATGGGGGCACGCTTCGCTTTGCCCACCCTACGGCCCTTCTGGCCATAAGGTCGTCATCGTCCGCGAAGGCGGACGATCCAGTACGCCGTGCCGTCCGCAATTCATCATTGACGCTGCGGCGTACTGGATGCGCGCCTGCGCGGGGCATGACAACTCTGACTACGCCGCCCTTACCTTGCCGAGGAATTCGTCGACCGCGTTGCGCAGCATGCCGGACTGGGTGTCGAGCTCGCGGGCGTTCGCCAGCACCTCGGACGCCGCCTTGCCGGTCGCGGCCGCCGCCGTGGTGACGCCGCCGATATGGGCGGAGATCTCGTTCGATCCGGCCGCCACCGACTGAATGTTGCGGGCGATCTCGCGGGTGGCGCCGCCCTGCTGCTCGACGGCGGTCGAGATCGAGACCGTGATCTCGCTCATCTGGGCGATGGTTTCGGTGATACCGCCGATCGACGCCACCGCCTCGCTGGTCGAGGACTGCATGGCGGCGACCTGGGAGGAGATCTCCTCGGTCGCCTTCGCGGTCTGGTTGGCGAGCGCCTTCACTTCCGACGCCACGACCGCGAAGCCGCGGCCGGAATCGCCGGCGCGCGCCGCCTCGATAGTGGCGTTGAGCGCGAGCAGATTGGTCTGCGCCGCGATCGAGTGGATCAGCTTGACCACTTCGCCGATCTTCTCGGCGCCGGTCGAGAGCGCGCTGACGGTGGCGTTGGTACGCTCGGCGTCGCTGACCGCCTTGGTGGCGATCTCGCTGGAGCGCGCCACCTGGCGGGAAATCTCGGTCACCGAGCTGGAGAGCTCTTCCGCAGCCGACGCCACCGTGCCGACATTGTCGGACGAGCGCTGCGACGCCGCGCCGACGGTCGCCGCGCGCGCGCTGGCATCGCTGGCGGTCGTGGTCATGGATTGCGCGGTGGTCTGCATGCCGGCGGCCGCCGTCGATACCGAGCGCACAATGCCGGTCACGCTGCGCTCGAAGTCGCTGGCGATGCTGTCCATCGCCGCCCGCCGTTCGGCCTCGGCGCGCGCCTGCACCTCGGCTTCCTTCTGTTCAAGCCCGCGGATGCGCAGCGCGTTGTCCTTGAAAATCTGAACGGTCGCGGCCATTGCGCCGATCTCGTCGCCGCGGCCGATGCCGGGAATTTCGCCGTCCAGCCGGCCCTCGGCGAGGTCCTGCATGCGAGTTCCGAGCTGGCCGAGCGGCTTCGCTATGCTGCGTCCGATCATCCAGGCGATGCCGCCTGCGATCACGGCGATGCCGAGAACGGCAATTCCGAGCACTGCGGCGATCGGCTTCATCTTGGTGTCGAGATCGTCGAGATAGGCGCCGGTGCCGACGAACATGTTCCAGCCAGGGATCGGAACCGCATAGGAGAATTTGCGGATCAGCTCTTCTTGTCCCGGCTTGCGGAATTCATAGCGCAGCATGATTTCGCCGTTCGCCGCGACGCCGTCGCGCAGTTCGCGCACGAGTTTTCTGCCACCCGTGTCGATGTCCATGCGGTTCTGGCCGATCTGGCTGGGAACCGGCGCCAGCACGGCGACGCCATCCATCGTGTAGGCGAACACGTAGCCGTTGCCGTTGTCGAAGGTCAGCGTATTGCCGCGCTTGCTGAACTCGGCAATCGCCGCTTCCTTGGTCATCTGACCCGCGGCGACCTGCTTCTGCAGGCCGAGCGCCATGTTGCGCGCCATGTCGACGATCGCCTTGGTCTGCTCGATCCGCGCATTCAGCATCTCACGCTGCATCAAATAGCCCGCCAGCACGCCGGCCACGCAGAGGCCGAGCAGGGTCACTCCCACCAGAATGCCGAGCTTGGGGGTGATCTTCAGATTTGTCAGCTTCACGGGGGTCTCCGGAAATTGGCGCGTGGCACGCGATTGGCCGATTGATTCGGCGCACAATATCGTGAGACCCTTTAGCGCTTTGTTACGAAGACCAGCGGAAGTGCGGCCGAAACGCCGCTTCCGCTTGAGGCGGCAACCCGCGATTGTAGCGGGCAGCGGTCAGGTCGCGTAAAAGATGAAGTCGCGTAAAGAAAAGGGGCGGCGCCCGCCGCCTTAAATTAACACCGAAGAATGAAATCGGGAGCAGGAAATGCCGAAATTCAGGGTAGTGACGCCGAAGGGCGCAAGCTTCACGGTCGCCGGCGGCGGCTACGATTATGAGAACGAAGCGCTCGATCCGATCGGGGCCGAAATCATCGAGGCGCCGGCCAACGAGGCGGAATTCATCGCCTCAGCCAAGACTGCGGACGCGATCTACGCCAAGGGCATGCCGATCACCAAAGCGATTATCGACGCCCTCGAAAACTGCAAGGTGATCACGCTCGGCAGCGTCGGGGTCGACTCAGTCGACGTCAAGGCCGCCACGGCCCGCGGCATTCCCGTCACCAACATCCCCGACACCTTCATCGAGGAGGTCGCCGACCACGCCATGATGCTTTTGCTGGCGGGTTTTCGGCGGCTGGTCGAGCAGGACAAGATGGTGCGCACCGGCCGCTGGTCTGAAGGCCGGCCTGCGCTTTTGAAGATCCCGCGGCTGATGGGCCAGACGCTTGGCTTCATCTCCTTCGGCCGGGTGGCCCGCGCAGTCGCCAAGCGCGCCGCCCCGTTCGGGTTGCGCATGATGGCCTACGACCCCTTCATCCAGGAAACGCTGATGTACGATCACGGCGTGATGCCGGCGACGCTGTCGGAGGTGCTGTCGCAGTCGGACTTCGTCTCGATGCATGCGCCGGCGCGCCCCGAAGTGCATCACATGCTCACCGAGAAGCATTTCCGCCAGATGAAAAAATCCGCCGTCTTCATCAATACCGGCCGTGGCGCCACGGTGGACGAGGAATCGCTGATCAAGGCGCTGCAGGAAGGCTGGATTGCCCATGCCGCCCTCGACGTGCTGGAAAAGGAGCCGCCGTCCCACAACAACCCGATGCTTTCGATGGAAAACGTCACCCTGACCGCCCATGTGGCCTCGGCCTCGGCACGTTTCGACGAGGCGCGCAAGCGCCGCGTGGGCTACGAATTGTCACTGGTCCTGCAGGGGATGTGGCCGGTAAGCTGCGTCAATCCGTCGGTGCTGCAAAACACCTCGCTCCGCCGCTGGCAGCCTGTCAGCATGGATCGCGGCCCGAACAGCTAGAGGCGCCGGAAAAGTATTGCGAACGACGTTCACTGGCGATCAACGCCGGGAACCAGAACAGGGAGAGAAGCATGAAGAACGACATCACCCGTCGTGAAGCGTTGGCTTTGGGCGTTTCCGCCGCTGCGCTGGCCGCGACCGGCGCATCGGCGCAAACCGCATCCGCCATCAAGGCCGCCGACGTTCCCGCCCCCAAGCTTGCGATCGAAAAAGGCGCGAGCCTGCGCATGCTGCGCCCGGTGCGCTTCGTGCAGGCCGACGAGGACGTGTTCCGCGCCAATGCCGCCAAATTCTCCAAGGAGACCGGCGTCGAGGTCAAGGTCGACTTCGTCGGATGGGAGGACATCAGCCAGCAGACCGCGGTGACCTCGAACTCCGGCGCCGGCCCCGACATCATCATCGGCTTCTCCGATGCGCCGCACATCTACATCGACAAGCTGGTCGAGATGACCGACGTGGCCGACTATCTCGGCAAACGCTATGGCGGCTGGCAGGCGCTGGCGCAGAAATACGGCAAGCGCAACAAGAGCGACGCCTGGATCGGATTGCCGTTCGGCGCCACCGCCGGCCCCCTGATCTACCGCAAATCGGTGCTGCAATCGGTCGGCTTCGACAAGGTTCCGGAGGATCATGCCGGAATTCTGGACCTGTGCCGCAAGCTGCAAAAGGCCGGCAAGCCGGCCGGCTTCGCGCTCGGCAATGCCAAGGGCGACGGAAACGGTTTTGCCAACTGGGCGCTGTGGTCGCACAACGCTTCCCTGCTCGATGAAGAGGGTAACATCGTCATCAACAGCAAGGAGACCATCGCCGCGCTGAACTGGGTCAAGGAGCTGTACCCGACCTTCATCGCCGGCACGCCGTCGTGGAACGACGTCAGCAACAACCGCGCCTACTCCTCGCAGGAAATCTCGCTGACCGCCAACGGCGTATCGCTGTACTTCTCGCTGAAAAACGATCCGGCGACCCGCGCAATCGCCGAGGACAGCGAACACCAGCTTCTTCCGAAGGGCCTCGCCAAGATTTCACCGATGGCGGGGCTGACGCTGAACGCGATGCTGTTCAAGCACAGCCCGTATCCCAACGCCGCAAAGGCGTTCCTGCAATTCATGCTGGAAAAGGACCAGTACGAGCCGTGGCTCAACGCCAACTCAGGCTACTGGTCGCAGCCGCTTGCGGCCTATGCCGACGCCGCTGTTTGGTCCAGCGATCCCAAGGTCAAGATCTTCAAGAACACCATGAACAGCACCTATTACGACGGCTACAAGGGCCCGATCTCGACGGCAACCGGTGCCGTCAGCGCCGATTACGTGTTGATCCAGATGTGCGCAGCGGTTGCCACCGGCGCCTCGACCCCGGAGGCCGCAGCCGCGGAAGCGGAGCAGCGCGCGAAGCGGTACTTCCGGCGACAGGGCCGCGGCTGAACCGCAAATCTGGTCAACCGTCATTGCTTAGGAGCGATTGACACGCCGTCATTCCGGGATGGTGCGAAGCACCAGACCCGGAATCTCGAGATTCCGGGTTCGATGCTTTGCATCGCCCCGGAATGACCTTGAAAGTCTGACAGGTCAGGAATCCGATGTCTGTAACAACCCTCCCATCGCGCGGCATCGCGCTCCGGCAACCGGGCTGGGTCGCGCGCTTGTTCGACTACAAGCCGTTCCTGATCGTGATGTGCCTCACGCCGGCGATCGGGCTATTGACGGTGTTCCTCACCTACCCGCTGGGCCTCGGCGTCTGGCTCGCCTTCACCGACACCACGATCGGCCAGCGCGGCATCTATATCGGCCTGGAGAATTTCCAGTATCTATGGACCGATCCCTTGTGGTGGGGCGCGGTGTTCTACAGCATCTTCTACACAGGGATCGCGACCTTCGGGAAATTCGCGCTCGGCTTCTGGCTGGCGCTGCTGCTCAACAACCACTTCCCGCTCAAGAGTCTGCTCCGCGCCATCGTGCTGTTGCCATGGATCGTGCCGACGGTGCTGTCCGCGCTGGCGTTCTGGTGGATCTACGATCCGCAGTTCTCCATCATTTCCTATCTTTTGGTCGACGTGCTGCATATCCGCACCACCTATATCGACTTCCTCGGCACGCCCTGGCCGGCGCGCTTCTCGCTGATCGTAGCCAACATCTGGCGCGGCATTCCTTTCGTGGCGATCTCGCTCCTGGCGGGGCTGCAGACCATCTCGCCGTCGCTCTATGAGGCGGCGATGCTCGACGGCGCCAGCGCCTGGCAGCGCTTCCGCTACATCACCTTCCCGATGATGCTGCCTATCCTGGCGATCGTGATGACGTTCTCGATCATCTTCACCTTCACCGACTTCCAGCTCGTCTACGCCATCACCCGCGGCGGGCCGGTCAACTCCACGCATCTCCTTGCGACACTTGCCTTCCAGCGCGGCATCGCCGGCGGCGAGCTCGGCGAGGGCGCCGCGATCGCGGTGTCGATGGTCCCGTTCCTCGTGTTCGCGACGTTGTTCAGCTACTTCGGCCTCGCGCGCCGCAAATGGCAGCAGGGAGAAGCCAATGACTGACGCAGCCGCCCAATCCACCAATGTCGGCAGCGCCACGCCGGACACCATGGCGTGGGATTCCCGTGCGCGGCGGGTGATGATGATCTACCTGCCGCTGTCCTGCTTCGTGCTGATCCTGCTGTTCCCGTTCTACTGGATGGCGATCACCTCGTTCAAACCGAACGCGGAGCTTCTGAACTACAGGGAGCACAACCCGTTCTGGATCTCCTCGCCGACGCTTGCGCATATCAAGCATCTCTTGTTCAACACCGCCTATCCGACCTGGTTGAAGACCACGATGTTCGTGGCGATCGGCTCCACCTTCCTGTCGCTGTTTGCCTCGACGCTTGCCGCCTACGCGATCGAGCGCCTACGCTTCCGCGGCAGCCCTTACGTGGGCCTCGGCATCTATCTCGCTTATCTCGTGCCGCCCTCGATCCTGTTCATTCCGTTGGCAACCGTGATCGTGCAGTTCGGCCTGTTCGACTCTCCGATGGCGCTGATCCTGGTGTATCCGACCTTCCTGGTGCCGTTCTGCACCTGGCTCTTGATCGGCTATTTCAAATCGATCCCGTATGAGCTGGAGGAATGCGCGCTGGTCGACGGCGCCACAAGGCTGCAGATCCTGCGGCGGATCACGCTGCCGCTCGCCGTGCCCGGCCTGATCTCGGCTGGCATCTTCTCCTTCACGCTGTCGTGGAACGAGTTCATCTACGCACTCGCCTTCATCCAGAGCGGCGCCAACAAGACGGTGCCAGTCGCGATCCTGACCGAGCTCGTCACCGGCGACGTCTACCAGTGGGGCGCGCTGATGGCAGGCTCCCTGCTCGGCTCGCTGCCAGTCGCGCTGTTTTATTCGCTGTTCGTGGATTACTACGTGTCGTCGCTGACGGGCGCGGTGAAAGAGTAAGGCACCGCTGCGTGCCGTCCCCCTATTTGGGCTTGAACTCCACCGGGACGTTAATGGGCATCGACCCGTAAGCGATCTCGGGCGGAAATGCAGGGAATGGCTGAGCTTGGCGAACCAATGCCATGGCCAGCGCATCGAACGCAGGAACTCCCGAAGAGCCGCCGATGCGGCTCGATAGTACCTGACCGCCGCGGCCCAGCGTGAAGGACAGCCTGACGACGCCGCGCTGGCCGTTGCCGCCGGATGGATATTTATGGAAGCGCAACAAATGCGCGCGGACCCGCTGAGTGTAGGTCGCCATCGCTGAGGCAGAGGCACCCGCGCTGATCGCCGATGCGGCAGGTGCCTGACGCTCGGCGCGCGGCGGCGCGCTGGTACGCGGCGCCGGTGCCTCCGAAGGCTTCTTGGCGTCTGGCCGGACGATTTTCGGCTTCACCGGTACCGGCTTCCGGTCCGGGACGATCTGCGCCGGCTCGAGCTCTTGCGGCGTGGGCTGCAGCTTCTGCTCCGGCGGCGCAACGACTTCCGGTTTCTCCTGCGGCGGGGTCGGTTCGATCTGCTCCGGCACGGCCTCTGCGGCCGCGGGCTCGGGCGGCGACGCGTCCGCCTGCTGCATCTCAGGTCCCGGCATCATGTCCATCGGTGCCGCTTCGGGGGACGACGTAATGGGCGCGAGATCGACCATGATGGTGGGTACCGCCACGCCGGGCTCGGGCCGCTGAGTGTACCAGTTCATAGCCAATGCGATCAGCGCGGCATGGGCGGCGACGATCGCCATCGCCGAAACTCCCCAGCGCCGGACGGCGGCCTGGTCGGAGACATCATGCAAGGCGAAGGCGTTCATGACCGGTTAACTGCGGCCGTCGAGGCCGACCAGTGCGATCTTGAGGTAGCCGGCGTTGCGCAGGAGGTTCATCACCTCCATCAGGTCGCCATAACTAACGGCCTTGTCGGCGCGCAGAAAAATGCGCTCGTTCTTGTCGCTCTTGGTGGCGGCATCGAGGGTCGCGGTCAGCGTATCGCGCGCGACGATGTCCTCGCCAACCGCCATCGAAAGATCCGGCTTCACGGTGACGAACACCGGCTTGTCCGGGCGCGGCGACGGCTCGACGGCGCTGGCGGGAAGATCGACGCCGAGATCGACTGTTGCGAGCGGCGCGGCAACCATGAAGATGATCAGGAGCACCAGCATCACGTCGATGAACGGCGTGACGTTGATCTCGTGAGACTCGACAAGATCGTCGCTGCCGCCGCGCGCCCGTGCGCCGACTGCTTGACCGAGCTTCACGCCCATCGCTTCACTCCGCGGCGCGGGCAAGCCGGAACGAGCCGCGGTCGCCCTCGCGGCTGATCAGCAGCAGCACGAGCGCCGAGGCATCGCCGAGCAACGCACGATGGGCTGCGATCGTGCGGGTGAGATGGTTGTAGATCACGACCGCCGGGATCGCCGCGACCAGACCAAGCGCGGTCGCCAGCAAGGCTTCCGCAATGCCCGGCGCGACCACGGCAAGGTTGGTGGTCTTGGCTTCGGAAATGCCGATGAACGAGTTCATGATGCCCCAGACCGTTCCGAACAGGCCGACGAACGGCGCGGTGGCGCCGACGGTGGCGAGCACGCCGGTACCACGGGCAATCTGCCGCGACATCGCGGCCTCGACCCGCTCCAGCCGCAGCGCCACCCGCTCCTTGAGACCATCGTCGAAATGGCCGCCTGAGAGGCTGGCCTCGCGCGCGGCGGACTGGATGATCTGCGCCACGGCGTCATTGCCGCCGCGGCTTTCCAGCTCGGCCTTGGCGAGCACAGTGTCGGTTTCCAGCAGGCTCAAGCGCCGTTTGGCAGTCGCGGTCTTGCGGCGGATCTCGACGGTTTTTGCCAGCCAGATCGTCCACGTCACCAGGGAGGCGAAGGCGAGCCCGATCATCACCCCCTGCACCACCACGTCCGCATTCACGAACATGTTCCAGGGCGACAGGTTGCGCGGCAACAGCGCCACGTCGGTGGCGGCGAGCGCCGCACCCGGCAAGGCGGCTACGCCGGCCGCGACACACCAACGAATCATAACGTCGAGCACTGTTCGCTGCATGGTCGTCTCCCGGGCTGACAATTAGGGATCGGCTACGCCGCGCGGGCGGGCGCGATCCTTTCCGCAAGCGCGTGAAAGCGTTGCAACTGGTCGCTGCGCAGCGCGCGCGTCTCGTCGCGGCCGACGAACACCTTGAACATGATGCCGCCGTCCACATTGATGAACGCGATGAAGGCCGACGACTTGCCCATGAAGGGCCGCTCGACGAAGGCGATCGCCGCGCAGCGACCATGCCGGAGATGGCCGTGCAGCCCTTTCGGCTGCATCAGGTTGAAATAGCCGCGGCCAATCTCTCCCGCAGGCACGCTGCCGGTGAATTCGAAGATCGCATCATCGGTATGGACGATCAGCGTCACCTCGCCCCATTGCGCGACATCGTTCATCGCGGCGGCGAATTCACCACCGGGGCCGAAGCGCACCATCGTGTCGGGCAGCGCCTCGAGCACAGCGCGCGGCGCGACTTTGCGCTCCCGCGCCACGTCCTCGATCACCGCGCCCGGATTATCAGCCATATGGGCCTTGAGTTCGGCAAGCTCCGTGCTCAACATGACAGCCCTCCTCGTCACGCGGCAGCGCTGGACTTGCGCTCGCTCAGGATCACCTCGAACCCTTCGAACTTGGGATGGCCGAGGTAGAGGCTTTCGCCGGTCTGGTTGTCGGCGCGGGCGTGGGCACGGCGGAACTCTTCCGATTTGGTCCAAGCTTCGAACGCCGCCTTGTCGACCCAGACCGTGTGCGACGAATACAGCGTGTGATCCTCGGCGACGGGCCCCTTGAGCAGGTGAAACTCGACGAAGCCGGTCATGTTGCTGAGATAGGACTCGCGTGAGCGCCAGACATTTTCGAAGGCCGCTTCAGAGCCAATCTTCACCTGGAACCGGTTCATCGCGATGAACATTTTGAAATCTCCTTGCTGGGTTGCTGGGTGCGCCTGGCGTACCATTTGACTTGGTTGGAAACATGAAACGCGCCGAAACCGCGCTTGAGCAGCGCGGCCCGGTGCGTTCGGAGGTGATGGCCTCGCGCGAGACCGTGGATTCTTCGTGTCAGGTTCCTCCGAAGTGATATCTGAGGCCGCCCTTGAAGACGATGCCGGCGCCAGCGCTGGCCCATTTGACGTCGTTCTGCGAGTCGCCCGCGCTCCCGACCGGAATAGCGTACGGCCGATAGTACTGGTTGAGAAGGTTCTCGACCGAGAAATTGAAGGTGAGATCCCGCGTCGGCTGATACTGCAGATACAGGTTGACGAGGTCGTACGAGGTAGCCGGCGTGTAGGTCGGAGGAATGTTCCGGTTTGCGATCGCCGACGTCCACAGCATGGAAAGAATGAGCGTTCTGTCGAGCAGCCGGACACCGGCCGTAGTCGTGATCTTCTGCGGCGGGACGCTATACAGTCCAAACCCCGTCTGCAGGTTCTTGCCATCCTGGAAGGAGCCGGAAATCCCCGCGTACCAGAGGCCGGCGTCATACATCGTCTCGGCCTCGAAGCCCTGAATTCGTGCCGACGCGACGTTCTGATACTGCAGGAACGGCAGGGCGCGGAAAATCGGGTGCGGCGTACCGAACGCAACCTGGTCGATGAAGTCCGTGATATCGTTTCGGAAGAAGTTGATCTTGCCGCGGAAGCTGTCACCGGCGATGAACAGATCGTTCTTTCGGATGTTGAAGCCGATTTCCTTGTTCTTGCCGACCTCGGGACGCAGGTTCGGATTAGGCAGGAAACAGAAGGTGGAGTCCGCGCCCGGCCCCGGCGTACCTGACGGACAACGGAAGAATGAATCGAAGGCGGTAGCGCCGGCATGCGGGCCATTGACCAGCGTCTCCGTGATCGACGGCGCGCGGTAGCCTTCTGCATAACTGGCATAGGGCGTCACCACCGCCACTGGCATCAAAGCAACCGTGATCTTCGGCGACAGCCGGTCGCCCCCCGAAGATGTTGCACCCGACTCCAGGCTGTAGTTGTCGTAGCGAAGTGCGCTGATCGTCTCCAGCAGGTTGCTGTATGTCGCCTTCCACTGGACAAACCCGCCGGACACCGTACGCCTTCCGCCCGGAGTCGTGACATCCGAGGTACCGCGCCGGTCGGCCGTCTTCACGTTGTCCTGGAACGCATCGGCGCCGTACGTGACCGCATGGTGCCAATCCGCATACTCGAAGCGCGAGGTGTTGTGCGCGTCGAAACCGACCGTATCGAGCAGGTAACCGCGGTTGTCGCCGATGCAGCCGGAGACCGGATTGCCCGGCACGCCGCCGCAAAATGCGGAGGGAGTCACGCTGGTGTGGAACGTCTTGATCTGGTCGTTCTCGGTGCGATTCCAGTAGACCTTCGCATCCCAATCGAAAACCTTGTCGTCCGGCTGCGAGTATTTCCAGCCGAGCGTCGTCGTGTAGTTCTTTACGTCGGTCCTGTAGATCGACGTGCCGTTGAGGTTATTGGTCCCGTTCGGATTGGTGGAATTGGGATCACCGGCCCGGCGCGGCGGCTGACCCACGCTGTAAAGGTCTTCCTGGAATATTGTGCCGAGCTTGACTTCGTGCCCGTCAGCAGGGCGCACCGTCACCTTGGCAAGGCCTGCGGTGAGCCGGTTTCCGGTATTGGCGACTTCGAAACCAGTGCCGTCCTTGTAGCTTTCCTGCGTGCTGTAGGTGCCGCCGGCAAAGAAATCCACGTCCGGAGTGACGTGGACACCGCCGAACAGCGAACCAAGGGCCCGCCCCTGATTGGTTCCGAGTATGGTCTTTGCGTCGACACCCCAACGCTCGCCCGGGCGAACAACGTCGTCGATGTCCTTGGTGCGGAATGACGCAACGCCGCCGATCGCGCCAGAGCCGTAGATGTTGGCCGTCGGCCCCCGCACGATGTCGATGCTGCTGACCAATTCCGGGTTGAGGAAAAAGGAGCCGTTCGCGAAATGGCCGGTGCGCTGATAGTTCTGCCGTGCGCCATCGACCACCACGGCAACGCGACCAAAGTCCTGCAAGCCGCGAATATTGATTGAGGTCGACGGCTCGTCGCCGCGATCCTGCACCCACACGCCGGGAATATTGTAGAGGAGGCCGCCGAGCGTGCTGGCTTGGCGCCCCTGAATCTCTTCCAACGTCACCACGCTGACCGGCGCCAGCGCATCGATCGCGCGCTCCTCGGTCTTGGTCGCGACCGCCGTAATCGTATCGAGCGACTGCACGGGTGCGCTGCCGATCTGCGCCCGCGCATTCATCGCCGGCGCGCTTGCCTGCTGATCCTGCGGCGGCTCCGCCGGCTTGCGCCGGGACTGCTTCTGCCGCTCGGACGAGCCGCTGGCAGCCTGCCTATCCGCCGTCTGCGCGTTGCCGGCTTCCCCACCCAGCAATGCAATTGAAACCACCGACGCGCCCAACAAGAGGGCGCGCGAAATCCTAGCCCCGTCAGCCATGCAACCCCAACCCCGCCAATATCTGCTCTTGGGTCTGGCTGGCGGGCGCCGCGTGTTAATCGCGAGCTGCTTGCTGGCTGCCACATTCGCAACGCAGGCACGTGCCCGCATCGTGTCATACTTGGTTACGTGGCAGGTTCCAGGCGGTCAAGAACCGCATCAGGCACTTTATATCAATTGTAAATTGCCACGGTTGGATTGCGGCACACCGCAACTGTACAAACATGGCATCAGACAGAGCTTTCGGGGCGCCACAAACCAGATGTCCGCAACAACAGGAGACAAAGTTGGAGGTGCCCGGACGCAAGCCGGTAAGTCCGCCGCCAGATCGCTCGCTATCAACGGCAACCGGATCGACAGCCGCGAACTGTTCGCGACCGAGCGCGAGATCATCATCGCGCATGGCGAGGACAGCTATCGCCTGCGGCTGACGTCGCAGAACAAGCTGATCCTGACCAAGTGAACCTGACCAAGCGAACTCAACCAGGTGACCCGGCAATGGCAATTTGTCGCACGCTCGCATTGTCCGCCGCCGCGGGCTGTTTCCTGCTCAGCGGCGTCGCGGTCGCTGCGGGCATTACGGTGCATGATGCCCGTAACCGCGACGTCACGATCTCAGATCCCGCGCGGATCGTCTCGATCGGCGGCGCGATTACCGAAATTCTCTATGCCCTGGGCTTCGAGGACAGGCTGGCCGGCGTCGACTCCACCAGCTTCTATCCGCCCGCAGCGCTGCGCGACAAACCGAGCGTCGGCTATATGCGCCAGCTTTCGGCCGAGGGCGTTCTTGGGCTCAATCCCTCGCTGGTGCTGGCAGTGCAGGGATCCGGGCCGAAGGAAACCATGGACGTGCTGGAGGCAGCCAAGGTGCCGCTGGTGCTGGTGCCGGAAACCTTTTCGGAAGCGGGCCTGATCGACAAGATCAAGCTGGTCGGTCACGCCATGGGCGCGGACAAGCGCGCCGAATGCCTGACGGCGGCGGTCGCCGGCGATCTGGCCCAACTTCGCGAGCTGCGCGCCAAGGTGACCAAGCCGGTCCGCGTGATGTTCGTGATGTCGCTGCTGAACGGCCGCGCGATGGCCGCCGGAAAAAATACCGCGGCGAATGAGATCATCGCGCTCGCCGGTGGTGTCAACGCCATCGACGGCTATGACGGCTACAAGATCATCAACGACGAGGCGATCGTCGCGGCAAAGCCCGACGTCGTGCTTTCGATCCAGCGCGGCAAGGACTCGGTGGAAGCGGAAGCCGTATATGTCCATCCCGCCTTCGCGCTGACCCCGGTCGCGGCCAACAAGACCTTCATCTCCATGGAAGGCCTCTATCTGCTCGGCTTCGGCCCGCGCACGGCAGCCGCAGCGCGCGACCTCTCGGTAAAGCTCTATCCGGCGCTGGCGCCGCAGGCGGAGGAGTTCAAGCCGGCGGCACTCACCGCCGATTGCCGGCAATGACCGCTGTCACTGAGGCAGGCGCGAAGCGCCGCAGCGGATATGCGTTTCGCCCGCCGGCTTCGCTGACCCTCATCTGCCTGCTCGCCGCGCTTGCCGGTGCGGCACTGGTCGCACTCACGGTGGGCGCCGCCGGAATTCCGCTGGCGCGGTTGCCGGCCGCGCTCGGCCTGTGGGCGGACGCCTCAGCCAGTTCATCGCTCGCGCGCGACCAGCTCGTGCTGTGGTCGATCCGGATTCCGCGGATAGGCGCCGCTGCGATGGTCGGCGCGCTGCTCGCGGCATCGGGCGCCATCATGCAGGGGCTGTTCCGCAACCCCCTCGCCGACCCCGCGCTGGTCGGCGTTTCCTCCGGCGGCGCATTTGCAGCCGCCGCGGCGATCGTCATCACCGACAGCCAGATCGGCCAAAGCCTTCATTTCATGCAAAATCACTTGCTGCCGATTGCGGCCTTCGCAGGCTCGCTGGTGACCACGATCATCCTTTACTCGATCGCGAGCCGCTCGGGGCGGACGTCGATCGCGATCTTCCTGCTGGCCGGCATTGCCATCGCGGCCATCGCCAATGCCGGCATAGGGCTACTCGTGTTCATCGCCGATGACCGCCAGTTGCGTGACATCACGTTCTGGCTATTGGGCTCGCTGAGCGGCGCGACCTGGCCCAAGCTCGCCACGCTGGCGCCGGTGCTGGGCCTGGCAGCGATCGCCTGCCTCTCGATTGCGCGCGGGCTCGATGTGCTGGTGCTGGGCGAGGCCGAGGCATTTCACAGCGGCGTCGATGTCGAACGATTGAAGCGGATTTCGATCGTGCTGGTGTCGGCGATGACCGGCGTTGCCGTCTCTGTCTGCGGCGTCGTCGGATTTGTCGGCATCGTGGTACCGCATCTGTTGCGGCTGGTGATCGGGCCTGCGCACCGGCTGCTGCTGCCGGCCTCAATGCTATTGGGTGCAGTGCTGCTGGTCGGCGCCGATACGCTGGCCCGCACCATCGTGGCGCCTGCGGAAATGCCGATCGGCATCCTGACGGCTGCCATCGGTGCGCCGTTCTTCCTAGGCATGCTGCTCCGCCAGCGCGGGCTGGTTTCGCTATGACCGCCATTCTCGAAGCGCAGTCGGTCTCGATGACGGTCGGCGGCGCCACGCTGGTCGATGGCATCGATCTGCGCATCGCAGCCGGCGAGATGGTCGCGATTGTCGGCCCCAACGGCGCCGGCAAATCGACGCTGCTGCGGATGTTGTCCGGCGATCTCCGGCCGACGCGGGGGCAGATCAGGCTGAAGCAGCGCGACATCCTTAGCTTTCCGCCGCGCCTTCTCGCCCATCATCGCGCGATGCTGTCGCAGCACGTCAACGTCACCTTCCCGTTCACGGTCGATGAAATCGTCCATATGGGCGCGGGGGATACCGGCCGCGCCGCCGCGCAGCGGCTGGTCGATGCGGCGCTCGGCGAGGTCGATCTCGCCCATTTCAGTCATCGGCAATTGCCGACGCTCTCCGGCGGCGAACAGCAGCGCGCGCATTTCGCCCGCGTGCTGGTGCAGCTCGCCTGCGGTGAAGAACAGCATGGCCCGGGCCTTCTGCTGCTCGACGAGCCGACCTCCAGCCTCGACATGCGCCACCAGATCGATCTGGTGGAAACGGCGAAACGGCGCGCGCAGAACGGCACGGCCGTGATCGCCGTGCTGCACGATCTCAATCTGGCGATGCGCTTCGCCGACCGGATCGTGCTGCTGCACCGCGGCCGGCTCGCCGTCGACGGCGGCCGCACGGACGCGATCACGGCCGAAACCATCCGCAGGATCTTCGAGGTCGACGTGACGATCGACTACACCGAGCAGGGCGTGCCGTTCCTGCTGCCGCAGACCATGCGTCCGGCCGGCGCGCCGACGGCATAACGCCGCAAGGCTTTTCCAACGGCGTTACAGGTTGTTCACGGAACTGTCAGCCAACTGTAACACCCCTCCGCAAAGACAGGCGCATCGTCACTCACAGGAGATCCGCCATGCGCGTGTCATTGCTCTGCTCTGTCGCGTCTGTTTTTCTGGCCGGCGCCGCCTTCGCCCAGGGCGAAGGTGAGTTTCCCGCAACGCTGAAAGGCCATGCGGTGCTGCCGGCGCAGACTTTCATCGATGCGCCCGCCGATGCACCTAGCGATCTCAAGACCGCAGGCAAATACACCACCGGCCGCCGCGTCGACGCCGTCGGCACCGTGATGGGCAAATCCTACGAGCGGCCGACCGGCGTCTCGCTGCCGTTCAAGGGCCAGCCGCTGCAGGGCCATTCCGGCATCAAGGTGATGCCGGACGGTTCGTTCTGGGTGCTCACCGACAACGGCATGGGCTCGCGCTACAACTCGGCGGATTCGATGCTGTATCTGAACCGCCACAAGATCGACTGGGCGACCGGCAAGATCGAGCGCCAGGAAACCATCTTCCTGCACGATCCCGACAAGAAGGTGCCGTTCCGCATCCTGCACGAGGACACCGCAAAGCGTTATCTCACCGGCGCCGATTTCGATACCGAAGGTTTTCAGATCGTCGGCGACACCTTCTGGATCGGCGACGAGTTCGGGCCCTATGTGCTGAAGACCGACAAGACCGGCAAGATCCTCGCCGTGTTCGAAACCAGCGCCGACGGCAAGCCGGTGCGCTCGCCCGATCATTGGTTTGTGCAGTCGCCGGCCGCGCCAGGCGCGAGCTACACCACGGTCAATCTGCGCCGCTCCAAGGGCTATGAAGGTTTTGCCGCCTCGAAGGACGGCAAATTCCTGTACGGTCTGCTCGAGGGCCCGCTGTGGGATGCCGAGAAGAAGGACGTTGAAAAGGTCGACGGCAAGGAAGCCGCGCGGATCCTCGAATTCGACGTTGCTGCGGAAAAATTCACCGGCCGCCATTGGCATTACGTGTTCGAGCACAACGGTCACGCCATCGGCGACTTCAACATGATCGACGCGACGAGCGGCCTGATCATCGAGCGCGACAATGGCGAAGGCACCGCGGACAAGGCCTGCCCGGCCGGCCAGCGCGGCGAGAACTGTTTTGCGGACCTCGCGAAATTCAAGCGCGTCTACAAGATCGAACTCTCCGACGCCAATGTCGGCAAGCCGGTGCGCAAGATCGCCTATGTCGACCTGATGAAGATCAAGGATCCCGACAAGAAGGCCCGCAAGCCGCTCAACGACGGCGTGCTGACCTTCCCGTTCTTCACCATCGAGAATGTCGATCGGGTCGACGACACCCATATCATCGTCGGCAACGACAACAATCTGCCGTTCTCGTCCAGCCGCGAGCCGAACAAGGCCGACGATAATGAGTTCGTGCTGCTGGAAGTCGGCGAGTTCCTGAAGGCGAAGTAATGGCCTGTGCCCTCCCTCTCCCCGCCCTTTCGCGGGGAGAGGGTCGGGGTGAGGGGCTCTATCCGCGTAATCACTGCTGATTGAGTCTGCGGAAATAGCCCCTCACCCCTGCCCTATTCCCGTAAGAACGGGGAGAGGGAGACTATCCGCGACAGCGAGCCTCAGCCCGCCGGCACCATCACGACGCCCTTGTCCTTCGGCCAGCGTATTCGCCAGGCGAAGTTGATGTCCCTGACCTCACCGGGCTTGGCCTCAAAAGCCCATTCCAGCACGCCGCGCTTGTCGCGAAGGTTGCTCGCGGTCGGCGGCGTCGTGGACGGCAGCATTTCGACCTGAATCTCTTCATTCTCGCTGACCGGCAGTTGATCCTCGATCGCGATCCGAAGCGGGAAATCATGGCCGTTACGTACAGTGGTCTTGAACGCGCGCTCGTCGGTCTTCGACGTCGTCACGATCAGGCCGGCTGATCCCTCGTTGCGCTTGAGGACGGTGCGCTCGATCTTGATCTTGTCGTCGGCGCCGAATCCGAGCCGCACGGTCTCGTCCTTAGCCGCAGCAGCCATGTGCCCACGGCCAACGAAGACGCCGTCGCGATAGATCGCGACCCGGCCCGGCAACAGCGGCGCGTCCTCGTTCTGCTTGAAGCTCGCTTCGAGGAACGCGGTCGGATCCTTCACCGGCGCGGCGCGCACGGCGAGATCGGGAGCAATGGTCGCGGTGGAAACACGCAGGCTCTTGGCGCCTTCGCTGGCGCTGAGGCTGACGCGGCCGGGAATTTTGAACACCATCTGGAAGCTGCTGACGTCAGCAGTGGCCTGCTGTTCCTCGGCCTTCCCGGCGAGCGCCTCCGCTACCTGGGGCGCCGGTGCTGAGCGCAGCAGCGGCTTCGCATTATCCATCAAGCCGCCGCTGGCCGATTGAGCAGGACGCGGCGGTTGCGGATATTGCACAATCAGCGAATTGAGGTCGGGCGCGCTGCCGCCGCGCGCGGTGCGCACGGTCGAGACGCTGAGCGCAACGTTGGACCAATCCTCGCCGGTGGCTTGCGTGATTTCGGCGCGGCGCACCAGTTCGAGCGCGGGCTTGCGGTCCTTGGTGCCGGTGTCGAGACGGGCATCATAGAGCGGCATCCAGCGCGCGTTGCGCACGGTATAGGTGACGCGCAACGTCGCTTTCGTCGCGGCCGCAGCGGCGAGTTCGATCTTAACTTCCAGCTTACTCGGCGGCTTCTGCGCCCGGTCCTGTTCGAGACGCACGATTTCGCGGTCGAGTTCGCGCTGCTTGCGTTCGGCGTCGCGGATGGCCGCGTCGGCGCTGCCAATTTCCTCGCCGACCGCGGCAAAGGCCGCGCGCCATTCGGCAATCGGCCGCGCCTCACCCTTGTCGCCGATCCCTGCGGGAGACGTATCGGCAAAGCGTTCTGCGAACTTGCGCCGCGCTTTCGCCGCATCGATTGCGCCTTGGAGATTGGCCCGCTCGTCCTTCAGGGCCTCGATGCGCCTATCGAGCTCGGGCAGATTGACCGGCGGCGCCGCGCGCGGCGGTTTTGCGTCGATCGCGCCGATCGTGAATTTCGCGCCCGCCTCACCCTCGACCCGGAGGGATGACGGATCCAGCGTTAGCGGAAAATCCTTGAGAACGGCTGAGTTCTCGCCGGCCGGCAGATCGAGCGAGATGATCCGCGTGACGCTGGCGCCGTCGGGATAGACGGTAACCGCATCGACCGCCGAACTGGCGCCCAATTCGGCCGCGCGCACCGGGCCGGCGGCAAGCGCCGTGAGCGCGACGAGGCTCGTCGTCAAAAAAACGTTCGCAATCAATCGCATGGATACCCTCCTGAACCATTCGCCGGATGGCAACGCGCAACAACGCCCACCACTCCCGGTCATGAGACGCAGCGAGGAAGAAACTGGTTCGATTGGGAATACCATGTGGCTTCGCCGCGGCGGGACCGCGGCGAAGGATAAGCAATCCCCTCTCTGAGGGGAAAAGGACGACGGGACTAGAACGCCAGCGCCTTGGCCTGCTTCACCTGAGGCAGCTTCTGCACCTTGGCAAGTACCTCCGCCGGCACAGGCCCATCGATCTCGACCAGCGCGATGGCGTCACCGCCCTGCTTGACGCGGCCGAGATGGAAGGTGGCGATGTTGATCTTGGCGTCGCCGAGCAGGCCGGCGAAGCTGCCGATGAAGCCGGGCTTGTCCTCGTTGGTGACATAGATCATCGACTTGCCGAACTCGGCGTCGACCCGGATGCCCTTGATGTCGACCAGCCGCGGCTTGCCGTCGTGATAGACGGTGCCGGAGACGGAACGCTCCTGCCGTTCGGTGGTGACGGTCACCGTGATCAGGCTTTCGTAATCGCTCTGCGCCGCGCGCACGATCTCGTCCACCACCATGCCGCGCTCTTTCGCGACGACGGGCGCGGAGACCACATTGACTTCGCCCAGCATCGGCCGCAGCAGGCCCGACAGCACCGCCGAGGTGATCGCCTTGATCTTCATCTCGGCGACATGGCCCTCATAGGTGATCTCAGTCTTCAGGATGCCGCTCTCGGTGAGCTGGCCCGCGAACGAGCCGAGCTTTTCGGCGAGTTCGATGAACGGCTTCAGCTTCGGCGCTTCCTCCGCCGTGATCGAGGGGAAGTTCACCGCGTTCGAGATCGCGCCGGTCAGCAGGTAATCCGACATCTGCTCGGCGACCTGCAGCGCGACGTTTTCCTGCGCTTCCGTGGTGGAGGCGCCGAGATGCGGCGTGCAGATCACGCTGGGATGGCCGAACAGCACGTTCTTGGTGGCGGGCTCCTCGACGAACACGTCGAAGGCGGCGCCGGCGACATGCTTGGAATTCAGCGCCTCGACCAGCGCCTGCTCGTCGACCAGGCCGCCACGGGCGCAGTTGATGATACGCACGCCCTTCTTCATCTTGGCGATCGCCGCCGCGTCGATGATGTTCCTGGTCTTCTCGGTCAACGGCGTGTGCAGCGTGATGAAATCGGCGCGCTTGAGCAGTTCGTCGAGTTCGACCTTCTCGACGCCGATGTCCTTGGCGCGTTCCGGCGACAGGAACGGATCGAACGCGACCACCTTCATTTTCAGACCAAGCGCGCGGTCGGCGGCGATCGAGCCGATATTGCCGCAGCCGATCACGCCCAGCGTCTTGCCGGTGATCTCGACGCCCATGAAGCGGTTCTTCTCCCACTTGCCGGCCTGCGTCGAGGCGTCGGCCTGCGGAATTTCACGCGCCAGCGCCAGCATCAGCGTGATCGCATGTTCGGCGGTCGTGATCGAATTGCCGAACGGCGTATTCATCACGATGATGCCCTTGGCGGTGGCCGCGGGAATCTCGACATTGTCGACGCCGATGCCGGCGCGTCCGATCACCTTGAGCTTCTTTGCTTTCTCGATGATCTTCGCGGTCGCCTTGGTCGCGGAACGAATCGCAAGACCGTCGTAATTGCCGATGATCTCGGCGAGCTTGTCCTTGTCCTTGCCGAGATTGGGCTGGAAGTCGACCTCGATGCCGCGATCCTTGAAGATCTGAACGGCAGCAGGAGAGAGTGCGTCGGAAATGAGAACTTTGGGTTTGGACATTGGAGTGATCCTTCACACCCTCCCCTGGAGGGGGAGGGTCGGCGCGAAGCGCCGGGGTGGGGTGAAACTGTCGCTGCGAACTCTGCGTGCGTCGGGCGCGGAGATATCACCCCACCCCGACGCATCCTTCGGATGCGTCGACCCTCCCCCTCCAGGGGAGGGTGACGATTAAGCGGCCTTCGGCAACGCGGCCTTGGCCTCGGCGAACGCCCAGTCGATCCACTGCGTCAACAGCGCAACGTCGGAGGCTTCCACGGTGGCGCCGCACCAGATCCGCAGGCCCGCAGGCGCATCGCGGTAATAGGCAAAGTCGTAACCGGCGGCTTCCTTCTCCACCAGCGCGACCAGCTTCTTGGAGAACTCCGCCTGCGCATCCGCCGTCAGCGAGGTGATCGCGGGATCTGTGAACTTCAGACACACCGAGGTGTTGGAACGGATCGAGGCATCCTTCGCCAGGAAATCGATCCACGGCGTCTTCGCCTTCCAGTCCGAAAGCACTTTGGTGTTGGCGTCGGCCCGCGCGATCAGCGCCTTGAGGCCGCCGATCGATTTCGCCCAGTTCAGCGCATCGAGATAATCCTCGACGCACAGCATCGACGGCGTGTTGATGGTCTCGCCTTCGAAGATACCCTGGTTGAGCTTGCCGCCCTTGGTCAGGCGGAAAATTTTCGGCAACGGCCAGGCCGGCTTGTAGGTCTCGAGCCGCTCCACCGCGCGCGGTGAGAGGATCAGCATGCCATGCGCGGCCTCGCCGCCCAGCGCCTTCTGCCAGGAGAACGTCACCACATCGAGCTTTGCGAAATCGAGTGCTTGCGCAAAAGCGGCCGACGTCGCGTCGCAGATGGTGAGACCTTCGCGGGTCGCGCTGATCCAGTCGGCGTTGGGCACGCGCACGCCCGAGGTCGTGCCATTCCAGGTGAAGACGATGTCGGAAGCCGGATCGGCTTTGCTCAGGTCGGGAAGATCGCCATAGCCGGCGTGCAGCTTGATGACGTCCTTCAGCTTCAATTCCTTGACGATGTCGCTGACCCAGCCCTCGCCGAAGGATTCCCAGGCGATCGTGGTGACGGGCCGCGCACCGAGCAGCGACCACAGCGCCATTTCGACCGCGCCGGTATCGGACGCCGGCACGATGCCGATCTTGTAGTCGGCCGGCACTTCAAGTACTTCGCGCGTCAGTTCGATCGCGAGCTTGAGCTTGGCTTTACCGATCTTCGCGCGATGCGAGCGGCCGAGGGCTGCGTCCTTTAGATTTTGGGGATTCCAGCCGGGGCGCTTGGCACAGGGGCCGGAAGAAAAATGCGGCACGTTCGGCCGCGAAGCGGGCTTCGCTACAGTCATGATCTATCCTTCCAGATAGTAAGCCTCCCGTTGGGGGGAGGTGTCCCACCGCGGTGCATAAGGTAAACGGGCCCGATCGTCAAGAAACTTCGGAAGCTTCACGCCCGATTGATGGCTGTTCGCCCTCGGAAGACGCCGGCCCTTGCTGCAGAAGTTCGGCGGCGTCGGTGACCAGTTTGTCGGCCTGTCGCCGGCTCGAGACCTTCAAAATGCTGGTCTCTCCGGCCTGCACGACATATTCGCTTCCGATCCGGACAATCGAATATTTCTTCATTGGAGATCCCCAAAGCTGCCCCAAGCCCGATGGGAGACGCCGGCATAGCGGAGACGTTCCTGCCCGTAAAATCACGGACGCACGCGTAGTTTATCGGTTGTTAACCGGATCGTACAGTGACGACTACCTCAGGCATTCGTCGCCGATGCGCCTCAACCGCAGTTGCTGATCTTTGTCCTGGCGCATTTTCTTTACGCGAACCGGATTCCATCCCGCATCAAGTGCGGGACAGGCTTCGCTCGAAAACGCCATGCGATCAAAATCGCAAGGTCATGCCGACATGGCTGCGTGCAAAGCCCAGCCGCTCATAAAACCGTTGCGCATCTACGCGGGTGTGGTGCGTCAGCAATTCGACCAGCTTGCATCCGTTGGCGCGTGCTTCTGCAATCGCCCACTGCACCATCTGCTCGCCGATGCCGCGGCTGCGGCAGTGGCAGGCGACGCGGACATCCTCGATCAGGCCGCGCGAGGCTCCCTGCGAGCTCAGCCCCGGCAGAATGCAGAGCTGCAGGCAACCGACCACGGCGCCCTCGCCGTCCTCGGCGACTACGAGCTGGATGTTCGGGTCGCGGTCGACTGTCGCGAACGCCGTGAAATAGCATTGCGGCAGCGGATCCTCGATCCGCTCACGGCCGCCGCCGAGCGGATCGTCCGCCAGCATGGCGACGATGGCGCTGACGTCCTCGCGGCGTGCGCGGCGGATGGTGACCTCTGAGATGGCAGGCATGACAATTTCCGGTGAAGTCAGCGCGCCGGCGGCAGGCCAAGGAATTTTTCGGTCTCGCCGATCCAGCGGCGCACCGCGGCATAGCCGTCAAGATGAAAGCCGCCTTCATGGGCGACGCGCGTATAGGCCAGGAGCGATATGTCGGCGAGCGTGACGGCGTCGCCGACCAGAAATGGCGTGATGGCGAGCTGATACTCCATCCGCGCCAGCGCCGCATAGCCGCGCTTGACCTTGTCGGGGTCGAGATCGGAAGCCGGCTTGCCCAGATAGAACATCAGGAAGCGACATACGGCGATGTACGGCTCGTGGCTATACTGCTCCCAGAACAGCCACTCGTCCATCTTCGCTTCGGCGAACGCATCTTGCGGAATGAGACGGGAGCCGCGGGCAAGATAACGGATGATGGCGTTGGACTGCGCCAGCGTGCGGCCGTCGGCGAGTTCGATCGCCGGCACCTGGCCGGCGCCGTTGAGCTTGAGGAATTCAGCGGTCCGCGTCTCGCCCTTGAGCGTATCGACCGCTATCCAGGTGTAGGGCAGCGCGAGATGGTCGCACACCCACTTCACCTTCAGGCAATTGCCGGAATTGGTATCGCCGTAGACCTTCATGCGCCGCCGCCCTCGTTAGGGCGACAGTGCAACAGGCGGCGGCAGATCTGTCAACGGCGCCCGGAGCGGCGCCGCCGTGGCGAGATCAGAACTTGTAGCCGAGGCCGGCGCGCACCGTGTTGATGCTGGTGTCAACCGAAGAGGCAAAGCGCACGTATTCCCATTCCGCGCGCAGGAACAGGCCCGATATCAGCATCACTTCGGTACCGATGCCGAACGAATAGCCGTAGATCAAATGGCTATACTGGGCGTCGGTTGCGCTGACATCGAATGGTATGTTCTGGAATACCGGCGCGGCGGCCGGATTGACCTGAGTTCCGAAAACACGGGCGGTGCGAATGATATCGGCCTGCCCGAGCGCGATGCCGGCAAACATATAAGGGAGGAACGAGCCATACGCATAGCCGCCGCGGACGCGAAGCGTTCCCATGTCGGAAATATTCATTCGCGCAGTCCCTTGATAGGTGACGCTATCTGTGTACCCGGAGGGAAGCGTGAAGATCCGCGACATGCTGCCGGTCTGCGAGCCGCCGAACTTGCCGTGCGTGTAATTCAGTTCAACGCCTACGACAACGTCGGTCCACTGGAAATTGTAGCCGACGAATCCGCCGAACCCCTCTCCGTGGGCCGAAACTTTTCCCATGATCGGCCACTCGGATATTCGCTGGACTTGCTCCATCTCCGTGCCGTCCAACAGGCGCGCCGCGATGGTCCTCGTCGAACTCGCAAAATTCATGTTGGAAGTGCCATAGGCGGCATGTCCACCGATGTAGCCGCCTTGCCAGTTCACTGTGCTGGTGCTCAGCCCGTCGGAGAAGCTGCCGCGGAGAAACGGCAGGTCCGGCATATCAGCCGCTTGGGCGACATTCGCCGCTCCGCACATCACAGCCACCAGCAACAATCGACGCATCGCAACGCTCCATCGGACACTCTGAACTTGCGTTGATCATCGCCTGTTAACCTTAACCAATCGTTGTCGCGTGCACCGATTAGGCACGATCTTGTCGGAAAATCGCTGAACATTTTCGTGCGATCACAGCCTTGCGTCGCGATGCGCAAAAAGCAAACGGCGCGGGAGATGCCCCGCGCCGTCTCGCAACCGTTAACGAATGGAAGCCGCGATTAACCTTTGCGGATCAGCGGCGGCGGTGCGTAGACCTGCGGGCTGGTCAGATCCCAGCGCACGCCGAGCTTCAGGTCATGAGAGGTAATGTCCTTGAACTTGAAAACATTGTTGGTGGTCGCCCCGGTGAAGTCCGAGAGGACGCCGGTCTGTCCTTCGCCCAAATTGACATAGCTGTAGGCAAGTTCGAGCACGAGATTCGGATTGACCTGATAAGCAAGACCAGCGTGGGCTGCCCACGCGAAATTCCACTTCGAGCCGGCCGGCGCGCTCGCAAAACTCGTCGTTGTGAATGGCAGGTCGTTCGTTCCCGTATCCGTAAAATTCGAGATCGTCACGCGCGCGCCTCCAACGCCGGCGCCGATGAACGGGGTGATACACCACCAGGTGCCGAGATCAACATAGGCATTGGCCATCACCAGCCACTCGGACTTGCTGCCACCGTAGTTGTCGATCCCATTATAAGGGACGCCCGCGGCAGTTCCGGTGAAACGGTCGGTCGCCTTAAAATTGGCGTTGCCACGATACTGCCCGGTCAGGTCAGCCCGAAACCAGTTGTTGACCCGGTACCCGACACCGAGACCAAAGATGCCAGCAGCGTCAAATGCGGACTGCTGTTCGAACGAGGTGAGCTGCGAGTAGGCGGATTCACGGCCATAGTGAACGTCCTTCACTCTCTGATTGCTGAAGCCGATGTCGCCGCGCAGATACCAGCCGCCGAAATCCTCGACCACGACCGGTGCATATGCTGGAGGAGGCGCAATCGCCATGTCGGCAGCAAGCGCCGCCTGGGACAACAAAGTGGCCGCACCGGCGGCAATGAAAGACTTAACGCTACGCATTGGCTTCGTCCTTTGTCCGGTGAGGCTGAATACAAAGGCCCCACTTCAAAAACTCACGGGGCGGACGATGGCATTAAATGCTTAAGCGGCGCTTAACCCTAATTATTAAGGTTGACAATCTCTGACTTTTTCCTCGCGCGGTTTTGCGGACGCGAGTGCATTTTGCAAACACGAGAAACGGCGAAACCGCCACACGTCCTAACGATGTATTGAGAGAAATCCGCTCGCCACCGCGCCATTAAGATTTTGTTGACGTGGTCGACGCATCCCTACCCCACAGAAACTCGGCGCGCGCTCAGCGCGCGTGCATTGGCATCTTCGGCAGGAACACCGCGAGCAGACCGAGCGCAGGTAAAAACGCGCAGAGGTGATAGACGAAGCCAATGCCAGCGTGATCGGCGAGCTTGCCGAGCACCGCGGCGCCAAGTCCGCCGATGCCGAATGCGACGCCGAAGAACACGCCTGAGATCATTCCGAAGCGGTGCGGCATCAGCTCTTGTGCGAATACGATGATCGACGACGTCGCCGAGGAAATGATCAGTCCGATGAATATTGTCAGCACGGCACTTCCGATCAGGCCGGCATAGGGCAGCGCCAGTGTAAACGGCAACGCGCCCAGGATCGAGAACCAGATGACGTATTTGCGTCCGAAGCGATCGCCGAGCGGGCCGCCGAAGAAAGCGCCCGCCGCATTGGCGGCGAGAAACAGGAAGAGGTAGAGCTGAGCCGCCTGTGTCGACACCTGAAACTTGTCGATCAGATAGAAGATGTAATAGCTCGACAAGCTCGACACGTAGAGCTGTTTTGAAAACAGCAGCGCGACCAGCACCACGAGCGCTATTCTGACGCGCCGGGAATCCGGCAGGTCCCGATGACGCTCCACCGCAGCCGATTTCTTCGTCGTGATCTGCGGCTTGTACCAGACGCCGATCCGCCACAGGATCACCATCGCCAGAAACGCGATCGATGAAAACCAGGCGATCGAGGGTTGGCCGAACGGCACCACGATCAGGGCCGCCAGCACCGGCCCCATCGACGTGCCGAAACTGCCGCCGAGCTGAAACACCGATTGCGCGAAACCGTAGCGGCCGCCCGAGGCAAGGCGCGCGATCCGTGCCGACTCCGGATGGAACACCGCCGAGCCAAGCCCGACCAGCGCCGCGGCGATCAAGATGATCGGGTAGAGATGCGCAACGCTCAGGAGCAGCAAACCGAAGAAGGTGAATCCCATGCCGATCGCAAGCGAAAACGGTTGTGCCTTCTTGTCGGTGAAATGCCCGACCAATGGCTGCAGCAGTGACGCGGTGAACTGGAACGCCAGCGTGATCATGCCGATCTGCGCATAGTCGAGCGCGTAAGCATCCTTCAAGATCGGATAGACCGACGCGATCAGCGACTGCATGGTGTCGTTGAGGAAATGCGAGAAGCTGATGCCGGCCAGCACGACATAGGCCGGCCCTGCTACGGCCGCCCTGGCGGCGAGGCCCGGCGCCGCATCCTGCACGACGACCGGCGCGGTCGACGTTTCCTCTGAGACGATGACGGGCTTGTTCAAGGGCGCAGTTTCCGAAAAAGAATCGCGGACAGGCAATGTCTCGCGTTCTACGACCGGGCCATCGTCGCGACCAGCATCAATAGCTTATGGCTGCGATGCGTTACCACGCACCGCCGATCAACGCTTCCGCACTGTCTGGATAAAGCTAGCTTATGCCGCCGCAGCGTGGCCGAGCGCGTTGACGATCTGATCGACGACGTCCTCGACCAGGACGCGGTCGTCGCCCTCACCCATCACGCGGATCACAGGCTCGGTGCCGGACGAACGGACCAGCAGCCGGCCGTGGCCGTTGAGGCGGCTCTCGCCGTCCAGGATCGCCGATTTCACCTCGGCATGGTCGAGCGGCTTGCCTGAGCGGTAGCGCACGTTCTTCAGAATCTGCGGCAGCGGATCGAAACGGTGACAGACCTCCGACACCGGACGGCGAAGCTTTTGCACCACCGCCAGCACCTGCAACGCGGCAACGAAGCCGTCGCCTGTCGTGGCGTAGTCGGAGAGGATGATATGGCCCGAGGGCTCGCCGCCGAGATTGTAGCCCTGCGTCAGCATCTGCTCGAGCACGTAGCGGTCGCCG
The DNA here is from genome assembly GCF_029051645.1 of Bradyrhizobium sp. CSA112. GTDB lineage: Bacteria > Pseudomonadota > Alphaproteobacteria > Rhizobiales > Xanthobacteraceae > Bradyrhizobium. Next base: position 30,000 of record NZ_JAACFS010000036.1, read on the forward strand.
ACCGGCGTGCGCACCATGCCGAGACCCTGTCCTTCGAGGAAGCGCTCGAGCCCGAGGTTCGACATTACGGTGGCGACTATGCCGGGCTTGGCGAGACGGCCGTCTTCCTTCCAGCTTTGCGCGATCACAGCGAGCAACTGGTCGCCGTCGACCACATGGCCGCGCTCATCGACCAGAATGACGCGATCGGCGTCGCCGTCGAGCGCGATGCCGATATCGGCGCGCATTTCGCGCACCTTCTTGGCGAGCGCTTCCGGCGAGGTCGAGCCGCATTCCTTGTTGATGTTGAATCCATCAGGTTCGACGCCGATCGCAATGACGTCGGCGCCCAGTTCCCACAGCGCTTCCGGCACAACCTTGTAGGCCGCGCCGTGCGCGCAATCGATCACGACACGCAGGCCGTCAAGCGAGAGCTCGCGCGGCAGCGTGCGCTTGGCGAATTCGATGTAGCGGTCATGGACGCCGTCGATACGGCGGGCGCGCCCGAGGCTGGCGCTCTGCGCAAGGCGGCGGTCGATCGGCTCGTCGAGCAGTTGCTCGATCTGTTTCTCGACGTCGTCGGAAAGCTTGAAGCCTTGCGGGCCGAACAGCTTGATGCCGTTGTCCTCGAACAGATTGTGCGAGGCGGAGATCATCACGCCGAGGTCGGCGCGCATCGACTTCGTTAGCATCGCAACCGCCGGCGTCGGCATCGGGCCGAGCAGCAGCACGTCCATGCCGACGGAAGTAAAGCCGGCCACCATGGCGTATTCGATCATGTAGCCGGAGAGGCGGGTGTCCTTGCCGATAACGACGCGGTGACGGTGGTCGCCGCGATGAAACACCAGCCCGGCCGCCTGTCCCACCTTGAGCGCGAGCTCAGGCGTAATCAAGCCATTGGCGCGGCCCCGAATTCCGTCGGTACCGAAATATTTGCGACTCATGTGACCCCCAGCCGTTCCAGGTCTTCTTCAGGCCACCAAGGCCACGACTCCCCGAACGCCACCATCGTATCGTGCAGCGGTTATAATCCCTCGGCCGCTAAAATGGCTTCAAAAAATATGATGAATCATTACGGCCAAAAGCGACCGCGATCGGCATGTAACTGTTTGTTATAAATGGCATTTTCCAAGGAAAAGAGGGCGCGCGCCCTAAGTGCCTAGTTCCCGCGCTTGACGTGGCGGTCCCCCTTCGAGGGCGGCGGCTGGATGACATTGACGGGGTCGGACGCCGGAAAGGTCTCTTCCAGCCCCTCCTCGAGGGCGTCGTCGAGCCGGCGCTTTTCCTCTGAAACGGCCGAGCCGGCATCGTCAGGGGCAGCTCTGCGCGGTCCCGTCATGGGATGTCCTCCCTGTCGGAATGGCGCCCAAGAGATGCGATTTGGCCGGCCATCCAACCATGCTAGATGACGACATCGCCAGGAAATTCAAGAAGGGGCCGGGACCTCCATGAAGCATATCACCTGCATCGAAGATTTGCGCCAGTTGCACAAGCGGCGCGTTCCCAAGGCCTTCTTCGACTATGCCGACCGCGGCTCCTACACCGAGGACACGCTGCGCGCCAATTCAGAGGATCTTCAGCAGATCAAGTTCCGCCAGCGCATCCTGGTCGACGTTTCCAAGCGCAATCTCTCCACCACGATCCTCGGCGAGCCGGCCGCGATGCCGCTGATCCTGGCGCCGGTCGGCCTGCTCGGCATGCAGCATGGCGACGGCGAGATCCACGCCTGCCGCGCGGCCCAGGCGGCCGGCATTCCCTTCACACAAAGCACGATGTCGATCTGCTCGATAGAGGATATCGCAGCTAGCGTCGACAAGCCGTTCTGGTTCCAGCTCTACGTGATGAAGGACCGCGGCTTCATCAAGGCGCTGATCGAGCGCGCGATCGCGGCAAAATGCTCGGCGCTGGTGCTGACCGTCGACCTGCAGGTGATCGGGCAGCGCCACCAGGACATCAAGAACGGCATGACGGTGCCGCCGGAATGGTCGCTGGCGAAGCTGATCGACTTTGCCAGCAAGCCGTCATGGGTCGCCGGCGTGCTACGCGGCAAGCGCCGCAGCTTCGGCAACATCGTCGGCCACGTCAAAGGCACCGAGGACCTCACCAAACTGTCGGAATGGACCGCCTCGCAGTTCGACACCTCGCTGAACTGGAAGGACATCGACTGGATCCGCAGCATCTGGCCGGGCAAATTGATCCTGAAAGGCATTCTCGATGTCGAGGATGCCGAGCTCGCTGCCAAGACCGGCGCCCAGGCGATCGTGGTCTCCAACCATGGCGGCCGCCAGCTCGACGGCGCGCCGTCCTCGATCGAGGTGCTGCCGGAGATCGTCGATTCCGTCGGCTCGCAGGTGGAGATCATGTTCGACGGCGGCATCCGCACCGGCATGGACGTGGTGCGCGCGCTCGCGCTCGGCGCCAAATCCTGCATGATCGGCCGCGCCTATACCTATGGCCTGGGCGCCGGCGGAGAGGCCGGCGTCGCCAAGGCGCTCGACATCCTCGCCAAGGAAATGCTGACCACCATGGGATTGTGCGGCGTGAACACGATTGCCGAGATCGACGACAACGTGTTGGCGGTTTAACCCTCGCTCTCCGTCGTCCCGGACAAGCGGGGTTCCCTTCTTCCTTCTCCCCTTGTGGGAGAAGGTGGCGCGGACGAAGTCCGTGCCGGATGAGGGGTTCTCTCCGCGGAGACAGACCCCTCATCCGTCTCGCTGCCGCTTCGCGTCAGCGATCCACCTTCTCCCACAAGGGGAGAAGGAAGAAGAGAGGCTCTTCCGATCACATCGGCGGTGTAATCCCGTCGCGGCCGACATTGACGCGAGCCGCTTCCAGCGTGCCGTCGTCCTTCTTCACTGCGCCGAAGATGATGATCTTCGCGCCGGGTTTCAGTTCGGACTTGTCACCGGCGACGAAGGTAACGACCGGCGTACCCTCCGGCACCACAACTTTCTTCTCACCGTCCTTGTATTTCACCAGAATGTTCTGGCCATCGGTGCCCTTCACCGTCTGGGCGACGGTGGCGTTGGTCATGGTCGAGTTCGGGCGCTGGTCCCAGGGCCGGAAACCTTCGGCCGCGCCGCGCTGGTTCTCGGGGAAGATATGCACCGCGACCGCCTTTTGGGTGCCGTCCGGCTCCGGCATCCCGGTAACGCCGATATAGGAGCCTTCCTTGATTTCCGACAGTTCGGTCTTGGCCACGCCGAACACCGCGACATTGTCGGTGACGCGGACTTTCATGTCGGTGCCCTCGCGCGACTTGATCGACAGCATAGGCCCGTCGACCGCTTCGATGGTGCCGCGAATGCGGACCGTCGGCGGCTGCTGCGCCGAGGCGTCCGTTGCAAACAGAGCGACAAGGCCCAGCGAGGCCGCGAGCATGCGCGGCCATGAAGACGATTTCAGCATGGTGTTCCTCCCGAGGTGTTTTGGCGCCCAACTCAACGCAAACACCGCACGGGAGGGGGTATTCCATAGCGATGACGCCGCGATGCCGTCCTGAGGTTTCGTCATTCCGGGGCGCGCCAAGCGCGAACCCGGAATCTCGAGATTCCGGGTCTGGTCCTTCGGACCATCCCGGAATGACGCTTCGCGTCACATCGGCGGAGTCAGCCCATCCCGGCCGACGCTGACGCGATTGGTCTCGAGCGTACCGTCCGGCAATTTCTTCATGAAGGCGATCACCTTGGCGCCGAGCTTGAGGTCGGACTTGCCGGCGGGAACGTAGGTCACAACAGGCGTCTCCGGGGAGACCACGACTTTCTTCTCCCCGCCCCGGTATTTGACCATCAGGGTGTGACCGTCATTGCCGACCACGGACTCCGCCACCGTGGCGTTGGTCATCGTGGAGTTGGGACGCAGATCATAGGGCCGCGAACCCTCGCCGGTGCCGCGCATGGCTTCCGGAAACACATGCACCTCAACAGCGTTCTGGCTGCCGTCCGGTCCCGGCACCGTGGTGGTGCCGATGAAGGAACCGACCTTGACGTCGGACAGCGAGATTTTGCTGATCCCCACCACGTTGACATCGCCGGTCATATGCAGCTTGACGTCCTCACCGCTACGCGACTTGACGGCGAGCACGTCGCCATCGACGGCTTCGATGGTGCCGCGAACGCGCGTCGGCGTGGGCGGCTGCTGGGCAATTGCGTAGAGCGTGGAGCCGGCGACCATCGCGACGGCGGCAAGCGAGCGAACGAGCTGATAGTGACGGATGGACATGCGGGTATCTCCAATGGCGGCTCTGACGTAGCCATTGACCCCGGCCTTTCAAAAAAATTCCGGCTCAAGTCTCCGCGATCACTCGATCATGTATTTGTGAGATCGGCCTCGACGAGCGCGCGAAGTTCCGGCGTCACTTCCGGGCGCCGTCCGAACCACAATTCGAAGCCGCGCACCGCCTGGTGCAGCAGCATGCCGAGTCCATCGGCGGTCTTGAGCCCGCGCGCGCGTGATGCCACCAGCAATGGCGTGTCGAGCGGCACGTACACGAGGTCGGCGACGACGGCGTGTGACGGCAGCCGTCCGACATCGAGCTCAAGCGGCGGCTGGCCGCGCATGCCGAGCGATGTCGTATTCACCAGCAGGCCTACGCGCGGCAGAAGATCACTGACCGCGTCCCATGCTACGGGAACAATGCTCGTGCCGAACTGATCCACCAGCGCGTGGGCCCGCTCGATGGTGCGGTTGGCGAGATGCACCCGCTTGATGCCGCGGTCGAGTAACCCAAACAGTACGGCGCGCGATGAGCCGCCGGCGCCCAGCACCAGCGCTTCGTCGCACTTGTCCCAACCATCAGCGCAGGCATCGAGATTGTTGATAAAACCTTCCACGTCGGTGTTGGTCGAGCACAGCTCGCCATCGGCGAACCACAGCGTATTGGCCGCGCCGACCGCGCGGGCGCGGTCGTCCGGCTTCGACAACGCAAGCGCCCGCTCCTTGTGCGGAATGGTGACGTTGGCGCCGACGAAGCCGCGGAGCGACAGCCGGAAGACGAAATCCTTGAACTCGTCGGGCGGCACCGCCTCGATCACATAGCCGCCCTCGATGCCGAGCGTGCGCAGCCAGTAATGATGGATCAAGGGCGAGCGCGAATGCGCGGCCGGCCATCCGATCAGGCAGGCGGCGCGGGGCTTGGTCACGGCAGAAATCTCCCAAAGACGTCGATGGCCGGGATAAACCCGGCCACGACGATCAATTTATCTTCTGCTGTGCTGTGTCAAGCCGAACGCAGGCTACCGCGGCTGGTCAAGCCGCGGCAATCCTGCGGGGAGCTACGCCGCAACGCGATGCGCAGCTATGATCTGATCGGCGGCGCGGCCGGTGACCTCGGCCATGCGGTCGAACGTCCGCGTGAAACTCCCGGCGCCGGCGGTGGCTGAGCGCAATTCCACGATCAGGTCGCCGATCTCCGCCTCCGGCATGGTGGCGCGCACGCAGTCCCATCCCGGCCAGTTCTCACGGGTATCGAAGCCCAGGATCTGGCCGCGCCGCGCCGACAGGATGGCGTTGATCTTCGCCGTCGCCTCGGTCGGGCAGACGATCTCCACCATGTGGATCGGCTCCAGCAGCACCGGCTGACACTGCGGCAGCGCCTCGGTCATGCCGATACGGGCCGCGGTGCGGAACGCGAGATCGGACGAGTCGACGCTGTGATAGGAGCCGTCGATAAGCGTGACCTCAACATCGATGACGGGAAAACCGAGCGGCCCCTTAGCGAGGCCGTCGACCACGCCCTCTTCAACCGCGCCGATATAATTTTTCGGCACCGCGCCGCCGACCACCTTTTCGTGGAACTCGAAGCCCGAGCCGCGCGGCATCGGCTTGATTTCCAGCACCACGTCGCCGAACTGGCCGTGGCCGCCGGATTGCTTCTTGTGGCGGCCGCGCTGGGTGATCGGTTTGCGGATGGTCTCCTGATAACCGATCGCCGGCGGCTGCGATTTGACATTGACGCCGAAGCGGTCGCGCAGGCGCTCGAGCGCGACGCGCAGATGCATCTCGCCCTGCCCCCACAGCACGATGTCGTGGGTGCGCTGATTCTGGATCATCGTCAGCGACGGGTCCTCCTCGTTCAGGCGCAGCAGCGCCTGGCCGAGCTTGACGTCGTCCTTGCGATCGGTCGCCGCGAGCGACATCGCTAGCACCGGCGGCGCCGGCGTAATCGCTGCCAGCGCCTGCGGCGCGGTCTTGCCGCTCGACAGCGTGTCGCCGGTCTTGATCGCATCGAGCTTGCCGAGTGCGACGGTGTCGCCGGGCTCCGCCGCGGCCCGCTTGGTATCGTGCGCGCCGTTGACTGCGAGAATGCCGGAAACACGCCCGGCCTCGCCGGAGGAGGATTGCAGCGTCGCGCCATCATCGAGATGGCCGGCAAGCAGCCGCACCAGCGACAGCTTGCCGCCGTGCTGCAGATGCAGCGTCTTGAACACGTACGCCAGCGCATCCTTTTGCGACGACGCGCCGAGGCGCTTCGCTGTCTCGGTAATGCCGGGCGCTTCATGCCGCAGCGCCTTCATCAGCCGCAACACGCCGTTCTCGCGCGCGGCCGCGCCGAGCAGCACCGGGCAGATCAGGCCTTCGCGCAACTCGCGGGCGAGATCGTCGAACACCGCGTCGCGCGGCGGCTGGATGTCCTCCAGCAACTGCTCCATCAACGCGTCGTCGTGGTCGGCGAGCTTTTCCAGCATCGAGAAGCGCGCTTCCTTCTCGCGGTCGAGATTGCCGCCCTCCAATGCCATGACTTCGGACGGCTTGTGCTCGCGATAGACGAAGGCGCGTTCCAGAGCGAGATCGACGAAGCCTTCGATCAACTCACCGTTCCAGATCGGAATCTGCCGCAGCACCAGCGGCACGCGCGAGGCCGGCTGCAGCGTCGACAGCGTTTCGCGGATCCGCTTGTTGGCGCGGTCGATCTTGTTCAAGAACAGAAAACGCGGAATGCCGAGATCCTCCAGCTCGCGCAGGATGATCTGCAGTTGCGGCAGTTTCTTTTCGTCCGCCTCGCAGACCACGACCGCGGCATCGACCGCGGGCAACGCGGCGCGCATGTCATGCGCGAACTCGATCGAGCCGGGACAATCGATAAAGGTATAGCTGTCGCCCATGAAGGTGGTGGTGGCGGCGGTCAGGCCGACGCCCATCTTGTGATGGCGCGCTTCGGGGCTGGCATCGCCGACGGAAGTTCCTGCATCGACGCTGCCGGCATTTTTAATGGCGCCCGTTCGCGCCAATATCGCCTCCAAAAGTGTGGTTTTCCCGCTCTGGAAAGGGCCCACCAGCGCAATGCACCGTGGACCGCGGGGACTTCTGACGTCTTGTCCCATTGCCGCCTCCCTTTTTTTGGAGCTCGGCCCGTGATTGGGTCGGCGACTTCTGATGCTCCGCCTGTCTCTTGATTTTGGCAAGCGGGAAAAATTCGCTGCGCTGCGATGTGATGGAATCGAGCGGTTAACTTCGTCGTCATTGCGAGGAGCATCAGCGACGAAGCAATCCAGTCTATCTCCGCGGAGAGATTATGGATTGCTTCGCTTCGCTCGCAACGACGGGGAGACTTGACTACCGCCCCGGCCGGAGTTCCAGGCTTTCCAATCCGGCAGCAATGCTGACGCCAACCTTGCCCTGCACGCGCAGCGCAGCGCGATCGAATTGGGGTAGCCGCCGACTGCCAACACCGAACATGGCGCTGCCCTGCGCGCCGATTGCTATGCCCGACGCTCGGAACAGCCATCGATGAACTCCGCGAGGAGGCCCGTAATCTCAGTTGGCCGCTCCAGGCTCGGCAGATGGGCAGCGCCGGTCAATATATGGCCCGACCCGTTCGACATCGTCGTTGCGATATGACGGCATCGTTCCTGAATGTGCGGGAAATCGAGATCACCCCAGATTACGAGCGACGGCGCCGATATCTCGCCGAGACGATGGAAGGTGGGCGCGAGATCGAGGTTCGACCCGGTCGGCGGCGACCGTAGCGCAATGGCGTTCATATCGAGGAACAGCCGGCGCGCCTCACCTGTGACACGCCCCTCGGGCTGTAGTGGACCGTCAAGCCAAAGATGAGCCTTGATTGCGTTCACCCGATCCAGATCGCCGGCTTGTTCGGCGTCCTTAAGCCCGGCCATCAGGCCGTCGATCTCACGCGGATAGATCGGCTCAGGCGCGCCGCCCGCGGCGGGCGCAATGAGAACGAGGGCGCGGACATAGGATGGATGCAGAAGAGCGGTGTCGAGCGCGACCCGTCCACCCTGAGAGCACCCAACAAGGATCGTCGGTGCGCCATTTCCGACGGCGTCAATCACCGCCAGCAAATCTGCGACTGCAGAAAAGTCCTCCTTTTCCGCGCGAGTCTCGCCAAAGCCCCGCCGGTCATACGCGATCGCCTTATTGCTTGCGCCGACTGCATCCAGTTGCGCGCGCCACATGCGACTATCGCAGACCGCGGCGTGCAGAAAGACAATAGGGTCGCCGTGGCCGACGACTTTCACAGCCAGCTTGGCTTGGCCGGACGCAATCTGATGATTTGAACTCATGATTTATGTTAGCCGGTGCCGGAGGGGGCAGCCAGCAAGCAGCCCGCGTGAGCACAACGATATCCGCGGAAACAGACAAGCCATAAAGCCCCGGATGTCCCCCTAACCCGTCATTGCGAGCGAAGCGAAGCAATCCATCTCGCGGCAGAGCGGATAGATGGATTGCTTCGTCGCTTCGCTCCCTTGCGCAAACGCTTCGCGTTTGTCGCAGGCAATGACGGAAAGAAGCCGCCTCGATTAACGTCCCGGCCGCAGTTCCAGGCTTTCCAATCCGGCAGCAATGCTGACGCCAACCTGGCCCTGCAGGCTCAGCGGTTGCAACGCGATCGAATTGGCGGAGCCGCCGACCAGCACGTTGCCGCCGACGCCAACGCCGAATGTCGCGCTGCCTTGGGCGCCGACATAGTCGCCGGAGAGATCACCCGGCCCGAGCCGCGCCACTGGCGCGAATACGCCCCAGGCCAGCGCCGATTCCTGGGTGATACCGAGGTCGAGCCCGACTTTCCGGATGGTGGCGACATAGCGATCCTCCGGCATCCCTTCTGCGCGCAGCACGCAGCCGAGATGGGTGACGGAACCGACGATGAAGCCGACGCTGGCGCCGCCGCGGCACTCCAGCACGCCGACCTGCACGCGCTGCTGCTGTGCGGCAGCGCCGCCGATCGACAAAGCCAGCAGGGCGAGCGCGGCAGCGGCAAAGATGAAGAAACGACGCATGAAGTAATCTCCGGCTGAAAAACTGTGATGCAAGCAGAGAAGCAATAACAAGGCCGTGCCCGCGGCGCTCGCCGTTCTATGCCATAACATCACAGGCTGTGCCAGATTGGCGGGAGTTGAAGGCGAGCCGTCTCCATTTCGCTCGTCATTCCGGGGCGATGCGCAGCATCGAACCCGGAATCTCGAGATTCTCAGGTTGCGCACCATAGTTCGTCGCTCCGCGCCGCCCCGGAATGACAGCAACAAAAAAGGCCCGCTCGCGCGGGCCTCTTCCTCAACATGTCATCCTCAGCCGCGGTGACGATGGCGGCGCACGTGCCGTCGCGGAGCGTAGCCGTTGAACGGCTGCAGTTCGAGGCCGGCGATGCCGGCCGTGACGTTCAGCCCGGTCTGTCCCTGCACGCTGATCGGCTGCAGCGCGTAGGCATTGGCGGGACCGCCAACCAGGAAGTTGCCGCCGCCGCCGACACCGATCGATGCATTGGCGCCGACGCCGCCATAGCTGCCGGCGAGTTCGCCGCGCCCAAGCCGGCTGTTCGGCGCACTGACCGCCCAGGACAACTGCGTCTGCTCGGTGACGCCGAGATCGAGACCGATGCGCTGCACCTTGGCGATATAGGGTTCAGGCCGGCGGCCTTCGCTGCGGAACACGCATTCGAGGCTCGTCACCGAGCCGACCACGAACCCGACATTCTGGCCACCCTGGCATTGCAGGATGCCGGCGCGAACCACCGGCGCCGCGTCAGCGCTTGCGATCGGCGCGAGCAGCGAAAGCGTCGCGAGTGTCAATGTCAGGAGTCGCATGTGTCCCAGTCTCCGCATGTTGATGAACAAATTCAGCGGAGCGGACAGGATGGAAGCGCCGTGTCGAAAACATGGCGCTTCCTCAAGAAGCCGTCAAAACATCGCGCTGTAGGTCACGCGCGATGTGATTTGACAGCCCTTTTTCTGACGCGTTTTCTTGATGCGAACCGAAAAGCCATCCCGCATCAAGTGCGGGACAGGCTTCGCTTGAAAACGCTCTATCTCAAATTGCCACAAAAGCGCTGAATGCGCTTGCAGGCGTCTTCGAGGTCGGTGGTTTTGGTCGCGTAGGAAATCCGGAACGCCGGTCCAAGCCCGAACGCGGAACCCTGCACGACGGCGACGCCTTCGCTTTCGAGCAACTCGGTGACGAAGTCCTCGTCATTGGCGATCACCTTGCCTGATGGCGAGGTCTTGCCGATGGTGCCGGCGCAGGACGGATAGACGTAGAATGCACCCTCAGGCCTCGGGCATTCGATGCCCTTGGCCTGGTTCAGCATCGACACCACGAGGTCGCGTCGCTCCTTGAACACCTTGTTGTGCACAGGGATGAAGTCCTGCGGACCGTTCAGCGCTTCGACCGAAGCCCACTGCGCGATAGACGACGGGTTCGAGGTCGACTGCGACTGGATCGTCGACATCGCCTTGATCAGGTCGGCCGGGCCGCCGGCATAACCGATGCGCCAGCCGGTCATGCAATAGGCTTTTGATACGCCGTTCACCGTCAGCGTGCGCTCATACAGTTTCGGCTCGACCTGCGCAGGCGTTGCAAACTGGAAGTCGTCATAGACCAGGTGCTCGTACATGTCGTCGGTCATCACCCAGACATGCGGATGCTTCACCAGTACGTCGGTGATCGCCTTCAACTCGCTGCGCGTGTAGGCGGCGCCGGTCGGGTTCGACGGCGAGCACAGGATGATCCATTTGGTCTTCGGCGTGATCGCCTTTTCCAGATCTTCGGGCCGCAGCTTGAAGCCGCTCGACGCCGGGCACACCACCGGCACCGGCTCGCCGCCGGCGAGCGCCACCATTTCCGGATAGCTGACCCAGTACGGCGCCGGGATGATGACCTCGTCGCCGGGGTTAAGCGTCGCCATCAGCGCGTTGTAGAGCACCTGCTTGCCGCCGGTGCCGACGATGATCTGGTTCGGCTTGTAGGTCAGTCCATTCTCGCGCTGGAACTTGTTGATGATGGCTTCCTTCAGCTCGGGAATGCCGCCGACGTCGGTGTACTTGGTCTTGCCGGCCTCGATGGCGCGGATCGCCGCCAGCTTGATGTTGGCGGGCGTGTCGAAATCCGGCTCGCCGGCGCCGAGGCCGATGACGTTGCGGCCCGCCGCTTTCAGCGCGCGCGCTTTATCCGTGACCGCGATCGTCGCGGACGGCTTCACACGGGCGAGCGAGGCAGACAGGAAGGGCATCATCATCTCCTGGCAAACGTCGTGAACTCTGGATTGCACGACTCTTTCTGATGGGATCGGCGCACCCTAAGACGCTGCGCGCTGCATCGCAAGAAGCTTGGCCGGATTAGGGCCAAACTTTAGGGAACGTTAAAGCCGGCTCGGTACGGTCGGAGCAATACGGCGCAATATTCGCAAAAATCCAGCGGTGAAATGACTCATATCTGGCAAGGGCTGCGATCCGGCGAATGGGTGACGGCGGCGCGCATGCGCGGCTACAGCGTTATCCTGCTCGGCCTCTTCGTCCTGGTGTTTGCCGGATGGATCGCGGTTTCCGATGGCCTCATCAGCAGCAACGGCCAGCCGATCGGCACCGACTTTTCCAATGTCTATGCCGCGGGCACGCTGACCTGGCAGGGCCGCGCTGCAGACGCCTATGCGCCCGCGCTCCAGCATGCGGCGGAGAAGGCAGTGTTCGACGGCCGCGACGTGCCGTTCTACGGCTGGCACTACCCGCCGTTCTTCTTTGCGGTGGCCGTTCTCGTCGCCGCCGTTCCCTATGCCTGGGGCCTGGCGCTCTGGCTGGTCGCGAGTTTTGCCGCATACCTCGCCGCGATCCGCGCCATCCTGCCGCGTCACGAAAACTGGCTGGTCGCGGCCGCCTTCCCGGCCGTGTTCGTCAATGTCGGCCACGGCCAGAACGGATTCCTCACCGCGGCGCTGCTCGGCGGCGCCCTGCACTGGCTCGATCGCCGGCCATGGCTTGCCGGCGTGCTGATAGGGCTGCTGGCCTACAAGCCGCAATTCGGCGTTCTGATTCCGGTTGCACTCCTGGCGGGCGGACGGTGGCGCACGGTCGGCGCGGCTGCCGCTACGGTTGCCACGCTAGTTGCGATCAGCTTCGCCATGCTTGGCAGCGGCATCTGGCAGGCGTTTGCCGACTCCATGAACTTCACGCAGACGGTCGTGCTCGAACAGGGTGGCACCGGCTGGGAGAAGATCCAGTCGATCTTCTCCGCGGTCCGCGCATGCGGCGCGAACGTGCCGACCGCCTATGCGGCGCAGGCCTCGTTGTTCGCCATACTCGCCGCCAGCCTGGCGTGGCTGTGGCACAGCGACGTCGCCTTCGAGCTCAAGGCCGCGGCGCTGGCGTTGGGCTGCCTGCTCGCAACGCCCTACGTGCTCGACTATGACCTCGTGGTGCTAGCGGTCGCGATCGCATTCTTTGTGCGGCATGGCTTGCGCCACGGCTTTCGCGATTTCGAAATCAGCCTGCTCGCCGCGGCATGGATCGTGCCGCTGTTGTCGCGCAGTATCGCCGGCGTCACTTACATCCCCCTCGCGCTGCTCGTGGAGCTGGCCTTTTTTGGGGTGGTGTTGCGACGTGCGGCGCTCGACCGCGTGAGCCATGCGCCCGGCGTCGCGCAAGCGTGATCTTTATTGTTCCGCCGTGTTGATGGAATTATTCTGCGCGCGTGCAGTGCGGTAGAGGTTTTGGACTTTTTCCATTCGGCAGCTCTTGCGACACATTCGTATCGGCATCATTGTTTAGCCGCGTTGCGGCGCGAAAGCTTTCCGCAATTCGCCCGCAGCGCGCGCCCCTCGATCCGAGTGAACCCAACGACGATGTACAAGCTCTATTCGATGCAGCGCTCCGGCAACAGCTACAAGGTTCGCCTTGCGCTGGCGCTGCTCAACGCACCCTATGAAGCAATCGAAGTGGACATTCTCAGAGGCGAAAGCCGCACGCCGGATTTTCTGGAGAAAAATCCCAGCGGACAGGTGCCGCTGCTGGAAGTCGCCGAGGGACGCTACCTCGCCGAGTCCAACGCCATCCTCTGGTATGTTTGCGGCGGCACCTCGCTGGCCCCGGAGTCACGGGTCGAGCGCGCCGAAGCGCTGCAATGGATGTTCTTCGAACAGCACGCGCTCGAGCCCAATATCGGCGCCGCCTATTTCTGGCTGTCGCTGGTCAAGGGCGGCCGCGACCTGCAGACGCATGCGCTGGAGGACTGGATGGAGCGCGGCTATGCCGCGCTGCAGGTGATGGAAAACCATCTCAAGACCCACGCCTATTTCGCCGCAGGGCAACTGACGGTCGCCGATATCGCGCTGTACGGCTACACCCACGTCGCCGACCGCTGCGACTACGATCTGGCAACCTTCCCGGCCATCCGCGCCTGGCTGCGGCGGGTCGAGCAGACCCCTGGTTTCGTGACCATGGACTGGCGCCCGGAGGCCGAGATTGACGACCAGGCCGACATCGCCGCCGGCGCATAACCGCCGCCCGCGCCTGCCAGCCGACATCTCACTTTCGCGCGAGCAGGCCTCCAAAGGTTAACAATAGCGGGAACAACGTTAACCTTTGCCGTTATTCCGCCATTTTCAGCCACCCATCGCCGCAATATTGCCGGTGATCATTGCAAGATTTTCCTGATGACGGGTGAGTCGCGGGTGATTCGTCCCGCGTTACAAGGATTTAGGCCATGACACGGGCACCTGGCACAGTCGGCTTCGAGAGCCGCCGTGCGCCCATCGCTTCCTCCCGATTGCTAGGCGCGATCGCCACCTCGCTCGCGATCGGCACGCTGTCGCTGTGCCTCGTGGTCACCTTGACGGTGCTGTCGATCAAGGCCACCGTCGCGATGCCCATTCCGTGACGGTTGCGGCTTTTTGTTTGCATCATTAGCGAACGCGCGATGATCAGCATCGCGACTGGACGACCAGGATGAAAACACCTGTCGGCCTTGTGACTGCCGCGTTGACGGCAGCGATCCTGCTTGCGGTCTCGTTCCTGATCGCCACCGGCACTCGCGGGGAACAGCCGGCGTTCGACTCGTCGGCGGGCGAACTCGAGGTTCGGACCATCGCAAGGGGCCTTGTCAATCCGTGGGCGCTGGCGTTTCTATCAGATGGAACGATGCTGGTGACCGAGCGTCCGGGCCGCATGCGCATCGTCACGGCGGAAGGACAGGTCTCGCCGCCGCTCAAGGGCGTCCCCGAGGTATGGGCGTCGGGCCAGGGCGGCCTACTCGATGTCGTCATCGACAAAGCCTTCGCGCAGAACAGGACCCTCTATTTTTGTTATGCCGAGCGGACTGAGGGCGGTGGACGCACCGCGATCGCGCGCGCCAAGCTCGACGACGGCAAGGGCCGGCTCGACGACGTCAAGGTCATCTTCCGCCAGCAGGGGCCGTTGTCATCGGGCAATCATTACGGCTGCCGCATCGTGCAGGCGGACGACGGCAATCTGTTCGTCACGCTGGGCGACCACTTCGCCCACCGCGATCAGGCGCAGAGTCTCGGCAATCATCTCGGCAAGGTGATCCGGATCGCGCCCGACGGTTCGGCGCCATCAGGCAATCCATTCGCCGGCCGCGCCGACGCCAAACCGGAGATCTGGAGCTACGGCCATCGCAACGCCCAGTCGCTCGCGATCCATCCCACCACCGGCGAGCTCTGGGAAATCGAGCATGGCCCGCGCGGCGGTGACGAGGTCAATTTGATCGGCAAGGGCAAGAACTATGGCTGGCCGGTGATCGGCTACGGCATCGATTACTCCGGCGCGAAGATCCACAACGCGACGGCCAAGGACGGCATGGAGCAGCCGCTGAAATACTGGGTGCCGTCGATCGCGCCGTCCGGCATGGCCTTCTACACCGGAAAACTGTTTCCGAAATGGAACGGCAGCCTGTTCACCGGCGCATTGCGCAGCGCGATGCTGGTGCGGCTGACGCTGAACGGAAACGCCGTCACCTCGGAGGAACGCCTGCTGCAAAACCTGCACGAGCGTATCAGGGACGTCCGCCAGGGACCGGACGGCGCGCTGTGGCTGCTCACAGATAGTTCGAACGGACGGGTATTGCGGGTGGCGCCGGCCGCGAAATGACGATGATCTGCGCAAAAGCGCTCACCATTTGTGAAAGATCAGAAACGCGCCAAAGGCGATGCAGGCAAAGCCGAGCGCGTGATTCCACGCCAGCGGCTCCTTCAGATAGAGCACCGAGAAGCAGGCGAACACCACCAGCGTGATCACCTCCTGCATGGTCTTGAGCTGCGCCGCCGAGTACACCGCGCTGCCCCAGCGGTTGGCCGGCACCGCCAACCAGTATTCGACGAAGGCGATCCCCCAGCTCGCCAGCACGACCAGGGCCAGCGGGCTCTCCTTGAATTTCAGATGACCGTACCAGGCAAACGTCATGAAGACGTTGGAGGCAAACAGCATCAGGATCGGCAGCAGCGTCGGGGAAACAGTGGGCATCGGTGTGCTCTTGCAAAATGTCGTGCGGATTGATTGACCAGCGGGCTTCGTAACCGGTTTCTCGGGCTTTCGAATATCATTTGATTTCAAAAATGCGAAAGCACGCCGCATCTGTGCAACGCTTTCTTAAGACTGGCGGCAGAAAGGCGTGCACAATCGCAACAATCAGGCATGCTTGCGTCTTATTCCCGGCAAGTGGCGAGAACGGGCATGCAGTTAAACTGGCACGCAATCTCCGGTCCGGCTCTTACGACAGCGACGGCGTTGATCGCCTTCCTCGTCGATCGACATGTCGTTCCCGTCCCCAATCCCGCACCGCTGTTCGTCTGCATCGTCGCCTTTGCCGCCTCCATCGGCGGCATCGCCTCCGGGATGGTCAGTGCCGTCATTGCGGTAGCGTCTTCCGCGCTGTTCTTCCTCAACCACCGCGCCGTGCCCGGTTACGACATGTCGGACCTGGCGCGCATGCTGCTGCTGGCGGCCACCGCCGCCGGCACCGCGCCATCACTGGCTTGCTACGGCAGAAATGGGTCGATGCGTTCGCATGGGAGAAGAAGCATCATGCCACGGCCGAACGCCTGTCGGCCGCGCTCGATCAGGTCGATATCGGCATCGTGCTGCTCGATTCCGATACCCGCGCCGAATTCATCAACCGCGCCTTCCGCGACTATTTTGCTTTGTCCGACGAGCAGGCTGACAGCAAGCCGCCCTTCATCGCGCTGATGTACCACGGCCGCGACACCGGCGCCTGGCAACTGCCGGAGGACGAACTGGGCGCCTTCATCGCCAAGCGCACCGAGATGATAAGGACCGGCGATTCCACGCCGGTCAACATCGATCTCGCCGACGGACAGGTGCTGCGCTTCATCTGCACGGCGCTGCCCGACGGCGGACGCATGCTGAGCTACACGCCGGTCACCGATCTCGTTCGCCACACCGACGATCCGGCCAGCGCCGACTATTACCGCGCGCTACGCGGCAACTATCGCATCCTTGCCCGGCACCTCGGCGCCGCAGAATAGCGGCGGCTCTCTCTCTCAAACCTCGCCCCGCTTGCGGGGAGAGGTCGGATTGCGAAGCAATCCGGGTGAGGGGGTACAGGTCTATCGATAGAGATAATCTCGCGGAGAAAGCCCCTCACCCCGACCCTCCAAGAGCAAGCTTCGCTTGTCTCGACCCCGTGAAGAACGGGGAGAGGGAGAAGAAGCGCGCCACAGCGAAGTTGATGGCTGCCAGGTGCGTCTGTACTAATGAACAGACATCCTTCCGCGTCCCAGACGCGTCATCTCCCATCAAAACGGAAACGCGCAATGTCCGGCGACCTCACCATCCGCTTCGTCACCCGCCCCGACCATGCGCAATGGCTTCCGCTGTGGGAGGGCTACAACGTGTTCTACGGCCGCTCGGGTCCGACCGCGCTGGCGCCCGAGATCACGGCGATGACGTGGGCGCGTTTCTTCGACGCCTACGAGCCCGTGCATGCGCTGGTCGCCGAGAGCGGCGGCGAGCTGCTCGGCCTGACGCACTACCTGTTTCACCGCTCTACGACCGCGATCGAGCCGACCTGCTATCTGCAGGACCTCTTCACCCACGCGGCGGTGCGCGGCAAGGGCGTCGGCCGTGCCTTGATCAACGGCGTGTACGAGCAGGCGAAGCTCGCGGGATGTTCCCGCGTCTATTGGCAGACGCACGAGACCAACCACACCGCGATGCGGCTATACGACAAGGTGGCGGAGCGTTCCGGCTTCGTCGTTTACCGCAAGCTGTTCTGACGTTCGATCGAGCGAAGGATCGATGGAGATTTCTTACCTGGTGAGAGTGTTCTTGTAGATCACGCCGTCCTTCATGATGACCTTGAAGTTCTTCGCAGGATCGGCAATAAGGCCGATCTCTTCCAGCGGATTGCCGTCGACAAGGAGCAGATCGGCGAGCGCGCCCTGCTCTACGACACCGAGCTTTCCCGGATAGGGATTGCGCTTTCCCGACAGCGCCAGCAGCTCGGCGTTTGTCGACGTCGCCATGACCAGCGCTTCGGCGGGCGTGTACCAACGGGTAAGCGAGGCCAGAATTGCCCCTTGTTGTTGCGCCAGCTCGCGGGAGAACAGCACGTCGGTGCCCCACGCCGTCTTAATCTTGTACTTCTTCGCCAACTCGTAGGACTTGGCTATGCCGGGCCAGACCTCATCCGCCTTGGCTCGCTGGACTGAACCCTCGGGAAAACCCAGCCTCAAGGCGTCGGGGAGCGGCTGCTGGCTGAGCCAAACGCCCTTCTCGGCGATCAGCTTGGCGCTAGCTTCGTCCATCAGGGTGCCGTGTTCGATACATTTCACGCCAGTTGCTATAGCCCCCCGGATCGCATTCGGCGTAAAGGCATGCGCGGTGACGTATGTGCCCCAGTTCTCGGCCGCCTCGACCGCGGCGCGCAGTTCGGCCTCGGTGAAGGTGGTCACGTCGATCGGACTGAAGGGTGACGAAACCCCGCCGCCCGCCGTCAACTTGACTTGGGAGGCGCCCTGCATGAGCTGTTCGCGCGCGCGCACGCGCACCTCGTCAGGGCTGTCCGCAACTATAGCGCCACCGATCTGCTCCATGCGGGTGAGCATGCCGCCGATCGTCCGCGGCAGATCGGTTAACTGGCGAAAATCCCCATGGCCGCTCGTAACGGTGATCATGGCGCCGGACGGATAGATACGCGGGCCTTTGACGATGCCCTCGTCGATGGCGCGCTTGAGACCGAACACCGGCCCGCCCACGTCGCGAACGGTGGTGAAGCCGCGCATCAGAGTATCAGTCGCTTCGTCGCCGGCCACGAGATTGTTGAAGCCGACATCACCGAACGCTTGCACCGGCGTCACCCGCGCCAGCATCGCGTGCCAATGATTGTCGATCAGCCCCGGCATCAACGTGCGCCCGCCGCCTTCGATGACGCGCGTGTCGGCGCGGCGGTCGACCGCGATCTGCGCTCGGGAAATTGTTTCGATCAGATTGCCGCGAACCAGCACGTTGGTTGGTTCTGACAGCGACGTTCCCTTGCCGTCGAATATTCTGACGTTGTTGAAGAGCGTTGTTGCGTCGTTGCTCTGCTGGGCTTGCGCCCCACTTGCCGAAAGACCTACCGCACAGACCAGAAGGCGGAGATAGCTGGAGACCATTTGACCCCCCAAGCGCTTTTCGACCCTTGGTCATCCTAGCATAGGCGGCACAACCTGTCTCCTTGCCTCCCGCCGGGCGTATTATTTGAAATCTTTTTGAGACGCCTGAGATTCAAAAATTCATTGCGCCGGAATTGTCAGAGCTGGGGGTTGGCTGGCGACATCGAGCCTGTGGATAAGTCCCCGCGTCACGGCGGCGTAACAAAGCGCGGCTAGGCTGCGCCTGCGTCTGATCAGGCCCCCCGTCTCAGATCACGCGCCCCAAGCGGCCCCCGTCAGTCGCCGCGTCTGGCCGGGGCCGCATTTTTTGTGCCGCATAGCTGCCAAGCGCGAACGCCGGAGGTGCCGCTTCTTGCGGGGCGCAGTGGCGCGGGCCACAATGCGCCTCCTCCCGCGACCATCCCACAGGATCGATCCATGCAAATTCGCAACCTCGGCGGCTCCGGCCTGCGCGTTTCCGCCGTTGGCCTCGGCTGCAACAATTTCGGCCAGCGCACCGATCTGGAAACCTCGCGCAAGGTGATCCACAGGGCGATCGACCTCGGCATCACCCTGTTCGACACCGCCGACATCTATGCGGGCATGGGCGGCTCCGAGACCGTGCTTGGCACCGTGCTCGGCGATCGGCGCAAGGACATCGTGCTGGCGACGAAATATGCCAAACCCATGAGCAATGACGGCACCAAGCAGGGCGCCTCGCGCCGCTACATCATGTCCGCCGTCGAGGCCAGCCTGACGCGGCTGAAAACCGACTACATCGATCTCTACCAGCAGCATGATTACGATCCCTTGACGCCGATGGAAGAGACGCTGCGCGCGCTGGACGACCTCGTCCGCCAGGGCAAGGTCCGCTACATCGGTAATTCGAATTTTCCGGCCTGGCGCATTGCCGAGGCCGAGATGATGGCGCGGCAGATGAACGTCAACCGCTTCGTCTCCTGCCAGGACGAATACAGCCTCGTGGTGCGCGGCATCGAAAGGGATCTGTTGCCGGCCGCGCAGGAATACAGGCTCGGCCTGTTGCCGTTCTTCCCGCTGGCGAGCGGCCTCCTGACCGGCAAATACCAGCGCGGCACCGCGGCCCCCGCCGACACCCGTTTCGCCAAGGCGCCTGCCCTGAAAGACCGCTACGCCACGCCGCGCAACGAAGACATCGTCGAAAAGCTCCAGGCCTTCGCACAGGCCCGCGGCCACACCATGCTCGAACTCGCCTTCTCCTGGCTGGCATCGCGCCCGCAGGTATCGAGCGTCATCGCCGGCGCCACCCGCGTCGAACAGGTCGAGCAGAACGTGAACGCGATCGGCTGGACACTGAGCGCGGAGGAACTGGCGGAAGTGGATCAGATTACGAAGTAGCGGTGTCGTTCCGGGGCGTCCGAAGGACGAACCCAGAACCTCGAGATTCCGGGTTCGCATCTTCGATGCGCCCCGGAATGACGGTGTATCACGCCACCAACCCCTGCATCGGCTTCACGGCGCTGCTGTCCGGGAACACATTCTCCGCCAGCGCGCGTTCCGCCAATCCGAACTGATCCTTCAGCACGCCCTTCATGACCGCGCGCAGATCCGTGGTCGGGGCGAGATCGCGGCCCTGATAGAGATTGGCGGGCTTCAGCCCGGGCCAGTCCGCGATCACACGGCCGCCTTTCACCGCGCCGCCGGCGAGCAGCGTCACCGTGCCGGTGCCGTGGTCGGTGCCCTGCGTGCCGTTGATGCGCGCGGTGCGGCCGAATTCGGTGGCGACCACGATCACGGCGTCGCGCCAGCGCGCCCCCAACCCCGTTTCGAATTCCGCCAGTGCACCGTCGAGGCCGCCGAGCAATTGCGCCAGCCGCCCGACCGGCCCGCCTTCGTTGGCGTGCGTGTCCCAGCCGTCGAAGGCGAGCGCGCCGATGCGGGGACCATCGTCGGCGGCCATCAGCTTTGCGGCGCCGCGCGCCACCAGCCGCATCGCCCCGGCGCCAGTGGTGCCGGGCTTCGGCTTCATATCGTCGCCTTGCGCCGCCTTGTCGAGGGCGAGACCCTGCTTCAACGCGCTCGCCAGCACGGGATCGCGGTGTTGATAAAGTTCGAGGAGCCGCATCGCGGTATCTTCCGCAGCCTGCGGCACTGCGACCGGTGCCCAGCCGACCGTCGGCGCCGCGCCACGCAGCACCAAGGGCGTGGTCGGGCCGACCGCCAGCGCACTCGTCACCCGCTCGCCTTTCGGCAGGCCTTCCAGCGCGCGGTTGAGCCAGCCGGACTGCACCCGGCCGGGACCTGCAAAGCCGCTTTCGAGCACGTCCTGGCCGTCGAAATGCGACCGGTCGCGATAGGACGTCGCCACCGCATGGATCACGGCAGCCTTCTTCTCGCGATACATCCGCGAAAATTCCGGCATCGCCGGATGCAGCGAAAAGAAATTGTCGAGCGGCAAGGCAGCGTTTGGCCCGCTCGACGACAAGGCGATTGCACCATGCAGGCCGGCATAATCGGGATCGCCTGTTGGAGCGACGGTGGCGAGCCCGTCCAGTGCGCCGCGCAGGATGATCACCACCAGCCGCGGATCGCGGCCGTCGGCAGCCCGCGCGAATTTCGGCAAGTATGCCCACGCCGCAAAGGATGCGCCGCCGAGCAATAGCGCGCGTCGCGAAGCGACCGATGATCTCAGGCTTTCGCAGCAATCGCTTATCGTTTCCATGGACGTCATCTCCTCTGGAATTCCGGCGACATCAACAACAGCGCCAGCGCCTGCTGCCGCGATTCCGCGCGCTCGATAGTCCGCCGCGTCTCGGCTGAAGCCGCGTCCGCGGCGACGAGTTCGAGCAGATCGCGCGGATCGACGCCCTCCGCCAGCCGTGAGGCGATCTGCGCGGAAATATCGAGCCGCAGCTTGATGCCTTCCGGCGCCGCCCAGGCCGCGTTGGTATCGGGGAAACCGTTCGGCCCGGCGGGCGCCCATAGCGGCTGGCCCAACGCGTTGAGGCCGTTGAGATAGCGGCCGGGATCGTTTGGTATCTGCGCCAGCAATCGGCCGGACGCGACCAGGAATTCGTAAGGCGAGCGCATCTTGGCGAGCGGCGCCTTCCAGGCCTCGTCGGAATCCACCAGCGCCGTCGCCAGCGCCTTGAGATCGCCGTCGGTTTCCGTGAAGACATCGGCGAGCCGCGTCACCAATGAAGGCGGCGGATCGTCGGCCACGAAATGACGCGCGAACTTGCCGGCGATGAATTTCGCGGTCGACGGATGCCGCGCGATGTCTGCCAGCACCGCCTCGCCTTGCGCCACGCCGGGGGCATCGTAGATTTTTCCCATTACCCGCTGCGCGCCCGGCTGATGCGCGTTGGCATTGAACACGAAGCTGCCCGGCGGGCCCAACTGGCCGAGCCTTCCCGCATAGGTCCAGCCCGTGATGACGTTCGCCAGCGACGTTACGTCCTCCTGAGAATAGCCGCCGCCGACGCCGAGAGCATGCAGCTCCAGAATCTCTCGCGCGAGATTTTCGTTCAGTCCGCGGTTGCGGTTTTTCCCGGCGCGCGAATCCGGGCCCAGCGATTGCTGGTTGTCGAGAAAGAACAGCATCGCCGGATGCTGCTCGACCGCCTTCAGCATGTCAGCGAAGCGCCCGAGCACGTAGGGCCGGATTGCCTCGCGCTCGAACGAGCCGGCCCACATCCGCGCCGGCCCGCCCTTGTTGGCGGAAATGCAGAAATGATTGGACCAGAACACCACCAGCCGCTCGGCAAATCCGCAATCCGCGATGACGGCCCGCTGCAGTCGCGCCAGCGCTTCGGCCCGAAAGGTTTTCTGGATGATATTGAGCGGTGGCGGTGGCGGCTTTGGCGCATTGGGCCGCATCGTCTCGGCTGGCGCCATCGCCGCATCGGGATTTTCCGGCGGCTTCGCCGTCTGTTCCTTGGACGCTTCCTTGGGCGCCATATCCATGGCGATGCTGTTCAGCGAAAGGTTCCGCCGTTGCGCTTTCGTATCCGGCGACGGTTGACTTTCGGGCGCTGGTGGCGCCGACTTGGCGGCTGCGTCGCGGGCCTGCTGAATCTCGAACTGATAGTCGAACACGGCCTTGCCGAGCGCCGGGGTAGACTGCAACCCCGGCACTTCGAGCAGCACGCCGTTGGCCCGAGTAAGCTCCGCCTTGACGAAGCCGCGCGGATCGGATGCCGCATTGAGAAAATCGCCCGAAGCCCCGCCACGCGCACCGAAACCGAAACGATTGAGCGCAACGAGGGCGGCTTGCGAATCGCGGGCCATCGGATTTCCCTTGAGTTCTTCCCGGGCATATAATGGCTGCGGAGTATAACGCGCCTCAGTGTGAACCCGAGATTAATTCCACGTCAGGATGCGGCCTCGTTGATGACAAATCGTTTGGAAAATCGACCACCGCGCCGCCTCGCCTGCGCTGCTTGCGGCACCGAATTCGGCTGCAACCTGTCCGGCCCCTGTTGGTGTTCCGACGAGGCGTTCCGGCTGCCGATGCCGGTGGACGGCAGCGATTGTCTTTGCCCGGACTGTTTGCGAAAGGCAGCCGCGCGCGGCCGGCTTGCGGCGTCAACGTGACTGCGCCATGGAACATCAGTGCCGTCCTGCTCGACATGGACGGCACGCTGCTCGACACCGAGCGGGTCTATTTCGACAGCCTGCTCGCCGCGCTCACTGCGCATGGCTTCACCGACGACACCACAACACTGTGCCAGGCGATGGTTGGCCTGCCCGGGCCGGACTGCGAGGCCATGCTGCATGCGCGCTACGGCGAAAGCTTTCCGCTTGCGGAAGTTAGCCGGGCTTTCGTCAGCAACCGCGATGAAATCTTAAGCGCTGGCCTGCCGCTGAAAAGCGGCGCGGTCGAACTCCTGGATGCGCTGCAGGCGGCCGAATGCCCGATGGCGATCGTTACCTCCTCATCGCTGCGCACGGCAGATGCGCATCTGCGGCTCGCCGGCATTCGCCATCGCTTCGAAACGCTCCTGACCCGCGACGATGTCGCCTGCGGCAAGCCGAGTCCTGATCTCTATCTGTTAGCAGCATCGCGGTTCGGCCTGAAGCCGGAGGCTTGCGTGGCGGTCGAGGATTCCAATCACGGCGTAACGGCTGCGCATGCCGCGGGCGCGATCACGATCATGGTGCCCGACATGGTGACGCCGACGGAGGAGTCGCGCGCACGATGTGCCGCCGTCGTGCCGGATCTCGGCGCCGTGCTCGAGGTGCTGCGCGAGCGCGGTTGTTTTGGCAGCCGTTCATTCTAGCCGTCATTGCGAGCGAAGCGAAGCAATCCATCTCTCCGCTTGCCGTGAGGTGGATCGCTTCGTCGCTTCGCTCCTCGCAATGACGGCGACCTATCGTGTCGCCGCTTCGCCCGCACAGGAAGCGCCGCCTCGATCAACGCATGCGCCGCCTCGCCCGCCGTTTCCATGTAGGAGGGATCGCGATGCAGCAGCACGACAGCGAACGAACCGTCGAGCAGTAGCAGTATCTGGCGCGCGAGCTGCGAGGCTTGCGCAATGCCCGCCGTCTCGAAGGTCACACGCAGCCATTCTTCGAACTTCTTCTTGTGCGCGGCACCGATCTTCATCGCGGGATGGCCGGGCATGTTGGCGAGTTCGGCCGAAGTGCGAAGGAATCCGCAGCCCTTCCATCTAGGATGCCGCGCCGAGCGCGCGAGGTTGCGAAAGATACGCTCGACCTGGGTCGGTAGCCCGTCGTCGGCCTCAGCAAACCATTGCCTGAACAATGCAAGGTTGGGCTGATCGCGTGCGGCGAGATATGCCGCCACAAGGTCGTCCTTGCTCCTGAAATGATAATACAGCGTCCGCTTGGTGACGCCGGCCTTCGCGGCCACGGCATCGACACTGACGCCGCGGATGCCGTCATTGTAGAACAGCGCGCTTGCCGCAGAGATGATGCGTTCACGCGTTGGGACGCCGGATCGTGCCATCCAGCATATGTATACTAACCAGTGAATATACACAACGCAGCCGGACTTCTAGGGTATCCCGCAATCCGGCGCTGTTGCGGAAGTCGTTCGCAGTGAAGTCGTGGAGTGTCACGCTCGTGCCCCGGACACGGGTGTGGCACGAAGTGACGCACTGCAGGGCCGAGACCCCGTTGCCGGGGAATGGTCCCCGGCTCTGCAGCGCATCACTCGCGGTGCTGCGCTGCGTCCGGGGCACGAGACCACTCGACCTGTGCGGAGCCTTAAGATGTCCGATCCTATCCTGCTCGTTGTCAATGACGGTGTCGCGTTGATCACGCTGAACCGCCCGGACAAGCTCAATGCGCTGAACTATGCGCTGATCGACCGCCTGATGGCGGTGCTGGACGCCATCGAAGCCGATACCACCGCGCGCGCCGTGATCCTGACCGGCGCGGGCGAACGCGCCTTCTCCGCGGGCGCCGATATCCACGAATTCGCCGGCAGCGTCCGTCGCGGTCGCGATACGGCCATCCGCGACTTTGTCCGGCGCGGACAAGCCATGACCGCGCGGCTCGAAGCGTTCAGGAAGCCGGTGATCGCGGCGATCAACGGTCTGGCGTTCGGCGGCGGATGCGAAATCACCGAGGCCGTTCATCTCGCCGTCGCCAGCGAGCGCGCGCGTTTCGCCAAGCCGGAAATCAATCTCGGCATGCCGCCGACTTTCGGCGGAACGCAGCGGCTGCCGCGGCTTGCCGGCCGCAAGCGCGCGCTCGAACTGTTACTGACGGGCGATCCGTTCTCGCCGGCGCGGGCGCTGGAGATCGGACTGGTCAACAGCGTCGTGCCGCACGATGCACTGCTGCCGGCCGCGCGCGAGCTGGCGGGCCGCATCGTCAGGCACTCGCCGCTCGCGGTCGGCAGCATCATCACGGCGGTGACCCGCGGGCTGAACATGGCGATCGCCGAAGGGCTGCAAGTCGAGAGCGAGCAATTCGCCGCTGTCGTGCCGACCGGCGATCTCGGCGAAGGCATCGCCGCGTGGATCGGGAGCCGGCCGCCGGCCTATACCGGCCGTTGACGCCAGGCACCAACCCCGCTGCAGTTTCCTTCTGGCAGGCTAAGCGGCGCTTTTGGTCGCAATCATCGTCCGCAGGTCGTCCGCCAGTTCGCGGTAATGCAGGCCGAGACGCAGGTATAGCTCGCGCTTTGCCCCATCCGTCGTCAACTTGCCGATCAAATCGCACTCGGCAGCGAGAGTTTCAAACCGCTCCAATTTGGCTTCAAGGTCGGTCACGACGCGTCTCCCCCTAACGGCTACGAGGAAGATAAGCTTACGCCTTCATTTTACGTCACAGCTAACATCGTTATCAGGTAGAACTAATTTACAGCCTCGGCGGTAGGGCGGACGGCCCGGCAATCATTGCCTGCGTCGGTAAACATCATCATTCCCGCGCGCGAGGCAAGACCTCCTGGTCGGCCGATCCGCAGACGCAGGTCGTGACCCTTTCTGGTGGCGCGAGCAGACATTAGCCACCGGAAAGAAAGGCGATGTGCTATCATGCCGGCGCCAACGTCGCACAAATGACGCGGTGTTCAGATGATCACAATCCCGGAACTGGTGGCGCAAGCCTTGGGGTCGTTTCTGGCTTCGGATACCAGGAGCAGGTTTGGCTCCTCCCAGGCGCGGCTGGCTGAATTTCTCCCCTATGCAGCCAGGCTCACATTGGAATGCATCGGCAACAGCGATGCCCTCTATCACAACATCGAACACACCATGCTCGTAACCCTGGCCGGCCACGACATCCTGATGGGTCGGGGGATGCTGCGGCACACGACGCCAGACGATTACGCCAATTTCATCGTGGCGTGCCTCAGCCACGACATCGGATACGTTCGCGGAATTGTCCAGGGAGATGACGGGGATTCCTATGTCGCAGATCTCAGCGGCCGTACCATTCGCCTGGCGCGAGGTTCATCCGATGCCGCGCTGGGAGCCTACCATGTGGACCGCTCGAAGCTGTTCGTCTTCGAGCGGCTCGACGCAGCCGAAGAGGTCGATGCGAGCCGGATAGCCAGGGCCATCGAGTATACGCGATTTCCCTATGTTGATTCATCGTCAAACGACGAGCTGATCGAAGAAGAGGGCCTGTTGCTGCGCGCGGCCGACCTCATCGGGCAGCTCGGCGACCCCAACTACCTGAAGAAAGCGAATGCCCTGTTCTACGAATTTGAAGAAGTCGGCATGAATAAAACGCTCGGCTACCAGACGCCGGCAGACGTCGTTTACAAATATCCGCAGTTCTACTGGAACAACGTCGCTCCGCAGATCCAGACGGCCATACGCTATCTCAATGTCACGTCGAGCGGACGGCAATGGATAGCAAACCTGCACAGCAATGTTTTCAGGGCTGAGCGTGAAATGAACTTGTCCGGCCCGCAGCCGTGACCTTGCCCTGCCCGGCTTCCAGTGCCGCTCGACGTGGATCGAGCGCGAGCCGCCCGCGCTAGCCGTGATATCCCGGCGACTTCCGCGCCAGCCCATCGAACGCGTCGAACAGCCGCTCGCGCCAGGCATAAACCGGATCGTCTTCCATCAGCAGCTTGAACGGGCTGACCACGCGCGCCCACTGGAACGCGCCGAATACGATATAGTCCGCATAGTTCGGCGCCGCGCCGCCGAGGAAGGGCTGCGTCAGCAATGTCAGCCGCAGCGGGTCGAGGCTTTTGCGAAAACCTTCGACCGCCTTGTCGCGGCTGGCCATGATCTCTTCCAGAGGCTTGCCGAAACGCGCCTCGCGCGTCCTGCGGAAATAGGCCGCGTCCTCCGGCTTCAGGTTGCGCGGGACGTCGGCGATGATGAGCGGAAACATGCCGCCGATTACCCCGTCGCCCCACCAGTTCAACATGCGCCCAACGGCGCGGCCGCCCTCGCCGCCGAACAGCGACGGCCGGTCCGGATATTGGTCTTCGAGATAGTTGGCGATGGTCCAGGAATCGACGACCGCGCGATCGCCGTCGAGCAGCACCGGAACTTTTTCAGAGCCGTGCGGCGCGATCGCTTGCTTCTCGGTGAAGCACCACGGGATCGTTTCCGCCGACAGCCCCTTGTGCGCCAGCGCCATGCGCGTCCGCCAGCAGAACGGGCTGAACGGGCGCGATGGGTCGGTACCGACGAGTTCGTAGAGTTTGAGGGACATTGCGGCATTTTGCGCGACCCGCGGCGCTCAGGCAAGCGCCGTCATTGCACGAACGCCTGCGACCGCGCAGCTTTGGGCCGCGCAGTCGCAGCCGCCGAAACGGCCTAAACCGCCGCGATACCGTCGATCGGGCTGATGTCACCGACGAACCTCAGCAGGTCGGCCATGGTGAAATCGCCGGGAGTCCTGGACGGCAGCGTCGGCTTCCAGTTCTTGCCCTTCAGCCACAAATACGACTGACGGTCGCCGTGCACGAGGCCGACGAACACTTCCGCGACGATCGTGGCACCGACCGGCCCGAGCTTTTCGCCGCCGCCACGCTGCTCGGCCTCCTTGAGAATATAGTACCAGAGCGGCGTGTGCTCGTGCAGGCCGTGCTTCTTGGCCACCGCGCCGTCCGTTCCCTTCGCGATCTCGGCCGGCGTGAGCGGGTTCTTGATCTTCATCGCCCTGGCGACATCCTGTCCCGATGGCAGCCCCAGCATGACGCCGCGCTTCAAATTGCGGAACGGCAGGCTGCCGCCGCCACCCGGCAGATCGTGCAGTTGCGGTATCAGGAACGGATCGATCTTCCGCGAGGGGTTGAGCCGTACATCGGGAGGATTGGTCGCCAGCACTTCGTGGTAGCGGCGCCAGTCGATGATCCAGTTGCTGGAAAGCACTGGAATCGGCAGCGGCGGCTGCACCGGATCGGGCGCGAGGTCGCCGATGATTCCGCCCGACAGCCCGGTGAACCTGAACAACAGATCAAGCGTGGCGGGAATGCCGCCGCCCGGCGTGAAGATGCGGTTGTGGCTATAGACCTCGCGCACCATGCTGTGGCCGAACCGGTATGCTGCCGCGGAGAACTCGACCGGCATGTAGGGCGTCTTCTTGAAGCGGTAGAAGCGTCGGCCCTGGTCGAGGATCTTGGCGACGATCCCCTTCTCGGTGATGCGCTCCACGAAGTCGTGCAGCACCATCCATTGATAATGCCAGGTCACGGTCTGGCGCGCCTGCGCGAATATCTCGCCGGCCGGCACCCCCGACGCCGCGAGATGGTCGCAGACCTTGTTGTGAAACTTCAGCATCGCCAGATGCGTCTGCGCGACGACGAGATTTTCGTCATTGCGATGATCACCGATCAGCGCGAAGCCTTCCGGGTTGCGCGGCAGGTCGTTGCGCGGCGTGATGGTTACGGCGTCGACGCTGATGGTCTTGCCGATCAGGAGCTTCGGTCCGGGCGACTTGCCGTCGGCATCGCCGGGGTTGCGCGCGTAGAGCTGCCGGCTGCCATCCGGCCCCAAGCCGTATACGCTGTCGAGATCGAGCGCCGGCGTGCGGAAGTTTTCGACCGCGGTGGGATCGGCTTCCTTGTCGCCGAGCGAGGTGAGATCGAGCGTGATGTCGTGATCGACGAACTGGCCGAGATAGGTGAACCCCGCGGGGACCTTGGTGTTGTTGCCGGCCGTACCGCCCGGATCGGCGTCCTTCATCGCATCGGCAAGTTCTTGTAGCGGAGCATCATCGACGGCGAGCGGTTCGAGGTTCGGAAACATTCGTCCGAACATTCCGGGATCGTCATGTCCGGAAAGCGATTCAAGAAATTGTCGAGTCGGTTGGCGGCCACCTTTGCCATGGCCAGGGTGGACATTCACTTGCATTGCCATCACTTCCTCCAATCGGATGTTGGGAGAAGAGGGGTACCGGTGTGTCGCGATGTCAGGTCAATAAAGGTTCAGGAAAATCCGATCGATACCCCTCAAAAGGGTTCAGTCAGCAAAACCCAACCCCAGACTGTTGCCAATCGGAGCGCAGTGCCAGCGGTTTATTTTTCGATTTGTGTGAGCAGCTTCACTGACTGGAAGCGATGTCGAACTCTTTGCGCAGCTCGGCGTCGGTGTAGAAACATACGCCGCCATCGAGATCGCGCACCAGCCATTCTTCGAGATACACGATCTGTGTCCCGCTTTGTCTTTCATGTCGAAGCTCGAGCTGCCCGTCCTCGCTTCGCTGCAGCGAGCAACCGGATTGTACCCAGCTCGGCCATTCGTGCAGCGGCTGTCCGGTGAACTGCCAGGCGATCAACGCCACGTTGGTCGGGCGTGGCTTCAACTTCAGTGTGGTGTCCACGATCATCTCCGAAAGAATGCTTCCTGCATTCTGACAACGCCCTCGCCCGGCAAAAGTTGGGCGTGATCCGGCGATTCTCGCCGCGATTCGCCGATATTGCCTATGCATTTTTGAGATGCATATCCGGGGAGACGCCTGAATCCCCAGCCCATCGCGCCGAGATGCGGACCAGGCGAGCCAAGTCCGCGTCTCCATAGGTGACCCTACCGCACCACCGCCGCGGTCTGGCCGAACAGGATCCTGCGCTCCTCCTCGGTGCGGTTGACCGGCTGGCCGAAATTCGGATTGACCTCTTTCGCCTTGGCGTAGGCACGCTCCGTTGCTGGCCGCGCACGGATGGTTTCCAGCCAACGCTTCAGATGCGGGAAGTCGTCGATGTTCTGGTCCTGGTTCTTGTAGGGCACGATCCAGGGATAGCTCGCCATGTCCGCGATCGAATAGTCGCCGGCGATGAACTCGCGATCCGCCAGCCGCTTGTTGAGCACGCCGTAGAGCCGGTTGGTCTCGTTTACATAGCGATCGATGGCGTATTTGATCTTCTCCTCGGCGTAATTTCTGAAGTGATGGTTCTGTCCGGCCATCGGCCCGAGGTTGCCCATCTGCCAGAATGTCCACTGGATCGCGTCATAGCGGCCATAGAGATCGGCGGGCAGGAATTTTCCGGTCTTCTCGGCGAGATACAAAAGCATCGCGCCGGATTCGAAGATCGAGATCGGCTTTCCGCCGCCCTTCGGCTCGTGATCGACCATCGCGGGAATGCGGTTGTTCGGCGCGATCGCCAGAAACTCCGGCTTGAACTGGTCGCCCTTGCCGATGTTGACCGGAAAGATCTTGTACTTCAGCCCGGTCTCTTCGAGAAACATCGTGATCTTGTGGCCGTTCGGCGTGGTCCAGTAATGAAGGTCGATCATGGGACGATCCTGCTGGTTGAAACTCGTGCATCGCGAAGAAAGATGCGAATGCATGAATTTGAGCGGACCAGCGGTGCAAGTCAATGCGGGCTGACGGCGTAGCGCGGAAATGTGATGACGGCCGCGGGTCGCGGGATTCTAGCGTTGCCGCGCGCCGATGCGGCCGTGCTCCCGCAGCAATTGTTCGCCTGATGCGGTGACGGTCACCATCAGTCCGGTTCCAGCTATGGTTTCGCGCGCGACATAGCCGCGATCGGAAGCGTCTTCCCAGATCGTCAGGCGCGGGCAGGAGGTCCGCCAGACCGCAACCACTTCGGCGTAGTACCGCGGCTCGCGGGCGATCCATTCGACGAAATCGAGCACCAGTGGATCGGCACCATCCGCCATCGCGCCTCTCCTTTCAGAAGGAGGCGACCGAGCCGCGGACCACGAGCAGCCAGCTTCCATAAATGATGTAATAGCCCGCGACCGTCGTGATCAGCCGGTTCGCCCAGGTGCGAAACTGCGCGTCGCTCATCGCCTCCAGAATGCGCCGCGCCAGCGTGGTGCCGAGCATCGAGGCCGCGATCGCAACGCCCGCGAGCACCGGGTCGAGGGTGGCGGCCTGGTCGATGATGCTGCCGAAATAGATCAGCTTGGTGAGATGGCTTGCAACCTGGCAGGTCGCCTTCGTCGCCACCACCTCGCGGCGGCCGAAATTGCCGCCGAGAAAGAAGGTGTCCATCAAGGGACCGGAAACGCCGGTCATCAGCATCAGCCCCATGCAGATGAAGCCGTAGAACGACCCTTGCCAGATGCTGTCAGGGTTGGGCTTGAGGTTCTTTGGCATCAGCCGCGCCATGAACGGCGTCACCCCGAGCAGGAGCAGCGCGATCGGCTTGTCCGGCACGTAGCGGGTGAGCGACCAAAGGCCGAGCGCCAGCGCGCAGCCGATCAGATAGACGAACACCGGCCGCCAGCGGATATGCGCCCGCCACAGAAAGGCGCGCCAGCCGTTCGAGGCCATCTGCGTGATCGCGTGCAGCACCATCGCGGTCGGCAGCGGCATCAGCATCAAGAGCACGCCGATCAGGATCATGCCGCCGGCCATGCCGAACAGGCCCGACAGGAACGCTGTCGCGACCATCAAGGCACCGAGCGCTGCGATCATCAGGGCCGTCAAGAGAAGCCTCCTGCGTAAGCCAGGCTCAGGTTGAAGCGCGGCTGCTGCTCTGCTCCCTCTCCCCGCCCTTCGCGGGGAGAGGGTCGGGGTGAGGGGTTGTTTCGGCAACTCGCTCACGGTCGGACTCGCGGAGAGAGCCCCTCACCCGGCGCTACGCGCCGACCTCTCCCCGCGAAGAGCGGGGCGAGGTTGAAAGGAGCTGCACCGCTTCAACCAAAGCTACCACAGCTATTCTTGTGCCTCAGCTTGTGACGCGCGTGCAAACTGAGTTATCTTGCCCTGGCATCAGTTTTCCTGAGGGTTAAGTGCGACGGCTGCTCTTTCTCAATGGCATCAAGGCGTTCGAGGCCGCGGCAAGGAGCGGCAGCTTTGC
This sequence comes from Bradyrhizobium sp. CSA112, assembly GCF_029051645.1. Classification (GTDB taxonomy): domain Bacteria; phylum Pseudomonadota; class Alphaproteobacteria; order Rhizobiales; family Xanthobacteraceae; genus Bradyrhizobium. The sequence continues at coordinate 62,504 of NZ_JAACFS010000036.1, forward strand.
GGCGGCTGGCGCCGAGCTCAACGTTTCGGCGGCCGCGGTCAGCCGGATGGTGCACCTGTTGGAGGAGCGGCTGGGGGTTGCGCTGTTCGAGCGCAAGGCCAACCGCCTCGTCACCACGGCGGCCGGTCGCGCCTACCAGAGCGGGCTGACCCCGATCTTCGACGCGCTGGCGAGCCTGACCGCGCAGGTGACGGCGCCATCCAGCGTGCGCGTGCTGACCATCGGCGTAGGTCCCACCTTTGCGATGAAATGGCTGATCCCGCGGCTGGCGGATTTCCGCAAGCAGGAGCCCGACATCGACGTCCGCATCACCACCGGCGGCGCCGCGGTGCCGTTCGGCGAGGACTGGAGCTGCGGGATCAAGCTCGGCGACGGCGAATGGCCCGGCCTGATCGCCGAGCCGCTATTCGCCGCCGATCTGCTGCCGGTGTGCACGCCGCGCCTTGCGGGCGCGCTCAAACGTCCCGGCGACCTGAAAGGGCCGACTTTGCTGCGGGTTGCGCATTCGCCGGACGACTGGCCGTCATGGCTCGAGGCCGCCGGCACGGCCCGCATCACCGCTCGCGGGCCGGAATTCGAATTTTACGGCCAGGCGCTGCAGGCGGCCATCGACGGACTCGGCATCGCGATGGGCATCCGCCCCTATATCGACGACGATCTTGCCGCCGGCCGGCTGGTCGCGCCGTTTGCGTTAAGCGTACCGAAAGGCATGCGCTGGTATCTGGTCTATCGCGGCTTCAGCACCGCCCAACGCGATTTCGCCGCGTTCCGGCGCTGGATTGTCCGCGCTGCGGCAGAGCCCGCCACGCGTCGCAAGGGGCTCCGCCATGCCGGATGAGAAAATCGAAACATTGGTGATCGGCGGCGGCCAGGCCGGCCTTGTGATGAGCCACCGGCTGAAGCAGCGTGGGCTGCCGCATCTGGTGCTCGAGCGCCACCGCATCGCCGAACGCTGGCGCAGCGAACGCTGGAACGGCCTGAAATTCCAGTTTCCGAACTGGTCGGTGCGGCTGCCGGACTTTCCGTTTCCGCACAGCGATCCGGATGCATTTTCAGACACCAACGCCATCATCAGATACATCGAAGCCTATGCCGATTTCGTCGCGCCGCCGATCCGCTGCGGCGTCGCGGTGACCCGGCTCTCTCGGCGCGACGGCGCGGGTTTCATCGCCGAGACCGACAATGGGACGATCGCGGCCGACAATGTCGTCGTCGCCACCGGTCCCTATCAGCGCGGCCTCGTGCCGGACCTGTTGCGCGATCATCCCGTATTCCAGGTCCATGCCAGCAGCTACAAGAATCCCGAGCAGCTTCCGCCGGGCGCGGTGCTGGTGGCCGGCGCAGGCGCGTCGGGCGCGCAGATTGCCGAGGAATTGCTGCGCGCCGGCCGCCGCGTCTATCTCTCGGTCGGACGGCATCGCCGCCTGCCGCGACGCTACCGGGGCCGCGACCTGATCTGGTGGCTCGCCGACATGCGCCTCGATCAGATGACGCCGGAGGAGCGGGGATCGGCGCGACTGGGCCCCGTCATTTCGGGGGCCTATGGCGGGCGTACCATCGACTTCCGCGACTTCGCCGCCGACGGCATGATCCTCGTGGGACGCATCGAGGCGGCGCAAGATGGCGTGATCGAAATTGCCCCCGGCCTTGCCGAAAGCCTTGTCGACGGCGACCTCGTCTACCAAACCTTCCTCAATACGGTGGACGAGTATGTGAAGCGCCGAGGCTTGGAACAGCCGCAGGATCCCGACGCCCGCACGACACTTTCCGACCCGCCTTGCGTCACCGCGCCGCTTACGCGCCTCGACCTCGCCGCCGAGGACATCTCCGCGGTGATCTGGGCCACCGGCTACGGCGTCGATTTCGGCTGGATCGATCTCCCGGTCACGGACGACAAGGGCGACGCGATTCACCACAACGGCATCTCGGAAGTGCCGGGACTGTATTTCCTCGGCCTGCAATGGCTGTCGAAAATGAACTCGTCCTTCCTGTCCGGCGTCGGCGACGATGCCGCGGTGCTTGCCGATCACATTCGCGCGCGGCGGTGATTCTCGACCGTCTTCCGCTCACGGTCGTCATACCCCGCGCAGGCGGGGTATCCAGTACGCCGCGGCGTCTCGATTCGATCACCGCCGCCTCTGGAATACTGGATCGCCCGCCTTCGCGGGCGATGACGGCCTTTTTGCCGAAAAAATCCATCACATGTGAAGCCGTTCACATTTGCCTTCCCCCAGCCGTGCTTTCGTCGCGTGGGCAACTCCGGGGGACAAGCCATGATCTATGGCGGCTTTGAAATTCAGTCGTTCGAAGCAGGGAGAGGGCTATGGCACGCCAGGATTCAACGGGCCGACCAGGAGCCGGTGGTGATCGATGGCATGGCGTTCCCGACGCTCGAAGTCGGTTTCGCGTGGTCGAATCCGGAAGCGGCGATTGCGGACGCGAAAGCCCATATCGACCGTTTCAAGCCGCGGTTCGCGAATCCGTAAGCGCGACCGGCCGCGCGCAGACCGGCCGAATCTCCTTGCCCCTTCCCGAACAGACCCTGCAGGCGACGCCAGCGCTCTCGAACTGTCCGGATTGCAGCGCCTCGCTCGCGGTGCTGCGTATCATTCCCGGGCGTGCCGGCGCCGAGTACTGGACCATGCGCTGCACGCGCTGCGGCGGAATCCACCTGGAGATCGTCAATTCCTCGACGCCCCGCTGACAGCGTAGGGCGCGGCGGTTCCGAATCGACCTGCTGACACCTGCTGACATGACGACGCGCAGCATCGCGCGCAAGGCCGTTTGCCCTTTTCTCGCTGCCTGACTCATCCCATATTCGGCGGATGGCGAAGAAACCTGACACCCCCAAAAAGCCCGGCAAATCCCCTAAATCCAAGGCGCATCGGCCCGACGTGCAGCCGATCGGGCCGGCGCTGGCCGAGCTGCTCAATCCCGCGCTCAACCGCGGCGATGCCGGCATGGGCTCGGGCACCGGCCTGCAGCCGCCGCCGGACAATTCCTGGGACCGCCGCGCCGGCGGCGAGGCGGCTGCGCATCGCGCGCGCGCGTCGACGAAGGGAACGAGTGGCGATGTGGCAAGGCGCGATACGTCTGGCAGTTCGTCGCGTGGCTCGCCCCCACCCAACCTCGAGAGCGAGCTTCGCTCGCCTCGGACCCCGCAAGCGGGAGAGGGCTGCAGACGGCTAGCGCCGGGTGCAATCGGCCAGAATGAATCGGTGAATGCGCCACCGGCGTCCCCTCTCCCGCTTGCGGGGGATGGCCAGGGCGGCGGTCTCGCCGCACGGCACGAACTCGACGAAGCCCCCCAGGCCAACTACGGCACGGCAGCCACCATCCCGACGCTCGACCCTGAAATCGCGCGCCAGCTCGGCCTGCCCACCGCGGAAGACGACGACGAAGCTCTCGCCCGCCCGCCGCGCAACAAGATGGAAGCGCTCGGCGTCAAGGCGACCGCTGAAGCGCTGGAAAGCCTGATCCGCGACGGCCGCCCCGAATTTCGCGGCAATGACGGCGCGTTGAAAGTCTGGACCCCGCACCGGCCGCCACGCCCCGAAAAATCCGAAGGCGGCGTGCGCTTCGTCATCAAGTCCGAATACGAGCCGAAGGGCGACCAGCCGACCGCGATCGCCGAACTGGTCGAGGGCATCAACCGCAACGACCGCACGCAAGTCCTGCTCGGCGTCACCGGCTCGGGCAAGACCTACACCATGGCCAAGGTGATCGAGGCGACGCAGCGCCCTGCTCTCATCCTTGCGCCGAACAAGACACTGGCCGCGCAGCTCTATGGCGAGTTCAAGAATTTCTTCCCCGACAATGCGGTGGAATATTTCGTCTCGTACTACGACTACTATCAGCCCGAAGCCTACGTCCCGCGCACCGACACCTATATCGAAAAAGACTCTTCCATCAACGAGCAGATCGACCGCATGCGCCACTCGGCAACGCGCGCGCTGCTGGAGCGCGACGACGTCATCATCGTAGCTTCGGTGTCCTGCATCTACGGTATCGGCTCGGTCGAGACCTACACCGCGATGACCTTTGCGCTGAAGAAGGGCGAGCGCATCGACCAGCGGCAGTTGATCGCCGACCTCGTGGCGCTGCAATACAAGCGCACGCAGGCCGATTTCACCCGCGGCACCTTTCGCGTTCGCGGCGACGTCATCGACATCTTCCCGGCGCACTATGAGGACCGCGCTTGGCGCGTGAACCTGTTCGGCGACACCGTGGAAAACATCGAGGAGTTCGATCCGCTCACCGGCCACAAGCAGGACGACCTCGAATTCATCAAGATCTACGCCAACTCGCACTATGTGACGCCGCGCCCGACCCTGGTACAGGCGATCAAGTCGATCAAATCAGAATTGAAGCTGCGGCTCGACGAACTCAACAACCATGGCCGTCTTCTGGAAGCGCAGCGGCTGGAGCAGCGCACCACCTTCGACCTCGAAATGATGGAGGCGACGGGAAGCTGCGCCGGCATCGAAAACTATTCGCGCTATCTCACGGGACGTCGCCCCGGCGAGCCGCCGCCGACGCTGTTCGAATACGTCCCCGACAACGCGCTGGTGTTCGCTGACGAAAGCCACGTCTCCGTGCCGCAGATCGGCGCCATGTTCAAAGGCGACTTCCGGCGCAAGGCGACGCTCGCCGAATACGGTTTCCGCCTGCCCTCCTGCATGGACAACCGTCCGCTGCGGTTCGAGGAATGGGACATGATGCGCCCGCAGACGGTCGCGGTGTCGGCGACGCCGAGCGGCTGGGAGCTGAACGAAAGCGGCGGCGTGTTCGTCGAGCAGGTGATCCGCCCGACCGGACTTATTGATCCTCCCGTAGATATTCGCCCCGCGCGCACGCAGGTCGACGATCTCGTTGGCGAAGTCCGCGTCACCGCTGCGGCCGGATACCGCTCGTTGATCACGGTGCTCACAAAACGCATGGCGGAAGACCTTACCGAATATTTGCACGAGCAGGGCATTCGCGTGCGCTACATGCACTCTGACATCGACACCATCGAGCGCATCGAGATCATCCGGGACTTGCGCCTCGGCGCGTTCGACGCGCTGGTCGGCATCAATTTGCTGCGTGAAGGCCTCGACATTCCCGAATGCGCGCTGGTCGCGATCCTCGACGCCGACAAGGAAGGCTTTTTGCGCAGCGAGACCTCGCTGATCCAGACCATCGGCCGCGCCGCGCGCAACGTCGATGGCAAGGTGATCCTCTACGCCGACCAGATGACCGGCTCGATGGAGCGCGCCATCGCCGAAACCAACCGCCGCCGCGAGAAGCAGGTCGAATACAACACCGCCAACGGCATCACGCCGGAGAGCGTGAAGAAGTCCATCGGCGACATCATGAACAGCGTCTACGAGCGCGACCACGTGCTGGTCGAGATCGGCGACGGCGGCATGGCCGACGACGTCATCTCCATCGGCCACAATTTCGAGGCCGTATTGTCCGACCTCGAAACAAGAATGCGCGAAGCCGCCGCCGATCTGAACTTCGAGGAAGCCGCAAGACTCCGCGACGAAGTCAAACGCCTCCGCGCGACGGAGATGGCTGTCGTCGACGACCCGACGGCAAAGCAGCGCGCCGTGCAAGGCAGGGCCGGCGCCTATGCGGGGACGAAGAAGTATGGCGAGGCTGCGAACTTGCCAGTCAGCGCCATGAAGAAAAAGGGCGTCTCTTCGGCCCTCAAAGCGAGCCGCAGCGGCGGCGCATCTTCACCCTCCCTTGGAGGGGGAGGGTCGACCGCCGCAGGCGGTCGGGGTGGGGTGAGCCGCAGCGGCGGTCCCTCCACCTCCAAAGTGCACAAACCCCACCTCGATGAAATGCACGGCCCGGAATCCCTGCCCTACCGCCCCGCCGGCGCCAAATCGCGCAAGCCGGAGATCAGTGGCGGCAGCAAAATCTTTCAGCCGACCGACTCCCGCCAATCCGGCCCGGAGTTCGGGCCAGCGCCGCGATCAAGCGGCGGCGCGCCGGGGCATCGCGGGGGGTGGAAGAAGAGGTAGATGCTTTCACAGCCGTCATTGCGATCGCAGCGAAGCAATCCATGCTTCCGAACGCTCGGAGCTATGGATTGCGTTGTCGCTCGCTCCTCAATGACGAATGCCGACGCGCATCAAGGAGGTGAGCAAGGAATCCGTCGTTCCACGGTCGCCGGAGGCCGCCATTCCGGTAACGACTGCATCGTGACACTACATGCAGGGAAGGATTTCTGCTTACACGTGATGCTCGCGTGTCTGATCAGCAGGGTCGATACATCTCCTGCAGCGGCTTTCCCCTCAGAAAGATAGTGTGAGGAGTGAGACCACCCCTGCGGGCGATCCAGCGGCGTACGCGCGTCGGATAGGTCGAGTACATCATCAAGGTTGCTTCGGGATCAGTGAAGGCGCGACCATTGTCGCCGTAATTCCAGGCCGCATGGAAGCCGAGCGTCGCGCGCGACGTTACGCAGATTTTGTCGTGAGGAAGCGCACTGAGAACCATGGTGCACGCCGAGGCACAGAGACCGTCGATGATGACGGATTGGCCCGATGAAGCCAGGCGCTCATATTTAACGATGTAAGTCCCGATCAGACCGCCTCGATCATTCGTGATGCGAACTGCAGAACTTGCCTCTGACACATTTAGGATCAGCAAAATTGCCACAAGGAATCCTGTCGCATACTTCATGTCCCACCCCTGGGTTCGAGCAAATCGATTTGGATCGCTTTGCGTGATGCGCGAAGCTGCGACAGGCTTGTTCAGATTCATGGCATTGTCTGGGCGCAAACCGCAGGACAGCAACGCCGGTTCCCTGACTGCAACTCGTGAGAACAAGCCGCGCATGAAACGAAAGGCTAGGATTGCCTCTCGCAACCCCAAGCGGCCGTGGGGGAACTCTTATCTTGGAGATTAGGATGCGTACGAAGATTGGCTGTGCGCGCCACTGCGAAAGCTTTTCCGCGAAAAACAGGCGGACGTCGAACAACAGCGGCTCGAGCTGTTCTTGAAGAATTAGAATCTGAGCCGACGGACAGGGAAAGGCCCACTCTCGCGCGGCTCGCTACGCCGCCTTCGATCCCTGAGGTTGGGCAACCAGATCGATGCCGAGCGCGTGAAGCACCTTGATGACGGTGCCGAATTCCGGCTTCGCTTCGCCGCCCAGCGGGCGGTACAAGTTTTCACGCGAGAGTCCGGCTTTTTCTGCCACAGCGCCCATTCCCCGCGAGCGAGCGACCGTGCCGATGGCGACGGCAATTGCAGATGCGTCCTCGGATTTGAAAGCTTCGTTGAGGTAAGCTGCGACCATCTCGGGACTGTCGAGATAATCGGCTGCATCAAACGGTTTTGCTTTCGCCATTTCAGTCCTCCAAGCTTGTAGCTCATACGCTACAATACAAGGACGCTCAACGACCTCACGCTTCCTCAAGCATGGGAGCGCGTGGCGCCGCGGGAGGTTTTGGTGTGCGTGAATTGCCGCCGTCATTGCGAGCGAAGCGAAGCAATCCACTTCTCCTCGCGTTCGGAGCGGCATGGATTGCTTCGTCGCTTCGCTTCTCGCAATGACGGCGGAGAGAATACGCGGGGCTTTTTGAAATTCAAAAAGGTGCGCGCGGCACACTCGTGGTCGTCCCTGCGAACGCAGGGACCCATACCGCGTGATCTCTCGATAAGGCAGTGTGGCAGACGCCCTTCGCAAAATCTCCGCCGGTGGTTATGGGTCCCTGCGTTCGCAGGGACGACAGGGAGAATGCAGCAACACCGCCCTCACCCTGACCGGCGGTTGCTGGTGTTCTGCGTCATGTTGCCGTGTTCGGCCTGTTCGCGGATGTTGTTCTTCTCGTCGTGGCGATGGCCCTTGGTGGTGTCGAGGGGAACGTTTGGCGCGCTGCCGGGGCCCTTGTGGCTCTGGTTGCCCTGCGGCACCGGCGGTACGGATTTCGTCATCATGGTCTCCGTTATCAACCGAAGCAACGCCGGCGGCGGCGAGATCGTTCCCGGGAGCGGCTGCATGCAACGGCGCATGCATTGTCGTCGGCCGCAAAAAACCCATACCACCGATTTCGGCGGCTCGGTGATCTTCGAACAAAAGGACGGCCCCACCGGAAGCGGCGTTCGGAAAGATACCGCCCCGGCGCGCCTTCCTTCCGCACGGCTCGTAGCAGTGAACCATTTCGAAACCATCGCGACAGATACTTTAGTTCCGTTGGCTGATACTTCTGCCGTTCCCTTCACAATGGGTGCGGCCACAAGAGCCGATCGAACACAGGGTAAGGTGGGCGAATGACCGAGGGATCAAACCGCCAGCGCGTGCTGGATTTCCTCAACGTGCTGTATTCCGGCGACGTCGAAGCCGCGCTGGAGCGTTGCACCGACGACGTCGAATCCCTCGCCAACGCCCCGATCGACATCCTGCCGCATATGGGCCACCGCCGCGGCAAGGCCGAGCTGCGCGAGATGTGGGATGCGGTCCGCGCCCGCTATTCCGAGCTGCGCTGCGAGGTGCCGATCCTGGTCGCCGACGACAACAAGGCGGCCGCGTTTATCCGCGTGTTCTTCCGCAAGAGCATCAATCAGCGCATGGTGCAGTTCGACATCGCCGGCTTCTACACGCTGCGCGACGGCAAGATCAGCCATATCAGGGAAATCATCGATACCTTCGATCTGGTCCAGCAACTGCTCGAACGCGACGTCGCCGCGATTCTGACCGGCCGGAGGCCGGACCCGATCTAGCGTCTACGCACTCCGTCATTCCGGGGCGATGCAAAGCATCGAACCCGGAATCTCGAGATTCCGGGTTCGCACTTCGTGCGCCCCGGAATGACCGCGGGATATTTGAACCTGATCGCGCTGTCCGTGACACACCACAAGGTGTTTTCCGGACAAGAAGTACATATGAAGATCGCATTGCTGGCTTTGCTTGGTTTGGCGTTGGGGACGCTGGGAGGCGCGGCACTGGGCATCGGGGCCGGCCTCGCCTGGGTGGAAATCTTCAAAACCACGAGTTTTGAAGGCTATAGTGGGATGCTGGTGTTCTTCACCTTCATGCCGCTGGGCGCTGCGATCGGCGGCATCGGCGGCGCCTTGCTGTTCGCCATCATCGCCATTCGCGACGCCGAGATCGCCATCGAGCGCGAGCCGGTGCGCCGCCACGACCGCTAAATCAGGGCGGAATCGCCGCATTTGTGCAATGCAAAAACGGCAATTGTGTTTTGGCCGAACTACTCTATTTCTGGCTGCAACGGTTAAGTTGGGCATGTCGGCCCGGCGTCGATGAAGACGCCGATGGGGCGCGATTGCCGCTCTAAATTCCAGCTTCAAGGACCACAGCAGAATGACAGAGCATAGTCTCTGGCGTTTTTCGCGCGCGTTGCATCGCGCGATCAATGAACGCCAGCCCACCGATCTCGAAGCCCTGCTCGACGAGGACGTCGACTGGGCGATCTATGGACCGATCGACATGTATCCATTCTTCGGCTCGCGCCGCGGCAAGGCGGCGGTGATCGAGGTGGTCAGGCAGATCGCGGACAATTTCCGTGTCCACCGCTTCGACCGCGAATCGATCATGCTGGGAGTGGATTCGGCTTCTTCGATGATGCGCTATTCACTGACGGCGCTGGATTCGAACAAGCCGATCAGCCTGCGGATCGCCCATTTCGCGCAGTTCAAGGCCGGCCGCCTGACCAACTTCCGCGTGCTGGTCGACACCTTCGATCTGGTCGAGCAGACCGTGGGCTATCCGATCCACCTGCCGCGGATGGCGGTGTAACCGCTGCGCTGATGCGGTCATTGCGGGATACCCGCCATAATTTCGCAACAGAGCGAACGCATTCTTGGCGGCACTTGGAATGCGGGCGGGCAATGATTCCCAAAACACGATTTGGCTGGGCGCGGCTGCCATTGCTGGTGGCCGGCATAAGCTTGGCTTCGATGCTGGCGGCAACGGCACAGACGCCGCCGGCGGACGACGATCAGGACGAGCCCGCGGCAGAAGAAGCCGCGGCGGCTCCCAGCGTCAACGACGCCGACATCATGAAGGACATCGACGTCAGCAAGCTCGACTGGAGCCAGCTCAATGTCGATGCATCAACCCTGATCTTTCAGACGCCGAAGGGCGGCGCTGCATCGAAAGGCGTTGGCAGCGTGGACGCCTCGTGGTCCGCCGATGAAAGGACCAACGGCACCTCCGCTGTGTCGGTCAAGCAATCGATCACGCCGTTCTGGGATGCGCGCGTCGGCGCCGACATGACGGTCGCAAGGCAAGGCGCGGCGACGACGTCCGAACTGCTCTCGGAAAAACTCGCCAATGGCGGCAGCCTGCCGCAATCGTCCGGCACCGCCTGGGCGGCGATCACCGCCCCCGGCGTCGCCTCGATCTGGGACACGACCGCGGTCGAAGCCCGCATCGACCCCGGATCGGAGCAGAGCAAGCTCGGCACTTCCTTGAGCAAATCGCTATCGCTTAGCGAGGAATACTCGCTGACCCTGAAGAACGACTACAACCTTATCCAGCAGGGCATCGTGCCGGTGCCCGGCATCATCAGCCATCCGGAACGGAGCTACGAGACCGATCAGTCGGCAAGGCTCAGCATCGCCGATACCGGCACCAGCTTGATCGCTGGCCAGCATCTGTCGACATCGGACGACAAATGGCTCCGCAAAGTCGGCGCCGAGCAGAAGCTGTTCGACGGCGTCACGATCTCCGGATCGATCGGCGAAACGCCCTCGGGCGCCGCCAACAAGAGCATCAGCGCCGGCTTCAAGCGTAGCTGGTAGGGGCGAAAACCCGCTGATTTGGCGGGTTTTTTCGACCCCAAATGGTTAACGTTCGAGAATGATCGACCATTGCCGCAGATTGGCCCAGATGCGGCCAAAATCGGCAGGACAGATGGGATCCGCTCCACTTCGTCGTGCGGGGGACGTCCGCGCTCGCCTGAAAGCGAAACAGAGGAATAGCCGATGAACGCCATCAATCGCTCCGAACAGGTTGAATCAAACACGGAGGTCGACAGCGATCTCGCCGCCGTATCCGAAGTCGAGGCCGGCATCCGCGACTTCGTTCGCAACGACATCGCCTATCTGCGCCGGCCGGCGGTCGCTGCGGAGACCGCCCCGCTCGACGCCAACGCCGAAGCCACCGTCAACAACGTCAATTCGCTGATCCAGCGCGTCGCCGGCACCTCGCTGGCGGAAATCGAGAAGCTGATTTCCGAACTGGAAAGCCTCCGCGACCTGCTGCATGCCGAAGGCCAGCGCGTCCAGCGCGAGATTTCGGGCTATGCGCAGCTCAGCCAGGCCGCGATGAAGTCGACGCGCATGATCGCCGACAATGTCACGCAGTGGAAGCGCGCTGCTGACGGTCTGCGCAACGGCTAATTTCGATCGTTGCAAAAATCTAACACTCCGCCGCGTTCCGTATGGGAGCGCGGCGGTTTCGTTTGGCAGTGTTCGATCTGAACTTTATAAGCACGGTCCCGTCCAAGGACGGATGTCGTCACGTGGCGGCAGGCACCTTTTTGGGGACACACCGGCGATGCAAAACGTTCAGCCAGACAACATGAATTCAATGCCGTTGCGGCAATCGTCGCACAGCATGGGCACGCTCGTGATCCGCTTCGTCGGACTGCTGACGCTTGCGGTCGTGGCAATGACGCTGATCTGGAGCCGCTGAACTTCAGCGCTCTTGGCTATCCGATCTTGGCTATCCGATCCGCAACTACTGGCGGACGAACGCCGTGTTCTCGATCGTGTAGACACCGTCGGCATAGGATTTCACCACCATTGTGGCGGTCAACATCACCGCCAGCGTGACGGTTGCGAAAATAAAGCCGACGAATTTCAGGCTGCTGCGATCTGCCATGGTGATCCCCTCGGTACTTCCCCTGAGACGCATTTGGCAGGCAGAAAGTTCAAAATGCGTTAGCAAAAATTCGGTTTCGTGGAGTCGTGGATTACGAAGCACTAACGAAACAATTGGCTAACCATGCTTCGCCGGACCACAATTAACCCGCATTCCGCCGCGGCACGAATGCGGTCGCGAGGAACGAGTACACCACCTCGCCGCGCTGGTTGGTGCCGGTATTGCGGGCCTGCAGAATACCCCATTCGGGACGCTTCTCCGAGGTCCGCTTGGTTTCGACCCGGTTGGAAAAGCGGATGGTGTCGCCGGCCAGTACCGGCTTGATCCATCGCAACTCACGAAAGCCGGGCGATGGTCCCCACACCGCGACCTTCTCACCGCGCGCGACAGCCTCCGCCGTCAAGCGCTTGCCGTCGGCGACCAGGAGCTTCATGCAGACCGCGGCGACATGCCAGCCCGATGCAGCCAGTCCCCCGAACAGGGATTTGCGGCCCGCCTCCTCATCGAGGTGAAAACGCTGTGGATCGAACTGCGTGGCAAACTTCTTGATATCGTCGGCGGTGAAGGTGAACGAGCCAAATTCGCGCTGCGCGCCGATCTCGATGTCCTCGAAGAAACGCATCGCTAATCCGCTCCCGCCTCGGCGCGCCGGCGCACGATGATCGGCGACTCCATCTCGCACAGCACCACGCCGGCCGCGTTGCGGATCGTACCCTTGAAGGTCACGATGCCGGTTTCGGGACGGCTCTTCGAAATCCTGGCCTCCGCGACATCGACATCCAGCGTCAGGTCGTCGCCCGGGCGCAGCGGCGCCAGCCAGCGCATCTCGTTGACGCCGGGCGAGCCGAGCGAGGCGGTGCGGCCGATAAAGCCGTCAAACAGCATCCGCATCATGAGGGAGCCAAGATGCCAGCCCGAACCGGACAGCCCCTTGAGCATCGACGCATTGGCCGCCGCCTCGTCCAGATGCATCGGCTGCGGGTCATATTCGGCGGCAAAGGCCAGGATCTCCTCGCGCGTGACGTGGCGCGGTCCGAACGTGCCGAAATGGCCGGGCGTGAAGTCTTCGAAGGTCAGCGTTGTCATGGATTGAGGATTGTTATGAGGAAGCCCGATTGTGGCCGTTATTTGCGGCAATCTCAACCCGCCCACCCGCATGGCTCGCTCGCCAGCGGTGAGTACCGCTTCCGGCGCTCGCCCTGACTTGCCCGAAGCAATTTTCGGGGCTAGCCCTGTGCCATCTGGGACTAGGTTTTTGACTCGCCGGAGAACCATCGATGTTCGATTTTCAGGATCTGTTTCAGTGGGACCGCTTCATCACCCCCACGATCATCAAGACTTTCTACTGGCTTGTCATTGGCTTGATCGTGCTGTTCGGCCTATCCGGGATCTTTTCGGCGCTTGCCGCGATGGCGATCAGCCCGTTCGGCGGATTCATCCTGCTGCTGTCCTCGATCGCGGGTGTCGTGGTCGGCGTGGTGTTTTCGCGCATCGCCGCGGAATTCATCCTGATCGTCTTCCGCATCAACGAGCATCTCGGCGCGATCCGCGATCAGGGGCAGATGCGGTAAGAACCGTAGCCCGGATGGAGCGAAGCGAAATCCGGGAACGAGAGTTGCCCCGGATTGCGCTTCGCTCCATCCGGGCTACGACATTACGTATTAAACCTGAAATGCATGACGTCGCCGTCGGCGACGACATATTCCTTGCCTTCCAGGCGGAGCTTGCCGGCATCGCGGGCGCCGGCTTCGCCGTTCAGCGCGACGTAGTCGGCATAGGCGATGGTCTCGGCCCGGATAAAACCCTTTTCGAAATCGGTATGAATCACGCCGGCCGCCGCCGGCGCCTTGGTGCCGCGGTGGATGGTCCAGGCGCGGGCCTCCTTCGGGCCCACGGTGAAATAGGTGATGAGGTCGAGCAGTTGGTAGCCGGCACGAATCAGGCGGTCGAGGCCGGCCTCTTCGAGACCGAGCGTCTCGAGAAAATCGGCGCGCTCTTCGCGTGACAGGGTCGCGATCTCGGATTCGATCTTGGCGGAGATCACCACCGCGACCGCGCCTTCCTTCTTGGCGTGCTCGAACACCTGTTTTGAGAAGCTGTTGCCGTCCTTGGCCGAGCCTTCCTCGACGTTGCAGACATAGAGCACCGGCTTGGACGTCAGGAGGCCGAGCATGCCGAAGGCGCGCTCTTCCTCCGGCTTGCGCTCCAGAAACCGCGCCGGCTTGCCGTCGCGCAGCAGCACCAGCGCGCGGTTGACGAGATCGAGCGCCTCCTTGGCATCCTTGTCGTTGCCCTTGGCCTTCTTGGCGAGGTTGTCGACGCGCTTTTCCAGGCTGTCGAGGTCGGCCAGCATCAGTTCGGTTTCGATGGTCTCGATGTCGGCCAATGGCGCGATCTTGCCTTCGACATGCGTGACATCGGAGTCTTCGAAACACCGCACCACATGCGCGACCGCGTCGACCTCGCGGATAGTGGCGAGAAACTGGTTGCCGAGGCCTTCCCCCTTCGAGGCGCCGCGAACGAGGCCTGCGATATCGACGAAGGTCAGCCGCGTCGGAATGATCTGGGCCGATCCGGCGATGGCCGACAGCTTGTCGAGCCTGGGGTCAGGCACCGCAACCTCGCCAACATTCGGCTCGATGGTGCAGAACGGATAATTCGCCGCCTGCGCCGCTGCCGTCTCGGTCAGCGCATTGAACAGCGTTGACTTGCCGACATTGGGCAGGCCAACGATACCGCATTTGAATCCCATCGTGCTTTCCGATCTTTCGCGCTACAACGCGGCGCGTGATTTGATTTACGGTCGTCATACGCGGGCTTGACCCGCGTATCCATCTTCCTTGAGAGGATGGATCGCCGGATCAAGTCCGGCGATGACGAGGTGAGCCTATGGCCCGCCATCCTCGTCCTTGTCGAAAATTCCCTTCGCCTGCAGCGCCAGATGCACCTTGTTCTGGAACGTCGAATCCTTGCCTGTCGCCAGCAGTCCGGCATTCTCGGCCACCGCCGCGCACAAGGCTTCCACCCAGGCGCGGTCGCTTTTCGCAAAGTCCGACAGCACGTGGCTGTGCACCAGTTCCTTGATGCCGGGATGACCGATTCCGAGTCTCACCCGGCGATAGTCATTGCCGATATGCGAGGAGATCGAGCGCAGCCCGTTGTGGCCGGCAATGCCGCCGCCGATCTTGACGCGCACTTTCGCTGCCGGCAGTTCGAGTTCGTCCTGAAACACGGTGATCTCGCCGGCGGACAGCTTGAAGAAGTTCGCGGCTTCCTGAACCGCGCGCCCGGACTCGTTCATGTAGGTGGTCGGCCGAAGCAGAACGACCTTTTCACCACCGAGCGCGCCTTCGGAAGTCTCGCCCTGAAAACGGCGGCGCCACGGTCCGAAACCGTGACGCCGCGCAATTTCATCGACGGCCATGAACCCGATGTTGTGCCGGTTATTCGCGTATTTCGAACCGGGGTTACCGAGACCGACAAACAGGCGCATGACGCGGCATCCTGCCGCTGTTTACTTCTTCTTGTCGCCGCCAGCCGGCGCTTTCGCGCCAGCCGCCGGAGCCGCTGCACCTGCCGCAGGCGCGGCAGCAGCCGGAGCGGCACCTGCCGCCGGAGCAGCCGTGCCTGCAGCGGCAGCCGCAGCAGCAGCCTTCTGTTCTTCGGCGTAGCCGGACGGCGGCACGATGGTCACCAGCGTCGCGTCTTCGCGCGAGAGCGCCTTCACGCCTGTCGGGAGCTTGATGTCGGAGAGATGCAGCGAGTAGCTGATTTCCAGCGCGCCGGCATCGACTTCGAGGTACTGCGGGATGTTGTCGACCGAGCATTCGAGGTCGACGGTATGGGTGACGATGTTGATGGTGCCGCCGCGCTTGACGCCGGGCGAGGTTTCGCCGTTCACGACGTGCAGGGGAACGCTGACGCGGATGGTGGCGCCTTCGCCGAGCCGCAGGAAGTCGACATGGAGCGGGAAGTCCTTCACCGGATCGAGATGGAAGTCGCGCGGAATCACGCGATGCTTCTTGCCCTCGAGGTCGATGTCGAACAGCGTGGTCAGGAACCGGCCGGCCAGAATGCGCTGACGCAGTTCCTTGTCGTCGACCGAAATGGTCACGGGGGGCTGGTTGTTGCCGTAGATCACTCCGGGCACTCTCCCGGCGCGACGCTCTGCCCGGGCGGCCCCCTTGCCGCTCTGCGGACGCGCGGTCGCCTTCAATTCCTTGACGGTCGCCATCGTGTTAAGTCCTTGTTTTCTAAAAAGTTAAAGGCCGCATCGCGGCCCGTTGGCGCCCTACAGCAAGCCTCCAGGGGTGCGGGGGCTGCGGACGTGGCGGGCTTTTAGCCCCAAAGGGGCGAAATGACAAGGAAATGAAGGGATTTTTTGGCGGGTTGGCTACCCTCCCCTGGAGGGGGAGGGTCGGATCGCATGGAGCGTAGCGAAATGCGAGACGGGGTGGGGTGATCTCTCCACTCGGGCACTGTTCGCGTGGATGGACCGTCACCCCACCCCGTCTCGC